>CAYYJR010000015.1:0-106266 GCA_964472305.1 uncultured bacterium
CGATGATCCAGTCCTGCAGATAGCAGGCGCGCCAGTGGAAGATGCGCCCGATGCGCCCTTCGTCGATGAACTGCTTGGCCAGCGCCACTGCCGGGCAGGTGCGGTAGTTGAAGTTGACCATGTGCTTCACGCCGGCGTCGACGGCGGCTTGTGCCATCTTTGTGGCCTGCTTCAGGTTCATCGCCAGCGGCTTCTCGCAGAATACGTGCTTGCCGGCCTTCAGCGCGCCGAGTACGATCTCCATGTGCATGTCATTCGCGGTGCTGACATCAACGATGTCGATGTCCTTGCGGCGGACGGCTTTATGCCAATCCGTCTCCGTCTTCTGCCAGCCGTATTGCGCCGCGGCGGCTTGCACCTTATCGGGTGTGCGACCGACCAGCAGCTTCATCACCGGCTCGGCGGCGGGGTCCATCATCCGCACCACCTGGCGATAGCCCACGCTATGCGCCTTGCCCATGAATGAGTATCCGATCATCGCCACGTTGAGTTGTGGTTTCGCCATAAAGAATACCTCCGGCAAAAATAGACTCGAATAGTTAGTTGCACGTCGCGTAAAAAAATCCTCCCGCGACGAAGGACAATTCGTTGTCAACCCTGTATTCGCTCACCTTGCACAGCGGGGAGCGAAAGAGGCGCCGTTCCTGCACGTGGTCAGCATTACTCGACGGCGGGCAGGGATTGCCGTTGCGGCCAGGCGGTGAGGAAGGTTTCCAATGACTCGCCGGCCACCTGCGGGTAGGCTGACTGCAACGGGGTGCCGCTCGCCAGCAGGTCGAGTAATTTCAGGATCTCGGCAACACCGAGCCGGTGTACCAACACCTGTGCCATGGCATACGACTGTGCATAGGCATGGGTCACGCTGTCGCTGTCGCCCATGCTGAAGGCGCGGTCCAATTCGCGCAGCGTGAGCGGAGGTGTCGGAATCTGCTCGCGGTGCAGGCCATCCCACCCACCGAAATAGCACGCCAAGCCCTCGTTCAGCCAATCGGGAATGCCCTGTCCCTGCGTGCGCTGCGCGATGGCGAGGTGTATCATCTCGTGGCGAATGATTGCGCCGAGTTGCCCATTGCCCGACGCGCTGCGCGGCCAATCCGTCGGCGACCACAGCACCAGCAATCCGGGCTGCGAAAAGGCAGCCGCATGCAGTTCTTTCATTTCAGGCAACAGGATGCGCGCCTCGCGCGCATAGGCATTCCAGGTGCGGAAGAGCAGCACGCGAAAACCGCTGACACGGATGCCGATCACCTCGCTCATCGCCTTCCGCGCGCGTTCCACTTCCGCCGCGACCGTCTCCGTCGCCGTCTCGCCGGGTGCATAGCACAGCGTGAACTCGGCCAATCGGCGCTGCAGCGGCGGATCGAGCTTGCCGTGCTCGGGCAGCCCATCCAACAGCCGCATCCACGCCCCGACCTGTTCGCGCACCGCGGGTGAGGAGTCGCGGGTCAGCAGGAAGTGGAGGCTCTCGCGCGCACCGCGATAATCGCCCGCTTGCGCGCGGGTGGAGGCATACTCGATCAGCAGACCATTGTTCTGCGGGAAACGAGGCAGGTATGCCGCGTAGGCTGCCAAGGATTCCGACAGTTGACCGGACTGGCGCAACGCGCGCGCGTACCAGCGGCAGACCTCTTCATTACGGGAATCGCGCTCGGCCGCCAGGCCCAGGTGCCGTGCCGCCAGTCGAAATAACCGCTGACCGTAATACGCGCGTCCCAGCCAGTATTGCAGCACCGCATCGTCCGCGTATTCCGCTTCCAACGGCTGCAACGCCAGCACCGCGCCGGCATAATCGCCCGATGCAACCGATGTAATCCCGGTGGATAGCGCCGGCGGATCGGCGGCGAACGCACCAACCGTCAACACCACTATGCACGCCAGCAACAGACCGAAACGCATGACACCGGCATTATACCATAATTGCGGGCCATCCTCGCCCGCCCCCCCTGCCAACGATGCGTCGATCATGCCTCGTCGAAGCCGTCCGGGTGACCGTGGTGCCAGGCCCAGGCGGTAGCGACGATGTCGCGGACGGTAGCGAACCGTGGACGCCAGCCCAGTTCGTCACGGGCGCGCTCGGCGCCGGCGATAAGAAAGGCCGGATCGCCCGCGCGGCGCGGCGCCATTTCGGCGGGGATGGCGTGTCCGGTAACCTCCCGGCACACCTTCAGAATCTGCTGCACGGAAAAACCGTTGCCGTTGCCCAAATTGTATGCGCCGGAAGCGCCGCCATGGGCCAATCGGTCCAACGCCAATAGGTGCGCGGAGGCGAGATCGTTGACGTGAATGTAGTCGCGGACACAGGTGCCGTCCGGCGTGGGGTAATCATCGCCGAACACTTTGATAGTCTCGCGCCGCCCCAGCGCCACCTGCAACACCAGCGGGATGAGGTGCGATTCCGGTCGATGATCCTCACCGATCAATCCTGACGGATCGGCGCCGGCGGCGTTGAAATAGCGCAGGCAGGTATAGTTGAGCCCGTAGGCGCCGCGATAACTCTCCAGTAATCCTTCGAACGCCAACTTGGTGCGGCCATAAGGATTCGTCGGTTGCGTGCGGTCATCTTCGACGATGGGCACGCGCTGTGGTTCGCCATACACGGCGGCGGTGGAGGAAAAGATAACATGCCGCACCCCGGCGGCCAGCGCGGCATCGAGCAACCGCTTGCCTTTCACCACGTTATTGTCATAATACTTGTCCGGGTTCGTCACCGACTCGCCCACCAGGCTGTCGGCGCCAAAGTGCATGAGCGCGGTGATGCCGTGTGCGCGGCATACGGATTCCACCAGCGCGCCGTCGCCGAAATCACCCGCCGTCAGTTCCGCGCCGAGCACCGCCGCACGATGACCTTTGGACAGGTTATCGAGCACCACGATGTGGTGGTCCGTCCGCTCGCATAGATATTTCACCATGTGGCTGCCGACGTACCCCGCACCACCTACGATAAGGATATGCACGCTGATTCTCCCGGTAAAAAGTTGCTGGCTAAAAACGCCTACAGCATACCGATTCCGGCGTGTTCAGTAAAGAGCCGGAGACGATATCCGGCAGGCACTTCCGTCTGTTCACCTTCGGCAGATGCCATTTCGCTTTTCTCTTGCGCATACGCTTGGGTGTGAATACACACAAATGCCATTGTCCACCGCAACGCGGCAGACCATGGCCATTGGTGTGCACGGGAGCATTGGCGCCAGCCTTCAAGCGTTGGTTATCTCGCCAATTCCCGCACCAGCCGGTAGGCCAGGTCATACGCGAAGACCAACTCGTCGAGGGTGCAGTGTGCCTGCACGAAGTGGGTGGTGCAGAAGAGCAGCCCGCCGTCGGCAAACAGGCGCAGCACGCGGGTGATTTCGTGCTCCAGCACGTCCAATTTACCGAAACCGATGGTGGCCTGCACGTCCAGCCCACCCATGACGGTGAATGCGTGGCGATAGTTCGCGTGGTAGCAATCGAGGCTCATCCCCGCCGATTCCTGCCAGGGGTGCACCACGTGATAACCGAGGTCGATGATGCCGTCAATAACCTGATTCACGTTGCCGTCGCTGTGCACGCTCAAGAACGCGCCGCGCGCCAGCACCGCGTCGCAGGTGATCTTATGGTTGGGATAGATCAACTGCCACCACAGGTCGGGGTGGAAGAGCAATCCCCGCTGCGCGCCCCAGTCGTCGGAAACATGCACCATATCGACGCCCAGGTCAAGGCAATTCATGGCGAATGCGCGGTTCCATTCCGCCTGACGGCGATACACTTCAGCGATTTCGTCCTCATACAGCCGCATATAGGCCAGGTGGTTCTCGATGCCGAACACGCCGTTATTGGCTTCGAAAATGCCCGGTGTCTGCATGTAGACGAAGCGTCCTCGCTCTTCCTTGTGGTGTCGAATTCCCTCCGTCACGCTCGCATAGGCGCTCATGTCATTAGGATCGGTCATCGGGATATCGAGCAGATCACCCGGTTCGATTCCCTCGGTCACCGTTCCCGCGGCGTAGCATCCCGGTCCGCCGAACAGGTGGGCGTAATCGAATGCATAATGATCCTCAAACGCCGCCACTGATCCGAACGCCGCCGTGATCGGATCGCTCATATTCGCCCCCACCCACCCATAAAGCGGGATGCGATCCGCCGGCTGATGACGAATGGTATTGATGACACGCTCGCGAGACAACATAGACTGGTATCCTTTCGCTCGATGGCCTATTATACCCGGGTTATATGGGCAGTGAAAGGGGAGCACCACTGGAATCACGACCGGAAAGCCCGTATAATGGCCGAGTAGGCCGCGGATGCGGGAGGCGTGATGTCACTCGGACTTCGTATACTGGCGTTGCTCGGTTTGCTCCTGGGCGCGTGGACGGCACAGGCGGCGCCGACGCCGGAGGATGTCGCACTGGGGAAGCTGGCGCGCGAGACGCTCGCTGCCGCGGCGGGCACGCCGGCGCAGGAGTGGGTGCTCGGTTGTGCCAACAGCGGCAGACTGCGAGGCATTCCGCTGTTGACCGGCGAGAGCGCGACCAACGAAGCACAGCTTGCCGCGGCGCGAATGACCATCAGCGCCGTTCTGGCTGAATGTCCGCAACGGCTGTCGTGGCCGCGCCCGGCGCAAATCATCATCCCCCACACCGACACACCGCCAATCATTGACGGCGTTCCCGACGACAAGGCATGGCAGCATGCCGTTACGTTCACCAAAGTCTATCCGTTTAATTCGCGCCAGCCGGTGCCGGAACCCGCCACGACCTGGCGTCTGCTGTGGGACGAGCGCTACTTATACGCCTCGATGCGCTGCACCGACACCGATATCATCGCCCCCAGGATGACACGCGACGATGACGTATATAACTATGACTGCATGGAGATTCTGCTGCTGCCTGATCCGGCGAAGCTGAAATACTGGGAAATCGAGGTGGGTGCGACCGGCACGATCTACGACGCCGTCAACACGAAACGCACCACCGCCTGGGGTGCGCAGTATGACGTCGCCGCGAACGTAACCGGCCTGCGCGTGGCGACCAGTGTGGATGGTACCCCCAACCAGCCCGGCAACCGCGACACCGGCTATTCCGTCGAGATGGCTATCCCCTTCGACCAGTTTCCCGGCGCCGCCCCCGGCAGTCTCGCGACTCCCGGCATGCGCCTGTATGGCCTGCTGACGCACTTCGACCGCGACGCCGCCGGCCTGCACATTTACGCTTTCTGCCCATTACTCGCCTGGGTGCATAACATCTGGAACTACGCCCCGATGCTCCTCCAAAAATAGGGCCGGTCAGGAAGTCTCCTATCTCAACCTTGCCGTTTTCCCCATCTCCCGACAACGCCGCGCGTTTTCCCGACATCGCCTGGCAATAATTCGCGCCATGATAGACTCAGGGGTGCGCGATGGAGTTGATCTGCTGGTTCGAGGATCTGGATAAAGGCCGCGTCAATATTGCCGGAGGAAAAGGCGCCAATCTGGGTGAGTTGGTGAAGGCGGAGATACCGGTGCCGCCGGGATTCGTCATCACCACGGAAGCCTTTCGACGATTCCTGTCAGCGAAAGGCACGGCGGAGGAGATTCAGCACCAGGTGGATACGCTGGCGGTGGACGATCCCGCGCGGCTGAACGCGGCGGCGCAGGCGTTGCAGCAGCGCGTGTCGGCGCTGGCAATCCCGGACGACATCGTCGCGGCAATCCGCGACAACTACCGCCGCCTGAGCGGCGCGGATGACCCCGCCTTTGTGGCGGTGCGCTCGTCCGCCACCGCGGAAGATACCCCGCAATATTCTTTCGCCGGCATGAACGAGAGCTACCTCAACGTGCGTGGAGCGGAAGAACTGCTGGCGTCGGTACGGCGCTGCTACGCCTCGCTGTACGGTGCGAGGGTGCTGTTTTACCGGCGCACCGAGGGCATTCCGGAAGAGCGCATCGCCATAGCCGTCATCGTGCAGCGCATGATTGACGCGCAGGCGGCGGGGGTGATGTTTACCGTGCAGCCGGCCACTGGCGACACGCGCCTGCTGGTCATCGAAGGGGCGTTCGGCCTGGGCGATGCGGTGGTGAGCGGCGCGGTGAATCCCGACCATTTCGAAGTGCGCAAAGACACGCGTGAGATCGTGCTCCGGCAGATCGCTCACAAGGATTTCCGCGACGTGCGCACCGCGGAGGGCAAGACAGTGCGCGAAACGCTGACCGATGCGTTGGCCGAGCAGCCGTGCCTCGACGACGCGATGGTGAAACAACTGACCGAGCTGGGCGTGCGCATTGAGCAGCATTACGGCACGCCGCAAGATATCGAGTGGGCGGTTGAGGGTGGAACACCGTATATCGTGCAGTCGCGCGCGGTGACCGCCACCGGGCATACCGAGCAAGACGCGGCGCCGGCAGGCGAAGTGCTGGCACGCGGGCTGGGCGCCGCGCCGGGGAGGGCTACCGGCGTGGTGCGCGTGCTGCAATCTCCCGCGCAGTCCGCTGAATTGCGCCAGGGCGAAATACTGGTCACGCGCATGACCGCGCCGGATTGGGTGCCTATCATGAAAATCGCCGGAGCCATCGTCACCGACGAAGGCGGCATGACCAGCCACGCAGCCATCGTTTCGCGCGAACTGGGTATCCCATGCATCGTGGGCACCCGCGATGCCACCGCGCGCCTGCACACCGGGCAGGTGGTGACGGTGGATGCGCGGGAAGGCGTCGTGTATGCCGGCAAGCAAGAAATCCTTACCTCGCCGGCGATCGCTCCCGTCGTCGCCCCTGCCATCATCACCGGCACCCGCCTGTACGTGAACCTGGCGCAGCCGGAGATGGCGGAAGCGGTCGCGGCACGCGACGTGGATGGCGTCGGACTATTGCGCGCCGAGTTCATCATGCAGGCGGTGACCGGCGGCGCGCACCCGCGTCTGCTGCTCGAGCAAGGGAACTCCGCCGAATTGCGCGACAAACTGGCGGCGGAATTGACGCGCTTTGCTCGCGCTTTTGTCCCGCGCCCGGTCACGTATCGCTCGCTGGATTTCCGCTCCAATGAATATCGCGGCATGCACGGCGGTGAGCAATACGAGCGGGAGGAAGCGAATCCGATGCTCGGTTACCGCGGATGCTTTCGCAACATCTCCGAGCCCGATCTTTTCGGCATCGAACTCGACGCTATTAAACAGGTTCGCGCGCTGGGACTGCCTAACCTGCACCTGATGATTCCCTTCGTGCGCACCGCATGGGAGCTGGCGCGCTGCAAGGCGCTCATCGATGCATCCGGGCTGACGCAACAGCGCGATTTCGAATTGTGGGTGATGGCCGAAGTGCCCTCCATCATCTACCGCCTGCGCGATTACCGGGAGATCGGTGTCAGCGGGGTATCCATCGGCTCCAACGACTTGACCCAATTGATGCTGGGGGTCGACCGTGACAATGAAGCCCTGGCGGAGTTGTTCGACGAACGCGACCCGGCCGTGTTACGCGCCATGCACGACATCATCAGCGGCTGTCGCGCACTGGGGCTCACGTCCTCCATCTGCGGGCAGGCTCCGTCGGTGTATCCCGACCTGTGCGATACCCTGGTCACCTGGGGCATCACCTCGATCTCCGTGAACCCCGACGCACTGGAACGCACCCGTCGCTACATTGCCATGGCCGAACAGCGCATGTTGCTGGCCAAACATTTCGGAGGGACCGGCGCGTGAGGAGAATGGCAGGACGGCGGCATGTCATGCCACCGCATCACGCGATGACCGGTAGCGGACGCGCGCTACCGATGACTGAACGGATCTCAGTCGAATTCACCCGGATTCATTCACCGAGAACTCCGCGATTTTCGCCAGATACTCCAGGATAGCGAGGATGAAAGTGGCGTGGCTCCACGCCAACGGACTGACTGAAAGGGGAGCACTGGTGAACGGATGCACCTGTTCGGCCATAACGCCGCTGGGCAGCGCGTGGGCGGCAGCCCAGTGCAGCAAGTCGAGCGCGGGTCGACACTCGGCAAGCGTTTGTGCTCGGGCGAGATGCCACTGCGCCAGCCATAACGTGCAGACAAACCAGGGATTGCCGGGAACGCGTGCGGTATCCGCACGCACCTGATGATACCGGTCGTCCTGATACCGGGCCACACCGCCGACCTCGGTTTTCACCCACAACGCAGCACGAATCCGCTCCATCGTTTGCGCGAGGCGAGGGTGATCGGCAGGCAGCATGCCGAAATACCACAGACCGATCAGCGAACTTTCCACCGTCCAATCGGGTTCCAGCGTGTCATCGGAACGGCGATAGAGCATGCGGTAATAACACCCATGTTGCTCGTCCCACATGTAGCGGTCAACTGCCCGCCGCATTTCTTCGGCGGCGGTCCGGTAGGTCGCGGTCAACGCTTCTTCTCCAAAGGCTTCGGTGAAATTTGCCGCCGCATGCAGCCCGCCCCACACCGTGCCTACCGTCCAGGCTGAGATGCCATGCCGCTCCTCCCACAGGTCCCATGACGGCTGCGGCAAGCCGGTATGCGGATCACGAAAGGCGACCATCCAGTTCGCCGCGCGCACAATCAATCCGCGAAAGAGGGGCTTAATGAATTCCACGTCACGAAACCGCCGGAAGTGCCGCCACAGCGCCCATAATACCAGCGCCGTCTCGTCCTCCTGCACCGGCAGTTGCTTGCGGCCTTCGTAATACCACCCATGCCAGGACGACGCCAGCGACCCATCGGCGTTGTATTTATGCAGCAGGTAGCCTTCCGGCGTAATGACCGTATGGCAAAAAGCGAAGAACCGCCGGCATATCTCCGCATATCCGGCTTCCACCAGGGCGGCGGCGGCGATGGCGCCGTCGCGTGGCCACATATAGGAGTAGGTATCACTGTAATATCGGGCCAGATCGAAGTCGTTGGCGGCAATAATCGCCCCGCCGTTATCCGCCTGCGTGCGCAGAATCAGCAGGCTGTCGCGGTAGCGCCGTGCCAGCAGCGGCGGCAGCGCGGACAGTTCTTCCCCCTCTTTTGTCACCCAGAGGTGCCAGTAATGCCGCGTGCGATGCAGGAACGTGACCGGTCCTTTCTGCCGCACGGCGCGGTTGATGCGCGTCACCTCAGTGAACTCCTCGCCCACGCCGATCCAGTACCACCCGACGGCGGCGCCGTGCGCCGGCGCCGACAGGTGCAGCGCCACGCAGGAATCCACGCTGCCCTGCGCGCTGGCATTGCCCGACAGCACGCCGTCTTCCGCGTCGCGCCAGGCGCCATCGTATCCCTGGCTTTCCTTGATGCCGACCGCCCACTGGTCCACGCCCAGCCGCCAGTCGTACTCGTCACCCTTCGCGCAATTGATAATGAACCAGCGCTTATCCTTGTAGTGCAATACTGCCAGCCGTTCCGGCTCGTAATACGCCGCATCGCCGATGGCATGTCCGCTGATATGGAAATCCTGGGCAAAAAACAGCCGTATTTCGCGCGCGACCGCCGCGTGATTGCGCACGAGTATGCGCCGCAGATACAGGTTTTCGTGAAAATCGACGGTGTCCGCGCACTCCAGTTCGAGCGCCAGCCCGGGATGCGCCAGCGTGACGTGGGTAACCAGCGTGTCGGGCGCATAACCCAGCGTGCGCTGCCACGCCGCGTCGCTGTCCCAGCGAAATTGCCCGTCCACCCACACGCCGAAGCGAAAGGGGTGTCCGGCCGTGTGATTTTCCTGGCCCACGTGCGGCCAATACAAGTCGCGCAACTGATACAACCCGTCGAAATTCACCAGCAGCGCCCCGTTGCTCAGCGGCAGATCGCGCGGCATACGCCCTCCCGGTGTCTGTGGAGTCATTATCGCAACGCACATCTTTTCTCGATGTCCGTCTTTGCACAGCAATGTGCGGTGCTCGCACGGAAGCTGGGGAGCAACAGGCGTCACCGGGCCAGGCAAGGGATCACAACCCGGTCGTTTCCTCGCCCCATGCTCCCAGCAGGTTCGATAGAACTTGCTCTCCTTGTGGCATGCCCTTCCACCGCTGGACAAACCGGGCATCGTGGTATATACTGATAAGAGGTGCAATAGCGGATAAGCTATCGAAAGGATTTCGCGCGCCTGTTCACATTACCCATAACACAGACGTTGTCATCACACTACCTATCACAGCTCTACGGGGGACGTTATGAAAAGCGAACCCGTGTTAGTCGAAACAGCGGCCAGATTATTGAACGTCTCGTCTACGGAGATCCGCACGCGGATTCGCCGGGGAGAACTCCACGCCGAGAAAGACACCACCGGTCGGTGGCGCGTCTATCTCGCAACCCAACCCGCTGACGACAAACACATTGCGACACCCGCCGACGCGACGCGGGAACTCATCGCCTTGCGTGCTCGCATCGAACACCTGGAATACGAGTTGGCCGAACGCACAAACGATCGCGACTACTGGCGACAGGCGTTTCAACGCGAGCAGAGTGTGCTGCTTTCGCTGGGCGTACCCAAAGCCGGCACGCGCCGCGAGGTAATACCGGGCATCTGACCGGGCATTAGCAACTGCACGCGAAGAAATCGTTGGCAGATCGCGGAGGATTATTCGTGGCTGGCAAGGCGGAGTTCCGAGAGTGTATGCGGCTGTACGTGCCAGCAACTCCAACGCAACCAGGCCGAAGAGCATGCGCCCCGTCGAATGGCGCGAACATGACCCGCGAGATGCCGGCGAGAATTTATCGTACAGTTTCTTAAAACTCACGCTGCCAATACAGGCTATGTGTCAGGCCGCCCCGCGTGGTTGTGGTAGCCGTGCCGTCGCTTGGCGCGGAATCCCGCTCGAACAACGGCAACGCAAGTTGCCCGCGATAACCGAGGCGGCCCGTTCCGCATCCCACCGAGCTATCGAGCGACAGGTAATGTAGCCAGCCACGGCGATTTTCCGCGCCGGCCTTGCGGTCGGTCTCCAGCAGACCTCCCAGGTATCCCGCGCGATACAAGCCGTCCGCGATCAGGTGGATGCGGTGCAACTGGTAGGCCGATCTCCAGGTAAAGCGCCGGCCGGCGCGCCATTGCCGTTCAATCGCTCCGAACACGCTGCCGACCTCCCAGTGACCGTTAGCCAGCGCAGTCCAACCGGACGCATTGGGGCGAATGGCATAGCCGGAACGGTCCTGCATGAACGAAGCCGTCCCGATGGCCAGCGCAGTCGTGCGCGTGCGATTGATGAAGGAAAAAGCGCACTGGCGCGCCTGCTGCCGGCCGGTGGTGTTGCCGACAACTTGCCCGTTATACCGCACGTTGTCCTTGCCGTCCTGCGTTCCCGTTCTCCACTCGACCCCGTAGGTGCCTTCCGGCCTGACAATCCACCCGTCGAGGCCATGCACGGCGCCTTGAAACACGCAAGGCACCCGCAGGTCATCGGTATCGTCAACGAACAGCGTCAGGTCGGTCTGCCGCTGCCCGGCGTTGACCGCCGCACCTCCCCGCGCGCCACGCCAGGCGAGCGACAGCACGGCGGTGGTATCATTGGCGGTGAGGCTGAGTCCCGGATCGGGCGCGTCACCGACAATCCCCTCCAGGCTGGTGGAATGCCCCCCACCCTGTCCGCGCACGGACTCGACACGCGCGCCGAGTTGCCAGCCACGTCGTAATGGCAGACGCAGCGAAAGCCGGTGGTCATCCTGCGCGAACGTCAGCCGGCTGGAGTGTTCGGGCGAAGTTGAGACATAAGAAATGGAGCGGTCGAGGAACCGATACCAGCCTTCCCCCTGCTGCGGGGTATCCCAACGGAGAGCCATCTCTACGCTCTCCGCCGACAGGTCGGTTTGCTCGTCCGTGGCATCGATATGCAGCGTATCGTCATAGGTGACACCCGTCTGCATACGCCAGCCCGGCGTCGCCTGGAGCGCGAGCGAGCGCGGTGAGCCGGCAGGCACGGAGAAAGGCGTGCCCAACTCGCACCCGCCCCCGGTCAGCAGCGGCAACGCCCACGGCTGTTCCGCCCGCGCGGGGAAGCTGAGCAATGCCGGCAACACCAGCGACAGCACGAACAAAAAGCGCATGGTATCCAGATTAGCCGCTGCCGGGGGAGACTCCTCCCCCGGCAGCGTAGAATGCCGATGATTGAGTTGTCTGAACCGTGATTTATGGGATGGCAGGATTAGTTGAATTACACGATCTGCGCGAAGTATCGTCTGCTGATACACTTGGATATTAAACATCCGTGTTTGTCAATAAGTCCACGTGTACGTCAAAGTCGAGTGGCAGCATAGCGCCGAGGAGTTGAAGGCACTGTATAGACGCGAATCACCGCTACATCCTTGCCCACGATGGAGACATGATACCCGCGAGCCCAGACATGTTCGCCCACAACATTCCGCTTACGTCCACCATAGGTCCGGGCAATCCCAATGGCGCTCTTCCCCTTGGTGAACCCGATCACCTGTGACACGGCATACCTGGGTGGGATACAAATTTTCATATGAACATGGTCCGGCTGTACACTCCCACGAATGATCTCACACTCTTTCTGCCGGGTCAGATCAGCGAGCACTCGTCCCCATTCTTTGTGGAGTTGGCCATACAGCACTTTCCGCCGGACCTTGGGAATGAACACGATCTGGTTATGTACACTCCCAACGGGTATGCGATACCATGCCAGCCCACTTCACGATATCGGCAAGGTCGGCATCGCCGACACTATCCTGCTCAAGCCAGGCAAGCTTACCCCAGAAGAATTCGAGATCATGAAGCAGCACACCGTGATCGGCGCTCAGACCCTGGAAGCGGCGAGTGAGCGCTATCCGCGCAACACGTTCATCAACATGGGGGTCGCCATTGCGCGCTCCCACCATGAGAAATGGGACGGCAGCGGCTACCCGGATGGCTTGACCGGCGACACCATCCCCCTCGAAGCGCGTATCATGGCCGTGGCCGACGTGTATGACGCCCTGCGCTCCAAACGCTGCTACAAGGACGCCTTCACCCACGAGAAGAGCCGGGAGATCATCCTTGCGGGAAGCGGCAAACACTTTGACCCGGTACTCGTCGATGCCTTCATCACCCTGGAGCAGGAGTTCGACCGCATCCGTACGGCCATGGATGATGACTAACACCTTTGGAGGTGGGATCGCTACATATTGCGTACTGCGGTAAGTAGCAGGATCATTCATGCTTCAGGAGAACATCATACCTACCACGATCAGGTAAATGGGGTCAGACGTTATTAATTGACCCATTTGCCCCCTATTGCCGTGCATGGCACGGATGACACATGTATTCACCGTAAATCCTGCAGCGTCGCCTGGGTGACTAATTGATCCGCCTGTGTCCGCTGTGACACAGTCAGTACGGCACGCGCTTGCTGCCAGTACGCTCGCCGTGTCGTGACGACGATACTCGATAGCTGCTGGACATCACCACCGGCATTCTGGATCTCCTGTATACTCAGATGTGCTTTCGTTTTCGCCCGTTCCATTTGTCGTTGATAATTCGCCGAGACGGCCTTCATCCGCCGTTGGTAGGGTGCGAGATCTTTCCGATACGCCACCGTAATCGCACGGATACGCTGTACTTGCGTCTCACTTAACCGGAGATCGCTTCGATGCCGGAGCAGAAACTCCGGGGTGGGCGTAATTCCACGGGGTGTCATCCCCTGTACCAGTCGTTCCACCACCGGCGGTTGGGTGGCGATGCGCTGCTGCTGGTAGACGCCATAACCGCCAATGGCCAACGCCAGCAGTACCGTGATTATTGTTCCCGCGCCAATGCGTAATTTCATCCGTTGTTACTCCTTGTCCGTCACGAATCCCCGCTCCGGCTCCATCGCCGGCGTGCGGAGAAGACGACGCCGCAACCGTCCCAGTGCCTGAATAAAGTCGTCGGCATAGGTATGCAGAATCGGGATGTCCAGCAACGACAGAATCGTGCCGACAGCCAGACCGCCGATGACGGCGGTTGCCAGCGGGCTGTAGGCGTCCATCCCCGTCTTCGGGAAGAAGGCCACCGGCGCCATGGCAATAATGGAAATCATGGCCGTCATGAGAATGGGACGCAACCGCTGTGGGCACGCCGTCGCCACCGCTTCGTCACGCGGGACACCTTCCTCACGGTACTTCACAATCAAATCGATCAGTAGAATGGCCGTGGTGATGTCCATGCCCGTCAGCACGATAACACCGAGAATCGAGACCGTGCTGAACGCCTGGTGCATCAGGAACAGGAACAGGAACACGCCCGACAACTCTAACGGCAGCGAAAAGATCATCTGCAACGGTTGCAGGAAACCGCGGAACTGCGCGACCAGAATCAGGTAAATGAAGATGACCGCCAGCAATAACCCGATGAGGAGCCGTTTAAAGGAGTCCATCATCTGCGTCATGTCGCCGCGCACTTCGATGCCATACCCCGGCGGGAAGTTCAACTGCTGCATCGCCTGCATCTGCACGTCCATCGACAGGTCCATCGATGGACGGCTGCCCGGACGATAATACCCCATGATATTCACCGCGCGGCGCATGCCGTCATGCTCGATGACCGATGGCGCCTGGCGATAGGTGATGGTTGCCAAGGCATTCAGCGGCACCTGTCGTCCATCCGGTGTGGTGATAAAGGTGTGCGCCAGGTCGGCGGCGCCGGCACGGTCCTGTTGGGCATAACGCACAAGGATGGTGTTTTGCCGGAGATTGGGCAACCGCCAAAACTCACTCGTCAGCCCACCTTTCAACGAATAGTAAGCCTGGTCAGCGATTTCCGCGACGCTCATCCCCACCTGGGAGGCGCTGACCGGATCGACCTTCACCTCGTAGTCCGGCAGCGACATATCCCAACTAGTGGCTACCTGGTACATGCCCGGCGTCTTGCGGGCAATATCACCGACTTGATTGCCGAGATCGGCGATAGTCTGCGGATCTTTGCCATACACCAGCATTTGGACCGGCGCCGCCGAGGACGCCATCACGTCCGACCCCATCTCCTTGATCTGGAAGCGACGAATGCCGGGGATGGTCGCGATGGCTTGCTGTTGCACGGCATCAATCACCTGCCAGATATTCTTCTTACGGTCGGTCTTATCCGAGAGCGTAATCATGAACGTCGCCGCATTGACGGACGGCATGGCATAGCCGGTGTAATAGGCGCCGGTCGCTTCAAAGGCCGTTTCCGCACCAACCTCCGTCGAGACTTTCTCGATTTCCGGATGTTGAAGCATCATCTGCTCAATCTGGTCGACCGCCTTTTCCGTGGCGGTAAAGGACGTACCGGGTTGCATCTCGAGCGCGCCATACGCCTGTCCGACATCGGCCAACGGCATCATTTCAGAGCCAATGAAGTAGTAAAACCCGAAGCCGATGATAATCGTCGCCAGCACACGCGCCATGTTGACGAACCGATGCTTGAGCATCCAGCGGATCAGCCGCTCATACCCGTGTTCCAACGCCGCCAGCCATTGCTGCACGGGACTGAGTATCCACACGTAGAACCAACTGCTGCGCTCCGCCGTCAACTCCTCGTGGGATTTCAGCAACGCCGCCGCCATAATCGAGGTGAGCGTGAAGGACACCAGCATGGAGGCCAACAGCCCCAGGATGATCGGCCAAACCAGACCGACGAACATCTGCTCAGTAATACCGCCGCTAAAGAGCAGCGGCGCCAAGGCCAAGCAGAGCACCACGGTGGCGGCAATCACCGACAGGCGCACTTCGGTGATGCCGTCGATGGTGGCATCGCGCGAGTTCTTACCCATGCGCAGATGGCGTTCTACCGCGTGAATATCAATGATTGAGTCATCCACCAACCGTCCGATCACCAGCAACAATCCAATGAGCGTGCTGGAATTAAGTGTCATCCCCATCGGGATGAGCAGCAGAATTGCCATCGCCAGCGAGATGGGGATGGTCGTCAGGCTGATGAGCGTGCCGCGCCATTCGCCGAGGAAGAAGAGGACGGCGATACCCGTGAGCAGAATGGCAATGCCCAGTTCCTCGAACATGTTCTTAAAGAGGATACCGACGAAGTGCGCATTGTCATACGCCACATCGAACTTGATGCCGGGATACGCCTGTTCGAGCTTCGTCAGCTCTTGTTGCACCCCTTTGATCACCTTGGGCGACGACGCATCCGGATCTTGTAGCACCGCCACCTCGATGGACTTGTCGACCTTGCCATCATGCACGTAGTGATAGGCGCTCCGTCGTTCCCAGTGGGTATCCTCCACCGTCGCGACATCGCGCAAGAACACCGTGCGCGGCACCGTATTGGGGGAGACCTCTCCCGGTACCCTTGTTGCCGCCGAGGTGACCGACATGATCGGGAGAGCAAGCAGATCCTCCGCTTTACGCACTTTACTATCGAGGCGCACAATCGCTTCATTTGCGCCTGAGGTGAGCGTGCCACCGGGCTTCGCCACGTTGTACTTATCGATAGCATCGCGCACCATGGTGATGCTCAGCCCATACGCCGCCAGCTTATTGCGGTCCACGATCACCTGCAGTTGCCGGCGATACCCGCCAAACGGCACCACCGAATAGACATTCGGCACCGTTTTGAGCCGGTTGACGATTTCATTGTCCGCCAGTTCGCGCAACTGATCCTGCGTCCACCGTTCATCCCCGGTGAGGGAAAGCGAGAGCACCGGCAGGTTGAGCGGATCGATGGCCAATACCCAGGACGGTTTCAGGTTGGCTCCGGTCATCGGCAAGTTGGACTGTGCCACGTTCATCAACGACTGCACGTCGAAGAGCGCCTTCTTCATGTCGGCGCCATACGGAAATTCCAACGACACAATCGACAGACCATCTTGCGAACTGGAGCGCAGGTAGCGCAGGCCTTTGACATTGACCATCTGCTCTTCAATCGGCTTGGAGATATACATCTCCATTTCTTCTGCCGAAAGCCCCGGCATCATGGAGACGACGCCGACCATCGGACTCTGCACATACGGCATCATCCGCCGCGGCATGTAGCCGCCGATGGCGATGATCGCCAGGATGACGACGCCGACATAAAACGCGATCACCGGGTAGGGGTGGTCGATACTCCACTTCGAAATATTGAAGGTCGTCTCACGGAGCGCGGTGGCAATCCGCTGCGGTACGTTGGTCTGCATCTGCATTCCTCTATCTGCTACGACATGCCTGGCAACACAATGCGTCACGTCTCATTACCGAGTTACTTCTTCTTCTCAAAGACGACATAATCCATCCCGCACTTGGAGCATTTGCCCGGTTTGGTACTCTCCATATCCACATGCATCGGGCAGTGGTACCACTTCGTGGTATCCGCGGTCGGCCGACCGGTCGTGGGCATCGTCACCGTTATCTCACCATTGGTGCCTTTGTCTTGCCGCGACGCCGGGTGTTGAACTGTAGACTTTGGCAAGACGGCAGTATTGGGCGAAACGGGCGGCGCAGTACCCTTGGGGGTGACAACGTCTGCTGCATCCTCCATGCCTGACAATCGCCCGGTAGGAGTGGATACCGGTGATGCCGACATGGGCAGCCTTGAGGTAGGCACTGGACTTAGGGCCTGCTGAACCACCGTCACCGCATCCCCATCATGGAGATTAGACAATCCGGAGGTAATCACCTGATCACCGTCCTTCACCCCGGTCAGGATTTCCGTCCGGTCATTGCTCACGCGTCCGGTGGTCACGGCGACACGTCTGGCGACCGTCCGCATCCCGTCATTCGCGGCAAGGAACACACTGGACAGCCCATCACGGGTAATCAATGCACTCGTCGGTATGGTGATGGTCATGCGGGAGGTATTCCCCAGGTTGATTTGCACCGACAGATATTGTCCGGGTTTCAGCAGGGCACCGGGATTTGCCACGCGGGCTTCGACAATCGCCGTGCGCGCGGTGGTATCTCGTGCCGGAAAGATGGCGGAAATGCGGGTGGTGATGACGCGCCCCGGCACATCTACGGCGTGAGCCGTCAGTAGTTGTCCCATCTGGATTTGCCCCAGATCCGCTTCCGAAACATTGGCCTGGATACGCACCGCATCAATCTTCGCGATCTTCAGAATGGACATCCCCGGCTGCACCAGCACGCCTGGTGAAATATTACGGGCGGTCACGATGCCACCGACCGCGGAACGAATGGTCGTATACCCACGAACGGTACTGGCCTCGGTCAAAGCCGCGCGGGCTTGCAAGGACGTGGTGGTGGCCACCTGGGCTTTCGCGGACGCCCCGGTCACTCCGGCGGTGGCGGCGTGCACATCGGCTTCCGCCGTGGCGATGCCTGCCTGTGCTTCCGTGATCCGCCCCTGGGCGCTATCGCGATCCGCGTGCGCCTGTTCCAGTCGGGCTTCCGCGGTCGTGATCGCTGCTTGCGCGGCCCCCTGACGGGCCTGGGCCTGGGCGTATTCTTGTTTGGCACGTGTAACGCCGGCTTCCGCGGTGCGAACCCCTGCTTTGACTTGCTTCACCTTCGCGTTGGCTGCCGCCGCCTGCGCAGTCTCGCGATCCAATTCCTCTTTCGCGATAGCCCCTTGCTCATAGAGTTTCTTTTCACGGGCAATTTCCGTGATCCAGTAGTCGGCATCGGCTTGTGCGCTCTCGACATCGCTCTGCGCCTGGATGACAGCTTCATTGGCCTGGTCAATCCCGGCTTGCGCCGCGAGGACGGCCCCGTCCTCCTCTTTCGCCATCTGGCGGGCATTATTGACATCGCTCTGCGCGGCCTTCACGGAACCATCAGCGGCGCGGGCGGCGGCCTGCACCTGCGTGAGTTGCGCGCGGGCCTGGTCAACGGCTTTCAACGCTTTGGCATGACTGGCACGCGCAGAGGAGATATCGGCATTCGCCGCGACAATTTCCTGGTTTGCCCCCATGTTCCCATACAATGCCTGGGTTTCCTTGGCGGCTAATTCTGCGGAATCCAACATCGCGACAACCTGTCCGCGCGCTACACGATCTCCCGGGTATAACGACATGGCGACCAGCCGACCGGTTACCCGCGGATAGACATCCTCTTCGACATCGGGCACCACCGAGCCGGTATAGGTGGCACTCGCCTGAAACGACACAGCCCGGGCGGTTTCCGTCGACACCGCCACCGTGCCCGGCGCCGCCTGGGTGCTCATATCCATATTCGCGGAAGCGACAACCGTCGAGGTTTTCGGGTCGCGATATTTCTTCACGATGGCAATAGTTCCCACGAGCACGATAAGCAAGGTCAGTGTACCGACGAGATAGCCGCGCTGCTTGTCCGGGATCCTCCGGTAAAAGATGATGGTGACGACAGTGACACCGAGAATCAGCAAGACAAAAAGGTCAAACCAGGGGATCGCCAACCCGCCGCCTTTGGCGGTGATGCCTTTCCCGGTCTCCACCAGGAAATGGGCGGTGCCATCGCCATCCATCTTCATGCCGGCCATCTGCTGGACGGAAACATCGACCTTCCAAGCGCCCGCCATCGAGAAGTTTACCGTCGCCCCATACTCCCCATCATTGCGGCCTGGCGTCGCTTTCGCATCCGCCGGCATGGGCATGCTGGTCATGTCGATATGCACATCGACACCGGCACCAGTGAGTGGCTTTTCCCCATCCCTGATGGTGATGACCAGCAGGTTCTCCCCCACGGTCGGCGGCGAAGGCCGGCTCGACAACTCAACGGTATACTTCCCAGCCCGTGTCGTCACCGAACCCGCCGCAAATGCCAGACTGGTACTTAGCAGTACCGCCGTGACGAGCAATACCCAGAGATGTCTCATCATCTTCTCCTTCTGAACCACCCCTCGAAAACAACAGGCCGTGGGGATGTACCTTCCCGGTCAACAGTTATGCACCTGGAGTCTGTAGGCGATGCCTGCGCGTGATCACGATAACCACCACGATTCCTGCCACCACGCCAATTATCAATGGCCAGGGGAGTCCGGTGGGGGCGGCGGGTGTCGCCGGTGCCGATGCGTCTCCACTGGTTGCTGGCTGTGCGGTCACTGTAAACGTGGCCTTGCCATCGCCGTCCATCACCATACCGGCCATTGCATGCACGGTGGCGGTGAGTTTCCACTGACCTGCCATGCCGAGATTCACTTCGGCGACATACTGCCCATTTTCGCCGCCGGGAGACGCTTTTATATCGGCAGGCATCGACATGCCCACCATATCGATATGAAGAGAGATGTCTGCGCCTTTCACCGGTTCCTTCCCGTCTGTAATCGTCAAGGTGACGTGATTGTCACCGACGATCGGTTGTGCAGGATGCATGGTTATAGCCACGGAATATTTCCCGGCTTTTGCGATTTGCGTTTCTGTGGCAAAGGCCATGCTGGCCACCAGGACCAGGAGCATCGCGCTTATCAACAGCAAGTATTTCATGTGCACCGTCCTTTTGTATCGTCATGCACCGACGCGTTACAGGGCGATCACGGCAGGCGTCTGGGTTGGTGCCGTGGTCTCGACCGTATCCACCCCGATGGCCTGGTACAATGCGGCCAGCGTTCCCCGATATTGAGTCTGGGCCGTCACTAGACGCTGGCGCGCTTCCGTCAAGGCACGTTGGGCGTCGAGTAATTCGACAATCGTCCCTTTACCGCCGGTATAGCGCGCTTGCGCCACCGTATACGCTTCTTCCGCCGCGGCTACCTGTGCGGTTGCGGTCTCGATATTTTGGTGCGCTGCGGTCACCCGCGCTTCCGCACCCGCGACATCCGCGCGCACCTGTAACTCCAGCGTTTCCCGCATGGCCTGGACTTGCGTCACGGCTTGCCGGGCTTCCTGCACTTCTGCTTTCCGCCGTCCGCCATCCAGCATCGGGATACCAGCCACCACGCCGACCGTCAGTCCGGCCGATTGCCCCATATCCGCCGGCGCGATGACATCGACCATCCCCACGGCATAGATCTGGGGCTTGTAACTCGCTTTCCGCGCATTGACCGTCGCTTCAGCGCCGGCAATCGTCTGCTGCGCCGCCAGCAGGTCCGGACGTCGTGCTAATGCCGTTTCCAGTGCATTGGCGGGGGCAGTTGGCACAGGCTCATCAGCCGGCGTGAGCGCGAGCGAGGTGGCCGGCACACCCAATGCTTGGGCCAGACGCGCACGAGATATGGTGACATCAGCCTGCGCATTTGCCACCTGCTGTTGGGCATCTTTCAGCGCCGCTTGCGCACGGAGGACATCAAACCGTGGTACCTTCCCGACATCAAAGAGTTGCTGTGTGACTTCAGCATTCCGGGTTTGTGCGGTCACGGTATCCTGCGCGACGGTCAACATGGCCAGTGACTGCCGCCATTCCGCAAAACGCATGCGCGCTTCAGCGGCTACTTGCGTCCGTGTCGCGGTCACCTGATATTGAGAGGCACCGGCGCTCAGTTGCGCAGCGCGTATTGTGCTCTCGATGCGTCCCCCCGTATAGAGTGGGAGCATGGCCATGCCGTTGAGATCCAGCGACGTCCGGTCCTGCGATTGGAGAATGGCTTGCGGCATCACACCGGGCACCGCAAGGTTATTACGCATCGAAGACGCGACCGCCAGGCCATTGCCCGACACTTGCAGTGCCGCCTCCGAGCGCGCCATACCGACCTGTGCCTGGGCCATCCCCGCCTCAGCTTGCGCGGCGCGGATCATGGGTTGATGTTGCAGCGCCAGTTGCACCGCCACCGCCTCGGTCAACGGCGCTGGCGCCTCTTGTGCCATGGCTGCCGTCACCAGCATGCTGATGGCGAGTATACTGACCCACATTCGACTCCGCATAATTGGCCTCCCGACAAAGGTTCGAACCGCGCAACATCGTGCTCTATTCCCAAGGACGGACGAATACCCTGTGCGGTTCCCTTTGCGTAACAACGTCTTCCTGCGCTTTTCACAGAACAGTCATTTGCAATGACACCACATTCACTCGTCAGCATACATAGTCTTAAATTTAGTAAAGATAAATATGAAACCAAACTTGAGTGAAGTGCGCCCGTCGAAACTGTACGAAACAGGATCATTGGTAGATCGTGGAGGATTGCTCGTGGCTGGCAAGGTGGCGTTCCGCGCGTGTATGCGGACATCCCTGCCAGGAACATCGCCGCCGCCAGGCGCAAACAGACCTCCGAGATGATAGCGAGCGCATTGCGGATAATTTCTGCGAAAATCGCTTTGTCTGAATACGCCAGCACGGATATTGCGCAATGCCATCGTGTGGGAGCGAACATCGATCAGCACCCATGTGTTCCGGTATCACCACGGTCGGCAGTCAGTAAGACACAGGCGCGCGTCGCTTGGGCGCCTTCGCGCAAGAAGGTCTGGAGGAGGATACGCTCGTTGTCAGCAAAAGTGATCTGCTGTTTGGTAGCCTGCATCGGTGATCCCCTGTGGTCGACTACTAGCCCACCCGCTCGTGATACGCACCCTCGCTTGCGGCGATCAGATACCAGAGGGTGCGGTTGATCGGCGTTTGCAAGCCGTGCAATTCGGCGGTGCGCACGATGGCGCCGTTGATGGCGTCAATTTCAGTCCGGCGCGCATGCAACACGTCAGCAAGCATGGAGTTGACGTTGGGCGCGGTGGCCTGGCAGACGGTCAGCAGGCGGGCACGCCAGTCCTGGCGGGCGATGCGCACTCCCTGCTTGCGCGCCACCATGGCGGCTTCGCGCGCGGCGGCGGTCATCAGCTTCAGTATGGGTTCATGGAGGGCCAGCGCTCCGTTGCGCAGACGGGTAAGGGCGGCCACCGGATTGATGGCAGCGTTGAGAATGGCCTTGCCCCAGAGCGCCGCAGTCAGGTCCTGGGTAATCGACACGGCGAAGCCGGCCCGTAACAGCACCGCGACCACGTCGTCCAGTCGTGCGTCGGGACGGCCATCGGAACGTCCGAGCACCGTCGGCCAACTGCCGGTGTCGCGCACCACGCCGGGACATTCCAATATCGCCGCCTGCGTGGTGGAACCGCCGAAAGCGCGCTCGCTGCCCAGGTGGCGCTGCAGTATTTCCACGTTGCCCAACCCGTTTTGCAGGGTGACGGCCACGGCGTCCGGCGGCAGATAATCCGCCAGCAGCGCGGCCACGTCGTCCGTGCGATAGGCTTTCACCAGCACCAGCGCGATATCCACCTGCGCCAACGCGCGCGGATCGGCAGTCACCGGTACGCGCACCGGATGCTCGCCGGCCACATCATGCAGACGCAAACCGCTCTTTGTCAGCGCCTGCGCGCGCTCGGACTGATAATCGAGCAACAGCGTCGGCACACCCGCCAACGCCAGTCGGGCGGCAAACAGCGTGCCCAACGCGCCGGGACCCACCACCGCCACGCGCGGACCAGCGAATTGTTGCATCCCGTGCGACTCGATCATCATGCGCAAACTCCTGAAAACACGCCCGCCCCACTATCCGTGGAGGGGTTCGGATAGCGAAGCGGGCTTGCGCCTTAAATTAGACGCCAGTCCCAGAATCCCTGCTGCAGGATGGATTCAGGGTCACATTATTCTCAGCAACGTGCGCTTTCCGGATCGCCGGTTTTGCAATCTGCGGTCCATACCCTTATTTCTCCCGCGGTAATGCGATACGGAAAGCATACCGCGTGGAGAGCAGACCGACGTTGCCCGCGTCGTCGGGCGGCAGCATGCCGGTGATTTCGCCCAGCTCAAAGGATTGCGTGGCGAGAGATTGACCATCGCGCAGCCGCACCACACTCACCTGTGCGGCGTTGACACCAGCGGGATCGCGCCGTGCCAGCACTCCCAGTTCGCCGGCGGTCAGAAAGTGCGTAAAACCACCCGGCAGCTTCCAGGCGATCTCCCGGGATTCCACATTCAACAACAACGTCTGCGTTTCCGTGCTCACCGCCAGCGCGCGGTTGGAAACGGGCACCAGTGCGCGTGCCGCCAACCGGAACACGGCAAAAGGCGCGCCGCCCTGACGGGTGAAAATGCTGATCGCCGGCTGCCGATCAGTTTGTGCCGCCGCTACGGCAACCCACTGGCCGTCATCGGGCAGCGTGATGCCGGTGGCCGGCAAGCCGTCCGTACGCCGTCCCTCGCACACGAGCGCTCCCGTCGGGTTATACAGGCGCACTGAGCCGCCGGGCAGCGCGAGAGCGAGATAGCCGTCGCCACTCAATGCCATCAGCGGCAGTGCCTCCAAGCCCTCGCGCAGCGTGAGCAAGGCGGCATTGTCCGGCGCGAAGAACAGCACCTGCGGCTGGGTGCCGTCCGGCTGTGCCGCGGCAACCAGCAGATGCCCGGACGTGGCCGCGCAGCGTGCTTCCGTCACATGGCTGCCGATGGGCAGCGTAATGGACAGATAACGGTCGATGGCGCCGTCGGGATGCAACAGCGTCACCTGGGCTTTGCCGTCGGTTTCGGTTACGAAGCCGTGCGCGGCGCCGAATTGATCGCGAATCAGCATGCCGAAGGCGCTGATGGCGTATTCCTTCGTCACTTTACCGCCCGAGTCGAGAATCTGCAGGCGCTGGGATGAGGCGGTCTGCGTTCCCTTTTCCGTCTGAATCTGCCGGCGCATCCAGTTATCCGCCACGAAACTGGTCTGCTGCCCATTCCACCCGCGCACGTCCAGCCCCACCGCGGCAACCGTCGGGCCGGTGAACGCCACCTGGCTGGCCGCGGTCACCTGCTCCACCTGGGCGGTGACCACCGCCAAGCCGGGTCGATCGGCTGCGAGCAACGTCACGGCGGCACGCCCATCGTTATCGGTTGTCACCCGCGTGTTACGCAGCGTGCCCAGCGTCGCGGAAAAGGTCACCGGGATGTTGATCATCGCCTGATCGTCGTTGTCGAGCACCAGGACTTCCAGGTGCACCTCACCCGCGCCATCCCCGGCGGCTTCGGTGGGATCCACGCTGAGAAAGATGCGCGGCTGCCGGGGCAGGGTGTCCTCGATCTCGGTGAAGATCACCGGCGCGTAGCCCCGCAGATTACCGGCGTCGGCGGTGATGTAGCCGCCGCCGGCCGCGTCCGCCGCGGTAAGCTGGACGGTGGCAATACCGTATATATCCGTGATCGCGCGGTACGGCATAATGCGTCCCAGCGTGGTACGAAACAGCACCACCTGGCGCGCAATGCCAATCCCGCGCGAATCGGTTAACCGCAACCGCACGGTGGCGGTGCTGGCGCCGTCGGCAGGCAGGGTGGACGGATAGACGTCGAGGATGAATCCTAACGGATTTCGTCCCGGCAGCACCGGCGGATCCGGGCGATCAGGCCGGTGCGGGCGCGGTTGCGGTCCGGGTTTCCCTTCCCGTACTTCCACCGTGGTCGTCGAGGTGGTATTGCTATAGAACGCCGCCACGGTAATGGTTCCGCGGTCGTCCTCTTCCACCCGCAACTGCACGGTGGCGGTTCCGGTCGCATTGGTCACGGCACTGTCGGCACTCAACGTGCCGCCGGTGGTGTAAAAGGATATTTTCTTGCCGGCTATGTCACTGTTGAACAATTGCGCGGTGATGGTCGTCGAGCCGCCGCGATTCAGTGTGATGGTCTGCGGGGTGGCGCACACGCGCACGGCGGGTGATATTTTCCCCAGCGGATCACTGACGGTCAGCTCGATAATCTGGCACACCGGTGGTTCATCAGCATAACGCCCGCCGTCGTCAGCGGTGAGGAAAATGGCGTAATACCCCGGCTTCATCGGACCCATCCACAGCAGGTTGACCGGATTCTTCGTTACCGACATCACCTGCAGCGTACCCGCCGTCGTCTCCCAGCTTAACGTGACGGGATCATTCACCCGCTCGCGACCCACGCCGTTAGCGTCTGCCAGCACGTCGGAATCGGCGGCTGATAAGGTCAGGTTCACCGGCTGCCCCGGCATCACCGTATAGGCGCTCACCTTCACGCGCATCGTGATCGGACTGCCGGCGTCGTATTGCACCGCCCGCGCGCCTGACGCGGCAACCAGCAATATCGCCAACAGACAGCAGCACCAGAGTGATTGCATCATATCGCACCTCATTCGTCAGTCCTATCATACTGCAATACGCGGGGTGCGCCAATCTGTTGCATGGCAGGAGGAAACATCATGCATCATCGTGTCGCCAGCGCCTGCTCCAACAGCCTGTTCTCCGCCAGGTAATTATCACAGCGGTGGCACAATGCCAAACGCTCGGTGAGGAATTGGCGGCGCACGGCTTGATACTGCTCGCCGAGGAAAATATCGCGAAAGGAGGTGTGGCGCACGTTGCCCTGAGCCGCGAGCTTGCCGCGCGTCATGCAGCACAGCCACACGTCGCCTTCCCAATCGATGAGGGTGGTCAACCACGGGGCATAACAGAGGTGGTCGCGAAAATAGCCGCGGGCATACTCCGTCGCGGCGGCGTGACGCAGGTCGTCCTTCACCGTGCCGAAGGGGTAGATCAGGTGCGACGCGGTGCTGAAGCCGCAGTGCGCGCGGATCGCCGCCACCGCGGGAGCGATAGTCGCAGTGTATTCCTGCAGTTGCCATGACAGCAGGCGGTTCTTGCTTTTACCGCCTTCGTCCACCGGCAACGGCACCACGTCGGTGGCGCCTAACTCGCCCGCTAATGCCAGCAGGTCAGGGTACGCATAGTAATTATGGCGAGTGAGTACCATATTCAGCCGGATGCGCGTCTTCGTCTTCAACGCCTTTTTCGCCCGGCGCAAGTGCTTCAGTCCGTGCACCGTGCGCTTGAACGCCCCCTTCACTCCGCGCAGCCCGTCATGCAACTCCGGTGTAGGCCCATCCAGTGATACCGTGATGCTGTGCGGCCGCGCGGCCAGCAGTGCGTGGGCCAGTTCCGCGGTGAGCAGCGTGCCGTTGGTCGTGAGCGCGACGCGCAGCCCCAATCCGGAAGCATGGGCTACAATCTCCGGCAAATCGGTGCGCAACAACGGCTCACCGCCGGAGAAGTGGACTTTCCGACAATCGAGCGCGGCGAGGTCGTCCAGCACGCGCTTCAGTTCGTCGGTGGCGAGTTCTCCAGCCGGACGGAGGCGCCAGAACGGGCAGAAGGCGCATCGCAGATTGCAGCGCGCGGTGAGCTTGATCTTCGCGTCGCGCAGACGGCGGACCGGCGCGCCGTCATACACGGCGGCGTGCAACTCGGCCCGCAGCGCGGCATCTTCGAGGAAGGTGGTGAGATCGTACATGGGTGCCGCGTTATCCGGGGGCTGCCTGCGCGGCGCGGCAGTCCTGCAATTTGCTGTAGACGAATACGAACAGTTTCAGCAGGGTGGCACCGTCGGCCAGGTTGTCGTAACCCCAAGCCTGTGTGCCGCTGCGGCCTTTTACAGTTGTCGCCTGCGGAGTTTCGCAGCGCACGCGTACCATGCCGTTGCGCACATCGGTCCGGGTGATGTGCAAGCCGTTGAATTTGCCCGGTGTCAGTTGCAACTGCGGCAGGTTGGGATATGTCTCCGCCGATACTTTCAGCACCAGCGTGATCTGCTCTTCGATGCGCTCGTTGATTTTGGTGTATTTACGCTTTGCTTTTTCTTTGCGGTGAATCGTCTGGTCAATGGTGAGGCGAAAACGGTTGCCATCATAGAGCAATCCGCGCGCGGAGAACCAGGAATCCCGGTATTTGAAGGTGCGGATGCTGCCGAAGAATCCGGCTTTCTGCTTTTCGACCAGTTGGCCATGGATGCGATAATCGTCGAAACTGATGCTGACCGCACACTGGTTGCGGCGCGGCACATCATGACCGATCACCTCAAAAAACGTCCGTGCCAACTCAATACGGCGGTTCTCCCGGTCTTGCTTTTTACACTTCGCGTTACGGGACGACCAGATAATGCCCATGATCAGGCAGAGGAGTGCGGCGGGCAGGGTTACAACGACCAGGCTGGGTGCGTTGTTCAAGCTGATAAACGTCAGGATGATGCTGGCCACCAGCCCCGCCCACCACCAACCGGCGGTGCGACCCGTCACCTTTACTTGCTCCTCGATAAATGCGTCTTGCGATTGCAGCGAGCGGATGCTGTTCACGATCTGCTCGACATTGTTTGTCATAGCAAAGGTTTGCGGCATGGAGACCTCCTCGCAGTACGGCATGCTGACTCCTCCAGTGTAATGCGCCGGACTCAATCCTGCAAGGGGGACGGATATGTTACAATACGGCGTCATGGCCGGCCGATCCACGGTGCTCTATGTCTGTTTCGATATCATCCCTTCCCCCAAGGGTGCCAGCACGCACGTCACCTACTTCCTGCGCGCGCTGGCGGAGCGGTATGACGTCACGCTGCTGAGCCTGGGCGCACGCACGACGACCGCGGACTATCACGGCGTGCGGCATGTGATAATCTCGGCAGCGGAGGAGAATTACCTCGATCGCGCACTGGCATTTCGCGAAGCGATCTGGGACACGCTCGAGGACAATACTTTCGATATCGTGCACTATCGCACCATGTGGGCGGCACTGCCGGTGGCGGAGGTGAAGCGCGCGCGCGCCTTCACAACGGTGTGCGAGGTGAACGGAGTCGAGAGCATCGAACTGAAGTATCACTACCCCGCGTTGCGCGGCAAACCGCAACTCCTGACCAAGCTGCGCGACCAGGAGGCGCTGGCCTTCAGCATCGCGGACGCAATTATCACTCCCGCGGAGGTGACCCGCAACTACCTGCTCCACCATGCCGTACCCGATGAGCGCATCACCGTGATTCCCAATGGCGTCGATCTCGAACTGTTCCGTCCGGCTGAAACGTCATGTCACAATAGCCCGTTGACCGTGCTGTACACCGGGACGCTGGCGCCGTGGCAGGGACTGGATATACTGATCGACGCGGTGCATCGGATCATCGACCGATGCCCGTTGCGGCTGCGCATCCTGGGTGCCGGTGCCCATCGCTGGCAACGTCTGCTGGACAAGCAGATCGCGAAGTATCGGCTGGAGCCGCATGTGGAATTTCTGCCGCCGGTGCCGCATGAGCAAGTACCGGCGGTCATCTGCGCCGCCGACATCTGCGTCGCTCCGCTCGCGCCCACCGAACGCAACCTGGTGCAGGGGTGCAGTCCGTTGAAGCTATTCGAATACCTGGCGTGCGGTAAACCGGTCGTCGCCGGCAACCTGCCCGTCGCACGCGAAATCGTGACACACGAAGAAGACGCGCTGCTGTTCAAGGTGAGCAAACCGGCGCGCCTGGCAGAGTGCCTGCTGCGCCTGGCGGAGGACGCCCCCCTGCGCCGCCGGCTGGGCGAACAGGCGCGCACACGCGCAAAAACCTTCAGTTGGGAACGCGCGCAAGAGGGATTGCTGCAGGTGTATGCGAACATCATACCGGCTTCACGATAAAGCCAGTATCTCCTCATATCGCGTAAGCAACCGCTCCACTTCGGCATGCGGGGTGTGGTGCGTCTCCACGTAGGCGCGGGCACGGGCACCGATCGCGGCGCGGAGGCTCTCGTCGGCGGTTAGAATTTCCAGGCAGCCTTCGCCCAGGCGGTGCAACTCGTGCACGCCGATCAGCAGGCCGGTGTCGCCATGGCGGATCACGTCGGGAATGCCGCCGGCGTCACTGGCCAACACCACGCGCCCGCACGCCATCGCCTCCAACATGCTGTTCGGCATCCCATCCCACAGTGACGGCAACAGTACAATGTCCAGCAGGTTATACTGCTCCACCAGCGCCACGGGGTCGTGCAGGTACTCAATCACGTGGATGTCGGTGCGCAACTCGTGATACTGGCGCAGGTAACGCCGCAATAGCGCCTTGTCTTCGCCGCGCATGCCGCCGATAAGCAGCAGTTTCGCCGGGCGCTGCGCGCGCACGGCACGCAGCGCTTCCAGTAAAAAGTGCGTACCCTTCTTGAAGCGCAGTTCCCCCACGAAGCCCAGCAGCGCCTCGCCCGTGGGGGCATAGCCGCGTCGCAGCGAATCGTTTTCGGGTTGTGGCCGGAAAAGAGCGGTATCGACCGCGTTCGGCATATAGTCGATATCGTCACGTCCTGCCAGCACCCGGCACTTCGCAGCCAGTGCCCGGCTGACGCAGCCGACGCCGTGCGCGTGTTGCAGCGTCCACGTCATGAACGGCAATTGCGCGGGATCGAACATACCGCGATCCAGATCATTGCCGCGTATACTGACGTAAGAGCGTGCCCCGCATACACGCGCATAGAAGGCGGCGAGGTAGCCGGCGGGTGTAAGATAATGGCCGTGGAAAAGCGAGAAGCATACGCGCGCGTGCAAATGGGTGATGACGGAATCCGCCCGTTGCAGGGTAAGGTCGTCCGTTGCCAGCGCACCCAGGCGGTGGACCATCACGTCACCCTCGCGCTCGCTCACCACCGCGCCCGGCTCTACGTCGGCGCACAGGTGCAACACGTGCACCACCACTCCGCGCGCAGTCAGCAGGCCGGCCATCCGCGCGGCGGACATGCCGACGCCGCCCACCTGAGGCGGATAACGGTCTGTGAGCAACAGCATGCGAAGAGTCGTCGTCATGAGCGTAGCGGGAGTATCTTACCACGCAATGGTCGCATCGGCAAAATCGGGTAGCGCGCAATCCGTTTGTCCGATTTCCACCCCCGCCCGCATCTTCGCGCCGGAATCGCACACGCCATGCGCGCGACGTCGTGTGAGACGGGTATCTTCGCCAATAGTTTCAGCCGGGGAGGTGAACAGCATGGACGGACAACAGCAACAGCCGGGATTTCGCGCAGTCTATTTTCAGGTAACGGACGGTGCCCAGGCGGAGATGCAAGGCGGCGCACCGATGTTATACGTGGGTGTGAGCTATCATATCCCGCGCGCGGAAATTGAAGAGGCACAGCGCGTTTTCGAAGAAACCCATGATCCCGAACGCGCCCAACAGGTGGTGGCCAAAGACGACGTCGATCCGCAGGCGCTGATCCAGCGCGTGACCGCCGGGGGATTCATGCCCATGCCCGATGCCATCCTGGAGCGGTTTGACACCGTCGACAGCGAAACCGGGGATATCCTGGTGCTGCTGCGCGTGCCCTGCATCGCCGGCGGCATGGTGCTGGGCACCGACACCGACCTCCCCGAAGCGGCGTAAGGCCCGCATGCGAGTGATGCCATGTCCGGGAGGGCGAATCCCGACTTCGCCCTCCGTATTTCGTATCCGCTTGCTTACATGTGTCTGCGTATATGCGACGATGTACCCTTGAGCAAGCGCATGGGTACGAGGCTGGTATCTCTTTCATCATGCTGTTTCTCTCTTGCTTACTTTGCTCAGTTTCATAACTGCTCACTCAGGTATATAATACAGGGTGCGGATGGACATCCGTGACTTTGTTTCCCCGGCGCCACACGGGGATGTGGAAAGATCGTTGCCCGGTCGAGTACCATGCAGAGAGACTATGAACGACAGGAGTCGTGTATGCACCGACGCGTTGGTATCCCGCGCGCAATGAGCTACTATTATCTCTATCCGTTCTTCCGCACGCTGTTGCGCGAACTCGGCGCGGAGCCGGTCGTTTCACCGCCGACCAGCGCGGAGACGATCGAACGGATGGAAGTCTGTCCGACAGACGAGCCGTGTCTGCCGGTGAAGCTGCACTTCAGCCACGCCGACGCCTTGCTGCGCCGCGGTGAGATCGATTTACTGCTGCTGCCGGTGGTGTCGCGACACGAAGGAATACCCTGCTGTCCCAAGTTCGTGGGCGTGGCGGATATGATTCGGCACGGCTTGCGGTTGCCCGCGCACCGCGTAGCGATGCCGGTGGTCGATATCGAGGCCGAAGACCGGCGACTGCTCGATGCGCTGCAGCCGCTGGCGCGACAACTGGGGGTAACGGATCGGCGAATGCTGCGCGACGCCATCACCCGTGCGCGACAGGTGCAACAGCAGACGCGCGCATTGTGCGTCACGCACCAGCTCACCACCCCGGAAGCCTATCGCCTGCTTGACCGCGACCTCGACAGCCCGTCCTATCCGTCCACCGCGCCGGAGTCGCCGTGCGTGGCAGTGATCGGTCATCCCTACGTCATTCACGAGATCATCAGCCAGGGGATGATCGAGCGCCTGCGCGAATATGGCCGCGTGGTAACCGCCGAGATGGTCGCGCCGCACCGTATTGCCGCGCAATTGGCCACCATCACCGACGGCGCGCGGATGTGGCCGTTTGAAGGAGCGCTGCTGGGCGCGGCGCTGCATCTGCTGCAGACGCAAACAGTCGATAAAATGATCCTGGTCGGCTCCTTCGAATGTGGACCGGAGTCGATCATCGAAGCGTTCATCGAAGAGGAAGCCGAACGGCAAGGTATTCCGCTGATGGTGCTGGCCCTTGACGAGCACGCGGGCGAAGCGGGGTTGACCACGAGGCTGGAAGCGTTCATGGACACCGAGCGCCTTTCCACCGTGCCGACGACGGAGGTACCCGTGACGCATGTGGCGCCGCGGCGCGAGTTGCTGGTCGGCTTCCCTTCCATGGGCCATCTGGACACCGCCATCCGCACGCTGCTGGAAAATTGCGGCACGCGCACGCTGCCCACCCCGCGCACCACGGCTGCGTGCGTCGAACTGGGTCGCGAACTGGCGCCGGAGTTTGTCTGCTATCCTTTCGTCGCCACGCTCGGGCAGATGCGGATGCTGCTCGACCAGGGCGCCACCGCGCTGATGATGGTGGGCGGCAAGGGGTATTGCCGGCTGGGCTGGTACGCGCAAATGCAGGAAGCGCTGTTACGCAAACTCGGTTACGACTTTCAACTCTATCTGGTGGAATCACCCTTTCCATTGCACGTAAAAGGGGGCGCTTTCGCGAAGCTGCTGCGCGGATTGACGGACGGCACATCATGGCCGCGCATCCTCGACAGCCTGCGCACCGCCCTGCTGCAACTCGACGCGCTGGAGCGCGCGGATGCCGTCGCCCACCGGCTGCGCGCCTTCGAGCGCGTGCAGGGAACGACCGACCGCATCACCGACCGCCACCTGCGCCGGTTGGCGCACGCGCGCGACCGCGCGACAATACTCGGGTTGGAACGCGACTTTCGCGAGGAAACGGCATCCATCGAGCTGGAGGAAACCGATCCGGTGCGCGTCGGCATCGTCGGCGAGATATGGGTGGTGCTGGAACAGGCTGCCACGCGTGATGTGGAGCGCTGGCTGGGCGCGCGCAGTTTTCCGCGCGTGTGGGTGGAGCGCGAGCATACCGTCGGCAACTGGTTCCGCACCCATGTCGTCACCGACCGCGCTGCCATGGTGCGCGACCGCGCCATCCTTGCCGCTGCGCGACCGTGGTTGGCGCGTCAGGTCGGCGGGCATGGACAACATACGGTAGGCCAGGTGGCACTGGCGCGGCAGGAAGGTCTCGACGGCGTGCTGCACGTCTTTCCCTTCACCTGCATGCCGGAGATTATCGCGCAGAATATCATCATCCGCATGGCGGACGAACTGGATATACCCGTGCTGACCTACATCGTCTCCGAGCAGACCGGCGAGGCGGGGATGGAAACCCGGCTGGAGTCGTTCCTCGATCTGCTGGAAGAACGCCGACGCGCGCGCCGCCCCGCCGCCGAACTGGAGTGGCCAATATTGGCGGCATGCGGCAGCAAGGATTGACGGGCATCCGCGACGCCGCCGCCGGCGGGCGTCGGGTATGATAGAATGCAGTCGCAATATGAGATAAACTGGACCGCTGGTTGAGCACGGGCGGAAGGAGCAACGTGGAACGATACCTGGGCATTGATGTCGGTTCGGTCACCACCAAGCTGGTGGTGATCGATGAAGATAATTACCCGGCGCTGGCGCTGTATCAGCGCACCAATGGCCGTCCGGTGGCGGCGATTCAGCACGCCTTCCGCGTGCTGGCGGACACCATGGGCGCCGAACTGAATATTCGCGGCGTGGGCGCCACCGGGTCGGGCCGTCTGCTGGCCGGCCTGATGACCGGCGCCGACGAAGTGCGCACGGAAATTACCGCGCACGCCGTCGCCGCCAGGCACTTGCGACCTGATGTCGGCACGGTCATCGACATCGGCGGGCAGGATTCGAAAGTGATCTTCCTGCGCGACGGCGTCTCCACCGGGTTCAACATGAACACCGTGTGCGCCGCCGGCACCGGCTCGTTCCTCGACCACCAGGCGGCGCGACTGGGCATCCCTATCGAGGAGTTCGGCGATTATGCGCTGCGCTCACGTTCGCCGGTGAAGATTGCTGGGCGCTGCGGCGTCTTCGCCGAGTCCGACCTGATCCACAAGCAGCAGATGGGCTACCCGCCGGAAGACCTGATCGCCGGCCTGTGCATCAGCCTGGCGCGCAACTTTCTGCAAAACGTCGCGCGCGACCCGCACGGCCGCAAAATGCGCGCGCCTATTCTCTTTCAGGGCGGCGTGGCGGCCAACGTCGGCATGAAATCCGCCTTCGAGCACCTGCTCGGGCAACCGCTCATCGTGCCCGAGCACTTTACCGTCATGGGCGCCTGGGGCGCCGCACTGCTGGCAAAACGCCGCATCGCGCAAACCGGCCAGTCGACCAGGTTTCGCGGGGTGCTGCGCCTCGCTACCTTTGACTGCCAGCCGCGCTCGTTCATCTGCGAGGATTGCGCCAATAGTTGCGAAATTTCAGAACTCTACATCGACGACGCCCTCGCCAGCCGTTGGGGCAGCCGCTGCGCCAAATGGGACAACCTCACCCTTCCCTCCGCCGACCGCCACGAGGAAACCGAAGCCCCGCTGGGCAAGGTGCTGGTGGAAACGCGGAATTGAAGAGGCTGAACCGCGGTTGACGCGAATCAGCCAGCCGGCTGAACAGGTCAGAGTTTGTCCGCCATCGCCGGCATAGCGAAGGTGCCATGGCCGTTTCGAACCACCACGGGGCGAGGTGTGGCATAGCCGTCCCGGCCATGGCGTCACACGGGTGGGGCGCCCGTGTGACGTCGTGACGTGGTGGTTTCGTTACGGACATCCTGTCCGACTCAACCGCCGGACTGGCACCTGGCATTGCCTGCCATGCCAGGTGCCATGAGATGACACCATTTGTTTAGTTATTTTTCAATGCCATCTGTGTATTCCGCCGTTCGTCTCCCGTCTATTGTTGCTGCTTCATGAAATTGAGCAGGCCGCCGGCGAGGATGATGTCGATCTGGCGCGTTGACAGGTCGTGCGCCACCGGAATTTCCTGCCCGTCGGCGTTGACGAGTGCCAGCGGCTGGCCGGCGCGCAGGCGGGTGGCGAGGTCAGGGATGGACAGCGTCATGCCTTGCTCCAGGCGGGCGTAATCGGCTTCGTTCGCTAACGTAAGCGGCAGGATGCCGAAGTTGATCAGGTTGGCCTTGTGGATGCGCGCGAAGGACTTGACGATCACCGCCTTCACGCCCAGGTACATCGGCGCCAGCGCGGCGTGCTCGCGGCTGGAACCCTGGCCGTAGTTCGCTCCCCCCAGGATGAAGCCGGCGCCGGCGGCTTTCGCGCGTTCGGCGAATGTGCCATCCACGCGCTCGAAGACGTAGGCGCTGATGGCGGGAATGTTCGAACGCAGCGGCAGCACCTTGGCGCCGGCGGGCATGATGTGGTCGGTGGTGATGTTGTCACCCACTTTCAGCAGCAGTTCGCCGGTAAGAGTAGCGGGCACGCCCGGGTGCAGCGGCAGCGGCTTGATGTTGGGACCGCGCACCACTTCCACCGTGTCCGGTTCCGCCGAAGGCGGTACGATCATATTGTCTCCGGTGTCGGGTTGTCCGGTAAAGACGCGCAACGGCGGCACCGCCCCCAGCGTGCGCGGGTCGGTGATCGCGCCGGTAAGGACGACGGCGGCGGCCACTTCCGGGCTGGCCAGGTAGACCTGCGCGTCGCGCGTGCCGCTGCGGCCTTCGAAGTTGCGGTTGAAGGTGCGCACGGAGACGGAACCGGACGACGGCGCCTGCCCCATGCCGATGCATGGGCCGCACGAGGACTCCTGGATGCGTGCGCCGGCGGCGATGAGATCGGCCAGCACACCGCTGGCGGCGATCATCTCGAACACCTGCTTCGAGCCGGGATTCACCGTTAGGCTGACGCCGGGATGCACGGTGCGCCCCCGCAGCACGGCGGCGACGATAGCCAGGTCATGATACGAGGAATTGGTGCAGCTTCCCACGCACACCTGCTGCACGGCAATGCCGGCGCACTCGCGAGCGGTTTTCACCGCGTCCGGGCTGTGTGGAGCGGCCAACAGCGGTTCCAGCGCGGCAAGATCGATTTCGATCACCTCGTCGTACACGGCATCCGCGTCCGCCGCCAGTGGGCGATAGCTGTCCCCGCGGCCCTGCGCGTCCAGGAAGGCGCGGGTAGTTTCATCGCTGGGGAACAGGGAGGTGGTGGCGCCCAACTCAGCGCCCATGTTGGTAATGGTGGCGCGCTGCGGCACGCTCAGGTGTGCCACGCCTGGGCCGCAATACTCAATGATGCGCCCCACGCCGCCTTTCACCGTCAGGCGGCGCAACATTTCCAGAATGACATCTTTCCCCGCAACCCATGGCTGCAGCGCGCCGGTCAGCTTCACGCCGATCACGCGCGGCATCGCCAGGTAAAACGGTCCGCCGGCCATCGCCACCGCCACGTCGAGCCCGCCCGCGCCGATGGCGATCATGCCCAATCCGCCGCCGGTGGGGGTATGGCTGTCGCTACCGAGCATCGTCTTGCCCGGTGCGCCGAAACGTTCCAGGTGTACCTGATGGCAGATGCCGTTGCCGGGACGGCTGAAATAGATGCCGTATTTGCCGGCGAAACTTTGCAGAAATCGATGATCGTCGGCATTTTCGAAGCCGCTCTGCAGCATGTTATGATCCACGTAGCTCACCGACAGCTCGGTGCGTACGCGCGGCACACCCATTGCCTCGAACTGTAAATAGGCCATGGTGCCCGTCGCGTCCTGCGTCAGTGTCTGGTCGATGCGAATCGCAATCTCTTCACCGGGAATCATCTCCCCCGCGACCAGATGCTCGGCAAGTATCTTCTGTGCCAGTGTATATCCCATGATTCTCCTTACCTTTCCCCATGCGGACCTTCGCCGGAAAAATAATGCTTTTCGTTTGCGCCCGCAAAGACAGACGCCCGGTCGCTGGTCCCGCAGCCCGGTATCAATCGAGCATGCCATCTTATTTTCGTTTCGGCGCGCGCGGTTCCTTCCGACTCAGGGCTCGCACGCCGCCACCGGTTCCGCCAGTGCCTGTGCCACCGCGGCGAAGACGCGCGGATGGCTTTGCATCCATGGATGCAGCAACAGCGGAATCACCACCTGGCGCCCCACCGGCATGCGCGAGGTGCATGCCGGGAAGATCATCAAGTCGAACGGCGTCCAGATAGTGGTGAACGCGAGGCGTCCCAATGATTCGACATCGCGGTTCAGCTCGGTCAGTAAGGCGCTGCCGGGTCGCAGTTGCCGCGCGACCGGATGGTCGCGCAACCAGGCGGTCAGCGTGCCGTGATGCGGCGACGAGATGGTAACGAAACGCCGCGCCCGCGTCAAACCCTCCATCTGCTGCAGATACATGCGGGCGATGATGCCGCCCATGCTGAAGGCGACGATGTCGAACGATCCCACCGGCAGCTCTCGCTCCACGTATACGGCCAATTGCCGCGCCAACTCGTCCAGTGGGCACGCGCCGTCGCTGGGGATCAGGTCGAGCCGCAGCGTGCGCCACCCGCACGCCTCCAGATAGGCAGCCATGCGCGCAAGCGACGCGCCGGAATCGTCAATTCCGTGCACCATCAGCACCGGATTGCGTGATTCGTCATCCATGTTGTTTCTCTCTGTTATGCCAGCAGCATCTCCGCGATTTCCGACCAGCGGTTGAAGGCGCGAAACGGCTGGTCGGTTTCACACAGCGCTTCCGCCAGCCAGCCGCGGGCGAAGCGATGTTCCGGCGGTGCCAGCAGTGCGGCCGGCAAATCGGGCCGACCATCACCGGCAAAGGCCACCGTGGCACATTCCCGGGCCGCCTGCCGCATCACCGCCGGTTTGTCGATGCCGGTGTGCGGTGAGTAATAGGGCGACTCGACCGGCATCGTCATTCGCAGTCCCTGCGCGGGATCGAATGCGCCCGGGTTGGCGAACACCGCGGCGGTGACGCCTTGTTCGAGCAATAGGCGCCGGATGTACCAGTCGCATCCGGCGGAGGCGACGCGCAACTCCCACCCCGCCGCGCGCAGCCGCGTCGCCGCCGCGCCGGCTTGCGGATCCGGTTCCATTGCCCGCGCCGCCGCCAGCACTGCCGTCTCATCGCCGCGGATGCGCGCGAAGATGCGCCGCAACGCTTCGAAGTGGCTGATGGCGCCGGTGAGATACTCGTCCCAGTAGTCGGGGGTATCCTCCGGTACCAGCCGCGCCAGTGCCATCCGGTAGAAGTCATACCGGGTCATCGTGCCATCGAAATCGGTTACAAAGATCGCCATCACGCCCAGATTTCAGCGGCGAACCGACGGATGTTTTCCAATCCTATCGCAATGCCGGTCAACGGTTCTTCCATCCCCTCGAATTCGATAGACATCACGCCGTTATACCCGGCATGCTTGAGAATCCGCATGCACTGCAGCGCGGGTACGTCGCCGTGGCCGATAATGGCGCCGCGCAGGAATGTGCCGCCGCGCGAGAGGAACCAGCCGGTGCCCGGATTCGTCGCGGTGCCCGGCTTTACGTGGAAGTCCTTGAAGTGGACGTGGAAGACATAGGGTGCCAGCCGTCCGGTCGCCTGACATGGATCATCGTCGGCGCACAGGAAGTTGCCGACGTCGAGCAGCACGCCGAAGTTGGGGTGATCCACCGCGCAGACCAGCCGCTCCACCCGCTCGCTGTCCTGGCAGAAAAAGCCATGGTTTTCCACCATCGTCCTGATGCCCAGTTCGGCGGCGAATTCGGTCACCGCGCGACAGCCTTGCGCCAGGATGGGCAGCGCCGTGCTGAAGCTGCGCGCGCCGCGCTTCGAGGCGGGAAAGCCGCCGGTGGCATCGTGCCGCATGCCGGACACGCCGAGGATTTGCGCCACCCGCACCTCGTCCCGCAACCGTTCGGCTTCCTGCTGCCAGTCGCCACCTGAGCCATTGAGAAAATCCGCGCCGATGGTATAGTTGACGATCTCGATGCCCACGCGATCGCACTCCTCTTTCACACGCGGAGCGAAGCTCAACGGCGTTTCGCCCGGCGGCAGACTGAGGGTGGAAAACTCAATGCAATCGAATCCCATCTCCTTTGCTTTCGCGATCACTTCGAGCTGGGTCATGCTGCCCTGGTGCACCAGGCGGCTGAAACTGTATGAACTGACGCCGATCTTCACAATCTGCTCCTTTACGCCTGCGCGCTTCGCGCAAAACGACCGGATTGTACCGTTCCTGCGGGAAGGTGTCAAAGCCATTGCGGCCTGCTCGTGCTTCAATGTGCAACGTGCAACGAAGAGATTTCGCCATGGCAGTAATATAATGCCTGCGGCAGCGCAGATGCCGTGGACAACGGTTGGATCGTCCAGGGATGACCGTATCGAATCCGCGGCCGCGTTCATTAGTATGAGCACGAAAATGACGCTGCAACAGGGGACGTTACAGGGTTTACCACCCTTCGCATGTCTGCTATACTTCCCCCCGGAACCAAACCTTGCAGGGGGTTGTTGATGAAACAAGCATTGATGGTCTGGGGCGGCTGGGACGGCCATGAGCCCAAGCAGTGTGTCGATGTGTTCGCGCCGTTTTTACAGGCGCAGGGGTATGAGGTGCGCATCGCCGATAACCTCGATGTCTACCTCGACGCGGACTATATGCGGGCGTTGAGCCTTGTGGTGCCGGTATGGACGATGGGAACAATCACCGGAGAACAGGGAGCCGGTCTGTTGGAAGCCATCGAGGCGGGTGTCGGCATCGCCGGTTGGCATGGCGGCATGGCCGATGCGTATCGCGACAATACCACGTACCAGTTCATGGTCGGCGGCCAGTGGGTCGCCCATCCGGGCGGCATTATCGAATACACGGTACAGATCACCAAGCCGTCGGACCCGATTGTCGCCGGGCTGAAGGAATTCACCATGTGCTCGGAACAGTATTACATGCATACCGACCCGAGCAACGACGTGCTGGCCACCACTACCTTCAGCGCCGAGCACGCCCCGTGGATTGGCGGCTGCGTGATGCCGGTGGTGTGGAAGCGCATGTATGGGCAAGGCCGGGTGTTCTACACGTCGTTGGGCCATGTCGCCAAGGATTTTGACGTTCCTGAAGCCAGGACCATCGTTGAGCGCGGCATGCTGTGGGCCAGCCGTTAGCGTCACCCGTCTGCCTACGTGATGAAAGGAGCCTTTTCATGACTGGCAAACCCGCGAAAATCGGAATCATCGGTTGCGGCGCCATCAGTGGCGCATATCTGTCGCAATGTCCGAAGTTCGAGATGCTGGAAGTGGTGGCATGCGCCGACCTGCTGCCGGAGCGCGCGCAGGCACGGGCGGCGGAGTATAACGTGCCGCTCGCTTGCAGCGTCGACGAACTGCTTGCCCATAAAGACATCGAAATCGTGGTCAACCTGACCATCCCCAACGCGCACCATTCGGTCGCCATGGCGGCGGTGCAGTCCGGCAAGAGCGTATGGAACGAGAAACCGCTTACCATCACCCGCGACGAGAGCCGCGAACTGCTGGCGGCGGCACAAGCCAACAACGTGCTGGTCGGCTGCGCGCCCGATACCTTCCTGGGCGCGGGCAATCAGACTTGCCGCAAGCTCATCGACGACGGCTGGATCGGCGAACCCATTGCCGCCACCGCGTTCATGATGTGTCACGGCCACGAGAGCTGGCATCCCGATCCCGCGTTCTACTACAAGAACGGCGGCGGGCCGATGTTCGACATGGGTCCGTATTACCTGACCGCGCTGGTGAACCTGCTCGGACCGGTGCGGCGGGTGACCGGTTCCACGCGCATCACCTTCCCCGAGCGCACCATCACCAGCCAGCCCAAGTTCGGCACCAAAGTCACCGTGGACGTACCCACCCACGTCGTCGGCGTACTCGACTTCGCCAGCGGTGCCATCGGCAGCATCATCACCAGCTTCGATGTCTGGGCGGCCGAACTGCCGTGCATTGAGATCTACGGCACCCACGGCACCCTGAGCGTGCCCGATCCCAACGGTACCGGCGGTCCCGTGCGCATCATGCGCCCGGGCATGAGCGGGTGGAGCGAGATGCCGTTGTCGCACAGCTACGCCGGCATCAGCCGCAGCACCGGCGTGGCCGACATGGCTTATGCCTTGCGTTCCGGCCGCCCGCACCGCGCCAGCGGCGCGCTGGCCTTCCACGTGCTGGACATCATGCACGCCATCCACGACGCGTCGAAGGCGGATGCCCACGTCATGCTGGAAACCACCACCGCCCGCCCCGCCGCGCTGCCCATCGGCCTGCCGGAAGGCAAACTGGACGAATAAACGCGGGGATGATGGAACCGGCAGACGAAGAACGCCGGGGGAAGAGCTATTCTTCCCCCGGCGTTTTCATGCTGCCGGAACTGGCCGCGCGCTGCATCGGTCATTCGCTTGCCTTACCGCGTGGCCGAGGTGAACAGCAACGCCATCTCGCGCACCACCTTGGCGGCGACGGCGCTGGTGACGCCGGTGGGGTCGAGCGGGGGAGCGACTTCATTGACGTCAAGGGCGACGATGCGCAGATCGGCGAGGCCGCGCAGGCAACTCATCAGTTCGGAATAACTGATGCCGCCCGCCTCAGGGGTGCCGGTGCCGGGAAGGATGCTCGGATCGAGCACGTCGAGATCAAGGGACAGGTAAACCGGGTGGACGGCGAGGGTGGCACGCACGTGGTCGGGCAGTCCCAAACCGCTGCTGAAGAAAGCACTGCGCGCGCGACCCAGGCGGAATTCCTCACGCAAGCCGGAGCGAATACCGAGCTGGATCAGTCGGTCGAAACCATACTCCGCACCCACGTGATACGCCCATGACGCATGGCAGTAGGTTTCCCCCGCGTAGCTCTCGCGCAGGTCGGCGTGAGCGTCGAAGTGCAGCACGCGGGCGTCGGGATAGCGTGCCAGCACGGCGCGGGCGATGGGCAGCGCGATGGTGTGCTCACCCCCGAGCAGGAAGGGCAGTGTGCCGGTGTCCAGCAGCAATCCCACCTCGTGCTCGATAGCGGTCAGCGCGTCGGGCAGTGCCAACCCCTCCAACGCGAGGTCGCCCAGGTCGCCCAGGTCATCATCTTCCAAGTCGCGATCGAGCTCCGGACTGTAGGTTTCCAGATTCTCCGATGCCCAGCGGATGCCCACCGGCCCCTCGGAGCAACCGGGACGGAAGGAACCGGTGCGATCGAGCGGCAGACCGAGCAGGGAAATGCGCCCGTGCCGGCCGGGTTGGCTAGCCAGAAATGGGTACGGCAAAGGCGGTCGGATCATCAGGGGTTTGTTGCTCCAGTGCGGCACGGAGGAAGTTGGGCAGCGCGAAAGCCGCGCGGTGCACGTCAGCGGTATACCAACCGGTCGGGCGGTCATTGGCGCGCAGGCGCGCGGCGATGCGCGCCGGATCGGTGGCGGCAGGATTCAGCGACATTGACGCGGCAGTGAAACTCCACAACACGCCCGGATATAGCGGAATGCTGCACAGGTAGGTGGTCACGACCGGAAAAACACGGCGCATGCGCGCGACGGCGTCCTGCAATTCGTCGAGCATCACCAGCGGCGAACCGCTTTGCGTGACAATGATGCCGTCCTCACCCAGCGCGCGGCGGGCATCGAGGTAGAATTGCTCGTTGAAGAGATCGACCGCCGGGCCGACGGGATCGGTGGAGTCCACCAGGATGACATCGAAATGTTCCGCCGTCTCGCGCAGGTACTTCACGCCGTCACCGATAATCAACTCACCACGCGGATTCTCGAACGCGTCGCCGGCGATGCCGGGCAGCAGTTCGCGACTGACGCGCACCACTTCGCCGTCGATTTCCACCATAGTCGCCGTGACATCGGCATATTCCAGCACGCGCCGCAGCGCGCCGCCGTCACCGCCGCCGATCACCAGTACGCGGCGAGGTGCGGGGTGGGCCATCATCGGCACGTGAACGAGCATCTCGTGGTAGATGTATTCATCGACCGCACTCGTCTGGCAGGCATCGTCCAGCACCAGCATGCGGCCGAAGGGCACGGTGTCCAGCACTTGGATATGCTGAAAATCGGAGACGCCGTCATAGAGCAGCACGCGCACCTGCACCGATTGCTGCCAGCCCTGGCGATAGGGTTCAGCAAACGCCTGCATATACGCCTTCCGCTTTCTGTGCCGGATTTTCATCGCCGATGATCAATCCGCGGTTCATCTCCATGACCTGCACGCGCTCCGGTTTAAAGTGGCGACGCAGCACGGGCACCGCGCTGTTGGGATCGGTATGATGGCCGCAGGTGAAGACATCCACCGCGGCATACCCGTGTTCCGGCCAGGTGTGAATCATCATATGCGATTCGGAGAGAATCGCCACGCCGGTCACGCCGATCGGCGTAAAGGGATAAACCCGCAGATCGAGCAGGGTGGCACCGCACGCCTCGACGGTCTCCGTCATGGCGCGTTCGATCACCTCGATGGAGTTGATGCTCTCGGCATCACACCCCCAGAGCTCCAAAATCAGGTGGCGACCAATTCGCTGCATCGTTCCTACCTCCACCACAACACAACGGCGGCAATCGCGCAGCCGATGCGCTCGACTTTGTGCTCGGACGAAAAAACTAACAGTTCGTCCAGCTCCATCCCGCGTTGGGCGAACCCTTCACGGACCATTCGACTGACGGTGTCCTCTACTGCGGCACGCGAGCCACCGGTGTTCTCGAAGATCATCCCGTGACCATCCTTGCGCAACCCGATGCCGACTGCCGCGGCGACGATGTCGCCCGGCGTGTCGCTGGTGCGGATGGTATAGACCGTCGGCACCAACGCGCCCGGTTCCAGGTCCGGACGCTGTTGCAGCAACGCCGCCTGCGCCGGCACAATGCTGCTGACTTTAATCAGATTCAGATTGCCAATTCCTGCCTGCAACAGGGCGTTGTCGAAGGCATTCAGCTCGGTTACACCCTCCGCATCCCCCGCGGTAGGCCAGATGCAATTCGGCGTCGTCCAGCGCACGGCACGCTCTCCTCGAAAAAAAATCGCCCTCGCGACTCCGCGAAGGCGACACAGGCAGACGAAAGCACCACCCCCAAGCTGGCTCCAGCCCCGACAGGCCGGCGGCTGGAACTTCAGCCAACCCAAGTCAATGGTGCCTTACGTTCTTGTCCTTGTTGTACGCGTTGCGGACTCATAGGACGTCGCAACAGAACCCATGGTTGGGTTGCGACAAGCAGATAGTATACAGAAAAGTGTTATGAAATGCTAGTAGTTGTCGGGAAAATCTTCCGTGGCTGACAAGGAACGGCGCTAGAATGGGTGACGAAACCCCTGGGAGGATGAATCATGCACCGAAAATGGTTCACCGTGCTGCTGTTGTGCCTGGTGTGGTGTACGGGAGCGCTGGGTCAGGCGCTTGCACCGGAAGGTGAAATCGAAGGCATTCGTGAACTGACATATCGCACAATCGCCGGGAAAGCGCTGGCATTGGATGTTTTCCGCCCAGCGACACAAGAGGCACCGGTGCCGGTCATTCTCGTCATTCACGGCGGCCCCTGGCTGAGCGGCGAACGCGGCACGATCTATCCCCTCGCCCACCGTCTCGCGGCAGCCGGCTATGCCGTCGTTACCCCCGATTACCGACTGGCGCCGGAATATGTCTTCCCCGCACCGCTGGATGACTTGCGCGCCGCCGCGCACTGGGTGCGTGAACACGCCGAGACTTACCACTTTAACTTGCACCGGTTCTTCGTGTTGGGCGTCTCCGCCGGCGGGCAACTGGCCGACCTGCTGGCGCTGCAACCCGCGCCAGGCGCGCCGCCCGCCCGCGGCCTGATTACACTGGCGGCGCCGACCGATTTCACCGTGCGCCTGCCCAGCCTGAAAGCCGCGGTGGCGCTGCAGCTCTATCTCGGCGCGGATCGGGACGAACATCCCGATCGCTACCGCGCTGCCTCACCCATCACCTACGTCTCGCCTGCCAGCCCCCCGTCGCTCATCATGCACGGCGCGGATGATCCTTTCGTCCCACCCGCGCAATCCACGGCGCTGGCCGCGGCACTGCGCGCCAAACAGATTTCCGTCATCCTGCGCATCTTCCCGGGAATGGGCCACGAAATGCCGTCGCTGAATTCCCCGGCGGGACAGCAGATCGTGAGCAGCATATTGCTCTTCCTCGCCTCCGACGGCACGCCGGTTGAGCCATAATTATCCCGGCGGCCACCGGATTCCCCGCCATCCTGATGCTCGTATACACTTTCAACGCAACCCGCCGATATTTGCGCGGAAAGCTATTGACGCCGCCCGGCAATTTCCCTATACTTATGCACGTTGCCAGGGGCGGTGCCCATCGGCGGGTTCCGTCGTGATCACTGTGGGCACGCTCTCACCGGCACGTTGTGCGCGTAGGGGTGTAGCTCAGTTGGTAGAGCGGCGGTCTCCAAAACCGTAGGTCGAGGGTTCAAATCCTTCCACCCCTGCCATACGTTCGTTGTGTTCGGCGCGGAGCCGTGGTGTAGCCTGGTCTAACACACTAGACTGTCACTCTAGAGATCGCGGGTTCAAATCCCGTCGGCTCCGCCACCCCCTTCTTCCCCTCTTGTGAGAATTACTATGATCCTATCATTGCTGACCACCTTTCGCCGCGCGTGGAGTAGGCGCATGTCTCTGCCAGCTCTCGTCGCGTTGCTGCTATTACCGTTGGTCATTCACGGTCAATCCGGTGAAGCGGTGGGCACGCTCGGTCCGATACTGGGCAACCTGACCGCCACCTCGGTGCAAATTTCCTGGCGCGACGGTACGCCGCCGGCTCACGGCATTTTGTACGCGGGGAAACGCTTTGCCGGCACAGAACAGGACGGCTATCGCCGGGTGACGCTGGAACGCCTGACGCCGGATACCGATTACACCTATACCTTCGACAACGGGAAGACGAAGCGTGATTACACGTTTCACACTCCACCTGCCATGCCGACCGCATTCACCTTCGCTGTCTACGGCGATTCGCGCACCGGCGTGGAGACACACCGCAAGGTGGTCGCCGCCGTGCAGCGGCTGCACCCGCGTTTCGTTATCAATACCGGCGATATTGTGACCAATGGCGAAAAGCTGGCGGATTGGGAGCCGTTCTTCGCCGCCGCTGCACCGCTGACGGGCAGCATGCCATATTATGTCGCCGCTGGAAACCACGAGAAGAATGCCGATGCCTTTTTCCGCTTGTTTCCCGGCGCACCAGGGCAAGGTGAGAAGCAGCGCGAGTGGTACGCGGTCACCCATGGCAACCTGCGCGTGATCGTGCTGAACAGCACGCGCAATGTCGAGGTGCAGCGTGATTGGCTTGATCAATACCTGACCGCCCACGCCGGTGAGGCGCGTTGGACGGTGGTCGCCTTCCACTACCCACCTTTCTCATCGAGCAGTCGCAATGGGGATGCACAGATGCGCAAGGAATGGGTGCCGGTGCTCCAGCGCCATCGGGTAGATGCGGTATTCCTCGGGCACGACCATTTTTACGAACGCAGCGAGAACGATGGCATCCCGTATATCATCTGCGGCGGCGGAGGAGCGCCGCTGTACGCACCCAACACAAAGCCCAATCCGCGACAGCGTTATGCAGAACGCACCGCGCATTACCTGCGCGTGGACGTGACCGAGACGTCGTTGCGCATCCGTATGTTCCGTCTGGACGGCACGGTCGGCGACGAGGTGCTGCTGAAGAAATCGACCGCGGTGAATCGAATCCGGGGACGCGGTCAGTCTGCCGCCGTGCCGACATGCAGCACGATAATGCCGCCCAGCAACGTGTAATAGCGCACGTCGCACAATCCTGCGCGTCGCATGATATCGGCAACCTTGGTGGGATCGGGATAACGCCGCACTGATTCCGGCAGGTAACGATAGGCCGCCGGATCCGCGCCCAACAGGCGGGCGCACAACGCGGGCACGCGGAAAAAGTAACGGAAGAAGAGTTGCGCCAGCCACGGCGCGGTGGGCCGCGAAATCTCCAGCGAGACAATACGGCCGCCCGGCACGGCCACGCGGCGCATCTCGGCGTAGAGCGTATCCAGGCTGGCAACATTGCGATTCCCGAACGCGATGGTCACCGCGTCGAACTGCCCGGCTGGAAACGGCAGTGCCAGCGCGTCACCCTGCACAAGGGCGATCTCCCGCCCTACCCGCTCGCGCGCCGCCGCCAGCATCAACCCGCTGGCATCCAGCCCGATCACCCGCGCCCCGCGACGCGCCAACTCGCGCGAGACGTCGCCAGTGCCGCAGCACAGATCGAGACAGCGCGCGCCAGGTCCGATGTCGCACAACGCGGCCAGCCGCCGCCGCCACCCGCGATCCATCCCCAGGCTCATCACCCGGTTTAACAGGTCGTATCGGTAGGCGATGGCATCGAACATGGCACGATTCGTTCGCGCTTTTTCGCGCCGACCGGCATCGGTGGCGGGGTATTGCATGTCAGGCATCATCCACCTGCCAATCATCGGACGGGAAGCCGAACGCGGTCAACGCCAGTTGCCGTTCCGCTTGCAGCGCGGCCCGGCGCCCGGCACGCGTGGCCAGCGCTGGCGCGACACCCGCGCGCGGAAAGGCCGGCAGTTCGGCGCGCAGCACGTTGAAAAAAGTCGCGCCGAACGTTTCACCCGCGCGATTAGTATCCGTCGGACCGACGTGCGGGACAGCGGGAATCATCAGATGCTCACCCCCACACAGCACCAGACTGTCGCGCGGTCCGTCGGTGATGGAGATAACCGGCACGGCCTTCGCCAGGCGTTCGCGACCGTCCAGATGCGCCCACTCCAGCGCGTTCAGCGTGAGGTAATGAATGCCGGCGGCGAGGTCAGCCAGCGGAACCGCGGTGTCGCTCACATTGCGCATGGCGGGCGCGCACATCACCGGTACATCCGTGCGCCAGCGAAGCACCTCCGCCAGTAGCGCGTTGGGTGCGCCGCAAAAAACCAGGGCTCCCGCATCGGCCACCAGCGCGTGGTCTTCCGCGGTCAAGCGCCAGCGCGTCATCGCCTGACGCACCCCAATGGCCAGCTTATCGCCGTAGGGTGAAAGCAGCAGCAGGCTGGTATCGCTGGCGCATTCCGCCAACAGCGACGGCACGGCAGGGATCTGATGGTAGGCCAGCGCGGCCAGCACTTCGCACCCCACCGCGTCCGGGGCGCCGCCCAACGGCATGCGCAACACACCGCCCAGCGCCTTCGCGTACCCCGCGCCCATGCCGCCCAACTGGCGATCGCAACGCACGGCGCCGAAAGTTTGCGCTACGGTCTGCCGCGTCTCACCGCCCAGCAGGCGCGCCAGCACCGGCTCGCACAGCGTACAGGTGACGGCAGGCACGCGCGCCGGCGCGGGATCGATCATGAGCCGGTCGCCCGTGGGTCCCTGGATGCACAGCCGATCATCGTCGCGCGCGGTTACGTCGGCGGCGGGCAGGCTCTGATCGAGGACGTGCAGCCCGGAATCGTCGACTGCCTGCGCCAGCAACGGGCGGTCGACCTCCACCACCACGTCGAGATACGCGGGGCCGAAGACCAGACAGCGGTGGTCATTTCCCATGGCGTTCCGGAATTGCCGCCAGCGATTCCAGCGGATCGGCCGGCGCCGGGGTGGGATTATCCAGTACTTGCCGTGTCATGGCAATTTCGGTGCAGTTGGAGAATTTCGGGCAGCGGATGCACTCGCTCCACACCTTGCGCGGCAGGGTGGCGCGATCGACCTCGACGAAGCCTTGCGCGCGGAAGAATTCCGGACGGTACGTCAGGCAGAACAGCGTGGCGACGCCCAATACGCGGGCGTCCTCGATGCAGGCGCTCACCAGTCGCTGCCCGTAACCCCGCCGTTGGCAGTGTTCGGCCACCGCCACGCTCTTCAACTCGGCCAGGTTCGCCCAGTTGATATGCACGGCGGCACAGCCGACAATCTCGTCCTCTTCCTCGAGGATAACAAAGTCGCGAATATTCTCATATAATTCGTGCAATGCGCGGGGGAGCATTTCATCGCGCTCGGCAAAGCGATTGATCAGCCGTTGCATCGATACCACATCCGCCACCCGCGCACGTCTGAGCTGTGCGGTCATAGGCGTATTGTACCAGAAAACGCGTGCGGACTGGTAGACGCCGTGCCGATGACGCGCCCGGCGGTCAACCATTGAGCGGCAGTGAGCTGTCCCGTGTTATCGGCACAGCGCACGCGACGCCCGACAGTTGACCGCCGGAAAATTCCCTACCGGGATGTCGCGCGGTTAGTGCACCGCCGCGGCCAGCGTGACCGGCTTGCCGGTCAGCACTGATTCGCGTTCTGCTTCCAGGATACGCACCGATTCGCGCGCGTCCAGCGGGGTGACCACGTCCGGGCGCTTGCCCTGTTCGATGCAGGCGAGGAAATACTCGATTTCACGGCTGTAGCCATCGCCTTCGGGCAGCGCGGGGGTGAACGCTTCGCCATCTTCGGGATAGACCACCATGCCACCGCGCGTGGCGGCGAACTCTACGGTAGCCTTTTCCATGCGCACCAGATATTCCATACGGAAGGGGAACTTGGCTGGGTAGTTCCACCCGCCTTCGGCGGTGATGATGGCATCGTTGCCGTAGCGATAGCGGGTGTTTACCTGGCTGATGCCGAACGTATCGGCGACGCCGGTCGCTTCCACCTGCTCTGGCATGCCCCACACATAGGCGATGTAGTCGATGTCATGCACGTGCAGGTCCTGTATTGCACCGCCGCTACGGGCGGGATCGAGCAGCCAGTTTTCCGACGACCACGTGGGCAGCGGCGAGAGGCGAGTGAAGGCGGCGGTGATGACGCGACCGTATTGACCGCCGTCGATCATCTCCTTCAACACCGCGTATTCCGGCCAGAAGCGAATGCAGTGCGCAATCATCAGCGAGCGGTTTGCCGCTTTGGCAGCGGCGATCACCTGGTCGCACTCCGCCACTGTCATCGCCATCGGCTTCTCGCACAACACATGCTTGCCCGCCTCCAGCGCGGCGATAGCCACGCGGGCGTGCAGATAGGTGGGAAGGCAGATATCCACCACTTCCACCGCGGGATCCGCGAGCAGGTCGCGGTAATCGGTATACGCCTTCGCGTCAATCGGCTGGGCGTCGCCGCCGCCGATGTTAATGGTCACGTTACCGCGCCCCGCGGCGCGTTCAGGAATCTTATCGCACAACGCGATTACGTTGGCGCTGCTCACCCGGCGATGGGTGCTCAGGTGTACGCTGGCGATGCCGCCGACGCCGATTATGCCGATATTGATCATCTTTCACCTCGCAGAGTCACGAACAGGTTGATGGCTTTCCCCGTGTCGGGCGATGCCGGGATTGGGGTTCGCCGCTTGCTTATTTACGTCCCAGAATCCAATCCATCGCGTTCGACGTATTCTCGACGCGCGCCTGGGGATAACAGCGGTATTGCGGAATCATCTCGGCGGTGAGGGGCCCGTCGTAGCCGATTTCGCCCAATGCGGCCATCACCGCCGGCCAGTTCACGTCACCTTCCAGCAGATCGACGAAACCGTCCAGCGTGCCGCAGGCGCGGCGATAATCCTTGAAGTGCACCGCGAAGATGCGCTTGCCGAGGATGCGAATCCACTGTTCCGGATAACCGGTGAGCAGCACGTTGCCCACGTCGAAGTAGGACCCGATGTAGGGACTGTCAATCTCGTCGAGGAAGCCGCGCATCTCTACCGGACTCAGGAAGACGCGATTCCACACATTCTCAATCCCGATGCGCACGCCTGTGCGCTCGCAGGTGGGCAGCAACGCGCGCAGCGCGTCAGCAGCGCGCTGCAGCACCACGTCGTACGAGACGACCGGTTCTTCGGGGGTGAAGCAGATATCCACCGCGCCCGGCACTACCAGGATAGTGTGTACGCCCAGCGCCTGCCCGAGTTCGAGCATCTTTTCGGTAACCTTGATCGCCTGGGCTCGCTTGGCCGGGTCGTCCTGGCCGAAGTTCGTGCTCCAGAAGGCGCCGGTCGCCAGCGTCACGAGCTTGAGGCCTGCCGCATCGGCAGCCTGGCGCAACGCGGTCATATCGGCCGTCGTGCTCGCGAAACTGATCGGGCCTTCCGTGTCGAAAGCCAGTTCCAGTGCCTCGAAGCCCAGCGCTTTCACGCGCTTGAACGTGTTGGGAAGCTCACTGGCCGTGCTCCATTCACCGGGCAACGACCACGTGTTAATTGCTTTCAGCATTGCCGTTCCTCTCTGTTATCGACTGTCTGGTCGATGGCGACCATCTGATTGGAATAGTTACTCGCCCCACTCCTCCGGTGGCAATCACGTTCCCGTCGGATTGGTCGCGTTGTCGTCCGGCGGGTACGTACGACGGCACCACGGGCAGGCGTCTGTTTTTTCGTCACCCATGGGAGAATTTCCTGCTCAGCTTTCGCCTTCTTTGTCAGTGCAATATGGACTATGGCGCGGAGAACACCAGCGCAATGTATCGCGCTGGTGCCATCACCGGGAGCGAGGCAACACTGTCGCGCCCCCGGTTGGCGCTCGCGTTACGGCGCGCCGTTATTCCTGGTCGAGTTGATAGTCTTTGTCATTCGCGGATGTCATCGTGGAACCGTGGCTCGTGCCGGCGCAGGTGTGTTTTGCCAGAGTCGCCTCCATTGTTTCGAGACGTGCGCGCAATGCATCAACTTCGCTTTTTCGCACCAGTTGCATATTGTCGATCATGCGCTCGGTGGTCTTCTCCACCTGCTCGCGCAGCGCTTCGCGTTGTTCGCGGCCCAGCGTGAGCAGGCGCTCCACCAGCGTGCTGCTTTCCTCGCGCGCCACCTGGCCGCGCGCCACCAACTCGTTCACCAGCTTCTGCGCGGTATCCGCGGTCAACGAGGCCGCACCAAGGCCGATATCGATCATGCGATCGAGGAGATCACTCCAGGATGGCGTGGATTTTCCCGCCTGTTCATCAGCCATACTTCACCTCCGATGTTTCTGCCATTGTAACCGTGCGGAGCGGTGATGCGTGGCATGCGCGACGGACGTTGTTGCTATTAGCGCCAGGCGTCAAGAATATGTTCGTGCAACAGGCGAATCAACTGTGCCGGATCGAAACCGCGCGCTCCGGCCAGGCTGATGCCGCTGGTGATGGTTGCGTTGTCTGAGGTCAGCGTCACCGTGTGCACTTCGTCCAACCGCCGCCAGCGCAGGCGCAGCGTGTCGTTTTCGTGCGACCATTCTTCCAGCACGGCGCCCGCCGTCTCCAGCACCGCGGTCAGCCGATATTGGGATGCAAGCTCCGGATGCGTGTGGAGTTGCTGCAGAGTTTCCTGCGCGCCTTCGCCCGCGGATGCTTCGCCCGGCACGCCCAGCAATTCGTCGCCGCTGAAGAGCGAGGGACCGGCGAATAGCTCCTCCAGCGGTGTAGTGGTCCTTGCGATGGCGGCGCTGTCGTAGTAGAGATTCAGCCCATCGTAGCGCGCGCGCACCGACGCCAGCGGATCGCCGACGGCAAAGTGGATGGGGTGCGGCCCGGTGATGCCCTGCAGCTTTTCTACGTTGCTGGCGGGATATGCCAATCCCTCATCCAGCAGCAGTACGGTAGCTTTGGTCAAATAACCCAGATAGCGGCCGATTTCTTCCGCCTCCGCCGGTCGCAGCACCGCCGCGCAGGTCTCATCATGGATGCCCAGCAGATAATAGCCTGCCTGCGCCGGCGCCTCGTCGATCTGCAACAACCACGGCGCGCCCTCGATCCATGCCGCTGCCCGCACGACCCCCGGCCAGAGCGGTGCGACGAACTCCGCTAGCGATTCATCCGCGCGCTTCAACTTCGCCAGCACATCCGACAACTCAAATGATTCATCAAACATGCGCGCATTGTAACGCTGAGCAAGTTGAAAGGCAAGCCGATGTCGACGCAACGCGTACCGCGGATTACGCGGTAGACGAAGATTTGGGGAGGGAATTGGGTCAGCCTGTGCTAGCGTCCTGTTCCGCCATTGCCCCGGCAGCCCGCAGCGATGTCACACGCGCATCACCAGGTGCTTTCGATGCGTCCCGCTTTCAGGAAAATCATGCACGGACAGCATCTCCACCCATCGAGCGATGATCCGCCTGAAACAGCTCATAACCCCATCTGTGCAATCCGTGGTGTGTCCTGCTCGGCTTTTCCTCGGAGTCCACTATACCTGAGAGAGTTCACTGCACGGCGCAGCGTGTGTTGCAGGGGTGCATCCCCTGCGCGCCAACGATGCGATCGTGATCAGGCGTTCGCGCAGTGTTCTTGAAACGCTTCCTTCACCCTCGCGTCGCCCCCGGCTTCCACGGCATCGCGGATGCGCTCGCGACGGCGCTCGTCCGCGGCGTAGATCGCCAGGGCTTCGATAGCTTTCAGTGCCGTGCCGCGGCCTTCGGTCCGTATGATATCGAGGAGAAAGTCGAAAGCGGCATCGCAGCGAGTGAGGGCAATCGCCAGCAGCAGCGTTTTATTGAAGGTGAGATCGACGTTGCTGTCCCAGTAAGCGCGCAGCGCGGCGAAGGCAATCTCCAGTCGTGATTCGCCGAGTGCGTAAGCGGCTTGCTCGGCCAGCGCAGGGTCGGCGGACGGCAGAAAACGGGTAATGAATGGCACCGAGCGCTCCGGCTCGATGACCAGCAAGCCGGTGAAACAGCGACCCACCACCTCCGCGTCGGCATCACCCGCCAGCACTTTCATGCGCAGCAGCAGTTCGCTCCGCTCATCGCCCAGGTAGGTGAGCGTGTTGACCGCCGCCAGCCGCGCGGGTTGTTCGCTGTCAGCTAGCAGCGTCACCAGCTCAATATACACTTCCGGGTAGCGGATGCGCGCCAGCGCCACCGCGCACAACCCGCGTAAAATGGGGGCGGTGTCGGCGCGTCCGCCGTAGACCGGCTCCATCTGCCGGTGGCGGATGCCGCGCAGGTAGACCGTCTCGTCGCGATTGTCCAGCGCTTCCAGCGCCTGTACGATAGCCTCTTTCGCCCGGCAGCCTTTATCCGCATCCGACGGGAGCGCGATGATGCGGCGGAAAGCGTCGCGCAGCGGAACGAGACATTCCTCACAACCTGACCGCCCCAGCGCCTGCGCCGACCGCGCAATGAGGATATTGCTCGTGTCCGCCAACGCCTGCACCAATGCCGCGCGCACCTCGGAGATCAGTGGTCGCTGCGCCAACTCGTGCAGTTGAGCGAGTTTCTCTTCCAAAGTCAGTCGCCGGGCCATCGCTGCTCCTCTCATGACACCTGCCATGCAATTCCGCGCCGGCCCGGCGTATACCTGCCTGTTCACCTATTCGAGGCTGAACGCTCCCATCGGGCACACCTGCATGCACTTGCCGCATTCGGTGCACGCCTCCGCATCTACTTCCGGCGCAGCGTTACCTTGCTGCGACAACGCCTGTACCGGGCAAAAACGCACGGCCGGACAGCGATGATTCTGTGGGCAGCGTTCGGGATCAATCACCATTGACATCTTATGCTCCTTCGATATCAGTTCAATCCGCAGGCGCCGCCTGCACAACACGCGCCTTCCGGACAACCGACGGCTTCACGCTTGCCCTGTCCCATGCGTCCGGCACAGACCGACATGCGCTTGCCGATCTTTTGCTCGCCACACGATGGGCACGCCAATCCCTCGCCCTCACTGCCCGTGCGCACCAACTCCTCAAACACGGTATGGCATTTGGCGCATTCAAATTCATACAGTGGCATACACTTTCCTCCGCATCGGGCGCGAATCTCGCGCCTGTTATCAGTACTATTATATCATCGTATGGCTATATAGTAAACATCAAATGTTCAGCGAAAACGAAAAATTGCCGCAAGCGGGAGTTCGACCCGCCGGTCGCTCACTCCACGGCGGTCAACCACCGGATTCCACCGGAGTCTGACGGTAACTCGATCCTTCACTGCGACAACAGCAAGCAGGCATAAACTCCTTCTCCGATCCTCTCTCGCCGACCGGACGCAAAGTCGTCCCCTACCCTATGCAAGCGTTATCTCCGGTTCATTATTGCGTTTCGCCGTGGAAAGGTGCGATAATGCACGTATCATGCAGGTAATGGTTGCACGCTGCCCCGTGGTGCATAAATTGTCGCCGCGCGCGGGTCTGTACGATATCACCGTTCATTGCCCGGAAATCGCTCGCCAGGCTGTTCCCGGGCAGTTTATCATGGTGCGTTGCGCGGATTTCACCCTGCGGCGACCCTTTAGCATCTGCGATACGACAGGCGACCGGCTTCGCTTCGTCTTCGAGGTGCGCGGCGCGGGCACCGCGTGGCTGGCGGACGTCGCCGTGGGCAACGAACTGGATATCCTCGGACCGCAGGGCAAGGGGTTCCGACTCGGCGATACCACGCGCCCGGTTATTTTTGCCGGCGGCGGGATCGGCATGTTTCCACTGCTGCACGCCTGCCGGCCTTTCGGCGCGCACGCCACCGTGCTGCTCGGTTTCCGCACCGTATCGTTGATCGCACTCACCGAGGATTTTCGCGACGCCGGCGTTGATTTGCGCCTGATCACCGACGACGGCAGTTCCGGCCAGCGCGGGTTCGTCTCCGACCTGCTCACCGCGCGGCTGGACCAGGGGCCGTGCGCGACCATCTTCGCTTGCGGTCCGCACCCCATGCTGAAGGCGATTGCCACCGAGGCGTTGCGCCGCGAGATTCCCTGCCAGGTGTCGCTGGAACAGCGTATGGCCTGCGGCATGGGCGCCTGCCTGGGGTGTGCCCACCGGGTGCGCCGCGCCGACGGCAGCGAAACATTCGCGCATGTCTGCGTGGACGGTCCCGTTTTCGACGCGCGGGAGGTGGTGTGGTGATCACCGTGCAGCTCTCCGTCACTCTCGCTGGCGTGACGCTGGCGAATCCCATTGTCACCGCGTCCGGCACCTTTGGCTTCGGACGTGAATACGGCGCGCTGTATCCGTTATCCGAACTGGGTGCCATCGCCATCAAAGGCCTGACGCTGCAAGAGCGTCCCGGCAATCCACCGCCGCGCGTGGCGGAAACGCCGGCCGGCATGCTAAACAGCGTAGGCTTGCAGAATCCCGGCGTGGAAAAGTTCATTCGCGACGAACTGCCGTGGCTGAAGGCGCAGGGCGCGGTGGTCATCGCCAACATCGCCGGCAGCACGATCGAAGATTACTGCGCGATGGCGGAACGGCTGTCGGACACCGCCACCGACCTGATCGAACTGAACATCTCCTGCCCGAACGTCAAGCAAGGCGGCGTCGCCTTCGGTACCAGTTGCGCCAACGTGGCGGAGATCACCACCGCCGTGCGCCGCTGCTGCGCCAAACCACTGATCGTCAAGCTCTCGCCGAACGTCACCGATATCGCCGACATCGCCGCCGCCGCGGTGGACCATGGCGCCGACGCGCTGTCGCTGATCAATACGCTGCTCGGAATGCGCATCGACATCCACACCCGCCGTCCCGTGTTGGCGAACAACGTGGGCGGGCTCTCCGGTCCGGCGGTGCTGCCGGTGGCGGTGCGCATGATCTGGCAGGTGCGCCGCCGCGTGCGCGTGCCGATCATCGGCATGGGCGGCGTGGCCAGCGGGGAGGACGCGGTGGAGATGCTGCTTGCCGGGGCCAACGCCGTCGCGGTCGGCACCGCCATATATGCCGATCCGTATGCCCCGCTGAAGATCAAACAGGGATTGATCGACTACTGCGAACGGCACGGCATCGCGGACGTGAACGCCCTGTCCGGCGCGGTGCAGGCATACTGACCAGGGCCGTGACCGGAGACTCCGTCATCACCGGCCGAAGGGATTGCTCTCCGGGTCACGGCGGCGCAGGGTGCTGGCGGCTAACGGCGTGCGCGGGGCTTTCAGCACTTCCTGTTCAATCACGCGCAGGCGATGGGCCACCTCTTCCAGCATGGCAAGCATGGTCGGTTGATCGACGTTATGAGTGAAGATGGTCGCGCGCTCCGGGGTGAAGGCGGGAGCGGGCAGGCCACGTTGACGCCAGTTCGGCGCTTCGAGTTGCAACCGCCTTACCGCCTGCGGTGACAGACTGCGTTCGGACGCCAGCCGCAGCACGAGCGCGCCGCGCTCGGAGCCGATGTGGGTGATGCCCACCTCGAGACACAACAGTTTCACCGCCACCAGCCGGAACAGGTTATCGGCGGGCGCGGGCAGCGGCTTGCCGAATCGATCGAGAATTTCCTCGCGCAGTTCCTCCGCCATCTTCCACGCGCGCATCGCGGCTAACCGGCGATAGAGGTCGATGCGCTGGTTCAGTTCCGGCACGTACTCCTCCGGCAGGAAGGCATCCAGCGGCAAGTCGATTTGCACCTCGCGCTCGGGCTCCACCTGTTCGCCGCGGGTGATGCGCACCGCATCCTCCAGCATCTGCGTATACAGGTCGAATCCCACCGCCGCCAGCACGCCGCTCTGCTCGGCACCGAGGAGGTCGCCGGCGCCGCGAATCTCCAGATCGCGCAACGCCACCTTGTACCCCGCGCCTAATGCGGAAAATTCCTTCAGCGCGGCGATGCGTTCCTGCGCGGTGGGAGTCAGCTTCTTGCGCGGCTTCCATGTCAGATAGGCATAGGCCTGGCGGTCGCTGCGCCCCACCCGCCCGCGCAACTGATAGAGCTGCGCCAGGCCGAACATATCCGCCTGATCCACCAGGATGGTGTTCACGTTGGGCATGTCCAACCCGTTCTCGATGATGGCGGTGCACACCAGCACGTCGAACTTGCGCGTGTAGAACTCCATCATGATGCGGTCGAGTTCGCCTTCCTCCATTTGTCCGTGTGCCACGTCCACCCGCGCTTGCGGCACCACCCGTCGGATGTGCTCGGCCACGTGATAGATCGACGAGATGCGATTATGCAGAACGAAGACTTGCCCGTCGCGGTCCAATTCGCGCAGCAATGCCTCGCGCAGCACCTCGTCGTCCGCCTCCAGCGCCAGCGTGCGCACCGGCATGCGGCCTTCCGGCGGGGTGTTGATCAACGACATCTCGCGTAGCCCCGACAGCGCCATGTGCAGCGTGCGCGGGATGGGCGTGGCCGACATGGTCAGCAAGTCTACGCCCGGATTCAACTGCTTGAAACGCTCCTTCTGCTTTACCCCGAAGCGTTGCTCCTCGTCGATGATCGCCAAACCCAGGCCTTTGAACTTGATATCCTGTGACAGGATACGATGGGTGCCGATGACCAGATCGACCGCGCCGCCGGTGAGGTCGGCGATGATGCGCGTCTGTTCGCGGCGCGGCACCGCGCGCGAGAGCAGTTCGACGCGAATCGGGAAAGCGGCCATGCGCTCGCGGAAAGTGCGGAAGTGCTGCGCCGCCAGCACGGTAGTGGGCGCCAGCACCGCCACCTGCTTGCCGTCCATGATCGCCTTGAATGCCGCGCGAATGGCCACCTCGGTTTTGCCGTAGCCCACGTCGCCGCAGATCAGCCGGTCGGTGGGCATCTCGCGCTCCATGTCTTCTTTCACCTCAGCAATAGCGCGGAGTTGATCCACCGTTTCGATCCATGGGAAGCCTTCCTCCATCTCACGCTGCCAGGGTGAATCGGGGGAGAAGGCGTGACCGGTCTCACGGGAGCGGACGGCTTGCAGGCGCAGCAACTGGTTGGCGAGCTCTTCGGTAGACTTTTTGGTGCGTCGCTTTATCCGCTCCCATTCCGCCCCCCCCAGGCGGTGTACCTCAGGAGGATCTTCGCTGAGCCCCAGGTATTTCTGTACGCGGTCGAGTTGGTCAATCGGCACGAACAGCTTATCGGAGCCGGCGTAGTTGATCTGCAGGAACTCACGCTCGACACCCTGCACGCCGCGGCGCACCAGGCCGACGTAACGACCGATGCCGTGGTGGATATGCACCACATGATCACCGGGTACGAGCTGGTTGACGCTAGCGAGCACCTGTCCATTGTTCGTCTGGTGCTGGCGCACGCTGCGCCGCTGTTTCTGCCATCCCAGCAGTTCGCCGTCGGTGAGCAGCGCCACCCGCGCCTCGGGGAGGATGACTCCCTCGCCCAACTCCACGCGGCGCAGCAGAATCTTCCCGGTAGGTGCCGCGCCGGCAAGAACCTGTGCATCCTCCCCGCCGGCCACCGGCAACTCCATGCCACCCAGCATTTCCGCCAACCGGTGCTCCTGGTGGGTAGCTGCCACCACGGCGTAGCCTTCACGCAGCCACATTTCCAGGTCGGCGCGCAATTGATCCACCGCCAGCACGTAATTCGTCGGCGACTGGCACAGTAGGTCAACAGAGGCGCCGTCGAGCAATTGCGGCTTGGGGCTGTTGGCTGCTGGCTGTTCCGCTTCCACGGCCGCATCGTCATCTACCACGCTTTTCACCACCGGATTCGTGAAACTGGCGTCGGCACCGGGGGGCAGCAGGCTGACGGCAATTTCCGGAAAAGCCGCCAATTGCGTCAGGGCATCCGACAACGGCAGGTACAGCGGGTGGCGTGTGGGTAGCAGCGCGCCGCGGGTAAGGCGGCTGGTTTCCAATTGCGCCAGGCCATCGCGGAAGCGATAAAAGGCATGCGCCAGATGGTCAGGTTCGTCGAGGATGACCGTGGTATCCGCCGGCAGGTAATCGAGCAGCGTCGCGCCTTCCGGGTAGAGATACGGCAGGTAATATTCAACGCCGTTGAAGTAGGCGCCTTGCGCCAGCAACTCCGCCTCGTGGCCGATTTTGCTGGACAGCCGGTCGGCAGGCGAGAGTAATTCCTCCGACTTGCCATCTTCGCCGGGCAGGCGAAGCGGCTCGTGAGAGATGACTTGCAGCCGTTCCGCCAGCGCCTGGCGGATAAGCGGTACGGCGGTCTCGATACGCGCCGGCGTCAGCAGCACTTCGCGCGCGGCATACAGCGTCACCACCGATACCGCACTGCGCGAGCGCTGGTTGCCGGGATCGAAGAGGCGGATCGACTCAATCTCGTCGCCGAAAAACTCCAGCCGTATTGGCGCGTTTTCGGTGGAGGGGAAAATATCAAGCACGCCGCCACGCAGACTGAATTGACCGGCCCGCTCCACCATCGCCTCACGCGCGTATCCGGCAGCAGCCATCCAGGCGGTCAGTGCGGCGGGATCGATATCCGTCCCGGTGCGCAGCACGCATTGCGCCGCGCGCATCTCGTCGGGAGGCAATGTGCGGTGGAACGCCGCGTCCGGGGTAGCGATGAGTAGCATCGGCTCGTGTGCCGCCAGCCGCGACAGCACGGTCAGACGCTCGCGCAGCAGTTGATAATCGGGGGACGTTTCTTCGAAAAGCAACGATTCCAGCGAGGGGCAGAGATACAGCGGCAGCGCATCATGCTGACCGCACAGCGCGGTCAAATCGGCGAATAGCGTCTCTGCGCGTTCCTGGCTGGGGGTCAGAATAAACAAGACCCGCGCCGCCGTCACCTCACGCCGCAACTGCGCCAGTGCCGCCACCGCCAGGCTCTTACCCGCGCCGCGCACACCGCTCAACCACTGCCGTCGCGCCCCATCCTGCATTCCCACGCGGAATGGCGCCAGCGAAGTCGAATGCGCCAGATTATAGATCAGATCGTTAAGCATATCTTTCCATCCGCACAAACGCGCTCAGGGCACCTCGCGCCTACCGGCGAGGTGCCCGAAAGCACACTATGATCCGACGACGATTATACCATAATCCCGCGACCGCGTCGCACCCCTGCCCATGTGTGCGGCATGGTCACTTCGCCATATCGTCCACCGTCCACAACAGCACGCCCATGTGATAGCGTTGGTGTGCGGTGCACTGACTGTTGTACCAGGCGGTGACCAGATTCCCATCCCGTGTGAGCGCGGTAGAGGGGTAGCCCAGGTCGGACGGATCGAGAGCAACCAGTTGGCGAGGCGCTCCCCAGGTTTTCCCTTCGTCGGCGCTGATGCGGATATCGATACCCTGGTGCCCGGCACAGCGGTTGCCGTAGGTGAGCAGAATGCGCTCATCGGGCAGCCGCAGCAGGTGTGCGGGATGCTGTCCGGATTGCGTTAACACCTGTGAAAATCGCCAGGTCCGCGCGTCATCGTCTGAAACGAACAGATGCAGGGCGCCTTCGTGATGCGTGCGGCTGGCGGCCAGCCAGCGTCCCGCACCCAGGTGCAGCGGCGCCGTCTCGTTGTAGTCATCCTTGCCGATGAGAACCCCGTCATCCCAACTGCGGCCATCGTCCGTGCTGCGAAACAGGTAAGCGGAATTCGTGCGCCGCATGTCGTCGAGCGACCCGGCGTAGCCGGATACGCACAACGACCCGTCAGCGGCTTGCAACACGTCGCCGAAAGGGATGACCGCCGTCATCCCGGACTCTGGCGCGGCGGGAAAGACTTCACGTACCTCCCACGTGCGCCCGCCGTCAGCGGAGCGGCTGACCCAGGGCGTGATAATCTGTGCTTTGGTAAACCAGTCGGGTTCCCCGACGGGATTGCGGTTATCCCATCCGGAGGCGATGACCAGCAAGTCGCCGTTGGCGGCCAGTCCGGCAGCGACGTTCATGCGATTGGTGCCCGGCGCGTGGCGCGCGGGAACACCCCGCAGATGCCAGGTGCGCCCATCCTCGCTGCCCCAGCATTCCACATCGCCTTCCCACGCTCCATGACAGGGTTGGTTGAAGATGGTCGCGACTAGGGCGCCGTCGGGCAAGCGAGTCAGGTTGGGCCAGGCGCAGACATTATCGATAGCGAGGTAGCGTTCCATGGGTATTCCTTTCGATTACGATTTTCGATCTATGTGGATTCGTTATTGTTAGCGGTATCACCTCGCCCGCGCACGAGAACCCCGATGGCCCGTCGGCACGGTGGCCGGAGTGCCGCTCGCGTGTTGCCCGTTGCTGAATCGCAACAACGCGCCTTCTTCCGGTGCACGGACCGCCACGGCCAGCGTGAACAATAACAGCGGGTACAGGTGTACGAAGAGCCGTTCCATCGACGTTGCCAGGTGCCAGGAGAGATCGGCGGGAGTGATGAGATAGATCAAGAAATATCCCGCCGCGGTGAAGACTAGCGTGCCGAACGGCACGTTGAGCGCCGGTATGCGCGGTACGCGCATGCCCATCACGAGCGGATACAACGGCAGCAGTATATTCAGCAATCCCCAGGTGTTCGAATTAACATAGATGGAGAACCAATGGCGCACGATCATCCCATAGCGGGAGAGATCGGTGAGTCGGGCAAGTGTTATATCGACCTGCTGCCCCGCGATGATGTCGTTGCTCGCGGGGAAGGTGATTTTGAATACCGCCACCGCCAGCAGGAACGGCAGCGTCCCGAGTACAATGCAGGCGAACTCCCGCACAAATGCTGTACCCCGACGCTGCAACAGCGCGTGCAATAACCGTGTCAGCCCCATGCATAGCATCAGCAGGCCGCCTTCATTTTTCGTCCACAACGCGCATCCCAGCAACAGGCCGGCGATGACCAGCAGACCGTGGCGTGCAGGCCGTCCCTGCTCGCGCGCGTCATCAAAGAGGAAGCCGAACACCAGCGTGGTGACGATAAAAAATGCGAGCGGTACATCCGCGTATTGGCTGGCACCGAAAAACCCGAAGAATGGTGTCAGCAGCAGCATGGTCCCGGCGAACAACGCCTGCAGGGGCGTGCGGATGCGATAGAGCACAGCGAACAGCACGACGGCCGTCGCCAAAGTGAAGAGCGCGGCAATCAGCGCCGGCGCGTGTATGCAGTTGATGCCGAGGTAGTTCCAACTGCGCGCCACCGAAGTCGGAATGAGCAGCGGATAATCGAGGTGTGCCTGCTGACCCAACAATGGGGAGAACGCATTAAGCCAGTGCGTATCGCCGAAAAACAGAAAGCGCGCGCGCAGATTCCAGATAGCCCAGGCATCCCACATGCCGTCCGGCTCGTGGATCGTCTGGTGCAGGAATCGACCGAGTGCACCCAGGATGACGGCGCCAAACAACAGGGGCACGATCTTGTGCACTGACCATAGAGGCGAGCATAAGCGCGGAGCGGAGTTGCGCTTCGAGCGCCACCAGAGCAGCAATACGGCGGCCAGGGCAATATCGAACAGGATATGCCAGCGATTCGATGACCCGGTCAGCAGGCACCAGCTAAAAAAGATTAGCGAAGTGATTCCAAAACCCAGCCCGAGGCCGGCCGTGATCGCGAGCGCCGTGAGTGCCGGCGTGGTGTCCTCCTTCGCCGGAATCAACAGCCTGATCAGGCAATAACCGATGACAGCGGCGCTGCCGATCGATAACAATAACTGGAGCATTGCTTCCCCTGCGTCTATCGCTGATAGAGCGATAGGCCGTTCTGATATGTCTTCACTAACCGATATGCGGTATTGTGGATCATACGGCTGGTATGCATGCTGCCGGGCGGGATGACTTCAATGACATAGGGGTGGGTCACGCGATGCTGGGCATAATTCGCACGGTCGATGCGCGCGGGCGCAATCGCGTACTGGCACTGGAACATAAACGCCGGATCGCTTTCACCCACGTAATCGACCACGGCATCACTCGGAATGCGCGTCACCAGATCGCCGAAACCCGCGTCGATCATACTGGATAGCGTGAGCAGACGGGGTACATCGAGACGGCACAGCAGCGCGATGTTGCCCGCCGCATGCCACGCAAGCAACATTGCCGCCATTGCAACAATGCCGGCGCGCAGCCAGGTGAGGACACCCGCCAGCCCGGTGGCCGATACATCCGTTGTCGTAGTCGGATTGCTCATGCTGCCGTGAATTACGCTTTCCTGCCGGGTGGACAGAATCATTCCGCGCAATAATTTATGGTAATTCGCCTTAATCGGTATAATCCCTTTTTTGGTGCAGGGGAGCAATACGGCATTTCGCTCCCCTGCACCAGGTGAAGTCGGTTATAATAAGGCGTTACGCAGCGGATTCGCTGCTGAATAGGGAGAGACCGAATGGCGCGATGGATGCTCACGCTGGTGGGATGTTGGGGTTGCCTGCTCTGGATGATCGGCGGCGGCGCAACCCGGGGAAACGCGGCGAATAACGTGTTTTGCGACGAGCTGCCCGTGGACCGATATGATTGCATGCTGACGCTGCGCGCGGCGAACACGCCTGCCAACAGCACCGTCGATCTCACATTGGAGGACAATGCCAGGGGCAACCACCTGCGCCTGCTCATCGCCGCACAGGCGATCACCCTCGATCATTTCGCCAACAAGAAAGTCCGCCGCATCGCGCGAGTCAACAATGCTGTCTCGCCCGGCGCCACGCTGCGCCTGTTTGTGCTGCGCCGCGACAAGCAGCTCTGGCTCCTGCGCGACGACGCGGTGCTCTTTCATGGCGAGGTGCCCCGCTCCTTGGGAGCGGCGGCCGTCGTTGCCGGCGCAGGTTGGCGCGTGCTCGACGCGCGCATCCAACCATTGGAACCGGTGGTGTTTGCCGATAACTTCATGCGCACCGCCGACGAGAGTGGCGGCTGGGCGCTAACACGCGGCACCTGGCGGCTGCAATCGGCGTGGGACAATGACCCCAAAGGCGCCGGCGAGCGTTTTCGCAATGTAACGTACGCGCAGAATCCCTTTGCCTGGGTAGGACGCGCCGGGGCCAAGGCTGCCTGGTGCACCGTGGGCAAATCCTTCTGGGAAGATTACACCGCCTCCGCGTCAGTGCAGCCGGGTGACGGCGCGGTGGGTCTGGCGGTGAATGTGAGCGGCACGGGCACCGGCGTGCTGGCACGCTGGACCGCCGCTGGCGATGGCGGCGAAGGCGAATTGTGTCTGTGCCGGGTGAATGATGGCGTCGAAACCGTACTCGCTCGCGCGGCGGGTGGTTACCTGCCCGGCCAATGGTATCGGCTGGCGATCACCACCACGCTGAACGACGTATCGGTGAGTATCGATGGACGCGAGCGGCTGTCCATACGCGATGTGACGCCTCGCCGGGGCTGCGTGGGCTTGTATACCGCCGGCAGCGCAACCTTCGATGACATCACCGTTTATGGCCGTGAGGTAAAAACCGACTTGCTTACCGAGCACCGGCAGGCACGCTTCAACCAGCGGTTCCAACAGGACGACGCCGCCATGGCCGACTGGGCTTCCGCACGACGGGATTGGGTGGAGTATCCCGGCATGCCCGGTATGTGGCTGCATCGCTGGGATTTTTATGGCGACGCCTGGTTGTCGCTCACGCTGCATGCGCGTCCCGCCGGCGCCGGTCAACTGTGTTTCGCGCTCGGCAACGACGGTCAGTCTCCCACTGCCGGTAACCGCGCGGTCGTGCAGTATACGGGGAATACGCTCACCTGCAAGCTGTATCGCGACGCGACCGTGCTGGCCTCCGGCACCGCCAGCGCGTTGAAACCCAATGAAGATTATACGCTGCGCTTCCGTCGGACGGGCAATCGTCTGCTGCTGGAACGCGACGGCGAAACGCTGGCGGAGGTGATAGATCCAACGCCGTCGCGCGGGGTGCGCGTCGCCTACCGCGCGGATGGGTGTTTTGCCGCGGTGGATACCGTGACGGCGCTGAGCCGCAACCTGCTGGATTACTCCTTCGATGATGCGCCGGTGGACTGGTTGGCGGAAGGCGCATGGATGCCGACCACCCGCTGGGCATGTACCCCGCACTGGTCGTTCCTGGGTGGGTGGAGCCGGGGCGACGCGGTGCTGTGGCACAAGCAGCGGTTCAACGGCGACCAGTCGTTTCAAGCGTTCGTCGCACTGAAAATGGAATACCCGCGCGAACGGCAGATATACGAGCAACGGTCACGCGACTTTAACCTGACCATCTGCGGTGACGGGCATGACCCACGCAGCGGGTACGCGGCGCTCTTCGGCGCCTCCAACGCGCAAGGCTTCTCCACCTGGCGTACCGTATTGCTACGCAACGGCGTTGAAGTCGCCTCCACCTACGGTGGGCCGACCGGGATCCAAAACGGCGGGCACACCGCATGGACCAACCTGGTACTGCGCAAGCACGGTGCCGTCATCGAGTTCTGGGCGCAAGGTCGGCAACTGCTAACCTACACCGATCCCAATCCGCTGGCGGGTGGCGTGCCGGCCATCTGGACCACCGACAACGGGCTGGCGCTCGCACGCGCGCGGCTCTCGTTCGCGGAACCTCCGCAACCGCAGATCAGCCCGCTGGTCGCGCTTGCTGAACCATGGTCGCCGGAGTGGACAAACGTCGGGCAACCGCTGCCGGTAGAATTTTCCACCCCGCGAGCGACCACCGGCGACACCCCCTTCCTGCGCGTGACACCGCGCCGGACGCCGCCAGGGAACGAGAACAGCGCCGTTGTCGCCGCCGACCGGGTGACGATCACCCCGAAGACACCCGGCGACTATTGGTATCAGGTGAACGCGGTGGATGACACGACCGTCTCGCCGGCGGTACATCTCGCTTTCCACGCCTTCGACGCCGGGCTGCGGCGCGACGATTCCCACGCGCTGGTGCTCTACAACTTTACTGATGGACCGGGCGGGCGCGTGCGCGATCAGAGCGGTACGACACCACCCGCCGACCTGGTCGTGCCGGCGAACGCTCCCGCGCAGTGGCTGCCCGGTCAGGGCTTGATGCTGAAAGGTCCGTGCGCACTCACCACCGAAGGCGGCGTGCCCAAGCTGGATGCGATTCGCACAAAAAAGGCGGCCACTTTCGAGTTCTGGATTTCCGCTGACACCATCTTCCCACCGCTCGATTGGACCGGGTGCTTGCTGGCCTGGCAAAAAAGCAACACCACGCGCAACATCGCCATTACCCAGATGCGGGATTACCTGCTCGTTGCTCCGTGCAGCACGTCGTTCAGTCCACGCTCGCAACCGGTGATTTTAGCGAGGGGAGTGCGCACCGGCCTGCAACATCTGGTGGTCACCTGGGACGGGGTCACCACGCTGTGTTATCGCAACGGCATACTGATTGGCCGCGGCCAGTTGCCGTGGCAGACGGAGCGATGGACCGCCGATGTACCGCTCATCCTGGGCGATGTGCCGGCCAAACCGCGTTTGGCAGCCGACGAGGTATCCTCGTTCCTGCATATCGCATCCTATATCCTGACCGACCAGCGCAGCGAGCACTACAGCTTCATGGGGACATATTATCAGGTGGCGATTCACGACCGCTGTTTCAGCCGCGCCGATGTGCTGCGGCACTTCAACGCAGGGCCAGGGGCGCGGTAGAAAGCGCATCACCGCCCGCAGTTCGGAATCTCATATGTTGTAATACTGTAAAGCGTCGACGCGATGGTCACCATGCATCACACCAGCATAACCATGTACCCCCGTCATATCCAGGTGCACGGCACGAGGCAGTCTTCGGGCATGTCGGTGCCATGGAGATCCCTCAGCCCGTCTTCTCGCGGAACCACCACATCATGCTGTCCGTGGTCGGCTAGTATCCTCCCGCGCACCCTCTTTCTCATCTGCCAGTGATTGACGCCGTTGTCACAATCACGGTACTTCCGCTGTGCATCTGCGATTACAACCGCTGTTATCAGCCAGGTCAGCGTGTCCAACGTTGCCAGATGGACGATGCTGGGGGGTGTCAACAATACGTCGTCTGCCCCATCCCCGGACTATTGTTTGTTTCCGCGTCCAGTTGACAAAGAAAACAATTGTTTGTATACTTTCCAAACAAATGTTTATACATGAAGGAGACCCACCATGCGCGGAACTTTACAAGCGCGGGATGTACGGTGTGGGCGGGATGAGGTGCGTCGGCATGGGCCGTACTGGTACCGGGCGTGGCGTGAGGATAGCGACTCAAGCGGTGTGGACCGCGGGAAGCGGTGGAGGCGGCGCGAGCCTCAACAGGAGTGATGACGTTCCGCGGAACATCTTACGGTAACTTTTCGATTTTTTTGCACGCCATGCATACAAACGCAAGTTTGTCAAGACGCACCTGAGATATCGGGGACAGTGGAGGGAGGTAATTGCAGAATCCCTTACTGCCGGGCACCATGCCCGCGTATTTTTCGCCTCGGTGCCCCCGTTGCCAGCCGCAATCTCCCCTGGTGTGCCCCACCCAACGCGTCTGGCCCGGTTTCCCCGGTCTTCAGGCGTGCCGGGGCTCTCCCCCATGTTGGGAGACGGCCCGTCGGTCTGCAGGCGCTGGCGTAACGCCTTGGTGCCCGGCAGGTTGAGAAACGCTTTCACGACGAACGCCCGCGCCAGCGCCCCGCGATCGCACGGCGGCGCCCCGGCTGGTGCGCTCCCCGCCGCGGCACGCCCACCCCCACCCGCAACACCTCCAGGATCAGCACCAGCCGCTCCAGGTACGGGGTGAGCGGGAGGTCGACGGACGCCAGATACGGAAATAGGGTGGTCTGGACACGCTGCCAAAAGGTTGCTACATTGGTTACCAGCGGATGCATACGCGAGTCACCTCCGGAGTGGATGAGTCTGGTAACCGATCCTTCGACGGAGGTGACGCTTTCTCCCCTGAGTTTTCAGAGGGATTCTACAATTACCTCTTACCGTCTGTCCCCAATACCTTCATCAATTTGCGAACCATAGCCCCGGCCTTTCACCATTTCCCGGGCAAACGCCTAAAATTTTATGGAACCGGCGTGCACCGGCATGCGTCCTGCATCTGTAGAGACGGAACGGCGGTGCCGGACGACGGACGCCGCACGAGATCCTATTGTTCAACAACGAAAGGACGACAACATGAAACAACTGTACATTGCCGGTGTCCTCGCACTCGGCATCATCACCCTGGGCGCGCTAGCGCTGGCGGCCGGAACGAAAAAGCCGGTGCTGACACCAGTGACCGTCGCGGTCGAAGGCATCACCTGTCCATCCTGTCTGGGAAAGCTGCAGCAGCAACTCACCCAGGTGGCGGGGGTGACGAACCTGAAAACCTCCATGAAAATCCCACAGGTGACGGCTACGCTCGATGAAAGCAAAATCACCGCCGGCGCTTTTCTCGCGAAGATCACGTCGATCTCGAAGACCATCGAGCCGGACTCGCCGTATACGGCGAAGCTGCTGGTCTACGTCGATGCCGCAATGTGCGCCGGACAGGAAAAGATGTGTCCTGCCTGTTTCACGGAAATTCCGAAAGTGCTGAAGAGCGTGCCCGGCGTCAGCAACGTCACCATGGACAATACCGGACGTATCGCGACCGTGACGCTCGCCGATCATGCGACAGTCACGACCAGCGCCCTGGCTACCGCGCTCGGGAAAAGTACTTTCAAATTCACCACCAGTTTCACTCCACCGGTCGCCAAGGCGAAGGCGGCCCGGACGACCGAGACCGGATGTGGCACCAGTGGTGGCTGTGGTCATTAATGCCCACTCGCACCCGGACCGGTATACAATTATGCCGGTCCGGGGTACACTGAGGTGACGACGATGAACTGTCCGAGCCTGGAACAATTAGCACTGTATCACACCGATCCGTCCGCTTCACCGGACAGGGAACGACTGCGGGTGCACGTGGAGCACTGCGACGCCTGTCGGCGCGAACTGGCGGCGCTGGCGGCTACCGCGCGCCTGCTGGAGGCGCTGCCCGCGCCACCGCCGCCCGATCTCTGGCCGGCGGTGGCTGCGCGCCTCAACGCCAAACCGCGCCGTCTGGCTGCGGCGTGGTGGAAAACACTCGCCGGCGCCAGCCTTGCCGTATTCCTGCTGGGCGGCGTGGCGACGCGACTGGTGCAATCCCCTCTCCTGCCTACCGCTCCCGCATCAGCGTCCCCTTACGTGGCCCGGCATGAATTTCTCGCCGCAAACGAGCCGCTGGCCGACCGTGCCGGCGTGGGCGTGATGCTTATCACGCAACAGGAGACGCCATGAAAACCCGCCGCCTGCTGGTGTTGCTGATCGTCGGCGCCGTCGCGCTCGCGCTCACCGGCTGGTGGTGGATCGAGTTGCGCACGGTGGATGGCCGTACCGGCGCCCAGTGGCTGGCGCTGGCACAGCAGGCCGCACGCACCGTAAGTTACCACGCGGAAGGCCGTACCGTCGCGGATGGCCACACCGCGCGCTTCATACTCGACCAGGCGGACGGCGGACGCTACGCCATGCGCGTCGAGGATCACCGGGGACGCCGTTGCGATCTCGGTTATGACGGCGCACGCCTGTGGTACGGCGCCGGCACGCGGTCGGAAGATGCCGCCACCGCGCCGGCGTCCATCGCGCCGGTGCAGGCGCACAGCCGCATCACCGGCGCCGGCACCGTCGCCGGACGCCCGGCGGTGTGGCTCGCGGTGCAGAGCGGCCAACTGCATAAAACGCTCGCAGTCGATCGCGCCTCCGGCGTCATCCTCGCCATGCGCACCAGTTTTCGCCGCCAGGTGATCAGCGATATGACAGTGGAACGAATCACTTTCGTCCCTGTCGATCTCCCGCGGCGCACGACAACCACGCCGCCCGCCGTGCGCGCCGCCGGCGACGCCGAATTAACCAATCTCCTCGGCCACGCGCTGCTGCGCCCGCGCTGGTTGCCGCGGGGATTCCGCCCGGCAGGCGCCTTCGCTGATACCTGCGACTGCTGCAAGAAACCGATGGCGCTGCTGCGCTACTCCGACGGGGTGAGCACACTGAGCCTGTTCGAGATGCGCGGTCAGATGCAGTGCGCCATGACGGAGGGTTGTCATATGGCCCCCGACAAGGGCGATCTGGTCGACACCCGCCAGTTCGATGATTTCAGCATTACCGCCGTCGGCAATCTGGATGCCCACGCGCTGGACAAGGTGCTGGAGAGCTTGCGGTAAGGTCAATACCGATTCCGGGAGCCGGCATGACTGCGGTTGCGCTTCCAGCGAATACTCCCCGACGATAACATGACAAAAGAACGTCACCGGCCGGCATGTCCGTAACGTTATTGAGTGCGATTCTCCGTCGGAAAGCGCGGGAACAGCCGCGCCGACTCCCCCACCCGCCTCTCATCTTCTTCTTGGGACTGCCCAAAGTTGGCGTGCCGGCTTGCGCGGTGTATAATAGGCGCGATTTTACCACGCGAAGGAGCACTGCACCATGCGTTCCGATACCGTCAAAGCCGGACACGAGCGAGCCGGGCACCGCGGGCTGCTGAAAGCCTGCGGCGTCACCGATGCCGACATGCCCAAGCCGTTCATCGGCATATGCAATTCATATACCGACATCGTGCCGGGCCACATTCATCTGCATGAGTTTGCCGCCGTGGTGAAAGCCGCCGTGCGCGAGGCGGGCGGCGTGCCCTTTGAGTTCAACACCATCGCGGTGGATGACGGCATCGCCATGGGCCACCTGGGCATGCGCTATTCACTGCCCAGCCGCGAGCTGATCGCCGACGCGGTGGAGACGATGGCGATGGCGCACTGCTTCGACGCGCTGATCTGCATCCCCAACTGCGATAAAATCACCCCGGGCATGGTGATGGCCGCGCTGCGCATCAATATCCCCACCATCTTCGTCTCCGGCGGGCCGATGCAAGCCGGCGTCAAACCCGACGGCACTACCGGCGACCTGATCACCATCTTCGAAGGCGTGGGCAAATATCAGACCGGCGAGATGTCCGCGGAGCAACTCAAGGGGCTGGAAGACAGTTGCTGCCCCGGCTGCGGCTCCTGCGCGGGCATGTTCACCGCCAACTCGATGAACTGCCTGCTGGAGGCCATCGGACTGGCGCTACCCGGCAACGGCACCGTGCTGGCCGTCGATCCCAAACGCCAGGAGCTGGCGCGCGCGGCGGCGCGGCAGGTGATGTACCTGATCGAGCACGACATCAAGCCGCGCGACATCGTCACCCCGCACTCCATCGACAATGCCTTCGCCCTCGACATGGCGATGGGTGGCTCCACCAACACCGTGCTGCACACCTTCGCCATTGCGCAGGAAGCTGACGTGGAATATCCGCTGGAACGGCTGAACGAAATGTCCGCGCGCATCCCGTGTATCTGCAAAGTGTCGCCCTCCAAGTCCGACGTGCACATGGAAGACGTGGACCGCGCGGGCGGCATCAGCGCCATCCTGAAAGAGATCAGCAAGAAACCGGGCGCGTTGCACCTGGACGCGCTCACCGTCACCGGCAAGACGCTGGGCGAGAACATCGCCGCTGCGGAGATCACCGACACATATTTTATTCACACCATCGAGACGCCGTTCACCGTGGACGGCGGACTAGCGGTACTCTTCGGCAACCTGGCACCCGACGGCTCGGTGATCAAATCCGCCGGCGTCGATCCCGAATGCTTCACCTTCGAGGGTGAGGCTATCGTGTTCGACTCGCAGGATGAATGCCTGGCGGCGCTGGAGGCGCGCAAGGTGAAGCCCGGCCACGTGGTGGTGATTCGCTACGAAGGCCCCAAGGGGGGCCCCGGCATGCCGGAGATGCTCTCCCCCACCAGCATGATCAAGGGGCAGGGGCTGGGCAAAAAAGTCGCGCTCATCACCGATGGCCGTTTCAGCGGCGGCACCGCCGGTACCTGCCTGGGCCACATCAGCCCGGAAGCCACCGAAGGGGGTCCCATCGCGCTGGTGCAAAACGGCGACCGTATCCTCATCGACATTCCCAACCGCACCCTCACCCTGCACGTGGACGACGCCGAACTGGCCCGCCGCCGCGCGCGCTGGACGCAACCCGCGCCGAAGATCAACACCGGCTGGCTGGGTCGCTACTGCCGTCTCGTCACCAGCGCCAACAAAGGCGCCGTGCTCGCACTGCCGGAAGAGGTCTGCGTGCGGTAACACCTTGTTACGACCCGACCTGTGCCAGTGGGTCGGGTGAGAGGATATCATGATGGAGAAGTCCGTAGTGCTCTGGCCTATCGCGCTGGCAGCGGTGTGCGCGCTGATCGGTTCGTGCGGACAGTTGTTTTTCAAGATGGGCTCGGGATCGGTGGGCGACGGCCTGCTGAGCTGGGTGACGAACTGGAGAATATTACTGGGCATGGGGCTATACGGATTGAGCGCCGTGCTCTTCATCGTCGCGCTCAAGCATGGCGAACTATCCATCCTCTACCCGGTCATCGCAACGAGCTACATCTGGGTGTCACTGCTGTCGTCGCGACTGTTGGGTGAGACGTTTTCACCGGTGCAGTGGGTGGGCGTCACCATGATTCTCGGCGGCATTGCCATCGTGGTGCGGAGATGAGAAGCCCCATGAAACTCTCCATCATCATCCCCGTCTATAACGAACGTCAATTCCTCTGCGCGTTGCTGCACCGGGTGCAGCAGGTGGCGCTCACTGACGTCGAGAAGGAGCTGATCATCGTCGACGACTGCTCACGCGACGGCACCCGGGAGTTGCTGGAGCAAATCGTCGCGGCACAGCAGGCAGGGGCAACGTGCGTGCCGGCGGAACTGACGGACGTGCCGGTATCGCTCACGGGACTATGCATCTTATTTCAGGAGAAGAACCAGGGGAAAGGCGCGGCGTTGCGGCGTGGTTTCACGAAAGCGACAGGCGACGTGGTGTTGATTCAGGATGCCGACCTGGAGTATGATCCCAACGATTACCCGCGACTGCTGGAGCCGATTAAAAACAATCTCGCCGACGTGGTCTACGGCTCCCGCTTCCTGGGGGGTACGCACCGCGTGCTTTACTACTGGCATTCCATCGGCAACGCCTTCCTCACCGGCTTGTCGAACATGTTCACCGACCTCAACCTGACCGACATGGAAACCTGTTACAAGGTTTTTCGACGCGAAGTCTTGCAGGAGATTCGGCTGGAGCAGAACCGCTTCGGCTTCGAGCCGGAGATCACCGCGAAAATCGCCCGGCGCCGACTGCGCGTCTTCGAAACGCCGATCAATTACTACGGCCGCACTTATGCGGAGGGGAAAAAGATCAACTGGAAGGATGGCGTCGCCGCCATCTGGTGCATCCTCCGTTATAATCTGTTCCGCTGAGAAGCGATCTCACAACGAGAAACTCGGATCGCGGAGGATTTTCGCGCTAGCCAAGCGGATTTCCGTGAGTGTCTGCGGCCATATCAGCGAGAAAAGCCCATGCCGCCGGCAGCGAAAATTGACCCGCGACATGTTGAGATCGTTGCTAATGCGGTTTGCTCTTCTCGGGGATCAGAGCACACACGGAATACTCGCCAAAATCCTTCAACCGCACGAGCTCAAATTTCACCAGAGGATTCAGGTGCGGAATGATATACCGCTGCACGAGCGGAATATCGCACTCGCGTATCACCGGAAAAACAAGACTCCGCTGCGGCGTAGCGGCGTTGGCGGGCACCAGCAACCACACCTCCATCTCCCACTTCGGCATCACCTGAGCCGCCGGTATGCCCCGTTCCCGCAGATAGTAGGCAATCGACGCCGCCCACATCCCGTTGGCTGAGAAGAGATCGCCTTCCTGCATTTGCGTTGCCAGAAACGCGCTGATGCGCTCCGTATTGAATGGCGCGATCTGTACCGCATGCATGCGGAGGACTGTCGGCACGCCGAACAGCAGGGTGAACACCAGTGCCAGCAATCCGGCACTCGCGGGAATGAATGCCGGTCGGCGTTTCGCCAGCGCCTCGATGAGCCATGCGAAGCCAGCGGCGGCCATGATCAGGTATACCGGTTGCAGATAACTGAAGGTGCGCGAGAATGGAATCACGTGCTGCAGCACCATCATCGGCAGCGGCAGCAACGCCAGCGGCAACAGCGGCGTAATGCGATGCGTGGCGAGCGCGCGGTGCGCGAAGACGGCAATAACAAAACCGGCCAGCAACAGCAACACGACCACCATCGCGTACACCTGATGCCATTCATGCCAGGTATCGAACAGTAAGCGGGGCATCCGAACGATCACCTCGTGCATGGATACCCGCTCATACCGGCTGTTTTGGGTCAGCATTTTCAGTCCCTGGTGCATCACGATCGGCAGGTACAGCAGGATGACGGCGGCGCCAATCGCCCCCAGCGTGATGGTCAGGCGTGTCAGCAGCATCCGCTTCGGCAATGATGTATCGCGCACGATTATCACCAACGCCAGCCAGCCGACAACCCCGGCCACGGCGTATACCGAGCTCAATACCGTATACATGGCAAGAATGCACATCGCGGCCAGCGCCACCCACGGCCACTTCGCCAGCGACTGCCGTGCCAGATCGGCGAAATACAACGCTGCCAGCACGCATAGCGACACCAGCATATAGCCTCGCGCGTTGGTAGAGTAATCGACCTGATAAAAGATACATGCCAGCAACACCGCCGTCAGCACTCCGGTCAGCCGATTATACCATCGGCAGGCGAGTAAATAGCCTACCGGAATCATCGCCACTCCCGCCAGCAATGCTGGCAGGCGCACCGACCACGCATGATTGCCGAATATCCAGGTGGTGCAATGAGCCAGCAACGTATGAAACAAGTGATTATTCGGGAAGGTAAAATCGCTTAACGCAACAGCCAGCGGACGCGTGACATAATTCAAATAGGTAAACGATTCGTCGTAGGACATCGGGCGCATCAGGCTGTATAGCCGGATCGCCAGACCCACCAGACAGATGAGCGCCAGAGCGAGAATATAACCACGTCCACCGGTCGGCGGTGGTGTGGTAGTGCCGATCTCATCATGTCCAATGTCGGTTGCCATGCGCTGTTACGCTCCTCTGCCGCAAACCATCAGCAAACGATGCCTGTTGACAATAGCGTATCCGCGGTTATCTGTCCAGCGGTTCACCGCTCCCCAGCGACCAGTGATTGCCAATCATGCCGCAGGATGAGAATGCGTCTTCATGCTGTTTCGCCGAGGAGAAAAGTGCGCGCAAAGGAGCAACAGACACCAAAAACACTCACCACGTCCTTTGCCCCTTTGCGTATTATTTCCACCAGTACCCCTTGACACGCTCCGGAAGTGCTGATATTATACACCTCCCATGCGGGATGGGGCACCGTCCGTCCGCGTGGGCGCTATTATTCGGCGCGGGCCGATGCGCGTGGGTTCTCTGGTTTGTTCGGTTCGATGCCGAAAGCCATGCGCACGTTTCGTCCGCGTCCCGGTTTTGACGGGCCGGAGGCAGCACGGTTACCATTGCGGATGGAGAGGTCGCGGGTTCGACTCCCGCCGGGAGCGCCATGTTCCCGTAGCTCAGGATGGCAGAGCGCTAAACACCCCGTGGGCGACAATTTGCCCGTCATCCATATTTCGGCGTGGGCCGGAGTCGTCAGGTTACCATCTTCCACATGGGACTTTTCCTGCGGCGCATTTTGTCCACGCCACCTGCCTGCTATCCATTGAAGGATGGGCCGAATGCTGATGGTTACCGCTGTGAACGGTGAAGTCGCGGGTTCGAATCCCGCCAGTAGAGCGCCTCACGCCATGAGCGCCTTGTTGCCCATCCGACAACATGCATATATGCCGAACGGGGAGGATTCCTACCGGGATTAGTCGCAGCGCGGCGTTCCCGACGCAACAAATTATCCGGATAACCAGAACGTGGCGCGGGCCGGAGTCAGTAGGTTACCTTGAGCGGAGCTTACTGACGACCATTAGCCCGCGCCATTGTTGTTTGGTCCACAAAGGAGGTGGATCATGTTGAAATTGCACAACTTCGATAACCTGACGGCGACGCCGCAGTCGCAGCCCATGCCGGACCGAGACCAGGCACCGAACGACGCGGGTGGCTACGCCTGGACGCTGGACGCCTGGCAGCAGCTCGATCGCTTCCTGGTGCTTGGCACCGAAAGTGGCACCTATTACGTCGATGAGCAGACGCTGACCGTGCAGCAGGCGGCCAACGTAGTCGCGCTGCTGGCGAGCGATGGCCCGCACGTGGTCACGCGAACCCGCGAGATCAGCGAAACGGGACGGGCGTATAAAAACGAGCCGGCACTGTTCGTACTGGCACTGGCATGTTGTGTGGAGGATGCAGCCACACGACAGGCAGCCATGGCGGCGCTGCCGGCAGTGGCACGCACCGGTACGCATCTGTTCACCTTTATGGAATATGTGAACAGTATGCGCGGCTGGGGACGCGGCCTGCGCCGGGCGGTGGCCGGCTGGTACACCGCGCGTCCGCTGGAGACGCTGGCCTACCAGGTGACAAAATATGCTCGGCGCAACGGGTGGTCGCATCGCGACGCGCTGCGACTGGCGCATCCGAAGGCGGATGATGCCGCGCGCAACGTGCTGTTTGCCTACCTGGTGGGAAAAGGCACGCTGCCGGACGGCGTCATCGAGGAGCCATGGACTTACCTGTGCGCGGTGGAGCGTGCAGCCGACCTGATGCTGCCGGTGGAGGATCTGTGCACGCTCATCCGCGCACATCGGTTGCCGCGCGAGGTGATTCCGACCGAGCGGCTGCGACTGCCGGCGGTATGGGAGGCGTTGCTGGAGGAGATGCCGATGACAGCGTTGATCCGCAACCTGGCCACCCTCACGCGCGTGGGACTGCTCGCGCCAACGAGCGCGTGGACGGACACGGTGACCAGGCGGTTAACGGATCGGGATCGGTTGCGCACGGCGCGCATCCACCCGGTGCAGGTACTCGCCGCGCTGAAAACATATGTGCAGGGGTACGGTGTGCGCGGCCAGCACAGCTGGACGCCGGAGCAGCGGATCGTCGATGCGCTCGATCAGGCGTTCTACCTGACTTTCGACAACGTGCCGCCCACCGGCAAGCGGGTGTTGCTGGCGGTGGATATTTCTGGTTCGATGAGCGGTGGCGCCATCAATGGCGTGCCGGGATTGACTCCGCGCGACGCCGCGGCGGCACTGACGCTGGTGACGGCGGCCGTGGAGCAGCACAGCACCATCGTCGGCTTCACCGACGGGTCGCGGCCCAGCCAGTGGTCGAAGTCGCACGGCATCGGTACGGGATTGACGCCGCTGGAGATCAGCCCGCGCCGGCGCCTGGATGACGTGCTGTGCTACCTGGCGGCATTGCCGATGGGCGGCACCGACTGCGCGCTGCCGATGGTATGGGCGCGCGAGCAACGTCTCGCGGTCGATGCGTTCGTGATCCTGACGGACAACGAGACATGGGCGGGTGACATTCACCCCGCCCAGGCACTGAACGCCTATCGCGGGACGATGCAGTGCCCGGCGAAGCTCGTGGTGGTCGGTATGACCTCCACCGGGTTCACCATCGGTGATCCCACTGACAAAGGCACGCTGAACGTGGTCGGCTTCTCCCCGGAGGTGCCGAACCTTATCAGCGACTTCATCTGCGACGAAGTGTGACGCGGTGGAGGAAGGGGAGCGTTCGGGAACCGTGCGTGGAGAAGCCGCGCCGGTTCTCTCCCCCGGCAGGAATCGACCCACGGCGGGCAGAAGCATACGCTGGTGCCGGCTAGCAGTCGGCCAGAGGAGCCGCCCATGTTTATCGTGCACGTCTTCATTCACGTGAAGCCCGCGTGCGTCGACGCCTTTCGCCGGGCGTCGGAGGATAACGCGCGCCACAGCATTCAGGAGCCCGGCATCACGCGCTTCGATGTGCTGCAACAGACGGACGACGCCACGCGCTTCGTGCTGGTCGAGGTGTACCGCACGCCGGACGACGCCGCGAAACACAAAGACACCGCCCACTATCAAACGTGGCGCGACACGGTGGCCGACATGATGGCTGAACCGCGCGGCAGTATTAAATACGCCAATGTCTTCCCTGACGACGCGGGTTGGGAGTAATCGCTCACTGACGCGCCGGCAATTTCATCTATATGGGCGTCGAGGGACATCCGGCGATGCCGTGCAGCCTGCTCCGATCAATAGTCCTGATATTTCCACCACTGGAACACGACCGGCAGATCGGGGTTGCCGGAATACCGTCAATCCTCGAATTCCACCCATCACGGCGCGGACACCGTCATGGCGAACGGCGAATGATACGACACGGTACGCGCCCAATAGCCGTCAGGGCTGCGGTTGTAGCGGTTGATGGAGGGATAGACGAGGGTGACGTCGATCTTGCCATGCAGGCTGCCGGGTTGCAACAGGCCATCGGCGTGCAGTTGGCGCAGCGGCAGTTGCAAGGTGACGTGCCGGCGCCACGGCCAGGTGACGCGATTGATGTTCCAGCGTGGCCAGCGCTCCCGCCCCGGCACCTGTAGCAGGTATACCGGGTAGAGCGGCTTGTCGGTGGTGGCGGTGCAACCGGTGTAATCCACATACACGCGTACCTCGACAAGGTCCACATTGGAGTGGCACGCGGCCAACTCCACTTGCACGGGGGCGTCCTGATCGAGGCGCGCCGTCGCCGGCAGCGTTGCGGTGGCGGTGGGAGCGGGCCAGAGAATCGGTACGGTCATCACATACAGCAGCAGAAACACCAGCGCGCCGGTGATTACATTGCGGCGGGTGAACATGACAGCCACCTTTCAGTCGAAGATCACCATTGCCTTCAGCACACCGTCGCGATACGAATGTACCATCTCCATCCCCTCCGCCAGCCGTTCCAGCGGGAAGCGGTGGGTAATGATGCGCTCCGGCTGCAAGATGCCGGCGCTCATCAAGCGGATGGAGGTTTCCAGTGTAAAGTTGGAGCGGCGGGCCATGATCAGCTTCACTTCCTTGCGGCGAATCTGGTGTATCCACAACGCAATACGATCCACGGCGGGGATGCCGATGATCACCGTGGTGCCGGTGGGGCGTACGGTGAGGGTGGCGTCATCGATGGCTTCCTGCACGCCAACCGCCTCGAAGGTTACGTCGATAGCTCCCGCCGCACGCTTGATAGCGGCAGGCACATCCGTCTCCCGCGGATCGAGTACCAGGTCGGCGCCGATTTCACCTGCGAATGCACGACGCTCGGGAATGGGGTCGGTCATGGCGATAAAGGCGGCGCCGGCGTGACGGGCGGCCATCGCCGTCACGATGCCGATGGGACCGCAACCCATGATCGCGACTCTGGCGCCCATCTGCAATTGCGCCAGGTTCACCGCGTGCACGCCCACCGCCATCGGCTCCAGCGTGGCGGCCGCCTCGAGAGTGATGTTGTCGGGGATCGGCACGCATTGGTGGGCGGCAAAGACGTGATATTCCTCAAACACGCCGGCGATGGGCGGCGTACCTAAAAAGCGCACATCGGGACAGCAGTTCGGATGCCCGCTCCGGCAGATATCGCAGACACCGCATGAGCGCGCCGGTTCCAGCGCCACGCGCGTGCCGGGGGCGAGGCCGGTGACGCCCGCGCCAGGCAGCGCCACCTCACCGGCAGGTTCATGACCGAGCACAAAGGGGTATTGCACTACCGCGTCGCCGATGCGCCCGTCCACGTAATAATGCACGTCGCTGCCGCAGATGCCCACCGCGCGCAGGCGCACCAACACCTCGCCCGGTCCCGGTTGCGGCACCGGCTTTTCGACCAGCACGATCTGGCCGATTGCGTCCAGCTCGGCCGAACGCATCATGGCCGGTATGATAATGGGAGAAAGGGATTGCTGAGTTGTCATACCGTGTCAATTCGTCCTTCCCTGGCATTTTCCTGCTGAAACGGGACTGTGGATGACGGGCACAAGCACGGCAGCATACTCGGGCATTATCACTTGCTGCCTTGTCGGGCTTTGCCTTTCTGCGCGCGCACGGCTTGCTTGGCGCTCAGGTGGCGTTTGGGCGTAGCGGGACCAGACATGGGCGACTTGCCTTGCAGCATAATCATCGTATCGCGCAGTTGTGCCGCTTCCTCGAACTTCAGTTCGCGGGCGGCGGTCAGCATTTTCTTTTCCAACTCGGCAAGGTGATCTTCCAGGGTCTGGCCCGGCTCGGTCTCATCAATATGGTAGACCGGCTCCTGTTCCGCCACCATGCCGGCCACCAGCAGCTCGCGCACGTCTTTCACCACGGTCGTGGGGGTGATATCGTGCTCGGTATTGTAGGCAACCTGCACGGCGCGACGACGGTTCGTCTCGTCGATGGCGCGGCGCATGGAATCGGTGATCTCATCCGCGTACATGATCACCGTGCCTTTCACGTTGCGCGCGGCGCGGCCAATGGTCTGGATGAGCGAGGTTTCCGAGCGCAGGAACCCTTGTTTATCGGCGTCGAGGATGGCCACCAGCGTCACCTCCGGCAGGTCCAATCCCTCGCGCAGCAGGTTGATGCCCACGCAGACATCGTAGATGCCCAGCCGGAAGTCGCGCAGGATTTCCGAGCGCGTGAAGGTTTGCAGGTCGCTGTGCAGGTAATGCACCTTCACTTCCAGGTCCACCAGGTAATCAGTCAGGTCCTCCGCCATTTTTTTTGTCAGCGTGGTCACCAGCACGCGTTCGCCGACGGCGACGCGCTGTCGGATTTCCTCCAGCAAGTCGTCGATCTGTCCCTTTGTTGATTTCACGATGATCTGCGGATCAATGAGCCCGGTAGGACGCACAATCTGTTCCACGATCTGCGCGCTGTGGCTGCGTTCATACGGGCCGGGGGTGGCAGAGGTAAAGATGATCTGCGAGATGCGCTGTTCGAACTCGTCGAAGGTGAGCGGGCGATTGTCATAGGCGCAGGGCAGGCGAAAGCCGAATCCCACCAATTGATCTTTGCGCGAGCGATCGCCGGCATACATGCCGTGCAACTGCGGCACCGTCTGGTGCGATTCGTCAATGATGCACAGGTAGTCCTTGGGAAAGTAATCGAGCAGCGTGAACGGCGGCTGGCCCGGCGTGCGTCCGTCGAAGTGGCGCGAATAATTTTCAATGCCGTTGCAGTAGCCAATCTCGCGGATCATCTCCAGATCGTAGCGCGTGCGCTGCATGATGCGCTGGGCCTCCAGCAGGCGGCCGTTGGCAATGAACCAGTCATAGCGTTCCTGCAGCTCCGCCTCAATGGCCTCGATGGCCTCCTCCAGCCGCTCCGGCGCGGAGACGTAATGGGTAGCCGGGAAGATGGCAGCCTGCTCCGGCTCCTCCAGCACTTCGCCGGTCAGTGGATCGATGATGGTAATGCGCTCGACAGTGTCACCGAACATTTCCACCCGCGTAACCTGCTTGGTATCCACCGCGTGCACTTCCAGCACGTCGCCGCGCACGCGAAAAGCACCGCGCTCCAACGCGATGTCGTTGCGTTTGAACTGCAGTTCCACCAGGCGGCGCAGAATTTCGTCACGTGGCTGATCTTCGCCCACCTTGAGCTGCACCGTCATGCGCTGGTATTCTTCCGGCGATCCCAATCCATACAGACAGGAGACAGAGGCAACCACGATGGTATCGCGCCGCTCCAACACCGCCTGGGTGGCGGAGTGGCGCATTCGGTCGATCTCCTCGTTGATGGAAGCGTCCTTTTCGATGTAGGTGTCGCTCTGCGGGATATAGGCTTCCGGCTGGTAATAATCGTAATAGCTCACGAAATATTCCACCGCGTTTTCGGGAAAATGCGCGCGAAACTCCTCGCAGAGCTGCGCCGCCAGCGTTTTGTTCGGCGCGACCACCAGCGCAGGACGGTTCAGCTGCGCAATGACGTTCGCCGCGGTAAAGGTTTTCCCGGAACCCGTCACCCCCAGCAGCGTCTGCATACCATCGCCGCGCAGTACGCCTTCGCAGAGATGTTCCACCGCCTCCAGTTGGTTGCCGATAAGCGAATATGGACTGACGAGTTTGAAGGGCCTGGACATGATGTCCTATTATACTCGTTTTCGAAGGCAAACAGAAGATTGATAGGCAGGATTCTTCGTCGCGGTTATGGATTTGAGGAAGAGCAGCTTCGCGCTGTGACGGATTGTCGAACGCCGTGTTTCCCGAAGACAGAACGACCACCGGTGTCAACCGTGAATACATCGCGTCGATATTGTCGAATCATCCAGAGGGAAAACACGCAACCGGCGGCGAAGTAACCTGGTGAGGGATTGTCGTGATGACCATGACGTTGGAAACGGATACCATGCACATCGTGCTGGCACCCGAGCGGGGTGGGAAAGTCACCGAAATTTTCGACCGCCGCGCGGGACGCAACTTGTTGTTGTCCGAGATGCCTACCGCGGGACTGCCGCTGCCGGACGGCACGACGTTCGACGTCGCCGGCTGGGATGAGGCGATTCCCACCGTGGAGGCCAGCGCGGGTGCGCCAGAGTTGGGCGACGCCTGGCGCACGCCTGCCGCGTGCCGCGTCGAGGAAGACTGCCTGCATGCCCACTGGGTGATGCCCGGTTGGGAGCTGGCGCGGGAGATTGCCGTCGTCGGGCGCGAGATGGCAGTGCGTTACATCGCGACGAATCGGCTGGATACCCCGGCGCCGCTGCTGTGGGCGGGACACGTGCTGCTGCCGCTGGCCGGTTTGCACGAGGCCGGTTTACCGGCCGGCACGCCACAACCCGGGCCGGAATGCCATCTGAATGAATTGGCCGCAAGGCTTGACGGAGATGACACCGGCTGGTACATTCACCATGTCACCGCGCGCAACCAGAGCTGGAAGTTTTTCCTGCCCGCCGCGCAGCCGGTAACGTTGCGCTACGCGGATGTCACGCTGACGCTGACCACCGACGCCGGCTGGTGGGGCATCTGGTTGAATGAGGGCAAACTCTGCAATCTGCATTGCCTGGGCATCGAGCCGACCAACGCGCCAACCGACGCGCTGGCCGACGTGCGAGACCGCGTTCCCGCCGGCGGCGCCTTTACGGCGAGTTGGCACCTGCAAATCACGTGATGCCGCGGGTGTCCCCCATTCTCCCGCTAAAGAGCATCGACGGTAAATGGAGAGATGTGTATGATCCCGCAGACCATGCGCGCGCTGCAACTGCAACGGCCAGGCCGCCTGGATGAGGTGGAGATACCGGTGCCGGTACCCGAACCCGACGAGGTGCTGATTCGTACGCGGGCCACCGCGATCTGCACGGCCGATATCATCGACATCAACCAGAATCCCTTCGGCATCCCGCTGCCCCGCGTGCTGGGACACGAAGGCGCGGGTGATATCATTGCGATCGGCGAACAGGTGCGGGGCTTCGACATCGGCCAGCAAGTGGTCGCGCATCCGGTGATCCCCTGCGGCCAGTGCGCCGCATGCAAGCGAGAATTAGAGCACCTGTGCGAGCAGATGGGCCACCTGGCGTTCGACCACGATGGCACCTTTGCCGAGTATTTTTGTGCCCCCGCGCGCCGGCTGCACCCGGTGCCGGAGAACATGGACCTGGTGATGGCATCGCTGATGGAGCCGGTCGCCACCTGCATCGAGGCGCTGGAACGCGCCCGCGTGCAAGAGCACGACATCGTGCTGGTGGTGGGCGACGGCGCGTTCGGCATCATCATCTCCCGTCTGGCCTTCGCCTATAAGCCGGAGCGGGTGATTCTGGTAGGCCGGCACGATTTCCGCCTTGCCCAGGTGCCGGAAGCGCTGCGCATCAATGAAAGCCGCTCTGATGACATCGTCCGCGCCGTGCAGGCGGTTTCCTCCGGTCACGGCATCGACGTCGCCATCCTTGCCGTCGGCACCGCAAGTGCACTGGACCTGTGCCTGCGCAGTCTGCGCACGCGCGGGCGGCTTGCCATTTTCTCCGCGCTCACCCGCCCGGTGCCCATCGACCTGTTCCGCGTGCACGTAAAGGAACTGGAGTTGCTCGGTGCCTGCAACGATGAAAATTACGTCGATCGCGCGCTCGAACACCTGGCCGATCCCGAACGGCACCTGGATCGCCTCGTGACCCACCGGCTGCCGTTCGACGATTGGCAGCACGCCATCGAGTTGGCGACCTTCGCGAAAGACGAAGCGCTGAAAGTGGTAATGACGTTCAGCGACGAAACGGAATAATCCCATCGATCGCACTGCTTCCCACGATGACGAGGTGAACAATGACATCCTGGCACGGTAAAGCGCTGACTGTTTGCGGTCCGGTTGAACCGGCGGCATTGGGCCGCGTCATGATGCACGAACACTTGCATAGTGACTGTTACGACTGGGAGCGGCAGGAGCTGATTGACGAGGAAAAGCCGATCACCCCGGAGCGGCGTGACCTGTTGCGCCGCGAGGCGGTGCCTTTCATGGCGAAATGGCCCGACTACGGCTGCCGCGCCTATGTGGAGACCACCCCGGCGCCGTGGCGCGCGTGGCCCGACATGTATGTGGAAGCCGCGCACGCCGCTAATATCCACATCATCCTCTGCACCGGTTTTTATGCCGAGATGAATCCCAATGAGTACTGGGTAAAAAAGGAAGCAGATCGCGCGTGGTCGTTCATGCGCGACGCCTCCGAAGAGGCCATGGCCGATTTCTGCATCCGGGAGATATTGGAAGGCGTGCATGGCACCGCCGTGCACGCCGGCGCCATCAAGCTGGGCACGCGCAACCCGGTCATGAGCGCGATCGAGGCGAAGGCGTTCCGCGCCGGCGCGAAAGCGCAGCGCGCCACCGGCGTGCACATCACCACCCATTGCACGCAACTCGGAGCGGAAACCGACCAGCTCAGTGCCCTCGACCGTGCAGGCGTCGATCTCAGCCGCGTGGTGATCGGCCATACCGCCTGGCACCTGATGCATCCCGACTACCGAAAAATCTGCATCGAATGGATGCGGCGCGGGGCGAATTTCCTGCCGACCAACCTGGGGGTAACCGACGACGGCGCCTGCTGGCGCCCGCTCATCGAAGCCATCCACGAAGTGTTCGATGCCGGCTTGGGTGATAAGCTTTCCTTCGGCACCGACTGGGCGTTCGTCTCCGAATCCGAGCCGTTCACCGCGTGCACGTTTATCCCCCCGCCGCCGTTCATCCACTTTTTCACCAACACCCTCCCCGCCTTCCGCGCCATGGGATTGACGCCGGCAGAAGAAGAAACGATGATGGCGACCAACCCGCAACGGGTGATTCCGGTGCAATGACTCTTGGCTCGTGGCTCGTGACCACCGGAGCGCAAGCAGGAGCTATTAACGCAAGAGCTTGAAGGAGAATGCGATGCGTGCCCTGATTATCCTGGGCACCAGGGTGCACGGCACGGAGATGGCGGAGATCGTCGAGCGCGTCAACCACGCGGCGCCCACGTGGAATCTGCTGGGCTTCATCTCACCTAAGGGTGAGTTCCTGGGTGAGGAACGCAACGGGTATCCCGTGCTGGGCAAGCCGGAGGTATTGGCGGAGTATCCCGACGCCTGGCTGGTGCCGGACAACGAATGGCCGCGCGTTATCGCGGTGCCGCACGAACGGTTGGTCTCGCTCATCGATCCGAATTGCGTTGTCTCGCGCACCGCGCGCATCGGCATTGGCTGCGTACTCTATCCCGGCTGCTTCGTTGGATTGAACGCAATTATCGGCGACAACGTCTTCGCACTCAGCGGATGCATCATCAACCACGATGACGTGATCGAGGAGCGTTCCGTACTCGCCAGCGGGATTACGCTGGCCGGCGCGGTGCACGTCGAACCGTATTGTTACCTCGGCCAGTCATGCACCGTGCGCCAGTTCCTGCGCATCGGCGCCGGCAGTCTGGTCGGCATGGGCGCGGTGGTAGTCAAAGACGTTCCACCCAACAGCGTCATGATCGGCAATCCCGCCCAACGCCTGCGCGACCGCGTGGCAATGGCGTAACGATGACCGAGACCCCTTTACCTGGAGAGGGGCGCGTGTATCCGGCAGGAGAGCCCCCCATCTCCTGACAGGAAAGAGACGGGGAGGGATCACGGAGCACCCTATGACTTCAAAAGAACGGATGATTGCTGCCTGGACAGGACGCACGGCGGATTATGTACCGCTCACCACCTGGTGTTTCGGGTTGCGCGTGCCGCCAGCGTTGCGCTGGCGCACGGCGGATGGGGACGAGGTGGTCTACTGGTATTCACTGCGCATGGAACATCTGCACACGCTGCCGCAGGCGTGGACGCTGGCGGATGATTTCCGCCGCGTGCTCGCGTGGCAGTCGCTGGGGGTGGACGATTTGCTCGACGTCTCGGTGCCGTGGAGCCTCAACCCGGCGGTCACCTGGCGTGAATCCGTCCAGCCGGCAAGCAAGGGCGGTTATTCCGTGCGCGTGCGCGAGTATGATACCCCGGCAGGGCCGTTGCGCCATGCGGTGGCCATCACCGGGGAAGATCCGGGCGCGGGTTGGGTGGTACAGCCGGAGACGCTACCGCTGATCGAGGATTTCAATATCCCGCGCGCGGTGGAGCACGTCGTGAGCAGCCCGGCGGACATTCCCGCGTTACGCCATCTCTTCGCGCCGCCCGACGCGGAGGCGCGTGCCTGGTTCGCCGCACGGCTGGCGGCGATTCGTCCCTTCGCCGACGCGCACGGCGTACCGGTGCAGGCGTGGGCCGGCTTCGGCATGGACGCGGTGGTGTGGTTCTGCGGCACCGAAGGCGCCATCATGCTGGCGCTGGAGGAGCCGGAAGCCTTCGCGGCATTGATGGCGGTGATCGCCGAGACCGACGCTGCTCGCGTGGAACTGGCTGCCGCGGCGCCGGAGGTGGATTTAATCGTTGACCGCGGCTGGTACTCCTCCACCGACTTCTGGTCGCCGACGCTCTTCGACACGTTCGTTTATCCGCGCATCGCGCAACTCGCCGCTCTCGCCCACCGCCACGGCAAACCGTATGCGTACGTGATGACAACCGGGGTAGAGATTCTTGGTCCGCGGCTGGCCGACGCCGGGGTGGACGTGCTCTACTTCGTCGATCCGGTACAGGATCGTCTCGCGCTGGAACGCGCGCGCGAACTGCTGGGTGGCCGTATGACGCTGGTGGGCGGCACCAACGCGCTTTCGCTCGCCGCGAACGACCCCACCCGCGTCCGCGACGAAGTCCACCGCGCGCTCGATGTGCTCGGTCCGACCAATCGCTTCATCCTCCACCCCGTTGACGCCGTATTCCCCGACACTCCATGGGAAGGCATCGAGCAGTTGATCGCGGCGTGGCGAGAGTACCGGTGAAATTGATGTACCACGGAGGCGTGAGTTCCTCACGGTCGCTGTTTCGTACCTCCGTGGTTGACGTCTGTTGTGCCGGCCGAATGCTGCAACCGCCCCTGCAACGTAAAACGCGCATGAACCACTCGCCACGTGCTCACGCCGGGCGGGAAACCGCTACCAGAGTATATCCTCTGCTTTCACCAGCGTATCTTTCTGCTGAAACCGGTTATAATACCAAACAGAAGGTGGTAACCATCATGAAGATCGGTGTGGCATTAAGCGGCGGCGGCGCGCTGGGAGCAGCGCATATGGGCGTGTTGGAAGCGCTGGAACGCCACCACATTCCCATCGATGCCATCTCCGGCGCTTCCGCGGGGGCGCTGATCGGCTTGCTGTATGCCGACGGTGGTCTCGCTGCTATCGAGCACTGCCTCGCGGAGCTGACCGCACACGGCATGATTAACACCAAAACGCCGTTGTTGCGCACGCCCCACGCCTTCTTCGCCGACTTCCAGGAGATCCTGCGCCGTCATATACGCGCAAAAACGTTTCGCGACCTGCGCTGCCGGTTCTGCTGCGTGGCAACCGAACTCGCCACCGGCCAGATGCTCCTTTTCGACGATGGCGACCCCATCCCCGCCGTGATGGCTTCCGCCGCTTATCCCGGCGTCTTCCCGGTGCAGATGCTCGACGGTCGGGTGGTGATCGACGGCGCGGTGGTACGCAACGTGCCGGCGGACGTGTTGCGCGCCCGCGGAGTCGAGTGCGTCATCGGTTCCTCGCTTTACGGCCTGTCGCAGCTCACTCCCGTGCAATGCCGTGGCCGGATGAGCCGCATTCAGACCATCCTGCGCGCCTTTGAAATCATGCAACTCGAACTTAGCCACCTGCTCATCCAGGATTGTGAATTCTGTTTCACCCCGCCGGTCGAAGGCTTCAAATGGTATGATTTCAGCCGCGTTTACGAGATCCGCGACGTGAGCCGCGCCTACGCCGAGACGCAAATGCCCGCACTGCTGGCAATGCTTGATGGACGCGTGGCGAGTAACCGTACCCGGCGGTGAGCGATTTGTGGCGAACGGCAGTGGGTCGTCACGTTTCATCGAATAGCACTGATGAGTGCACCAGGTGGTTGAGACCCGAACAGCGTCTCGCCATCACTGCCGGTGCCGTGGTCGTATCGATACCACCGCGGCGGTCGTGCGCGTGACCAATGAACGTTCCCGGACAGCCGATCGGCCGTCATGCTGGTCACGGCGCGCCTGCGGTACTTGGCGGGCAAGACAGGGGGACGAAACGCTATTTGAATATGCAACGCCTCAGGGATGCGGAACCTTCCCCCGAGGAGGCCAGCTAACCAGACAGACGAGAGCGCTCAGGCTTAAAAGAAAAGTGCGAAAGATTCCGTACACTACCCGGCGCTTCGTGAGCCGCCGTGGAATGCACGGGTGAGCGGCGAACCTGTCGGGGGTGTTTGGACATACTTACCTGTCGAGCCTGCGGGAGATTGCCCGTTACCGCGGCGTCACATACTTCTCCTGCAGTTGCTGGATATACGGTTGTAAATCCGCGCGCTTGGCAGACGCCAGGACGCCGATGATGTTGACGCGAACGGCACTGGGAAGGTCGGCGATCACGTTGGCGGCGCGCAGGCGATCCAGTTCCAACGTCATCAAGCTGAAATACCCCTCAAGCAGTTTCGGATCGCGCACGATGGTCATGGCGACCGCCAGGCCTTCACGCAGCAGGACCGATGACTTTTTGGTATAGGCATCGAGAGCGAGTACCTCGCGCAGTGCGGCATCGAACAGGGCATACGCCGGCAGATTGGGCGCCCGTGGCGGGCGCGGCGCTCTATCGTAGAGCGGCATCGGGTCCTGGCCGCTGGCTTCCCACATGCACAACTTCGTCAGGAAGGCAAAACGATTGTTCAATTCGCCGTCATCAAGGGTGCCGGCTTTCAACTCGGCGCCGACGTGGCGCGCCATCAAGCCCGCAAGCTGCGCCATGTCGTCGCGGGTGTCCGGGTACAGCACCATCAGGTAAAAGATGGCTTCGGTCTGCTCCTGCGTCTCTCCCTCACCCGGCGTCACGCCTTCGTGCGGCTTGTCGGGGAATTGTTCGGGGGTGCCGTCATAATGCGTCCAGCCGCCGGGCGGCGGGGGAATCTGGTAAGTGATGCGACGGGAGAGGATCTCGGCGGCCTTGTCCGGTTGGCGGGCGACGGTATACGCCGTGGCCAGCGGCAGGCGAAGCGAGACGTTCGGATCACTGGAGCGCGCCCGCAGGCAACCGACGGGATCGAGCGCCACCGTCCCTTCCAGCAAGCTCGCGACGGTGCGCTGCCAGTTGGCGACCTCCTTCAACGGGCGGTAGGGCGGCGGTGGTGCGCCGAACGCCATCACCGGCGGCTCCATGGGCAGGTCGCGCATCAACGCGCGCCAGAGTTGATTGCCGTACCAGCGCGCGAGGCGCGTGCGTGTCTCCGCGTCGCGGTCGCCGATCTCGCGCAACAGGGCAGGCGCGGCGGCCAGCGCGGTGGCGGGGTCGCTGTCGAGCAGGCCGTTCCAGGCATCCAGCCGGCGTTCCAGCGTGGCGCCCTTCTTTGTCAATTCCGCCTGGTATTTGACGGTGGCATCCGCGAACTGCTTGCCGACCAGGCAGGCGTCACCGGCCAACAGGAGATCAGATGCCCCGGTCAGTTGCTGCCGGTCGTCGATGCCCGGCACCGTCTTCTTCGCTTGGGGCAACCAGTCGAGAAATCCCAGGTACTGCAGACGTATGCTGCGCGTGGCGGGCGCCGGCACCGTGGTGATGGCTTTCGCGTAGAGCGCGGCGGCTTCCGGGAGCAACTGGTTGGACCAGAGGAAGAGCGCCGCGCGGCCTTGCGTCTCCGCATCGGTGGGGTTGGCGGTCGCCAGGCCGTTCACCATGGCGATGCCGTCCGCCTGCTTCCCGTTCTGCGCCAGCCGTTCCGCGTTGCCGATGGAAGCGAACGGCACGCCGTTGGTGCCTTTCTCCAACTGCAGCGCCAGCGCGAAGAGTTCCGCCGGCGGCACCATCACCTCTTTCGGTGTCTTCAGGTAGAGGTTGAAGGACAATTCCGCCAGCATGCGCCGGTTGGCCGGGTCGAGCCGTTTATCCATCAGCGCGTCCAGCGGTCCGCGTTTGTCTTTCGGGATCGCTGCCCAGGCGATGACGCGCTTGCCCGGCATCTCTACCCCGGCCACCACGCTCACGGCGTTGCCGGCTAAATCGTAGCCATGTTCTGCCAGCAGCTTGCGCGCCGCGGACAATGCCCGCGGGTCAGGAGCTCCTCCCTCGAACAGCCGCGACAGGCCGTTCAGGTCGCCACCCAGCAATTGCCGTGTCGCGTCCAGGTAACGCAACGCTGCCGGCGACGCCGCCAGCAATTCGCGCACCTGCTTTCCGCTTGCGCCGTCCCAGTTCGCTGTCTTATCCAGCGCGATGGCGGCAACGGCAATCATTGCGAATTCGCCTGCCGGCTTCTGCGCGGAGGGCGCCAGTTCAGTCTGGACGTTTGCCAGGTAGGTGGCGTAGTCTTTGGCGGCGAACGCCATCATCGCCGGCGAGGCAGCCTGTTGCGCGAACGCTGGCGTGAATAGCAGGGTTAACAGGAGCAGCAGTGACATCCTGTAAAGCATCATGCGCCTCCTTGGTTTGGGAGAGAGGACGATAACAATCTATTCGCTTACACTGTCGAGATAACCTCTGCTATTTTCATCAATTGAAAAAATACGTTGCCATGTCATGTCTGTCAGGGCACGCCCGGTGATGGGCAGGTCGTTCACGCGGACAACCCATACCGAGACGGTGATGGTGTTTGTCCCGCCGAAGTGCTGGACGAGTGGGTGGGCAGCGGATCCGCCAGTCACTCATCGAGGCGGCCATACAGTATCGTCGTAGGCGTCGCTGGAGAGCAGCTCGCCGGTGGCGTCCAGGCGGTGGGCGACGTTGCCGAGGGGGTCGTACAGGTAGAAGACATCCCCGCAGCTCACCAGGCCGTCCGCGCCCCACACGTGCACGGCGGTCACGTCGCCGTCGCCGTCCATCTCAGCGACCAGCGCCTCCCCGTCATACAGATAATACGTCGTGGTCTCGCCGGATTCCTTCCACGCGCGCAAGCCGTCGTCGCGATAGCCGGCGCTCATCGCCGTGCCACACGAGAAAAACGCAGCATTCTGCAATTACCTCTCTTCCCTGTGCCTGGTTTCGCGATCTGCCGACAACTGCAACCGAAAGCCTTCAAAACCGCAGCGACAGCCACTATGGATCCACCAGCGTGGCCAGCACGCCCCAGGCGGTGCCGAGGAGGGCGCCGGCGATGACATCGCGTGGGTAGTGGGCGCCGACATAAATGCGTGTGAGGCCGATCAAGACCGCGAACGCATACAGCACAACGGTGCCGGTGATATCCTGCTGAAAACGGTACGCCAGCAGCGTGACCAGGAAAAAGGTCTGCGTAGTGTGGCCGCTGGGAAACGAGCCGCCGCGCTCGCGCCAGCCGACCAGTCGCGTGCCTTCCATGGCGATAAACGGGCGGTTGCGCCGCGTCAGCAGCTTCACCGCCTCTACCACCAGCCATACGGTAATGGTGCCGAGGACGATCTCCATCGCCACGCGACGCAAGTGCAGCAGATATAACAGCCCGGCTGCGGCAAATGCGGCCACCATGCTGCCGAGTTGCGTCACCTGCCAGACCACTTGATCCAGCCAGTCACTGCGAAAACCGTGCAGATTGAGCATGACGAAGACGCGGGTATCGAATTGTTGCCCGACCGACCAGACCAGCGTGACGGCAACGATGGTGAAGGCGCACACCAATCCCACCAGCACCCGCTGGGCCCACAGCGCTGCCAGCAATGCTGCCCGCGCCTCACCCGGCAACCGGACGAGAAACACCGCCAGCAGGATCCCCAGCGTGATCAGCAAAATATGATGGCGATATAACGCCCAAAACTGTACCGCGCGCGATTTCAACCCGCTGCACATACTCGTATCATACTCCGGCTGACGCGATAAAACATCCTATCCCTTGTCGCAAACTGGCGTGAAGTGCACAACACAAGCCACGATGTCTGGAAACCAGTTGGGAGAAGCGGACCAATCGATAACACCAAACAGCGTGTTGAATATCGGTTCTCACCGTTTAACCCTGACTACCGGTATAGGGTGGTGATCGGACTGTATTTTGATAGCAATACCTGGGTTGGGAGCGGGATCTTTACCCTACAGGGTGGAGTAATCCTTGTCATTGAACGTGTGAAAACGTTACTCGATAGCACAAAATTCAAGGAACTTGTCTTGTGCGATAGCCAGGAATATGAGGAGAGCATCGAGCCGGCATAACATAACGTGTTCGTCCTCCCGTCAGGGATGGTTCCCTCGTCAAAACCCCGCTTCTGACGCCCGCGCCATAGTCAGACGTGGCTGTCGACCGCCAAAATACATCCGCGTGCTCGCTTCGCCGGGCTGATTTGCATTCCGCCGTATGTTCTGTTATATTATTTTCACACTCTGTTGGGCAATCCGCTTGCACGCGGGTTGTTCAGACCGAGGCGACATCTCGGAGGAATTGCATATGACCTCTACCATGGCCACGGCCGGATCATCCATACGGATGTCCGGCGCTCAAGCGCTGCTTGAGGGTTTGATGCGTGAAGGCGTCGATATCGTCTTCGGCTACCCCGGCGGCGTCCTGCTCCCCATCTACGATGCCCTGTATGATGTGCCCCTGCGCCATATTTTGGTGCGGCACGAGCAAGGGGCGGCGCATGCGGCGGACGGTTACGCGCGCTCCACCGGCAAAGTCGGCGTGTGCATCGGCACCTCCGGCCCCGGCGCGACCAACCTGGTCACCGGCATCGCGACCGCCTATATGGACTCCATCCCGATGGTTGCCATCACCGGCCAGGTGAACACCTTTGCCATCGGCAAAGACTCCTTCCAGGAAGCGGATATCACCGGTATCACGCTGCCCATCACCAAGCACAATTATCTGGTGAAACATTCGGCGGATCTGCCGCTCATCGTGAAGGAAGCGTTCTACATCGCGCGCTCGGGACGCCCCGGCCCGGTGTTGATCGACGTCCCGCGCGACGTGGCCATCGGCATGGTCGACGTGAACTGGGATGAGATACAGATACGCCTGCGCGGCTATCGTCCCACGCTGAAGGGCAACACCAAGATGGTCCGGCGTGCGGCGGAAGCGTTGCTGGCGGCGACGCGTCCGGTGCTGTACGTGGGCGGCGGGATCATCCGCTCCAACGCGGCGCAGGAACTGACGGCGCTGGCACGTCTGCTCAACTTCCCCGTCACCGCGACGCTGATGGGCAAAGGCGCGTTCCCGGAGACCGATCCGCTCTATCTGGGCGTACCCGGCATGCACGGCACCGCGTATGCCAACCTGGCCATGGACAACGCTGACCTGATCATGTGCGTCGGCGCGCGCTTTGACGACCGGGTGACCGGCGACGTCAGCCGCTTCGCCCCGCACGCACGCATCATTCACGTGGACATCGATCCGGCTGAAATCAGCAAAGTGGTGAACGCGCCTATCCCGGTGGTGGGCGATGCGCGCCACGTGCTGGCCGAACTGCTGGAGGAGTTGATCCCCGAGCAGGCGCATATCCCGGACACGTCCGCGTGGCACGCTCAAATTGCCGAATGGAAAACCAAATACCCGCTGACGTGGTCGGCAGATGCGGATAAAATCTGTGCGAGCCGGCATAACTGCCAGGAAAATCCGACGAAATGTGGCTCCGGCTCCGTGCGCTGCCCGAACCGGCACGCCACGCTGAAGCCGCCGGCGATCATCCGCGAACTCTGGGATGCCACCAACGGGCAGGCGATCATCGCCACCGACGTGGGCCAGCATCAGATGTGGGCCATGCAGCATTACCTGGTCAGCGATCCGCGGCAGTTCGTCTCCTCTGCCGGCCTGGGCACCATGGGCTTCGGCCTGCCCGCCGCCATCGGCGCGCAGTTCGGCAATCCCGATCGCGAAGTCTGGTGCATCACCGGCGACGGCAGCCTGCAGATGAACAGTCAGGAGTTGGCAACCGCGGTGATTCACCAGTTGCCCATCCGCATCGCGCTGATGAATAACGGGTGCCTTGGCATGGTGCGCCAGTGGCAGAAGATGTTCTACAAAAAACGCTATTCGCAGGTCGGCCTGAACGTCGGCACACCTGACTTCATGAAGCTGGCGGAGGCGTATGGCGCGGTGGGCATTCGCGTGATTGAGCCCGCCGACGTACGCGCCGCTATCGACCGGGCGCGGCAGGTCACCGACCGCCCGGTGCTGGTAGAGTTCCTCTGCGAAATGGAAGAGGATGTCTATCCGATGATTCCGGCCGGGCGCAGCGTCGCGGACATGATGGTAGGTTAAGGGGAGGTGGATGATGGTAACTGAACTCGACATGTCTATCAAGCATACAATCTCCGTGTTGGTGGAGAACCGTCCCGGCGTGCTCGCGCGCACAGCCGGTCTCTTCGCCCGGCGCGGCTTTAATATCGATTCGCTGGCGGTGAGTACCACCGAAGACCCGAACACCTCGCGCATGACCATCGTGGTGAACGGCCCTGCCGGCATTCTGGAACAAATCAGCAAACAGCTCTACAAGCTCATCGACGTGATCAAAGTGATGGATCACACCGACGACGATGTGGTCTCACGCGAGTTGGCGCTGGTGAAAGTGAGCACCGTCGATGCCGCCAAGCGGGCGGAGTTGATGCAGGTGGTGGATGTCTTCCGCGGGAAAATCATCGATATGACCGAGAAAACGATCATCATCGAAGCCACCGGCAATGAGGAGAAAATCGACGCGCTGGAGCGGTTGCTGGAAGGCTACGGCATCAAGGAGATGGTCCGCACGGGACGTGTCGTGCTGGTGCGCGGCAGCAAGACCACGTAACCCATCGCGCAGACTCAGACCGGCGTCGGGGCGATCCAACGGGTCGCCCCGACGTGTTTTTGTCACCTCCACCCGGCATGCACGATGTCACGGATGGGAACCTCAGAGGCGCACCCTGTTGGGAACGGAGGCGAAAATGAACCGAACCTGGCTCTTCTGGGCGTTGCTGGCGCTGGGCATCCTCCTGCTGGTAACGCCGCTGTTCGGCGTGCTGCGGGTGGCGGTTGCGATGACGATCTGGCTGATCGGCGGCTTATTGCTCATCATCGCCGCGATATGGGCCATCACCCTGCTGGGGCGCGGCAAACTGGGCGCCACCCCGCCCGCGGTCTGAACTCGCGTGGGGTTCATACATGGATGTCTCTCATTTGAAAGCACGGGCAGCCGAGTATGCCGTCGGTATGGCAGCATCGGGGATGGTGGTGGGATTGGGGCATGGCAGCACGGCATTGCTGGCCGTGCGGCGTCTTGCCGATCTACTGCGCGAAGGCGTGTTGCATGATGTCATCGGCATCCCCTGCTCGATAGATACGGAACACGAGGCGCGGCGGATGGGGATTCCACTCGGCACGCTGGAGGACCACCCGACACTCGACCTCACCATCGACGGCACTGATGAAGTAACATCCCACCTCGACTGCATCAAAGGCGGCGGCGGCGCGCTGTTGCGTGAAAAGATCGTGGCGCAAGTCAGCCGCCGCGAGATCATCATCGCCGATGCCTCCAAACTGACGGCGCGTCTGGGGACACACGCGCTGGTACCGGTGGAGGTGGCGTCGTTCGGCTGGACCACGCAAGCCGCCTACCTGGAATCACTGGGTGCCCTGGTCACGCTCCGCCGCATGCCGGATGGGTCGCCATTCCGCACCGATCAAGGCAATCTGATCCTGGACGGTGATTTCGGCCCCCTCGACGCACCGGCGCAACTGGCGCAGCGACTGGACGCCCGCGCGGGAATTATCGCCCACGGCTTATTCCTCGGTCTTGCCACGGACGTGATTATTGCCGATGCGGAAGGCATTCGGGTCTACCTCGCGGAACATAGCATCGGAGGAAGCCCCGATGTCCCATGATGACAATGCCGCCCGCCGTGCGTTCCGGACGGAAGAGCGGAAAGAAGCGCAGGCGTTCGTGCTTGCGATCCTGCACCGCCCCTCCCCGTGGTCAGATTACGAGCGAGCGGGAATTATACTACACTCATGAGAGGCTGTCCCATTCACATCGCCGATTGACTGGCGCTACCGAAGAAAAGCCAGCAACCATTTACAGGACATGCCGCACCGACTGCCGAATGAGGCGTGGAATGCATATCGAATTGGCCTATGGCAAAACGGGATTGCCCATCGACCTGCCGGATGACGCGCGGGTGACGGTCGTGCGCCCCATCCACGTCGCCGGCGTGCCGGACGCGGGCGCCGCGTTGCGCGACGCGTTGGAGACTCCTCTCGCCACGCCGTCGTTGCGTGAGCTGGTACGACCCACCGACCGCGTCGGCATCGTGTTCAGCGACATCACCCGCCCCACCCCCAACCACCTGCTGTTGCCCGCGCTGCGCGAGGCGTTGTGCGCGGTGCCCGACGCGCAAATTATACTTTTCAACGCCACCGGCACGCATCGCGCCAACACCGACACGGAATTGCGCGCGATGCTGGGCGATGAAATTGTGCATCGATATCGCATCGTGCAGCACGACGCGGCGGATACCGATACACACCTGAGTGTGGGCATCACCCCCAGCGGAAACGATATCCGCATTCTACGCGAATTTCTCGACTGCGACGTGCGCATATTGACCGGCTTCATCGAGCCGCATTTCTTCGCCGGCTTTTCCGGTGGTGGGAAGGCGGTGATGCCGGGTCTGGCGCAGTTGGAGACCGTGCAGCGCAACCACAGCGCGCGCCATATCGACCACCCGCTGGCACGCTGGGGCATCACCCATGGCAACCCGCTGTGGGAAGAGGTACACGCGGCGGCGGTACTGACGCGCCCAACCTTCCTGCTTAACGTGGCACTCAACCGCGACAAGCAGATCACCGGCGTCTTTGCCGGCGACTTCGACGTCGCCCACGCGGCGGGGTGTGCCTTCGTAAAAGCGACGGCCATGGTGCCGGTGCCGGCGCCGTTCGACATCGTCATCGGCAGCAACTCCGGGTATCCGCTCGATCTGAATCTGTATCAATCCGTGAAAGGCATGAGCGCCGCCGCCCAGGTCGTGAAGGCGGGCGGCAGCATCATCATCGCCGCCGATTGCTGGGACGGTATCCCCGATCATGGAGAATACGGACGCATGCTACGCGAAGCGGACAGCCTGACGGCGTTACTCGCCACCATTCGCGCGCCGGGTTTTGTCCGCGCCGATATGTGGCAGGCGCATACCCAGGCGCTCGTTTGCCGGCATGCGGAAGTGCATTTTTACAGCCGCAACCTTAGCGATGCACAACTCACCGGCGCCTTCCTCACTCCCTGCGCCCGCATCGAAGACACGGTGGACCGCCTGCTCGATCGCTATGGCCGCGACGCCACCATCTGTGTGCTGCCCGAAGGCCCGCAGACAGTGCCGTATGTGGCAGAATGAGTGGCATGCGCTGTATCACAATTTCCATTGGAATCCCTCGTCTCGTTCAAAGGCGCCAACATCAATCTGATGCCTGTTGCGACAAGGGGTAGGATACTGAACAGGTACGATAAGTGAGCGGTTCCGCGAGTGTTTTGAACGCGGACTGATCGGTCAGCGCCGGCTGATCAGTCTGTCACGGATGAGGGCGGCGCAGTAGGATATGCGCGTCCTACTGCGCGGTGTATGTCAACCCGAAGAATTGGGTGCGGCGGGAATTCGGAACGGTATTGCCAAGCCAGATGCGATAGCCGATGCCGCATTTTTTCGTCATCTGATAATCGAGGGCGCCGTCCAGCGAGTAGCGCAAGCGGTCACCGGCGAGGCGCAGATCACCGAAGGCACCGTATTCCGCTTTAGGCCCGGCGTGCAGTTTCCAGCGGTCACCGAGCTTACGCTCATAGCCGAGGGTGAAGCCGACGTTGCCCACCCACTTCTCCGCGGTGCGCAGATCTTTGCTGGCTCCCGCGGTCGCTTCCAGAAATCCGAGAGAATTTTCGCGCCGCATGCCGTAGGCCGCAAGGGTATAAATGCTGCTGAAGCTGTGATTGCCTTCGGTTTGCACCAGCATCATCGGGTACCACCGCCCCGTTTCTTCGCCATGGTGAGTCGATTGGAACCGATACGCCGTGCGCAGACGATCGAGCTTGGATGCATCGCTGCGACTGTAATCCGAGTCGACGATGATATCCAACGTCACACGCTCGCCGCGCCGACGCCATCCACCGTCCAACGCCCAGGTACGCGTCCACGCGCTTTCAGATTCCGTCGCCGTTTCCATGGTATTGAGCAATACACACAGCTTCGTTGTCTCGATCCCACGCGCCATCACTGACCGCACTGTGATGAGACAGAGCAAGCCAAACATTATGCATCGTATGCGTACGCCCATGACAAACCTCTTTCACGCCGGTGTCGCGGCGAGTAATGCTGCGCGGATGCGGCGTAGGCTACGTAATGGTGTATTGAGCGGTACCGCACATTCCGGTCCGATGATCTCCACCCCGGCGAGCAGCGAGACGACATTGCTCATCCCGCCTTCCGCATACCACGGCGGAACGCGCCGACCGGCAGCCTTACGCCTGATACACTACCGAGTGAAAGCGGCAGCGTCAAGTGATCCACGTGGCATTTTTCCACCGGAGATATTCGCGGGGCAGGGAATCTTCACCGCCTGCCGAACCGATGAATAGTAGCTCCAGGAGGTGATAATGCATCCCTTGATCCCGGGAACGTCTATCACGCGCCGTGTGCCGGTATCGATCATCCTGCAGACGCTGTTCGGCGGCGCATTCACTCAATTCGGCTGGCTGTTTTTCGGCTTCGGGTTGATGATGTCCCTTGTTCTGGTCATGCGCAGTGAAGCGGTCACCTTCATAAAATTCCGCGGTCCCCTGCTGACCACGCCGGGAGTAGTGACGGCGACGCGCGACACCGGCTCTTCGGAAGGCGGAGGAGATAGTGGGCCTGGCACCCCGATTTACGCCATTACCTTTACATTCAAACCGCAGAACGGCACGGCACAGATGAACGGCACCTCGTATCGTCCTGGCACGCCGCCGGCGAAAGATGAAACGGTGACCGTCGAATACTGCGCGAACAATCCGCATGCCTCTCGCATCATGGGCATGCGCAGCGCGGAATTTGGCGCGGCCTCCGCCTTCGCACTCGTCTTCCCGTTGGCCGGATTAATCATTATCCTTGCCAGCACCTATAAACGTCTCCGTCTCCTCCAAATATTCGCCATTGGCCAGCCGTCGGTCGGCACGCTGGCTGAGATGGAATCCACCAGCGTCAAGATTAACGGCAACCGGGTATACCGCATGGCATTCCCCTTCACCACCGCGACTGGGGAGCAATCGTTTGCCGTGATGGCTACCCACAGGTTGAAACCGGCCTGGCAGTCATTTAAATTCGGCCCGGATCGGGGCATTGCCCCTGCGGCAATGGATGCATTGCGACGGATTCCGGTCATTGGCGATACCATCGCCTCCACGGTTGCATCAGCAGTTGGCGTGCAGCAACCCGCTACTGCCGCGACGCCGACCGCTCCACAGGAGACGGTGCTGTATGATCCCGCCAATCCCGCCCGCGCCATGGTGCTGGCGGAATTCGGACATCATGCTTGCCTGGATGCCCAAGGCAACCTGCAGGGGAGCAATCCGTTCATAGGCTTCGCTGCCGCGATCATTCCGGTGCTGACCATCGCCGGCAATATTGCTATTCTGTATCACCAGTTCATTCGTTAACGATCAATCCGCGATGGAGGACTCTCCATGGTCGAACCCATCTTCCACCGCCTCATGCGCGCCGAGAGCAATATCATGCATGGAGATCTCCCGGCGCGACTGCGAAACAGTCAGCAATAGCGACGACGGATTGCTGCCCGACAGCGAAGATCTGCATGGGGTGGAATGTCAGTTCCCCGGCAGGCAAGGCGCAGCCGGACAACGCCGTCTATCCTATCGACAATTCGAGGGGAAACTCACATGAAACTGATTGCGATTCTCGGCAGCCCGCACGGAATGAAAGGCAGCACGGGAACATTGTTGGACGGCGTGCTGCACGGCGCGCGTGCGGCTGGAGCTGAGGTGGAAATCTTCTCGCTGTCGGAACTGCAGGTTCAGCCTTGCCGCGGATGCGACGTTTGCCATCGCAAGGGAGATTGCATCATTGACGATGATTTCACCCGCATTCGACAGGCCTTCGAGCAGGCAGATGGCCTGATTCTGGGCAGTCCGAACTACATCGTCAGCGTGAGCGCGCAGTTGAAGGCGCTGCTCGACCGGTGCAGCCCGCTGCTGCACCTGCAGTCCATATCGAACAAGTATGCCGCCGCGGTGGTCACCTCCGGCGGTCCGGGCAGCGAGGAGGTGGAACAATATCTGCTGCGATTCCTGCGCTCGCTGGGCTACGCCACCGTCGGCAGCGTGGGGGCGCTCGGTTGGCAGATGCAGGTACCGGGCAAGAAGGAACCAAACCTCGAAAAAGCCGCCGTCCTCGGTAAACAATTGGTGGAGGCGATCAGCACCAGGCAATCGTTCCCCGAGCAGGCGGCAGAGCGCCAGGCGATGATCGAACGCATGAAGCATCTGATCACATCGCAAAAAGAGCGCTGGCCATATGAATACGAATATTGGGTGATGAACCACGGGTGCTGAGATTCGGTGATGCAGGACGGAGCCACCGTGAAACAGTATGCGTCCAGGTGCCGCAACCACTTGCGCGCAGACTCGGCAACACGACGCCCGGCAACTTGCTGCCGCGGAAGAGCCGGATGCAATGCGCTTGCCGCGGAGTGAAATGTCGCCCGCTGGAGCGCGACAGTGACGGTGTCAATCCACTGGAGACCACCGCCGGCGTGACGCCTGCCGCCTTCCGCGAAGTAGACTGCCGTCGGCGAATGTGCCGGCGATGTCGGAGACGGCGTAGGAGTACGGCATTCTTAACGCGCAAGAGCATGCGCGCTGATCCACGACGGCACCAGCACCTGACCGGAACCGTTGGTAAGCGATTTGGGATAACCGGACAGCACGGTGCCTCGCGCATCGGTTTTATAAAAATGCAACTGTGCCATGCCGCCGCCGTCCAGCATCAGCGCGGTGTGGATGCCGGAGGTAGCCAGGGTGCGCTTCACCGCGGCGTCTTCATCGGTGCGATCGACAATCGCCTCGATCAGCGTGCGACCGTGCAATCCGCCCACCCGATCGAAGCAGAAATGCTGCGCCTCCGCCCAGCTCCAGCCATGGTACAATTGCCGGCCTTTGTAGCGCTCTCTGCAGACAATCAAAAAAATATCGGCGATGAGCGTCGGCGACTCCGGACGCACCGTCCACGCCACCAGCGTGCGCGCCCGACTGGAGGTCGAGCCGCTATCCACGCCGTTGCGCGCTTCGTTCACCCAGTCGTTGCCGGTATACGAATAGATATCCTCGCCGCGTACCAGGGCGTGATAGCGACCGTTCGTTCCCAGGCATCCCACGCCGGCCATGCCGTACGGGAATGTCAGTCGAATAGCGCGTCCGTTGTTGCGCGGGGTGATGCGGTCCAGCCGAAACCGGCCTGCGGCGTCGAAACCGAATGCCCAGCGCCCCTGTTTCAGCCCGTCGAAATTGGTGTACCACTGTCCGGGCGTGCCGGTGCCGGTGCAGCCGATGGGCAACCCGACTGCCATCGTGAAGAATTGTCCGTTGATCGCCGCAGCATACTGCACCCACGGGTGACGTGCATCCAACCGACTTTTCGCGAACGCGCTGACGTTCACCAGCGTGCCACGCTGGCCGTGCGCGGTATGTTGCAAGGCGCCGGCATGCGTGGCGAGCGCGCGCGTGCCGACCTTTATCCACACGGCCGCCCACTCGATGCCGTGATAATGCCCGCTCAACCAGGCCATCCGCTCCTGCCGGGTCGGCAACGGTGGCTCCCAACGGCATTGGCGCCACCAGCCAACCAATAAACCCGCCAGCACGAGCACGAGCGGGATAAGCCACCAGCGGCGGAGCCGTGCCGCCGCGGTCATTCCCGGCGCGTCAATCATCACGGATTCCCGGCTCCCTATCATGGTGCTCCTCGCAGGTGTCACGATGATTCCATTCTACGCTGCCCCCTGCTCCCGTGCAAGCGGAGTGATGACGGCAATTTGTAATTTTTTTCACAAACAGCCACGCGCCGCGCAGGAAGTCTGCCGCCGGTGCGGAATAACATACCGGCTACAATACAATCATATCGATTGGCGAGGGGCGGGATGTTCTACTCTGACTCTGTGCGTGCTGCCGGCGAAGTGGCGGCGAAGAAGGTCGCGTTTTTACGCGATAATCCGATAGGCTATCTGGTTGCGGCGGCAATGGCAGGCGCTTACGTGGGCGTGGGCGTCTTCCTGGCCTTTGTGGTGGGCGGTGCGGCGACCGGCGCCCCCTGGCAAAAAATCGCCATGGGCGTCTCCTTCGCCATCGCGTTGTCGCTGGTGGTATTCGCCGGGGCGGAACTCTTCACCGGCAACAATCTGGTCATGGCCATCGGGTGGTGGCGGCGACGCAATACCGCCGGCCAAATGCTGGCCATCTGGGCGCTTTCCTGGGTAGGCAACCTGCTCGGCGCCGCTTTGCTCGCGGTATTGCTCTTCTTCGCCGCGTCGATGAACCCGGATCCCCATTACGTCGCAAGCAACCCCACCGCGGTAAAAAGCGCCCAGCAAATGATCTACGAATTGGTGCAAAGTGTCTCCGAAAAGAAAATGCACCTCGATCCGGTGGTGCTCTTCACACGCGGCATCCTCTGCAACTGGCTGGTTTGCCTGGGCGTGTGGTGCACCTATCGCATGCAGTCGGAATCCGGCAAACTGATCATGATCCTGTGGTGCCTCTACGCTTTCGTCGCCTCCGGCTTCGAACACTCGGTCGCCAATATGACGCTGCTCACGCTGGCGCTGTTGCAACCGCACGCGGCAGCTCTCACCTGGGGCGGCATGGGCTACAACCTGCTGTGGGTCACCCTCGGCAATATCGTTGGTGGCGCCATCTTCGTCGGTGCGGCGTATTGGAGCGCCGGCCACCTCGCCCATCGTGATGCTGCGCCTCAGAAAGTACCCGCGAGTGTCTGAACCGCGCACAGCGACTCGTGCCGCCCACCGACAGATCGGCGTAGAGACCGCTGATGTGCTTCTCCGGCAAGCGAGTGGACAGGCGTTCGCGTGCCATCCGACCGCCTTCCCGCCGGCGAAAAACTTCTCCTGGCAACTCGCCGGCGGAAGGCAAGCGTATTATCATCGTTAGCGCCGGTGATGCGGCGGGCGATGGCGCGGCGGATACTGCCGCGGCAGCGGGCGAAAATACGGATTCGGCGGATACGGATATTCAGGCGTCGGGAAATAGGCCGATCCGCCCGTCTGGAAGTAAGGATACCCCGGAGGTGGGACGCGGAAAAAATTCGGATCGGGCACGACGAAAACACCCTCCGGCGTGATATACAGCCGCCGCGGCCACGGATTGACGGGCCGCGCGCGCAACGGCGGAATAACCACCGGCGCGTTCACGAAGGGCGGTGTGAGCACGATAGGATACCGGTCGTTATCGCTGCCATAACTTCCACCGTAGCCACCGTAGCCATCGTACACATCGTAACCGCCATATTCATAATAATCATCGTAACCATCGTAGGCGTCATCGGCATCGACCGTCGTAACACTCGGCCCGGTCATGCGGAATTGCAGCGCGGTATAACTCGCGACGACGGGCTCCCCGAGCAGGGTGAGTGCGGCGATCGCGGCAATCAACAAACGATATCTCATCCTTGGTTCTCCCGTGGCGCGCCGGCAATGCTGCGGCGTCCGGAGATGTTGTTACCGGGATGATGAGACGTTAAGCCCGCGGGATGTACAGAGCGGAACGCGAGACATCATGGACAGGGGGACATCGGCGCACAGAACGCGGCGTGCGCGGTCCAGGGGCAGTCGTTCGTCAGGTCGAGTGCCGCATGCTGCGCAGTTTGCGCATCGGGACATATTCCGCACACGGCCGACCCGCTGCCGCACAGCAGCACGCCCAGGCATCCCTGTTCGAGCAGGCGCTCGCGCAGGCGGTACAGTGCGGGCAGCATGGGTAACGCCGGCCCTTCCAGATCATTCACGAGTGCCCGGGCAACGGTCGCAAGGTCGTTACGCTGCAGCGCGTGCACCATCGCGACCGTCTCCGGCAGCGCGTGTGCGGCGTGCCCGGCATACGGCGGCGCGTGCAGTTGACCGTATACCGCCGGCGTCGACAACCCGGCCGCCGGCTTCGCCAGCACGACATGCGCGACCGTCGCATGGATCAGTGGTGTCACCTGCTCCCCACGCCCGCGCACGATAGCCGCTGGCCCGTCGAGAAAAAACGGCACGTCCGCTCCCAACTGCGCCGCTAACACTGCCAGCGTCTCCAACGGCAACCGTACCTCCCACCATTCGTTCAATGCCAACAATACCGCCGCCGCATCGCTGCTGCCCCCGCCCAATCCTGCCTGTGCCGGAATATGTTTCGTCAAATGCACCCGCGCTCCGCGCGTCACCCCGCAATGTGTCCGCAACATGCGCGCCGCGCGCACCACCAGGTTCCCCTCACCCGCCAATGCCGGATCAGAACAGGTAAATACTATCTCCTCCGCGCTGTCGATCGTCAACCGATCCGCCAGCGTGAGCATCTGCATCACCGATTCCACCTCGTGATACCCGTCCGCCCGCTTCCCCCGCACGCGCAACGTCAAATTGATCTTAGCTGGCGCCTGTACATCCATACCCATAGCCTACCGCAGACAGCGCAACCTGACAACCCGTCCCGGTCGCCAACAGACAACACCGCCCCAATAGCATCGCCTCCCCCGAATAATGCACGGAATTCCGACAAGCCCGGCGAATCCCCCAAAAACACATTGACAACACGAACCAGGTGTGGCATACTAGTCTCGACGCTGCGGGGTGGAGCAGTCAGGCAGCTCGTCGGGCTCATAACCCGAAGGTCGTAGGTTCAAATCCTACCCCCGCTACCATTATTAGAGAAGACCCTCCTTAACCGGGGGGTCTTCTTTTTTCTGCGTAGCGTGGTTCACCCGCTCCTGCGACGATAAAGAGAAAGCCTCGATTTCACGCTCAAAATCCTCATTTTTCCGGTCGTCGGTTGTCATCGGGTAGCGCTTTTTGGTCGTGGGTTCATTGCGGGTGTGATTTTGTTCGGCTGAGCCTTTTTCTACTCGGTGGGGTCTGATGCCAGTGATTTTCGTCAACATCTGCCGATTTTGAGCATTTTTGTCGTCGGTTGGAAGCGGGATCGTAGGCGACGCAGGAGGGATTTTCCGCTGGCAAACTGTCATGGTGCCCGGCGACGGCCGTCGAATGGTTGCCCACCTACCAGTCGCCGCCGGGCGGTTGTGTATTCGTCTGAACTGTGATTGATGTGATGGCCTGAATACTATGAAGCCGGAAGGGATCACAGCGTAAAGCGGTGGTCCCGGCTGAACTTCGCCAGATGCGGCAGCAACCACAAGGTGAAATCATAGGCCTTGGTCACCGCGCGCAATTCCTCTGCCATCCAGTCCCCCCTTTTTTCAAATTTTACGTCGCTCAGCGCTTCGCGCACCGGATTGGTGGCCATCCATGGCCACACGGCGGGGGCATCCCTGCCCCCATGGTAAGGGGAAACGGGGTGAAGGAGACAGGGGAAACTTACGGTCCTGGCGAGAGAGAGACGCAACGGAACCCGCTGCCGTACCAGTCGCCGTCCGGGCTGCCGCCGTCGTTGCGGCCCGCGCCCCGGGTGATGATCTCGCTGACGTACCACGAGCCACCCCGCAGCACGCGGTAGCTTCCCGAGGCCGGCC
>CAYYJR010000016.1:0-105330 GCA_964472305.1 uncultured bacterium
GTGGGGCCATAGCTCAGTTGGGAGAGCGCTTGCATGGCATGCAAGAGGTCGTCGGTTCGAGCCCGTCTGGCTCCACCATCTTTTTGTCCGTGCCTGAATGGCGCGGGCTTTTTTTCTGGATTACGGATACACACCGTATCCCCGCACACGTTCCCCCATACGGCGAGCAGCGCATGCCAATAGCGCGGATGTTCATGCCTATAACGCAGAGACTGTGCACGCGAGCCATCACCGTGATGGCAGGCGTGTTGCTGTGTTGCCTGTTTGTCACCAGCAAACCCACCGTGGCGCAATCGCCGGCGTCGACCGAGCAACGCGGGGTGGCGGAAGTTGCCGTTTGCGCCAATCTGAACGCCAAATCGCCGCGCGACCGGGTGAGCATCCGCATCGTCGATAACACCGACCGCGCACGCTTGAAGACGATCATCCGCGTACTGGGCGAAAAGTTCGGCGCGCGTCCCGGCGCCCCCGTCTTCGCCACGGGCGATCCCGACATCATCGAGGATCCGGGCATTGGAGCGGCATTTACCCTGCCGGTGGTGCCGCGCGGTGAGGCGTACCTGCCCGTCGCGCCCTTCATCGAAGCCTTTGCGCCTTACGTTTCGGATGTGCACCTGGCTTATATTATTGACGGCCCGTTCGAAAACCGCGGCTGCCGCACGTTTGAGAACCCGGATGCGACCTTCGACGTTTCGGCTCCCGATCGGGCCGATGCCGGCGACCGGGCGTTCTATGCTATCCGCGCGCATATCAAGAACCCGGCGTTAACGTCTGTCCCGGCGCCGAAATATGCGGTACAATATGGAACAAAAGGAACGGGACGGAAGCACGCTTCCCCGATCATCCTGCTGGCACTCGCCGCGTTGATCGGCATCTCCGGAGGCGTGTTGTTGGCCCTGTTGTTCAGTCACTGGAAGGCCATGGACGCTAAGGCGTCGAACAGCACTCCTACAGGAGGCACCGATGCAAGAAAACCCGATGACCATTGAGGAGTTCTTTTCACCGATCCGCGAGGCCGATGCACCGCGCCTGACCGAATCGGAGTTGCAGGACCTGCTGAACACCAATCCGCGGGCATTCTTCGATGCTATTTGCATGCAAGCGGTGGAAGACAAGGCTTCGGACATTTTCTGGAAGGCGAATGCACCCCCGGCCATGCGCCTGGCCGGTAAGATCGTCCAACTCGACATGGAGCCGTTGACGCCAGAACAAATGGACGCGATCTTCCTCTACGGGCTGATGTCGGAACGGCAGCGCGAGCATTTCAAGGAACGGCCTGAGCTGGATACCGCCATCGAGTATCCGGGGATCATCCGCTTCCGCGTCAACGTCTATAAGCAGCGCGGGGCGCTGGCGTCGGTCATGCGCTTGATTTCGCTCGACATCGCCACGCTGGAAGAGCTGGTGCTGCCGAAGGTTCTCGCCACGCTGGTAACCCACAAGCAGGGGATGGTGCTGGTGACCGGGCCGACCGGCTCCGGCAAGTCTACCACGCTGGCGGCGCTGATGGACCTGATCAACACTAACCGCCGGGTGAACATTATCAGCATCGAGGACCCGATCGAATACGTGCACCGCGATAAACTGTCGATCATGAGCCAGCGCGAAGTGAACGTGGATACGCTGAACTTCCATGATTCCCTGCGCGCCGTACTCCGCCAGGCACCCGACGTGATTCTGGTCGGTGAGATGCGCGACGTGGAAACCATGGCGGTGGGCATGACGGCGGCGGAAACCGGCCATCTAGTCTTTTCCACCGTGCACACCAATAGCGCGGCGGAAACCATCGAACGCGTGGTGAACATGTTCCCCCCGCACGAAAAACCGCAAATCTGTCTGCGCCTTTCCACGACCCTGCTCGGTGTGCTTTCGCAAAAGCTGGTGCCGACGGTGGACGGCAAAAAGCGCGTGTGCGCTATCGAGGTGATGATTAATACCCCGACGGTCTCCAAGCTGATTGAAGAAGGCCGCGCCGGCCAGGTGCCCGCCGCCATAAACGAAGGCGGCTACTGGGGCATGCAGTCGATGAACATGTCGCTGCTGAACTACTTCCGCGAAGGGGTGGTGAGTGAAGAAACCGCCATTGCCTACGCGGGGAACCCCACAGAGATGCGCCAGATGATTCGCCGTCTTTCCCAGGCGAATATCACCACCACGGCCACCACGGCATAAGAATCTGCCTTCGCAACGCGACGACACCAGGGAGCAATCCCTGGTGTCGTCGCGTTGCGGGGTGTGGTGCATCACCACGCGGCGTCGACCAGTTCCCCGCCAAAGCCCCACAGATGGGCGGCGGTGGTGCGCACGCGTACCAGGTCGCCGGCACGGATCTCCGCGTCGGTCGCGGGAAAGATCACCGCTTTATTATTGCGCGCGCGCCCGGCCAGCTTGTCCGGGTCGCGCTCGCTGGCGCCTTCCACCAGCACATCGACCACTGCACTAAGCTGCCCGGTGTTGCGTGCGATGCTGAGGGTGTTCTGCAGTGCCACCAACTCTTTCATGCGCTCCACCTTCACCGCTTGCGGCAGTTGGTCGGGCATGGTGGCCGCCGGCGTGCCCGGGCGCGGGCTGAAGACGAAGAGGAACTGCTGATCCAGGCACAGGCGGCGATAGGTGTCCAAGCTGGCGCGGAACATGGCGTCGGTCTCGCCGGGGAATCCCACGATGGCGTCGCTGGTCACGCTGACACCGGGGATGCGCGCGCGTATTTTCGCCAGCAGCGTTTCATAGCGGTCCACCGTGTAACCGCGCTTCATAGCCTGCAACAGCCAGTCGTCGCCGGCTTGAATCGGCATATGGAAATGCTCCATCACCTTCGGCATCTCCGCCACCGCGTCGAGGATGCGGTCGGTGACTTCCAGCGGGTGATTGGTGGTGAAGCGGATGCGTTCCAACCCATCAATCGCGTGCAGTCGCGTGAACAGATCGACGATATCAAAAGCGCGGTCACGATCACGGCCATACGCGAGCACGCTCTGGCCAAGCAGATTCACCTCTTTGACGCCGGCATCGACCAATCGCCGTACTTCGTCGGCTACCATTTCCGGCTGGCGGCTGGTGAACTTCCCGCGCACACTCGGCACGATGCAATAGGCGCAGCGATAGTTGCAGCCTTCGATAATATTGACGAACGCTTTCAGCATCCCCAGGCGGCGATAGCGGTCGAAAGTCTGTGCAGCGGATTCCTCCGGCGCATCACCCATTTCCAGCTCAAGCTGCGGGCGCCCGGTCGCTTCCAGTGCGTCGAGGATTTCCGGCAGGCGAAAGAGCCGCCGCGGCCCGATGACCAGGTCGACGAAAGGCGCGTGACGCAGCACGGCCTGACCTTCCTTCTGCGCCATGCAGCCGCACACGCCCAATCGCATGCCGGGTCGCGCTTCCTTGAGCGGGCGCAGTTCGCCCAGCCGGCTGTAGACTTTATGCTCCGGCTTTTCGCGCACGCAGCATGTCTCCAACAGCACCAGGTCGGCCTCGGCGGGATCGGCAACTTCCTGATACCCCAGCGATTCCAGGCAGCGCGCCGCCGCGGCGGCGTCGGCCACGTTCATCTGACATCCCCAAATTTCGATATGATAGGTTTTGGCCATAACGGTGTTGCAATCAGCTTTCAGCAATGTCCGCGCACGGGCGCGTGACACGGCTCACAGGGTAGCGGAAATAGCGCGGATTGACAAGTGAAACGGGTGAATGTGACCGTGGTGCTCGTTTGCGTCTGCGCGCGTTACGGCGCGGAGGTTAGACTCGGCATGGGGTGCGCGACATCCGGCGGCGCGGAGAGCAGGCAAGGCAGGTTGCACGGCGCGCTGCCGATGACGGGTACCGAGTTGAGTTCATGCGGCAACTCGCCGCGAAGCATCGCGCTTTCGTCGGTTGCGGCAGGCGCCGGCGTGTCCGCGGCTATTTCCGGCAAACCCAGCGGACGCCGCACCACCATCAGCACGTTTGCCAGTGTGCGGCCGGGCGTCATAATCACGTTACTGCCGAAGGCCAGTCCGGTGGAAGTGCCTCCGTCCATCGTCATCGCGTCGCGGCAACCCAGCGCCTTCATGATGCCGGCCAGTTCTGAGAGGAAAATCGGCTTGTTCACCGCCACCAGCAGCAGGCGGTTGCGACGATCCAGGCCGACCGCGGTGCGCATGGCACGCCGGAACAGCGCGGGGTCGCGGAAGCCTTGTGCGAGGGGGTAGACGGCGAATTTCCCCTTCTGCACCAGTCGCACGCCACCCTTGAGCACGCTTTCATACCCGGTCCACGACGCTTTCCAGCCGCGCGGGATGTTGACGATGACGGCGGTGTTATCCTTTTTCAGTGCCAGCGCCGAGCCGACCGGCCCGCGATGGCGAAGCTTTCCGTTGACCACGATGTCGCCGATGGGCAGCGCGTTTTGCAGGCCGAAATAGCTGCCCGTCATCTGGGCCAGTGGTTGGTATTCGGCGAGGAAACTGATAAAACTCTGACGCTTGCCGGCCTGGTTGGCGGCCAGCGTAGGTGTCACCTTGAGTGATTTATCGTTGAGATTCACCCAGATGACATGCACGCGGGTTTTTTGTACCCATTGTCGTGTATACGAGACCCCCGAGGCGCGTGTCATTCCCAGCGCCGGCCTGTCACTCACCACCAGCGCACTCATTGCCGCCAAAAGCAATACCAACACATTGCGTGTCATTGTCCGCCGTCCTTGCTGCCATACTCGGTACAACCCGGGTGCTCATATATATGATATCGCCCACGTCCAAATCGCCTAAACACCCCGTCCGGCGTTCCGTTCATCGCTCGTGCGCCTCAATGGCACGATTCCTTAATCTTCCCGCCTCCATGCACATCGCGTCCTCTCCGCGCCGACTTGTGCTGGCGTCACTCCACGCGCTCACGCAGCGTGCCGGATACGCTCATTCTTTCTATTCCGTGTATCGGCGTCAGCGTGAGCTAACTTGCATGACGAACGCGAAGCCGGCCAGCTTTTGAGGAAGATTTAACGGAAAAACCCCCGCGATCGAACCTTTCGAACGCGCAGTGGGCGATGGATGGGAGGGAACAGGATTCAGCTCAGGCGAATATCAGCGTCCCGAACATCCACGGGAGGTGGAAGTCGTTTTTCCCGACGGTCGCCCAGGCATACAAATCGAGCTTGTTCCGTTCCAGCGAATCGATGCGGTACAGGTTGAGCCGCCAGGCGTCACCCGACTCCGGGCTGAGGTGGTCGTTGCCAATGAGCATGCGGAACGGCAGGGCATATTCCACCGACCAACCGCGTGCGCCGTGGGTGGCCAGCACGCCGTCGATGTGCACGCAGGTAATCATGCCCTCACAGGTATAATCGGTAAAGGAGACAAGGTTGCGCGGGCCGTCGATTTCGCCGCCGTTCAGCACGAAGGCATCGAAGACCGTGTTGCGCGGACTGACGTTGATCTCGTAATACTGGCGGTACTGCCCCGATGGGCAGATGAAGGCTTCCACGCATTCTTCCGTATAGATGGGGGTGTCACGTTCGGTGAAGGTGCCCCATACGAAATCGTCTTCCAGCTCAAATCCGATATACAGGTACTGTTCGTTATACAGCATGCGTGCGGTGGAACGATATGCTTTCTCCTCGCCGGTGATGGGATCGGTGAGCGCCACTGTCTCGGCGGTCTGCCACAGCGGGTCGTCAACGCGGCCGGATAAGGTGAGATTGCGCTCGATGCGCCGGCAAGTGTAGGTGGGATGCAGCATATCAGTCCTTTTTCACGTTGCGAGATGGCTTAGCATAGTTTTCGACATGCCGTGGCTTGCTCCTCCAAGCAGCAGGGGAGACTTTCACTGCGGCGAATCAGCAGGATAGTTGATCGTTCCGCCGGGGTGCCGGGAAGGAGACGGAGTATGCGCGGTCTCGCATTAAACGAGGATAACAGTCATTATTTTTGCTCGCGGGGCGGGCAACGCCTTGACGCTGAGGCGGTAGCGAGTTGGGTCGATCAGTATGCCGGCACGCAGGTGACCACGCTGCTGCTGAATCCGAACGCCATGTGCGTCAATTATGCCAGTACGGTGTGGGACCCGATCTGGCACGGTTACGATCCCGATGACGCCGACGACCAGCCATTATTCGCCAGCCTGCCATTGGACGGGCGCGACAGCGTGCGCAAGTGGGTGCATTTGGCCTGGCAACTGGATCAAGATCACCTCGATCCTTATGCCATCTGGATCGCGCGCAGTCGTCAACACGGCATCAGCCCATGGATCAGCATGCGGATGAACGACGTGCACTGCGTGGATGACGAGTGCAATTTTCTGCACAGCGAGTTGTGGCGCACGCGCCACGATCTGTGGCGGGTGCCGGAGCGTTTCGGATCGTGGACCGACCGCGCCTTCGATTACGGCCAGCCCGAGGTGCGTGCCCACCACCTGCGGTTGATCCACGAACTGGCGGAGCGTTATGATTTCGACGGGTTGGAGTTGGACTGGATGCGCTTTGGCTATCATTTTCGTCCCGGTTACGAACGCGAAGGCGCGGCGCTGCTGACGGAATTCACCGCCGGCGTGCGCCGTCTGTTGGACGAATGTGAGGAGCGTCGCGGGCATAAAATCCAGTTGAGCGCCCGCGTGCCTTCGCGTCCCTACACCGCACTCAACCTGGGCATGGACGCCGTCGCCTGGGCACGCCGCGGCCTGATCGATCAACTGGTCGTCACCCCGTTCTGGGCATCTATCGAGCCGGACATGCCCATTGAGCTGTGGCTGGCGCTGCTGGAAGGCACCGGGGTGACGCTGGCTGCCGGGCTGGAGTTGCTGCTGCGCCCGTATCCCGGTTATCGCCAGCGTCTCACGAACTCGCTGGAGACGGTGCGCGGCACGGCGGCGGCACTGCTGGAACGCGGCGCCGATGGCATCTACCTGTTCAACTACATGGACTGCACCACCGCTATCGACGATCTGCACAACTATCCCACGCTGTTACGCGAAGTAGGCAGTCTGGCGACTATCGCCGGGAAATATCGCCGTCATGTGTTGACGTATGCCGACACCTGGGCGCCCGGTGAGCCGCCGATCTCCGCGCTGCCGGTCGCGTGTGCCCCCGGCGGGGTGTATGCCTTCCGCTTGCCGACCGGACCGCGCCCGGCACGGGAATCCGCCACGCTGGTGCTGGGTGTGGTCGAGGGAACGCCCGTGTCCGCGACCACGGTGGAAGCGCGCGTGAACGGTGCGCGCTGTACCGCGACGGGACCGATGGCGCTGCCGATGCCGCGTCCCGAGTTTCCCGTCTACGGCTTCTCCGTGCCTCCGGACATGCTGCTGGCAGGCGACAACCTGATTGAAGTGACGACGGCAGAACGGTTCACGCTGGGCTGGGTGGAAGTGTCGATGGATCATGAACGCGGGTGACAAATCTGACCGCGTTCCGGCGCGGGGAGGGATGTCGAGTCAGGCTGGTGATCGTTACACCGCGACTGGGAATTCCTGCAGGTGCAGGGCACGCTCGACCATCTGCGCCAGCGCCGGCGGGGGAAAGGGTTTGCACAGGTAACCGGCTGCCCCGGCTTGCAGGCAGGCGGTCAGCGTCTCTTCGCTGGCGGCGAGGGTGATGAGGATCACCGGAATGCGCGCGGTCGGCGAATCCTGGCGCAGTCGGCGCAACAGTTCCACTGTCTCCATATCGGGCAGGCACAGGTCCATCACGATGACGTGCGGATGCTCGGTGCGTGCCAGGCTCAAACCCGTCACCCCGTCTTCGGCCAGCAGCACGCGATACCCCACCGCTTGCAACACTACCCGCGCGTATTCTTGCATCGACCATTGATCGTCGATCACCAGGATCGTGTACCGCGCCACGCACACCTCGCTACTCCGGGCGTCAGGAGGACATCCGATATGGTCATTATAAAGCACACCGATCCGTGTGCTGTCTCGTCAATGACCAAACGTGTGCTTTTTTCGCTTTTTCGCCTTGCTTGTGCGCTTTTTTCCACAAGGAGCGCTTACTTTATCCCCAATCGCTCTGCGGATAAGCCGGAAGTAACCTGCTCGGGAAGCAAGCCCCGGTTATGGTTCCGAGGTAGCGGTGGAAGGAATCGGGCATGATGTCCGGTCTGGCGCATCGCCGCACCGGGCGAGAAAAAGGAGGTGGCTGCCCGGCGGCGAACAAAGAATAGTACACCGGTGTGCAAAGGTCAGGATGGCAGCATGGCGCGCATGACAACGTGGGTGCGACGATATGCCTTACGCGAGTTGATGGACGACAGCTTCGATCTGTTCAAGGAGCAGGCGATGTCGTTGCTGCTTGCCGGCTTAATCCCGTCCTGCCTGGTCGTGCTCTATGCCGCGCTGATGCGCAACTACTACCTCCCGGAAAATCTCCTTCGCGATTACACGTCGGAAGCGCTCATGGCCGCACTCACCTCGCCCAAAGTCATCACCTACCTGCTTGGCTACTCCGCTTGCGCGTGGGTGGGATTTTCCATCGGCTATCTGGCGCAATGCCGCATAGCCGTGCGTCACGCGCTGGGCGAATCGCTTCGCTTCAGTCGCAACTTCACACCGCTGATGAAGCCGTTCTGGAGTTTCCTGCTGGTGTTCATGATCTACTCCGCCCTGCTGACGATCGTCATGCTGCTGGTGATCTTCATGGGCACGACCATCATCTTCCTGCTGCTGTCGCCCGTGATCGCCACAGCCCAAGAAGGTCCGGGGAGTACGGTGGTCATAATCGTGGCGATCGTGATCATAGGCGCCCTTGCCAGCATGGCTTACCTGTGGGTGACACTGCAGTTCCTCACCGCGCCCATCGTGCTGGCTTTTGAGCATGCCGGACCCTTCACGGCAATCAGCCGCGCGTCGCGACAACAGTCGGCTAACGTGAAGGCGCAGTTCTTCGGCTTGTATGCGGTATCGCACACGCCGCTGATCCTGTTCCCACTGGTGTTACTGGTGGGATGGCTGTTGTCGCTGGGACTCGACAAACTATGGCCTTCCATCGGCTTCGAGGTGATCGGGAATGTGGTGAGCGTGGTGACGATGGTGCTGACCACCGCGTCATTGGCCTGCCTGCAGGCGCTGGTGTACGTGGATGCGCGCTGCCGTCAGGAGGCGCTCGATTTGCATCGGCTCGCTGAGGAGATCGGGATGGGGGACGAATTCGCGCGGGTGTATCAATCCTCCCGGCCGGCCCGATTCGTTCCCAGCCGGCGTCCGACTGCCGCGCAACCGGTGGTTGGCGCGCAGTTGGAGCGCCTGCCGTCATCCACGGTGACCGGCTATCCGGATTACTCGGCGCCGCCGCCCCCGCTGGAGACGCCCGCGCCTGCCATGTCCGCGGTGACGGCATCGGTGTTATCCGATGACGCCGTTCCCCCGCCCCCGCCCCCCGATGAGGCGGGCGCCGACCGGGAGGCTGCCGATGCGGAGTAGCCTGTGGCTGGCGCTAGTGCTGGTCTGCCTGCTTCCCGCCGGCGCGTTCACGCGCACGGAAATGCTGTCGCGACTGCGGCAGGCTGACCGCTTGCTGCAGCAGGCGCAGCAACACCCGGAACGGCAGCGCGATTTGCTCCGCGAAGCCGCGCGAACGGCGCCGGAAGCATTGAGCCCCGCGCTGCAGCGCCTGGGCGCATCGCCTACCCGCACCGCGCTCGAACACGCTCGCGCGGAATTGGGATCGGCGCAACGCGCACTGGCACCCGCCGCCGGTTCCGTAGCGCGGCATGGCCGCGCCGACCTGGAAGCCGTGCTGGCCGACCGCGAGTTCCAACCGCTGCAACCGGCGCACCTGCCGCCGTGGCTGCTTGCGTTCCGTGAGTGGTGGCATGGCGTCTGGATGCGGTTCAACGGTTGGTGGAAAGACATCACGGAGGGCATATATCACTGGGTGAAGCGGATTTTCCCCCGCGTGCAACAGCCAACGCCGTTGACCAGTGCAATGGGCGTCGGTCTGCGCTGGGTGTTCATCGCGCTGCTCATCGCCGGCTTGCTGGCGCTGCTGGGCATCGTCGTTGCACGGCTGATCATCCATCACCAGCGCGGAACGGCGCCCGAGCATGGCGAGGAATCGACCGGCATGACGCGCCGTCTCCGGCAGGCCCCGTCGCCATGGGACTACTCCCTGACCGAGGCGCAGGCGCAGTGGGAGCACGGTCAATCGCGCGAGGCGCTGCGCGTGGTGCTGCGCGCCTGTCTGCTGTTGCTCGATACCCGCGGCGTGCTGCGCTATGACGAAACCCGCGCCAACGGCGAGGTATTGCGCGAACTGCGACGCCAGGGGCGGGCATCGGTGTCCGATCGGTTGCGGCCTATCGTGCGTACCTTCGACCGCGGCTGGTATGGTTACCTGCCGGTATCGGGTGAGGAGTTCGCACAGGTGCTGGCAACCAGCCGGCAGTTCCGCGACACCGTGGTGGGGGAGCCCTGATGCGCGTGCGTCCCGAAATACCGGCGCTGGTGATCATCGTGGCGTTTATCATCGCCATGACCGCGCTGGCACGTCGCGAGGACATCAACGTGGAGCAGATGCAGCCGGCGGCGGTGGTGCGCAGCAGCTTTCGCACCTTCCCGGAAGGCTACAAGGCGCTGTATCGCACGCTGGGCATGCGTTATCCGGTACGGCGGTTGAATCGTCCTTACGCCATGCTGCCGCCGCGCGGATTACTCATCGTGGCCGATCCCTATCGCGAGGCAATTACCCGCTACGAGGCACGCGAATTGCTGCGCTGGGTGCGTGCCGGAAACCATGCATTGATCATCGTCGAATACCACCCCGAGGTGCTGTTCGCCTTGCAGAGCGAGGCGTTTCCGGCGGCCAGCGCGGGTGAGGAGTCGGACGAGTACGGGGGAGCGGTCAAGCCGCCTCGCGACGACGACTGGCTGGAGCAGGCCCAGCGATTCCCCAGCCGGCTGGAAACGGGCCGCGCGACGCCGGTGACCGCCTCGTTCCTCAGCGATGCCGCGCCCGACCTGCGCGTGCAATCCACCATGCGTTTCCCGACCGCCCGGCTGTTGCCGCGCTTGCTGGACGAGCGCGTGGGGGGAGCGGTGCCGCTGTATCGCGATCGCGCCGGCATCGCCGTGGCGTATACCGCGCTCGGCGCGGGCAGCATTGTCTGGTGCAGCAGTCCGTGGTCGTTCTCCAACGCCGGCATTCGCGAAGGGCACAATCTGGAACTGGTGCTGGCGCTGGCGAACCTGCAGCCCGGCACGCCTGTGATCTTCGACGAATACCACCATGGCATCGGCACCGGGATGAGCGTGTGGTCATTGCTGCCGCCGTTGACCAAGCTGGGCATCGGCCTGCTCGCGCTGACCGGACTGCTGCTGTTGCACACGCTCTCCTGGCGGTTTGGCCGCGCGCAGTTGCCGGCGGAGGAACGGTTCACGCGCTCACGGGCAGAATACCTGACCTCGATGGCCGGTTTGCTGGAGCGCATGAATGCCACGCACGTGGTGGCGCAACGGCTGCGGGTGCGGTTGTCGCGCACGCTGGGCCAGCGCCTGGGGGTGCCCGCGCGCGTCCCGCTGACACAGCTCATCGAGGCGAATGGGCGACGCCGGGTGGTCGACCAGGCCGCGCTGGCGCGAATCGTCAACCAGTTGACCGTGGTGGCCGGCACGCGCCATCCGGAGCCGTTGGCGCTGTTGCGGATGATGCGCGAAGTAGACGCGCTGCTGTCACGGCGCGGGGAAAAGTGACGGGATGACAAGGTGGGACGCCCGCGGCGAAACCACCGTGCATTTTATTATTGCTGGAAGGGGATGAACCGATGGTTGAGATTATTAGCACGGAATTCGGGGTGGTCGCGAAAATCGGCGAGGCCGTCTCCGCGGAGATCGGCAAGGCGGTGAAGGGGCAGCGGGCGATCATCGAGGGATTGATGATCTGCCTGCTGGCGGATGGGCACGCGCTGCTTGAAGGCGTGCCGGGCACCGCGAAGACGCTGATGGCGCGCGCGCTGGCACAAAGCCTGCAGTGCGAGTTTCATCGCGTGCAGTTCACCCCCGACCTGATGCCGTCCGACATCATCGGCACCACTGTGTACGACATGAAGTCGGCGGAATTCTTCGTGAAGAAAGGGCCGGTTTTCACCTCCGTGCTGATGGCGGATGAGATCAACCGCACCCCGCCGAAGACGCAGGCGGCGCTGTTACAGGCGATGGAGGAGCGTCATGTGAGCATCGACGGCGTCGACCACGCGCTGCCGGCGCCTTTTCTGGTCATCGCTACCCAGAATCCCATCGAATACGAAGGCACCTATCCGCTGCCCGAGGCGCAACTCGACCGTTTCCTGATGAAGCTGCGGGTGGAGTATCCCACCTCCGCGGAGGAGATGGAGGTTCTGCGGCTGCACCAGCAAGGATTCGACCCGCATCAACTCGCGCTGTCGGACGTGCGTCCGGTGGTCACCCCGGAGCTGCTGCTGAAGGCGAAAGCGGAAATACACGCGATCACGGTCGAGGAGGGCGTGCTGCGCTACCTGGTCGAATTGGTGGCCGCCACCCGTGCTTCGCATCAGGTCATCCTCGGCGGCAGCCCGCGCGCCACCGTCGCGCTGCTGCGCTGCGGCCGCGTGTTCGCCGCGCTGGAAGGCCGCACCTTCGTCACCCCGGACGACATCAAGGTTATCGCCCACCCGGTGCTGCGCCACCGCCTCATCCTGCGCCCGGAAGCGGAGATCGAAGGCTTTACCACCGACCAGCTTGTTGACACCGTCCTCGCCGCCGTGCCGGTGCCGCGATAATCGGTAGCCGGGATAGCGCGGAAAGGCAGGATATGCAACGAAGCCCGCGAGGGAAATTGCGGGACACGGGTAAGAGGTAATTGCAGAACCCTTCGTTTCCGCGTTCGCTCTCCAGAAGTAGAGGGGACAGTGGAAACTGTCCCCAATATCGTCCCGTATAACCGTGCCACCCGCTCTTTGATCTCCGCCTCCAACGCCGCGCAGCCGACAGCTTGCTCCGAGGGGTCGGGACCGCGCACATCCAAGCATTTCTGCATCAGCGCGGCGATGGCGGCGCGCTCACTTTTTCCGGTCAAGTCTGTTAACATCGGACGAATATGTGGTATAATCATTATGGAGGCTTTGGGCCGCGAGAGCGGACCATTGCCTTTTTCTTCTCAGTCTTCCGCTTCGCCGGATGTCAACTCCGAAAGGGTGACAAAGCTCCAGATCGTGACGGGAGTGTGACTCGGCCCTACCTCGCGTTGTGTCTTATACCACAAGGATCGCACCTGGAGTACCAAATCGTCCAGTTCTTCGCGGCGTGGTTGGGTCATCCGCTTCTCGCGGAAGCCCCAGGACACCAGATAGGCCACCAGATCGGCAAGCTGGATGCCGGTCGTCAGGTCGGAGTGGACGAAAAACGCCTCGGGGATAATCTGCCCCGCGCGCTGCCGTCCCTTGGCGGTGCGCTTGAAATAACGGTCCATCTGCCCGAGCAACAGATGGCTCTGGCTCTTCTCCAGTTCATCGAAAACGACAATCCCCGAAACTTCCGGGTTGCGATCCTCCAGGAAGTAGAAAAAACGCTCGAAAAGGTAACAGTAGTCACGTCGCAGCAGATCGGCGGGCAACGCAGGACGATCATTCCGCAGTAGGATGCTGGCAAACGCCCGGCAACGGAAGCGCGCGCAGATGTCCAGCACCTCGCGCACGTAGGCCACTTTCGCCTGTGCCAGCGCGGTCAGTTGGCGCATTCCCGCGGCAGCGCCATCCGCTAGGCAGGCACGGGCCAGCGCGCGCCGCTCCTCATCGGGAAAGGGCGGCAACTGCGCAGCCAAGCGAAAGGTCTTGCGCTTGAGCAGCTTCTTCCCTTTCAACTCCTGGCGACCTTCGGTGTAGCGGCAGCCGAAACAACGCACTTCCGCCTCCTGCACCGCCTGCACCAGGTTCCACAGATCGCGATCCTCCACCGCCATGCCAGCCAGCACTTCGTAAGGCGATTCGTGATGATCCTGTCCGCTCTCGTCAAGGAAAAGGAAGTATGCCATGGTGAACCTTCACACCTCATATAACCGCGCCACCCGCTCGTTGATCTCAGCCTCCAGCTCAGCCAAGCGCCTGGCGGCATCCGGCGATAGGGGATGGCCGTGTTGACGATAGAGCGCCAGTATCTCATCCACCGCGGCGATAAACGGCGCTTGCTCCTCCGCTGTGGCGATGGCGACGGGGAAGCCTTTCCAGTCGTCGGGGTAGACGTGCATCTTACTCCGGCGAACGCCGGCTAACCAGGTCGAGGCGAAGGTGGAATTCATGATCGCCAGCAGGTATTTCAGGTTGTATGACTGCGAGACTTCCTCTAGCTGATCGCGGGTGACGGCGACCCCTTCCCCTGGCTTTACTTCATCACGGTACTTTGCTGTCTTTCGAATGGAGTTGTTGCATATCCCTTCCAGGCTGTGCCAGGGAACGAATGACCAAGCTGAATGGTTGTGAAACAATTTTTGCGAGTCATACGCCACTCGCGCCGTATTACCAGAGATGTCCATTGAGATTAATTTCTCTGGTACTTCGTAGATCTCCGGGAACGTCGGTCGGCTACAAAGACGCGGTGCTCTGCTAGTCCCGTATTCAAGGTACAGAACTCGTGCAACGATCCATTTTACGAGGTGTTTCCCCTCCATAAATGGCTTGGGATGCGCTGCATCTCTCGTCGGCGAAACTAGATCATCTTTTGTAAAGTGGACTAAGCCATTCGGGTCTTCGCTATGTAACACCATACCTTTGCTAATGTAGCAGATACAATCAAGTGGCACTGACGGAATATCAACTTGGGGAGACGCGGCGTTAATACGAAACAAGCCAAAACCAGCTTCTTTCTGCGGTAGGGCTGGCAACGGCTCATAGTTCGAGTCAAAATCTTCGGCACTCTCACCCCACCGCCGCATCCGACACGGTGTATCTGTATCCGTCGGCTTCGTCTTGACGAAGTGCACGATTGTGTTTGCGACGCCGGCATCGAACAGAGGGATGTCAGAACAGAAATCCACGCGCGCAACGCGAGTATTCTCCAGGAACAGGCGATGTGACCGCATGGTATATTTCGCGCCGTTATACGCATCTGGGATGATAAAGGTCATATAGCCGTCTTGTCGCAAAAGCTGATAGGCACGCTCCAGGAACGGTATATACAAATCCCACTTCTCATAAAGGGTTTTATAGACAGCACTGCTGACCAGGCCTTTCCGGAATGCTTGCCAACGCGCAATTTCTTCCTGGCGTTCATTTTCGTCCTCAATATAGCGGAATTGGGCATCGGCGCGCACGTATGGCGGGTTCGCGATCACGATGTCAAACCCACCAGGCTGCATCGCCGCGGGTTTATCCGGGTTGGGCTGTCGTTGGAACACCTCGATGAACTCAACGCCCCAATCGAAGCCGGTCACGGCCTTATCTGGGTGTGACCATTCTGCAATAGTAATGCGTAACTCGTCGATATGGACTTTTAACGCTTTCTTCGTCGCAGGATCGGAGCAGGCGGTATGTTCAGCTTTGAGTCGGCGGAAACTATCAATATCAGCCTGACGGTACAGATCCGGTTGCGGACCGCCGTGCGGATTGGGCGCGAGCAGGCTATCTCCACACTCGATTTTAAAATCGAGGTTTGGTAGCGGTGGAATGCTTGCCAGATTGCCTCCATCCTCAAATTCCACTGCCAGAGAGAGCCACAGGCGCAATCGTGCCATCTCCACAGCGAAGGGTTCGATGTCTACACCATAGAGACAATCGCGGATGATGGCGAATTTGCGGTCGTAGTCGTCGCGGGCGGACAGGCGTTCGGCGCGGGTATCCAGCAGGCGATTGAGGGTGTGCAGCTCATGCAGCATCCCAAGCAGATACGCTCCACTGCCGCAGGCCGGGTCAACCACCCGCACCTTCGCCAAACGCACCAGTAATTCCCGTGCCGTCGGAATCGTCACGCTTCCTGCATCGTGCGTATCGACCAGTTCGCTGAATCCACCCAGGTACGCCTTCAACGCCTCCCGGCACATAAAGCTGACTACCTGGCGTGGCGTATAATAGGCGCCGGTTTCATGCCGTGCGGTGATCAGTTCCTCGAAGACTTTACCCAGCATTTCTGGATCCACAGCTACGTCGATGTCGAGCGGGGTGCTCTCCTGCACGGTGAAGTTCCATCGCTGGAACAAGCCAGGGTTGGCCTGCGCTCGGTTGGCCTCACTGATTAGCAACTCGATGGCGGCATTCGGCACGATGATCGTACGTCGAGGATCCGCTGGGTCAGCGAGCTTATCCAGCGCATTTTCCTCGAACAGACCGCCGTTCAAATACGGAATCATGCAGTCGGCGCTCGCTTCACCTATCATCTCTTTGATTGCTGGCTCGCGATCTTCCCTCGGCACATTTAGCACGTTTAAGAAGAGCGGACGAAGGTAGTTGACATAGAATGCGTCGCCATGTGTATCTTCCCGCCGCCGATGATCGATATGTAGTTGCTCCCAGAACCGGGTCAAGAAAGCAGGATCATGAGCCAACCATTTTTTCTGCTGGATGAACCAGCAGAACAGTAGGCGATTTATCAACGTCAGGGTGAATGTGTGCAGGTCAGCATCCGAGACTCGTCGGGAGTGGGCTCGGATCTCTTCTTTCACCAATGAAAACGTCTTGCGGAATTCAGCGAAGAAACGTTTGGTGACTGCCTCAACATCCCAGGCAGACAGCCAGGCTTTCCGAGTTTCGAGAGTCCAATCCGGTTCGCCGAATATATTTGCGGTCAATCGTAACGCAGGCAGATTGATGTCACGGAGTGTACGGGTGGCGGCGACGTTCTCCCGCTCCCACCCGAATACGCTCAGCTTTGGCTGTCGGCCTTCCTGCTCGCGGAAGTGGGCGAAGCGTAATCCCTGATAACCGCGCGTGACACAGAGGAAGATCACTTCCTCCAGCCCTTTGCCCTGGTAGGCGGCACGCGTGCGCATCTCTCGGCGGATGGCACGCAGAATCTCACGGAGATCGGTACGGCGGAAGTCCGTCGCGAACTCGGTCAGCATGATGACGAAGGGATCGTTGGCGGTGAACGGCACCAGCCGACTTACCTCAACCCGTGCTGCCGTCTCACCCGGCACCGCCGGCCCCTGGTACGTGAAGGTATCTTCCGGGTCCACCGGCCAGCCAAGCGAATCATGCAGGAAGGCAAAGAGCGCTTCACGGTCGCGGACAGCATCCAGCGCGGTCACCGGAATCCCGGTCATCGTCGGCGTCATCGCGGCTCCTCCTTGCGCAACTCCATCCAGCAGACCAGGCGCGGCATAATAGTGCGCGGCAGGCTGATGTCGGCGAAGGCGCTGCGCACGCTGTGCTTCAGCTTCTTCAGCCGCTCGGTCAGTGCGGCTTCATCAGTGGGGGCCGCGGAATGGTCGTCCGCCATGGTGCGGGCCAGGATTTTCAGGATGGCGCCGGCGTCGTGGGTTATCGTCATGTCTGCTCGTTCCAACGCCAGCACCGGGCGCCCGATGATCTGCGCATACCGTTCTTGATCTGTCGCTGTGGCCGCCGGCGTCGCTTCCATTTCGAAGAGGGCAAACAGGCCATCTTCCGGAGCCTTCCCCCACACCCCGAACGCGCCGGGCGGCAGCGCGTCAAGGATCGCCTGGGTATGGGCGTCCGGCTCGGTGAAGTGCTCGGTATACTGCGTGGTTGCCATGTCCGCGCCGGTCATGTCGCCTTCGTAGAGGCGGTTGAATTCCTTCAGTGTACCGGCAGGATCGTTGGCCCGGAAGAAGGCTTCGTCGATGCCCAGCGCGCGGCTGATCTTCAGCGTGCGCTCCTCGACCGTCTCAACCAGGCTGATGATTTTTTCGATGTCCGCGGGCGGCAGCACATTGAGAATCGCAAATTCATGCTCGTGTGGCGTGATAGCCGGATCCAGGCGGCGGTCGACGCGGCCAATACGCTGGATGAGCCGGACGGGATTCCAATGGATATCGTAATTGACGATGGCGCCAGCTTCCTGTAGATTGACGCCTTCGCTCAACACATCGGTTGAGATCAGCATATCTACCCGTTCCGGTATACTGCGCGCACGTTTTGACGGCGGGCTGTTGTAACCGGGGCAAAAGGCATGAATGATGCTGGGGCGCGTATCCTCGATACGGGAGTCGATGCGGGCGACGTGGTAGCCCTGCAGACGGTTGGCCAGCTCAATCTCCAGATATTCCGCCGTGCGCCGGCTCTGGGTGAAGAGCAGCACACGCTTGCCGGCCTTGAGCTGTGCCGCGAGCACCGGGACAAACTGCTCCAGCTTCGGATCGGGCTGTTTGCGGGCGGCAATAATGGCTGTGTGAATCTCGCGCAGGTAGGCCAGGTCGCCTTCGATGTCGTGCCGCCAGCGTTCCACGTCGAACTCGCCTGGGGTGAACTCGCGCAACTTTTTCTCCAGCCCGCGCGACTGCACGGCATGTTGCAACCAGGAGTCCACCTCGTCGCCGGAGATGTCCAGCGCGTCGCCGTCCTCGATCATGTCGGGATCTTCGCCGTTGCCGGCGTCCTCATCCGGGGCGCGGAAGATTGGCGTGCGCACCCACCCCTGGTGCTCGGTGATTACCGGTGTGACCTTTTCACCGAACACTACTTGCAAACGTGCCAGCAAGCCGGTCGCGAGGCTCTGAATGATCCCCTGGAAGGCGGCGGGGCTGCTCTCCAACTGCTTCAACGTGTTGGAATAAACCAAGCCGGCCAACCGCACCTCGTCGGTGTAGAGCTTGCTGCCCGGCTGTGGCACACGGCGGTATTGCTCGGTGATGAACGCCGCGAGCTTGATGCCGTGCAGCGGCTTCGCCAACAGTTTCGCCAGCTTCTTATCGTCCGTCTCTTTCTTCACTTCTACCAAGCGATGTACCGCGGGACGGAAGTGCTTATCGGCAAGGGTGATCAGCATGGAATAGCCGTGGCTCTCCGGGCCGATGGCATATTCGATGCACTCCGGGTCGTGGCGCCTGGGGAAGCGCAATTCCTTCCCGGCGGCGGCGCTCAACGCCTTGCAGGTGGTGCGGCTGCGCTGGATGACTACCTGCTCCAGCACGCGGTTCAGCGTCTCGTTGGGTGTTTCCTGCAGCGTGAGTGATAACTGGCCCGATGGTTCGGTGGTCGGCACGGTGCGGTCCAACTCCACCGTGGCGCGGCGTATCTGCTGGAATCCGTACCCCGCCAGCGTGCCGTGCTCATGGGTGATCAGGCCAAGCTGCGCGCTCATGTCGGTGTAGTGGGTGTTGATCGGCGTGGCCGTCAGCAGGATCACCTGTTTCCGCCGGCCATCCTGCGGCTGCATAATGCGATGCAGGTTGATATAGCGGTTGGCTGATGGGGTGCGGAAGTTATGCGACTCGTCGATCACCACCACGTCGGCACGCTCGGTGTATGCCTGGAGCAGGCGCAGGTATTCGCATTCCTTCTCGCTCATCCCGCTGTCGCATTCCAGCAAGCCCTCCAGCTTCTCGATGTCGTACCCAAACTCAGTCATCGCCTTGGAGTCGATGCTGCCGAACGGTTGCCGGTAATCTTTCAGATAGCGCTCCAGGTATTCCCGCCAGCTATTGTCCAGGATGTTCTTCGGCGCGATCAGCAGCACGCGCTGGCCGGCGCGGCAGAAGTGTTCCATCAACGCGAGGGCGATAAAGCTTTTCCCCAGGCCGACGCCATCGCAGACCATCACCCCATGCTGCCGCTCCAGGATTTTCAACGCCTGCCAATATCCCTGGCGCTGGTGTTCATCCAGCAAGCCCACCATGCGTGGCTTGCTCCCGGCGGACTCCCCCTGCCGATCCTGTCCCCAGGCATACAGCGCCTTCAGGTACAGGTAGTAGGGATCATAGAGTTCGATCTGCCGGCGAATTTCAGCCAGCACGTCCTCGGTGACGACATCCGCCTGCGCTTCTTCCCAACGCTCCTCATACCAGGTGCGCAGGTGCTCGGTCTGCTCGGTCGTCTGCAGGGCATTCAATTCAATGTTGTGCAGCAATCCCTGGCGGGTGAAATTGCCGCTGCCCATGACGGCGATCTGCTCGGGAAACATTTCCCGCTTGATGATGTAGGCTTTGGCATGGAACTTCTTCGCCGTGTAGCAACGCGCTTCTACACGCCCGGAGGTAAACAGCGCTTCCATCTTCTGCAGGTTGGTGAGGAGGGGCTGCTTCTCGCGCTGGGCCAGCAGATCGTCATCCGACACTGTGCGCAGGCGTTCGAGCAGCAACTTCCGTTGCCGGGGGCTGGCTTCGTCGCCAAAAAGGATGCGGATATGCTCATACTGGTTCAGCGTGTCAGCCAGCATCAGCAGCGCGTCGAGTGAGAAGAACGCGCTGGCAATCCACAGTTCCTTGCCGCCGGCGCCCATCTTCTCCAGCGCCGCGCATAAGGTATTGCCATCGCGATTGTCGATAATCGTTGAAACTTGGACCGTCATGGTATGGTTTCTCCGTCCCGTTCTCGTAACTATCGCATTTCGGGGATGTGAGGTAGCAGTTACTTTCTGTATCTGAAGCGAATGACCTGCCGGGGCGGATGCAAGTTAGCGGTAATTTGTCGGAATCCATGCGGGGCAACGTGTGGTTCGACTGATTTGAATTGTGCATGGCAATCTGCAGGGGATAGAAACGCGCGTGCGATCAGCGACAATGAAGGGTATTATCGAGAATCTTACTGACTGTTGCGGCATACCACCTTCCACTAGTTTTGCCAGGAAATTGCGGGAATTGCGGGGAAATTACCGCTAGGTAACTGTCCCGCATTTTCCCGCATTTTCCGGATTGGCGTTGGCGTGGACTGACTGGCGGTTACGGCTCCCACCGCTCCACCCCCACGCGGCTGGCGCGCATGGGCGACAGTGCGTCGCTGAGCAGCGGTTTCAGTCGCACGGTGAAGCGGGTTTCCACCGGCTGCAACAGGTATTGCTCCAGCGGGCCGGGGCCGCAACTGTTGCTGCCGAGTCCTCCCTGGCGATAGTCGAGGTTCAGGATCGTCTCATCGCGCGGCATCAATTCGAAGGTATGCTTCGCGTTGGTGAAATCCTCGGTGGTGTAATGGTGCGCGCTCACGTTCAGCAGCGGCATGCCCATCGCCAGCAGGCCGGCGCCGTGCAGATCGGTCACCGCCGCCCAGCGCACGTCGGTCTTGTTGCCGTTCTCCTGTGGGAACACATACGGTACATACTGCTCCTGCACCGAACCGCGATAGACGCCCACCTTCGCGCTTTCCTGGCGGTCGATATAGCTTTCGTGCGGGCCGCGACCGTACCAGGCAAATTGATCGAAGTCACCCGGCAGGCGCATTTGCAGACCGAGGCGCGGCAGGTGCGGCAGCCCGGCGGCGGGGATGATCTGCGTGTCGATGAGCAGATCGCCGGTGCCGTAGGCGGTGTAGCGGTAGCGGCACGTGAAGGCGGGAGTAAGCGAATAGCCGCCCAGCACGCTGTCCACCTCGATGCAGACGGCCTGCGGGCATGTCGCGGTCAGCGCAATGCGGTCGCAGCGCGAGATCAACCGGTCAAGGCCGAACTTGCGCCATTCGCGCGCGAGATGCACGTCGTTGTCGGTCGGCGCGCGCCAGGCGTGGAAGCGCGGTCCGGCGGTAAGCAGCCGCATCCCCTGGTGCTCCCACGTCGCGATAACGCCGGCGTGCTTGTCGAAGACCAGTCGGAACTCATCACCGCTGATGACGATCTCGGCGGCGGATTCCGCAACCGTCAACGCCGGCATCTCGGCCAGCGTGATGAGCGGCACGGCGGGCGTCTCCACCGGCAGCGCCAGTTGCGCCCATGCCAACTCATAACCGCGGGGCGCCCACAATGTTTCCCCGGCGAGGGTGAAGCTGAGGTTGAGCCAGCATTCCGCGCCGGGCACAGCCGCCGGCAGCGCATACGGCAGCGTCACCGTCAGCGCGCCGCCCGCCGGCACTTCCAGCGCCGGCAGGACGCCTTGCTGCAGCACCTCGCCGTCGCGCAGCACCTGCCATGCGCCATGGAAACGGTTGAGCGAGGTGAAGGCATAACGATTGATGATCTTCACCGTGCCGGCACGCAGGTCCACCGGTTCCACGGCTACCGGCTCGATGATTTTTTTGTATTCCAGCAATCCGCTGTGCGGCACGCGATCGGGGGAATTCAGTCCGTCGATGCAGAAGTTGCCGTCGTTGGGGTGGTCGCCAAAATCGCCGCCGTAGGCAAACCACTCTTCACCGGCGTCGGTGCACTGGCGAATGCCGTGATCCACCCATTCCCAGATGCAGCCGCCGATCAGCCGCGGATACGTGCGGATCGCTTCCCAGTATTCTTTCAGGTTGCCGGGGCCATTGCCCATCGCATGCGCGTATTCGCACAGGAAGAACGGTCGTGGGTCGTCCGTGCGCTGGCCTTGCGTGATGAGCCAATCCACCCCGGGATACATGGTGCTGACCACGTCAACCACATCCAGCGTATGCGCGTTGTTCTCCGCGCCGCCGGTCGCACCCTCGTAGTGCACCAGCCGCGTGGGGTCGTTGGCATGTATCCACGCGGCCATCGCCACATGGTTGCGCCCATATCCGGCCTCATTGCCCAGCGACCAGAAGATAATGCTGGGGTGATTCTTATCGCGCTCGACCATGCGCACCGCGCGATCGACATATGCCGCTTCCCAGACCGGATCGTCGGAGATGCGGTTGAAATCGGCGGTGAAGCAGAAGCCGTGGCACTCCAGGTCAGCCTCGTCCACCACATACAGGCCATAACGATCGCACAGGTCGTACCAGCGCGGGTCGTTGGGGTAGTGCGAGGTACGTACGGTATTCACGTTGTGCTGTTTCATCAGCGTGATGTCACGCACCATCGACTCCAGCGACACCGCGTGCCCCAGGTCGGGATGGGTGTCGTGGCGATTCACGCCTTGCAGCTTCACCGGCACGCCGTTGATCAGCAGTTGCTGGTCGCGCACCTCCACGGTGCGGAAGCCGACGTTAATGCGCTGCACCGCTGTCACCATGCCGTCGGGCGCCAGCAGCGAGAGCAGCAGCGTATACAGATACGGCTCTTCCGCCGACCATTTGCGCGGCGCGGCCACCGGAATCTCCGTCGCGACTATCGCTTCGCCGCCGGCATCCACGCGGATCGCCTCGCCCACCGGCGCCTCGCCGACCACCCGGTCTTCCGCGTCGAGCAGGCGGGCGAGTACGTGCAACCCCGCGGCGGCGGCGCCGTAACTGGTGACCGTGGCCTGTATCTCCAGCACCGCGTCCGTGTAGGCGGCGTCAAGGCGCGTGCGCACGCGGGCGTCGCGCAGGTGCACTTCCGGCACGGCGAGCAGGTACACATCGCGAAAAATACCGCTCAGTCGCCACATGTCCTGGTCTTCCAGATAGCTGCCGTCCGACCACTGGAATACCTGCACTGCCAGCGTGTTCTCACCCGCGTGCAGATATGACGTAATGTTGAACTCGGAAGGCAGGTGGGCACCCTGGCTGTACCCAACCTGTTGACCATTCACCCACACGTAAAATGCGGAATCGACGCCTTCAAACACCAGCATCACCTGCGTGCCGTCCCACGAAGACGGCAGGCGGAAGGTGCGGCGATACAATCCCACCGGATTCTCCTGCGGCACGTGCGGCGGATCGACGGGGTAGGGGTAAGCGACATTGGTGTAGTTGGGCGTACCATAGCCGTGCATCTGCCAGTTACTCGGTACCGGAAGGGTGTCCCATTGCCCGGCATCGTAGTCTTCCGCCGTAAAGCCCGTCGGCAGCAGCATCGGCGACGGCGCATAATAAAACGACCAGGCGCCGTTCAGCAGCTTGAAGAACGGCGAGGCGCCGCGTTCGCCCGTCAGCGCGGACTCGGCATCCGCATACGGCACCAGCGCCGCGCGCGCCGGTTCGCGCCGGCGGGACAGCAGTTGGGGATTTTCCCAATCGTTGACCTGTGCGGTTATCGTCGTCATGGGACACGCTCCAATCGAATGAGTGCTCGTTTCGAAGCTAAAGTATACCAGGGAATAATGGGGAGGGGTAGACCAATCACGGAGGGCCGGGACTGAAATTCCGTAGCACTTTCGCGGTAGAGCGTCCTGTGTTCTCGCGAGGGCGAGTTCGTGGTTTACCCCCTCTCTCAAGCCGGGCACCATCGACGCCTGCAGCATGCCGGCTTCGTGGGGGGTGAAGTAGTCGGTCTTGTCGTCGGACGTGCGATCATGAAGACGCGCTGGCGTGGTAAATCTCCTGCCGGTGCCACGCCACCCTTTTACCGCGAATCGCGATTGACTTTTCACCGGTCGCGCGTTACCGATTTACCGAGAAAGCGGAGTAAATTATTGGCGAAGATATCCTCGATAACCGTTTGCGGGGTATCGAGGGCGCGGTAGATGTCTAGATCGCGTTCGATCCACTGTTGCGCATAGTCGGCGTGGAAGTCACCGGCGTTGCCGTCGGTGCCGAAGAGCAAGTTGCGCTCGATGTCATAACCCGCGGTGAGCAGCCTGGTCAGCGCGTCGGCGCGAAAGCGGGGCGGCGTGCCGGGGGTGAGGTCGATGAACATCTCCACGCCCAACTCCGGGTGCATCACCCTGGCATTGAGAAACTTGCCGTATACCGCGAGGGCTTCCTCGCACCAGGGCCAGGAGATGTGCGCCAGCGCGAAGGTCAACCCCGGCACATCGAGCAGCGCCTCGAAGTTGACCGGCTGGTTGTAGCGCGACGACGGTCGACCGTCCCACAGAATGCCGGAGTGAAAGAGGATCGGCTTGCCGGCGCGAGCGATGGCGGCAAACACCGGCAGCACGCGTGGGTCGCCGGGGAAATACGCATGGCAAATCACCTTAAAGGCATCCACGCCGCGCGCCACCGCCATCTCCACCTGCGCCAGTGCATCCTCGTCCAGCGGATCGATCCAGAAACAGGAAAAGCAATCAGGCGTCGCGGCGGTCCATGCGAGCAATTCAGACAAGCATGCCGGAGGCGCCGCGGTTCCGGCGAACATGCCGAACGCCATCGGCGCGCGCGAGATGATCATGCCGCCGGCGATACCCACCCGGCGCAGCCGCTCCGCCAGTTCCGCCGGCGTGTCGTCGCCGGACAGGATATGTATATGCGTGTCGAGGATGCGCATGAAAATCTCCTGGGAGTGACGTATCACCAATGACATGTGCACGGTGATGGGTGAGCGGTTATTTCCGGCGCGAAGCGTTCATACATTCCGACTTGTGCGATTGTGGGCGGTCTTCTCGTGCTACGTGACCTCGGCATACACCGCGCGGATGACTTCTTCCAGCGTGGTCAGGCCGGCACGGGCTTTATCCAGACCGTCGTCGCGCAGCGAGGGGATACCCATCGAGCGGACAATATGCCGCACTTCTTGTGCGCTGGCGTTGCGGATCACCGCCTGCTGGATCTCGTCGTGCATGGGCACGACTTCGAAGACGCTCACCCGGCCGAAGTAGCCGGTGCCGCGACACTGGTCGCATCCCGCGCCGTGATAGTAGATCGCTTCGTCGTTGGGCAATTCGAGCTGTTCGCGCAAGGCGTTGCTGATTTTCGCCGGTATCTTGCACTCGGGACAGATGCGGCGGATCAGGCGCTGTGCCACCAGGCCACTTACCGAGGAGGCAACCAGGAAGGGCTCGGCGCCCATATCCACCATGCGCGCCGGCGCCGCGGAGGCGTCGTTGCAGTGCAGGGTGGAGAGCACCATGTGACCGGTGAGCGCGGAGTGGATCGCCATGTCAAGGGTCTCCAGGTCGCGAATCTCACCGACCATGATGACGTCGGGATCGTGACGCAGAATGGAGCGTAATCCGGTGGCAAAGGTGAGGCCGATTTTGGGATTCACCTGAATCTGCGCGACACGTTCGAACTGATATTCGACCGGATCCTCGATGGTCACGACCTTCTTGCCCACGCAATCGATGGTCATCAGGCTGGCGTAAAGCGTCGTCGTCTTGCCCGAGCCGGTGGGGCCAGTGAGCAACACCATGCCGTATGGGCGATGAATGAGCGACTCCAGATTCGCACGTCCCTGCTCGCTGAAGCCGAGTTCGTCAAAATTCAGCGCCAGATGGCCTTTCGGCAACAGACGCATCACCGAACTTTCGCCAGCCATGGTCGGAAGAATGGAGACACGGATATCAAAGATGCGCTTTCCGACCTGCACGTCGAAACGTCCGTCCTGCGGCAGGCGGTTTTGTGAGATATCCAGGTTGGAGAGAATTTTGATCCGCGAAATCACCGCCGGGTGTAGCGATTTTTCATAGCTCATGTGATCGCCGAGGATGCCGTCGATGCGAAAGCGCACGATGACGGTTTGCTCATGGGGTTCAAGGTGAATATCGGTAGAGCGCTCGGCGACGGCACGGCGGAAGATGCGTTCCAGCGTGCTGCGCGCGGTCGGCGTGTCGGCCGCCTGGACCAGTGCCGACTCCTGCTGAATCTCCGCCTGCTGATCGGGTGTGCGCGGCAGCGGCTCTGCTTTCGGCAGCAACTCCTCAGCTTTCGCTGCTCCTTCCTGGTAATGCGCCGCGATACCCAGCAGCACGTCTTCCTCGGAGGCCAGCATCGGCTGAACGCGGCAGCCGGTGAACTGTTGCAACTGGTCGATCAACGGCAGGTCGCTGGGGTCGGGACAGGCGACAATGATCAGTCGCATGCCGTTGGGGGCTTCCGTGATCGCGATGGGACAGACACGATAGCGCAGCGCCTGCTCGCAGGGGAGCAGATCGAGAACGTTCTGCGGTACCTGATAATCCTGCGGCCGAACGCCGCCCGGTGCACCGTTGCCCATCAGTCGCCCCTCCTGTTCGACGTGTGCTGGAATTGTGGGGTGTGTATATGCAAATACGACATGCGAACGTTGACTCCTGCTGCCGGCACGCAATGGGTGCTCGACCGCCTGCCCGCCGGAAGCGCGACCGCTGTCCCTCCTCGCGGGTCTACTGAATTAGACCAATACCGATGCTTTCCGTTTCACGCCATGCGGAAACATTTATGCCGGGACGGGGCGACGGTCATTATCTCGCAAATGCGTGCGGACAATTGCTACACTGCATCACATGAAGATCACCTTGCGCCGGCCGTGAGCTTCTGCTAGACTCTGCTCGCGGGGGATGGGATTGTGGAACTGTCGGTAACCCAATGGGTGGTGGGCGGTGCGGCGGCACTGTTGGTTGGCATGTCGAAGACAGGCATTCCCGGGTTGGGTATTCTGGTGGTGCTCTTGTTGGCGATCGGATTCACCGGGTGGAATTCCATCGGTATCATGCTGCCGATGCTGATCGTCGGGGACGTCTTCGCCGCTGCCTGGTACAAGCGTCACGTGCAGTGGAACCGGCTGGTGAAGCTGCTGCCGTGGGTGTTGATCGGCGTGTTTGCCGGTGCGGTCGCGTTGAATTTCCTCAGCATGTCCGAGCGCCACAAAGCTCTGTTGAATCCGGTGATCGGCGTGCTGGTGCTGGTGATGCTGGCGCTGCATCTGCTGGAAGGACGATTGGGACCACACATGACGCCACGCTCGCTGGCCGGCACCATCATCGCGGGCACCGCGGCGGGATTCACCACCACCGTCAGCAACGCCGCCGGCCCGATCATGATGATGTATTTGGCCGCCCATAAAATGCCAAAAGAGCAATTCATGGGCACCATTGCCTGGTATTTTTTCATCATCAACCTGACGAAAGTGCCGGTATACCTGCACCAGGGACTGTTTACCCGAACCTCGCTGTTGATCGACCTGGCGGTCGTGCCGGTCATTCTTCTCGGCGTGTTTGCCGGCAAATGGCTCTTCCCCCGCATCCCTCAGCGTCTGTTTGACATCGCCACTATGGTGCTCGCCGGTGTCGGCGCGGTATATCTGATCGTGAAGTAATCACCCGCCATTGCAGCCCGATCTACCTGGCTGCGGCGACTCGCTGCAGCGTGACAGAGACAGGAACCGCAACAGGAGCAGGTATTTCCCCTGTGCGGCAAATTGCGCTACAATAGAGATGGCGCTAAACGCGGGAACGCTCTCGTGCCGGTGCCGACAGAGGATTCGACGTGATGTTCAGACTGCATCTTTCGCTCTGCACCGTGCTGTTGCTGACTATCGGCGCGTGGCTGATCGCCATGCGCCCCTGCTACGCCTACATCGATCCCGGCATCGGCAGCTACGTCTTCCAGATTGCCATCGCTTCTCTGGTCGGGTTGGCGCTGGCGATCAAGAGCTTTTGGCGACAGATCAGCCTCTTTATTGGCCGTCTGTTCGCGCGAAAGGATGACCGTCTCCCGTGACTACGGCCCTGCACCCCGGCTCATTCCGCGATCCCAGCGGTTTTATCTTCACGCGCGACGGCGTGCTCTACCGCCAGGTAAACGCCTGCTATGCGGATGACTACCGGTTGCTGATGGAGTCCGGGCTCTACCGGGCATTGACGGACGAGGGGCTGCTGATCGCGCATCGGGAGGCGTCGCGGGAACTGGCGCTGACCGGCGACGCAGTGACGGTGATTTGCCCGGAGCACGTCCCCTTCATTTCATATCCCTACGAATGGTGCTTCAGTCAATTGCGCGATGCCGCGCTGCTCACCCTGCGCATCCAACAGCTCGCGCTGGCACACGGCATGTCGTTAAAAGACGCCACCGCCTACAACATCCAGTTTCACGCGGGCAAGCCGGTATTCATCGACACGCTCTCTTTCGAGCGGGCGCAGGCGGGCGCGCCATGGGTGGCCTACCGGCAGTTCTGCCAGCATTTTCTCGCACCGCTGGCCTTGATGGCGCACACCGATATCCGTCTCAATCAATTGCTGCGCATCTATCTCGACGGCGTGCCGCTGGATATGGCTGCCGCGTTGCTGCCCTTCCGCACGCGCTTCAACGGCGGGTTATTGCTGCACGTGCATCTGCACGCGAAGTTTCAGCGGAAATACGCCGATACCCGCGCGGGCACTCCGCAGATGCACCGGGAATCGGTGCAGATGGCGCAGGAAGGCATCCTCGACAGTCTGGCGGGCACGATTCGCGGACTGAAATGGGAACCCACCGGCACCGAGTGGGGGGATTACTACACTGATACCAACTACTCCGCGGCGGCGTTCGCGCAGAAAGAAGCGCTGGTGCAGGCGTATATCGAGCGCACGGGGCCGCGACAGATGTGGGACCTGGGTGCCAACGACGGCCACTTCAGCCAACTCGCCGCCGCGCAAGGCATCCCCACCGTCGCCTTCGACGTGGACCCGGCGGCGGTGGAAAAGTGCTATCGCGACGTGCGCCGCCGCGGCGACACCGCCATGCTGCCGCTGCTGCAGGACCTGACCAATCCGAGTTCCGCCATCGGCTGGAACCTGACCGAGCGCGATTCGCTCGCCGCGCGTGGGCCGGTCGATCTGGTGATGGCACTCGCGCTCATTCATCACCTGGCCATCTCCAACAATGTGCCCCTCGCCGCCATCGCGAAGTTCCTGCACGGCCTTGGACGCGCGCTCATCATCGAATTCGTCCCCAAGCAGGACTCGCAGGTGCAGCGCCTGCTTGCCACCCGCGAGGACATTTTCCCACACTACACGCAGGAAGAATTCGAACACCAGTTCGCCGCCTACTTTACGCTGACCGAGCAGGCATGTGTCGGTGACTCCGCGCGTACGCTGTATTTAATGACCGGGAAATAATCACGCCAGCGGATGGTGGATGGTGTTGCCGCATCACGGACGACGGAGCTCGTTCCGGTCGAACAGGGTAATGCATTACGTAATGGAGCACAGTATGGTCCCTCCGTATCAGATTGGAGTATATTACTTTCCCAATTACCACGTGGATCCGCGCAACGAGACGGCACATGGGACGGGGTGGACGGAATGGGAACTGGTGAAGCGAGGTGAGCCGCGTTTCCCCGGGCATCAACAACCGAAAGTTCCGCTGTGGGGGTATGAGAACGAGGCGGATCCCACAGTGTTCGCGCGCAAGATCGATGCGGCGGCAGACCATGCCATCTCGCATTTTATTTTCGACTGGTACTGGTATGAAGACGGGCCGTTTCTGGGGCGCGGACTGGAGGAAGGCTACCTGCGGGCAACCAACCGCGACCGGCTGGGCTTCACGCTGATGTGGGCGAACCACGACTGGGTGGATATCCACCCAGCGAAGATGGGCAATACGCCGAAATTGCTCTACCCCGGCGCGGTCAGCCCCGCCGCCTTCGACGGCATGACCGATTACATCATCGAGCACTACTTCAGCCAGCCGTCCTACTGGAAGATCGACGGCTGCCCGACCTTCTCCATCTACGAGCTATACCGGCTTATCGACGGCATTGGCGGCATCGAGAACGCGCGTGCCGGGTTGCGGCGCTTCCGTGAGAAGACGAAGGCCGCCGGTTTTCCTGATCTGCACCTGAACGCGGTGGTATGGGGGGTGAAGATCCTCCCCACCGAAAAAACAGTGGACAACCCGAACGCGATGCTGGCATTGCTCGGTTTCAACTCCGTCACCACATATGTCTGGGTACACCATGTCTGGTTCTCGTCCTTCCCGGAGACGCCTTACCGCGAGATGGCCGACGCCGCCGCGCGCCACTGGGAAAAGACCGCGTGCGAATTCGATGTACCCTACTTCCCCAACGTCACCATGGGCTGGGATTCCAGCCCGCGTACCGTGCAGTCCAATACCTTCGGTAACTACGGATATCCTTTCACGCCCATTCTCGCCGGCAACACCCCCGCTGCCTTCCGTGACTCGCTGCGCCTCGCTCGTGCCTACCTCGACACCCACCCCGCCAGCCGTCACACCCTCACCATCAACGCCTGGAACGAATGGACCGAAGGCAGCTACCTGGAGCCGGATCTCGTCAACGGCATGGGGTATCTGGAGGCAATCAACGAGGTGTTCGGCTAATTACGATTCTTCGTCGAAGGCCGGTGAGAGGGTGCGCAGGTATTGCAGGCTGGCGATGCCGTCGGGCGGGGGGGTGGCGCGGAAGCGCAGGATGCGGGCGAAGCGCAGCATGATGCCGTCGGGAGGGTGTATCGCGGGCATGATGCCGCCAAGAGCGACTTCCACCGTCGGAGCGTGGCGCAACGCTGCCACCCGCGGCACGGCGACGGCATCGATCCGCAGCGCATGGAGCATGGCGGCAAATTCCGGTGGGGCCAGTGCATGGGTTGCACGGCCTACCGGCACCAGTTTGCCGGTGGCATCGTCGCGCGCGGCCAGGTGATAGTTGGAGAGCCAGCACACATCTTCGCCGCAACCCCACTCCGCGGCGACGGCGGCCAGCGTGACGGTGATCGCCTCATCCACCTTCATCCATCCCGCGCCGTGCGTGCCGGTCAGGTAGGTGCCGTCAAGCCGTTTGGCAATCACCCCGGCATGGCCATCCTCCACGGCGCGCTGGTAAAACGCGATACTTTCCTCGACAGAGACGGGGATCAGTCGCGGGGTGAGCGTCACGATCGCATTCGGCCGCACCACCGCGCGCAATTGCTGCCAGCGCTGGATATACGGGTAATCGATGAGCGGTTCGCCGTCCAGATAGAGTGCATCGAAGAGGTATAACCGGATGGCGACCTGTCGCAAGAGCGTTGCCATATCGCCGACGCGGCGGAAGCGGCGCAGCAGGTCGTGAAAAGGCAGCGCCCGGCCATGCACGTCCACTGCCACCACCTCACCGTCAAGGATGGCGCTCTGCGCGTGCAGGTGCGCGGGCAGGGTGGCGGCAATCTCCGGCAAGGCAGCGGTAATTTCCATCAGATGACGGGTGAAAAGACGGACTTCCCTGCCAGCCAGGTGGATTTGCACGCGTGCGCCATCGAGCAGGTATTCAAGGGCGAACTGGCCGCCCAACCGCGTCCACGCCGCCGGCAAATCGAGTACGTGCTGCGCCAGCATCGGCCGCAGTGGGGTAAAGACGGTCACTTCGAAGCGTTCCAGCGCCGCCGCGCCTTCAGTAAGCGCCAGTTGCGCCACCATGCCCGCGTCGCCGAGGAACATAAAGCAACGCCGCACCAACTCCGGGTCGGTGCCGCCGGCCAGCGCGATACCCTCCAGCACCAATTCTTCGCCCGGTTGCCAGCGCCCGTCGCGCACGAAACTGCGCACCACCAGCGCTGCCTCGTTCGGCGAGGCGCGGCTCAGGACATCGAACAGTGTCGATTCCTGCTCCTTGCGCGCCGTCAGGGGCAAATTGGCTAACCGTCGCAGCGCGGCATACACCTCGTTCACGGTCAACGCCTTCCCGGCACCGCGCCGGCCGTTGAACGTGGCAAACAGCAGCTGTGCCGCTTCGCTCAGCGTGAGAGGGGTGTTCGCGATGTGTCGTAATTCCGACTGAGACCGGACGAAGATGCGCTCGAGCGCGCGCCAGACCACGCCGGCATTCGCGCGCGCCACCGCAACGTCGACCGGAATCACCGTACCGGTAAGCAAGTGGGTGGCCGGCTCCAGTTCATCGGGGTCCACGGCATGCAATAGCGATGCCACCAGTCCGCATCGTGCGAGGTGGCTCCGGATTTCGGCGATACGCTGCGCCGCGTCAGCCACCACGCGAAAAGGAGTTGCCATACACGTAGTATGCGGGAAGCGCCACCCCGTGAGGGGACAAACGCTCGCGCAAACATCAATAATCCTGGCGATTGCGTCCTTTGTTAAACAAATGGTGCGTGGAGAACGAGTGGTCTGAATGGCGGTGCAGATGGCGTAAAGCTCGTGATGCGTTTCTTCGCGATAGCTGTGCAATCCAACGCGATGTCGAGTGAAGTCCGGATTTCCGCCACCTTGGCTTCCGCGTCACTTCACCGGTTGATAAAGGCAATTTCATACCGACATGGACGCCGGGGTTCGGCAATATTCGCACAGGATGACCGCGAGGAGCGGTGAGCCGGATCAATCAACGAAGCTGTCTTATCCAGAGGCGTATGTTGGCGAATATCATCTCGCTATTCCCTTACACCTCCACGCCCTCCCCTTTCTGGCCGTGGAGGGTGGTGATGATCTCTTCGACGATGCGGTCGGCAAGGATGCCTTCCGCCTCGCCTTCGAAATTAAGCAGGATGCGGTGGCGCAGAGCGGCGGGGGCGACGTGGGTGATGTCGTCATACGCGACGTTATACCGCCCGTCGAGCAGCGCGCGCACCTTGGCAGTGAGCACGATGGCCTGTGCGCCGCGCGGGCTGGCGCCGAAGCGCACGAAGCGGGTGACCAGTGGGGTGGCGAATTCGCTGCCCGCATGGGTTGCCAGCACTATCTTCATCGCGAACTGCTGCACATGTTCGGCGATGGGGATTTCACGAGCGAACTTGCGCATCTCCAGCAGGCGCGGGCCATTCAGCACCGGCTGCGCGCGGGCGCTGGTGATCGAGGTGGTGCGGTCGATGATTGCGCTCAACTCATCAAGGCTGGGCGGACCCACCAGCAGCTTGAACATAAAACGATCGAGCTGCGCCTCGGGCAGCGGGTAGGTGCCTTCCTGTTCGATGGGGTTCTGCGTCGCGAGCACGAAAAATGGCGACGGCAGTTGACGAATCACCCCCGCCACCGTCACCGAATGCTCCTGCATCGCTTCCAGCATCGCCGACTGTGTCTTCGGGGTGGCGCGATTGATTTCGTCTGCCAGTACGATGTTGGAAAAGACAGGGCCATGCTGGAAGCGGAACTCCTTGCCGCCCCCCTCGCTCTCCACCAGAATATTGGTGCCGGTAATGTCTGACGGCATCAGGTCAGGAGTGAATTGAATCCGGGAAAATTGCAGTTCCAGCGCGTCGGCCAGCGTGCGAATGAGCATTGTTTTACCGAGTCCCGGCACGCCTTCGAGTAGGCCGTGTCCGCCGGCCAGCACGCACATGAGCACGCCGTCAATCACGTCCTGTTGGCCGACGATCACTTGCTGGATTTCAGCGCGCAACTGTGTGATGTCCTGCTGAAACGCGGTCGCCTGATGCTGGACCGTCATGGTATTTCTCCTCCTGCCGGATGGCACGCCGCGATGGGCGCTGTACTGTAACGTTCGTGATGGGCGGCAAAACTCCTTGCGTGGGGTGGAAAAGAAGGGTAGAATTACCGGCAATGCGTGACGAAAAACACCTGACATCCCCCTCAACCGAGCTGACGCTGTCCACGGCGTTGCGTCAGCTGCGCCGGACGTTGCGCAACGAAGTGCTGCCTATTCTGGGTCGCTTGCCGGCGTATGGCCGCCTCATTTACAGTCTGGCAGCCCAGGCCGGACTGTCCGGACGCGAAAAAACCCCACTCTTTCTGGCGCTGGGCTACCAGCTTTCGCCGGTCGATCTCATCCCCGGCTTCATTCCGGTCATCGGCCAGTTGGATGATCTGCTGGTGATGTTCTGGGGCATTCGCCGCACGCTGGATGCGGTGGATGCCGCGCGTGCCGACGCGCTGTTCGCCGCCGCCGGTCTCACTCGCGTACAGATGGACGCCGACGCGGAGATTATCCGCCGATCGCTGCATGAGCTTCTCGCCGGCAGCGCCCGCAGCGCCGGCCGCGGCACCATGTCGGTGCTGAAAGCCGGGGTGTCCGCCATGGTCTACATCGGTTGCCTGGCATATTATGTCGCGAAGGGTCGGAAACGGAAGTGACAAGGGATGGGTACCCATGGCATCGCATCGCGCTACGATGCCATGCGCAATGGAAGTATGTCTGTTCACCCACGCGCCACCTGCGCTTCTTGATCTCACCCCGTCATCCCCTTGCCCTCTTCCCTTCATGAGCTGCTTCATGATAAGATAAGCAATCTGATGGAGGAGAACCTATGAGCGCCACACCGACTGATTCAACCGCGGCCCCGACGTTCAAGGCGGGGTTGGAAGATGTAACCGCCTGTTCGTCCAGCATTTGCTTTATCGACGGCAAGAAAGGCCGCCTGGTGTATCGCGGCTATTCGGTCGATGAGCTAGTCGAGCACAGTACCTTCGAGGAGGTAGCCTATCTGCTCTGGTTCGGGCGCCTGCCTGGCCGGATCGAATTCGAGGCGTTCCTTGACGGATTTACCGGCAGTACCGAACTGCCATTGGAAACGGTAATGATCCTGCGCATGTTTCCCAAGGCCGTCACGCCGATGGAAGTGTTGCGGACTGCCGTCTCTTCACTGGGCCATTGGGATCCGGACAGCGGCAACACGCGGTTGGATGCCTGCCTGCGCAAGGCACAGCGTCTGACCGAGCGCATTCCACTGCTGGTCACCGCGCACCAGCGCCTGCGCCAGGGGGTGGAACCGGTGCAACCCATTCCGGGCAAGAGTATTGCGTACAATTTTCTGTATACACTGCACGGAAAGGAGCCGGACCCGGAGATCGTGCGGGTGTTCGACGTCGCGTTGATTCTGCATGCCGACCACGAGTTGAACGCCTCCACATTCGCCGCGCGCGTCACCGCCGCCACCATGTCGGACATGTATTCTTCCGTGACCAGCGCCATCGGCGCGCTGAAGGGTGCGCTGCATGGCGGCGCCAACGAGCAAGTGATGAAGATGCTGATGGAGATCGGCGATCCGGCCCACGCCGAGGCTTGGGTGCTGGAAAAGCTGTCGCAGAAGTATAAAGTGCCTGGGTTCGGTCATCGTGTGTATCGCACGGAAGATCCGCGCGCCACCGTGCTGCGCCGGTATGCCGACCAGGTATCGAAAGCCACCGGTGAGACGCGCTGGTTCGAGATTTCACAGGAAGTCGAACGCACCATGCGCGCGAATACCAAGGTCTACCCGAATGTGGATTTCTATTCGGCGTCATGTTACTACAGCATGGGCATTCCCATCGAGCTGTTCACCCCCATCTTTGCCTGCAGCCGTATCACCGGCTGGACGGCGCACGTGCTGGAACAGTGGGGTGATAACCGACTCATTCGCCCGCGTGCCGACTATACCGGCCCGGAGGAATTGCATTACGTGCCGGTTGACGAGCGCGTGAGTTGATGCCGCAGAACATACCGACCTGGCACCCGAAGGGGCTCTCATCGAGAGCCCCTTCGGGGCATATATCCTGTCACATGCGGTCAAGGCTGGAAGAGATACGGCGGTACGGGTGGTGACGGCAATACGAAGGTCAGGTTGTTATTGGCTTTATCGTCGCGCAAGTGCGTTTCATCACCTCCCAGATGGCAACATCTCGCATGACGCACGACGCATCGGCGCTGGCGTGCCCCGGTGATGTGCCGGTACTGCCATAGTGGGTTCACTTGGTATGTGCTCCAGGTGTTGCATGAAGAGGCGAGGATGGTTATTCGGATGATGACTAATATGCTTATAATTAATATACGTCATCATAACCGGTGACCATAATTCCATTGATTAGAATAAAAACCAAGGCCAGTGTAATTGGAAAACAATACAGACAAAACAGAGGTTTACTTCAATCCCATTATGAAGTCAGCAGGAGGGAACGGTCGGTATCGGGCAGTGCGAAGAAAGACGGTGTTGTCCGCGTCATGCTGGGGAGGGCATAACAGATACACCATGAGCCGTGACTGATGAAGGGAATCAGGCACGGCTCATGGTGTCTCTGCGTTCATTTGCTGCTGTATGGAATAGACAAAGCCACGTTACGGGATAACTTTATTCAGCGGATACTCGATGATATCCTGCGCGCCGGCGGCTTTGAGCTGGGGGAGGATTTCGCGCACGGTTTTTTCGTCGATCACCGTCTCGACCGCCACCCACTGGCTGTCGGCTAGGCGGGAGACGGTAGGGCCTTTCATCGCGGGGAGCAGGCTGACGACGCGGCCGACATGGCCTTCCGGCACGTTCATCTTCAGTCCGACTTTGCCGTCGGCGCGCAGCGCGCCTTGCAGCAACATAGCCAACTGCTCGATTTTGCGCCGCTTCCACGGGTCGTCCCACGCGGTTTTACTGGCGACCAGCACCGTCACCGATTCAATGACGGTGGTCAGAATGCGCAGGTTGTTGGCGCGCAGCGAGCTGCCGGTCTCGGTGATGTCGACGATGGCATCCACCAGATCAGGGCATTTTGCCTCGGTGGCGCCCCAGGAGAATTCCACCTGCGCCTGCACACCCTGTTCGGCGAGGAATTTCACGGTGGTATTGATCAACTCGGTGGCAATGCGCTTGCCTTGCAGATCCTGTACCGAGTTAATCGCGGAATCATTGGGCACCGCCACTACCCAGCGCACGGGACGAGTTTCCTGCTTGGCGTAGACCAGCGCGGCCACTTCCACCAGGTCGGCGTTGTTTTCTGCCACCCAGTCGCGCCCGGTAAGGCCGCAATCCATGACGCCATCCTGCACATAACGGGCGATCTCCTGCGCGCGGATGAGCACCGCTTCCAACTCTTGATCGTCCACGCGGGGGAAGTAGGAGCGCGACGAGGCGGAAATTTTCCATCCGGCGCGTTCGAACAGCCGGTAGGTGGCCTCCTGCAGGCTGCCTTTGGGCAGCGCAATCTTCAGTCGCGGGGTGCTCATGTGGTCCTCCGATCGCCGGCGGGACGCCCTGCCCGACCGTGCTGACATTTCGCGGTATTATACCGGTGAATCGATAACGGGTCAATGAATTGCCGGTGGCGCGGCCGACCGCCTACGTGCTTTCAGGTCGACGCCACGCTCGATTTCCCTCGTGGAACAGGAGATGAACATTCGTAATACGTTGACATGGAAATGCTTGCATGCTAGGATACTGGCTACGCTCATATCGATCGCCTACAGGTGGAGGGAGTCGTGAAAAATTCGTATCACGTAGCCGTCGTCGGCATCGGCGCCGTCGGCTCCGAGATGATCCGCGTCCTGCAGCAGCGCAAGTTCCCGTGCGCATCGCTGCACGTGTTTGCGCGCAGCACGCGTGACGAGGTGGTGGATGGTGTCACCTACCAGGTCAAGCAGGTGACGGAGGAAGCCTTCGATCAGATTGACCTGGCGTTGTTCGCCGGCGGCGAGAAGGCCGAGGACCACTTCGGTCTGCGTGCGCTGAATCGGCGCAAACAGGTGGCGGGACTCTCCGACCTGGTGGTCATCGACAACGGCAACGCGTTTCGCATGTACCCGAACGTCCCGCTGGTGGTGCCGGAGGTAAATCCGGAGGCGCTGCGCGGGCACCAGGGACTGATCGCCAACCCGAACTGCTCGACCATTCAGATGGTGGTCGCGCTGAAGCCGCTCCACGCTTTCGCGCGCATCAAGCGCATCGTCGTCTCCACGTACCAGGCGGTGTCCGGCAAGAGCGCGCAGGCGCGTGAAGAGCTGCTGAAACAGACAAAGGACGTGGCGGCCGGCAACGCGCCGCAGGTGGATCCGAATATCTTCCCTTACCCGATTTACGGCAACTGCCTGCCGCACATCGACGCCTTCCTGCCTGACGGCTATACCAAGGAAGAACTGAAAATGGTGCAGGAGACGCGCAAGATTCTGGACGACGACACCATTCAAGTGTCCGCCACCACCGTGCGTGTGCCGGTCGACAACGGTCATGCCGAATCGGTAAACGTCGAGTTTTATCACCCCATCAGCGCAGACAAAGCGCGCGAGTTGCTGGCGGCGGCGCCGGGCATCGTGCTGCTCGATGATACGGCGAAGAACCGCTACCCGCTGCAGGCGGAAGCCTCCGGCACCGATCCGGTCTATGTCGGCCGGGTGCGCGAAGACCGTTCCGTCGCCTTCGGCCTGAACCTGTGGGTGGTCGCCGACAATCTGCGCAAGGGTGCAGCGCTGAACGCGCTGCAAATCGCGGAAAAGATGCGCGAAATGGGTCTATTATAAGCGACGTTTGCATCCCGACCGGGTAAAGACACAGCGAGAACAGTCGCAACCGTCACCGCCGCCCATCACGGCGGTGACGGCGCAACGGAGACGGACGGGATGCCATGCGCGTGATCATACAAAAATTCGGGGGGAAGTGCGTCGAGCCCGGCGGCAACGAACTGGTGACTGCCGAGCGCATTATGGAGACGCGCGACCTGGGCGACTACCCGGTCGTGGTGGTATCCGCCATGGGCCGGGAGCTGCGCGATTGGAACGAGGAGATCGAGGCGCTGGTGCGCAAACCGGAAGGCGCGCGCAAGCTCGCGCTGGCGCATTTTTACTCGACCGCCGAACTGGTGCGGTTGGTGCGCGAGATCGATCCGATCATCGAACCGCGCGAACTGGATATGCTGATGTCGTGCGGCGAGATCATCTCCACCGTGCGGCTGGCGCACCTGCTGAAGGCGAAAGGGTATGCCACCGTCGCGCTGTCGGGCGGACAGGTGGGATTGATTACCGACGGCTTTTTCGGCCATGCACGGGTAATTGAGACGGATATCCGCCAGTTGATCGACTGCCTGGATCGCGCCGTGATCCCGCTGGTTGCCGGCTTTCAGGGCGTGTCGCCCAACGGGCATGCCATCACCACTCTGGGTGAAGGCGGAAGCGATTATACCGCGGTGTGCCTGGCCTACGCGTTGACGCATGCCACGCGGTCGCCGTTGCAGGAAGCATTCACGCTGGGCGCGGTCGAGATTTTCAAAGAGGTGGATGGGGTGATGACCGCTAATCCAGCGAGCTTTCCCCCCGCACGGCTGCACGGCAACGCCGGTCCGCGCAAGATCGACCACCTGACTTTTGACGAGTTGTGCGCCCTGTCGCAATACGGTGCGGATGTTATCCAGGCGGAAGCCGCGCGCATGGCCCGTCGTTATGCACTGGCGGTGGCAGTGCGGAATTTCCGCCGGCCCGACGATCCGGGCACGGTGGTCGACGGTGCGACGCCGGGGAACCAGGCGCGCGGCGTCACCGGCGTGGCCGACATGCCCAGCATGGTGGTATTCACCGTGGGTGAACGCGGTGACCGCATCAATCGCCGCGTGATGGAGTTGCTGGCCAGCCAGCGATTGAATTTCCAGGCGCTGCCGGTGCGCGACGGCTCGTGGAAATTCGCCGTAAAAAAGGAAAAATATCGCAGCGTGTCGGAGACGGTGGAAAGCCTGTTGCATCCGCGCGGCATGGTTCCCGCCTTCGAGGAAGGACAGTGGGCGCTGGTCACGCTGGTCGGCGAAGGGCTGCGCGGTCAGGTGGATGCCGTCGCGGCGCGCGCGCTGGCGGTGCTGGCGGCGGCCGGCATCGCGGTGGAAGGCGAAATCCGCGACACGCTCAGTTATTCCGCGCTGGTGTGCGAAGACCAGCGCACGGCGGCTGTGCTGGCGTTGCACGATCTGTTTATCACGGCAACAACCTCCGCTCCGGCGGCAAGTTAACACGAGAGCGCATCGTCCCCGCACCAGGGGCGTGCCATCTGCATCAGGAGACACTACTATGGCGAGAACCGTATTCACCGGCGTCCATGTTCCGCTTGTGACCCCCTTTGGGGCGGATGGCGAAGTGAGCGCCTCCGTGCTGAAACAATTGGTCGAGTATGCCATCGACCACGGCGCGTCCGGGCTGGTGCCATGCGGCACCACCGGCGAATCCGCCACCCTCACTCACGAGGAGCACCAGCGCGTGATCGCCCTCACCGTGGAATACGCCGCGGGTCGCGTTCCCGTCATCGCGGGCACCGGCTCCAACTCCACCACCGAGGCGGTCAACCTGACCATTGCCGCCGACGAGTTGGGCGTGGACGGCATGCTGGTCATCGCGCCGTATTACAACCGGCCCAACCAGCAGGGTATCCTCGAACACTTCAAAGCCGTCGCCGCCGCCACTGACAAGCCGATCGTCATGTACAACATTCCCAAGCGTACCGGCATCAACATGGACGCGGCCACCACCATCGCGCTGTCGAAGGTGGAGAACATCACCGGCATGAAGGAAGCGAGCGGCGACCTGGCGCAGATCATGGAGATCATCCACGGCACCGAAAACTTCAGCGTGCTGACCGGCGATGACAACCTGCTCTTTACCCTCGTCGCCCTCGGTGGGCATGGCGGCATCTGCACCAGCAGTCACTTCCTGCCCGGCGAATGGGTGCGCATGGTGGAGTTGATTCAGGCAAACAAGCTGGACGAGGCACGCGCGCTGCACTACCGTCTGCTGCCGTTGGCGAAGGCACTGTTCCTGGAGCCCAATCCCGTGCCGCTGAAGGCCGGCCTGCAGATGATCGGCATCCCCGTTGGCGGCACGCGCCTGCCGCTGGCGCCCCCGACGGAGAAGACCAAAGCCGCGGTGCGCGACGTGCTGGTTGGGCTGGGACTGGTGTCGTAAGGCCTTCCGAAATTTTGAAGTGCGAAGCTCCGAGCCGGCTTGGAGCTTCGCCTGTCAGATATGGGCTGCCGGCTTCCCGCCGGCAAAGTTACCTGTGCCGGCGGGAAGCCGGCGGCCCATGCCGATTGGTGGCAGGTCGCCGATGGGTATCACGACCGACACATCTTTTCCTTGAGACATATTCCGCACAGGAAGCGTCACCCCCCGCAGGAAATGGATAGATATCATGGCTGAGAATGTGGTTGGCGGCGTTGCGCGCTGACGCGGTCGGCAATGGTACACGTAAGGAGGATGGATATGGCAGAAGACGGACTGCGGCAGCGTTTTTCGAACCCGGCGACGCGCGTATTGCAGTTCGCGCAGGAGGAAGCCCGGCGCATGGGCGTGAATGTGGTGGGCACCGAGCACCTGCTGCTCGGCCTGATTCGCGATGCGGAGGGCATCGCCGGGAAAGTGCTGGTCGCGCACGGGGTGACCGCGGAAGGGATTCGCACGGAATACGCGCGCCAGTGCGGGATGCCTGGTGAGCCGGTGCCCTCGGGGCGTTTGATGTTGAGCGTGAAGGCGAAAAAGGCGCTGGAATTCGCGCTACGGGAGGAACCGGCGTTGAACCCGATGCCGGGCGGATTCGCAGCTATCGATACTCAGCACCTGCTGCTGGGACTGCTGCGCGCGGAAGATCCCGAGGGCAATCGCGCCATCAGCCTGCTCGCAGGCCTGGGGGTCGAGGCCGACGCCGTGTGCATGGCGATACGGCACGCGAAACCGGATGAGCCGGTGGCCGGGTGAGGGGAAAAGCCAAGTCTTCCCCGAGCCGAGAAGATGAACAAGACCGTGAGGCGGGCAGGCCATGACCTGTCCCCCCGGTCTTTCTTGGTAATCCGTAATGGATTCCCCCTGAATCATGCAGGAGATTTTCCCCCGACCGCTAATTCTGATAGCGGACCGCAAACCGTTACTTGTCGGCGGCGACACGCCGCCGGTGCATCAAGGAGAAGATCCATGTTGATTCAAGGGCATCGCCTGGGCGTGCAGAGCTGGTGTTTCCGCACGTATAAGACGACCGATGACGTCATTAAAGCCGTACAGGCCTGTGGACTGGACGCGCTGGAGTTGTGCGGCATCCATGTGGATGTCAACGACAGTGCCGCGGTGGATGTCGCGCTGGCGCAGTATCGCGCGGCGGGTATCGCGCTCACCTCATTCGGGGTGAACGGCTTTAGCGCCGACGCGGCGACAAACCGCCCGGTGTTCGAATTGGCGAAAAAGGCCGGCATTCGCGCTATCAGCGCCGACTTCGCGCCGGACGCCATCCTCACCATCGAGCGCCAGTGCGACGAATACGGCATCAAGCTGGCTATTCACAACCACGGGCGCCATCACGCCCTCGGCTCGGTCGCCGCGTTGCGCGACATGTTCGCGAAGACCACGCCCAACGTCGGCCTCTGTCTCGACACCGCGTGGATGCTCGATTCCGGTGAAAATCCGGTGGCGGTGGCGGAGATGTTCGCCGACCGCCTTTACGGACTGCACATCAAGGACTTCATCTTCCGCCGCAACGGCTCGCCGGAAGACGTCATCGTCGGCACCGGCAACCTGAACCTGCCCGCCCTGTTCGACGCGCTGGCGAAGATCGGCTTCACCGGCTATACCAATCTCGAATACGAAGGTGACGTGGACAACCCCGTCCCCAGCGTCCAGGCGTGCGTCGCCGAACTGCAGAAGCTGTAGCCTGGGAGCGACGGCGTCCCGCCGGCCCCATGGGCAGTCGAACGGAATGCACGAGCCGCCCTCGCACGGAACAGAATCTATACCGTGCGAGGGCGGCTCGTGTGCATTTCCCGACTATGCAAGGGGCGGCGGGGGCGCCGGCGCTTCCGGGGAAGCTATTTCTTTTTCCGCTCCCGCTGTTGCTGCAACAGCGTGTTGACGGTGGTGACCGGCGCTTCGTGCTTCGCGACGGGGGTGTCGTCGGGGATGAGGTCGATGAGCGATGGGGCGGGGGTTTGCAGCTCGCCGGCGTGCTCGTGGGGGAGGCGTGGCGCGGTGGCGCGCGATTGGCGGGTGGCGCCTTTCACGTTCAGCAGCGTGCCGAGGGTGGCGGGACCGGCGGGGGCGGTCGCGGCCTGCCAGACTGGCAGGCGCGCAGTGATGACCTGGCGGACAACTGTGAAGAAAGTGCCCCACGGCAGCAGGATGCGCCGCAGCGCGACGTCGAGCAGGAAGAGCAGCGCCAACAGCAGCAGCAGCGCGGGCCAGATGTCGCGCATGCGTTGCGAGCCGAAACGCAGCCGCTGGTAGATGGCATCCGGTCGCGGATGCTCTTCGCCTTTCGTGCGCCCGGCGACCTGCGCCAACAGTGCCAGATTCGGATGCACCGACTGGAATTCCGGGGAGTAGGGGATGGTCAGCGTCGCCATCTGCATCCCCTTCGTCGTGCCGTTTTCGCGCTCCTCCACCGTCACTAGGTAGATGCCGGTGCCGCGCGCGTCGAATTGCGCCTCGTAGCGGCCCGGCACCGTTTCCTGCAGCGGCAACACCTCGCGCGTCACCCGCGGGCCTTCATAGTCGTCGCCCTGCACGTGGGTGACGTGCGCGCGCAAGTCGAGCAGGTTGCGGAAGTTGCCCTCCGGGGTGACGGCGTCCACCGAGATAGTCGCGCGCCCGTGGTCTTCCAGCAGCGTGGTCTGGAAATCCGCCTTGCCGGTGCGCCGCATCGACCAGCGCAGCGCCTGGGCCCAGAACGCCCCGTAGCCTTCCCAGTTCAGCCAGTGCGCGCCCCAGTGGGCGGTGGCGTCGGAGGTAAAGGCAATGGAACGACCCAATCCGAACGGCCCGGCGGCCAAAATGGGATCGTCCTTGTGCGAGGTGAGCAGCAACTGCGCGCTGCCGCTGCGCGACGCCTTGGAGGTGGTGGCCACATAGCCCAGCAGCGGCGGCGACGCCCCCCACGGGATGCCGCGCGCGGCCGGGTGCGCGGCATTGTTGACGCGCACGTGAAACGGCTCTTCCACCAGCGGCGGCTTGCTGATGCTTTGCTGATCGCGCATCAACAGCTTGGGCAGTTCCTCCGGGTATTTCGCCTCATACGCTTTGCCGCCGCCGTAATGCGCGATATAGCGCATGTAATCCAGCCCCATCTTGCCTTCGACGCCGTTGGAGATGGCGCTGACGGTGATGTCCATTCGGCGGATCTTGTTCAGCGCGATGCGCATCTGGTCCTGCGCCGCGTTGCCGTTGCAGTCGCCTTGCGCATCGCCGTCGCCGACCAGGATGATGTGCTTCACCGGCGCCGGGCATTGCTTCAGCACGCGCGCGGCTTCCAGCAGCATGGGCGAATAGCCGGGGGGGTCCCCCATGTTGGTCAGCTTGTTCATCTCTTTCTTCAGCCACTTGCGGTTATGCACGCGCTGCAGCTTGATCGGCCAGCCACCGGGACTGGTTTGCCAGCCGGTGCTGCCATAGTTGACATTGCAGTCCTCCACTCCGAGGTAATCGATGGGCTCCAACAGATCGACCATTTGCTTGGCCGCCTCGATGGAGGTATCGATAATGCGCTGGTCTTCCAGGTATTCGATCACCATGACCACCGCCACCGAGGGAAAACGCTTGATTTTCTTGACGTCCAGCGAGAGCGGCAGGATATCCTCGATAGGCGTCTGGTAATACCCGCCCGCGCCGAAACTTTCCTCGCCGCCCACCATGGCGAAGCCCATGCCGGTGTCGCGCACCGCACTGCGCAGCACCAGCATCTGGGTGGGTGAGACATTCCACGCGGGCACGTTGGCAAACAGCACGCTGTCATACTGGGTGCATTCCGCCAGTGAGGCGGGAATGCGGTCTACCCCGCCAAGCTCGACCTGCAACGATCGCGCCCGCAACGCCGTCGCCAACGGCGCGCCGTCACCCGGCGTGCCCTCCACGATGAGCAGTTTCGGTTTGCCGGCGACGCGCGTGTATGCGTAAGCCACGTTGTTGTCGGGCACGCTGTCTTGTGTTCCGGGCACCTCCAGCAGCGCGCGATAGTGATAAAGCCCGCTGCGCTCGGTCTTTTGCTCGAAGGCGACGACCGTTTTGCCGGGTTTCAGGTGCACTTTGCGGGTTTCCACCGGCGTATTGTTGCGGTACAGCGTGATGAGACCATCCGTATCCTGCAGCGCCTCCGCGAGCACCGACACCTGGAATGGCGCCCCCTCCTTGCTCTCCGCTGGTACTTCCGCGTGCAGCAACAGCGCTTCACCGCGGACGGTGTCACGTTTCAGGGGGACGATGGAAATGCGCACGTCGTTGGCGAGTGCCAGTCCCGCCTGATCCAGCGCGTTGCCCAGGTTCTCGTTGCCGTCGGAAAAGAGCACGATTTGCTTGCCAGATTCCTGCGGGAAGCTGGCCATCGCGACCTGGATGCCGGCGGCGATGTCAGTACGCGAGGTGCTGGGCGTGGAGACGATGGTGGCAATCTTCTTGATGCCGTTTGTCTCTTCGATCGGCTGGTCAAGCAGTGCTTCACCGCCGAAAGCCACCAGCGCGGCGGTGTCACCGCGCCGCATGTTGCGCGTCGCCTGGCGGATGTAATCGAGGATGAACGCCTGCTGCGATTTCTGGATGCTGTCGGAAACATCCACCGCGAAGACGGTGCAGAGGGTGGTGGTGGGCCGCACCAGTTGCGCGCCCGCCAGCGCCAGCACCAGCAGTGAGAGCAACAGCGCGCGGAGGGTGGCGGATAACCGCGCGCGCGCACGACCCAGATCGGCCAGACTGTCGCGGATCACCCACCAGGTGAATGCCCACACCAGCGGGAGCAGGTACAGATATTGCGGATGGGAAAAGTGAATGGAATACACAGTACGAACTTCACTGTTCAACGCGCGGCGTATTGGTGGTTGAATCGGCCAGGATGGCCATAACAATACCGGTATGGGCAGACGCAGTGGTTTCGCCCTGGTCTTCTTAACCAACGGTCATGCACATTCACTCACTCATGCCCGGATCACGTCAGGGTATGAATAAGAAACCATCAATCGGCGTCGCTTTCCATACCTGTCATTATACCACCTTTCGCCAACTACCCTTCACCTGTTATACTACCTCTGGTTAACTTTTCTCAGGAGACCAGGGAAGTGGATGTTGCATCGCCGTTGCACGCCTGGTTGGACGCCTATCTCGATTACCTGACCACCATTCAGCGGGCGTCGCCGCATACCGTCAAAGGTTACACGGAAGATCTGGTGCAGTTCACTCGATTCGCCGTGGCGCGCGGTCGCGATAGCTGGACGGCAATGACGGCGCTGGATATCCGGCGCTATCTGGCGGAGTTGATGGGCGGGGGCGCTGCGCGTGCATCCGTGGCGCGCAAGCTCTCCGCGTTGCGCGGTTTTTTCGCGTTCCTCACCGCCCGCCGGTTGCGTGAGGATAATCCGATGGTCGGCCTGCGCGCGCCTAAACTGGCGGAGCGCCTGCCGCATTATCTGGAAGAAGACGAGATGAGTGAGCTGTTGCGCGCACCAGAGACGGAAACGCCGCTGGGCGCGCGCGACCGCGCGATTCTGGAGGTGCTCTACGCCACCGGCATGCGCGTGTCCGAACTCGTTGGTCTCAATGTGCTCGATCTGGCGCGCGCCGATCCGACCGCGGGGCTGGCGGCGTTGCGCGTGGTGGGCAAGGGACGCAAGGAGCGTGTGGTGCTGTTGGGCGAAGAAGCGGTGACCGCGGTGCAGGTTTACCTGGCGGGCGGGCGCCCGGCGCTGCTGGCACGACGGCAAGGCGACGATGACGGCGCGCTGTTTCTCAATCGCACCGGCACGCGCCTGACCGACCGCAGCGTCGCACGTCTGCTGCACAAATACGTAATGCGCACCTGCGCGCGGCGCGGCATCAGCCCGCACGCGCTGCGCCATACCTTCGCCACCCATCTAGTGAACCATGGCGCTGACTTGCGCACCGTGCAGCAGTTGCTCGGTCACGTTTCGCTGGCCACCACCGAAGTCTACACCCACGTCTCCGCCCGGCGACTGCGCGATGTCTATGAGAAAGCGCACCCGCGCGCGTAACGCGAGTGATGTGGTTCCTTGAGTCGGTGATTTTGATACGGACATCCTGTCCTGCTCAACTACCCTCACGGGTACGGTAACGACTTATGCCGTTTGCGATGTTCAACATCGATCCGCTGCCGATAAAGACCGACCGCACGCTGCGGGCGGTGCCGTACGTTACCTATGCCTTGTGCTTCGCGAATATTTTCGTCTATCTGCAATTGCTGGGCGAGAGCAATTACACGCTGGCGGAAGTGAGGCACCAGTGGGGATTCATTATCGCCGAGCCCAGCTTGACGACGCTGTTTACCCATGCCTTCCTGCACACCGATCTGCTGCATCTGTTGAGCAACATTTTCATCCTCTGGCTGGTCGGCACCGTGCTGGAATGCGGCATCGGCAGCCTGGTGTTTCTGCTGCTGTACCTGGCCAGTCTGGTGGCTTCGTGCATGCTGTTCGGACTGATCGGCCGCGTCTTTCTGCATGATTCTCTCAACGTGCCGCTGATCGGCGCCTCGGGCGCGATCTCCGGCATTACCGGGCTGGCTACCTTCCGCTATTCCCGCTTGCGCGTATGGACCATCATGCTGTTCTCCACCCCGTGGGTGCCGCTGCCCATTCCACTGCCCATTCCCATCTGGCTGCCGTTGTGGGTGTATGGCGCGCTGTTCGCGGTACGCAATCTGGTGGACGGCATCATGATGATCGTGCTGGGGCGCAGTGAAGTGGTCGCGTACTGGGCGCACATCGGCGGGGTTGGCCTGGGCATGCTGCTGGCGCTGCTGATGCGGGTAGCGGAGGAAGGCCGGCGCGAATTCGTGCTGGAGGAGACCACCCGTGCCGCCTCGGGCGGGGCGCCGAAAGAATACTCACTGAACGAGCTCAAGCGCCTGTTGCGCCAGCAACCCAACGATCCTGAATTACTGGAAGCGATGGCCGGGTTGATGATGGCGCGCGGCGAGCAAGAGCTGAGCCGCGATCTGTACCTGAAGGCGATCCGTATTTTCCTTGCGGGCGCCATGCGCGAGCGCGCCGCCGTCGCCTACCTGAATGTGCTGCGCACCGCGCCGCGGACGTTATTGAGTCCACGCGAACAAATCACGCTGGCCTCCGCCCTGGAAGCACAAGGGCATTACGATGAAGCGGCGCAGGCGTTCATGCTCATCGTCGATCATTACGGCGAGCGTGACGAGGCACAGACGGCGCTGCTGCGCACCTCGCAAATTTATCTGCGCTACCTGAAGAATCCGGGCATCGCCGAGCGCTTGCTGCACCAACTGCTGGAACGCTACCCGGACTCCACCTGGCGCACCCTGGTGCACGAACGCCTGCGCGAGATCGCCGCCGTCGCCACCATTACCGGGTACAACGAGCCGGAGTAGGCGACGGATCCATCTTGTTTTGTCCCCATTCCGTCGCAGGGAGTACCGTGCACGCGGGAAAGAAGACGATATGCGAGTCATCATCGATACCGATCCCGGCATAGACGACAGCGTGGCACTGGCGCTGGCCGTGCGTTCGCCCGAACTCGAGATTGCCGCCATCACCACGACGTACGGCAACACCACCGTGACTCACGCGACGCGCAATGCCCGTGAACTGCTGACGCGGTTGGGAGTGGGGGAACGCATACCGGTGCACCCCGGTGCCGACCGCCCGTTGCTGCGTCCGCTGCGGGTGGCAGACGAGACGCACGGACGCTACGGGGTGGGCTATGCGGAAGTAAAGGTGGCGGACGAGGAATCGCTGCTGCCCATCGAGGCGCCGGGGATGATGTTGCAAGCCGCGGCCAACGCCAATGCGCCGCTCACGTTTATCTGCCTGGGACCACTGACCAACCTTGCGCTCGCGCTGGCGCTGGACCGCCCGTTATTACAGGCGCAGGTGGCGGAGATCGTGTTGATGGGTGGCGAGCCGGAAGGACAGGGGAATGTGACGCCTGTGGCAGAATTCAACTTCTGGTGCGATCCTGAGGCGGCGGAGATGGTGATGCAGAGCGGCATTCCCCTCCGCATGGTCGGCCTCAACGTCACCCGGCGCATGATCCTCTCTCGCCAGGCGGTGGATCTGCTGGGCGCGCATGACGATCCCGAACTGCGCTGGTGGAGCGACATGCTGCGTTTTTATGAGGAGTTTCATCGCGCGCAGAGCGGATTGACGGGGTGCGTCATTAACGATCCACTGGCCATCGCGCTGGCGATGCGCCCCGAATGGGGCGTCACCCGCGCCATGGCGGTGGAGGTGGCGCGCCACGACGATGCCACTCGCGGCCAGTCGCTGTGCGATCGGCACCAACTCTCCGCGCGCGCCGTTAACGCGCAGGTCTATCTCGACTGCCGTTGGGCCGATGTTATGCAACTGGTCAACGACCGTGTCTTCCACGCCGCGCTGTCCGTGGAAGAGCTGGCGCGCGGCCTGGCGATGCGGCTGCTGTGAGGCTCAATTCAGCAGCGTGATAAAGTCGTCCGGGGTCATTTCCGCCAGGCTGTCGACCACGCGGTCGGCATGGCGCAACGCTTCGCGCGTGTGGTTGGTGGTGACCGCCAGCGCCTTCATGCCGCCGTTCAACGCCGCCTGCACGCCGGCGACAGCGTCCTCTACCACCACGCAGCGCGCGGGCGGGATGCCCACCCGCGCGGCCGCGAGCAGGAACACCTGCGGATCGGGTTTGCCGCGCGTGACATCCTCGGCAGAGACAATCGCTTCGAACATCCCCTGCAATCCTAACTCGTCCAGGATCATCGCCACGTTGGCGCGCGGAGTAGAAGTGCCGATAGCACGGTGAAATCCCACCGCCTTCAACGCCGGCAATAGCGTCATCACTCCGGGCAGCGGCTGCACCTTGCCGCGCAGCAGGTCGCGAAAGATCGCTTCCTTGCGGTCGGCCAACTCGGCAATGCGCTCCGGCGGCAGTGGGTGGCTGTAGATGATGGGAAAAATATCGGCATTGTGCCGACCGAAGATATGCGCGAACTGCTCGCGCGAAAACGTATAGCCGACTTCCTCCCCAAGCTGTGCAAACGAAGCGTAGTGCGCCTCTTTGCTATCCACCAGCACGCCGTCGAGGTCAAAAAGAATGCCGCATTGATCGGGTGCATACATGCCGTGGATCCTCCGTTCAGAACAATGGTACGCGATCGCGCGTTAACCCAACTCCCCCACGTAGGCCTGGTCAATCCGGCAGGCATCGCCGAGTATCTCCGCCAGCGGATCGGTGTCAGCGGCGGAAAAGCCCAGATGCGCGTGCCGTCGCCAGCCTTCGGCTACCGCGAAGCCGCCGGACATCCGTCCCACCTCGCGGCACATGGCCTCCATCATGGTCAAGTAGGCATCCACCCCCTGGCTCACGTCCAGCCATTCCTTCTGCGAGCGATGTTGCGCCAGCATCTCGCGTTTTGTCGCCAGTACTGCGCTCACGTCCACGTACAGCTCGGGACGCACCAGTCGGCGCATGCCGTCGTGTAAGCCATATGGCAGCGCGTGATACAGCGTTGTTTCGCCATCCCACGGTGTTACGGGCGGATCGGTGACCACGGTGCTCATGGCGCGCGAGAAGGCGGCGGTGACGACCAGCCGAGCGGCATTCTGGTGGTCTTCCATGTAGTCCGGCAACGAGGGGAGCAGGATAATGCGCGGCTGCACCCGGCGGATCACCGCGCCCACCCGCGCGAGCTGCGCCGGCTCATATAGCAACTCCAGATCGTCGGCAATGGGCGCATACACCGTGCCGCCCGCCACGCGCGCCGCCGTTTTCGCCTCTTCCCCGCGGATGCGGATGATCTCCTCGCGGGTATGCACCGCGGTGCCGCCGGAGCCGTTGCACAGATTCCATAGGTGAATAGCGGCGCCTGCCTGCTGCAACAGCAACAGCGTGCCCGCCATCATGAATTCGATGTCGTCGGGATGTGCCCCCACCGCCAGCGCGCTCCAGCGCGGTGAGGAGGATGCGGCCTCTGTCATGTGTCTACGCCACCCTCTCCGAATAGTCTGCCGTGATGATAGGCAGGTTGCTCCGGCCTGTCAATACAGCGCTGCCGTACGCCATGGGCACCAGCACATTGGGAACCCCTCACCCGGTGTGTCTACGCTGTCATGTAAAAGATTTCCTGCGCGGGTATGGAATAATATCTTGCTGGATGTGTGCTTGCGTGGCATGGCAAATCCGAGTCCCGGACGACAGCTTGCTTGATTTGCCATTGCGTGATAAACTGAAGTAATTACGTTAAACAGCGCAACTCGTCCAACAGGAGAGATGACCATGGGAAACCTTCGCCGTTCCTGGGTTTTTCGCACGTTCCTTCCCGCCGTAACCCTGGCGATGCTCTGCTTCGGCTCGCTGGCGCAGGTGGCCTACTGCGTGACCATCATCAGCCCACGTCCCCACGCGGTGTTGTCCGGCACAGTGCAGGTGAAGGCACAGTCGGAACCCGAAGAGCAGTTCTCCTATGCGATTTTGATCATTGACGCCGAAGGGCGTAGCATGACCAACGAGCAGCCGATCCGCTTTGAGCTCGATACAACCCGGTATGCCAATGGCAACCACTTGCTCCGGGTGGATCTCGCTGACGCGGTGGGCACGCTGTCCACTTCGCGCATGATTCCGGTGGTAATTCGCAACGGCGGCAAAGGCGTGCCATTGAAGTTTACCGGGTACCTAGCGAAACCGGACCAGCCGGTGGCTACCGCCGCGCCGAGTCCCGTCGTGCCGGCGTCTCCGGTCACGCAAACCGCACCGAGCCAGCCGACGACGGTGAATGCTGCCACCCCGGCCGTAAAACCCGCTGTCCCGAGCCAACCCATCACCGCGAAGGTCTCCGCTCCGCCGGTGAAGCCGGCTGCGCCCACCGCGGTAACGCCTACCGCGCCGGCGACGGCGACGAAACCCAGCTTTAGCGCTGCCACGCCTGCCGTCACCACGTCACCCGCGACACAGCCGAAGCTGTCGGCGCCGGCGACGAAGCCCACTGTTGCGCAACAGCCGTTGGCGACTCCCCCGGCGCAACACCCCGTCCTGACCAAGCAGACCCCGGCGACAAAACCCGTACTGGTCACCGAGCAGAAAGTCACCGCGTCGCCGACGGCGGTGCAGCCGAAGCTCGCTACTATCACTCTCCCCGCGTCCAAACCACGCGCGGAAGCTGTGCCGACGGCCACGACCACCGCAACGATGCCCACCATGACGCCGAAGAAGCAGGCAGCTATCGCGGTCGGCACGCCGAAAGCCGCCAAAACGCCAGTCGCAACTAAGGCTGTCCCGACTGACAATCGGATATTGGAGATGAAAATTACACCGGCGACTCCACCCGCGACAAAGCATGTGCTGATCGTTCCGGTGCTGGTGTCCAGTCCGGTCGCATCCACTCCGGCACCCGTGCCCGTCACCCGCCGCGCGGTACGCGGATCCGAGTTGACGGTAGTGCTTGACGGGAAACCGCTGCTGTGCTCTGCCGCACCGTTCGTCCATCAAGGTCGCACGATGGTGATGCTGCGCGCGCTGGTCGAAAACACCGGCGGTTCGCTGGAGTGGGAACGCGGGAGAAAACAGGCAACAGCAACCATCGATGCGCACGATTATACCTTCACTATCGGCAAGGATATCGCGCTGGTGGATGGCAAGCCGACCGCCATCGGGCACGCGGTGTTGCTCGTCGCCAACCGGACCATGGTGCCAGCCACTGTATGGCGCGACCTGATGGGCGGCAACCTCGAGTTCAATCCCGCCTTCGGGTCGGTGAACCTGCGCTCCCGCGCGACGCAACCCGGCGCCACGCAGGCCCGCAGTGCCCAGTGACATCCGATGTTACTTTGTGAACATTACCAACCGGCGTCGGGGGCAATCGAAACGATTGCCCCCGATGCCGTCGCTCCCTTGCTGGCGCAACCCGACACGCTGGTGTGGGTCGACCTCGATACTCCCACCGAGGACGAACTGGCGTGGTTGGCGGCAACATTTCAATTCCACCCGCTGGCGTTGGAAGATGTGCGTAACCAGCGACAGCGCGCCAAAGTCGATCGTTATCCGACCTACTTCTTCGTTGTCCTCCACACCATCGATTTTCTGCCGGGAGATGGACAAATCGAGTCGCGGGAAGTTGATCTGTTCATCGGTTCCAACTACCTGATCACCAGCCACCGGGGGAATATCTCGGTCCTCACGCAGGTACGCCAGCGATGGGAAGCGGGACGACTGATGCACCCGGGACCGACCTTTCTGCTCTACCTGGTCGCCGACGGGATGGTGGACAGCTATTTCCCGATCATCGATGAGATAGGCGACGAGATCGACGATATCGACAACACCGTCTTCGCGCACGCGGATCAGGCGGTATTACGGCGCATTTTTGAGTTGCGGCGCAGCCTGCTGGGCATCCGGAAAATTCTCGGACCGATGCGTGATGCCTTCAACGAATTGATCCGCGATGGCGAGGACGGCGACATCTTCACCAGGTCGGAACAGACGCGCGCCTACTTCACGGACGTGTTCGACCATGTGTTGCGCTTGACCGATTTTGTCGATACTTATCGCGACATGCTCTCCGGTTCGTTGGACGCCTTCCAATCGTCGCTGGCAAACCGCCTCAATCAGAATATGCAGCGCCTGACCGTCGCCGCTACCGTACTCGCGACCGCAACGCTCATTACCGGCTTCTTCGGCATGAACCTGCACGGGCTGTTCATCAATTCGCCCGCACCCTACGGCGGTCAACTGGTGTTGCTCGCGCTGCTCATCATCACCTTCATCGAGATCTGGCTCTTTCACCGCAAGGGTTGGTTGTAGTTGTTACCCAGCCGGAGGAGGTGGATCTTTGGACTTCTGTCGGATGCCTGGTGTATAATGGCGCATCATCGTGCCTGATCGGGGGACGCATGCTGGTACTGATCGACAATTACGATTCCTTTACCTACAATATTGTGCAATTTTTTGGCCGGCTGGGCGTGACGCCGCGGGTCTTTCGCAACGATAAAATCACGCTGGCAGAGCTGGAAATCCTGGCGCCGGACCACCTGGTGATTTCGCCGGGACCGAAGACGCCGCGTGAAGCCGGCATCTCCTGCGCGGCCATTGAGGCATTCGCCGGACGCATCCCCGTGCTGGGAGTATGTCTGGGGCACCAGAGCATCGGCCAGGTGTTTGGCGGTGAGATTGTGCGCGCGCCGCGGTTGATGCACGGGAAAACCTCCCCGATCCTGCATGACAATACCGGGATTTTCACCGGCTTGCCCAATCCTTTCGAAGCCACCCGCTACCACTCGCTGGTCATTGCTCCCGCCTCGCTACCCGCCTGCCTGGAACGCTCCGCGTGGACGGCGGAAGACGAGATTATGGGCGTCCGCCACCGAGAATACCACGTGGAAGGCGTGCAATTTCACCCGGAATCGATCCTCACTGATGCCGGGTTGCAACTGCTCGCGAACTTCCTCGTCCTCACCGGCGGCCGGCGGCAGCCGCCCGCTGCATGACGCATGCGACAAAGCCGCCTTGACGCCGGCAAGGAATGCCCCTAGACTGCGAGAAAGCTGATCAGCGCATACGAGGAGGCCGCGATGAAAGTTCGCGTGGATCGGGAGTTATGCAAGGGCGCGGGATCGTGCGTCGTCATTGCACCGAAGGTGTTTCAACTCGACGACTCGGATAAAGCGGTGGTGATCGATCTGCACGGTGAAGACGACGATACCATCTGGGAAGCCGCTGAGTCGTGCCCGTTTGACGCGATTATCCTCGAAGACGAAAGCACCGGCGAGTGGCTCTATCCGTAATCCGGCCGCGTTACACCGAATATGACGATGCATCACAGCGGCACAGCGCGCTGTATCGGGTGGTGAATAGGATCGATCCGCCTGCGGCACTTCAGCGAGGACGGCTTAATCCACCGTCACCGTCTTCACCGGCACCGCCCGCACCAGGATCTCGCCGAACAGTTCCGATTGTCGCACGGTGATGCGGTGCAGCCGCATCAACTCCAGCATGGCGAGGAAGGTGATGATCACCTCCGTGCGTGTACGCAACACGGCGTCCGTGTCACTACTGAACAGGCTGATGAACGACACACCCTGTGGCGAAGCGTCGAGGAGCTTGAGGATATGCAGCATTTGCTGGCGGATGGTCAGCTTGGGACGCACGACTTCACGGATAGCCGGGCCGGCGGTTTCAACCCGCGCCAGCACTTCCTGCAACGCCGCCCACAGGCTGAAGGCATCCCCCTCGCCGCTTAGCGCCGGTTCCGGGCGCAGAAAGTCAAGGCTCGGTACGATGGCGGAGCGTGAAAAGATGCGCTGTTGTTCGCTCGCGCGGCGTTGCAGTTCACCCGCCGCCGATTTGTATTGCTGATACTCCAGCAACTTGCGCACCAACTCCGCGCGTGGATCTTCCGCTTCCTCCTCTTCCTCCAGCATGGCGGGTGGACGCGGCAACAGCAGGCGTGACTTGATCTCCATCAGCGTGGCGGCCATTACGAGGAAATCGGCGGCGACTTCGATATCCAGCGCATCCATCAGCGCCAGGTAGTCGAGGAATTGCCGGGTGATGGCGGCGATAGGGATGTCATAGATATCGATCTCCTGCCGGCGGATGAGGTAGAGGAGCAGATCGAGCGGCCCCTCGAATGCCGGCAGCGTGACCGGATACCCGGTGAAACGCGACATCTGCTCATTGCTGAGCATGGCTGTGACGGTTGCGGTAGTCATGGCTGTAATGTGAAACGACGACTATCCCTGCTATGTGGTGCGTTGCAAAAAATTATACACTATTTCTGCCGTGCTGTGAAGACAGGAGCAGGAAAAACGCTGCCGAATTATCCACAGCACGGAAACCTTGGGCCACGGGTGCCTAATGCGGGCGGGACGCCCACGCGAAACAGCGTGGATCGTATCAATCGTGCTGTGCATGGGGGGATGACAGCTTCTCACGCCTTTCCTGCCATGCGAAAAAGGAATTTCCTCGTCGAACGGGGAACAACAGTCACCGAACGTTAATATCCTGGAGGAGAGCATGGCAGAGCTAGGCAAAGCGGTGATCATCATTGGCGACGGCATGGGCGATTGGCCTGTGGACGAGTTGGAGGGACTCACCCCGATCGAAGCGGCAGTGACGCCGAATCTGGACCGCCTCGCGCGCGAGGGGGAGAACGGCTTGATGGATCCCATCTCCGTCGGCGTGCGTGCGGGCAGCGATACCGCGCATATGGCGATCCTCGGCTTTGACCCGTATAAGTATTACACCGGTCGCGGGCCTTTTGAGGCACTGGGCATCGGCATGGAAGTGAAACGCGGCGATGTCTGCTTCCGCGTCAACTTTTCTACCGTGGACGACCAACTGCGCATCATCGACCGCCGTGCGGGGCGCATCTCGTCTGGCACCGATCAACTCGCCGCGGCCTTGAACGGCCTTGAACATGACGGCTTCACCTTCCTCTTCAAGGAATCGGTGGCCCATCGCGCGGCGCTCATCATCCGCGGTCCCGGCCTGGGCCCGCATGTCAGCGACGCCGACCCGCACGTGGAAGGTGAACAGCCGCATGAGGCGCATGGCAGCGATTCCGCCAGTCAGCAAACCGCCGAACTGGTTAACTGGTTCGTGCGGAAGTCGTATGAGATTCTCAAGGATCACCCGGTGAACAAGGCGCGCGAAGCAGAGGGGCTGAATCCGGCCAACATCGCGTTACCGCGTGGCGCCGGCGGTGCGCCCGATCTGCCCCCATTCGCGGAAAGCTATGGCTTTTCCGGCGCCATGGTGGTGGAAGTGGGCCTGGTGAAGGGCATTGGCAAATATCTGGAGATGGATGTCATCGACGTGCCTGAAGCGACCGGCGACATTACCACCGACGAGATCGCCATGGCAAAGGCGGTGGTGGCAGCGTTGGAATTGCACCCATTTGTCCTGTGCAATCTGAAAAGCCCGGACGTCGCCGGCCATGACGGCAACGCCCGCGCCAAGGTAGAGACCATCGAAAAGCTGGACCGCCTGGTGGGATATGTCGTTGAGCACGTCAGTGATACCTATCTCGCGGTGACCGGCGACCACAGTACCCCGGTCGCCGCCAAGGACCACACCGGCGAACCGCTGCCCATCGTGATCTGGGGCCCGCACGTCCGCACCGACAGCGTGACCAGCTTCGGCGAACGCCCCAGCGCCTCCGGCAGCATCAACCGCATCACCGGCAAGGACGTGATGAAGCTGCTCACCAGCTTTAACTTGCGCGCGGAAAAGTTCGGCGCGTAGCCGGATCGCATGGGAACCGGATGACAAGAGGAGGGGGCGGCCGGGCGATGTCGGTCGCTCCCATATCGGTCCGGCAGCGGTTGCCAAACGGCATGGAAGCTTGCGGTTTGGTATAATCGCATTCTCTCCAATCCACTCGTCGTTCCGTCCCATTTGCTTTCGCACAAGCGATTTGGTAGGATAGGGGAGTCTGCAATCCTTCCGGCGGCGAAACGGCATGTACATCGATCTCACTGTCACCGCGCAACGCACCTCCGACTTCTTGCAACGACGCCGCGTCGAAGTGGCGATTCTGCTGTGCATGAACGTCATCTACTTCTTCGCCTACTTTCATCGCGTGGCGGTGCCGGGCACCATTTTCAATGAATTGCAGGCTGCCTTCAACGCAAACGCGACGCAAGTCACGCTGCTGGGGGCGATTTACCTCTACATCTACGGCGGCATGCAACTTATCGTCGGGGTGTTGAACGACCGCTTCGGCCCAATGCGCATCATGCTGGCGGGTGGATTGTTGATCAGCGTGGGGGGGTTGCTCTTCCCGCTATCACCCTCGCTGCCGTGGCTGTATGCCGCGCGGGCGCTGGTGGGGTTGGGCTCGAGTCTGGCGTTCATCAGCGTGGTCAAGGCGCTCGATATCCTCTTCACCCCGCGACTCTTTCCGGGATTGCTGGGCATCTCGATGGCCATCGGTTGTTCCGGCGGGCTGGTCGGCACGTTGCCCTTCGAGCGCATGGCGCACGCGTGGGGGTGGAAGCTGTCGATGCTTGCCATCAGCATGCTGAGCGTGCTGGCGCTGGCCGCCGCCGTTGCACTGTTCCGCCGTACCGATCACGTGGAGCATCATGCCCGGCAATCATCATCGCTTTATCTCGGCGCGGTGCTGCGGAATCGCTACTCGATTCCCATGCTCATCACCGGTCCGCTCAACTTTGCCGTCTACTTTCTCATGCAAGCGACCATCGGCAAGAAATTCCTGGAGGATTATGCCGGATTGTCGCCGATGCTGGCATCGTCGATGACCTTTATTATGATGCTGGTAACAATGACGCTGGGGTTGGTAGGCGGCTTCCTCCCACGCCTGTTCGGCGACCGGCGCAAGCCGTTGATAATCTTCTCCATCGTCTTCACCTTTTCCGGCATGGCGCTGTTTCTGCTCTTCATCCTGCTCGGTGTGCGCGGCGGCTGGTTCCTCGTTTGTTACGTGCTGCTGGCGCTGTCGCTGTATAATTCGCCGGTGGGCAATGCGATGATGAAAGAGTTGAATCCGCCCAACGCGGTGGGTACCGCTATCGGGCTGCTCAACGGTGCTTGCTACCTGGCGGTCGCCGTGTTGAGTACCATCACCGGAGCGATCATGGATCACTTCAAAGCCGGCGCCGTCCATGTGGCCGGTCACCTTGTCTACCCACCGCAGGCCTACCTTACCATCTTTACCCTCTGTCTGGTGCTAATCGGCATCGCTTTCGTCAGCGCCTTTTTCCTGCGCGAGACGCGGGGGGAATCGATTTATGCCGCGGAAGCCGGCTAACAAACAATCGGACCGCCGGCTGTTTCCCGGCGGTCCGATCATTGTCAGTATAGGTGCGCCGGACTACGCGATGCTCGCCAGTACGCGCTCCAGCGTGGCGATGAAGCGGGCGTTCTCTTCGGCGGCGCCGACGGTGACGCGGATCATGGTGGGGTAACCGAAGATGTCACCGGTGCGCACGATGACGCCCTCGCGCAGCAAGCGGGCGAAGACGTCGCGGCACGGCTTTTTCGTATCGAGCAGGATGAAGTTGCTCTGTGTCGGCACGTACGGCAGCCCTATGCGCGTAAGCTGGTCATAGAGGAAGGCCTTGCCGTCTTCGTTCACCTGACGGCTGCGCGTCACCTGGTTGGGGTCGTTCAGACTGGCAATGGCCGCCCACTGCGCCAGGTTGGCGGTATTGAACGGCTCACGCACCTGGCCCAGCGCCTGCATCACCTCCGGGCGGCTGCAGATGGCGTAGCCAATGCGCAGACCGGCCAGCGCGTAAATCTTCGAGAAGGTGCGCATCACGATCACGTTGCGTCCGGCCTTTACGTAATCGAGCGAGTCGGGGTAATCGTCGCGCACCACGTATTCGCAGTACGCCTCGTCCAGCACCACGATCACGCGCTCGGGCACGCGCGCCAGGAAGGCATCGATCTCGGCTTTGGTATTCATCGCCCCGGTCGGATTATGCGGATTGGCGACATAAATGATCTTCGTGCGTTCGGTCACCGCGTCGGCCATCGCCGGCAGATCATGCGCGAAATTATTCAACGGCACTTTCACCGGATTGCCGTCCATCAACAGTGTGCTGATCTCATACATGCTGAAGGGCGGATCGCCCATCACCACCTCGTCACCCGGCTCCAGGTACGCAATAGAGAGGAAGTGCATGATCTCGTCACTGCCGCGACCGATGCTGACCTGATCCGCCGTGACGCCCAGCCGCGCCGCCAGCTCCTGGCGCAACGCGTAGCCGTCGGTGTCGGGGTAGAGACGGATGTCCAGCAGATGCTCGCGCATCGCCTCCACCGCCAGCGGCGACGGGCCCAGCGGATTCTCATTCGACGCCATCTTGATGATCGTCTTCGGGTCCAATCCCAGCTCGCGGGCGACCTCTTCGATCGGCTTTCCCGGTGAGTAGGGGGTAATGCGGTCAATCGCTGCGCGAAAGGACGTATTTTGTAAGGTGCTCATCGGTCCGTCTTCCTCCCAGGGATAGTCCATTGTAGCCGATTTTCGCGTCGTGAGGCAACCATGACGCCTTGCACCACGACGGCACGGAGGCACAGAGAGGTGTTCTCTGTGCCTCCGTGCCGTGACGGCTTCGTTCCCGCTTACGCGCGCTCAGGCTCACTGCGCTCGGCACGCATGAAGGCGCCGAGAATGCCGTTGACGAATTTGCCGGAATCGTCAGTACCGAAGTGCTTGGCGATCTCCACCGCTTCATCGATCGAGACGCTGGCGGGGATGTCCGCCATATTGAGTATTTCACAGAGCGCGATGCGCAGCACGTTGCGCTCGATAGCGGCCATGCGGTCGATAGGCCAGCCTTTGGCGTATTTCTCGATGATCTCATCGATACGCTGGCGGTCGTTGATTACACCGTGCACGAGCTTTTGGGCGAAGCCCACGCCCTCTTCTTCCAATGCGACGCGCTGCGCCGTTCCCTCGTCCTCTTCATCCAGGATCTCCTCGGGAACGGTAGCCATCACCTCTTCGGGCGGCAGATGCCCAACGTCGATCTGAAAAAGCCACTGGAGGGCTAATTCACGCCCCATATGTCGTTGTGTTCTATTCATAAATTATCCCCGTCGCGCCATGTCACGCCGCGTCATACGGTGTGAGTGCGAGGCTCCGTCCGAGCCGATCCATGTCAGGTGTGATATTTCCGCGGGACGAAGTCGGTCGAGAAGGTGCCGGCGAGGAATTCGTCGTCGCTAAGAATTTTCATAAAGAGCGGGATGGTGGTGGGCAGGCCGTCAACCTGCATCTCACCCAGCGCGCGCTTCATGCGGGCGATGGCCTCGGGGCGGTCTTTGCCCCAGCAGATAACTTTGGCCAGCAATGAGTCGTAGTAGGACGGCACTTCGTAGCCGGAATACAGGTGACTGTCCACGCGCACGCCGGGTCCGCCGGGGGCATAGAAGTTTTTCACCAGTCCGGCGCAGGCCATCATGTTGCGGTTGGGATCTTCGGCGTTGACACGGCACTCGATGGCGTGGCCGCTCAGCTTGATCTCTTTCTGCGTCCACGGCAATTTTTCGCCGGCGGCGACCAGAATCTGCTGTTTCACCAGGTCGATGCCGGTGACCATCTCGGTCACGCAATGCTCGACCTGAATGCGGGTGTTCATTTCCATGAAATACATGTGCCCCTGCTTGTCGAGCAGGAACTCCATGGTGCCGGCGTTAGTGTAGCCGATGGCCTTGGCGGCTTTCACCGCGGCATCGCCGATTTTTTGGCGCTGGACGGCGGTAATGGCCACCGAAGGTGATTCCTCGATGAGCTTCTGGTGCGATTTTTTCTGAATCGTGCAATCGCGCTCGCCCAGGTGCACCACGTTGCCGTGCTCGTCACCCAGCATCTGCATTTCGATGTGGCGCGGCTCTTCGATATATTTCTCCAGGTAGACTTCCGGACGACCGAAGGAAGCTTGTGCCTCCGCCTGTGCCAGCGGCAGATTGCGCATGAATTCCTCGTCATTGCGCACGATGCGGATGCCGCGCCCGCCGCCACCCGCCGCGGCCTTGATCATCACCGGATAACCGAAACGCCGTGCCAGCTTGATCCCTTCGGCTTCGTTCAGTAGCACGCCGTCGGTGCCCGGGATCACCGGCACGCCCGACCGGGCCACTAATTGCTTGGCCATCGCCTTGTCCTGCATGCGTTCGATGGTGTCCGGGCGCGGGCCGATGAACTTCAGCCGGGCGATCTCGCAGTTTTCGTTGAACGACACCGTCTCCGACAGGTTGCCATACCCGGGATGTACCGCGTCGCAGCCGGTGATAATGGCCGCGGTGACCAGATTCGGGATATTCAGGTAGCTGTCGCGATTGGGCGGAGGGCCGACGCACACCGATTCATCCGCGAGCCTGACATGTAATGCATTGGCGTCGGCCTGCGAATAAATGGCCACCGTGGCAATGCCCAGATCGCGGCAGGCCCGGATGATGCGGACGGCGATTTCGCCTCGATTGGCAACGAGGATTTTTTTGAACACAGTCGTTCCTTCTCTTTATCCCGCGGCGCAGGCCGCGGGTGGGGTCGGTCGGTCAGCTTGGCCGCCATTCCAGCAACAGGCGGTCTTCCTCAGGTCGGTAGTAACCGGCAATCTCCGCGCGGGTGGTGAAGCCGTATTTGCGATACAACGCCAGCGCATGGGTGTTGGCCGGATTGACCGTCAGCAGCACCGTTGCGTCGGCGCCGGTCAATGCCTCGCAGAGCAGCCGCGTGCCGATGCCATAGCCTGCGCACGCGGGATGGACAAGAATTTTATGCAAAAACAGTTCGTGATCCTTGGTAGGAAACAGCAGTGCCGCACCAGCGATGGCGCCCCACGCGCCGGGGGGCAACATAGCCGTCTCAGCCACCCAGACGCGCGCATATTCACACCATACGCGCCAGACGTGCTCGCCATCCGGAATAAACCGGTCATGCTCACCGGTCCACACCAACCGATCCAGCGCGGCGATACCCAGGAAGTCACGCGGGGTGGCGCGGCGCAAGGTATAGTCCACGGTACTCCTCAGAATCGTTCGTGTCCGGGGAAGGGACACTGTACCTCGCCGGAGGCGGAATTATATTCGTATTCCACCTTCCCCACCGGACAAAAGCGAATCTGCGCAGAATCAGGTACCGCCTGCAACGTGGGAGGCACGGATCCCGTCTCGCTTTCGTTGCGCGCCGTCATCACCAACATGCGAATCTGGCGCAGGTTCTCCTGGCACTGCGTGCTCCGCGCTTTACGGACAGCCATACCGGGGATAGAATGCGGCGCGGTCGGATCATTCGGACTGTTGGCATTGTCCAACGCGCGCATAGTATCGCTGGTGGCTTTCGAGCCGCCGGAGAAGTTGAGATACATGACGATGCCGCCGACAATCAGCGCCGCGACCACGAGGATCTCGATCAAGGCCGCAAACCCGCGACTAGCGCGGGGGTGGCAACATTCCCGCTTCATCTTCACTCACCTCCTCGAATGGACGAATGACCATGAGCGGTTGGCCGTACTCGACGCCGGCGCCGTCATCGGCCAATATCCCTTCTATTGTACCCGATACAGGGGCGATTAGATCGCTGGGAACATGCATTAATTCGATGGTGCCGATGATCTGCCCAGCCTGCACCTGGTCACCCGGGTGAGGCGAACCCTGCGGGAAACCGCGCACTGCCAGATGAAAAACGCCCACTGCGGGCGCATGGAGCACCACCGGCTCGGTTTCTTCCGCCTCGACGGACGCCGCTTCCGGCGTCGCATGGTCAACCGCCGCATGAGCATGCACCGGCGGGGCGGCGCGCACCAGATCCAGCGTGTCGCCTTCGACGGTTAGATGCACCTCGGCGATGCCCCATTGCTCCATCAGGGTGAGCAGTTCTTCGACATCGTTAACCTGGAATGCTGCAGCCACGGTTATTGCTCCCATCCGTTGTTCCGGCCTGTCAGGCGCGTTCGATGTATTTCTCGCTGCGGGTATCAACCCGAATCATGTCGCCTTCGTTGATGAAAAGGGGCACCGTCACCACGGCGCCGGTCTCGATGGTGGCCGGCTTGGAACCGCCCGACGCGGTGTCACCCTTTAAGCCCGGATCGGTCTGCACCACACGCGCTTCGATGGTGTCGGGCAGTTCGACGCCGAGCACGCGGTTGTCGAAGGACACCACCTGCACGTCGGAATTATCCTTGAGAAACTTGACCTGCGGACCAATCTGTTCGGCGGTCAGCGTTACTTGATCGAACGTTTCGTTGTCCATGAAGACATACTCGCCGTCCCCCTGGTAGAGGAACTGCAGGGTGCGGCGCTCTACATGCGCGACATCGATGCGTTCGCCCGCGCGGAAGGTTTTTTCCAGCGTGGTACCCAGGCGCATGTTGCGCATACGGGTGCGCACGAATGCGCCACCTTTACCCGGTTTCACATGCTGGAATTCGACGATTTGATAGACTTCACCGTCCAGTTCGATTGTCAATCCGTTTTTGAAATCGGCGGTGCTCGCCATGGAATGCCTCCGTTAGTGTGAATCTGTCATCATCGGTGGATGTGCGAATAAATCGGCTTAGTGTATCATTCCAGCGCGCGGAGCGTCAAGGAACTGTCACCCGCCGCTCGTTTTGTGGGGCAGTACGGGGGTCGCTCGATGGGATGGGCGTCGTGCACGGCTATTTCTCCACCTCCGCGCTTGCCTGCACGGGCATAATCGCGGCGAAAAACGGGTAAGGTGTGCGTGGTCGGTTTTATGCCGATTGATCCCCGGCGTCGCGCTGGTGCGGCGCTCGGTCCGCAATGTCCGTATCGCCATGATCACACCGCGCCGCGATTCGGCGTGCAATGGAGCGCATGATGTTGCCAACCACACCACCGCGCTTGCCGGCGCCAGGCACCGGCGAACGCCTGATGGCGGCGTTCACGCTGTTCACTATCCTGATCAATCCGCTGGGCATCATCCTCGGATTGGTGGAGTTTGTCGCTGTTGTCCGCCGCCGGCCATATCTTGCCTATCATGGTCTGCAGGCGATGTGGTGGCAGTTGTTCAGCCAGGGCAGCATGCTGTGCATCGGCTTGCTGCTTCGCTGGATCAACCGGGATGATTTGCGTTGGGTGGTTGGTAAGCTCACCTACCCGAGTAGCGAGAACTTGCAGGTCGTCGTGCAATTCTGGGGAACTATTGCCCGGCCGGTCCAACTCGGGTTGTTCGCGATTTTACTGGTGATCGCCTGTAATGTCGTCGTCGGCATCTGGGGTGTCGTCACCACGCTGCGCGGCAAAACGTTCCGCGCGCCCATTGTGGGCCGCCTGGGCAATTTGCGCGTCTTTTACCCATCCTGATACGAGCATCCGCCGCATGATAACAAGACATCCCGTCACACCGAAATACTAACCTCGGTCTTTCGAGGAGGAAACATGGCTGTCTATCAACCGAACGCCGTGCTGGGCAACTCGCACACGCTGGTCACCCTGGGGGCAGCGGGCGAGATTATGTCGTTCTTTTATCCGCACATCGATTATCCGCAGAATATGCAGGAAGGGATGCCCGCCATCTACCTGGGTGTGCCGGGGCAGGGGTATTTTACCTGGACGTATGAGCACCCCTGGCAGTCGCGGCAATCTTATGTGCCGCGGCGGAATATCCTGGTCACCGAGTTACTGAATCCGGAAGCCGGGTTGGCGCTGCGCATCACCGATCTGGTGCATCCCCGGCACGATGTGTTCGTGCGCCGTTTCGCGCTGCGGAACGTGGGCACGAGAACGCAGGAAGGCGCGTTGCTGCAGTACCTGTATCTGCGGCTGGGTGAGATGGGACGCAAGAACAGCGCGCGCCGCCTGGATGACCGGGGGGCGGTGGTGCAATACTGGCGCGACCTTGTTTTCGCCATGGGGGGCGATGCACCGGACGCCACGCAGATCGGCAAGGCGAATTCGGGCAACAGCGCGAACGCCGATATGCGGGATGGACGCCTGTCGAACCAGCGCGAAGAGCTGGGCGATGTGGACACTGCATATGCCTGGAACTATCGCCTGACGCCGGGCGAGGAGATGGAGCGGGTATTCATCATCTCCGCCGCCGATAGTGAGCCGGCTGCGCTGGCACAACTGGACGCGCATCGTGCGCGGGGTTTCGCGGCGCTTTTCGAGGAAACTGATCACTGGTGGGACGCCTGGCTCTCGACCGCGGCACCGGTGCAGCTCGATGCGCAACTCACAGAGGTGTATTACCGGTCGCTGCTGGCGACGCGCCTGATATACGATGCGCAATACGGTTCGTTCCTCGCCGCGCCGGAATTTGATCCGTCCTTCGAGTTGTGCGGCGGTTATGGTTTCGTGTGGCCACGCGACGCCGCCGAGGTGGTGCTGGCGCTGGAAGAGGCCGGCTTGCCCGACATGGTCGAACGTTTTTTCGAGTGGGCGCGCGCCACTCAGCATACCGCCGGCTACTGGGAACAGCGCTACTGGGCCAACGGCGAGCGCGGTCCGGGTTGGTGCAGCTTCCTCGATTCCATCCAGATCGACCAGACAGGCTCGATGATCTTTGCGCTGGGCGTGCATGTCGGGCGTCTGTCGGCGCACGAGCGTCCTGGTTTTTACGAGCGGTACTGGACGGTGGTGGAACAGGCCATCGACTACCTGACCGCCGCGCTGGGCGCCAACGGGCTGCATACCCAGGCGTTCGACCTGTGGGAAAAGTTCCGCGGCAGCTTTAGCTATTCCAATGCCTCCATTTACGCGGCGCTGTGTACGGCCGCGCAATGGGCAGAGGCGCGCGGCCAGAACGATCGTGCGACCGCCTGGCGCGCGACGGCGGCGTGCATCAAAACCGTCTTGCTCACCGAATGCTGGAACGGGGAGTACTTCGCTCGCGGCTTCACCAATGGCGGCACATTGGATTGGGGCGTGGATTCCAGTATGCTGGGTCTGTTCGATCCGTTCAACCTGCTTTCGCTGGACGTGCCGGCGGAGCGTGAGATGGTGGAACGCATGGTCGAGGTAATCACGAAACGGCTGACCAAACACCTGCCGGAAGGCGACGCCATCATTCGCCACGAGGGTGACGACTACCGCGACGGCAGCGCCGGCGGTGTGAACACGCTGTGGCTGGCGCGCGTACTGCTGCGGCTGGCTACCTGGCATCGCGACTGCGACCCCGACCGCGCCGCTGTATACCGTAAACGCGCCGAGTATTACCTGCGCGTGGTGATCGCCCGCGGCACCTCCACCGGCCTGTTGCCCGAACTCATTGGAAGCCAGACTATGGGCCACTGGGCTGTGCCGCATGGCTGGGCTATGGCCAGCTTCATATCCTGCGCGCTGCTGCTGAATGAGTTACCACGGTAGGAGAGTAGCGAACAGTCCTGACAAGCGAGCAGCACAACGGTCAGTATCCGGGTAATCACGTCCCGGAACGGGTGGATGCGAGTGCCGCGGCAGGCGCAACTGTTGTTGCCGTTGTAAAAACACCCCTCCCCATGTCGGGGAGGGGTTCCGCGCCTCGCTTAATCCATCGCGACCATCCGTGTCGTCAGCGTCAACGTTTTGGCGGGCGCCAGCGTGCGCACCACCACGCAGGTGTGCTGGTGGTCGTAGCGGAAGGGGTCCAGCGTATGGTCGGGCATCTTTTCGAGCATCACCTGCGCCGGCACGGAGGCTTCCAGCGTGAGGGTGGCATCGGGCCAGCGCACGGTGAAACGGCCATTGGCTTCCTCCACCACTTCCGCTTCTTCGGCGGCCAGGTGCCAACGGAACAGCAGCACTTGCGGCTGGGTGTCCGGCAGCTTCACCTCGTCGATCACCTCCAACGAATCCGCGGTCCAGCCGACGTGCCGGCGCCACTGGGTTAGACCTTCGTAGCACTCGCTGCCGTCTACGGTGAGTTGTCCGCCTGACTGGTCCAGTCGGTCGACGGTGATGGGGGCGATACGGCCGCGCCGTTGCCAGCCGGCTGGCAGCAGGAATGCAGTGGGATGGTCGGATTCCGCGGGCGAGGTAACGCCCAGTTGCAGCACGTTGTGGCCGGCGCCGGACGCATAGTGGCTCCGGTAGTATTTGAGCGCGTAGGTGGGCGGAGCGCCGGCCTCGATGAGCAGCGGTTTACCGTGGGCGATGAAGTTCACGTGTCCGCGGTCCTGGTGGTCGTGCTGGTCGGTTTCATGCCCGCCGCGCACCCAGACGCTGCTGGCATCCTGCTGCCAGCCGCTGCGCCAATTCACGCGGGTAGCGCGCTCATAGGCCGCGAACAGCGGCGGGGCGGCGTCCGCTCCCACCGCGGGCAGCGTGCGCGCGCATAATCCCGCGATGTCGGAGGAGGGTGAGCGGAAGTAGTGCGACACCGCCCAGCGGGCGACGGGACTGTTGGTACACACCGCCAGCAACGACAGCAGCGAGGTCAGCCGGGAGTCCATCCCGCGCGCGCTGTTGCCGGCGTCGAAGGCATTGATCAGCATTTCGTCGGGTTGCAGGTGATGCACGTACCAGGTGGGGAAGCGCGCCAGGAACGGATGGGTCAGCGCGCGGGTATCACCGGCGAGTGCCAGCGGGCGCGCGGCGTGCAGCAGCGAGATGGCGGTAACCCCGGCATACGAGAGCCCTTCCTCAAACTCACCGGAGGCGCCGTGCGCATCCAGCGCGCGCATCAGATTCGCCACCCCCAGCGTATACGCGTCAGGATACCGCGACGGTCCCAGCACCAGGCATGCGCGCACCAGTCCTTCGGTGGGCACGACCCATTCCGTGGTGCGCGGGTTGTCGAACTGCACAAACCACGGGCGCTGTTCCTCCCAGTCCTGCACAATGGCGGCGATTTCCGCGGCCAGCAGCGCCTCCAGGCGGGCGCGCAGTTCGTCGGGAATCGACGCCGGCGGCATTATTTCCAGTGCGTCGGCAATGGCGCGGATGCCCCAGCCGGTGCCCAGCCAGTTGCCGTCATTGCCGTCCGACGCGTTGCCGTCTTCAGCCCAACCCGCGCGCTGCAACGGTTGCCAGGTTGCCATCTCGTCCAACTGCGCGATCACGCGGGTGCGATAGCTCTCCGTACCGGACAACCGGAAGGCGGCGGCGAGGGTGGGCAACTCGTCTTGCGCCAGCATGCCACAGGAGTTGGCGTCCGACTGTGCCAGCGCATACGGTCCCGATATCCCCGAATTCAGGTCGGCGCCGCGTTTGTCGAGCGAGCGGAGCGAGGCGATCTCGTCGGGGTTGTACACCCGTCGGACGATCTCCAGCTTTGCCAACTCGCGCGCGCGCATCAGGAAGGCGTCGCACGCCGGCTGCAACTCGGGTTTCGCATTCACCTCGTCCAGTAACGCGGCCCAGGAAAACATGTTTACCTCCTCGGAGCTCACGGGAGTGCGGTTGCATCGGGCAGAATCCGTGTCTATTTTATCACCTTCAGACGATTTGGGGATCACCTTTCCGGAAAAAGGCGAAAAATGTCCAGGCAGGCGCCGGCTGGCGTATTTGCTCCGGCGCTTGCATCCGTGGTACACTCTGCCGGTTTGCCGCACGACGGCGACAGTTCGGGGCATCATCGATGAATGCGAATCTCTGGGTAGTACTCGGTACCGCGCTGTTTTGCGGCCTGTCCACCGGCATCTACGAACTGGTGCTGCCGCTCTTTCTCAAGGGACAGGGAATCCGGTTCGATCAGATGGGGCTCATCTTCGGCTTCGCCGGGTGCATGATGGTGCTCGCGCGCATTTACATGGGCGGTCTTTCCGATCGCTGGAGCCGCAAGCATCTCTACAGCCTGGCACTCGGTGTTTGTGGGATCACCACCGGCCTGTCGCCGACACTGTCCGGGTGGGTGGCGCAGGTCATGCTGAAAATGTTGCGCGAAACCGCCGCGCTCACCCGCGACACCATTTTTCCGATCATCCTCTACGAGGAACAGCGCGCCGCCTTCCTCAACTTCATCGGCAAGTTTCGCGGCATCGAGTATTTGCTGCAGGCGGGGGGCACGCTGCTGGCCGGGGTGATCATCGCGCAAATGGGCGACGAAACCGCCGGCTTTCGCGTCGCGCTGTATGTCGGCGGGGGATTGCTGCTCGCTGCCACGCTGTGGTGGATGCTCGGTTTCCACGAGCACCGGCAACCATCGTCACAGCGCATCATGGCGTTGCGCGAGTTGTTCAGCTTTGATCTGCACCCCAACCTGCGGCTGATTCTCATCTCCGGCGCGCTCTTCTCCATCGGGGTGCAGTTGAGTCACAGTTTTTACCTGCCGATATTTTTCAACGCGCGCTTCGGCACACCCGGCGCCACCGTCGCCATCATCCTGGTGATCCACCGTATTACCATTGGGCTGCCGATGTTGATTGTCGGCAACCTGCCGATCAAGAACTTGCGTCGCTGGTACGTGTGGGGTTTGATCGTCGAGGGAATGACCATGGCCGTCTGTGCCGTGACCCCCCATTTCCTGGCATCAGCGAGTATCTTCCTGCTGCACGACCTGGTGGGCGCCGGCATCTGGGTGCCCATTCAGGCGATGCTCATTCAGCGCTACTCACGCGACGCCACCCGCGGCATCGAAGTGGGGAAGGTACTGGCGTGGACCAGTATCGGCTCCATCATCGGCCCATTGATCGCCGGCAAGCTGGCCATGTATAACCCGATCTATCCCTTCTTCGCCAGCGGTCTGGTCATGATGCTGGCCGCTATCCCGCTGTTTTGGTTAAACCTGGCGAAGGCGCCGACGGCGTCCGGCCACCCGGTGGACGCGATGGCGTAGGATTAGCGCGGCGCCGGCACATCCGGCACTGCGTCGATGGTCACCTCACGGTCATCCGCAGGCGCGGACGTCGGTTTCTCCATATCTACCAGTGTCACCATGCCGGTGATGGTGACGCGGCACGACGCGGCGGGTAGACTGAAACGCAACCGACCATTGTGGTCCGCTTGTACCTCCTGCACCGTTCCCCCGGCGGCGGTGAGGAGGGTGATCTGGTGTCGCGAGTCGGGTGCGACCGGATAGGCGCCATTGTCAAGGTGCAGGGTGAGGGTGCGATCGGCATATTCCTCGTCCACCGCCAGATCGAAGACCATTCCCTTGGCGCTTACCTGCCGCACAGCAAAGCGCGTGGTAAAAGGCACGGCATCGAGATGCAGCGGCAGCGGCTCCGCGAGATGGTAGCCCGGGAGATCGCCGCGCAGCGTGGTGCCGCCCTCCGCGATCTCGCAAGCGCCGGCGTCCAGCCGATACACGCGGCGCGGCGCGTTGTGGATGTGCGCGACGGGCGCCAACTGATCCTTCGTCCACATCGCCACGCTGTCATCCGCGTAGTTCGCCAGTGCGGCGCGCATGGGGAGAAAATCGATAGGACACTCGAACTCCAACTCCGCACCGTGGCTGAACAGGTCGCGGTGAAACACCTCGAACAGCATGGTGCCCGGCAACCACAACTGGTAAAGCGGCAGTGGCGCGTAGATCGCGTACCCCTCGCCTTGCTTGGCAATAAAGACGCCGCGCGTCGGCTTGATCTCCAGCGGTTTGTACGGTCGGATGACCGGCTTGCCAATCCCCTTCGTTTCCGTCACGCTGAACAGCAAGTCGGCGCCGGCGAGGGGGGTAATCCGTCCGATCCTCGCCACCGCATACCCGTTGGCAATGCCGGTGGTGCGCATGCCGGCGATCATATGGGGGAAGAGCCGGTGGGTGCGATACGCCTCCAGGTTCATGCGCACCGACGCAAGGCGGGGATCGTTGTTCTTTACGCGGAACAACTCCAACAGGGGTTGCGGCATATAGAGGTAGTTGCCGTTGGCCTGCAGGCTGGCGAGGCCCACGTCGGCGACAACGATGCCGCCCCCTTGCACGTAGGGGAGCAGCATGCGTTGTGCGGCATCAGGAAGATCGATTACCGACGGCATCAACAGCACATGATACCTGGTCAGTGGCAGCAGTGTCAGATCTTCCGGCGACAGGTAGTCGATCTGGCCGTAACAGGTACCCTGGCGCAACATGAAAAAGAGCATGCTCGGTCCCGGATACAAAAATCCGTGCAGATAGCCGTAAGGCGTGCGGCCGTTGCTGATGCGCCCGGGAGCATACGGGCTGTAGACGATCGCCAGGTGGGGGACGGGCACGCGGGCCAGCAGCTTGCGTTGCGTGATGTCGGCCAGCGCCGTTTGCGCCGCAGTATACAGCGCAGAGCTGTCCTGCAAGGCGGACCACTCCCGCAGGCCGATGCCGGCAGCTCCGTGCAGTACGGCAATATAGAGATAATTGATGAGTTGAGTCGCCGTCACGTCGCGCGTCGAGACGCCGGCGAAGACAATGAAGCGGTTGCCATGGCGGGCGATGTCGATGGCCTGCGGATTGTGGTTTTCCACATCCGCCTCGGACACATCCGGGTAGCATTCCGTGAAAACCCCGTTGATCGAAGGCGGCAGATTGCTCAGCATGCGATAACTGGAATACCCGCCAACGAAGAGCAGTCGATCTTGATCGAGAGCTTTCACCTGCCGCACCCACCACTCCAGCAGCACGCGCGGGGCCAGTGCCTGGTAACGGGCATAATCCAACAGCGACATGGGCGACGTGTCGGGTTTTGCGCGCTCGCGCGCGGCGATAGAGTCGATAGTGATTTTTTCCCAGGCTTCGTATTGAGAATGCCACGCCAGGTTGATCTCGGCCACGCTGGGATAATACGCTTGCAGATAATGCTGGAAATCGACGTCGCGCGCGGCGAGCAGCATCCGATATTCGGCGATATCCGCCTGTACCAATCTGGTCACCGCGGCATTGTTGTTCGCCAACCCTGCCGCATTCTTCTCGGTGAGCACATTGAAGGTGGGAATCTTCGAGGTGATGAGACGTCCCGAGCGCGAGGTGTATGACCAGGTGGCGTTTAGGTGGTCCAGGGTGCTGTACTTACCTTCGAGAAACTTGGCGAAGGTGCCGATGTCGGGCAGTAACAATCCTTCCTGCACGGTGCTGATCATCCAGCCGACCAGTCGGGGCGCTTTGCCATAGCGGGTTATGGCGGTGTGGACTAACTCGGCGGCCCCACTGGCATATTCCGTATTGTTGATATTGGCGCGCAGGCCCGAGGACCAACTGCCGTTGGCGATCTCAATCAAGAGATACAGGCCTGCCTGCTCGGCGGCGGCAACCAGCGCGTCCACGCGCTCTAGTGCAATCGTACCCGGTGAATCTACCCGCACCAGTAGCGTGTTGAATCCCAGGTTGCGATAGGCGGGTACCTGCGCCGGATCGGTGCAGCCGCGCGCGAAGGTGAGCGCGGTAGGCACGCCGTCGATCAGCAGTTGATTCCCCCGCTGAGTCGTCGTGAAGGCCGTGCCGCAGCTCATCGCCAATAACAGCACGGCAGCGAGCCACAGCGCCCGTTGCCGGCATAACCGTATCCTCATGAGTCGCTGCTCTCCCCGGCAGGCGCAGAGCGTCCCGCGCGGTGAATGCGTTCGGCGAACCACAGGGTTACAAAGTAGAGTCCCGCCAGCGGCACGAACAGCAGCGCCCAGCTCAGCGGATCGACTGTCGGCGTGATGAGGGCGGCCAGCACCCCGACGGCGAAGATCGCCGTGCGCCACTGTGTCCGCAACAGCGCCGGCGAAAGCACGCCCAACCACACCAGGGTCAGCACGAGAATCGGCAATTGAAAACCCAGGCCGAACGCCACCATGATCTTCAGCGGAAAGGTGATCGATTGCTGAAAATCAATGAGCGGATGCACTCCCGCAGGTGTATAGCACAGGAAAAACGCCATAATCATTGGCATCATCACATAAGCGATTGCGGCGCCGAACAGGAATAATAGACACACTACCGGTATGATCGGGGCCACGACGCGGCGCTCGTGCGGCAACAGGCCGGGATGGATGAACAGCCAGAACTGCCACAAAATGACCGGCAACGCCAACACCAATCCCAGCACGGCGGACACCGTCATACGGACCATGAACGGCTCGATGGGATTGGAGAAGATAATCGTGCCGCCGTGTGCCGCCACGCTCTGTTGTACCGCCTTCGACAGGAACGCATAGCATGTTGGGTACAACATCCAAGCGACCACCATCCCGATCGCCAGCGTGAGCAACCCGTAGAGTATGCGGGTGCGGAGCTCGTTCAGGTGGGAAATCACGCTGTCTTCGTGTTCAGTGCGCTGCATGATCATGCCGCATCAGATATACCCTTCCCGCCGCAGGCCAACACACGCGGTATTCGCTCACGCGTCCTTCGTCCGCCTATTCGACGGGGCGGCGATGGATACCTGCAATAGTGGCAATGTGTGCTGTAACAGACAAGACAGGACAGTCCTCATTGCGGGAACGCGTCGCGGTTTCGATCCGCTAATAGTGCGGGCGGAGTCTCGCCCGGAGCATCCTGCTCTCGAGCAAAACCGGGTTAGACGACACCAATACGCCCCTCCCATTGCAGATGCGGGCAAGGCGTGCTACCATGATGCTGGTTTGTTCTAACTCGGTGATAATGATCGCAACGTCCTGTCCATCATCGGAGGAACCATGAGTACGCCTGCCGCCCATCGGGCGAATACCAAGCCCGCGGCGAAAACATCGGCGAAACCCGCAATAAAACTCAAGGCCCGCCTCGACGCCAAACGCCGGACGGGGAAGCGCGATCCGGCGGCGCGCAAGCCGCTGAACTTCGAGATGGTCGGCATCGGCCTGATTACCCTCGGCATCGCGCTGCTGCTTGCCACGCGGCTCCCCAGCGGGGTGTGCGGGGTGCTGCTCAACGGCCTGCAGTGGTGCTTCGGCATCGTCGGCGCGTGGGGCATCTCCATCGCATTGATCCTGCTCGGTATCTCTTTTGTCATGCACCTGGCGTGGATGGAGTTGTCGCTCACCACCGTCGGCGTCTCGCTGATTTATCTGGTGACCATCAGCCTGCTGCAACTGGGCCACACGCCGCCGTGGGATCCAGCCCGCTTCGCGACGACCGCCGGCGGCTTGCTGGGCGGCGCCATCGCCGGCGGTCTCTCCGCGTTGCTGGGCGGGGTGGCGTGGGTGGTGTTGATCGGCATCGGTCTCACCGGCGTCTCGCTGGTGACGGAAATCCCGCTGTGGATGCTGGTGCTCTATCTCTTTAAAGGCCTGTATGTCGCCGGACGCTGGGTGGCACGGCCCTTCGTGTTGCGCGCGCAGCGCGAGGCGGAGGCGCGTCGCCGCGGTATCGTAGCCGCCCTGCAGGACACCGAGTTGCGCGATCGCCGGCGCGCGGAGGCTGTCGCCCGGTCCAAGGCGCCCGCCGTTCGCCTGCCGCAGCCCCCCGACGAACCGTTATTCATTGAGCCGGTGGTGGGGGTGCCCAGCAAGGAGCAGCCCGAACAGTTGCAGATGCCCGACGAAGTGATGGCGCCGAAGAGCACTCGTCCGTATACGCTGCCGCCCGTCGAGTTGCTCACCTGCACCCCACATGCGCCGGGTCCGACGAAGGACGATACCACCGAGAAGATCCTGGCACTGGAAGAGACGCTGGCCAGCTTTGGCATCGAGGCGAAGGTGGTGGGGGTGGAGCGCGGGCCGCGTGTCACTCGTTTCGAGATCGTGCCGCCGCCCGGGATACGCATCAACCGCATCACCAACCTGGCGGACAACATCGCCCTGTCGCTGGCAGCGCTGGACGTGCGCGTGGAAGCGCCGGTGCCGGGTAAAGGCGTGGTGGGCATCGAAGTGCCCAACCGCGAACTGGTGCTGGTGGAGCTGCGTGAGATTATCGAATCCGATGCATTCCGCAAAAGCAAATCGCCCCTGACCTTCGCGCTGGGGCGCGACATCACCGGCCATCCGCGCTGCGCCGACCTGTCGCGCATGCCGCACCTGCTCATCGCCGGCGCCACCAATTCCGGCAAATCGGTGTGCATCAACACCTTGCTGTGCAGCATTCTCATGCGCGCCACCCCACAACAGGTAAAGCTGCTGCTGGTCGACCCCAAGCGGGTGGAACTGAGCTTGTTCCAGCATATTCCGCACCTGATCGCGCCGGTGGCCTATGATGCCAAGCACGCCGCCGGGCTGTTGCGCTGGGCCATTCGCGAAATGGAACAACGCTACGAAATGTTCGCCGATAAAGGCGTGCGCAACATCGTCGGCTTCAATGAGCAGTCACGGCTGGAGAAGCTGGAAGAGCTCCCCTATATCGTCATCATCATCGACGAGTTGGCCGACTTGATGATGCAGGCGGCGGCCGAATTCGAAGCATCTATCTGCCGTATTGCCCAACTCGCGCGCGCCACCGGCATCCACCTGGTAGTTGCCACCCAGCGTCCATCGGTTAACGTCATCACCGGTACCATCAAGGCGAATATCCCCTCGCGCATCGCCTTTGCGGTCGCCTCACAGGTGGACTCGCGCACCATCCTCGACATGAACGGCGCCGAACGGCTGGTCGGTCAGGGTGATATGCTCTATCAGCCGATTGACGCCAGCAAACCCGCGCGTCTGCAAGGCGCCTACGTCTCCGAGGTGGAGATCAACCGCATCGTCAGTCATGTGAAAGAACAAGGCAAGCCGCAGTTCAGCGACGAGATCGTGGCCATCGAGGAAGAGGCCATGCGCAGCGGCGACGAGGACAGCGGTTTCAACGACGAACCGGAGGACGAGTTGTTCGATAAAGCGCTGGACTACGTGCGCACGACGAAATACGCCTCCACCTCCATGCTGCAGCGCAAGTTCCGCATCGGCTACACCCGTGCCGCCCGCCTGATGGATATCTTCGAGGAACGCGGCTATGTCGGACCCGGCCAGGGCAGCAAACCGCGTGAAGTGATCTTCGCCCCCACCACCGCGGTCACCGGCCGCGTGAGCGAGCGCTTCGTTGCCGCTGCTGAGGACGATGCGAACGATGACGACGAATAGCGCGGTGGATCATCGACGCTCCACCCGGTACCGTGGCCGTCTCGTAACTCCCGCACCGCACCTTGGTTCATTGGTCACGCGTGCCACCGCCGCCGTGTGTTCGAAACGGCCACGACACCTGCCCTCGACGAGAGCGGGTGTCGTGGTGAATGACGGTATGGTAGGCCTACTTCTTCGCGAGGCTCCGCGTCCCGCTAACCGCCACGTTGACCCCGTCGAATGACGCGACGCCGGTAAAGGTGCGCGATCCGCTTGTCGCTGCCGGTGGTTTTGCGAGGTAGGTCAATGTTCGCTTGGTCGTATCGAAGAATGGTCCCCATTTCACTTTACCGGTGCCCGCATCGAACGTGCCGCTTTCGTTGATGCCCGAAACCATAACACCAGCTATACGCCGGAACGTTCGTGAGCATGATGTCGCCCGGTAAGGCGCGTTGCACCAACCGCGATGGGGTATAGCCTGCCGGCGGAGGGCTGGGCGGCACGATCAACCGGACGGGTTGGCGTCCGCTGCCCTGGGCTTGTGCCGGTGCGGCCAGGGAATGGAACAGGAGCCATAACGCCGAGATGCAGAAGGTTATGAGGTAGCGGGCATACTGCCTGTGCGGTGTCATCATACCATCCTCCGTATGTGAACGTGATCTGCCAAGACAACGGGGTATCGTCGATCACTAGGCGGCGTCTCTGAAAAGGTGGCGTGTAGAAAGTGGGGTACCGATTCGATCGCCTGCCTTGTCATTCGCCGTCACGCAGCGATCTCCTTCATTTACGATATGAATTTCGTACGGTTTCGCTCGGGCATGTCGTTGAGAGCCGATGTCGCCTAGCCACTTTCTCCAATGCCCGGCGGTTCCACGCCGCCGGCTTACGCAACCAACGGAGCGATCACTCGTCATGACAGGGCAAACAACTGTTACCTGATGACAATTCGTATAAGAACGTGCCGGTGCAATAATCTGCACCGGCACGTTGGTGGTCAATATGAGCGAGATGATCGAACGCCAGTATATGATCGCGTTCCAGTGGCCCCCGAAGCGGCAAGGGTTCATTACGTGTTCACCCACCGGAACAACACGCGTCGATGCCGGAATCGTCCGCGTGCCATTCCGGGAGTTGCCCCACGATGAGATACTGGCGCCGACCGGCACGTTCTCCTGTTACCGCGTTTCCGTCCGGCTGGTTGCCGCGTCAGCCTCCAGCACCTTGTTCCCAAAGCGTATTTTTCCTTCCGCGCCCAGTGTCAAGGTTACCGTATTGCCCCGAACCCGCACCGCGCCCGCCGTTCCCTGGAACGAAATGCGGCGATCCGCTGTCGAATATTCTTCTACCACTGGTCGCTGCACTCGCGGGTCGAACTTCTCGGCGTCGCCTTCACAAATCCACCAGACGGCCTGTGCCGGATCGCCCCCCGGATCATTGCCCAGTTTTTCTCCGGCCATGACCGCTTCGCGCAGATTCCACTGTTGACCCCCGGTTTCCCGCACGAGCATCTCCGTCAAGGTGGTGTCCCACCAGTTGCTTTCGCGCGGTAGAATCACTAACCGGATCAATTCTCCCTTTTCGACGGTTGTCATTTCCGAGACGAAAACCGGCGTGCCGCCATTCTCCAACACGCCTTTGGCCAGCACTTTGGCGCCTTGCCGCAACTCGAAGGCGATGCCGTCGCTTCCTCCCGCGTCCCCATCCTTCAATTGCACCATCACCTTCACCGTTCCTTTGACCGGGCTCTGCCACACCGCGGTTACGGGATTCTTTTCCGCCGGATGCAGCGCGACAAAGTGAGCGGGAATTTTGTAGGTCGAATTTACGATATCCTCCCCGGAATGGTTCTCGACCATCTGGGGCAGATCGCAATCCACCGGCTTGCGGGTCAGGTTGCCGGGTTTTCCGGCGATGCGCTCGGTCTTGAAGAGCGGTAACAAGGTTTTTCCATCAACCTCAGTCGTGCGCCGGGGTTTTGTCGCCATGAAAACGTAGTCCGTACCCCACGTCGAATCGACTTGCGCGATGTGGCCATCCGCATGCCACTTCACGGTGGGCGACGGCTCTTTTTTCAACCGCGGATATAAAAGCGCTGTTTGGATACTACGACCGAGCAGGTTCGTTTGCAGGCAGGTCTGCTTCAGCGTAACCCGGCCTTCGCGGCCATTCAGGTTCGCTGGGCCTACGTTGAACTCACGGGCACTTGTCGTCAGCTTCACGCGATCAGGCCGGTTGAAGAAGATGTCGAGCATCACGCGGTTCGGGCTTGCGTCAACTTCTTCTTCCTCGACGACGAAATTATCTCCCTTGGAGAGGAGGTCGACTTCGTTTTGCGGCGCATCATTCTGGTTATCGACCGTAGAGTCTTCAATCGCAACCATGGCGCCGTTCGCGTTCGTTTCAATGGCTTTCGCCTTGAGCCAGAGTCGCCAGGAGGTGGCGGCGTCGGCATCCTGCGAGTCGCGCAGCACGAAGAACGTCGGACCGAGCGGATTGGGATCCTTGGCAAAGGCGATCTGCCGTTGCCAGGCACCATCGCGCCCGCAGACGTAATCGAACGCCGGCGTAGTGGCGAAATCCTGGATATTCATTGAACCGCCACCGCCGCCGACCAAGCTATGAAACTCACCGCCATGCTTCCCGATATAGCCCCAGTCATCGGAAATCATCGCGCCTTTGCCCCACAGGATGATGCTGCCTGAATCGTAGTCGTAATGCGACTGGTGCGGTCCGGCGATCAGATGCAGATAGGTTTCCCGATCCGCCGTCATATTGTTGCGCAGCACCACTCCGGTCTTGCGAAACCAGGCACTTCCGTATTTCGGTGCTTTGGCCTTCACGCCTAGCGCGATCATCGCCTGCGTATACCCGATCATCGTCGGGAAACTCCAGCCGAGTCCCAGACCGCCGGGACTCCCCTGCTCTTCATGCATCCATTGCATATTCGCGGCGAATTCGGGATCGATGTCGCGCCAGAGGCCGCCAATAATACCGAATATGGCCGTCGTCTCGCCCCAATAGGTATTACCGAGCGGGGGGAGATGCCGGAAGCCGGCGGTGCGTGGGTTGCGCGGAGTGGAGATTTTCGCGAACCATTCGGCCACTTTGCGGACGCGTTCTTCATGCATGTATTCACCGAATCCGGCATTCGTCGCCATAATCATCCCACCGAGGATGCAATCCAGCGAAACCATGGCATAGTGCGGCGCCTCCAGCCAGCCGCCGTCTTCATCAGACCAGTTGAGCAACTCGTAATGAAGTTCGTTGACGCCGTGATCGGCCCACTCCTTCGCCTTCGGGTGCGACGGGATCATGCAGGCGATCGCGGTCTGGAAGATCGCCACCGCCGTCGTCATGTTGGGGAAACCGCTGAATCCCCGCGATGGCGACCAGTAATCGTCGCGATTCACGGCATAGCCGATAAACGCGATCCGCGCCAGGATGCGCCGACGTTCTTCCGCAGTCACGAAATCGCTGCCCAGCACCGCGTCCAGCGCGTTTATGGTCGGCATGAACATCAGCGCCTGCATGTGGGGCGCCACCCCCAGTGCGTGACGATGGTTCTGCTCGAGAAAGCTCGCGATGCTGACGTATTGCAGCCAGTCTTTACCCTTGGCGAGTAATGCTTTCCCCAGTCGCTCATCATCCGATGCCAGGTATTCCCGGATGGAACTCCCGACCGAATATTTATCAATAAGGGCGGGATTCGAGATCCAGAATTCAATCCTCTCCTGATCCGGTATCATTTCCTCCCGCACGGCAGGCAAGTCCTTCTTGTGAACGAACAGCCTCGGGTAGTTAACATGGTCGCCACGCCAACTTAGCACGTAGTCTTTCACTTCATCCAGCGGAAAGTCGCCATGTTTAATGAGGTATTGTTGGGGTAATGGCGCAACGCACTTATTCTTCTCAGCCAGCACCGCCACACTCGCAGCTTTGTCCGGCGTACCGAGCATCCAGATGCGCCGTCCACCGGCCAGCGGGAACGCCAGGGTCTCGATGCCATCCCGAACGCTTGCCCCAACCGCTCCTCCCGGTTGGGGTGCCTTGCCTTTCCACTCCGGATTCACCCAGACGCTCGGTCGCAGCACGCCCACCATCAGCAGATCGGGATTGGTATCGGGCGGCGGCTTTGGTTTCGCAACCACCTCGTCAGGCAAATCGATCTGATTACCGAGTGTGGTGGTGTTGTCCAGTGAGTCCAGCGGCTCTGTCGGAAGCCTGTCGGAATCAGTGGCCAATCCCGGCGCTTGTGGTGCGGGAGTATATAGCGCCAGCCAGTTGCCGCGCCCCTCATTTTGCCAGCGGATCCATGGTTCGAGTGCAAAACTCGCGATCGGCCCGGTCGTGACGTACGGATTGGCGACATTGCCGTTGCTGCGATACAGCATATTGGTGGGTTGAAACGCTTTGTTGCCCAGCATAACCCGGAAGACTCCGCCGGCTACGACATCGAACGATTCTTCCACCCGCACAACCGGTTCACCCCGTTCAATGCGGAAACGCAGCGTCCACTCGCCCTGGTCGCCGTACGAAGCGCGGCACATCACCTCGGCAAATACCGGACCACGCCTAATCACCAGAGCCTTGTACGCCTGGACCGCCGGTCCGCCCTCAAGGATCGAACCGCCGGTCCAGGTGCCTGAACGTAAACGTATCGCGGCGATAGGACCCTGGCCGGGTTGCAGACGCTTGCGGATTTCAATCCCAATCCGGGCATTCTCGATGATGATGCTCTCCGCCGACTCGGTGATCCCCAGGTCGGTCCGCGGTCTGGTGGCATCTCCCGTGAAACTGCACGACAGAGTCTGGTAAGCAGGAAGGTCCACCTGGAAACTGATCCGGGCGGTGCCGTTCTCCTCAACGAGCTGGTAGGAAACCTCCTGCCCGCCCTCGCCGACAAGCGCCCGTCCCTGCCGGGCGGCGGCAAGCTGGTTGGCGTTCAGCGGAAAAGAGACGCACTCATTCATCCAGCCGTACCCGAGTTGCTCGCGCAGGACGAAGTCCTCCGCTTTTTCCCCCTGCGCGCTTGCACCTGCCAGCAGGCCGCCCATACCTATGGTCAACAGCACCAGAATCGTGCGTCTCAGTTGTTCGATCATCGCGATTTACCTCCTCGCTGCGCACCCACTCGTTCCCCGGATATCAACAGGATACCGGTACTATTTCGCATCCGAAACAAGGAATGATTCAGTTCCCCTTTCGCTATTCACGCGAAGGAGTCAAGGCGGACGGAAGCAGCCATGGGCACTCCCGCCGCCGAATGGGTTACACGCCGGTTGCGTCCAACATTTCGGCTTCCTCCAGCGTGACGGGCAGGCCGTTGCGCTCCATCGACAGGTCGGCCGTGATGCAGGCCAGCGTGCTCTGGTAGGCATCGTCGGGGGTGATAAACTCGCTGCGACCGCTGGCCACGCGCTGCACGATGTCCCGTGTCTCGTCCTGTACATTATGGAACAGCTTCCAGGTCGGCAGGTCGCGGAAATCCTCGAGGCGGGCCACGCGCGGGTAGAACTGGTCACCCTGATAGCTGTGAATGACGCGCACCTGCGGATGCCAGATATCGACGAACAGGTTGCCCTTCGTGCCGATCACGTTGTATTCCAGCCGGTGTCCGGCCCGGTAGCACTCTTCGGCGCTGTTGCCGTAAGGTAATGCGGTCGAGGTCTGGTTGAACATGATGTGAGCGATGGCGCCGCTCTCGAAACGATACGTGGAGAAGGTGTTGTCAGTGAACTCGTAATAGGGAATCACCTTCGGGGCGCAGGTGCACGCCACGCTGATGAGCGGCTTCCCGATCAACCAGCGCAACAGGTCAACGTAATGGTTCAATTTGTTGGCGAACAGCCCGCCGGAAGAACGCTTCACCTTCCATGCCGAGGTATCCAGCGTCCACGGTCCCGGGCTGTAATTGAAATAGATCTGCACTACCTCGCCGATCTCGCCGGAGTCGATAATCTCCTTCACCCGGCTGTAGAGCAACGAATAGCGGCACTCAAACCCGACCTGCAAATAGATGCCGCTGGCGTTGGCGGCATCGCGCATCTCGCGCGCTTCTTGCAGTGTAATGCCCATGGGCTTCTGGCAGTGTACGGCGATGCCCCGCTTGATCAACTCCATGGTCATCGGGTAGTGCGTCTCGTTGGTGGCGGTAATGGCAACCAGGTCGAAGTCATGCTTGTCTAGCATCTCGAGCCAATCCTGGTAGACCGGCACGCCGAAGCGCTCGGACAGTTGTTTGGCCGCCGAGGGCGTGCGACGCACTCCTGCCACGAGTTCGGTATTCGGCAGCGTCTGCACCACTTCGGCTTCGGTGATGCCGAAACCACCCATGCCGATGATGCCGACGCGCAATTTCTTCTCCATGTGAGCCTCCTGGAAGGATATATTAGTGCTGTTATTCCGCAACGAGGGCCGATATCCTGTCGGAATCACCGGAAGTGGACGGGAATACCGGCACATACAACGATTGTGGCATCGCATGGCACCTGGCATATCAGGATAGGGCAGTGCCTGCTGCCGGAATCTATAAAGTGTCCTTGTATCTACACGGAGTGCCCCTCGGTCCAGGCGATCAGTTCAGCCGCGCCGTTTTCGGTTCCGGGGAGACGAACCGATAAAGGCGCGACGGCCTGATCGGGTGGTGGAGTAACGACGCTCACTGCACCTGAACTGCCGCGTCCGGTGCATATGTGTGCGTTTCCGACGGTTTGCCAGCTCGCAGTGTAACACTGAAAGGACCGGTGCCGGTGATGGTCTTGCCGGCCACCGCAATCCCCGCTTTCCCCTCATTATTGATTACGACGATCTCGCCGGTTTTATAGAAGCGGATCGCGCCGGCCTGGCCGCTGAAGCGCAGGTCGCCTTCCACGAACTGCACGGGGACGGAGTCGATGAAGACGTAATCCGTGGAGAGTGGTGTCTGCACCTTGACGGCATTCTGCGCCAGTGTGGTGAAAGTGGCCGGAGGATCGTTCGTTTTTAGCCGCGGGTAGAGTACCACACAGTATCCCTGCCCAGCAGGTTGATGTAAACGGAACAGCAGTTGCTCCTCGCTCAGCTTGCCGTATGGCAGTTTGGAGGCATCCTTCTCGTTGCCGTGGGGGTAATACGCCGGATCACTCGGCACCATGCGGATGTAAGGCTGGTTGATGTGTCCGTAGCTGCCTGTTTTCGGCTCGGTCTTGGCGGGAGAGGCAACAAATACATCCATATCGACCGGACACTGACCGGTGAAGTGGAAGTAGTTCTGCTCACGGTCCATGCGGGTGGCCAGGAACCACAGGCTCAGGTCCGTAGGCCGCGTGGGTTGCCCGGCGAAAGTGTCGCGCAGCACGAAGTAGTTGGGTCCCGCTGGATCAGCATCCTTCAGGAAGAGCATCTGGCGATACCAGGTGGTTAATGGGATCGTCTCAATGGGATTCGGATAATCCCAGTTCTTCCGTTCCTGCTCCGTCCAACTGCCCTTTGCCAGGTCGGGCAATTCATTGTAGAGTGCGCGCAGTTGATCGACATCGCGGCTGGCGCGTACATAGTCGGCCGCGGGGGAGAAAGCCGCCGTCTCCACTTTGCTCTTATACCGTTCGGAAACTTCGATTCGCCCATCGAATGAGACGCGGTTACGCAGCCATGGACGACAGAACATCGGGAAGTAGCCGTTGCCGAAGTGCAGGTTGATGGGATGCCCCTTGGCATACAGCGTATAGGACATCTGGTCGGTATCCCACTCGTGATGTCCCACGCAATCGCCAGCCATCAAGGCAAAGTAGGTTTCATTCGGCGTCCCGAATCCGTGGCGGAAAAAGACGCCGTAATCCGGGTAACGGATACTGTGGAGTTCGGGAACGACCTCGGGCACCATGTTGCCGCGTGTGTTCGCGGGCACCGTTTGATTCGCGCCCCACTGGAGCTGCCCGGCTAACGTGATATTCGTCTCCCGGAAACGCGCGATGACGCTCTCCAGCATCGCCGGCGTCATGCTCTGGTACGAGGTATTCCCGAAGGGGACAACCACCCGGTGCCCGGTGAAGCGCACATCAGGCGGGGTGAGCCAGTCCAGGATGAAGCGAAAGGCTTCCTCGATGCGCGGGCCTTCGTAAAGCACGCCGACATCGGTCTTACGGCCCAGGCAATATTCCACGACGTTCAGCGATCCCAACGTCGCTCCCAGCGTGTAATGCGGGCATTCGAACCATGCTCCGCCGGGACGCGTGAAGCGTTGCAGATACTCGCGTGAATAGCTCAAGCAGTCGTCACCCCACGTCCGAAAAAGCGGATGATCGGGCACCAGCGTGATGACCATCGCCTGCGCGGCCTTCGCCATCGTCTGCATATTGGGATTGCCAAGATGGCTGCCGACACCCCAGGGGAAAAATCCCGGCGTTGCGCTCATGTATGCCTGGTACGCGCACAATCGGCGCAGCACGGCGCGGTCTTCGCGCGACAGCACCAGCGTGTTGCCGTTCCATTCCGGCCAGACAGCCCGCACCTGCGACGCGCGATTGCGATAAGCGCTATACGTGCCCATCGAAAAATTCCCATAATCGCCTTGCGTGCGCATGCGTGTGAGATAGTCGCGCATCATCGCCAGCACTTTCACGCCTTCTGGTGAACTCTGTTCAGGCCACTTGGCGTCCGCCAGCGGGTCAGGCCAGTTCAGAATCCAATCCTTGATCTCATCCAGTGGATGGCAGCCGAGTTTCGTGGTCATGCTGATCAACGATTGCAACTGCGCCTGCACCTCGTCCTCCGCCGGCGAAAGCATGATGCCGTAACAGCGCCGTGCAGTGTGCTCGGGCACGCCCAGCGTTTTACCGGTATAGTTGGGACTCTGGGAATCGAATCCATCGGTGCTCCAGTCTTGCCGGTACAACTGCAGCGGTAACTTGAACTGCAGTTCCTTGTTGCGGGTCACACCGACGCGCACGCTCATCGGGTGCCGCCAGTCCGCCGTATTCAGCGTTGCCAGGCCGACCGCATTTTTCCCCGGTTGCACAAAGCGCATATGATTGCTCACCCGCGGGCTGTATGACGGCCAGGACGGCAGATACAGATCATCACGGTCCTCATCATATTTCAATCGGTAGCCATACGTATCAAGTTGGTACCATGGTCCGGTCGCCTTGCGGAGGTCGCAATACTGGTCGCCTTTGCTCCCATTGGGAGTGCAGAGCGTGGAGAAAAACGCTTGCTCGGGCACGAATGTGCCGGTGTTGAGCGTGAAGAGATAATAGCGGTCGAAGTTATTCCACGTCTGCCCGCTGTCGCCGGTGTCCAATTCTTCCGAGATCACGATCATCGGACATCCCTGGATGACGCGCGTATTGAAGGTCCAGTAGCCGGTATCGAAGAGATACTTCGTCTCGACTTCGGCGAAGAGCGGTCCGGCGGCAATGATCCGGCTTTCGTAAGATTTGACGTTGAACGGTACGGCGAAGCGCCCTTTGCCGGTCCACCTGCCGGAAGGCAGTTGCACAGCCTGCAACGGTCCGGGCACCATTGTCGCCGGCATCGGTGGCGCAAAGTTTTTCTTACCGAGCAGCAACCGCACGCCCACGCCGGCAGTGGTGATATCCACCAGGCCGTCACGCTTCCGCACTCTGAGGTCTGTCGCCTGGCGCGCTTTACGGTGACGAACCGTATAGGTATTGGTTGCCATCGGCGCCAGGTCGGCAAAGAAATGCAACCGCGCGGACTGCACCCAAGTTGTTCCGGGCCAGCAGGTAACCTGCGACAATTGTACCGGCACCTCGCCTGCCGGCCCCTGCAGGCTGATCGCGTCAACGCGGCATTCGCCTTGCTTCGCCGTGATGGGATATTGCACCAACTCGTGCGACCAGGAGAGGCCGAGTGACTCCCGCAGGATGATATTTTCGATAGCCTGCGCGGGCATGGCAAGCACCATGGTGACGATAACTATCAGCAGCAGGGATAATTTCATCTTCCGTCCTCCGATCATCGCGCGTGGTGAGCAGGGGGAATATCGTGTGGTGACAACGTAATTGAGCGTCTTTATGCAAAAAAACCCATCCGAAAGGATAACGTAATCATATGCCGATCTGTCGAATCGAGCAAGACGTTTATGAGGGAAAATGAAATTCGATGGGGTGTTTGTCCTCGAGCAAAAGGCCGGTTCAGCGCGTCTGCCTGCCGCGATATGTCGAGACAAAGCGAGACCAAAACGCGAGATTCCGGTAGGACAAGCTTGTCCTGCCGGAATCCCGTGCGCGTGGGAAGCGAAGTTTCCGCTTACACGGTGTATTCTTCCCCAATGCCTTCGAACAAGACCGTGCTGAGGTAGCGCTCGGCGGCATCCGGCAGCACCACGACCAGGGTGTTGCCGGCGAAGGCGGGGTCGCGCGCCAGACGGTCGGCGACGGCCACGGCGGCACCGCTGGAGATGCCGGCCAGGATGCCTTCCTCTCTGGACAGGCGACGGGCGTATTCCACCGCGGTAGGGCTGTTCACCGTTTCCACGCGGTCGACAATCGACAGATCGAGCACGCCCGGCACAAAGCCGGCACCGATGCCCTGGATCTTATGCGGGCCGGGTTTCAGCACTTCTCCGGCACGGGTCTGCGTGAGGACCGGCGACTCTTCCGGCTCCACCGCGACGGAGAGGATCGCTTTGCCTCGTGTCTGTTTGATGTAGCGCGAGACGCCGGTGATGGTGCCGCCGGTACCGACGCCGGAAACCAGTACATCGATGGCGCCGTCGGTGTCCGTCCAGATTTCCGGGCCGGTGGTCTGTTCGTGAATAGTCGGGTTGGCCGGATTCTGGAACTGCTGCGGCAGAAAGTACTTGTCCGGATCGGAGGCGACGATCTCTTCCGCGCGTGCAATTGCACCCTTCATGCCTTTGGCGCCTTCGGTGAGCACCAGTTTGGCGCCCAGTGCAGCCAGCACCCGCCGGCGCTCGATGCTCATCGTCTCCGGCATGGTGAGGGTGATGGGATACCCGCGCGCGGCTGCCACGAAGGCCAGCGCAATGCCGGTGTTGCCGCTGGTGGGCTCCACGATCTCCTTGCCGGGCCCCAGCGCGCCGCGCTGTTCCGCGTCCCAGATCATCGCCGCGCCGATGCGGCACTTCACCGAGTAGGCTGGATTGCGGCCTTCGATCTTGGCCAGCACCGTCGCCGTCGCACCCTGTGTGATGCGGTTCAGGCGCACCAGGGGGGTATGCCCGATGCTGAGGGAATTGTCCTCAAACCAGTTGCTCATCAGATGTCTCCTTTTCCGGCCTGTTGTTCCCGGATCAAAATACCGTTTATTGTTTTCCGGTCGGTTAACTCGGAAATATCATATCACGTCAATTGACAGTTGTCAAACGGTGGCAAAGGCTTGTGCCAGATCGGCGGTCAGATCGTCGAGATGTTCAATGCCCACCGAGATGCGAATCAAATCTTCGGTGATCCCCACCGCGCGCCGCACCTCTTCCGGCATGGAGACATGCGTCATCGTCCACGGATGTTCGATGAGCGATTCCACCCCACCGAGCGATTCAGCCAACGTGAAGAGCCGCACGGCGCTCAACAGGCGGAACGCCTCTTCCTGTCCGCCGCGGACGCGGAACGAAAACGTGCCGCCACAGCCGGTCATCTGCCGTTGGGCCAGCGCATGCTGGGGATGGCTTTCCAAGCCGGGATGCAGCACGCGCGACACCTTCGGGTGTGCTTCTAGCCAGTGCGCCAGCGCCAGCGCGTTAGCGTGATGCGCTTCCATGCGCAAGGCCAGCGTCTTGATGCCGCGCAGCACCAGGAAACAGTCCTGCGGTCCGGCGCAGGTGCCCATCGCATTCTGGAAATAACCGATGCGCTCGGCGAGGGCATCATCATTGGTGATCACTCCACCGCCGACCACGTCGGAATGGCCGTTGATATATTTCGTGGTCGAATGCAGGACGATATCGATCCCCAACTCCAGCGGACGCTGGAAATAGGGAGACAGAAAAGTATTATCGCAGATAGTGATGAGCTTGTGGTTGCGGGCAATCGCCGCGATGGCTGCCAGATCCAGCAGGTTCATCAGCGGATTGGTGGGTGTTTCCGTCCACACCGCGCGCGTGTTGAGCCGGATAGCCGCGGTGAAGGCGTCCAGGTTGCGCAGGTTGACGAAATCGACCGCAATGCCCTTCTCGCGCAACTGGCTGACGATCAGGCGATACGAGCCTCCGTAGAGGTCATCATGGACGATCAGGTGGTCGCCCGGCTTGAATTGCGCGAGCACGGTGGCTTCCGCCGCCTGACCGGTGGCAAAGGCAAATCCGTATGTGCCACCCTCCAGCGCCGCCAGGCAGTTTTCCAGTGCTTTGCGCGTGGGATTGCCGCTGCGTGAGTAGTCGAACGTTCCCGGCTGGTTGACGCCTTTGAACGCGAATGTGGAAGTCTGGTAGATGGGGGTCATTACCGCGCCGTAGGCGGGGTCTGGTCCCTGGCCGGCATGGATTGCCAGCGTTTCAAACCGCAGTGTCTGCGTGACCTGTTCCATGAAATGTCTCCTTCTCGGTGTGTATCGGACATCAGGAGGAGACAACAGCGCCACCACGCACCAGCGCGATGGCGGTATTCCGGGTGGAGACGCAAGCCACGGCTCATTCGTGAGACCATCTTTCGAAAGTCACGCTTTCGCACATCGAAGGGATACCCCTTCAAGGCACCGTCGCCGTCTCCAGGCCGGTTGCCATCCCCGACGAGCGGAGAATTCCTGATGATGCAGATAGGTTAACAAAGAAATAATGGGATGTCAAGAGGTTGGCCGTGAATTCAGGTGGTGCCAACTCATGGCACTTGCAATGGCAGACGATGTCACTACCGCGGGCGGCTTTTCCTTGACAACAACGGACACCCCCCGATAAAATCAGCAGTATTGGCGTACCTGGCGCCAATCAGCCGATATTGCGCAGGCGAATCCAACGCTGGAATAGACTGTCGCGAAAGACATCACTGTATGCAGATTGCCGATGCGCTTACCCTGTATGACCTTCCCTTGACCGAGTTGGCCGCGCGAGCAGACCGCGTGCGACGCGATCACCAGGGGAATACGCTGGAGTTGTGCACCATTCTCAACGCCCGCTCCGGGCGATGTAGCGAGGACTGCCGGTTCTGCTCGCAGTCGGTCCAGTATGACACCGGTGTCCGGGAATACCCGCTGGTCGGCCAGGACGTGTTGCTGGAAGCGGCGCAGCGGGCACGCGAGATCGGCAGCGATCATTTTTGCATCGTCTCCAGCGGGCGCGCGTTGTCCGGCCAGGAGTTCGATGACGTGTTACGCGCCGCCGCTGAGATCCGTCGCCGGACCGGCATGGAGGTCTGCGGATCGCTGGGATGCGTGACATATACGCAACTGGTACAGTTGCGCGAGGCCGGCGTCAGCCGCTATCAGCATAACTTGGAAACCTCGCGCCGTTTCTTTCCGCAAGTCGTCACCACGCACAGCTTCGACGACCGGGTGCGCACCGTGCGCGATGCCAAGGCGCTGGGCTTTTCTGTCTGCAGCGGCGGCATCCTCGGCCTCGGGGAGAGCCGCGAAGACCGCATCAGCATGGCACTGGACCTGAAGGCGCTGCGGGTTGATGTTGTGCCTATAAACGCGCTGATGCCGATCCCGGGCACCCCGCTGGCGAATCGAGAGCCGATCAGTCCGATCGAAGTGCTGAAAACAGTGGCGATTTTTCGGTTGCTGCTGCCGGACACAACCATCAAGCTGGCGGGTGGACGCGAGAGCGTGCTGAAGGAATTTCAAGCTATGGCGTTCATGTCCGGCGCCAACGGCATGATTATCGGCGGCTACCTGACACAGCGCGGCCGTGCCGTCGAGGAGGATCAACGCATGATCGGGGAGATTCGCCAGGCATGGACGAACTAACCCGCTACCTCGCCGAGCGCGATGCGCAGCAGACGCGGAGAATGCTGACGCCGCTGGCCGGTCGTGCGCCGGGACAAGCCGCAATGGACAACCGCATATACGTGGATTTTTCGTCCAATGATTATCTCGGGCGCTCCACCCATCCGGCTATCGTGGCGGCGGCCCATGCGGCGCTGGACCGTTATGGCGTTGGCGCCGGTGCTTCACGCCTGATGAGCGGCGACCTGACGATTAATCATGAGTTAGAGGAGGCGGTGGCGGCGTTCAAAGGCACTGAGGCCGCCCTTGTTTTTTCCTCCGGCTACCAGGCGAATACCGGCATCCTTCCCACCCTTGTTGATCGGCACGATGTCATTTTTGCCGATCAACTCAGCCATGCCAGCCTGCTGGATGGCGCGCTGTTGTCGCGCGCGAAGCTGGTGCGATTCCGTCACAACGATCCCGAGGACTTAGCGGCATTGTTGGCCCGGCAGCGCGAACAATTTCAGCGAGCCCTCATTATCACGGAATCGATTTTCAGCATGGACGGCGACCGTGCACCCTTGGCGCGGCTGGTGGATTTGAAAAGACAGTACCGTTGCCGTTTATATGTTGATGAGGCGCATGCCACCGGGATATTCGGAGATCATGGCGCCGGCTGTGTGGATGAGGATGGATTGACCGATCAGGTCGAGTTCATCATGGGAACCTTCAGCAAAGCACTCGGTGGATTCGGCGCCTATCTGGCCGCGTCACGATTGGTCGTGGAGTACCTTATCAATGCCGCCCGCGGTTTCATCTACACCACCGCGTTGCCGCCGATGGTGCTTGCCGCCAACCTGGCGGCTTTGCGTGTCTGCCGGGAGGAACCGGCGTTGGGCCGGATATTGCTGCGCAGAACGCGGGATTTTCGACAGGCGCTGCTCTCGCAGGGATGGACGACCGGGGGTGAGAGTCAGATTGTGCCGGTGATGGTGGGCGAGAGCGCACGAGCGCTGCAATTATCCGCCGCCCTGGCCGAAAAGGGTTTCCGCGTGCTGGCGGTGCGCCCGCCCACCGTGCCGGAAGGCACCGCTCGTTTGCGCCTTTCCCTTTGCGCCGCGCATACTCCCGCCCAGCTCGATGCCGTGTTGGAGGCTTTCCGTGCACTCGCGTAACACATGGACCTATCAACGGCGCGGCGGGTCTGTTCCATTGGTCCTTCTCCCCGGTTGGGCGACCGATGTCAGGATCTTTGCCGATCTGCCGCTTTCCGGCGACACGATCACCCCGACCGGCATGCTTACCGGTCCGATTGACAGCCTCGCCGAGATGCTGGACGCGTGGCAATGCGGTCCGGTCTGTCTGCTCGGTTGGTCGCTGGGCGGCTTCGCCGCCGCCGCCTTCGCGCGCGCATATCCGCAGTGGGTGGATACCCTCATTCTTGCCGGGGTGCGGCCGCGATATCCGCACGAGCAAATCGATCGCCTGGCGCAGGCATTGCGGCAGGACATGGCACAGGGATTGACCGCGTTTTATCGGCAATGTTTCCTGCCCTCGCAACGTGCATCCTATCGGCACTTTCGTGCGACGCTGGAACCGGCGTATCTGGCCGAATTCGCGCTCGATGAGTTACTGGCGGGATTGGCGTACCTGGCGGCGGCGGAATTAACCCGCGACGCGTGGCCGACTTGCCCGGTGACGTTCATGCATGGGGTGCACGATCTCATCGCGCCGGTGGCGGAGGTGTGTCGGCTGGCGGAGACAACGGGCGCCCCCTTGCATCTAGTGCCGAAGGCGGGACATACCGTCTTTCTGGTACCGGAATTCCTGCGGGTGGCCGGCTATGGGTAAGTCGATCGCGGAGGTCTTCTCCGCCGTTGCCGCCAGTTACGACGCCCATGCCGTCGCCCAGCGCATGGCCGCGCAGGCATTGCTGGCGTTCACCGGGGGAGTGGCGCCCCGCACGATCCTGGAACTGGGCTGCGGCACGGGACTGTACACGCGCATGTTGCGCGCTGCCTTCCCCACGGCGGAGATATTAGGAATCGACGTAGCGGAAGCGATGGTGGAAGTGGCACGGCGGCACCTGCCTGACGTGGCATTCCGCGTCACCGATGCCGAGTGGTTCAGTGATGGGCACTACGAGCTTGTCACCGCGAATGCCACCGTGCAGTGGTTCACCAATTGGCCCGGCAGCATCGCGCGCCTCGCGGAACGGCTTACCCCTGGGGGCACGCTGTCCTTCTCCTTTTTCGGACCGGAAACCTATCGCGAACTGGACACGGCCGTGCGGACAGTGTTTGGTGAAGCCGCGTGTGTGACGAGTCGGCGATTTGCGCGGAAAGAGGCGTTGGGCGCGGAACTGCGCGCCTCCTGCCGGTCGTGGGCGCTGGAGGAGCGGCGTTTTACGCAGACGTTTCCTTCCCTGCGCAGCCTGTTGCTGGCGATTCGACAGACGGGCACCCGCGGACCGGGCTTGCCCGTCGCCTGGACACCGAACCGCCTGGCGCGCATCGAGGCGGCATATCTCGCGCGCGAAAACGGTATCTGTGCCAGTTATCAGGTTTTTCTCTGCAAAGGACAACGATGAACGGACTGTTGCTGACGGGTACCGATACGGGCGTGGGAAAAACCCGAGTGTGCGGTTATCTCGCGGGTTATCTGTCCCGGCATGGTGTACGCGTGGTGACACAGAAATGGGTGCAGACCGGTTGTGGCATGGTGGCCGAGGATCTCATCGCTCACCGTGAACTCGGCGGCATCGACGATGACCCAGCGCTGGTCATGCTGCGCAATCCCTACTGTTGCCCCCTCCCCGCCTCCCCACATCTCGCCGCCGCGCATGCGGGGATCACCATTGACCCGGCGGTCATCGCCGCCGCGTATCAGGCGCTTGCCGCACAGCACGACCTGGTCATCGTGGAAGGGGTGGGCGGATTGCTGGTTCCCTTGACCCGATGCCTGTTGCTGGCAGATCTGGCCGCTGAACTGGGCTTAGCGACATTGCTGGTCATACGCAACCGCCTGGGATGCATCAATCACGCTTTGCTGACGGTGGAGGCGCTGCGGCGCCGGCAACTGCCGCTGCTTGGATTGATCTTCAACCGCACCGAGGACAGCGAGGACGATTGCATTCTACAGGATAATCCCCGTATTATCGCCGAGTTGACCGGCATCCAGGTGCTCGGTGAACTGCCGTATGGCGCCGATGCCGATGCTTTCACGCCTATCGGGGAAGCCTTCCTGGCGTGTTGGAAGGAGCTGATCCATGCCTGATTGGTTGGAGAAAGACCTGGCGTATAACTGGCATCCGTATACGCAAATGCGCACGCTGCGCGAACACCCACCGCTGCTCATCGAACGCGCGGAGGGCTTAAAACTCTATGACGCCGAAGGACGTTGGTATTATGATACCATCAGCAGTTGGTGGTGCAACGTACATGGCCATGGACATCCACGCCTGCGTGAAGCGGTCTCTCGGCAGATGGCGCAACTCGACCACGTGCTCTTCGGCGCCATCGCTCATCGTCCGGCCATCGAATTGGCGGAACGCCTGGTGCACCTGACGCCGGACGGTTTGCAGCGGGTGTTCTATTCCGACAACGGGTCCACGGCCGTCGAAGTGGCGCTGAAGATGTCGGTCCAATACTGGCGCAATCTCGACAAGCCAGCGAAATGCGGCTTCGTGAGCCTGGATCGCGGGTATCATGGCGATACGGTCGGCTGCATGAGCGTCAGCGGCGTCGATCTGTTTCGCGACGCCTTCTCTCCCCTGCTGTTCCCGGTCACCCACGCGCCCACGCCGTATTGCTACCGCTGCCCGGCAGGCGGTCATCCTGCATCCTGCGGGATCGCCTGCCTGCGCGACCTGGAGGCGATCCTGCAGGCGCAAGCCGATACGCTGGCCGGCGTGATCCTCGAACCATTGCTGCTGGGGGCGGGCGGAATGATCGTGTATCCCCCCGCGTACCTGTCCGGCGCGGCGTCGCTGGCACGCCAATACGGGGTCCATTGCATCCTTGACGAAGTCGCGACGGGCTTCGGACGTACCGGCACGTTTTTCGCCTGCGAGCAGGCAGCGGTGAGTCCGGATTTCCTCTGCCTCTCCAAGGGACTCACCGGCGGCCTGTTGCCTCTGGCCGCCACCCTGACCACCGAGCAAGTGTATGATGCTTTCCTCGGTCCCGCCGGCGGCACGCGGACTTTTTATCATGGACATACCTATACGGCCAATCCCACCGGATGTGCATTGGCACTGGCCAGTCTGGACTTATTCGACGAGGACCAGTTGCTACAGCGTGTTGCCGCCACAGCGCCGCTCTTACAGCACGGCATGGCACGCTTTGCCGCCCTGCCCCAGGTGGGCGACGTGCGCGGCATCGGCATGGTGGGCGCGCTGGAACTGGTGCGCGATGCTGCCACGCGCGAGCCGCTTCCCGCCGGTGACCCATTGCTGCAACGCATCTACCAGGAAGGATTGCGCCGGGGTGTCATCCTGCGCCCCATCGGCAATGTCGTTTACCTGTTCCTGCCCCCAGCCACCAACCCCGCGGAACTTGCCGATATCCTCGACCGGGTGCACGGCACGCTTGAGCAGTCGTTAGCCGGTGGATGATGCTTGCCTGGGAACCGGGATCGCATGTGTCAGCACGCGGCCTTCGGTCCGTGGAAAACGCTCACAACGAGATCATGCACCGGCGGTGAGACCGGCAGGAAATCCACGATGCATCCTGGAAGAAACGGTAGGCAATCCGTGTCTTCATCCACGCGAACGCATGGTGGACGCGAGTCGGCGGTTACGGGAAAACGTGTTCGATGTCCAATTCGCAGCAATCGGTGGTGGGGGGATCGAGTCGATGGGATTCAGCATCATTATTTCGCAGGAACACACGACGGCAAGCCGACATTGCCGTGTATGCATCCATGCTACTTGAAGAGTGTCTGCGCAGGGATACCTTTTCTGCCGAAACGCGATTCCCCGGCACGCTCAGGAGACGCTTATGAGCAAAGACGCCAACGCGGTCGCCGTCACGATGGAACGGATGATGATCCCGACATATCCGGTCCTCGCCGCGGATCCGAATCCGATGTTTTTCGAGAACCGCAACATTCAAGGCAGCAACGGCAACATTTACCCGCATCCGTTCACTGACCGGCTCTCCAGTGAACTCGTTGATCGGGACTACGAGGCGCTGGTGCTGGAAAACGAATATCTTCGACTGGTGCTGCTTCCCGAAATCGGTGGTCGCATTTTTAGCGGTCTGGATAAAACCAACGGGTACGATTTCTTCTATCGCCACGAGGTCATCAAACCCGCCTTGATCGGTTTGTTTGGTCCCTGGATCTCGGGTGGGGTGGAGTTCAACTGGCCGCAGCATCACCGCCCCAGCACCTTTGATCCGGTCGATTATACCATCGAAAACCATGCTGACGGCAGCAAGACGGTCTGGATGGGCGAGCACGACCCGTTGAACCGCACCAAGGGCATGGTCGGGATATGCCTGCATCCCGGTAAAGGGTATCTGGAAACCAAAGTGCGCCTGTATAACCGCACACCGCTGCCACAAACCTTTCTGTGGTGGGCGAATGCTGGGGTGAAGATCAACGACCAGTACCAGGTGGTATTTCCTCCGGATGTTCACCACGCGGTCTACCATGTCAAGAATCCGGTGACGGCATACCCGATCGCGAAAGGCGCGTCCAACGGGGGCGATCCCAGCGAGGGTACCGACATCAGTTGGTGGGTAAATTCACCCGCGCCGAGTTCATTCTTTGCGGGTGAATCGAAATACGAGTTCTTCGGCGGCTACGATCACCGCCGGCAGGCCGGGGTGGTGCATGTGGCGGATGCCGGGATTTCGCCCGGTAAGAAGTATTTCACCTGGGGTAATGGGCACTTTGGTCACCAGTGGCAGCGCAACCTGATGGACACGACCGGTGAATATCTGGAATTAATGGCCGGGGTGTACTCCGATAACCAGCCCGATTTCACCTGGATCATGCCCTACGAAACGAAAACTTTCAGCCAGTTCTGGTATCCGGTGCAGGCGATTGGGGCGATGAAAAATGCCAACCTGGCTGCCGCGGTAAACCTTGAGTTCACCGATGGGCACGTGCTGGTCGGGGCATATGGGGTGGCGGAATATCCCGGTGCGGAAGTTGTGCTCGAAGCACAAGGAAAACGCCTGCTCGGCCAGCAGGTCGATCTGAAGCCAGGCAAGCCTTTTACCGCCCGCATTGCATCAGCAGCAAACCTGGCTGAACAGTGCTACGTGCTGCGAATACTCGCCGCGGATGGGACGGAGTTGATTCGTTACCAACCGGATAAACCCTGGGACGGCAGCCTGCCTGATCCCTACCAGGCGCCGCGCGCCCCGGGCGAAGTGCAGTCGAACGAAGAGTTGTATTTAATCGGCCTGCATCTTGAGCAATACCGCCACCCGACCATTCGACCGGAGCGATATTGGGACGAAGCCTTGCGGCGAGATCCTGGTGACGCACGCGTCAATGTGGCGATGGGTAAACGGGCATTGCGGCACGCCGAATTGGTGAAAGCGGAGGAGTATTTCCGCAAAGCAGTCGACCGGTTGACTTCATGCAATCTCAATCCGTATGACGGCGACGCGCATTACCATCTCGGGCTGGCGCTTCAATTACAGGGTAAAATGGACGAAGCCTACCAGGCATTCTCCAAAGCGGCTTGGTGCTACGCCTGGCAGCCTGGGGCGTATTACGGGCTCACTCAGATCGACTGCATGCGTGGGAACTTCGATCGCGCGTATGAGCATATCGAGCGTGCGGTGCGAAGCAATGCCGATCACAACAATGCCCGCAACCTGAAAGTTGCCCTGCTGCGCCGGCGGGGTAGCCTGGATGAGGCGGAAATGATCGCGGCCGGCAACGTGGCGCTGGACCTGCTCGATCATTGGGCGCGTAACGAGTGGATGCTGGTGGCTTGCGCGCGGGGCGACACGCAGAACGCGTCGGTCCGCAGGGAACAAATGATCAGTCTGATGCGCGCGAATCCCCAGACGTACCTGGACATCGCTTTTGAATACTGCGCGGTGGGATTTTGGCAGGAAGCCTATGATCTGCTGGCCATCATCGCGGACGGGCCAGCGCTGTACCCGCTGGTCGGATACACCCTGGGATGGCTGGCGGCGCGGATGGGAGAAGACCGTGGTCGCGCGGAGGACTGGTACCGGAAGGCGTCGCTGGCCAACCCGGATTACTGCTTCCCCTGGCGATGGGATGAGATCACGGTGTTACGCGCTGCTCTGGCACAGAATCCGCGTGATGCGCGCGCGGCCTATTACCTGGGCAATGTGCTGTACGATAAGCAGCAACATACCGAGGCGATCGCACTGTGGAAACGCAGCACGGCCATCGAGCCGGGGCTGGCGATTCCCTGGCGGAACCTGGGGCTGGCCATGTACAACCTGGAAGGGAATCTTGAGGAAGCGCTAGCCTTCTACAAGCAAGCCCTGGCCGCCGATCCACAGGATCCGCGATTGCTGCTCGAATACGACTATCTCCTCCGCCGGAAACCGGTATCTCCCGAAGAACGGCTCGCGCTGTTCGAAAGCAAGTCGGACGTGGTTCAACGGCGTGACGACCTGCTTATCCAGCTGATGGCGTTGCTGAACCGGCTCGGACGGCTGGAGGAGACTTTGGCGATCGCGTCTCATCACCTGTTCCACGCCTGGGAAGGCGGGGAAGGCACGGTCACCGCCCAATATGCCAACGCGCACTGGCTCCTGGGTCGCCAGGCGCTGGAGGCGGGCGATCCGGTCGCGGCGCTTCGCCATTTCGATGCGGGTCTGGTCTACCCGACCAACCTGGGCGAAGACCCAGGTGAATATGCCGGGATTCCGCTGCTGTACTACCGCGGTCTGGCCTTGACAGCGCTGGAGAATGTTCCTGCGGCCCGGGCTGCGTTCGAGCAGGTCGTAGCCCTCAAAGGCGGGCAGGACCGGGCCGGGATTTTCCACGGGCTGGCCTTGCTCCAGTTGGGTCGCGAGACCGAGGGGCGTGGCAAGCTGCTGGAACTGCGACAGCGGGCGCTGGACCTGAGCGAAAATCCGCCCGCGGAGAATTACTTCTATTCAGGGCATCCCAGTCCGCTGTTCCTGGATGATCCACAGAAGCCAATACGGCAGCAGGCGTTAGAAATTGTCGGTCTGGCGCAACTGGCCCTGGGCGATATTGATGCGGCGCGCAATGCACTACAGCAGGTTGCACTCCTTGATCCCGCGAACCTGTTTGTGTTTGAAGAACTCAAGCGGATCTGACAGTGCCGAAAGGTCGCTTCCCACCGGTATGCGGGTGAGAAGCGAAAACGACGACGGATACCAACTGGAACAAGCCGGCGCTTGACCAGCAATAGGGCAAAGAGAGGCGAAACCATGATGAAACCCCTGAAGTTGAAATACCTTTCTCCGGCGGAAGACTCCGTGGAGGGATGGGAACGCTATTCGCTGCCATTGGGCAATGGATATTTGGGCGCCAACGTGTTTGGCATTGTGGCACGGGAGCGCATTCAAATTACCGAGAACTCACTCGAAAATCCCGGTCATCTCGGCGGATTGAATAATTTCGCCGAACTCTATATCCAGTTTGACCATGCCGATGTCAGTGGGTATGAACGGGGGCTGTCACTTGATGAAGGCGTGGCAAGCTGCCGGTACACCTGCCGTGGCGTCGAGTATACGCGAGAATATTTTGCATCGTATCCCGACAAGGTGCTGGTGGTGAAGCTGACCGCGTCACACGCCGGTGCGTTATCCTTTGTGCTGTGCCCTGAAATCCCTTTCGTCAAGGATTACGCCATCGAACCGGGGGACGGCGGCGGCAAAAGCGGAACGGTAACCGCGCATGACGATACAATCGTCTTGACGGGCAAAGCACACTACTACTCGATATTGTTTGAAGGACGGATGAAGGTTCTCACCGAGTCCGGAACCATTACCGCGGTGGACGGGACACTCTCCGTGGAGAATGCCGACACAGCCGTGATCGTGTTTGCCCTGGGCACTAATTATCAACTCTGCAGCCATGTGTTTCTGGAGGACGATCCGAAAAAGAAGCTGGACCAGGAAACTCCACGCGAACGTGTTTCGAACACGCTGCAGGACGCCGTCGAGAAAGGATACGACACGCTGAAACAGCGACACGTTGCCGACTTTCGCGAGCTGTTCGGGCGTGTTTCGCTGGAGATCGACGGGGAGTATCGCGATCTTCCCACCGATGATTTGTTGCGCAACTACAGCGCAGGGGAGCCGCTTCCGTATCTGGAATGTCTGTATTTCCAATACGGACGCTACTTGCTGATCAGTTCTTCCCGGCAAGGTTGTCTGCCGTGTAATCTGCAAGGGGTTTGGAATTGTCACGATCAGTCCCCGTGGGGGAGTGGGTATTGGCATAACATCAATGTGCAAATGAACTACTGGCCCGCGTTTAATACGAATCTGGCGGAACTGTTTCGGCCGTATGTGGATTTTTATACGGCCTTTCGCCCCTGCGCGGAGGCGATCGCTTCTCAATATATCCACGATAACAATCCGGAACATTATACCGACCAGCCGGGTGAATGCGGCTGGACGATCGGCACGGGCAGTTACGCCTACGAAATATCGGGGCCTGGAGGCCATTCCGGGCCCGGCACGGGAGGCCTGACGACCAAACTGTTCTGGGATTATTATGATTTTACGCGCGATGAGACGGTGCTTCGGGACATCGCATACCCCACGTTGCTGAGCATGAGTAAATTCTTGACGAAAACGGTGAGAAATTATGACGGCAAATATCTCGCATCCTTTTCCGCGTCTCCGGAGCAAATGATCGGAGGAAGGTGGGCCAAGGATTCGCAATATTACCATACGGTCGGATGTGCCTTTGACCAGCAGATGATTTACGAAAATGGCCGAGACTTCCTGAGAGCGGCAGAATTGTTGGGTGAAGAAGAAGAGACCGTGCAGATCCAACGGCAGCAGATCGCCAGTTATACTCCGGTGGAAATCGGCTGGTCCGGGCAGATCAAGGAGTATTCGGAAGAAAACTTCTACGGCGAAATCGGTGAGTACCAGCACCGACACATCTCTCAATTGATGGCGCTCTACCCCGGAACCCTGGTCAACAGTGATACGCCAGCGTGGATGGACGCCGCAAAAACAACCCTGAACGAGCGCGGGGACGAATCAACCGGCTGGGCGTTGGCGCATCGCTTGAATGCCTGGGCTAGGACGGGCGACGGCAACAGAGCCTACAAGCTGTTGCGGCAGCTCTTGGGCAGTCGCACGCTCCCCAACTTGTGGGATACCCACCCGCCGTTTCAGATTGATGGCAATCTGGGCGGTACGTCCGGGATAGCGGAAATGCTGTTGCAAAGCCATGAGCAGTATATCGCCGTGCTGCCGGCGCTGCCTGAAGCCTGGACAACCGGCCGGGTATGCGGCCTGGTGGCCCGGGGCGGATTTGTCTTGTCCGTGGAATGGAAGGACGGTGTGGCGCAACGCATCGAAATCGTCTCCAAACGGGGCGGACGGATCAGGCTCGCTTATGACGGTGTGAGCAGCGCGTCAATCACGGATGGAGAGAATCGCCGTATCGTGTTTGAGCGCGAGACGTCTGACAGGATCGCGTTCGATACACAAGTCGATGGACACTACATCATCAGCGACATACGACACGACAAATCGGTTGCCGCTCCAAGGAACCTGCGTGTATCACTGCCGGACATCCGGCTCACGTGGGAGGGAGAAGATGGCGTCGTGTACAATGTGTATCGGGCCGTGGACGGGGCACCCGGCTACGAACAGGTGGCGGAACGGTTGACCGCGTGTGCGTATCAGGACGCGCGAATCGACTTTTCCGCGCATGAGATCGTCACCTACAAGGTGACGGCATGCCGCGTCGATGGAAGCCGTGAAAGTGCCGGTCCCGTACACACCATTCATCATGCCACTCAGCTTGATGTGGAACGCTACCATTTCCGCGTCAGGCAGTTGAATATCTGAGGCAACACGTGGAAATGGATTGCCACATGTTGCATCCCGCAGGCCCGCCAGCGACGCGCCGGGAAGCAGGGCGCGTGAGCAGTGCGGATAATGGCACGTTGAAGGCCGCGATGCTGCAGAAATGCTGCTGGGGGTCACCGCGAACGGTGGCCCCCAGCTAAGTGTCCTCGGGGTGTGATTACACGGCCGCGGTGGCTCGTTCGAAGTAGAAAGGTTTGTCTGTCTTTGCCGAGACGTAGATGGCCTCGAGAATTTCGGAAACGACCAGCGCCTGTTCCGGCAATACGACCGGGTCGGTGTCGTTGATGATCGCATCATAGAACGTGCGCGCTTCCAGATCGGTACGGTTCGTCGAAGCGCCCTCATAAAAGGCCACGCCGCCGGCCGCCAGATTGATTTCCTGTTGATACATGCGGCCCAGTTCCGTGCCGTTGATGCGCAAACCACTGCCTTCCATATCGGCGCCCGCCTCGGTGCCGCACAGCGTGCATTTCGCCTCACGCACGTCCAGGGTATTCAACGCCCAACTCGATTCCAGCACGACGGTGGCGCCGTTGGCGAATTTTACGTAGCCGAACGCCGAGTCTTCGACGGTAAATTTCGCCGGATCCCAGGTGCCCCAGGCATTGGCCTCATTAACACGCTGGGAGAGCTTATGATATACCGATCCCACCACACTGACCGGCTGATAGTTATCCATCAGCCACAGCGTAAGGTCAAGGGCATGGGTGCCGATATCGATCAGCGGGCCACCACCCTGGTTCTCTTCATCCAGGAAGACGCCCCAGGTCGGCACAGCGCGACGGCGGATGGCGTGGGCTTTGGCGTAGTAGATGTCCCCCAGCTTGCCGTTGACGCACAACTGCTTTAGATACTGGGCATCGGCACGGAAGCGATTATCGTAGCCGATCGTCAGTTTCTTTCCGGTGCGCTTGGCGGCGGCGAGCATTTTGCGCGCGTCTCCGGCTGTTTTCGCCATCGGCTTCTCGCACATGACATGGCAACCGGCTTCCAGCGCGGCGATGGTGATCGCACAGTGCTGCTTGTTCGGCGTACAAATATGCACCACATCCAACCCACCGGCCGCCAACATCTTCTGGTAGTCGGTGTATACTTTCGCACCGGTGACGCCGTATGTGTCGGCGCCTTTGACAGCGCGCTCTTTGATGATATCGCAGAACGCCACGATTTCTACGGTGTCTGACATCTTGGCTAACGTCGGGGCATGCTTGCCGTTGGCGATGCCGCCCATACCGATGATGCCTACACGTAACAAACTCTTACCCATAAGGTCTCCTTTTGTGCGCAAAACGAAGTTGCGGATTGCTAGATACCCAGCCGTTGAGCCTGGGAGCGCCTATGCGGTTGTCCCCGGTCTTATCACTGAAATGGCCTGCCGGACAGGTTTACATTATACCCGAGATGCGGCGATTTCCGGTACCCCCCCGTACGCCGTACCGCGGATTGATCAATCGCTTCCCCTGCGTCGCGGTAAAGAGGCGCCACCGCGCCGGTTGAACCGTGACGCGCGACGGATGAGTCCTGACGGAACCAGGTGATGCGCCGGCGCGTAACCCGCAGCAGTCACATCCCTGCAGGAACCCACCCGGCAGGCATTAGCAGGCGGGCTCCACCGTGTAAAACCATACCGCCCCGGTGCGGTGCTCCAGTGTCGTGCTGAAGCCGCGCTCCGCCAATTCGCGTCCCGAACAGCGCCGCGTCTCGCCGGTCAGGGGATTCTCAAAGCGATAGACGCATTCGAACGAGTGGATATACAGCCTGGGGGTGAAGTCACGCTGTTCACATTGGGGCATGGCCAGCATGAGGACGAATCCTCTCCCTTCTTCCGGAATGTCGAACTGCGTGCAGCAGAATGCGTCGTTCGCCTTGGTGTAAGGCGTCACGGGATAGAAATCACCTTTGAGCGTGATCTCTGCCGCCCGCCGCCATACCGGCAACACCCGTTGCAGCGTCGCGTGCAGTGCCGGGTCGGAGTCGATGTCGATGCTGGTGGCAAACGCCGGCGTCATCGTGTTGATGAGCGAGAACAGGTCCGTCTTGAATGGGCCACTGTGGGTGAACGTGCCGTCTTCCTGTTCCGTGTGGAGGCCCAGCCCGCGGAAATACGGGATCCAGCAGAACATGGTGTAATACATCGCCTGGTTAACCGCGAAGTTGCCGTAACCGTAATCGGTGAAGTGCAGCGGTACCGCCCGGCGCATGGTCTCCAAATCGTTGCGGCGGCCGCCGGAGGCACAGGAGTCGATGGCCAGACCCGGATTGCGCCATAGCAGCTCGTCCCAGAAGCGCAGGTAGTTTTGCGTGTGCAGATTCTCCGTGACGCCCAGCCGGTCTGGCGTGTCGTTTAACCAGTAGGGCAGTGGTTCGAAGTTGAAATCCTGCCGGTAGATTTTCAGTCCGAACACCTTGATCTGTGCGTCCACATGCTCGATCAGCCAGTCGGCGCACTCAGGAATGGCGAGATTGAGCAACCGGTTGAAGCCCTCTTCCGTAGTGCCGTCCGGCTTCTTCATGGTTTTAAGCACCCAGTCGGGATGCTCGCGGTCGAGTTTGGAGCCCGGCGTGACGCGCTCCGGCTCGTACCACATGAGGAAATCCGCGCCACACGCCGCCGTCGCCTGCCCTACCGGCCCCATGCCGCGCGGGAAGCGCGCGGGGTCGGGTTCCCAGGTACCGGTGAGCCACCACTCGTTCTTCCCTTCCTCGTTCGGACAGGGGTACCAGCCCGCGTCGATCCACCAGATATCCGGCGAGTAGCCGAGGTTGCGGAAAGCGGTTATGGCTTGCACCTGGTTTTGCTCGGTGGCGTGGATGTATTCGTCACCGTAACACATTTCCGCGTTGTGCGTGAGTACGAATTTCGGTTGGATCATCACGCCGTGCTGGCGTGGCATGACGTGGGCGAAGTGCCAGCGGCGCCACAGGTTGGCGGCACGAATCTCGTCGCCGGTGAACGCCATCACGCACATGCGCGGCCCGCGTACCCGCTCGCCCGGCCGCAGACGGGCATGGAAGTATTGCTGGCCCGCCGTGATGGAGAAGCCGGCCGCGGTACCGCGGACATCCGCCGCCCACTGCCCCGGCCAGCCGATGGCGATATTCAGCCCCCAGCCCTCGCACAGCACGCGCAGGTAGGGGAAATTGCCGTTGCAGGATCGGCCGCCGTTCGGTTCCAGGTGTACCGTCGCGCCCGGCGGCAACGACGACTTGATCGTTTCGTAATTGGCCTGCGTGCAGTTGTCGCCGGTGCCGTGATGCAGCACCGGTGATTCCCCGTTCATCGCAAACTCCCCACCCTTGACCTCGGAAATGATCGGAGTATCGGCGCTCCCCGCGTTTTCGAGCCACAGCGTCCATTCGTAGACGGGGTAATCGTGATACGCAAGCACCTCCAACTCGATGCGTAATCCTGTCGCGGGATCGGTTCCGGTGAAGCGCATCTCCGTCAGATTGGCATTGATCCACCGCTGCGTCACCCTCGGCGCAAAGCGTTGCGGAATGCCGTGAATCGTGTCCCCACCTAAACAGAACGAGAATGGCAACCGATCGGACGACGTGAACCGGTCCGCCAGCGCGGACGCGATCAACCGCATGTCCTCCGGAGTCGTGGAATGGCGTGAGATAGGCATGGCAGCTCTTCCTTTTCGGGATATTGTTATCTTGGCAGTGATCGATTAGCTTGACGGCATGTAACCGAGATCACCCGCGGCGCTCAACCGTTCCTTGCGTCCCTCGCCAAACGCCATCCATGCGGTGGTACCGCCATCCACGACCAGTGTCTGGCCGAGGACATAGCGGGCATCATCCGATGCGAGGAAGAGGACGGCGCGGGCGATGTCATCCGGCACGGCCACGAAGCCGACGGGAATACTACGGTCGGTAGCCTCACGGTTAAAGTTCTGATACAGCGCGGGATAATTTTCCACCACCACGCCGCCCGGCGCCACGCCGGCAACGCGGATACCTTCGTGAGCGAGTTCGATAGCCAGCGTGCGTGTGAAAGCGACGATCGCCCCACGCGTGCCGGCGTAGACGGTATGCTCCTGGGTACCGGCAAAGGCGTGGACCGAACTGATGTTGATGATGATGCCTTTCCCTTGCGCGCGCATGGCCGGCAGCACTGCCTGGGTAAGGAAATACGGCGCGCGCACGT
>CAYYJR010000017.1:0-103066 GCA_964472305.1 uncultured bacterium
GCATTGCCAATGGCGCCGAAATCTCGTTTGGCATCGAACACTTTGCCGGGAAGGCGTACCGTGGATTTCAGGAATCGTGTCTGCGCGGAGCGCACGCCGCCGCTTCGCTTTCCCGCCGGAATCATAAACACCCGCGCCTTCGGGTCGGCCCGCAGCACCTGCTTCATGCCGATTGCCTTGTTCTCCGACAGCACCAGCATCTGATCGGCGCGCGTGATGTTTACCGGTGGATTGTCCCCGGGCGGTTGGTGAAAGACGCAGTCGAACATCAGCAGCGGCGCGCCGCCATAGCGGATCGCGCCCTCCGGATTTTTCCAGCCGGCAACGTGGCAATCCTCGACCGTCAACGGCGCCACCGGCTCCTCATATTTCAAAAACATGAAGGAGCCGACCGAAGTGCATCGCCGGATGGAACAGCCGTGGGCCGGCGTCGCGGAGATATCCGCCTCCCGGCTCCCCTCAAAGCGGCAGTCGCGCACGTAGAAATTGCCGTGGAAGCAATAGACGCCTATCCCGCACCGGCGGAACTCGCAGCCTTCGATGGTGAAATCATAATCGTTATACTTGCTGATGGACACGCCTCTGCCGCAGTTTTCAAAGAGACAGTTCTCGTAGGTGATTTCCGCCGTCGCCGGACCTGTCCCCGGTGGCGACGTCAGCACGCCCGCTACCGTGAAGTTCAGGAACGCCAGGTGCTGATTGCGCAAATTCGTCTCGAAATGATAGCCGATGTTCTCATGATAAAAGCCGACCGCGGCTTTGTTCCGGCCGTCAAAAAGCAATCCCGCATACCGGCTCTGGGTCACGCCGTCATCGATCCACAGTTTCTCCCCGGCGTTGCCATCCCAGACCAGTTGCGTGTCCCGCCCATGGCCGATCACCTGCACCCCCATCAGTCGCCCGCCGCTCCCGGGCGCCCCGCGCAATTCCAGCGTGCGGGTGACGCGATAGGCGCCCGGCGGGAAATAGATCGTTGTGCCGCTCTTCGCGGCGGAGAGCACCTGCTGAATGGCGGCGGTGTCGTCGGCCACGCCGTCGCCCACCGCGCCGCCGGGACCTTTGACCGACACCCAGTCGGAACGCGGCTCCCAGTTCAACGCGGGAATCTGCGCGGGGAACGCGGGTTCGCCCACCCCCCAGGCGCAGATGGCGCAGCCCCATGACAGCAACACGATCACCGTGAGCAATGTTTCATATCTCATCGCAACTTGCTCCTGTACCTTTGCATTGTCTCAAACACGAAACCAATGGGATTTAGGGCCGGCATCGCGGAAAGAAGTCAGCGGTAATATCTCTCGATACGATCACCACTCCTCCTTTCCATGCCAGGTATCCAGCGCTGGCTGCCCGAGCGCAATCTCCGCCGGGCGCCAACGCGCTGATGCCGCGGCGCGCTTCCTCCGGTATACCATTCCTCTCTCCCGCGCTGGAATCGACGCGGGCTGCGCGGACCTCTGCCGTGTATGGCCTACTGCTGTACCGTGAGCACCTCGCACTCGAGCGGTATCAGGGTCGCGGTTTTCCCCTCGAACTTCACGATGCCTGCGCGGCCTTTGAAGGAGAAACCCGCCTCGCGCACCTCGCGGGATTCCGGAAAGAGAAAAATCAGATGCCGGCGACCATCCGGCCAGGTCAACTGCACGGTGCCCCCAGGCAATTCCCGCACTGACGGCACCGTGTCGATGCCACGCCGCACCGGATAGAGCACCACGCCATACTCGCCATCCCTGGCGGATACGGCCTGCGTGCGCACCATGTCCTGCTGCAGGTCGATATAGCTCCGTGTCTGGTGATGCTGGAAGCTGCTCCGCAAGGGACCATCCGGCTTGCGGTAGAAAGTGAGCACCACGTCGACGCCGAACTGACCCTGGATCCGTGCCGTGTCCCCCGTGATCGTCTGTCCTTCCGGCTGAGCGAGCGTCCAGCAATTCCACGTGCTCGGACGGCCCGTAGTCACCTTGTCCCTAAAGACCAGATAGGTGGCATCGCCGGGATCGTGCGTATCCTTGATGAAGAGATACTGCCGCTGCCACTCGGTCCCGGCGTCTGCCACCATGTGCATCCCGGTCGTGTCGCGCGGGGCACTGGCATGTCGCGCGCGCACGTAATCCGCTTCAGTCTCCAGTTTCACGACATCCGGCGGCGCCACCAACCACGGCTCCACTGCCGGCTGGTAATCCACGCGATTATGCATGTTGGGCGGATCGAAACTGTAGTCCACCCAGTCGAGGCACAGGGGGGCGCCTTTGGCATAGAGCGAAAAACTCCCCTGGTCCCAGTGCCAATGGCTGTAGCCCCAATCATTCTGGCGATAAGTCATGAAGGTTTCCGCCGGCGTGCCAAACCCGTGGCGATGCATGACACCAAAGTCCGGAAAGGCCTCACTGTGGCCGGAGATGGGGATGGGATTCACCGCGCCGGTGAGGATGCCTTCATTCAGCAGCAACAGCGCCATGCGCCCTTCATTGGCATCGGGCCCCTGGTAACGGCAGGGCCGGCCCATCGCCTCCCAGCACCACATCGCGTTGCCCGCTTCAGTCGGAAAGGCTTGGGCACCTGCGGCGGCGAGGTAGACATACGCATTGATCGCGAAGGGCGTGTTATCCCCCAGTGCCATCGGCATGCGCTTCCCGAAGAGCATGTTGTCGCGGTCACGACGGGGATCCGTCGGACCCAGCAAGTTGGCGAAATAGGTGGAAGCCGCCATCAACCGCCGGCCGAACGGCTCCTTTGCCAGCAGGTCCACGATGCCGGCATTGCGGAGAATCAGCACCGTCTGGTTGATTGGCATATTGCCCGCGCCCTGGTAGCCGGGGCTCTCGATCCACTCGCCGTGCGGGCCGATGGATGCCAGGATGTCCGCGCACACAATCCGCTCGCACAAGCGCAGCCACGTCTCACGCTGCGGATGCCCCTGGCAAACCGCCGCCAGCATAGCCAGCGCGGTCGTCGGGATGCTGATTTTATTGGCGTTGACGGCGCCTCCCCCGTGTGCGTGTACGGGCCAGTAGTCCGGGTCCGCCTGTTTATAGGCCAGAAATGCCATGGTCGCGAGCGCAGCCCGGCGCTCGGTGTCGGTGGCTACCCCGCAACCGAGCGCGACGTCAACCTGCGGGACGGCCATTTTGACCTGAACCTGGAAGGGGTGGGTCAGGGTTTTGCTCGTGTCCTGACCGCCATCCAGGAAGGCGAAGGCCAGCTCGCGCAATTTCGTCGATTGTTGAAAAAGGTTGGCGGCGGCAGCCGCATCCCCCTGTAATACCGCGCGCGCGCCGGGGTCGGCATCCACGAGAGCCCGCGCGGCCGGCGCGAGTCCGGGGTAGGCTTGTCTCATCCGCGCAATGCTGTCCGCGGTGTAATACAGACAGGGGAAGGAAGTCTCCGCGGGAACATTCCACTCCAACACCCAGTCCTTCACTTTATCCAGCGGCGTCTGGCCATGCCGGAGTTGGACGCGCCGGATGGCAGCGTAGCGGATGGTGTTCCCCTGCTGGACATCATCGTTCTGCGGGCCCGTTTCGCCGACGTACAAGCCCCATTCCCGCCGACCTTCGAAGACGATACAGTGGGCGGTCACCCCATCCCGAAGCAACGGGAGGGGTATTCGGTTTTCGGTCGGGTGTCGCCACCGGCTCTGATAGCGGCTAAAGATGCCCAGGTAGTCCTTGCCATGCCCCCCTGCCTCGTCGAAGCCAACCGCGCTGGCGCGGGAATCCCGCGCGTAACACGGCGTGAGCACCAATCCCCGCTTCCAGGCGGCTCGCGACGCCGGCTGTGCATTGGGAAAGAACTTGCGCGTGCGGTCGAACTGGTAATACGACTTACCGGCATCGAACTGGTAGTGATACGTGCGGGCACGGTCGGCTTGCCAATTCGCGAAGAAATTGAAAGCGAAGCAGGGATACTTGTCGATGTCCGTCTCGATGGCGATCTGATCGATGCGCTGATCCACAGACTCGGTAAAGCCTCCGGCCGGAGACTGGTAGTTGGTAGCCGCAACCATCCAGTCGGTGCTCCAGTGCTCGATCCACTCGGCAAGACGCATCGGCGTGCCGATCTCCGGGGCCAGATCCAGCGTCGGCACGAAGCGGGCTGTCTTCATCTCCTCCGCGGAGAGCGCGAAGTCCTCCTCCACCAGTGCCACGTCCTCACCCGAAATCACCCGCACCCGCACCTGGTAGAACTTGCGCGTGTCAAACTGATACCGAATCCTGATCTGCGCGAACAGTGGTCCGGCCGCCTCTACCGTCGTGGTGAACGCCGTCACCGGTTGCGCGCCCAGCAGCTTCCCCTCGCCCAGCCAGCGACCCGATACTCCACGCACCGCCAGAATCGGCGGCGGCAGCATCCCGAAGGCCTTGCCCGGCGTGAACCCGACCGCCGAGGGCACCTTCACCGAGATACGCCCCGCCGACAACACCGAGCAGCCTTCCGCCGCGTCCACACGTACATCGTTTCTCCCGGCTGCCGGCATGCCCCGGTCCTGCAAAGTGAAGCGTCGTCGCTGGTAGGGGGCAAGATCGATCAGCAACGCGACACAGGTTTTATCGAGCTCTTCGGGAGCGTTCTTCCGCCAGAACTGGAATGGCAGCGCCAGCCCCTGGTCATCCACCACGGCATAGCCACCCTCCTGCCCAGGCGCTACCTCGCGCGCCGTCACCGGGAAAAAGACCAGCTCATTCGTCCATTGCCGCCCCAGGCTGTCCTTGACCTCCCAGTGCTGTATTGTACCTGCCAGCGCCGGTATGGTGATGCCAAGCATCGTTATCAGGATTAACCATTTCGTCATCACTGTTTCTTCTTTTCCAATACAATCGTTGCATAACAAGGCGCTTTTCGCAAGACCAAGGCTTGCGGAAAGTGGATGCCCGCAGCGCAAGAGTGGGGACAATCATGGAACGTGGGTTTGCCTTTCCGGCAACCACACCATCTTCGGCGAAAAAGCGTCTGACGCATGGCAGGCAAGATGGCGATATCACTTCATACACGACATACGCTTCACTTTATCACGGGAACCACCCGAGTATGATCAGGCGACATCTGCCCACGCATTCCCCGTGAGACGTTGCATGCTACGGTGGAGTGGTTGCCGGCGCCAGGGTGGGAAATACGGATTGCAGCCAGGCCGCCGCCTCGACATGCCACGTGAGATCGCTGGAATGTCCGGGGGTGGGGAGGACGTGCAGCGTCACGCGGGGCGGCAGCCCACGCTGCACGGCAGCCTGTACCAGCGCGCGGGAAAAGGCGATCACCGAATCGGTGCCAACACGCTCGTCGTGGTTGCCGATGGTAATCCACGCCGCGCGGTCGGCTAACTGTGTCGCGAGCGTGTCCAGCGCGAGTTGCGGCGTCAGCACATTGCCGGCCAGTCCCGCGAACTCCGTCAGCACCAGCGGATCGGCAAGCGGACCGAACGCGGCCACGGCTTTGATCTCCGGAATTCCGGCGGCAGCGTGAAAGGCCAGGTACCCGCCGCGAGAGGTGCCGGCTGCCGCGATGCGGGCGGGATCGGCGATCTGCTGTTGAATCAGGTAAGCCAGCACGTCATTGACGCGCGCACGGAAGGGCGGCACGATATGCTCTCCCTTCCGCGTGCGTGCCGCCCAGCCTTCCAGCTCCGGCGGTTCGTTCGCGCGCCGGTCGGCGCCGTGGCAAGGCAGATCCAGCGACACCACATTCCACCCCTGCGCGTGCAGGAGTTGCCCCACCTGCCGGTAGGGATCGGTGCGCAGGGTTTCCTCGCCGGTTAAGGCCAACAATAGCAGCGTCGGCGCAGGACCGGTCTGCGGCGGCAGCATGGTAAATTCGGGATTACGCATCATTCGCATTCACGCCGTGCAAGGACACGCCTCATTATGAAATCGAATACCCGTCCGCCGGGACCAAGAGAATGTCAATAATTGTCAGCAACATGAGCATCTGTTCGCCATGCATACCACTGGCTGATGGCCTGGTGACTGAAGAAGAATTACCACAACGGCATCTATGACTCCTGCCGCAGTTGAATAAACGGAATCATCGGCTCATTCGACAATGGACGGGGACGGAGGATAAGGAATTGTCGAATTCTGCGGGTCAAAGGATCGAGGCGGTGCGTCCGATTCACGATGCCGTGCGGGAGCATGTAATCGACTTGATTGCATGCTCGAGAAAATAAACCATACGACAGAGACGCAGACTGATGAATACGGATCTGACTGTCTGCCAAACCGTAGCGAGTCGATGATTATGCCGGTGTGCGTGCTTCACCTTTGTGCGTATGGGTTTGACAGCCGAATTCTGTTTGGTTAAAATACCAAGTAGCAAGGGAGATCAGCGTGGATCACGAAGCTTATAAACAGAAAGCCACCATTATTAAGGCTATGGCACACCCCAGTCGGCTCATAATGATCGATGCGCTGGCGGAAGGGGAACGGTGTGTCTGCGATCTCCAACGACTCGTGGGCACGGATCTATCGACGGTGTCAAAGCATCTGTCCGTGATGAAAAGTGCCGGCATCGTGACCGACCGCAAAGAAGGATTGAAGGTGTTCTATCGACTGCGCGTTCCCTGTGTGCTGCGTTTCTTCGATTGTGTTGCGGCTGTGCTACGTTCGAATTCTGAGGAGGCGGCTCGCGCCATGCGTGGTTGAAGCCGTCTCTTTTTTCACCTTTACTTGCCAATTGCGCCAAGTAGTAAAATATCGCCATGAACAAAACGCGGAAACCTGCAAGGGTGACACCGAAACCTGCTCTGCAGAGCAGACTGATGCCAGCACGACCGCCTCACGCCTGTCGGGACGATCGGTGGCGTTGGGTGTGCAGGCGCTGCTCGGGAAAGGTGCGGCACTTGGAACGGTGCTCGCGTTCATGATGTCGGTCATTGCGTTATCGTTGCCTGAGATGATCATCTTGCGCAAGGAACTGAAGCTCCGACTGATCGCCCCTTCATCGCAGTGGTGGGGCATGGCATCCTGCACATTGGCTACGTGTTCAATTTGATGGATGTGCATCAATTCATCATCAAGTAAGGAGTTCCTGTGAAGATCACCGTGTATGGGCCAGGCTGTGCCAAGTGCAAGCAGACCGAAGATCTTGTTCGCCGTATAGTCGCAGAGGCGGGAATTGTCGCGGAGGTTGTGAAGGTGAGTGACATTAAAGAGATGATCACCGCCGGCATCATGTCGACTCCCGCCGTCGCCGTCGATGGCGTTACGAAGATGGCCGGGCGCGTGCCGAAAGCCGACGAAGTCAAGCTGTGGATTACGGGATAATCCGATCCTGATATACCCCCCAAAGGAGGCTCTCCCATGTCAACCAGTTGTTGCGGCAAAGGTGATGTGTTACTGTTCGCCTGTTCCGGTGGCTCAAATGTGGGCCAGATTTCCAATGACACCGCCAAGGTGCTGGACCAGTCATGCCAGGGCAGCTTCTTCTGCCTGATCGGCGTCGGCGCCGGCGTGGGGTCGATTGTCGAGCGAACAAAAAAGGACGGCACCACGGTGGTCGCCATTGACGGCTGCAGCGTGGCTTGTGCGAAGAAGGCACTGGCGAATATCGGCGTGATCCCGGATGCCTATGTCGATGTGACGGCACTCGGGATCGAAAAGGGACATCACTTCAACCACACCCAGGAAGAAGTGGGCAAAACAGCCCAGGCAGTCATCGATGCCTTGAGCGGCGCCAAGTGCTGCCAGGGATAAGGAGCGCTATGCCGACCGTACGTGCAACCATTCATGCGGGTATCAGTGGCTTTGTCACCGAGGTGACCGCCACCACGGATGACGAGTAATCCATACAATCTACCTTCGCCAGCCCCTGCGCTAACATCCAGGGGCTGGCAGCCACCCTTCCGCCACACGTCGATGCGTATGAGGAGATCGGGGCAGGATACGAGGGAGAACTATGGACCGCCATGTGTCGGTCATTGCATGGGTGTGGTTGCGGCTGTGTGGTACCCCCGGCCATTTTCAAAGTGATGCAAGTAGCGGGCGGTATGGCGTTACCGGCAGATTCCACCCTGGATTTCGAACGAATCGAGGAATGACGATGTCAACAGGTTACGGCAAGGCGGCGATCATTGTTGCCTTGCTCCTCGCTATTGGGGGCGTGCTCTATCTGAAAGGACAACGACACGGAACTACGCCAGAGCGCGTTCGTTCTGATGCTCCAGTCGCCGTGACGGCACAGGAGCCGGGTGCCGATCAGCCACCCGTGACGACGGCGTCGGTCCCGGATCTGGTGAAACCAGCGCCGACTACCACGACGGCACCGAAACCGGTGCCACAATCGAGAGAGAAGACAGCGAAGACGGTGCCCCCGCAGAAGAGTCCAACACCAGCAAAGGCCACGCCACCCAAGCCCACGCGTCCAGCACAACTCCCGCGCTTATTGGAGTTGGGATCAGATTCCTGTCGTCCCTGCCAGATGATGCAACCCGTCCTCGCCGCGCTCCGCGAGGAGTATCCCGGAAAGCTGCAAGTAGACTTTATCGACGTTTGGAAAGATGAGTCCGCAGGCCAGCGGTATGGTGTTCTAGCAATTCCCACCCAGATTTTTTTTGATGCAAGTGGCAAAGAAATATTCCGACATGTTGGATTTTATCCGAAAGATGAAATCCTGGCGAAATTCAAGGAATTCGGCATCTCATTGTAGGGAGAAAATGATGCGAAATGTGATCCGTGAGGCCGTAGCCCTGTTATGCGCGTACGCTGCCATCGGCAGTATGGCTGTCGGTACGCCCGTTGATGCGCCGTGGGAAGCGTTGGCACAGGATAATGCCTGTCCGTGCAGTCTAGAAGCGGTAGCTCCGCACCTGGTGACTGTCGAGAGCACCTACCTGGGACTGAGCCAGGGGCCATTACGTCTGGCGTGCCTGGCCTCCCTCCCGCAAGGCATGCTGCTACGAGCTGGTAAAGTGACCATTTCCGACAAACAACTGGCGGCTGAGATCGCCAAGGCCACACCTGACATGCAATCCGTGCTGACGAAAAACAGCTTCTTCATGGCGGAACAGATGGCGACTCGGCAGTTACTGACCGCGGAAGCGCGCGCCTGGGCAACGGAGACAAAACGCGACACAAACAAAGATACTGATGCCACGTTAAATCAAGCCTACCTCACAAGTATCGTGAAGAACATCACCGTGTCCGACGATGAAGTAAAAGCGTTTTACGAGGCCAATAAAAATATGCTGGGTGGAGCGAGTTATGACTCCGTGGCTAAGGAATTGAAGGCGTATGTGCTGGAACAAAAACAGCAGGAAGCCATGGATGCCCATATCAATACTGTGAGTGCCCGTACCCCGGTGGAAGTGGATCGTGACTGGCTGAAAGCGCAAGCGACGACGATGCTCGATAATCCCGTTGATAAAGTACGTCGTTCGGGCAAACCCTCCATGATTGATTTCGGACGTGGTGGCTGCCGCCCTTGCGATATGATGACCCCCATTCTGGAGGAACTGAAGAAAACGTATAGCAAGCAATGCAACGTTCTCTTTTGCCATGTCAGCGACAATCCGTTGTTTGCGGCACGGTATAACATCCAATCGATCCCCGTTCAGGTGTTCTTCGACAAGGACGGTAACGAAGTATTTCGTCATGTCGGATTCTTCCACAAGGAGCAGATACTGGCGAAGCTGGCAGAGCTTGGGGTGAAATAAAGTATGGATCACCTCTTCCAGTGTATTACCCATGCCGCGCAGGGAGCGCCGGTCATTGCGTTGGTGGTCGCGTTTGTCTGGGGTATCCTGAGCGTAATATTGAGCCCTTGTCACCTGGCCAGCATTCCGTTAATCATCGGGTATATTGCCGGACAGAAGGAGATGACGCCTCGCCGTGCGTTCTGGATGTCATCAAGTTTCGCGCTAGGTATCCTGGTGACTATCGGACTCCTCGGCGTGGTGACGGTCGCCTTGGGACGCTTGGTGGGAGATATCGGGGATATCGCCTACTACATCGTGGCTGGTGTCTTTTTCCTGGTCGGTCTGCACTTTGTCGGCGTCATCCCGCTGCCGGTATCCGGACCAGGACAGATCACCATGCAACGTAAAGGATTCCTGGCAGCATTTTTCCTGGGATTGATTTTCGGAATCGCTCTCGGTCCCTGTACCTTTGGGTATCTGGCGGTGATTGTCGGAGGCACGCTCCTTGCGGGGAACAGTGCCTCTCTGCAGGATATCGGCTTGTTAGCCTCATATGGTCTTGGCCATAGTGCGATTATCGCGATGGCTGGCAGTTCCGTTGAGATGGTGCAGCGCTATCTGCATTGGCACGAATCCACGAAAGGTATACGCATTGTCAAGCAGGTCTGCGGTGCCCTCGTTCTCGTTGGGGGAGTCTATCTGATCTATATGGCGCGTTGACCGGCGAGAACAGTGTCCCGCGGACGGCGGAAATTGGAAACCGAGTCGCAGGGACGCCCGCTGGCGATCACAGCGCGGAGTATGGCAGTTCCTCGCCTTCTTCCCTGCCACCCATCCGCTCCAATCCGCTGGGTGAAATGATGCGGCACGGTAATGGCGCGTACGATACGTAACATTCGGCTAAGGCAATTCTGCAAAATGTAATTCCGTTCTCCGGGTTCCTGATGGCCCCGTCGTTGGCGGGATGTGATGTGCAACACGTGGAAGTCCATTGCCGTGTGTTGCACTGGGCGATCAGTTCAGCCGCGCCGCGAGCACCACGCAGCAACGCGAGTTACTCTTCCGCCCCGAGCAGCAACTCCTCGATTTCCGCGCGGGTGGGCATGCTGTCCTGCGCGCCGGGGCGGGTGGTGCTGAGGCCGGCGGCGGCAATGGCAAAGCGGGCGGCGTCGGGGAGCGAGTGCCCTTCCGCCAACGCCACCGCCAGCGCGGCGGAGAAGCAGTCGCCGGCTCCCACCGTATCCACTGCGCGCACCCCGGCGGCGGGCAGCGTAATGTCACCGTCGGGGGTGAAGATCGTCGCGCCGCGGCGTCCCTGGGTGACCACGACGATGCGTGGTCCGCGCGCCAGCACCTGCGCCGCGGCGTCCCCCAGCGTTTTGGTGTCCGGCGCCAGCGCGCGCAACTCGCCTTCGTTGGGAGTGAGGATATCCACCCGGCGCAACAGCGCGCCGGGCAACCCGCCGGCAGGCATGGGGGCGGGATTCAGCAGCACGGTGGCGCCCGCCTCCGCCGCATACGCCGCCGCGCGCTCCACGGTAGCCAGCGGAATCTCCAATTGCAGCACGACCATCGCCGCGCCGTGAAATGCCGCGCGCGCCCCGGCCAGGTCGTCTGGCGTCAGCGTGCCGTTCGCTCCCGGCGCCACCGCGATCAGGTTCTCGCCGCGCGCATCCACCATGATCAGCGCCACCCCGGAAGGCACGCCGGTGCGGACGAACAGGTGGCGGGTGTCGATGCCGGCACGGTGGAAATGCTCCCGGCTCTGTAGCCCGAAGGCATCGTCGCCGACGGCGGTAATGAAAGCCACGTCACCCCCCGCGCGTGCGGCGGCCACCGCCTGGTTGGCGCCCTTGCCGCCCGGCGTCAGGTGAAACTCGCCCCCCAGCACCGTCTGCCCCGGCGCCGGCAGCGTCGGCGCCGCCACTACCATATCGGTATTCGTCGAGCCGATCACCAGTATCCGCGGTCGAGTCATGCGTTACCTCCGCCACACGATCAATTCGGCACGAGAAAGTTTAAGGATACTTGATCTTATCTCAATTTTAAAGTTTTCCGTAGTGCCATGCCTCATCATACATGGCGATGATGTTCTCCACCGGGCTGACAGCCTGCAGGTTGTGACAAGGGGCAAGGATGTAGCCGGTGCCGTCACTGGCCAGGTTGTCGATATTGTGGCGCACCTCCGCGCGCACCTCGTCCGGGGTGCCGAAGGGGAGGATGCGCTGGTTGTCGATGCCACCGTGGAAGCAAATTTTATCGCCGAAGTCGCGCTTCAGCCCGGCCAGTTCCATGCCGGGGCAGGTCCATTGCACCGGGTTGAGGATGTCGATGCCCAGCGCGACCAGGTCGGGCAGGAAGGGGCGGATGGCGCCGTCATCGTGGTGAAATACCTTGATGCCGAAACCGTGGCACAGGTCGATGAAGCGCTGCATGTGCGGCCGGTAGAACTCGCGGAACGTTTCCAACCCGATCATCGGCCCGGTCTGGCTGCCGTAGTCGTCGGTGACTTGCGCGATGTCGATCAATCCGTCGCAGCTTTCGAAGAGGCGCAAGTGATGTTCGTAGAAATAGTCGCACAGCCGGTTGAGCAGGTGGTGCGTGAAGTCGGGATCATCGAGCGGATCGACCAGCGACTGTTCCAATCCGCGCAGCAGATTGTGATAGTAGAATGGTGCCATGTAGCCGCATTGCACCACCTGCCGGTCGTGCACGGCCCGCGCGGCGTCGCGCATCTGCGAATAATCGAACCAATCCGCCCGTGGCCACGGGAAACGCTCCAAATCGTCGATGGTGCGCGCGCTCGCTAACGGGCAGTGCACTTGCTCGTAATAGACACCGGTGGCATATTCCGTGCGCCGCTGGCGAATGCCCAACATGTCGATCGTCTCGTCCTGCGCCGTCGCGGGCGGCGGTGGGCCGATGTAGCGTGGACCGACATACGCCATGCCGTCGATGCGCAACAAGGCATAAGGATCGGCGTCAGCGCCAAAATAGTCGCGCAGCTTTGCCATCACCTCATCCGTCGCCCAGATGTCGGTGGGAATGCGGTCGAGTGTTTCATGATTGATGGCAGCCAGCATTCGCTCGCGAGCGTTCATCACAACCTCTTTTCATCTTCAAAATGTCAACACCGCGTGAATCATCTGTTCCTGCAGGTGCTCGACGATATTGGTGCCGGGAATCTGCGCGCGCATGACGCGGTGGTTGTCGACAATCATGCAGTGGCCCATATGGGTGACCGTGTTGCCGTCGAAGCCCATCGCGTTGGCGGCGGTGAAGCCGGTAGACGGGCACAACTCCTCGCTCAAGACGGCTTCCGGCAGGTAGACATGCTTGCGGTATTCCTCATAGACGGCACGGCCTTCCGGCGTATTCAGCGCGGTTTCCGGCAGGTAGGGGATCGGCTTGCCATGCAGCGTGCCGCCGCCGGCGGTGGGCTGAAATCGGTACTCGATGCCCTGTGCCCGCAGCACGTCGTCGATGTGCGGAATGCCGGTGTCGGCGCAGATCACCACCGCGCACCGCACGCCGTGAAAGTCGAATGGCGTGCGCTCGTACGGGCCGGAGGTCAGGCCGCCGGCTTCCTCACCGGGGGTGAGCATGTGCTTGCGCTGCACGCCCAGCGCACCGTCGGGCCAGGCCACCACCTGGCTGTTATACACCTGCGCGCCGTCGCGCTCCAGGAAGCCGGCGAGGATAATCATGTTCCATTCACAGGCCCAGCGCGAAATTTGCCCGGTCAATGGCCCGCCCAGCGGCTCCGCCAGTGCGATGTTCGCCGGCGACAGGTCGTACGCGTGGACGCAGGTTTCCGCAAAGAGGATCACCTCCACTCCCACCGCGGCGGCGGAGCGCACCTGGCGCAGTATCTTCCGCAGGTTCTGCTCCGGCTCTCCGGCGCGCGCATTAATCTGCGCGGCGGCGACATGAAGTTGGCGCACGGCGGTTCCTTTCCCGGCAAATTCCGCGGTTATTATGCGGACTGCCCGAAGGGGTGTCAAGCGAAATATGGGCGAGCATGGTTGGTCCGGTTGCGCAGGCGAACGATGCGGCACGGCATTGCCAACCGCCGGCCTTTACGCGACGCTGTGGGTATCCCTGCGCGAGAGGGTGTGATGACGAACAAGGCGCACGTGCGTGCGGCGCTCGCGGGACAACCGGTGGATCGGTGTCCGGTCACCGTGTTGTATAATTACCTCTATCACCTTGACCACTTTGCCGAGTTGACCGGACTGGCGCCGTGGGAGCTGCACCGCTGGCTGTATGCTGAGCCGGTGGAGCACGTGGCGCTGTTCCGCACGCTCCTCGATCAGGCGCCATTTGAGATCGTGCAGCCGCACAGCGCACCGAGCCGCGAGCGGCGAGAGCATGTCGCGGTCGTCCTCCGCGATGGCGTACCGTGCCTCCACGATACCCGGACCGGCGATGATACCCCCATTGCCGTCAGCGCGAGCGGGCATGCCGTAGACTACGCGGCCAACGAGACGCAGCACGTCTTCGACCGTCACGATATCGACGCGAAAGTGACAGTCTGGCCGACGGAGGCGCAACGGGCAGCCGGCATCCACGACAATCTCGACGCCGCCGTTGCCGCGCTCGGCGAGGATCATTTCATCCTCTCCGGCGGCGTGGTAGGCCCTATCTACTCCTGCGGCGCTTATGTCGGACAGTCGAATCTGTTTGCGATGCTCATCGAACAACCGGCGCTGATCGACTACCTCTGCCATAAAATTCACGAACAGCATATTGAGACGATTCGCGCGCTGGCGGCTTCCGGCGGGGATGCCATTTACATCGATGATGCCACCGCCACCAGCGACATGATCTCCGTCGCCCATTACGAGCGTTTCAGTTTGCCGTATCTGCGTGCGATGGTCGAGGAGATTCACCGGCTGGGTCATCAGGCTATCGTCATCTACTTCGGCGGAGTGATGGACCGGCTCGAACAGATCGCCGCCACCGGCGCCGACGCGCTGGCGATGGAAGCCAGCATGAAAGGGTTCGTCAACGACCTCGGCGTCGCCGCCGACCGCATCGGCGACCGCATGACGCTGTTTGGCAATATTGACCCCATCGCCGTGCTGCAGGACGGCACCGACGTGGAGCTGTCCGCCGAGATCACCTGCCAGGCTGCCGCCGGTCGCCGCGCCCGCGGCTTCCTCACCTGTACCGGCAGCCCCATCACTCCCTTCACTCCGCTCGCGCGCGTACAGCGGTTTCTTGCGCTGGGGAGAGCAGTGGAGAACGGATAACGGAAGCGTGGGTCACTGATCTCCGTATCCCTTCCGGAAGGTCGCCGAAAAGAACGCGCTGCACACCAAATTTCCCCCGGCGTCCTGTGCGATTATCTGCAGGAGAAGCGCAAACGCGAGAGAAAGAAGCAGGGGACCAGATTAGAATTCTACGGAAACGGAGCAGCAGCATGCGTAAAAATCCCACCGCCTGGAACGCCAACGAGCCGGGGCGTAACTGGCACCTGGATGTCTATTTCGGATTGCATTACGACTTGCACGCCGGGGCGAAGGATACCGTGCTGGGCGCGGCGTTGACGCCCGAGCACCTGCGCGCGGAACTGGAGAAAGTGCGTCCTGACTGGGTGCAGTGCGACTGCAAAGGCCATCAAGGCTATACAAGCTGGCCGACCGAGGTGGGCAGCACCTCGCCCGGAGTCGTGCGCGACGCCCTGCGCATTCACCGCGACGTGACGCGCGAGATGGGCTTGCCGCTGGTGATGCACTACTCCGGCGTGTGGGATAACCGCGCGATTGAGTTGCACCCTGAGTGGGCGTGCATCGGCCCGTCGGGCGAAGTGGCAGGCAAGGAAGGCTTCGTCACCGGCGCCACCTGCAACCTGAGTCCCTACACCGATGAGCTGATGATCCCGCAACTGCTGGAACTGATCGATAAATACGACATCGATGGCCTCTGGGTTGACGGTGAGAACTGGGCGACCCGCGCCTGCTACTGCGCGCGCTGCACGTCGGCCTTCACCACCGAGACCGGCATCAGCGAGATTCCGAAAAACCCGCGGGAACCGCACTGGGCGGAATGGGCGGCGTTCCATCGCCGCGTCTTTACCGCCCACGTGCGTAAATACACCGATGCCGTGCATGCACGCAAACCATCGTGCCTGGTGTGCAGCAACTGGATGTATACCGTGGGGCACCCGGAAGAGATCGACGCACCCGTCGATTACCTGAGCGGCGACTTTTCGTGGGTGTGGAGCACCGGCGACGCCGTGCTGGAAGGCCGTTTCATGGACGGGCGGGGATTGAGCTGGAACCTGATGGCGTGGGGCTTCACCACCGCCGAACCGGGCATGGGTGGGTGGACGTTCAAGCCGGTGGCGCAACTATGCCAGGAAGCGGCATGCGTAATCTCACTGGGCGGCGCCTTCCAGATCTACAACAATCCGCAGCGCAACGGTCACCTGACCGGCTGGCACCAGGACATCATGGCGGAGACGGCGCGTTTCGCGCGTGCCCGCCAGCCATGGTGCCAGGGAACCGAATCGGTGCCGCAGGCGGCGGTGCTGCACGCGGCGTCGCATTATTACCCCGCCAACGGCGAGGTGCTGATGGCGAAGTGGACCAGCGCCCACCAGCCGGTGGTGGGGGCGCTGCACGCGCTGCTGGAGAACCACTGCGCGGTGGATATCCTCGGCGAAGGGGCGCTGCTGGAGTGCATGCGCGAGTATGCGCTGGTGGTGATCCCCGAACAGACGCATCTCTCCACGGCGTTGAAGACGGCGTTGGCCGACTATGCCCGTGCCGGCGGACGCGTGCTGCTCTCCGGCGCCAACGTGGCCGCCGATTTCACCGAGCTGGCGGGCGTGGCCGCGGCAGGCGACACGAAGGACGGCCATTTCTACCTGCCGGTGGGACGCGAATCCACCATCGTGAACGGCCCGCGCCAGCCGGTAGCCCTCGCCGGGGCAGAGGCGCTGCTGCGCGTGCTGAACCAGCAGGAGCCGGGTTTGAACGACACCGACGAGATCGCGGCCACGCTGCATGCCGTAGGCGCGGGCCGCGTGCTGGCGGTGCACAACCAGTTCTTCACCCATTTCGCCGGCACCCACTACCTGCGTACCCGCGCGCTGGTAGGCGAGTTCCTGCGCGCGCTGCAGCCCGACTTCATGATCGAACTGGATGCTCCCGCCCGCCTGCACCTGGTGCTGCGCAGCCAGGGTGACTGCCTCATCGCCCACCTGCTGAACATGGGCGCCGCCCACCCGCTCTCACCGCAGCAGGTGATGGTGGATGAGGTGCCGCCCGTCGGTCCCGTCACCCTGCGCGTCAAACTGCCCAAACGCCCCACCCGCGTCTACCTCGCCCCCGGCATGGAAGGCCTGAGCTGGGACTGGCGCGACGGCCTGCTCACCGTGCAGGTGCAGTCGGTGGGCATTCTGGACAGCGTGGTGATCGAGTAAGAGGGTATCGTCGTGTCCTGCTATGGAGTGATCGTCTCCCCAGGCAAGGCGCTGCCCGACCCCTCCCTACTGTTCCCCCACCAGCAGCATCACCGCTTCGTCATCAGGCAGGTGTTGCAGTTCGGCGTCGGCGAGGGAGAGGATGTGCTCGGCGGTGAGCAGGCCGGAGAGGTTGAAGATGCGTGGGCCGGCGGCGAGGAAGACTGAGGGGAGACGCTCGCCGCCGTCGCCGTAGTGGGTTTGCGCGGCGATCAACTCGCGCAGACGAACAGGCGCGCTGGCGACGGGCAATGATTCCGCCACCCCATGCGCGAGTTGCAGGCGGATCACCCCTTCGCGATCCACCAGGCGCAACGGCGTGCGCGTGGATTTCATCAACCCGAACAGCTTTTTCTGCACGCGCTCGCAATCCAGCGCGGTGTAATACGCGCTGCGGGCGACCTCGCGCAATGCGATGGCCGCCACCCCCAGCGATTTCGCGGCGGCGGCGCGCTGCGCCTCCGCGTCGACGACGACTGCGCCCAAATCGCGCGTGCGCAATTCGGTGGCACCGGTGGCGGTGGCGCGCACCACCTGGTGCTGCGGATCAACCTCCACCTGCACCTCCACCGTGTCGGGGTTGGCGCCTACGCGCACCACCGCCTCAATGGCCTCGCGGCGCACGCGCAGCAAGTCGTCCTTCGACGGGTTGGGAATGGTGCGCTCCACGCTGTCGCGCACCAGCGCCAGCGCCACGCCGATGGCGGAAATCACCGGTGCGTTCTCCGCGATACGCCAGGATACGTTCATCATTTTCCCGGTATAGGGTACCACCGCTCCCGCGCCGCCGCCGCCGCCGATAAGGGTGACGTGCTCACGGCGAAGCTGGTAATCCTGCAGTAGCGTCTCAATGGTCTGTTCCGCCTGCGCGCAGCCGATGCCGAGCACTTCCTCTGCCGCCCGCGCCGGCGACGACTTCAGCGCCTCCGCCAGCACCCCGCCGGCCAGCGCGCCGTCGCCTTGTGCGTAATCGCCCGCCGGGACCATGCCTGCGACGTTGGCCGCACAGGTCATCGTCAGCGCCAGCCGCGCTTCATCCGCCCCCGCCACCAGATAATCGGAAGGATCGTTGGGCAACGGCTGGATGAGGAGGGGGTGAAACGTGGATTCTGCGTGCTGCCGCGTAAAACAGCTATACACCAGCCCGGCCAGGTGGGCGCTGCGCGGACCGACGGCAATCACTTTGCCGTCGCGCACGCGCACCATGCTGCCGCCGGCGAGGCCGATCGTGCGCACGTCAAGAGTGCGCAGAAAAAGCTTGTGCCCGCCGATAGTGGCGCTCTGTACGCTGGCCTGGCCATTGCGGATGCAGGTGATGTCGCTGCTGGTGCCGCCCACCTCGATGAAAATGCCGTCACTGATTTTCGCATACATCAGCGCGGCGGCCACCCCGGCGGCAGGGCCGGAAAGAATGGTGAGGATGGGCCGGCGGCGCACCTCGTCGATGCTCATTACACCGCCGTCGCTGCGCATGATCATCAGCGGCGCGGTGATGCCCGCTTCGCTCACCGCCTGCGCGGTCATCTGCGCGGTCTGCATCATCTTCGGCAGGATGCTGGCGTTGATCACCGCGGTGCGCGTGCGAATGCGTAGTCCGTAGAGGCCGGAAACATCATGACTGGCGGTGGCGGGCACGCCCTGCTCCGCACAGATGTCGAGCACCAGCCGCTCATTGGTCGGGTTGTCCACCCCGAACGCTTCCGCCGCCACGATCACCTGCGCCCCGCGCCCGCGCAGTTCCGTCACCGCCGCGCGCACCGCCTCGGGGGTTAGCGCGTTGCCATCGAGAAAGGTCTGCACGGTGTCGAGGAAGCGACCGGTCGCCACCTCGATACGCCCAATCTCGGTATCCTTGCGCGCCTTCAGCGCATCCGCGCCGCGCGCCATACCGATGATGCCCACCGGGCTCACGTCACCCTCCAGCAACGCATTGGTTGCTTGCGTGGTGGAATGAGCGATGAAGCTCACTTCGTCAGGGTGCACCCCGGCATCGAGCAACGCGCGTAGCGATTGCGTCACCCCCAGCGCCACCCCCTCCGCCGCGCGGTGGGTGGTGGGTACTTTCGCCTGGCAGCTCACCTGCAGCGTCGCGGCATCCACCGCCACCGCGTGGGTGAAGGTTCCGCCAACATCGATTCCGATTCGGTACGGCATAATACCACCAGTGTGCCAAAAATCGGCGGGGATGGCAAGGATGGGGAATAATGACGGATCACGCGAAGGCGTGCACCAGGAACTGTCCACGATCCCGGCGCTTTCCAGCACGATGCGCCGCAATGGTGATGAGAGTAGATGCCGGGCGGCTGTGTCTAACATTATCACGCAATTGCTTTGTGGAAATCCTTCACCCGGTGGAACGTGTTGGGGCTCGAGTCTTGGCACTTGTGCGCGACGGCGTAGGCCGTGTGCCTCAGGCTCGGACTACCGAGTTACGTCCGGATCGTGGGATCCTGCCGGCGTAATACCGTGAATTGCCTGTTCAACTCCCTGGATTATGCCACATTCGTTTCATTACCGGTGACCGGGATCGCGTACTCTCCTCCCGCGGTACGCCGGCAGTGTTACAAGGCGAACAAGCGGTGGATCAGCGACGGTGGCTTGACAGCCCCCGCCGTTTTCTGTTACATATAAGAGTGATGGAGACCAGGATGCACACGTTTGCCAGGATACCATCGCGGTTTCGGACCCAGGGGTTGGCCTCGCGCGACCAGCTCAGGCACCTCCTCGTTTGGGACAGCTCTCTCCACTGCGTGTGCCCACGGACTCCCATCGCATTTTCGCGCCCGCGTTGCCTGTGAGTAACGCGGGCGTTTGTTTTTTCAGCCGTCGAAGGAGCGGCATTATTACCGGATCGATGAGCGACGAAGTTCTGGTGCTGAATCATAATTATCAACCGCTAAACGTCACCAGTCGGAAACGCGCGGTCGTCTTGCTGTACCTGGGCAAAGCCCATGCGGTGGAGATGGACGACCGCCCGACGGTAGTGCGCTTAAACCATTTCGTCAAGCGCCCGATGCCCGTGCTGCGCCCCACGCGCAAGAGCATCTTCACGCGCGACGGTTATCGCTGCGTCTACTGCGGTACCACCCACCTGCCGTTGACCATCGACCATGTCATTCCGCGCGTGCGGGGCGGCAAAGACGATTGGGACAACCTGGTCTGCTGCTGCACGGCGTGCAACAACCTGAAGGGCGACCGTACGCTGGAAGAGGTGGGATGGACCATGCAGGTGAAGCCGCGCCGGCCCAAGTGCCTACCCTATATCAGCTATCACAAGTTCATCGCCGCGTTGCGCAATCCACGCTGGCTCGATTACCTCGCCCCCTACGCCAGTAACGTCGCGTGAAGCGAATGGCCTTAGCAAAGACAGCCTTCGCTCATCCGGCGAAGGCTGTCTCGCCTTTTGGTGTGACGCCTCGCGCACCGCGCCGGGAAGAACATGTAATATATTGGCAACATGGGATGGGAATGTTTGACATGGTTCTCACTATGATTGTGGTCAGTCATCGTTGCTGACCGGGCAGGGGTTGCGGTATGGAGCATATTGTCGGGATCGGATTGGCGGGGGGGCGCGGGGAGCGGTTTCGTCCCTTGACGCTGAAGGCGCGGGGGTATCTGCGCTCGAAGGCGGCGGTGCTGCTGCTGGGACGGCGGGTGATCGACTGGTTGTTTGAAATCCTGAACGCGCAGGGAGTCGACGACTTCGTCATGATCACTAAGGGCAAGGAAAACCGCTACCAGATTAAGAGCATCGTCGGATATGGCGAGGCGGAACACGTGCGCGTGCGTTATTCCCCGGTCAGCTATGACCGCGTGAACGCCGGCAGCGCCGACTCGCTGCTCAGCAACCTGGAATATTTCGACCTGTGCGACACCGCTTTCGTTTTCCCCACCGACAGCGTACTGGACATCGACCTGCCGGCCATGCTGGCGGCGCATCGCCGCAGTGGGGCAGTGGTCACCATCACCGCGGCCCGCCAATCGGCGGAATCCGTCGCCGGGCGTTATGGGCTGATCCTGAGCGACGGAGACGGTCGGGTGCGCGGTTTCTTGGAAAAGCCGTCGCTGGAACGGATTTACGCGCAATACGGGACACCGGGGCAGGACGCTGCACTGCCGCCGCTTATTACCAACGCCGGTTTCTATCTGATCGAAACGGCCGCGCTGCGCGAGATCAGCCGGCGCCCCGATTTTGCATCGGTACGCCAGCATGGCCTCGACATCGGCGGCGACCTGTTACCCTGGCTGGTGGCGCACGACTACCCGGTGCATGCCTTCGAGATTGGCCGTATGGGCGACCTCGGCAACATCACCAGCTATCTGGAGACGATGCTCGACTCGCTGCACGGGCGGTTTCATTCGATGCGCCCGCTGTTGTCGCACCTGTGCCCGTGCGGCGACGGTTGCATCATCGCGCCGGAGACAATGGCGCTGACCGATCCGGTGTCGGGATTGACGCTGACGGAGAAGATCGCCCGCGGCCTGGTGGAGATTCGTCCGCCGGTGCGCGTCGGCAAATACGTACGCGTCTTCCCCGGCGTCACGCTGGGGGAATGCAATATCGACGACGACTGCGAACTGTTCGAAAACGCCACCATTCTGCGCTCGTCCATCGGCCCCGGCTCGCTCATCGGTCCCTACAGCCGCATAGAGGACACGTTGATGGGCTTCATGACGGAAGTGCTGTCCACCCCGGAGGCACCGGTTACCATCACCGATTTCGTCGCCATCGGTGACGAGGTGGTCATCAGCGCGGGGGTGTCGCTCTCCGGCAGCGTGATCATCCACCCGCGACTGAAAATCCCGCGCGGCGCCCATATCCCCAACCGCACCGAACTGGAAAGCGCGGACGCGGTGCTGGCGTGTCTGTGACGCACAGCCGTATGCTCACCGTATGAGTGGACCGATCGGTTGGATCCGACCGATCGGTCCACTGCTGTTCCGCGACCAACCCCTTACCGCTCCGCTGTCTCCAGCGTGATGGCGAACAGGCAGGCGCTGGGCTGGTTGGGCAGCACGATGGCACTGAGGACACGCCGGGAATCGAGTGGGAGGCGATACGCGAACAACGTGCCTTCCAGATAGCGATCATCCCCCTGCGCGGTGCGCAGGTAGGGCGTTCGCCACGCGATCTCCTCGCCGAATTGCGATTCGCCCAGCCAGTTGGAGATATTGACCGGTACCGTCACCTGCTCGCCATCGGCATAACGCAATGTCACCGGCAGCGGGTTCTCGTCCCCGGTGCGGCAGGCGATGAACCGCAACGCGACCGCTGGAACCGCCCGCAGTTCGATGGTCTGGCCTTGGGCACGCACCATATTGCCGTGTGGCCCCTCGCCGAAGTGAAAGCCGACCGTCGCAGTGGCCGCGGCATCCGCGTCGCCGCGGCAATAGTCCGGCGGATACCCGGCAACCAGGTCGGCGGCGTCGGGTAGCATGGCTTCCCGCGGGAAGGCGTTGCCATGGCCGTCGAGGCCGACCCCGCCAGGTTGTGCCTCGGTGAGCGTCGCCCAATCGTTGTAGTAATCGGCCAGATCAAAGGCGATATAGCGCGCGGGGCGCAGCAGCACCGGGCGCACGGGATGATACTGCTCGATGGGGCTGGCGATGAGCTGCGCGGGCAGACCAGATTGCTCCAGTCCGAAGGCGCAGAAGCGTGCTCCCGCGCCGGGCGGCAGCGTAACCTGAATGTGCTCGCTGACGAACCCGCCGGATTTCACGTTGTCCGTCAACGGCGCGGCGCCGGCGGCGGCGGGCAGCGGACGGCCATCCGCCGCCAACCACTGCCAGGTGATGCGCGCATCACCGGCAACCCAGGCGGCGCCGGGATTGCGCAGCGCCACCGGCACCTCCACCGTCGCGGCATCATCGGCCAGTGTCGCCGGCAGGCCGATGTCGAGGAACTGGACGCGCAGATCGAGGCTCACGACCTGCACCATCGTCTGTCCGAGTGTCACCGGAGGCGCGCCATCAGTCCACATTTCCACGCGCACGCGATACCAGCCGGGCGGTGGTGCGGATGGTGTGGCACCGCGCAGCACGACCACGCTCCCCGGTGATGAAGCGCCGTCGCCGACCAGCCGGCTCTCACCCGGCAGCGCTTCGCCCGTCTCATTCACCCAGCGCGCGCGATATGTCACCCGTCGCTTGCGCGTGCTGTCCGGCAGGCGCACCTGGAACTCCAGCGGCGCCGCCGTCCCGGCGGTCACGCAACCGGGTACGCGGCTCTCCACCAGTTGGGCAGTGTCCACCGCGCCCACCTCGAACGGCAGCACGAGGGTGCCCAGCCTTTTCGTGGTCATGGGCAGGTTCAGCACCTGCAGCGAGTTGCGCATGAAATCGAGATGCAACTGATAGTGTCCAGGCGGCAGCGGATGCTTGCGGTCGATGCCCGCCAGCAGGTTGAAGCGCAGGCGCGCGGCGGCGAATTCCATCAACGCGAGCTTATCCGTCGCGGCGCCGCTGACCAGTTGGCGCTCCCCCGCGGTGATGCGATAATCCACGCGAAAACCATCCCGGGTGAGCAGCGCCGTGCCGGCGTTGTTGCGCAGCAGCAGCTCCACGGGGTAAGTAGCGCCCGCGCGCACCACGGCTGGCAGCGTGTGGCGCAGCAGGCGAATGCCGAAGCCGCGCTGTTGCGCCAGTTCGATGGTTGCCGTCCTGGTGGCGTCGAGATACTGGCGCCCGTAGGTGGTCGAATGGGCTATTTCGCTGGCGCGCGCGAAGTCGTTCCAACTGTGGATCAGGATGAAGTCGGGCCGCGCAAGGCCGATCTGCTGCCAGCCGGTGGCGTAGGTCTGCCCGGCGCGACGCGGCAGGAAGGCCTTGCGCGTGGCGGAAAAGCCGGGAGTGATGAGCATGGTGCGCATGGCGCCTTCGCGCAGTTGCGCGCCGGTCATGGTCTCCCACGCGCAGCGGGTGAGCACGCCGTCGAGATCGGGAGTCGCCGGCCAGGCGGCGTCCAGCATCCAGCCGATGGGCACGCCCCAGCGGGCGCACAGGCGCGAGCCGAGGTCGGCAGGCAGCAGCGCGGCGGTCGGTGCAGCAGGGGCGACAAGGAGCGCCGGATAGCGCCATTGTCCGGCGGCATCGGACGTCATCAGCCGGAATTGCGGCGGCACCAGCCCGTAGAAGTCGTCGAGCCAGGGTTCCACCGTCTCCCCCGCCGCCGGCGCGGCGTGCGAGAAATCGACCACCGGCATCAGCAGCGGGATATCGGTGTAGAACTGCGCCGACACCGCGCGGTCGTAATCCTTCAACGCATCCACCAGCGCGGACAACCGCCGCCGCGTGCGCTGGCGCAGCGCCGGGTCAGCGGGGATCACCACCGCCAGCGCGTCGAGACCGGCACGGCGCGCCTGCTGTAACTGTTGCAGGTGGTAGGCCGGCTGTTCGGCGCCGCCGAGTGCCTCGGGCGTCGGCGGGCGATGCGCCGCCGTCCACGGCGTGTCCAGCAGATACCAGGCAGCCACCACGGGCACCGTCTGCCGGGTGGGGGTTACCGGGATGGTCACGGCGCCCGCGCGCCAGGGGAAGGTCTGCACGCCCGCCATCATCCAGTCAACGCCTTTCATGTCGCCATCGATGCGGATATCGCCCTGAATGAGCGTCGCGGAGGCAAGCGGCTCCGGGCTGGCGACCGGCTGCATCCCCTGCACGAACTGCAGGCGTCCCCACGTCGAAGGATTGCCCAGGTCGTCTTCGGTCAATGTGTGCGGCCAGCAGGAGACGGATTGCGTCTCGCCGCGCGAGTAGCAGGCGAGCGCGAAGCCGATCGTGGGCGTCGGATCGCCGTCATGCTGTTTTATAGGCGGAAACACGCGCAACAGATCCCAGGCCAGCCCCAGTTCCACCTGATACCCGCGGTCAGTAGTGGTGCTGTCGTTGAGCTTGCCGTCAACGTTCACCCCATAACGGATGGTACCAAGCGCGGAGGCTTGAAACCAACCGGGTTCGTTGCGCCAGACGCCATTGTCTCCGCGCTGCACGGTGGCGCCGCCCGCGGCGCTGACGACCACGCGCAGGGAGTGGTTATTGATGCGGATGGCGTCATCAGGTGCAAAGTTCAGGTAGACGGCGACGGCATCGTCCTGCCACGGCTCGCCAAGCGGTGCGGTATGCTCGCCGACGATCAACGGATCATCAACTTTTACAGCCAGGTAGAGCGTGGTGGTATCCCACGCCGTATAGGCCACCACGCGCCCCGCCTCGCCATCCGGCGCGGCAACGGCGGACGCCGCGCACAGCAGCCACGCGGTCAGCAGCAATACGAAGAAATGCCGCATCGATGCTCCTTTCGACAATGGTGGACAGCAACAGGGACAGCGAGTGCCGCAGCGACCGTCACGCCGTCGATCCGGCGTCGTCGGGAAGATTTTCGGGATTATCGACCGCGAGGGTGCCCTGCGCGGCCTCGTGCTGAAAGGCCTCAATCAGCAGGCGCGCGCGCTCGACGTCCGCGGGATATACCAGCAACTGGCTGTGCAGGTCATCCTGCTTGATCGTCTCCAGCCAGGCGGTTTCCAGCGGGCGTTCCAGCACGTTGATGCCCGCTTCTTCCAACAACGTGCGGTAGAGCAGAGCTTCCACCTCGTCTCCCGCGTCGAAGACCACGACCAACTCATTTTCGTTCATGGCGTACTCCTTGCCGCCGGGCGATTGCGGCTAATCCGGCGACGTATGGTACAATAGGGCGGCACTGTGAGTATACCCGACCCATCCCGGTGCGTAAAGCCGGTGTGTTGGTTGGGATGCCGATGTGCACGCCACACCCGAAAGAGACGGGGCCATGCCATTTGACACGCTGTCGCACTGGGGACTGATATTGCTGCAATTGGTCGTCGCCACCGTGTGTGGCGGGGCTATCGGGTATCAGCGTGAAATCCACGACCATCCCGCCGGGTTTCGCACCCACGTGCTGGTGTGCGTGGGTTCCGCGGTCTACATGCTCGTATCGGTGGCGGTCGCCGGCACCCAGTACGACCCGGGCCGCATCGCCGCGCAGGTAGCCAGCGGCATCGGTTTTCTCGGCGCGGGCACCATCATCAAGCAGGGCAGCATCGTGCGCGGGCTGACCACCGCGGCCAGCCTGTGGGCGGCGGCGGGCATCGGGTTAGCCGCCGGGTATAACCTGTCGACCATGGGCATCGCGTTCCTGGGCACGCTGGTGGTGCTGCTGGCGCTGGGCGGGTTGAAAACCATCGAAAACGCCATCGAGCGGCGCCAAACCTACAGCATCACCATCACCGTCACCGACCCGCGCCAGCGCACGGAATGGGTGCGGCGCCTGCTGGATAGCCACGGCATCATGGTGCGCAGCGTGGCCTTTACCGGTGAGACGGGGCAAACCGGGGAGATCTATATCGAAGGCAGCGCCGCCCACCGCGACGACGTCGAACACGCGGTCGCGGAGATTTCGCAGCAGGAATTCGTCCAAGCGGTGCGGTGGGACTATCATTAGCGGATTGACGCGGTGAACTCCGTTCACGGAGGGCAGCCACTGTTGCCCAATACCGGCGCAGCCGCGCCGACTCTCTACCCGCCCGTGACAGCCATACCACTTCCCGGCGGTTGAGTAGGGCCGCAGGCCCGTATCGAAACCACCGGCGGTCAAACGCGCTAATACTCTTCGATCTCTTCCGCGTGATTCAGCCAGCGTTCGGCGCCGATGGTGGTTTCGCGGCCGTGGCCGGGGTAGACGGCGGTGTCGGGCGGCAGCGCGCGCAAGCGCAGCAGGCTCTGCACCATGGCCGCCGGGTCGCCGCCGGGCAGGTCCATGCGGCCGCAGGTGTCGGCGAACAGCGTGTCGCCGGTGAAAAGCGCGTGCGACGCGGCATCATACAGGCAGATGCCGCCCGGCGTGTGCCCCGGCGTGTGCAGCACGGTGAAGGTGTGCCCGCCCACCGCCACCGCGTCACCCTCGCGCAGCAGCCGGCCGGGGGTGCACGGGGTGAGGACGAACGGCAGGTTGAACGGCGCGAAGCTGGGCGCTTCCAGCAGGCCGGCATCATCGGGATGGCACGCCACCGGCGCGCCGGTGGCCGCCGTCAGTTCCGCCAGGCCCATGGTGTGGTCCCAGTGCCCGTGGGTGCAGACGATCAGGCGAATGGTCACGCCCAGTTGCTCCGCCAGCGCCTGCACCTGATCGACGACGTGCCAGGGCGCATCGACGAGGATCGCCTGCCCGGCAGCGGCATCGGCCACCAGGTAACAGTTCGTCTCCAGCGGATCGCCGGGGGTGACGTGGATGGTAAGCATGCCGTACTTACTTCCACGCCGGGCGGCATTTCCTTCGCGTGGCGGGAAAATGCGTAAAAGAAAACCCGTTTCCTTGACACTAGCCGGTAGGGGCGGTATGCTCAGTATGAAGCTCCCACACCGAAAGATGTGCCCATGACTGAACGAATTCTCAATGACCGGTATGCGCTGGAGACGAAGGTGGGGGAAGGCGGCATGGCGATCACCTACCGTGCCCGCGATCTCCTGCTCAACCGCACCGTGGCGATCAAGCTGATGCGGGAACAGTTTACCACCGACCCGCAATTCGTCGAGCGCTTTCGGCGTGAGGCGCAGTCCGCCGCGCGCCTGTCGCATGAAAATATCGCCGGCGTCTATGACACCGGCAAGGCTGACGGCACCTATTACATCGTGATGGAGTTCGTCGAAGGCACCGACCTGAAACAACGCCTGCGCCGCGATGGCCCGCTGCCCATCCTCACCGCGTTGGAGATCGCCGGCCAAATTGCCGCCGCGCTGGAAGCCGCGCATGCCAACGGGCTGGTGCACCGCGATATCAAGCCGCACAACATCCTGCTGAACCGCGACGGCAAGGTGAAAGTCACCGATTTCGGCATTGCCAAGCTGGTGTCTTCCGACACGGAAGACACCGGGGTCATCATCGGTTCGGTACATTATCTGTCACCCGAACAGGCGCGCGGTGAAGCGACCACGCCCGTCTCCGATCTCTACGCGCTGGGCGCGGTGCTGTTCGAGATGCTCACCGCCCACACGGTATTCGAGGGCGAGAACGCGATGGCGGTGGCCTACAAGCAGATCCACAATCCGCCGCCGCACCCGCGCACGCTGCGGGCGGATATTCCCGCCGCGCTGGAGACGCTGGTGCTGCGCTGCCTGGAGAAGGATCCGCGCGCGCGTTTCCTGTCCGCCGCGGAGGTGAAGGCGGCGCTGGCGCAGATCGCCAATCGGCTGGCGCAGGAAGAGACGGTGGTCATCGCCGCGCCAACGCAGCCGGCCGACGCCACGCTGATTTACCGCAAACCGGCCAACGCCGCGCACGAGCAAGCCTACCCGCCGCAGGTCGGACCGGCGACCGAACCCGCCGCACCGCGCGGCGGGAGCGGGGGCGCCTGGGTGATCGCCATCTTGTTCCTGCTGCTCGCCGGCGCGGTGGGGTATGGCGGGTATAAGCTGCTCAACCCGGTTGTCATGCCGCCCCCACCGGACTCCCCCCTCACCGTACCCAACCTGATCGGATTGGACGCGCAGAACGCCGAGATGCTGTTGAAGCGCCGCGGCGTGATCGGGCAGACCGGCGGTCATGAAAATAATGACATGGACCCGGGCAAAGTGTGTCGCCAGGATCCGGCGCCGAACACCGCGATCGATCCGAAAACCCCGGTCTTTTACTACATCAGCGATGGCCCGGCCACCAAGCTGATGCCCGATGTTTCGCAGATGTCGGAGCCGCGCGCGAAATCGGAAATCCGCACCGCCATGACCAATAATGCCTTTGTCTTTAACAAGCCGAAAACAGAGGCGTCCGACACGGTGAACAAGGGATTCGTCATCCGCACCGAGCCCGCCGCCGGCGCGCAAGTCGATCGCCTGAAAGGCCGCGTGACGCTGGTGCTCTCTTCCGGACCGCCGCAGAGCAATGATGTTTTGGTAACCTATCATCCCGGCGCGGCGCCCGACTTGGGCAATGACATGGTGTTCGTGCGCATCGAACTGGAACAACCCGCCGGCAGCGATCCGCAGACGGTGTTGGAGAAGACGTTCAAACCCGGCGACGCCATCCCCGACCAGCAGTTCCAGCGCAAGCCGGACCAGACGATCGTGGTGCGCCTGCTAGCCGCCAAGGATGAGAATTCGCCGCTCACCTCCTATGGCGAGGAAACCTTCGCGCCCACCACGCCGTAACACGCGAACGCGCATTCACTAGCCGGATCAGTCCGCAATTGCGGACTGATCCGGCTTTTTTGTCTGCAAAGGTCCACCCTGCTGCTCCCTTTCCGGCCAGTACGGCTGCGCACAGCCCTCCTCGCGGCAGCTACCCCATTGTTTTCTCGCGTGTAGACAATCCGCCACATGCCTGCGCGCCTCGCGTGCACGGGGGCTTTTGACACTGCGGGCATAGTGGGAATCACCGGAATGTATACACCAGTTCCGGCATGCCGCAGATGCATCGCGGGCGATCCAGCAGATGCTCATGCCGGCGCGGGCCGGTTTTGCTACCCCGCCACCGTGATGGGCTGCGCATACAATGCTTCCGGCAAGCCCCACGCGTGCGCATCGCGGACGTCGCTGTGCCGTTGGCCTGCGAAGGAGGAAGAGATGAAGCCGATTCACTTCGGGACTGATGGCTGGCGCGGTATCATCGCCGATGAATTCACCTTTGCACGCGTGGCCGCCGCCTGCATGGCGATCGGCGACTTTTTACATGCGGAGGGTACCGCCGACCGCGGCGTAGCCGTCGGGTATGACAATCGCTTTGCTTCCGACGCCTTTGCCGCGCTGGCTGCCGGAGTGCTCACACGCCAGGGTATTCACGTGACGGCCTCGAGCGGATCGCTGCCTACCCCGGTGGTGTCGTATACCATCCGGCACCGCGAGATGGGTGGCGGGGTGATGATTACCGCCAGTCATAATCCACCGGCCTACAACGGCATCAAATTCAAACCCTGGTACGCGGGCTCGGCGTCGGAAGAAGCGACTCGCGCTATCGAACAGCGCGCCAACCACCTGCTTGCCACACTGAACCTGGATCAAGTGCGCATGCGGGAACCGGTAGCCGCGCTGTTGCAGCAGGACGATTTCGTTCCCGACTATATTGCCCACGTGCTGACCTTTGTGGATCGCGACGCCATCCGCGATGCCCGACCGCGTCTGCTGGTCGACTCCCTCTACGGCTCGTCGCAAGGCGTACTCGACCGCGCATTGCATGAAGCCGGCTGTGAGGTGATGTTGCTGCATGCCGAACACAATCCCGGTTTCGGCGGATTAAATCCGGAGCCGGTGCCGGAGATGCTGACGCAACTGGCGGCGGCGGTGCGGGCGGAACGCGTGCACGGCGCGGTGGCGTCCGACGGCGACGGCGACCGGCTGGCGGCAATGACCGGCGACGGCGAATACGTTTCGCCGCATCATCTTTTCGCGTTGCTGCTCATCCATCTGGTAGAAGATCGCGGCTTGCACGGCGGCGTAGTCAAAACGGTTTCCACCACCACCATGATCGACCAGTTGACCGCGCGCTACCAACTGCCGCTGTATGAAACCCCCATCGGATTCAAGCACATCTGCCAGCTCATGCTCGAGCACGATATCCTCATCGGTGGCGAGGAAAGCGGCGGCATCGGCATCCGCAACCATATTCCCGAGCGCGATGCCACGCTGGCCGCGTTGTTGCTGGTCGATATGATGGCAACCCACCACACCGATCTGTCCGGATTACTGGCGCTGTTGCGTGAACGCGTGGGCGCCCATTACTACGATCGTGAAGACGTGCGGCTGCAGCATCCCGCCACCGCCGATCAATTCGCGGCGCTGCGCCGGCTATTGCCCGCGCGCCTGGAAGAGATGCCCGTCACACAGGTTTCCGAACGCGATGGCCTGAAACTGCTGCTGGCTGATGGGAGTTGGCTGTTGCTGCGCGCTTCCGGCACCGAACCGGTATTGCGCATTTATGCGGAGTCGGATCGGCCCGATAAAGTGAAAGCTTTGCTGCGCGAAGGCAGTGCGCTGGTGGCGGCGGGCGGCATCGCGCGGGCTGCGTAATGATGGGGTGAAAATAATGTGGGAAAATCGACGAATTTTCCTCCCGGCAACATGGCACAATAGCCCCACTGCATCTTCACGTATTCACGTGGGATGCTCCGCCGGGGATAACCCGAAAGGAGGTTTCAACACCTATGACATTTCCTTCGCAATCAATGCTCTCCCCCGCGCTGCGCGCGGTATTCATCAGCTCATTTGTCCCACGTGAGTGCGGATTGGCTACCTTCACGGAAGATGTCGTCACCGCGGTGGCGCCGTATGATGTGTCCTGTAAAGTGATCGCCATGAACCGTCCCGGGCAGCAACATGCCTACGACCGGCGGGTGATCGCCACCGTGCAGGAACATCGCCTGGCGGATTATCTGGCGGCGGCGGAGTTAATCAATCGTGGACGCTTCGACGTATTGAGCGTGCAGCATGAGTTCGGCATCTTCGGCGGCGAAGAATGCGACGACCTGGCGACGTTCCTCGCGTTGGTGGAGATTCCGGTGGTCACCACGTTTCACACCATTCTGCGCAAACCGTCGTCCGCCATGCGACGCCACCTGCGCGCGGTGGCAAAATGCTCCTCGGCTATCGTGGTGATGAACAGCCTGGCCGTCGATCTGCTGCGTGACGTTTACGGGCTTGATACGGACAACGTGTCCGTGCTGCACCATGGCGCGCCTGTAGTGCCCGCCGGACGGCGGCGCACCATCAAAGACGACTTCAACCTGCACGGGCGCAAGGTGATCTCCACCTTCGGCCTGCTGAGTTCCGGCAAAGGATTGGAATACGCGGTTCAGGCCATGCCGTATATCGTCGCCTCCCATCCAGAGGCGGTCTATCTCATCCTCGGCCAGACCCATCCGGTGGTGAAGCAGCAGGAAGGCGAGCGGTATCGCGAATCGCTGCAGGCGCTGGCGGAGGCGGCGGGGGTGGCGGATCACGTCATCTTCGTGGACAAGTATTTCACCAAGGCCGAGTTGGTCGCCTACCTGCTGGCAACGGATATCTACCTGACACCGTATTTGAATCTGGAACAAGTCACCAGCGGTACGCTAGCCTATGCCATGGCCTGCGGGCGCCCGCTGGTCTCGACCCCCTACCTGTATGCCGAATTTCTGCTGGGCGACGACCGCGGACTGCTGGTGCCCCCGCGCGACCCGCGCGGCATCGCCGAGGCATGCCGGCACATCCTGGAGAACCCGGACCTGCAGGCGCGCATGGAGCGCACCAACTGGCTCTTCGGACAGAAGATGCTGTGGCCGCGCGTCGGCAAGGAATATCAACGGCTCTTTCGGCAGTTAGCGACCGCCCATGTCCGCCCCGCCGCATATCTGCAAGCGCAGGCATCGTGAACAGCGCGACGGATGTTGCGGGAACTGCGCATATCTGTTCACTACTGATGGTAAGACATCATGTCCGGTATCGCCTCGTGACGGGCGGTATGGCGGACGGAGAGGATGGTGAGGCATGTGTGAACGAACATGGCCGCCACCGACATTGCTGCACCTGCGCCGGTTGACCGACGACTGCGGCATCATACAGCATGCAAAATACTGGGCGCCGGATTATTCCACCGGCTATTGCGTGGACGACAACAGTCGCGCGCTGATCGTCGCCTGCCATCATTTTCGCCTGTTCGGCGACGAGCTGGCACATGAATTGATGGTGCGCTACCTGGCATTCATCTTTTACGTGCAGCGCCGCGACGGCAAGGTGCGCAACTTCATCGACTACACGCGCAACTTCCTGGAGGATGAGGGTTCTCCTGACAGCCTGGGGCGCACCATCTGGGCGCTGGGGCACGTGGCGACGGTGGAGGAGGAATACCTGTCGATCCCCGCACGCGAGATGTTTCACCGCGCGCTGCCGCATCTGTTGCCCGGACTCGACCCACACGCGCTGGCCTACGGCACTCTCGGGTTGTGCGCCTACGGGACGCGCGCGGACTTGCGCGAGGAAGCGCAACGCCTGGTGCGCCCGCTGGTCGGCGCGCTGCTGGAACGCTGGCAACGCACACGCTCGGAGGAGTGGGAGTGGTTCCTGCCCACCCTCACCTACGACAACGGGCGCCTGTCGCAGGCGCTGCTGCGCGCCGGTCTGCTGCTCGACAGCGACGAGTTGATCGCCGCCGGCCTGCGCAGCCTTGATTTTCTCAACGGCGTCTGCTATCGCGACGGCTATTTGTGCCCCGTCGGCTGTCATGGCTGGTATCCGCGCGGCGGGCACTGCGCGCTGTTCGATCAACAACCCATTGATGCGGCAGGCATGGTGGAGGTCAACCTGTCCGCTTATCACCTCACGCGCCAGGGCGCGTATCTGGATTACGCCGGCATGGCGATGGACTGGTTCTACGGCGCCAACAGCCTGCATGTCCCGCTGTATAATCCGCTCAGCGGCGGTTGTCACGACGGACTGCTGGTGAGTGGCGTCAATTGCAACCAGGGCGCCGAATCCACCATCGCCTACCTGATGGCGCAGTTGCACCTGTATGAAACGGCGCCGCACCTCTTCACTTGCCCGCTGCCCGAGCTGTCCGATGACTGCGATAACACTGGGAGCAAACTGTTTTCAGCCGCGCATGGAAAGACCGCTCCCCCGCAGAGCTAACAAACCGCGGGGTGCGGGATTATCCTGCTGAACGGCGGCGTGGCGGAACGGATCGGGCGGGTCCGCCTTCGGCAATTCTTGTGCAATACCTGGAAATGGACTTCCACATGTTGCATCCTACGTCCCGCCTGCGACGAGGGCATCAGAAATCCGGAAAAGCGGAATCGCACGGTGCATGATTACCTTAAGCAGCATGATGACGCTCGTTTGTACCTTCTCCGCGCTGGACACATGCCGCGAAGCCTGTTATCGTACGCAGGGAGATCGGACGCGGTTGCGCCCGCCTCTTCGTGTTCGCAGGTACGAAAGGACGCCGCGCAGTGAGTGAACAACAGCCCCGAGCGCGTATGGAATTTCACGTCTCGCGCTTCGCGCGTGACCGCTATCAGTTCGATCAATCGCTGTTTTCCAGCAGCGGCAACGTCATCTTCGCCAATTTTCACGCCTCGCGGGTATTCGCGCAACGGATCAACGAGAAGCGCGACCTTGCGCGCTACCCGGAGTTGGCGGTGCGCGCGGGCCAGGTGAACGCCATGGGATTGATCGACGAGATTCTCCACTATCTCGTCGATCTCTACCGGCAGCAGGCGAATCCGCGAGTGATGGCGCAGGCAATGACGTGGTTGACGGCGCAACTCGGCGCGACCGGCGTGGAGACAGCGCTGCGGCGCTTCACGGACGAATACCCGCCGCTGGCGGTCTATCAGCGGACGATCAGCCTGGATGAATATCTGACCGGCGAGACCGACGGCATTCCCAACCGCCAACTGGTGCTGGAAGAAATGCTCATGCTCTGGGTGGCGAACATGAATCCCGCGTTCGCCCCGTTTCTGGAGCTGTTCAATGATGACAGCCTGGAAAAAGAGACGTTGTATCCCGCCGTCCTCGCCCACCTGCACGATTTTTTCGGCGAGCAACCCGTCTTCGGCCCTGACCACCAGCAGTTGATCGACATGTTGCGCGCGCCGGCCATCGCCGTGCCGCATTCGCTGGCCGGTCAACTGGAATACATCCTGTCGCGCTGGGGCGCGCTGCTCGGTAAGTTCCGTTTCCGCCTGCTCAGCAGCCTCGACCTCATCAAAGAAGAAGAGAAAGCCATCTTCAGCGGATCCGGACCCAACCTCGTCAACGACTACCGCGGCCTTGGGGATGAACCGGAAGCCTTCAGCGAAGACAAGGACTGGATGCCGCGGGTGGTGATGATCGCGAAAAACACCTACGTGTGGCTTGATCAACTCTCGAAGAAGTATCAACGCCATATCTGGCGGCTGGACCAGATTCCCGACGAAGAGCTGGATGCGCTGGCGCAGTGGGGCTTCACCGGATTGTGGCTGATCGGCCTGTGGGAGCGCAGCCCGGCATCGCAGCGCATCAAGCAGATGTGCGGTAATCCCGATGCCGTTGCCTCCGCCTACTCGGTGGCGGCTTACGACCCCGCCGGCGACCTGGGCGGCGACGAGGCGCTGAACAACCTGCGCGAGCGTGCGTGGCAGCGCGGCATCCGCCTGGCCAGCGACATGGTGCCCAACCACATGGGCATCGATTCGCGCTGGGTGATCGAGCATCCCGACTGGTTCGTCTCGCTGCCGTACAGTCCGTTTCCGTCCTACAGCTTCAACGGCGTCAACCATTCCGGCGACGAGCGCGTGGGCCTGTTCCTGGAAGACCATTATTACAGCCGCTCCGACGCGGCGGTAGTGTTCAAGCGGGTGGATTTCCATACCGGCGACGAACGCTACATCTATCATGGCAACGACGGCACCAACATGCCGTGGAACGACACCGCGCAGTTGAATTACCTCCTCGCCGAAGTGCGTGAGGCGGTGATTCAAACGATCTTACACGTCGCACGCAACTTTCCCATCATTCGGTTCGACGCCGCGATGACGCTGGCGAAAAAGCATTACCAGCGGTTGTGGTTCCCCGAGCCGGGCAGCGGTGGGGCCATCCCCTCGCGCGCCGAGCACGGACTGCCCTGGCCGCAGTTCCACGCCGTCTTCCCGGTGGAATTCTGGCGCGAAGTGGTGGACCGCGTGGCGCGTGAGGCACCCGACACGCTGCTGCTGGCGGAGGCGTTCTGGCTGATGGAAGGCTATTTCGTGCGCACGCTGGGCATGCACCGGGTGTATAACAGCGCCTTCATGAACATGCTGCGCGACGAGGACAACGCCAAATATCGCTCGGTGATGAAGAACACCATGGAGTTCGATCCGGAGATCCTCAAGCGCTTCGTGAATTTCATGAACAATCCCGACGAGCGCACCGCGGTGGATCAATTCGGTAAGGGTGACAAGTATTTCGGCGTCTGCACGGTGATGGCGACCCTGCCCGGCTTGCCGATGTTCGGACACGGTCAACTCGAAGGCTTCACCGAAAAATACGGCATGGAATATCGCCGCGCCTACTGGGACGAACAGGTTGACCAGGGGCTGGTGGATCGGCACGCGGCGGAAATCTTCCCGCTGCTGCATCGCCGCCGCATCTTTTCCGGGGTGAGCAATTTCCAGCTCTACGACTTCTTCGCGCCGGAAGGCCATGTGAACGAGGACGTGTTCGCCTACTCCAACGGCGTGGGCAACGAGCGCGGGCTGGTGGTGTATCACAATAAATTCGCCCGCGCCTGCGGCTGGGTGCGCACCTCTGCCGCCTGCGCGGTGAAGGGGCCGGATGGCGTGAAAACGCTGGTGCAGCGCAGCCTGGGTGAAGGATTGGGACTGCACGCGGAGGACGGCTACTACACCATCTTCCGCGACCACCGCAGCGGACTGGAATTCATCCGCAGCAGCAAAGAGCTGTGCGAACGTGGATTATACGTGGAACTGGACGCCTACCAGTATCAGGTGTTCCTCGACTTCCGCGAGGTGAGCGATAACGCGTGGCATCAATACGGCCACCTGGCGGCCTACCTGAATGGTCGCGGCGTGCCCGGCATCGAAGAAGCGCTGCGCGAAGTCTTCCTGCAGCCGGTGCATTACCCGTTCAAGGAACTGGTGAACGCCGAGCTGTTCCGCCGACTGCTGGCGTCGCGCGAAACCCCGGACACCGGCGTGCTCGACGAGGCGGAAGGCAAGTTGCTGTCGTTGTTGCGCGAGATCAAACAATTCATCGGCGGCAGCGGCAACGAGGCGGCAGTGGCGCACGACGTGCGCGCCATGCTGGAGACCGCGTTGCGCCAACCCGCGTGCGACGATGACGACCCGGCGGTCTGGGGCGCGCTATTCGGCTGGCTGTGCCTGCACCGGCTGGGCGCAATGACCGGCGCCGCCGACCCCGCGGGGCAGGCGCGCAGTTGGATCGACGAATGGATGTTGGGCCGCCTGCTGGCCGGCGCGTTGCGCGACTTCGGACTGGACGACGGCGCCGCGCGCCGCGCGGTCGCGGTGGCACAGGTGCTGACCACCTATCAGCAGTGGCACGCCGGCGGCGCCGCGCTGCCCGACTGGCTGCGCGATCCCGACGTGCAGCAGTTCATCGGCGTCAATCGCCACCAGGACGCGCTGTGGTTCAACCGGGAATCGTTCGAGCAATTCCTGCGCTGGATGCACCTCGCCGCCACGCTGGCGCTCGACCCCGCCACGCCGGATTACGCGCAACAACAGCGAGCCATCGACGACGACATCGCCGCCCTGCAGCGCGCCAAAGAGGTCTCCGGCTACCGCGTGGAGCGCCTGCTGGAAGCGGCGCAGGCAGTGGCGGTGTAACGCGGGGACGATCCGCGGATCGTCCCTTCCTTAGCCTGCCTTGGCATTCGCATGCATCCGGTGTATACTATTCCCGGTCCATGGCGTCCCGACCAGGAGGTGTGTCACATGGCGGCAGGTGCCCTCACGAAAGGCGAAAAGCGGCTCATCGTCGCGGTCTGCGCGTTCGTGCTGCTCATCGGCGGCGCGGCGTATTGGTGGAACTGGATGAATGCCATCCCCGCCATCGCCGTGCCGAAACCCCCGCCGTTGCCGAGTCCCAACGCGAAGGATTACTTCGAGCAAGCGTATAACGTCCTTTTCTACAGTTCTAACTTACCGGCGTCGCGCACAGGGGCAAAAATAACCATTGAGCATGCAGAGAGATTTGACCGATTTCGCTTTACGCCTCCGCCTGCACCAGGCAGCCCGCCCAATTATTCCTGGGATACACCTCCGCCCGGCGCCACCCTGGATGATTTCCGGGTCTTTGTCACGAAGAACGCGAAAACCTTCGCGCTGATCCGCCAGGGGTTGGCGTATGATTATGGCGAGATGGCGCCGCGCTCGTTCAATGCGCTGTTTCCGCATCTCGCACATCTTCGCCGCCTGGCGCGTTGCCTGGCTGCCGCCGGCAATGTCGCCGCCCTCGACGGAGACTGGACCGGTGCCACGGCCTATTACCTCGACGGCATCGCCCTGGGTAAAAAAACGCAACAGGCTAATTCCGTCATAGGATTGCTGGTTAGTCTCGCGTTGGAGAACATCACTCGCCGGAATGCCTGGACGGTGGTCGATCACCTCGACGTCACCACCGCGCGCAACGCCACCCGGCGAATGGAAGCGCTCACTAACCCTACAATCGATTTCGCCACCATCCTTCAGGAAGAGAAATGGGCCGGGCAGGCTTCATATCTGGAATTGATGTGCAAACCGGGATGGCAAGAGGTGTTGGTCGATGAGATGGGATGTGTAGATAGAACGCTTCAACTCAAACTATACCTCCGCACGATCAGCAAGCGTGCGATTATCGAAAATTACACCCGCTATATGGATGCTTGCATCGTCAACGCGAAATTGCCGTATACCGCGCTGAAAACGAAACCAGCCATCCCGCATGATCTCTTCAACAGGATGCTTTGTCACGATTTTGACAGCGAGCATCTGAAACTGGTGTATTCTGAAACGCAGGATGCACTGCTGCTGGTCTCGTTCGCCCTGCGTGCCTACCGCCTGGAGCATGGCAGCTATCCGGCAACACTCACTGCCCTCGTGCCCGGTTATTTAAACGCCGTGCCGAATGATCCTTTCGCCTACAAAGGCTCACTGGGCTATGCGCGTAAAGGCTCTTCTTATATCCTTTACAGCGTTGGCCCGGACAGTCAGGACAACGGCGGCACGCCCAGCGCGGACGGCAGAATACCAATACGCCTGAATGGAGTGAAATTTTATACGTCAACCAATCCGTGTAATTCGAATTCCACCGGCGACATCGTCGCGGGGGTGAATATCCGGTAATATGCCCTTGCGCAGGCCTGTTCTTCCACCGGTACAGCCGCAGCGAACCGAGCAGCGACGCGCAAACCGGGAATCGTTCGTTCGGGTATTTTTCGGGTATACCACTCATGGATACCGTATGATCGTCACCTTTTCGCTCCGCCGCTATCGCTGGTGGGTGCTGCTGGCCGGCGCCGTGATGTTCGTCGTCCTGGTGCGCGTGGTCTACTTCGCCTTGCTGCCGGCGGAGGGGTGGCTCACCCGCGGCTGGTATGCCATGCGCGACCGGCGGTATGATATCGCCCTGACGTGCTTTCGCAACGCACAGCGCAACGATCCGCAAAGCGACCTGCCGCGACTGGCGCTCAACAGCGTCGCCAGGATTCATACCGTGCATCCGCTGTCGCGTTTCGCCCCGTTCGCGGCTATTCCGTTTCTCGGCGACAGGTTGGTGGCCTGGGATGCCCTGATGCGGGAACGACGGTTCGCGCGGATCACCGCGAATCCCGTGTGGATGGAAGCAACTTACGGCCCCTTCGGAGCGTCCAACGTTCCACCCGTCATTTTTGCCGGCTATTGGGGCGTGTCCTCGCGGGCCACCACGCTGCTCTTTACGGCCATGCGCGCCACGGCACAGGGACAATTCGCGCGGGCATGGCACGCCTTCCGGCAACTGGAACGGGATTCACCGTCGGCGTTCACCTACTTCCGCCAATCGTCAGGATACGTCTATCGGTACTACGCGTATGCCGCCGTATATTCCGGCCACCCGCGAGATGCCGAACGTATTCTCCTGACGCTGCATTTGCCGGGACAGCCGTGCGATCTCGCGCTGTTGCACAACCTGCGAATGGGCTTCACCGACGGACCGCCGGCAGAGGCATGGGAATTCATCGGTTCCCTGCAAAGATCGGATTTCGCATGGTCGATTTCCAGGTCGCCGCTGATGCTGGCGCCGGGACGCGATGGCGCGCATTTACTGCCGGCCACACTCGCGGACACCGGGCAGCATTGGTGGCAATGGGACGGGCACTGGCGCGAACGCGCGAAGCAAGATCGCCGGCAACTGGCAGGAATGGCGCGGACGCTTTTCAGCAGGTCCTTACGCGACGAAACTTCCCAGCACGAAACGAAATTGGCGACGCTCGACTGTGCCTGGACGACAAATGCCGAGTTTCTCATCTTCAATCGTTTTTACGACCGGCAAACCTACCACGGTCTCTGGCGCATCGACCACGGCGTGACGCCGCTGTCCGGTTACGACGCCGAGCAAGTACTCGGCGCGGGGAGCGACCTGTGGGTGCGCGGGATGCTCGATGTGACCCGCATCGCCGCGAACGACGAGGTGAGCGAGTATCGCGGGCGGCGGGGACAGGCGATCGGGGAGATTTTCACGCGGCCGCGCCCGTTGCCGCGGCCGGGAGTGGCGCTCGATCCCCACTGGACCCTGGCGCGCGATGGCGCGGAACGGTTATGGCTGGTGCGCTGGGACGGGCACGAACTGGCACTGCGCGCGACGTGGGAGCAGGAGACGTTCCGTGCGCCGACTCCGAGCGAAACGGCGCGGGCGCGCGGCGGCTTTGTCGACAGCGCGGGGCGGTTGTGGCGGCCTGATGAACTGCCGGCGGGTTTTCGACGCGACGGCTGGCGGCACGCCCGCGGACTGCCGGCGTTCACCGGTCCGGCGGTATACGCGGTGGATGGCCGGCGCCGCGTGTGGGTGGTCCGCGGCGGGGTAGCCGCCTGCTGGGATGGTCGCTGGCGGAGCGTTGCCCATCGCCTGCCCAGCCTGCAACCGCAATTCGTGACTGTCGTCGCCGCCGGCGACGGCGTGCTCATCGCGCTGCCGGCGCAGGTGTGTGCTCTGCAATAATATCCCTGCCGTCGATGCGCGTCGACGAGGTGGGGTGTCGCTTACACTCCCGTCGCGTTCTTCGCCGCCACCGGTCGCTTCTTCCCGCCGAAGCTGGCGACCACCCAATTTCAGTTCAGCGCCAGGTGGGTGATGACCAGCGCGGTAAACACCCACCCGCCCACCGGATGAATTTTCAGGAACGTCGCATCCGCAAGCTTGTCTGCGAAGATAGCCGCGACCTACAGCCACCGCGCGAGCAGCAGCGGATTGATGAGGAGCCACCATCGATCGCGAATCAATGTGTCCTTTCGCGTCGCGCTAATCCGTGAGATAGAACCAGTTGTCCACGCCCGGCCCGAATTGTTGCGCCATCGCCGGCACAGGGGGGAAGCGAAATTCGTAGACCGACGATTTTGCAAAGCCGCGGGAACACCTGACCGACAGACGCCAGGACTTGTCCGACGCGACGATATAGGTGAAACGGGGAAATGCCCATAGTCCCGTGGACGGGACACTGCGCAGGTAATCGGACTTCAGTGCGTCCAGGGAGGGCGGCAGCGTGTCGTTCTGTTCGAATTTATAGTGCATGATCGCGCTGATGACCGGCTTGCCGCTCGCAGCCACCTGCCGCAACGCCATTTGCCACACCGCATCTTCCTGGCGCGCCGTCGCCTGCATGATCGCGAAATAGCCGCCAAGCGTGCCGGCCAGCAGCAACCAGAGCAGCCCCAACACGCGCCAGTGGCGTCCACGACCGCCGATAAGCGCGATGAGCAGCCCGACCAGCGCGAGGATGTTGAGCAGCGCGAGCAGGAGCAACCCGTACCGTATGCCGGGTGCATACGGTTGCTGGTGCAGCAGGTAATAGGCGCGCACGCCCAGCAGCACGACCCACCCCAGCGCGATCAGCGCGCTGGCGATCGGCGCGAACGGCGACAAGCGCGGCGCGGGCGGTTGTTCCGACGGCATCTCCATGGCAGCACCCATCCTTGCCCGTATCATACCACGCGAAAGCGGTCGGATAACAGTAGGCTTTCGGCGATGAAGGATCGTCCCTGGTGGAGCGGGATGCACGGTTAAGGCACGTGTCTACTCATATCGGAGCGATTCAATCGGATCGAGGTTGGCGGCACGGCCCGCGGGCCACACGCCGAAGAACAGGCCGACGCCGACACTGACCACCAGCGCGATGACGATGGTGGTGGGGCTGAGGATGAACGTATTGAGAAAAGGCACGGTAGAGGCGATCAGCCAGAGCGTGAGGGCAGCGAGCACTACGCCGAAGCTGCCGCCGAAGAAGGTAAGCAGCATGGCCTCGATGAGGAACTGCAGGCGAATCTGCGCGGAGGTGGCGCCAATCGCCTTGCGCAACCCGATCTCGCGGGTGCGCTCGGTGACGGATACCAGCATGATATTCATGATGCCGATGCCGCCCACCAGCAACGAAAGGCCGGCCACCAACCCGAGGAATATTTGCAGGATGGACGTCACCGTACCGAGTACGTTTTGCAGCGATTCGACCGATTGCACCATAAAGATGCCCTTGCCGTAACGGCCTTCCATAATCCGTTTGGCGTGCTGCTCGACCACCTTGATGTCGTAGTGAGCGCGCACGCGCAGGATGGCATAATCGTATTCGCCGCGCCGGGTATCAGGGTGGTTGCGCCAGAGGAAATTGATGGGCATGTAGCCCATTGGCATGTCACCGCCGAACATGGCCGGCAGCGGCTCGATGACGCCCACCACCGTCGCCTCCGCGCGCCCGCCATCGGGAAAATACAGGCGGATGCGCTTGCCCAGCGGGGCACCGGTGTTCCGCAGCAGCTCGCGCACCGCGCTGGGATTGAGTACCACGACCGGCTGGCCGATGCGTTCCTCGCTGATGGTGAAGTAGCGGCCTTTGGATAGGCGGATAGAGGGGTCGATCCGCCGCAGATCACCCAGCGTGCCGATGATCGACACCGTGCGCCGTTCGCCGGGCTTCTTCTCGTACTGGGTGGAGACTTGCAATTGCGGGTTGACCGATACCGGCAACCGCGCCAGCGCCTGCAGGTCACTCCCCTTCAACCGGCGCAGGTTCAACCCGGTGTTGTAATCTGGCTGCACGATAATGCTGCGGCTGGCCACCGACTCCAGCGACTTGTTGATGCCGGCGCTGGCCATCTGGCCCAGGCTGACCATGGCGGTGACGGCAAAGACGCCGATGACGATGCCGAGCAGCGCCAGGAAGGAGCGCATGCGATTGGACCAGAGCGAATCCAGCGCTAGGCGGAAGTTGTCCAGCAGGCTCACGGCTCGATCCTCCCGTCGCGCATGTGAATGATGCGCTTCGCGCGCGCCCCGATATCCGCTTCGTGCGTGACCATCACAATGGTCTTGCCTTCGCGGTGCAGCGCGTCGAACAGGTCCATGATCTCCGTGCTGGATTGCGTGTCCAGGTTGCCGGTCGGTTCGTCGGCGAGCAGGATATCCGGTTCCTGCACCAGCGCGCGGGCGATGGCGACCCGCTGTTTTTGCCCGCCGGACAGTTCGTTGGGATAGTGCTGCATGCGGTCATCGAGCCCCACCGCCGCCAGCGCAGCCTGTGCCCGTCGCCTGCGCTCGATCTGCTCCAGGCCGCGATAAATCAACGGTTGCTCGACGTTCGTCAGCGCGGTGAAGCGCGGCAACAGGAAGAATGCCTGAAAGACGAAGCCGATGCGCCGGTTGCGCGTGCGCGCCAGCTCCTTCTCCACCATGCTGCTCACCTCCGCGCCGCCCAACCGATATGATCCCGCGGTGGGACGGTCGAGCAGGCCAATGATGTGCATGAGCGTCGATTTCCCCGATCCGCTCGGTCCCATGATCGCCACGTAGTCCCCGGCATCAATCCGCAGGTCGATGCCGCATAACGCATGCACCTCCACCGGGCGATCCGCGCTGCCGGAAGAGTAGATTTTTGTCACCGCATGCATATCGACGAGAGCGGTCATATCTTGCACCTGATGCGAAGCAACGGGACGAACCGTGGATGACACGGAGCGGGGCGTTGTCGTTTCGCGATCGCTTCCCGCCGTGCGGTTCGTGCCCCGCTACTGCCGGTTCTCATCCTTCTCCCAGCCATACACCACGCGGGCGCCGTTTTTCAGGGTGTCGGCGGGCAAGGTGACCACATTCAAGCCGGGTGTCAATCCCTCGACCACCGCGTGGGTAAGGTTGCGCGCGGTGACGGTGATGGTTTTCTTCGCCACGGTGGCCACCGTCGGGCGTTTCGGTACGACTTTGCCCACCGGGGTGGCGATCCACACGGCATATTGCCGTGCGCCGTCCTTGCGCGATTCCACCAGTGCCTCCAACGGCACCTGCACGGCGTTGGCGATGCGCCGGGTGACCACGCGCGCGGTGGCGGTGTAGCCGGAGCGGGCGCGGATATCTTCTTCGAGGAATCGAAACTTCACCGGCAGCGTGGCGCTGCCGCCTTCACCTTTCACGGTGGCGACCACGCCCAGCTCATCGACCACGGCCGCCAGCGGATGGTCGGGGTCGGCGTCCAGCTCGATGCGCGCGGGCATGCCGGGTGAAAGCAGCCACGCCTCTGCCTCCTGAATCTGCGCCTTCACGCGCAGCGTGTCGCGCTGCACCAGCTTGATACTGCCTTGCGCCGCCTCGCCGACGCGGAAATCCACCGTCGCGATGCGCCCCGCGACCGGGGCGCGCAGCGCCGACTCGCGCAGCGCCTGCGCGGTGCCCTGCATCTCGGCATGGCGCGCGGCGATCTGCGCCAGCGTATCGTTGCGGCGGCTCTCCGCCGCAACCAGCAGCGTATTCAGGTCGGCTTGCATGCTGTTCACCTGGCGCTGCAAATCGCGCACCGCATCGGCGGATTCCGCCCCCGCCGCCAGCAGTTGCCGCGCCAGCCGCAGCTTGCGGCGGGCGTCGGCCAGGTCGGCGTTCAACTTGCGCTGGTCATTGCGCGTGGTAATCGCCTGCGCGCGCAGCGCGTCGTGCAGCGCGGCGATATTCGCCGTGGCGGCAGCCTGGCTCTCGCGCTCGCGGGACAGGTCCAGTTCGGCAAGCAAAGCGCCCGCCGCCACCGTATCCTGTTCGTGCACCATCACCCGCGCCACGCGGCCTGGGGTGGTGAAGCTGAGTGTGTAAATTTTCGCTTCCACGTTGCCGGTGCCGTTCACCTCGCGCACGAAGATGTCGCGCGTCACCGGTCCCACGGTCACCTGCGCCGGCGCGTGTTCCTTCGCGTATTTCGCCCAGATCGATCCGCCCACGATTAACACAGCCAGCAAGGCAATGGCTACGCCACAGCCGATCTTCATGCCGCACCTCCCGCCGTCTGCCACAGGCCGAAAGACGCCAGCCACAGCTCAGCCAGAGCGCTCATGCACTGCGCCTGGCTATCGAGTTCCGCCACCTCGGCGTCAGCCAGCGCCAGCCGCGAGATGGCGCCGGTGCCGAAACGTTGTCGCGCCGTGTCCAGGCCGGCGACAGCCAGCGCGCGCGATTCCCGCGCCAGCCGCAGCTTCTCGCGCGCGGCTTGATAGCGCCGGATGCCGGCGTCGAGTGCCTCATATTGCAGCCGCGTCACATCGCGCAGCGCGTCGACGGCGTTGTCATGTGCGCGTTGCGCGGCAGCCAGATCGAGCGGCGCGGTATCCGGCCCTCTCGCCAAATCGAGCGCCCGTTTCGCCTCGTTCGCCTGCTGCTGCGCCTGCACTACCCTGGGATGGCGGGTGACGGTCAGCACGGTGGGGTCGAGCGCGGGGGGATCGGCCAGCGGCTCGTCCGGCAACGGGCCATAAACATACAGTCGCGCCTGCGCGCCGGCCAGCGTGCGCGAATCCTCCGCCACGGCGGCGTCGGCCCGCGCGGCGGTGTCACGTACCCGGTTGCGCTCCTGCGGCGCGATAGCCCCTGCCTGCAGCTTGATCTCGGCGGCGTGAAGCTGCAAGGCTGTTTGCGCGGCTTGCGCCGTGCTTAACGCCAACCGCTGCCGGGCTACCAGCACGTCGGTGAGCGCGATGTAGATTTTCAATTTCGCCGACGTTTCCGCCAGCGCCAGCGACGCGCCGGCTGTCGCCTGGCCATCCCGCGCGCGTGCGAGCGCCATCGGCGTTGCCTCCGGATCGGCTTTTGCCTTCGCCAGCGCGTCATCCGCGGTCGCCACCGCCCGCTGTGCTGCCAGGTAATCGGCGTCAGTGCGGTAGGCATCGAGCAATGCGGCACGCGCCGGCAGCGCCATCAATACCGCGACGACGATCGCTCCCAATCCTCTCATGGTTGTTCCTCCCAGGCGCCGTTTGCCAGGGTCAGATAGGCGCCGACCGTCTGCACGTAGCCTTTCCATGCCAGCGCCAGCGCGACATCCGCTTTCGCCTGCACCTCGTCGGCCTCCAACACCGCCAACTCGCCGACGGCGCCGGCCGCGGCCTTTGCGCGCACGGCGGCGCTCTTGCGCGCGGCGAGCGTCACCCGCTCCTTCGCCAGTGCCAGACTCTCCCCCGCCGACTCCGCCGCGCGACGCGCCTGCGGCAGTTGCACCGCCAGTTGCCCGCGCTGGGTGGCCAGCCGCGACTGCGCCAGTGATTGCTCGGCGCGTGCGGTGCGAATGGACGTCCAGTTCAGCGGATCGATGGGCAGTTCGGCCTTCACGGTGAAGGTCCACCCCGCGCCATACAGCAGGAAAGTGGGATCGTAGAGCGTGGGATAGCCGGCGGTAACCGCAAGGCCGGGACCGCGGGTGGTAAGCGAGGTGGAAACCTGCGATTTGCCCAGGTAGGAAGCGTCGAACACCAATGCCGGCAGCAGGTCGCGCTTGATCTTCTTCGCGCGCGCTTCCGCCAGTCGCAACTCCCATGCGGATTCCTGATACGCGGGTACGTCGTCAACGGCAGCGTCGGGCAGCGTGAAAGTGAGTACGCCGGGCTCCGCCGCATCCACCAGCGCCAGCCGCTTAGCTTCCTCCTGCGCGGCCACCAGCGCTTTGTGCGCCTGTCGCAGGCTCAATTCGGCGTCGGCATGGTCGATGCGCGCCAACTCCAGGTCGAGTGCGGACAATCCGCCCACTTCGTGCTTGCGTGCCGCTTCGGCGGCGACCAGTTTCGCGTAGGCGGTGTGTTGCTCGGCGGCGTGTTGGCTCGCCTGGCAAGCCCACAACTCCGCGTGAGCGAGCAGGGCGGCGTTGGCATCGTCGCGCGCCTGCCGCGCCAACTCGCGCTTGGTAGTCTCGATCAAGCGCCGACTGTCCAGCAGGGCGACGGGGTTATGGCTGTAAGCCAGTGAAAGATTGTAGTTCGACTTGCCGTCAAGCGTGCCGGCGGAAACCGTACCCGCGGTGCCCAGCACGGTCGCCCGCGCCTGCGCCTGCACTGCCTCCAGCTTCAGCTTCAGTGCGACAACCTCCTTGCCGCGATACGACAGCGCCTCCCGCGGCCCGAAACCCAGGACCGGGGACAACGCCACCGCCAGCAGCAGGATGCACCACCGTCGCACGCTGAATACTATTCGCGCCCGGCACCGGGAACTCCTACATCCGTGCGGTATTTTCCCGGCAGGCGCCTGCGCTCCCAGGGGTGCAGCCATCAGGCACTTCCGCCACCGAGTGCATTTCCGGCAGCGGGCCGTCGGCATGCCAGCGCAACTCGCCGGTCTCGAAGTCGAAACCGGCGTCGAGTCGAGCCTGCGTGGAGTGGATGTCCAGGTTGAAATAGCGCTGCCACCCGTCGAGATTTTGCAGCGTACTCGGTGCGGGGTGGGCGAGTTGGAAGGCGCAATGGTCGTTGCCGGCATCATACAGGTTGCCGTCGCAGACATTCTCCTCGCGGCGACCCAGGTAGATGCGGTGTGGGCAGCGAAAGAAGACGTTGTTATAGGCGGCGTTGGCGTGGCACACCCCGGTGCGACCGTCGTGCCGGCGATCGGCCTGGTGGAGAGTGAACATCACCGCGTAACCCTGCACGCGGCCGAAGAAGTTGTGCGCGACCACCAGCGACTCGTTGCAATCCGCGCGCACGGCGGCGCCGGCGCCCCAGTCGATGCTATCGGCGGCATCAGGCAGGCGAATGTCCCAGAAGATGTTGTGGTCGATCAGGTTGCGGTCGTAATTCATCTCCATGTAGATGCCACCGGTCAGCGCGGCGATGTCGGTGAAGACGTTTCGGGTGATACGGTTGTTCACGTTGCTGCAATCGAGCCAGATGCCGCCGGCGTGAGTGAGCCGGCGGAAGGTGTTGCCGCGGATAAGCGAGTGCTCTGCCAGGTGGAACTTGATGCCGCCGCATTCCCACATGCGCTCGAGGTTATGACCGCCGATCTCCTCGAACACGTTGTCCTCGATCAGCGCGTGGTGCACGCCCAGCCCGCCGGCCAGTCCGCAGATGCCGCAATGGCTGATATGATTGCCGCGGATGCAGTGGCCGCCGGTGGGGTTGGGAATGGTTGCTTCCCACGTTTGCGCGCCGATATCCATGCCACAACCGTTTGCCCAGGCGATGCGGTTGCGCTCAATGATCCAGTGATGACCGCGCATTGTGCTGACCGCGGCGCGCTGGGGCACGGGCAGTCCGTCCGCCGCGTGCTCGAAGACAAATCCGCTGACGCGCAGATAGCCCAGTCCGAACTCATACGGCGCGAAGATTTGCTCACGCGCCGACACTTCCAGTTGGTGTCCGGCGGGGTCGGCGTCGTCGGGCAGGCGGAAATGCAGGCGTCGGCCGGGTTCCTCTACCCAGAATGCGCCGGCCTGCGCGGGCAATTCGTGCAGGTAATAGACCTGCCGCAGCGGTTGGCCGTCAACGAAAAGCGTCCCCCGGCGCAACAGCGCCCGCTTGATGAACTCCGGATCCTTGAGATCGCCGTAGACGGGCAGGTATTCGTAGGCGTTGCGCAACAGGAAGGGATTGTACCCGTCGGAAAACGCTTCCGGCAGCTCTGCCATCCAGATCGTCGCGCCGTTCGCCGGCGGTGCCACGCCGTAACCCGCGGTGGGGCGGATGCGCGGCTGCCATTCCTCCGATCCCTTCACCACGACACACTCGCCGGGCGCGGCTTCATAAGCGATCATCCGGTCGGGTCCGTCGCCGCCGCGCGCCGGGCGCACGCACTCCCGGTAGATCCCGGCATGCACGATCACCTTCTCGCCCGGCTGCAACACGCGCGCCGCCGCATTGATGGTGCGGAACGGTGCCTCCGCGGTGCCGGGATTCGCATCATCCGCCGCCGGATGTCCCTGCGCCACATGATAGACACGGGTGTAACCGGTCGCATCGTCCCAAAAGGCGAAGCGTTCGCCGGATGGCAGCATCTCGTAATTCATCGCAGGCTCCCTCAGCACGCGTCCCGGTCTCAACCATCCATGACCGGGCTACCGTGAGACGCCGCCGGCATCCGGCGTTGCTTTCATGCGTCTTCCCAACCCGATGCATCGGGCGTTTACCAGTAGCCCCCTGGTTGACCAGGGGGATGGGGTTACGCCGGCGCGTCGCCCCAATCCGGCACCGCAAGAATTTCACCGTCGCGCAGCGCGGATTTATGTGCCATGACGCCGGCGGCCATGTACCGGACGGCTTCCCAGGCATTGATGACCGGCTGGCGACCATGAGCGATGGCATCGACGAATTCGTGCACCAGGTAGGCGTGCGATCCGCCGTGACCGCCGTAGACGCCTTCGTTGCCGTCGATCTTGCTGAAGGCGTCGTATACCTCCGGCGGCAGCGGATCGCGCATCTCTTCGAGGGTAAGGGAGGTCGCCTTCTCCTTGGCGATCCAGGTGTCGTTCTCGAAGGCCGCCTCGGTGCCATAGACGCGGAAGGTTTCACGAATAAGTCCGCAGTGGCGATGCTCGCAAATGCGCATGGTGGAGCCATCGCTCATCTGGAAAAGCGCGGTTTCGTTGCTGAATGGGAAGAGATTTTCGGTGAAATATGGATCATTCGCGAAGACACGCGTGCCCCAGCAGCAGACTTTCGTCGCATGGGCGCCTGTCACGCAGATCGGACCGGAAGTGGAGTGGGTGGGATAATGCATCGGCCCGTCCTGGGCGCCGCGTGCGCGATACCCATCCAGGATACTTGCCCATTCCTGTCCCGCCGCACTGGCCCGACGACTTGCCATCACCTGGCGCAAGTCGCAGCAGGGACTGTCGTAACTGTGGTAATACTCACCTTCGCTATAGATGAAATGGCCGAATGCCCCCTCGCGCGCCCGCCGCCGGCAATACATCGCCCCGGCGTGGAAATAGGTGGTTTCGCCCAGCATGTAGCGCTGGCCGGTGCGGCGGCTAGTCTCCACGATGCGGTCGCACCACTCCAGCGTCTCGTCGTCATCGGGGATGCTGATCACCGGCACCGCGCTGTAGACGTGCTTGCCGCTCTCCATCGCCTGCACCGCCTGCGGGGCGTGCAGCCAGTGCTGCGTGATGATCACCAGCGCATCGAGATCGCTCTGACAAATCTCGTCGAGTGAAGCGTAGGCGTCGCGCGCATTGAACTTCGCCTTGAACGATTCCCGGTTGGCGAAATTCGCTACACGCTCCGGCTCCCGGTCGCACAACGCGACGCGGTCCACCAGCGGATGGCTGTTGAACAGTTCCGCGAACGCGCTCCCGAAGGAACCCAATCCCACTAATCCCACACTGATGCCCATCATGCTCTCCTCACGCCGGCGCTGCCGGAGATATGCCAGTGACGCAATTCAGCGCGAAGGCAGCGAAATCCTGCCGGTGAGAAAAGAAGAGGGCGGCATGGGCAAACAGTGAAGGCGACGACCGAGGTCACCCACGAAACATGCCGTTGCATGTGGATTGCCTCGGTCGTTGCCGGAGAGGCGTACATACGCTGCATGATATCCTCACAGCCTTGCGGTGGGATTTGGTCTGAGCGCGAGCACGACGCGGACGGCGTCTCGTTTTCCCTCGCTTACTCGACCGTTTCGCCTGCCAGCGCTTTCGACATGCGCATCGAGCAGAATTTCGGTCCACACATGGAGCAGTAATCGGTGCTGCAGTTCAGGCCGAGGGTTGCGGCGCGGTATTCGCGGGCACGGTCGGGATCGAGAGCGAGGGCGAACTGTGCCTCCCAGTCGAAGGCGAAACGCGCGCGTGCCATGGCGTCGTCGCGGTCACGGGCGCCGGGCAAGCCACGTGCCACATCGGCAACGTGGGCGGCAAGCTTGGCGGCGATGATGCCCTGGCGCACGTCCTCCGCGTCGGGCAAGCCCAGGTGCTCCTTCGGCGTCACGTAGCAGATCATCGACGCGCCATACATGCCGGCCAGCGCGCCGCCGATGGCGGTGGTGATATGGTCGTAGCCGGGCGCGATGTCGGTAACCAGCGGGCCAAGCACGTAGAAGGGCGCGCCGTGACACAGCTCGTGCTCCAGCTCCATGTTGCGTTGAATCTGGTCCATCGGCACGTGGCCCGGGCCTTCGATCATCACCTGCACGTCCTGCGCCCACGCCTGCTGCGCCAGCTCGCCCAGCACCTTCAATTCGGCGAATTGCGCGTCGTCGCTGGCATCGTGCAGACAGCCGGGACGCAGCCCGTCACCCAGGCTGAGCGTCACGTCGTAGCGCCGACAGATCGCCAGCAAATCATCAAAGCGCTCGTACAATGGATTTTGCCGACCATGATGCTGCATCCACTGCGCCATCAGCGCCCCGCCGCGCGAGACGATCTTCGTCAGTCGCGACTCGACCATCGGCACGAACTCACGCAGCACGCCGACGTGCACGGTCATATAATCCACGCCTTGCTGCGCCTGGCGCTCGATGACGCCCAGCAAATCGTCGGCGGTCAGATCGAGTGCGCTCTCTACTCCCTCCACCGCTTCGTAGATGGGCACGGTGCCGACAGGGATGGGCGCGTGGCGGATGATCGCCTCGCGGAGGGTGTGAATCTGCCCGCCGGTGGAAAGATCCATCACCGTGTCGGCGCCGTAGCGCAGGCACACCGCCAGTTTGGCCAGCTCTTCTTCGGTGCTGCTGGACAGCGCGGAGTTGCCGATGTTGGCGTTAATCTTACAGCGCACCGCGCGGCCTACCGCCGCCGGCTCCAGCTCAGGGTGATGAATGTTGGCGGGAATGACCAGGCGACCGGCAGCCAGTTCATCGCGGATCAGTTCGGGAGGGAGAGATTCACGAGCGGCCACGAAGGCCATCTCTTCGGTGATGCGTCCCTGGCGCGCGTAATGCATCTGGGTGACGACGCCGGACCGGCCTCGCACCCAGCTTGTGCGTGGTGACATGTGGCGGTGCGCTCCTTTCGATAATGTTGGCCTCAACTGCCGCCGCGCACCCGTTGGCGAACCCGTACCCTGAACGCCGGCGCGCGACCGCTGTGACTGCTGAGCCACGGTGGGAAGACACGGAGAGGAGATGTCTGCACGTCCCTACGCCGGCATGACCCGGATCAGGTGCGGAGGGTCTCCCGACAGGTCGGGACTCTCAGCCAACGGCTCCCCTCGTGCTTCCGCTTGCAGTGTACCCCGTCGCCGGAGTGGTGTCAAACGCCGGATGTGACAAGTGATGCGAAGTGGTGTGAAGGGATCGTCACTGTATGCAACAAGGCGAGAGTCCGGCCCGAAAACACTACCCCCGCACAGCGCTTCCTCGACGTGCGATAAAGTGGGTCATCCTACCAGGGAAATCCAATACATGGCCGAAACATACGAAATCGTCCGTCATGTCAACGATCACAACACCCACCGCGGGTTTCTCATTCACGTATGCCATACTTGCGCCGATTGGAATCGAACCATAGCCCGGCGGTCAACCGCCGGAACGAGGGACCGCCAGGATGCGGATCATTCCGCCAGCATCTCGACGATCAGCTCCATGCGCATGGCGCGGGAACCTTTGACCAGCACCACGTCGCCGGGCTTGAGTTGCGTGAGGGCGGTGTGGGCGGCGGAGGCGTGGTCGGCGAACCACTGCGCGCGGGGATCGGCGGCGCCTTCCACGTAATCCCGTCCTAATTCGCCCACCGCGATGAGCGCATCTACCCCAAGGGTGACGGCATAGCGCCCGATGTCGCGGTGGATGGCATGCTCGGTGGGACCCAACTCGCGCATGTCACCCAGAATGGCCATCTTGCGACCGCCGGGCACCTGGCAAAGGAATTCGAGCGTGGCGCGCATGGCGGCGGGATTGGCGTTGTAGGTGTCGTCGATGATAGTGAAGCCGCCTGCGGCGTGCACCGATTGCATGCGCCCTTTCAGCGAGCGATACGCGCGCAGGCCTCCCTGCACCTGCGCCGGTGTGGCGCCCGCGGCCAGCGCGGCGGCAGCGGCGGCCAGCGCGTTCCACACCTGATGCCCGCCCGGCGCGCCCAGCGTGATGGGCAACTCACCGCCGGGGTTGCATAATGTGAAGCGTAAACATCCATCCTCGCCCAATGCGACATGCGTCACCCAGTAATCGCAGGTTTCGTCCTCGCCGATCGTCACCACCGGGCCGCGCGCATGCTCGCACAGCAGCGCGTAAAACGGATCGCGTGCGGGAAGCACGGCAACGGCGCCCACCGGCATCTCGTCCAGCAGTTCCGCCTTCGCCAGCGCGATCTCCTGCTGCGAACCGAGCAGCTCAAGATGGGTAAGACCGATATTGGTAATGACGCCCACCGTGGGCCGTGCCAGCGACGCCAGGTAGCCGATCTGTCCGCGCCCGCGCATGCCGAACTCCAGCACTACCGCCTGGTGCTCTTCGTGCAGCGTGAACAACGTCAATGGCAGCCCCACCTCGTTATTGAAGTTACCCTGCGATTTCAGCACCGCGTGCCCCTGCTCCAGGATGGCCGCGGTCATCTCCTTGGTGGTGGTTTTGCCGGCGCTGCCGGTGATGCCGACCATCGGCACGGAGAAACGCCGTCGATGGTACTGCGCCAACTGGCCTAGCGCGTAGAGCGTGTCGGTGACTTCGATGACGTTCCAATCGCCGTGTTTCAGATAACCGCGATGAGTGCCGGACACCTGCTCCATCACCACCGCGCCGGCGGCGCCCTTTTCACGCGCCAGCGACAGGAAATCATGCCCATTGAAGCGCTCGCCGCGGATAGCGACAAACAACTCGCCGGATTGCAGCGTGCGGGTGTCGATCGACACGCCGCTGAACCGCCGCTCCGGCCCGCTCAACAACAATTGCCCGCGCGTGGCGAGAAGAACTTGTTCCAGGGTATACGACGCCATGATGCTCCCCAGGGTGAAATTACGACAACGTATTTTACCACGGACGGCCGAATTTCCCCTGCCGCCCCGGTTTTGCCCATTTGACAGCGCAGGCGCATCCGGCTATAATCTCTCCGTCAAATCCGGGCGCTTAGTTCAGTAGTAGAACACCTCGTTGACACCGAGGAGGTCATAGGTGCGATCCCTATAGCGCCCACCACTTCCCCCATTATCGTTTCCCCGCGATGCAGGCATGTACGCACGACCACCATTCTTCATTATAAAAGCCGTGCCGTCGTTAGCTGCCAGATGAATCCGGCTTTTTCTTATTCCACTATCGCCGCCGTTTCTTGCCCGCCTGTTCGCGTGCGTCCCGCGCCTGCTGCAGCTTGCGCGGTTCGGTGCGCATGTTAATCGGGTCAAGGGCGATGGCACGCTCGTAAGCGGCGATCGCGTCGTCATACTGCGCGTGCACCATGTAGGCGTCGCCCAGCGCGGCATGGGCGGCGGCGTTGTTCGCGTCACGCTCCAACAGGCGCCGGCAGCGGATGATATCCTCCGACGCCATCGCCTTCCGGGTGTTCCGCTCGTGGTAAATCCCCAGCAACGGCGTGAATGCGATGAAGAGCAGGAACAGCACGGAGTAAGCCAGTCCGAGAAACGGCGCCCCGGTGGCGAGGATGAAGAAAATCACCCCGTGCGCGGCCAGCGCGCTGAGGGCCAGCGGCGTGCTTAGCAGGCGATCCTCCAGCCATACGCGGAGCAACCAGACCAGCGGCACAATAAGGCCCAGTGACAACAGGCCGATGACGAGCAGCAGACTTCCGGTGATCAACGTCCGTGTTCCTTGCAAAGGGAGTCTCTTGACTATACGGGCGGCGGCGGGAACTGTCAAATCGCACGACACGGCGTATTTGACAAGCAGGCAGGCGGGCCCTATACTTTGTACGTGATAAATGGTCGCAGGCATGCTGCCCGCTGTGAGGCTGAGCTCGTGACGACTACCCGGAGACGATAGCGCGCATCCGGGATTTTGCCCTGTCAATACCAAACCCCTCCCGGATGCGGAGGGGTTTTTTTGTGCTGATTTTTGAACGGAGGTATCCATGAGTGAACGCGTGAAGGTGGGTGTGGACGAGGAAGCGTCGCGCTCGATTTTATCTTGGTTGAAACAGTATCACAAAGCGCTGGTGAAGGATGCCGTGGCGGCGAAAGTGGGCGAGGAGTACCTGGATCTGACCGCGCCGCTGCCGGTGGGGCAGGAAATGGAGATGATCCTGGCTGCCGATCCGCTGGGGCTTGAAATATTGCGCCACTCGACCGCGCACCTGCTGGCGCAGGCAGTCCTGCGGCTGTTCCCTGACGCCAAACCGACCATCGGCCCAGCCATCGAACAAGGATTTTACTACGACTTCGCCACCACGCGCCCGTTCACCGAGGAAGACCTGCAGAAGATCGAAGAGGAAATGCGCAAGCTGGTGAAGCAGAACCTGCCTATCGCACGGGAAGACGTCAGCCGCGAGGAGTGCATCGCCCGTTATCAGGAATTGGGCAATCCGTTCAAAACCGAGGTGCTGGATGAGATTCCGCAGCCACGGGTGACGGTATATCGCCAGGGTGAGTTCTTCGACTTGTGCCGCGGTCCGCACGTACCGAGCACCGGGCGGCTGGGCGCGTTCAAGCTGCTCTCGGTGGCCGGCGCCTACTGGCGCGGCGACGAAAAACGACCCATGCTGCAGCGCATTTACGGCACCGCCTTCCCCAGTAAAGATGAATTGGATGCCTTTCTGCAGATGCGCGAGGAAGCAAAACGCCGCGACCATCGCCGGCTGGGGCGCGAGCTGGGCCTGTTCCTCATTGCGCCGGAAGTGGGCGCGGGCCTGCCGCTATGGCTGCCTAAGGGTGCGATCGTGCGCAATGCGCTGGAAACCTTCCTGAAAGCCGAATTGACGAAACGCGGTTACCTGCCGGTGTATACGCCACACATCGGCAAGCTGGACCTGTACCGCACCTCGGGGCACTATCCGTATTACAAGGAGAGCCAGTTCCCACCCATCGTCTTCGGTGAGGAGCAAGGGGTGGCGGAAGGCCAGGAGGAAGGGTACCTGCTGAAGCCGATGAACTGCCCGCATCACATCCTGATTTATAAATCGGAGATGCGCAGCTATCGCAACCTGCCGCTGCGGCTGTCCGAATTCGGCACCGTGTATCGCTTCGAACAGAGCGGCGAGTTAGGCGGGCTGACGCGCGTGCGCGGTTTCACCCAGGACGACGCGCACCTGTTTCTGACCCCGGATCAACTTGATCAGGAGTTCAAGGAGACGGTGGACTTGATCCTGTTCGTGCTGCGTACGCTGGAACTGCATGACTACCGGGTGCGCGTCTCATTGCGCGACCCGGCCAGCGACAAATACGTCGGCGACCCGGCGAACTGGGATAAAGCGCAGGCAGCCATTCTGAAAGCGGTGCAGGACCTGGGCATGGACTACACCGTGGCCGAAGGCGAGGCCGCGTTCTACGGACCGAAGCTGGACTTCCTGGTGCGCGATTCCATCGGGCGCGAATGGCAACTCGGCACCGTGCAGGTGGATTACAACCTGCCCGAACGGTTTGAACTGGAATACATCGGCGAAGACGGCCTGGCACACCGCCCGGTGATGATCCACCGCGCGCCCTTCGGTTCGCTGGAGCGCTTCTTCGGCTTGCTCATCGAGCACTTCGCGGGCGCGTTTCCGGTGTGGATGGCGCCGGTGCAGGCGACGGTGATTCCCATCGCCGAGCGACACCAGGAATACGCCGAGCAAGTCGCCGGTGTGCTGCGCGCGCTGCCGGCGCGCATCGAGATGGATGGGCGCAACGAATCAATGCGCTATAAAATTCGCGAAGCACAACTGCAAAAGGTACCGTATATGCTCATCGTGGGCGATAAGGAAATCGAAGACCGCACGGTGGGCGTGCGATCGCAAAAGGGCGGCGACCTGGGCGCCATGCCGTTGGACGCCTTCGCCGACCAACTGCGCGACGAGGTGAAGCTGCCGGGCTCGTAAGGAACGAAACGCCGTTCAGGCGCGAACACCCACCCCATCAGCCCCGTCTCCCGAGTCTAATGCAACACGTGGAAATGGACTTCCACGTGTTGCACCCCGCGTCCTGCCAACGACGGGGCCACCGCCACCAGGAACCTGGCAAAAGCGGAATCACATGGTGAAGATGTGCACTGAGAGATGGCGCTGTTGAATGCGAACGCAACATGATACCGTTGGAAACGGGGCTCGGGTGAAGACTCCTCCTTGCAGCCGGCCTTATTCAAAGCGATGACAGTTCCTCTGGTGCAGTTACGATCTGTCAGTCATTCAGCCGGATACACTGATCCGCCACCTTTCCTTGACATCCCTCCCACCCATGGTACAATGCAGACACCGGACCAAATGCGCCCCGACATTAACATCATGATCTATCAACGGCTGTTACGAGTTGCGATATCGTTGTTCCTGATTGTCGCCGCCGGCGTGGTGGGTTATCGCGTCATCGAGCACCAGCACTACTCCCTCTTCGACGCCCTCTATATGACGGTCATCACCATTGCTTCGGTCGGATTCATGGAGGTGCATCCACTGTCCTGGGCGGGGCGCGTCTTCACCATTTGCCTGATTCTGGTCGGATGCAGCGTGCTGGTATATGCCGTTTCTACCGTGACGGCGTTCATTGTCGAAGGCGATCTCAGCGATGTGTTGCGGAGGCGAAAAATGCAGAAAAAGATCGATCAGATGCGCCACCACTACCTGATCTGCGGCGCGGCGCAAACCGGCGAGCACGTTATCGACGAGTTGTATAAGACGCACAAAGCCTTCGTGGTCATCGATTGCGACGAAGAGAAGGTGGCCAACCTGCACGAACGCGGTATCCCGGCCATTTGCGGCGATGCCACCCGCGACGCCGTGCTGCTGCAGGCGGGAGTGGCGCGCGCGCGCGGACTGATCACCACGCTGCAGACGGACGCGGACAACCTGTTCGTGACCTTCACCGCCCGGCACCTGAATCCGGCGCTGCGTATCATTACCAAAGCGACAGCCGCGGAATCCGAACCCAAGCTGCGCCAGGCCGGTGCCGACGGCGTGGTGATGACGAACTTCATCGGTGGCCTGCGCATGGCCAGCGAACTCATCCGCCCGTCGGTTGTCAGCTTCCTCGACATCATGCTGCGCTCGAAGGACGAAACGATTCGCGTTGAAGAGATCGCGCTGCATCCCACCTCGCCGGTAGTGGGCAAAACACTGGCAGCGACCGGCTTGATGGACCGCGAAGGCGTTTCGGTGGTGGCGCTGATGGTGCAAGGGGGGGGAGAATACCTGTTCAATCCCGCGCGCCACCTGGTGCTGCAGCCGGAGCACGTGCTCATCGTGATGGGCAACGTCGCCTGCATCGACGAAATCCGCCAGCATCTCGCGCCGCACGGCCTCATTGTGCACGAAACGTGAAGCGCATCGGGTAATTCGAACCCGATTGCGGCATCGCCGTCAACGTCAGCGTGCGCCGTTCGCCGGCGGCCAGCGAGACGCCCGTGAGCCGCACCACCCGTCCGGGCAGCAACGTGCCCGTCTCGCGCCAGTCGCCGCCGAAAGAATAGACCAGCCGGCCCGGCCCTCCCGCGGCATTGACCGCCACCTCGATCACCGCTTTGCGCGACGTGGCATTGACCAGCGCCACCGTATAGCGATGCCACACCCCATAACCGCCATCCAGATCCTGTCCAGGCCGCTCCGCCGGGATGGGCGTTTCACCCATCGGCAGCGACAGCGGCACGCCCCCCACCGCGAAGTCGGCGCGGAAGGTCAGGCAGGTGGTGGCGAACTGGAAATCGCCGTAGATGGACGACGGGTTGTAACGCGAAAGCGGAGCGGTGGCATAACCCTCGTTGGGCAGGTGTGCGCGCACGCGCACGATCAGCGTACCCGCCGGGGTGAGCACCCGCAAGCGCGCCAACCCGCTGACAATGGTGTGCGGCGGAAACCCGGTGCGGATGATGGCGGTGGCGGTGGCAGGCGCCAGCGTGATGACAACGCCGGCGTTCCGTCCCTCACGCTCGGCATACTGCAGCGCGGCGCGATGCCCCGCCTCGTTCTCGCGCAACGCCGGTCCCTCACCGGCATCGATAATCTGCACCCGCACCGGCACGGTCGACGGATTGATCAGCTCTACCATGAACGCCAGCGCGGTGTCGGAATCGTTGAGGTGGTGATAGAGCAGGCGCGTTACCGCCGTGGCATCGACCCGAGCTTCGCACAACGCGCGCGGACGCGCCACCCGTTCCGGCACATTGCTCACCAGCAACCGGCTGGCCGGCACGTCGGCCACATCCAGCCGCGTGACGCGTACCGGCAGTGCGAACGTCGGCAGGCTGCCCACGCCCAGAGTCGCCACCGCCCACGCGCTCTTGCCTGCCCGCGGCTCGCCGGACGGCAGCACGACGCTCCGCAGGCGACAATCGGCGTCCACGCATGCCGGCGGCGAAGGAAGTGTCAGCTTGAAGGCGCGTGCGATGGCGTAATCATACGGCGGTTGACCGGTGACGGTCACGGCAAAGGGAGAGGCGGCGCGCGAATGGCCCAGCGGCAGCACGACCAGCAACCAGACAACGAGCAGGCAGTGACGATGCAACGACGTAACCTCCATCCTGACGGTTCCGGTTACAGCGTTCCCATGGATGCGACGCGGGATGGCGCGAAGAGCACACAGGTGAGGAGAAAGCGACGGGATGGCACGATGATCCTGAACAGGCGTGGGCATGTAGCCGCGCCCTAGGAAGAACGGGGAATAGACCAACGCAAACGGGGTGTCTCCGTTACCCGGGGGAATGGAGACACCCCTGAAACGTAGCCGGCACGCAGTGGGCCAGGACGTTACGCCTTGGCAGCGGCGGCGTTAGCCCGCTTCATCAAGCGAGATTTCCGTCGTGCGGCGGTATTTTTATGGATGACGCCCTTGGTGGCGGCGCTGTCGAAGGCCTTCAGCGCCAATTTCACCGCGTCTTCGCTGGTGGCGACGGCGGTCGTAATGGCCGCGACCGCTTTCGTGCGCAGGGTTTTCAGGCGGGATTTCACCGACTGATTGCGCAGACGATTCCGTCGATTGGTCAACAAATCTTTTTTCGCCGATTTGGTGTTGGGCACAGTTTATTCCTCCCGGTGCGTTAGCAGGCTACGGCGAGACATTATAACAGAGCGAAGCGGGAGGTGCAAGAGCATGCATAATTTATTTCGCGACAAGCACGGCGTCCCGTATTTTTCTTCCGCCATTCCCCTCGATTTCCCTTCCGCCAGAAACCTCTGTGTGCTATAATATGAAGTCACCCCCCTGCGTAGTGCGAGCAGGATGCCATCCCCGCGCGTCGAATAATCAGGGAGAGTAGAGTAAGCGCTGTGTTTGGTTGACCATACTGATTTGGCCGCGCCATCGCCTTCTCGTGCGGTGGCGTTGATGTGACAAAAGGAGATTCGATGCCCGACGAAAAACAGATCGCCCATACGATTACGGACGTATCCATTGTCGACGAGATGAAAGATTCCTACCTCCGGTTCGCGATGAGCGTGATCATCAGTCGCGCGCTGCCGGATGTGCGCGACGGCTTGAAGCCGTCGCAGCGCCGCGTACTGTTCGCGATGAACGAACTGAATCTTTCCCCCGGCAGCAACACCCGCAAGTGCGCCGCCATCGTGGGTGAGTGTATGGGTAAATACCACCCGCACGGCGACGCGTCGATTTACGATACGCTGGTGCGCATGGCGCAAGACTGGAATTCGCGCTATCCGCTGGTGCACCCCAAGGGGAACTTTGGCTCCATCGACGGCGACCCCCCCGCGGCGATGCGCTATACCGAGGCAAAATTGACCCCGCTGGGCGCGGAGTTGTTGGCGGATATCGATCAGGATACGGTGGATTTCATCCCGAACTTCGATGAAACTACCAAGGAGCCCTCGGTATTGCCGGCGGCTTTTCCGAACCTGGTGTGCAACGGCACCAGCGGCATCGCGGTAGGCATGGCGACAGAAATCGCCCCGCATAACCTGAACGAGGTGATTGACGCCTGTTCGCTGTTGATCGACCGCAACTACAGTGTTACCGTCGACGAACTGCTGGAAGTACTGCCTGGCCCCGACTTCCCCACTGGCGGGTTGATTCTGGGCACCGGGGGCATTCGCGACGCCTACGCCACCGGCAACGGCGCGTGCACCATGCAGGCCCGCACCCACATCGAGCCGGCGGAGAGCGGCAAGATGGCGATTATCGTCACCGAACTGCCCTATCAGGTGAACAAAGCGCGGTTGGTCGAGCAGATCGCCGAACTGGTGAAGGATAAAAAGATCCAGGGCATCGCCGACCTGCGCGACGAGTCCGACCGCGTGGGCATGAAGCTGGTCATCGAACTGAAGCGCGACGCCAACCCGCACGTGCTGCTCAACCAATTGTATAAGCATACGCCGCTGCGCAAGCGCTTCAACTTCAATATGGTCGGCATCATTCAGGTGAACGGCAAGCCGGAGCCGCGCACGCTGACCATGATCGACCTGCTTAAGGAATTCCTCGAACATCGTCGCGTGGTGGTCACCCGCCGCGTGAAACATGAATTGAAGCAACAGCGCGACCGCGCCCACATCCTGGAAGGGTATCGCATCGCGTTGCTCAACCTGGATGCGGTCATCAAGCTCATCCGCGAGAGCCGCACGCCGACCATGGCCCGTGAAGGCTTGATGCAGAGCTTCGCCATGAGCGAGCGACAGGCGCAGGCGGTCCTCGACCTGCAACTGCATCGCCTCACTTCCCTCGAAATCGAAAAGATCGAGAAGGAATACAAAGAGGTGATCATGCGCATCGCCTATCTGGAAGACTTGCTGTCGAATGTGCGCAAGCTGATGGGCGTGGTCAAGGAAGAACTGTTGGACATGAAGAAGCGCCATGGCGACGCGCGCCGCACGCGCATCCGCCAGGAAGAAGCCGCCGAGTTGTCCATCGAAGACCTGATCGATGAAGAAGATGTTATCATCACCATGACCCGCGACGGCTACGTGAAGCGAGTGCCGGTGGATACTTACCGCACCCAGGGCCGCGGCGGCAAAGGCATCGTCGGATTGACCGCCAAAGAAGAAGACAACGTCGAGCACCTCTTCATCGCCAACACCCACAGCTACCTGCTGGTCTTCACCGACAAAGGCAAGGTGTATCGCTTGCGCACGCACGAGGTGCCGGCCTCCAGCCGCACCGCCCGCGGCGCGAACATCATCAACCTGATCAATATCGAACCGGGCGAGCAAGTCACCGCGGTACTGAACGTGAAAGACTTCCCGGAGAATAAATACCTCTTCATGGTCACCGAGCAAGGCGTCGTGAAAAAGACCGCGATGTCGGAATTCTCCAACGTCTTCGCCGCCGGCAAGATCGCCATTACCATGAAGAACGACACCGACACGCTGCATTGGGTGAAGGTGACCGACGGACACCGCCACATCGTGCTGGCCACCCATAACGGCATGTCCATCCGCTTCTCAGAGGAAGACGTCCGCCCGACAGGCCGTTCCTCACAGGGAGTCGGCGGCATCCAGTTCAAGGCCGACGAGGACAAGGTGGTCGGCGTGGCCCTGGTGAAACCCGGTCAGGACCTGCTGGCGGTTACCGAACGCGGCTACGGCAAACGCACGCCGTTGACCGAATACCGGCTGCAAGGCCGCAACGGCATGGGCATCAAAACCGTGCAGATTACCGAGAAGAACGGCCCGCTGGTCGATTGTAAGGTGGTGGACGAAAAGGACGAAGTGCTGATCATCTCCACCGGCGGCCAGATCATTCGTTCCAAGGTGAGCGAAATCCGCGAGACGGGCCGCTCCGCGCAGGGCGTGCGCTTGATGCGCATCAACGAAGACATCCAGGTCGCCTGCGTCGCGGTCGTGGTGAAGCGCGAAGAGCCCGCCAGCGAGGAAGATGCCGCTGACGCCGTTCCCGCCGAAGTGTAGCCCGCGACCTCGGGCAGACGGCATCGGCCCGGGAGCAACTGCTCCCGGGCCGATGCCGTTCAAGCATTGCCCACGCGCCGCAATGAACCTTCAGGCGGTGGAGGCATGGAGCGCCGAATTCTGCCGGTGGCAATCCTCGATCACGGCGATCTGCCGGCGTACTTGCGGAATCGTCACGAGCAGATCACTGCCGTGCAGCAGCACGTCGCGGATATTGCGATAAAACCGTTCGGTTCCCACCGAAAACGATCGCAGCGTGTAACCCGAAGCGGATTTAGCGCATTCTTCATCGATATTCCACGAGTTCTCCACCCAGGGTAAGTCTTCCCGCGGATATGCGCGATCCACTGACCACTGCGACCAGAACGACTGTTTCGGCGCTTGTTGCGCATCATAATACTTCCACTTCAACTCCGTGGCGTGCCCGGTCAGCCCGCCCCGCGTGCCGGAGATGTTATACATGTCACCTTGCGGATAGGCCAGGTATGCCGTGAGCAAGATCTCGACCAGCGGCATGTTGGGGCCATGCAAGGTCACGGCACAAAGATCGTCCGCGTCACCGCCCAGTTCGTGATGACAACTCATCCGGCAGAATACCTGGGGATCCTTATCCCAGCCGATCAGGGTCAGCGCCTGGTCAATGGCATGCGGTCCCGTGTTGAACAGCACTCCGCCCAGATTGCGCTGCAAGGTCTGCCAGTCCCACCGGCGACTGAAGCCACCCCAGTGGCTGCGGATGACCAGAATCTCCCCCAAAACACCGGACTGCACAATCTCTTGGATCTTCTCAAAGAATGGCTGGAAGCGATTATTCTGAAACGGCGCCAACATGCGTCCCGCTTCGACCGCCGCCTCATACATCCGGTCGACATCGGCGACGCTGCCCGCCAGGGGTTTCTCGCTGACCACATGATAACCCCCGCGCAAAGCTTCAATTGTCGCGGGAGCATGCAGTGGCGTCGGCAGGGCATTGACAAACAGGTCGAATCCCCCGGCGCGAAGCATTTCGGTATAATCCGCATACGCCGTTGCGCCAAATTCTCGCTCCGCGTCCTGCCGCCGTTCCGGCAACTGATCCGCCACCGCCACGATGCGAAACTCCTCGTGTGCCTGATGCAGCCATGTCCCATGGATGCCGTAACCACTCCGCCCTTGCCCGGCGATGGCTACCTTGATGATCCCCTCTGCCTGTGACCTCATACTTTGTTCCTTCCATCAGCAGTGATGCCGTAGCAACATCGCAAATTCTTCGACCCCCGCTATTGCACTCCTTCTTTTCCCGGCTGTCCGCGTGTGTTTTTAGAAACAGTCTCCGGCAGGAAAAAATACATCAACGAAGCAAGCAAGGAGAACAGGATGATTGAACCTGAGCGCAGGGGCAAGCCGCGCAGGAACCCACCCATCACGGCGGGCCGGGTGGGTGACGCCTGTTCGGATCGTCTGCGCCAGTTCGTCGTTACCGGCGGTCTTCGTTGTCACCTCGCTCCTTGCAGAATCATGATTGCACGCCGGCGACCAGGCAACCGATGTTGTCCCGAATCACTGTGGCCTCATCATGTCCGCCTTCATCCAGAATCAACTGTTGCGTGGCGGCGTTGTGCAGGGCGTTGGCCATAATGACACTGCTGTGCAGCCCCTTGAGCACCATGGCATGACAGGGAGAAACCCGACCTGTGCCGTCGTCATTATTGCCGAAGCACATTGTGTTGCCCGTACAGGCAATGCCTACCGCATGCTCCAGCCAGAGGTGGCTGGATTCAGGCGTGCCCGGCTCCGCATGCGCCCCGCTGCGGTTGAAAATGTTGCCCGTGATGGCGCTGGTGCCCGGCAACCAGCGCTGGTCATCGGCCTTCGGATCGCCACGCAGCACGAGGGCCGGCCCACCAGAGCGGTCAACGAAGTTGCCGACGATATTGTAATGGTTGCCGTTCTCCAACAGAATCCCGCCGTCGTGATTCCACTCGATGCGGTTGCCGGTGATGGTCACCGACGCTGTCGGTACGCGGCCACCGAGACCGAACTTGCCGTTGCCGATCATGATATTGTCGTGGATCCAACCGTCATAATGGCTCATCATCACCCCGTCACCGGCGTTATGGTGAAAGAGGCTGTCGCGCACGGTAAAGCCCCAGGCATGCTCCAGGTGCGCACCATCGCCGGAAAATGACGCCACCCGGCAGTTCTCGATGACCAGAGTGTCTTCCGTCGTGTGGCCCGCACCGTTGATATAGATTCCGTGGATGTCATGTCCCAGATCGCCCCCGTCGAGGGCAAGGCCGGAGACGCGCGCACCCACCGTGCCGCACAGGTTCACGAGACAACTCGCCTGCGGATCGTTCAACCGCAATACAGTGCCCCCGTGCCGTCGATACGCCCACGTCGGCGATCCCGCCAGGGCCACATGCGTCCGCAGTTGCAGCATGCCGCAGCGATATTGGCCCGGCGGAAACCAAACCGTCCCCTGCACTTCGCCGGCGGCATCAATCGCGCGCTGGATCGCGGCGGTGTCATCGGTCGCGTCGTCGCCGAGTGCGCCGAAACGTCGAACATTGAATGCTGATTCCATCATCTGGTTCTCCACCATCAGTAAACTCTCCCCTTCCCAGGTAGTTCCTCTTTCTCGAAGAACTTGGCAATTTCCTTGTACCAGGCGCGCAGACGGCGGCTGATGTGGTACTCGCCATGCGGCTGCCGCCGTTCCCACTGAACCGCACAGTCCGGCGGCACGCGCGGCAGGTCGCTCAACCGCCCCATCTCGGGAATTCCGCCATTGGTCTTGCCGGCAAAGCCGTGACACAGCGCAACTTCTGGCCGCCAGGACGGATTGCGACCCTGGCGAAACACGGGAAGTCCGCGAACCGCTGCACAGCGACCTCAAGCGTCATCACCGGCTGTCGGGAGCGGGCAACCTTCACGGAGCGCCGGGGCATGCCCTTATCCTCCCTGCCATCCATTATTCCACTAAGCCGAAGCGGAAGCCCCTGCTGTTGCCGCAGCGGTCAACGCGCACAAGAGAAAAGAATTATAACAGCAAATACCGTCGCTACTCAAACAACAGGATATCACCGTCCTCCATTGTGGGCACCACTACCTGCACGCCGGTCGGCGTGCGGGTCCACGGCACCTCCTGGTCCAAGGCAGCCGAACGGACCTTGGTAAATTCGCCGATACCGCGGATATTCACCGTCAGATTCGCTCGCGGTTCAAAAAGCCAATCCATCAGGAAGACGGCAGACTTGCCGCTCTTATTATTGCGCACCAGCACGCCTTCTACTTTGGGGGAGGCGGCGTCAACGACGGGTTGAATCCCCGCGGCCAGTAGTGGAGCGGTGATGAAACTCCGTTTATCGCTGGAAAACACCCGCCAGTTCATCGTATCGATGCCATATTCCAATCCCGCGTAAAAGGCGGCCAGCACCGCCGTGCCTTTGCCGTAGCGGTGCCGGATGAGCGCGGGTGTGCCGTCGCCGAATCTCGCCAGCACTTCCGTATTCGGCAGGACGGTGAGGATTTCCCGACCGACCTCCGGCTGGAAGGAGCCGGTGACAACAGACTCGGCGGTGATGCGCGCGGTTTCCGGGGGAGTCTGTGTTTTGATGATCCCCTGGAGTTTGGTGGCACCATACATCGGCACATCCGCCCACCGGACCGGCATGGGGCGCATGTCACCTTGCACGCCGAAGACCGGCAGCAGCATGGAAAGCGGGATATTGGACTCATCGCGCCGCAGGCCACCCCCGCAAGTGTAGAGCAATCCGCCCGCTTCAACCCATTGCATCAGCTTTTGCGCGACATCCCGGCGTAAATTGGAGCCGCTGACGACGATTGCCTTGTAACGGGAGAGATCTTCCGACATCAACAGGCCTTCATCGAGCGCATCGACGGGGATGTGCGCATGCTGGAGCGCGGTGTAAACCCACTTGCCGTTCTCCCAGTTGGCCGCGTCGCCGAATATCTCCGCGGTGCGCGGGCGCACCAGCGCCACCTCCGCGGGTACCGCCCAACTCGCATCATAGGTGACCGCTTCCGCCCGCGCTAACATATGGGATACGCGACCGACTTTCTCAATTGCTTCCGGCTGCGCGGCAAAGGAATCGCCTTTATACCATTCGGGGCCATACACATACCAGTAGATCATGCGCGCGCCGCGCGCCGCCGCGGTCAGCGCGCGCTGGATGGGCGCGCCGCGGTGCGGCTTCACGTAGATGCCCAACGGTTTGCCCATGAACCGGGACACGCTGCGGCCCACGTCGCACAGGTAGCTGTCCCAGTTCCAGACCCGCGAGTCGCGGTTCGAAGTCTCGTAGACGAATCCGTTATCCGCGTAGCGGTAGAAGTCGAAGAAATCGAGGCTGCCACCGCCCATCAGGAAGGTATTGCCACGCAGCGCATAGCTGTAAACCCAGGGTTGCCGGGCAGCCGGCGAGTTCAGGTCTCCTCGCTTCAACGCCTGGCGCTTCTGCTCGTTTTCCACGGCCAGCGCTTTTTGCACCGGCTCGAAGAGTTGGGCCGATGCTTCATTGTCAAAGCGCGCCGAATAGTACCACAACAGGTCGCGGCCTGCCCCCGGCAGCGGGATATCCGGCGTTTTTTTGGGCGGCGGTGACGCAGCCGGTTTGCCATCCGGCGTGGGATTCAATTGATCGACCACCGCCGCATCCTTCCGTGCCTCCGCCGCCAGTTCTTCGGGGGTCCAGTAGCCATAAGTCGGACGGATATCGTCCCAACTCTTCGCGCCGAAATTCTGCAAGGTGCAGCCGTCTTTGCGGACGAACTCCCGGAAGGCTTCTCGACAGAACGGGCACAGACCCATGTGCGCCTTGCCACCCGGCGCGCTACCAAAGTAAGAGCCGATCTCGTCGACCGTCAGCGCCCAGATTTCTTCGTATGGCATGGTGCGGTTTGCGTCCATCAGGCGCGCCACGGAGTCCTCGATGCGGTCGGACATCGCCTCACGATTTTTAGGATCATACGGGCATCCCTGTGCCGGATACCCGATTACGCCCGCAATAGCGATACGAGAGAATTCAGGGCCGATGCCGGTCTTTGTCCGAATCGCCTCCTGCACAAAGGGAGGAATAGCACGGAATCCGTTCATGCCCATCGCGTGCAGCGTCCGGCATTCGGCCAGGATGGTTTGCGGATCAGTGGTGCGGATGCCGTAATTGGCACCTTCACCGTACCCCCCACAGTCGGCGACCATCCCATAGAATTGCGGGCCCGGCTGTTTCGCCCAGGGATACTGTTCGACCACCTCGGCGCGGTGCGTGGCATAATCGCGCAGCGAACCGAGCTCGCGGGTAAACGCCTCGGTGAGCATGCCGTCTTTGGCCAGCAGGCTCCATGGGGCATACAGGCCGAAGGTTGGGCCGTTCGGGCCGTCGATCGTGAAGGTCTTCACCAGCCGGCCGGCAAACGAAACCTCGCATTCGATCTGTGTGTCACGCAGTTTGGTGCCGTCGTTAAGGCCTTCCATGGTCAGGGTGACGAGTGAGGTGCGCCACCGGGTGATCGCATCGGACAACGAAGCCGGCTCGGTCCAGGCGCCTGGCTGAAGATAATGATAATCGACGTGGTTGCGCCGGACGATGACGCGATCCGCGGGCTGGGTGGCATCCGGCGTGGTGGCGGGTGCAACCGAGTCCGGGGTTTGCTGCGTCAATTCCCCGCGGGAGACACCCCCACCCAGTCCTTCACCGCCCCAGCGCCAGAAGATGCGCACGGGTTGCTCAGGGGTGAGCTTGAGCACCCGCACACGCAGCACATACCCCCGCGGCTTGTCCGCAGCATGCGACATTACCGCCGTTGCAGCGATCAGCAGGCAACATAAGATCATTGATACGCTGGTGTAGGCGTTTTTCATGTACCCCCCCCCCGTTGATATGCGTTTTTCTGCTCGCTGCAGTTGGACGATGATGCTGTTGGTCATGCTGCCATACTGTTTAATCGGCATGCCTTCACCGGCGGCATCGCTGTCACCAGCAGGATGGCGACCAGCATCCCCCATCCCGAATGGATTCGCCGCTATTGCAGTTGCATCACCCCTTCGAAGATTTGCCACCCGGATTTCGACGTGCCAGATCGCTCCAGGTGATTGCCATACCGCTGACTGAATGCCCGGCCGTCGCCGTTATGGCAGGCGTGTATAGACTTCGGTGTAGCCTGCGTACGCAGTAACAACCTGACGAAGGTAACCATCATGACCGAAACCATGCACGCGAGGAACATGCCGACGGCTAATGGCAGCAAGCCGTTGCGCACAGCCCCCGCACCGGCAACTCGAAAGACGACCGAACGGATGATCCATGCCACGAAGCATGGCGAGCAGACATAGATGGCAAAGAGCTGGTCGCGAGCCGTAACCGATGGGGAGAAGCGGGAACCAGGACAGCAAACTGCGGAGCGGTGCCATTAATGCCTGTGCGGATCGTCTGAGCTGGTCCGCCGTTATAAACATTGACCTGCATACCTCGCTGAAGATCACCCACAGGGTAGCAGAAAACCGGCGACATCAGCGTGTCATACGGATGCTGCCGGAACCAGACTCGACGTGTCAGGCGATGGTAGCGCATTACCATGCCAGCACAAGCTGTATTATAATCTGATCCGCATCAGTATGGTATCAACCACCTCCGGGCTTGTCAATAGCGTGCACAGGATACCCTGCGGTATCTACCTGGCAAAATTCGCGTTAGGAGCGATACAGACGCCGGTCCTCCGGCAGAGCTTGCACGAAATCGGGTGGACCAGCCCAGGGATTGGCCGAAGCTCCGCTTGCCTGCCGGAACGGTTCGGCATATTCGACCCCGATCAACTGTCCGTATGCCCGTGCCCGGTCGGCGGCAAAGGTGCCGACCAGTCCCGACGGGAACTGGCTCCGATAGCAATCGATCGCCGCCTGTTTGCTGGCGATATCATCCCCGGTCAGTTCTACGAAGCAGTTAGGCGCGAATCCGGCGATCGGTCCCCAACTGCCCGGCTCCCAGAAATACAGGTCGATCGCCTCACCACGGGCCTGGCGCTCACTGATGACCAACTCGATGAAACGCGCAACCGCGTAATGATCGGGATGACGGTCGTCGGGTGAATGCGTGAACACCACGCGTGGCATCCATTCATCCAGCAAGCGCGTGAGCCGATCACGGCAGACCGGAAAGCGATCTGCGTTGGCCACCGGCGGCAATCCACGAAAGATGGCGGGGCTCATCTCCTCCAGCAAAGCCAGATAGCTGTCGAATGCCGGATAAATGCGTCCCTTGGGTTCCGGCGTGCTGAAGTAATAACTCTTGAATCCCAGCCACTCCACGCGGGCAGCCCCGATACGGGTCGACGCCTGTGTCGTCTCATGGTGCTGCGTCGCAAGCGCCTCCGCGGAGTTCGCCACTGAAAAGTGCGCCCCCGTGTAATCGTTTTGCGCCATAACGACCCAGCAGCCGCGCTTGCCTTCCCGCGTCAGGCGGGCGAAGGTGCCGGCGCAACGCAGGTCGATGTCGTCGCAATGGGCACCGATCGCCATGAAAGTCTGGATATCCGCGAATGGCATAGGCTCCTCCGGACGTCCTATCAGTGAATCAGCAGGACATCGCCGTCATCGAGCTTCTTTAGCGTCACGATAACGTCTGCGCCATCGCGCATCACCGGCAACACGGTGTCCAGCGCCACGGATGTGACCTGCGTAACCTGTCCGGAATCGCGCAGGCGGATAGTCACATTCGTCTGCGGTACCAGCGCGCCGCCTTGATACGCCCAATTCATCAGCGTCACCGCCTGGCGCCCGGTCTCCCTATTCTGTAACCGGATACCTTCAATCAGCGGGTGTGAGGCATCGACCACCGGATACACCCCGGCTGCCTGCAGCGGGTTGGTCACGAATCGGCGTTTCTCCGCCTGGTAATCGGTGGCCATGTTATACGTGCCCTTCATGTTATCTACCGCATACTCAAGTCCTGCGTAGAAACCGACAACGTAGACGGCACCTTTGCCATGCGGGTGGCGCGTCACCGCCGCCCCACCGTCGGGATAGCGGGCCAGCACCTCGGTGCCAGGCGCCGGGTCCAGCACCTCGCGCCCAAACACCAGCGGCACCTTCTCGCCCGTCACCCCCGACGGTGCCATCCAGGTGACTGCCGCGGTATTGGCCGGCGAATCCTTCACCTTCCGCGGCCCACCCAGGCCGACGGCACCGTAGCGCCCGCTGTCGGCCCACACATCCACCGTGCCGCGACTCTTCAATCCGAACACCGGCAGCAGCGCAGTGAGCGGTTCAGCGGCTTCATCACGGGCCAGGCCGCCGCCATTCGTATACAGGATACCGCCCGCCGCCACCCATTGTGCCAGACGCGCCGCGACGTCCCGTCTGAGGTGAGAGCCGCTGAGGTAGATCACTTTGTAGCGTGACAGATTTTCGCTCATCAGAAAGCCTTCGTCCAGCGGATCGACCGGGATGTGTGCATGCTGGAGGGCGGTATAGATCCATTTCCCATTCTCCCAGGAATCGTTGTTTTCATAATACTCCGACGTCAGGGGGCGCACCACCGCGACTTCGGCCGGCCGTGCCCAGTCGGCATCGTAGATGACATCTTCCGCGGCCCCGATAAGCCGTGCCGCCCGGCTGCAACTCTTCAGCACGTCTAGATTGCCGCCAAAGCTGTCACCCTTATACCATTCCGGCCCGTAGGTATACCAGTAGATCAGTGTGCAACGGCGACTGACCGCCGCCAACGCGCGTTGCACGGGAGCGCCGCGATGCGGCTTGACGTAAATGCCAAAGCGGTGGCCAAGTTTCGCGTTCAGGATGCGGCCTACGTCGCACAGGTAACTGTCCCACTGCCAGATGCGCGGATCGCGATTGGACGTTTCATACATGAATCCGTTATCGGCATGACGATAGAAATCGAAGAAGTCCAGGCTGTGTCCACCCAACAGAAAGGTGTTGCCACGTAACGCATACATGTAGAGCCAGGGGTGTTGCGCTTCCGGCGCATCGAGGCGTCCCTCGACCAGTGCCCGGCGCTTCTTCTCGTTTTCCCGATTAAGGGCATCGCGCGTGTTGCAGTATCGTTGCGCCGTCACCTCGTTATTGAAACGGCGCGAGTAATAATATAGCAGGTTCCAGCCGCGTTCGGAGAGCCGGTGTCGGGATTTCGTCGGTTCCACGGATTTGGTGGGCGATGTGACTGGCTGAGTCGTGTCGTTTTCGGCTTCCTTATCGGTCTGATCGATCGCCGTGATCTCCGGATCGAGCGGGAGCATTGTACCGCCTTCCACCGGCATCACCCCGTTTTTCAGCATCTCGGGATCGAGCGACTGCTCATACGCTTCCCAGGCGTCTGTTCTCTCCTGCTGCTGCTGGCTCCAGGTTTTCGCAAAGTAGCCGTAGGTGCAGCGGATGTCATCCCAACTCGGCGCGCCGAAGTCGTCCAGTGTCAGGCCGAAACTTTTCACATAGTCCTGGAAGGCTTTCCGGCAGTAGGGGCAGCAGCCCATATGTTCCTTGCCTTCCGGCGCGCCATCAAACACCGAGCCGATCTCATCCGCGGTGAGCGCCCAGATCTCGTCCACCCCCTCTGACCGAACCTTCTGTATGAATTGGTCAACTTCGGCCTGGGCTGCCGCCGCACGCTGCTCGACCGGGAAATAAGTCGGACACCCACCGCCCGGTGGCACAGTTAAAATTTTACGGGTGAGCGGTTCGCGCTGCAGCGGGACGATGGGATAGCCTCCCAGGCCGCCGGTCAGTGATGCACGGTTGAATTGCAAACCAAGCCCTTCCCGCTGGTTAACCAGGTCATTGATGAAGCTGGGGATGGCCCGAAAACCGTTACAACCGATCTGCCGCAAAATTTGCGCTTCCGCAAGCATCGTGTCCCGGCTCGTTGTACGTATCCCATACCCACTACCGACGCCATAACCGCCACAGTCCGTGACGAAGGCAAATTTCTTCGGCAAGGGTTGATGAGCCCAGGGCACCTGCGCCAATACATCGACTTTGCGCTGGGCATATTGTTGCAATCCGCCCAGCGCATTAATAAAGTATTCCGACGGACTGCCGTCTTTATTCAATCCCCACATCGGTATCACGATGCCGATGGTCGGGCCATCCGTGCCAGCCTCGGTGAATCGTTTGATGACAGTGCCCGCATAACTGAATTCAAATTCAACCAGCAGGTTGCGGAGGGGTTGCGGCGCCGTTGTCGGCTTGATGGGTTTCCCGTCAATCATCACCGTAAGGAAGAGAAAACGGCTATTCTTGAACGTGGAAATCGGCACCACGGGCGACCAGGCTCCCGGTGTCAACCAGTAGTAATCGAGGAGTCTAGCTTTATCATGTTCAATCATCACGCCGGGATCCGGGGGGGGCGCATCATCGCGTAACATATCGTCTCCCAGCGAATCTTCCGGGACATCAGGCTCCTGCACTGGCACCGCGGTGAGTTCACCGCGCACCGGATTGCCGCCCATCCCTTCACCACCCCAGCGCCAAAAAATGCGTACCTGGTAGTTGGCGGGGGTCATCTGCACCACTCGTGCGCGCATGGTGACTTGCGCGCCGGTGGCGGTCGCCGGCAGACCGCTGGTGAATCCGAGCAGTAGCACGGCGATCCCGCACCAGATCAGTTTTAGCCTGCTCAAGAGTAGCTGCATGCGCATTTCGATCTCTCCAGAACTGCCACCAAACGCACCGGCATTATCAAGCGGTGCCGTTCACTGTTTCGTCTTGCGGGACGCTTGCCGGCACCGGCATCGCTGCCAGAGCATACGAATAGAGATGCATCAACTCACCGAGAGAACAAACGATTTTCGCCCGCTGGGTGCTGTTCAACGCCAGATGGCGCGGTACGTCGAGGGGACCATCACCACCGATCTCCTCCAACTCCGCCCAGGGAACCGTGTAAGCGAGTACTCTGGCGACTGCCTCGCGGTAGCACGGCATGCCTGTCCAACGCCAGGTGCAGGCGGCGAATGGGAGTGCGCCAAACAGATCTGGCGGATGCGGCGATGTTGGCGGCTCTCCCAGCAGGCTCAGGCACAGGTCGACATGCCGCTGGATCGCCTGTTTCAAAGGAGTATCATCCAGCAACTCGGCCACCTCGACCATAGTCTGCTGCGCGCCGAACAGGTAGAAGAAGAAATACAGTCCTTCCATCGTCTGGTCATCCAGGATGGGTTCCCCTTCGCCGGTGGCGATATTGATGTGCACCGACCGCACGATATGCCCGTCCTCGCGCACGCCCCGCGCGAAGACATCGGCCATATTGCGCAGCACCCGAAGATCCTCCACATCCCCCGTCAACTCGTATTTCACCATCACGCCGGTGAAGGACGAACTCATTGAGGGCGCGGTGCCGTTGGTACGGTCATAACTCTGATAGACGTCCACCGTATTCATGATGACTTCGCGCGTCCACGGGTCGCCGGTCAGATAATACTGTAAGCGCTTCACCAGCGGCATGCTGACGCGCCATTCCTTGTCGCGGCATCCCCAGTGGTTGACGTTGTGGCGTGTGCCGCAGCCGCGGAAGTTGCCGCGATGATACATATCAATATCCCGATTATGCCGCGTCATCTCGATGCAGGCATTCACCCAGTCGGTCCGTCCATGCCGCAACGCCATCAGCCACAATCCCCAGTCGGGCAGGCATTCGGTGTTCAGCCAGGCGTAGCCGCCGTGATCGAATCCCCAGCGGTCCCATTCCCGGTAATAGGACATCTGCAGATCGCCGAAGTGCATCAATCCATACCAGCCGCGCACCTCGCGCTCGTGAATGAGGAAGTCGGCCAGCCGGCACAACAGCGCCTCCTGTGCCGTTTCCGTCGGGGCGCCGATGGGACCCAGCGCCTTGCTGGCAACCAGGTGCGCCGGTGCGGTGATGCACCGCGCCGGGTGAGCGAAGGCCTGTCCAACTTCCGCCGCGCGGGTGTCGCCGGCGGGGTGGAAATAGAGCATCAGTTCACTGGTCTTGGCGATGCCGGTCGCCCCTTTCGCCTGCGCCTCGAAAGTCATGCCGGATTCACCGTATTCATACATGGCGCTGCCATAGACGATCGGCGAGTAGCGGCGCAGGTCGAGTGGTTCCGCCTCGGGCGGGATGAGGCCGAAGGTCAGGTTGCCTGTGTCGGTGTCCAGCGATAACGCGCGCGGGTACTCCTGCCAGAAATACCGCATGCCGGCAGTCAGGCCACCTTGATCCGTGCCCAGGTGGCACCACCCCGTGGCGCGCTGCCCCTCCCTGGCTTTCGTCCAGGACGCCGCGTCGCACGTGCGTTTCTCGGTGCGGTAAAACGTAGAGCCCAATTGCACCTGGCGGGCCTGCGGCCAGCACGGCCCACCCTCATACGGCAGCACCACATCCCAGTACCCCGGTCCACGATCGTTGGCAAATCCATAGCGGGCGCCTTCGCCATGGAAGGTGCCATGCGCGGTGAGGGTGAGCTCGGTCACCAGGTCATGATCAGGATCACCCAGGTAGATGAAGACCGGCTCGATGCCGATGCGGCGAGATTCCCGCAGCACTTCGATGAAGACCACCAATTCGGCAACAAGCCGGTCGCCTTCGACGAAACGGCCGGGCAAGCGGAGCACGGCGCGGTTGGAGGAGAGCGTGACTACCTGCACCTGCGCGGGATCGAAGGTCCACGCCACCGCCGGACGCGCCGGTCCGCCGGGTTCGGTGAGGCGCAGGATCGCCGTCAGGCCCGGACCATGCAACAACGAGTCCGTGCCGTCTCGGACATCGAGCACGCGGTCGGGGTTCGCCATCACCTGCACGGTCAACGCACCGCCGGTGATCGTCACGCTGCCGTGGTCTCTCGCCGCCTGCAGACCGGATGCCGGCTCCATGGGGGTGGGAGCGAGCAGCAGATCATTCCGCCGGCCGCCGGCAAGGTTCACCGTCCCGCACAGGTGCAGCCATTTCACCGAACCGTCGGGCCAGTAGGCAGCAGGCACGCCTTCCCAGAGCGCGCTTCCCCCCGTTTCGTCCAGCACGGTGAACCAACCGCGCGCATGGATCGCGCCGCGAGGCAGCGGCATGCCGCCCACCACCGGCTCAGCCGCGCGATCAATCCCGCTGGTCTCCTCGATCCAGAAACGGATCGGTGAAAATGCACTCATCTGTCACCCTCTGGTCCAGCTTTGCCATACCCGACGTCCGATTCCGGCGCTTGTCTGATACGCGTCAGAATAGTATCGCTTCACTCTGTGACTGTCAAGAGGTTTGGGCGTGAGTAGCGGTTCACCGTTGTCAGTGCTCGATTCTCGGTTATTAGATCCGGCGCAACCGTGAACTATGTCGGACAGATTCAGTGCAACCGACCTGTGCCGGGCCATTCCACCGGCGGCGAATCGTGATGATCGCCAAGGTGGTGGGTGCCCACCGACACATTGCCGGTAAGGTGTACCGGGCAGGAGGCTGCACGGCATCACCAGACGCGCTTGATCAATTTGGGCGCGGGACCCTGGGATCTCCGTTTGACGATAGTGCAGGGGAGAATAAAATCCCGCTGCTCTGACTCGTCATCCTCGTCGACGCGGTGTGCGAGTATGCGCTGTACTACCTCGACGATCTGGTGTGTGGGAATTTCGATGGTGGTCAGCGGAACGCAGGCATACTCGCCCGAGTCAATGCCTTCGAATCCCACAACAGTGATGTCCTCCGGCACCCGGACGCCGGCGTTCGTCAAGGCATAGATCAAGCCGATCGCCTTCATGTCATCCGGCATCATGATCGCGGTACAGGCGTGGTCCTGCATCAGCATCATCACCTGGGACAACAACTGGGCGCCGCGCGCATAGCCGTTATCGGTGGTCAGCCCGGTTTCATCAATGGACAGCAGCGTGACGGCGCGTTCGTCCTCGGCCATCTCCCCGAAGTGGCGTCCCTTCACATAATCGGTAATGGCAACGACGCGATGGCCGGAGTGGAGGAGATGGCGCAGCATGTTATGGAGCGCGCCATGGCGATCGAACCCGATGCGGTAGCAACGGGGGAAGGAGACGTCGGGCAGCTGATACACGCCAAACAGGTAGTCAATCAGGAAGAGGCGTCGACCGCGCATCATCGTAGAAAACTGGGGGGTGGACAGGCAGGCGTTGATCAAGTTGTTGCCCAGCACGATTACGTCGTTGACTTTCCGTCCTAGCAGGTTGCGCACCCCGGGCAGAAAGGAGTGCAGATCAACAGCCTGGAAGACCGGCATGATCTCGGTCTCATACAGCATCTTCAGCAGCAGGAAATACATCGTGTGCTGGCTTTCTGTCAAGGCGTTGGATTCATTGCTGATGAGAATACCCACCTGGTCTGTTCGCCCGGCGGCCACCCGGGAGGCGTTCAGATCCTTGACGTAACCGTGTTTCTCGGCATACGCCAGGATACGCGCCTGCGTCGCCTTGGAGATGCCGTAGCGATCAGCCTTGCCGTTCAAGGTTACCGAAACGGTGGTATAAGATATCTTCAAATCGTGGGCAATATCCACTAAACGCATACGCGTCAGACTCCTTTTCTGCGCCAGTCATCTGACAGGCAACAGGTAGTACCCGTTTTATGGCACTAACGATATATATGTCACAAGTTTTTAGCGATTTTGTCAAGTCGAACAATTATTCAATCTCGATTAAAACAGTCAATGACATGCTCTTTTTAGTATTTCTACCAGCATATTACCGTGGGTGGCGTATTCTGGTGCCAACGATACCGTACGCGTCGCAAATACCGGCTTTTCGGTGCTTAGACCACCGCTGCCCGTGTTGACGCTCCTTACATGGCTACTCTGCGCAACTTTCGGCGCCAGGTATTTGCTGCGAGTCGAGTGTTGACATTCCATCCAACATACAGAATCGTCCCTTCGGCGATATAGCTACGCTGCTGTTGCGCTCGTCTCCGAACAAGTGATTCGCGAAGCGGATTCCTGTTGATCCTATCCTCGGCAGAGTCGCCGGCGTGCGGAACGATATCCTGACCGGAGGATTGACAAGAGGGGGAACCTGCGGTATAATCTGATGCGGGTCAGATACCGATGAAATGATCTGGGATCAAGGAGCAGCCCGGAGTTGGCGGTACCCGCCTGGAAGGTATGAGCGAGACATAGGCCGGGAACAGGACAGGCCCTTGATCGACACAGCGGTGTTGGGAGCGCATGGCGTTTTGCCGCTGGCATGCTTCGCGGATCAGGCCTATCTTAAGGATCATAATGAATGAAATTAATTATGATGTGTGCGAATCGCACACTGCTTTACCCCACTTGGGGCGCGTCAACCTGATGCGGCTGGGCGACGAGGAACCTGCCGGCTTATGGATCACCTCACTGCCGGTGCCGCCCGGGGCCGACTACGCAATGAGCCTGAACGGTCGCTCCACCTATGTTGAACCCCTCGGAGCCTGGCCGGGACGGACTACTACATCTCCGCGCCGTCTGCTGCTGGTGGCAGATGGCGAAGAAACCGCTCCACCGACGCTTGCCCTCGCCCATGCGGGCGCCGCACCGGCAACCCCGACTCCAACGACGGAAATGGAGCTCATCGCGCGTGCGCCACGCAAATTCTTCATCTGGGAACAGCACGGCCTGCGGATCGACTGGGGGGATCAGTCGGTACTCCTCGCACTCGGAATGCACGTGGACGACACGGTGCACTGGTGGGAGAACTGCCGACTCGTTACCGTGGCGGAGTCGCCCGTCTGCCGTACCGTCATGATGTCCGGCGCCATTCCATCTCACAAGGTGAATCTGGATCATTTCAGCCGACATCACGGGTATACGGACCCGTTCCTCCATCAGCATAACTGGATCTACGGGCAGATTTATGCCCGCCTGTATGCCAATGGCGTCTGTGAAATTTTTGCCCGGCATATCAACAGCCGGTATGTCGATCTCGGTCAGGATCTCACGAACGCTGTGCCGGTCTTCGGCCTGCGCACCCCGGACAGCATGGCCGACATGGACGCGCTGTCCGGGCGCTGGGATGGAACACGCACTGCGCTCACTCTGGGCGGCGTCCGCTTCGACGTCACCGACATCGCGCACCTGGCTACGCCTGAACAACCCGGGCAGATGGCGGTAGTGGACGGCATACTCGCCTGGCAACCGTATCTGGGGATGGAGCTCTTCGGCGGTGTGGCACCGGAGCAGATTACCGGCGATGCCTTCATCATTCACGCCGAAGATCGGACGATCCCTCGCGGCATGGCCCGCAGCCTGCGCTGCTCGCTCAGTCTGAATCCTGCCCGCTCCCCGCGCGTGGCGCGCTACCTGGCGCCGGCATGGTGGTACGGCTTGTGCGAAGAGCTTTCTCCCGCGCCCCTGTTGCCGGTTGACAACGCATTTTCGCCCTATCTGGACCAACATCGCCAGTGGTTCCGCGCGTGCACGCAGCAGCAAGGATTTGAAGACGGCTGTGTCCCGCGCCAAGCAGCGATTGGGCAGGCACGACGTCCCGAGCCCGGCTGGGAAGGCGAAGTGCCCGGCGCCATGTTCCTCTGCGCATGGCGCACCGGCGATGCACTCGACTACGACCTGGCTATGCGGGCGTCCTACGCCTTTACCGACATTTATGTGAACCATGCCGATAAGGGCGTGCGCATGCACGGGCAGGCGCCGCCGGCGATTTCGCTGCCGATGGCGCGCGTTCACGGCTGCGTGCTTGCGTACCTGGAGACAGGAGACCCGTACCTGCTCGATACGGCGCGGGCAGTCATCGAGAATAGCTACTGGCTGCATAAGAACGCCTGGCCCCGATTGTCTATCGGTCGCGACGCCTGCTTTGTGCGCGGGGCGGTGTTGCTTTACCGCTACCTGAACGAGACACATTTCCTGGAGATCGCCCGGGAGTGCATCCGGACGATCGGCCAATCGCAATTCCCCGATGGCAGCTTTGGCGATCAGGGCGGCGGCACCGGCATCCACGGCAGCAACTCCTATGTGGTTAAACCCTGGATGGGCAGCATGGCCGTCGGACCGGTTATCGACTACCTGGAGCTCTACCCGGAGGATACAGCGGCGCGCGCCATCGTGCTGAAATTTGCCGATTGGTTGCTTCGTGAACGCGTCGAGCATGCACCGGGCATCCGCTCCTGGTCCTATCAGCATTTTTATGCCGGCATGCGCGAGCATTTCCGCCCTAATACCGGCCAATATATTATCCTGCCCGACAGGATCCCCTGGTGTGGCGATTATTTGGCGCGCATCCTGCCATTCTGCTCCCTGATCACCGGCAATCCGGCCTACTTCGATGCCTGGGCGGAAGCCTTCAACGGCAAACTACATGCCAGCAAGAAGACACGTCTGGAAGGCGGCGACCATGCCACCGCGCAGGCCTGGCAATACATCCCCTGGGTACAGCAGCGTATCTGGCAAGCCACGCAAACCCCGGAAGGCGTGCAAATCGCCCCAACCTTTTTCAGCCCCAGCACCCCGCGTGAGGGCACCGTGCTAACCCCCGACGGTCCGGTGGAGGTTACCTGGAATGGCTCTGACATCGAGATGCTGGTCGCCACGGATCCGGAGCAACACCCGGCGCCCACCTGATCCGGGATCATCACGACGGTCGAGCGTGCGTCGAGACACCCCCCCGACCGTCGTGATTGCGCTCCAAGGCACTGAAGGACTGCGAAACATCTTGGAACTCCGGTGGTACATTCACCGCAGAAAAGCGGCACCGACTTGATCACTCACAGGATGTGCCGACCATGCCGCGGACAACCGCCGTCAACCGCGGCAAGTCCGATGGAGTCGCCTGCCCGCCCGGCGCCGCCCAGGAGACGCCTTGTTGCGACGGGAAGCGACCGGTGCCGATAAAGGTCAGGGCGATCTCGGTGAGACCGTCGATTCCGGTCGTATGAATCTCTGGATGCTGTGCCATTTGCTCTATCTTACACGCTGACCCCGGCACGGAGACAATGCGCCCGGCTGCCACGTAAGCCAGGTTGTTGAGCAGCACGAAAGGTCGCGTGTCGTCCAGGCGGATAAGCGGACGGTTTGCCTCACCGCGAAGATAGGCAAAATATTGCCGGATATTCGCGCTCAAACGATGCTCGACCGCCACCGGGATGCGCTCACATCGCCCATCATTCCACTGCACCGTGAATACTTTATTCGGGTGACCGTCCGGCCCGGATTCTTGTTGTCCGGTAATCGTCGCGTGCTCGCACTCCACCCACTCCTGGTCATACGGCGTCCCGTTGCATGCGTGCGACATCGCCAGCAACACCTCTGGTCCATTTTCCAGCGCCGCGCGGACGAAGATGGTATCAGTGCCTTCAATGGAGTTCGCCCGATAGAGTTCCGCCGTGACGTCATTGATCTGTCCCCACTGCCAGTCTCCATGCAGGCCTCCCCAGAACAGCGCACTGTTGACGGCGTGGGCCATCGCATTGCCCATCACGGAATCCAGCACCAGGCGTTCATCGAGCATCAGCCGTCCCGCCCAGGCAGCACGGGCATAATACGAGGACGGCCGTGGTGACATCCCCACCATGCTGATCCGCCGTATCGCACCGAACTCTCCCGCAACCAGGCGCTGCTTCAACGCCAGTCGCGCTCCCTCGCCAATGTAACTGAATCCGACCATGGTGTCGCGCGTTGCCGTCGCCTCCACGGCCAGCATGCGGAGCAATTCGTGATAATCAAGCGTCGGCGGTTTCTCGAGGTAGACGGGCAGTTTCCGCGTGACGCACGCCTGGTGCATCGGCGCATGCAATGGAATCGGGGTTGGTATGGTCACCACATCCAACGAATCTCGATATGCATCGAGCATGACCAGGTAATCGGTAAACAGGCCTATGCCGCGCTCGGTAAAGCGCAACGCGCACTGCCGCTCGCTAAATGTCTCCATATTGGGATCGCAGGCGCATACCAGGCGGCACGCGCCTTCCGCCTCCAAGGCGAGAATGGTGTCATGGTGATATCCGGCAAATCCACCCATGCCGATGATGCCGATGCGTATGGGATCAGACATTCGCTACTCCTTCACGAACTCAAATATCTCAATCTGCTGTCACCCTGGAGTCCAGTGACGGCACCGGACCAAATTCCACCAGTAACTGCTGGTTCACCTTTACCTGTGGCAGCACCTTCTGCTGTCCCTGCCAGGTTACCACCAGATCGCACGCGGTGACGGCACCCAATCCCAGGTGCGCCAGCGCCTCTTCCCCGGTGGCATACCCGTTGCCGATAGACAGGTCATACCGCGCGAGAAGCGCGGTGGCTTGCCCGGCCTGCCCGGTCCGATAGGCGCGGATAATGGCCCCGATACCCATGGGATTGAAGCCCGGCCGCGTCCCTTTCACATGTACCTGCAACCAGTTGCCGCCGGGGGTCATGTTGCGCAAAGCCAGGTTGGCGGTCTCATCGAACCAGGCGGGCAAGATCAGGTCCAGCCGTCCGTCCCGTTCCAGGTCGACTACGGCGCCGGGGGCGTAATAACACAGGATGCGCTCGACGGGGGGCACCGCGAACTGCGGCACACCGGCGGGATTGTTGCCCAGATTGCGCAAGATAAACGGGCATGACCGATCATTCTGATCCGCATACAGCATACTCAGCGCGACATCCAGTCGACCGTCGTTATCCATATCGCGGAGCGCCACTTGCGCACCTTTTATGATGCTGCGCGTAATGGGGCTGGTCGGCGGAAAGACCACCCGTCGAATCTCTGTGAACTGCGGCACGCCGTCTTGGATGCCCCGGTTCTGATAAATGAAGATCATGCCGGGTTGCCCATGCACGGTAATAACCAGGTCAAGTAAATCGTCACCGTTCAGATCGCCAAATACTGCACCGCAGGGCCACCATTCGCCTTGTGCCTTTGGCAACACCAGTTGCCAGCGGTTCTCTGCCGAACGGTACTGACCGGTTGGCCCACTAACAAAGAGACGGTTCGCATGCGCGACGAAAATATCCAGCGTACCATCATTGTTGACATCGGCAAGTGCGAGTCCCAGCGCCGTGGTATCCTCGAGCGGAAAGCCTAATGTCTCGGTGACATCGGTAAACGTCCAGTTTCCTTCATTGCGTAGAATATGCAGCCGATTCTTGAGTGGATCGCGATAGGCGCCATCGGAGAAAATCAGGTCCAGCAGTCCATCGCGGTTGAAATCCAGTACCGCGATATTGCGCGTGGAAACGGTGGTCAACCAATCAGGCGGTTGCGGCGTTGCATCTCGAAATCGTCCCTGCCCCAGATTTTCGAACAGCATACTCCGACAAGTTTGCCGATTCACATGGTTGCCCACTACCAAATCCAGGCGCCCGTCGTTATTCAAATCAACGAAAAGCGCCATCGTGGTGCGTGCCTTTTTTCCGATCAGGAAGGTAGTGTCATCCGGTGAAAGCGTAAAGCGTCCGGCGGTGTTGAGAAACAACATGTTCGGTAGTGGAGCGCCAGGTTGCTTGAATAGCGGACGGTCAGCGAAGGCGCCCAAATACAGGTCGGGCAAGCCATCGCCCGTGCAATCGCCCACCGCGATGCCGTGGGCTGTCCGCCATGCCTGCAAAGGCTCGGATAATCCGAGTTGACGCGTGACATCTTCAAAGATGAATTGTGCTTGCGCCAGTGACGCGAGCAGCAGGATACCCAGCCAGCTACACAATCGGTATTTCACCCGCATGCTCCTTTCTGATCGGCACACTGATCTGGATTGCCGTCATCCTCTTTTCCCAGATCGATCACGATGGTCGTTTTCTCCGCGAGACTGCCCGGGGCATGGGACCGTCAAACCGCCAGGATATTCGCACCGGGATGCACGGTATTGGTCACGTCGCCAGGAACGTGCCGGTCCACTCGGTGCGGGGACGGTTGTTGGGTCCGTTCGCCAGCCGGTTGTTGCGATAGACCATGGCATCGGAAGGCAGCACGGAGAAGTACACCGCAATGCGCCCGTGCTGCTCCGGTACGGTAAAGGCGCACAGAATCGCGGGCAGCGACTGATTGGTGGTGGGCGGCGTGGTGTAATCCGCGCAGGCGTAGAAAGTCGGCACCGAGTCGGGGAGACTTTGGCCACTTCGGTGGAACTGGCGACCAGGCTTGCGGTGGGTTTCAACGTATTGTCCTCGCTGGTGAGGCTGGCTGCCAGGAATACAGGACAGGATCACCATAAAATCTGACGCGTATCATATTAGCACTGGATCCCCCCATTATGCAATCCTGTGGATAAATAAACTGCCGCCGGTTTACCAACAAGGAGATACCACGACCGACGAAGAATCATGTAACCTGATGCGCATCACGCGGACAGGGGGAGCAGGTCGTGAATCAGAATCTGTACCAGCGGTTCGCCGGACAATTCACACCGGTGATGAAAAAAGTCGTACTCACCACGGAAACCGATGAGCGCTACACGTACCACATGCTGCACACCCGCAGTGCGCAATACGCCGGCTACTTGTTCCGGTGCGGCATCCAACCCGGTGACCGGGTGATGGTTCAGGTTGAGAAATCGGCGGAGAACCTGTTTTGCTATCTTGGCTGCCTGCGGGTTGGCGCGGTATATGTCCCGCTCAATACCGCATATCACCCCAATGAGGTGGCCTATTTCATCCGGGATGCTGCGCCGTCCCTGCTGATCTGCGATCCGGCGAGGGCCGCGGAGATGCGGGTGCTGGGAACTGAGCATGGCGACATCCCCGTCGAGACGCTGGATCGCCAGGGCCGCGGCTCGCTCTATACCCACAGCCTTAGCGAGGATGGCGACTGGGCGGACGTCCCCCGTGCCGTCGACGACACGGCTGTCATCCTCTATACGTCCGGTACGACCGGCAAGCCGAAAGGCGCTATGCTTACCCATGGGAATCTTGCGACCAACGGCGCTACCCTCCAGCAGTGCTGGGCTTTCTCAGCCGACGATGTCTTGCTCCACATGCTGCCGCTTTTCCACGTGCACGGCCTGTTCTTCGCCTGCCATTGCGTGCTGCTCAGCGCGGCCAGCATGATCTTCCTACCGAAATTCACCGTGGATTACACCCTGCAGTATCTGCCTGCCGCCACGGTGATGATGGGCGTGCCCACCTATTATACGCGGTTGCTGGACGACAGTTGCTTTACCCGGCTGTGCGGTGACCATATCCGCCTGTTTATCTCCGGCTCGGCGCCGCTGCAGCCGCAGACTTTCACCGCGTTCGCCGACCGAACCGGCCAATGCATCCTTGAGCGATACGGGATGACGGAAACCGGAATCAATACCGCAAATCCGCTGCAGGGGATACGCAAGCCCGGTACGGTCGGCCTGCCGCTGCCCGGCGTCACCGTGCGCATCGCCGATGCCGAAGACCGACCACTCGCACAAGGCGAGATCGGCCAGATACAGATTCGCGGATCCAATGTCTTCGCGGGATACTGGAATAATCCGGCGAAAACTGCACAGGATTTCACCGCCGAGGGGTTCTTCCGTACGGGCGATATCGGCAGCGTCGATGAGGATGGCTATCTCACGATTAGTGGACGTGCAAAAGACTTGATTATCACCGGCGGATTGAATGTCTACCCCAAAGAAATCGAATTGTGCCTCGACAGTCTTGACGGTGTTGTGGAGTCCGCTGTGATCGGCCTTCCGCACCATGATTTCGGTGAAGCCGTGACCGCGGTGGTCTGCACACAACCGGATTGTCACATCAACGAAGCCGAGATTATTGAGATATTGCGCGGACAGTTCGCGCACTTCAAAGTGCCGAAAAAAATTCTCTTCATCACTGCACTCCCGAAAAACACGATGGGGAAAGTGCAAAAAAATCTGCTGCGCGACCAGTTCTACGACCTGTACCAGACCAGCAATTTACTGGTCTGAACAGGGTAGACCGGCAACTTCCGCAGATGAAGATCAAGCTGTAAACGAAGAGCCTGCTCCGCAGGCCAGCATGACGTGTTCCGTGGTGCAGAGCTGCCCCCGCTTCTTTCCCAGGAGCTATTGACAGCTATCGGCACGATGGATAAACTATTATTATCTGATGCGTATCAGGGATCATGCCTGTTACGGATTGAAGCAGCGGCGGAGATAATGCGCCCTTAACATTGCGATGTGCTGGTAATCGTCGTTATGAACCTGATGTGACCAGTCAATGATCGCGGTAGAGTTTCAGTAACCAATGAGCGCATCGGTAACCGAATCGGAGGGATGTGATGAGTTTTCCACAGAGCCGGTTTCGCGGCAGGTGTTGTGTTGCGGCCATGCTGTCGCTGGTCGCGTTGTGCGCAGGAGCGAGCTGGGGAGCGACGACGCTGACTCCCGGCGTCACCCTGGTGCCTGTTGCAGAGGGGTATAGCCGGGCGAACCTGAGCACCAACGGCTACATCTGCAGTTCGCTGGTTACCTTCGGCAACACGCAATACATCGTCTTCTACAAGGATGCAGGCGTGCACCTGATGCTGGGCAAGCGAACACTGGGCACGACCGCCTGGACATTCAACGACACCGGCCTGACGCCGTACAACAACACGGATGGGCACAACACCATCTCCATGGGCGTGGATGGCGAGGGCGTGGTGCATCTGGCCTGGGGCGTGCACAATAATCCGGGCAACTATGCGCGAGGAACAGCCCCGGGAGCGCTGACCGTCACGAAACAGCCGCTTCCGTTCGCCGATCGGGAGATCACCTATCCGCGATTTACCCATTTGCCGAATGGCGACCTGCTGTTCGATTACCGCGCAGGCGGTGGGTCGGGCAATGCGAACCACTATCTCAACTACTGGTCGCTGGCTACGCATACCTGGACGCCGGTGAACGGCAACGGCGTGCCGTTTATTAAAGGCCAGACCCCCGGAATGAACAGTCCTAACGGCAACACCCGGAATCCATATCTCAACTACCTGGTGTTGGACTCGAAAAACAACCTGATCTGCACATTCAACTGGTGCGAGGACTACACGAGCGTGGACTGGCGACATGACGAGTTGTATGCCCGCTCGCCGGACTATGGCAAGACATGGCTGAAGATGAACGGCACACCCTATACACTGCCCATTACCGTCGATACCGCGGAGAAGGTGTGGGAGATCCCCATCAACATGGTATTGATCAACCAGGCGGGCGGCGCGGTAGACATGAACGACCACCCCTACATCGCCACCTGGTGGGCGCCGAAGGGCACCGGCACGCCGGTTCAGCTCTTCGTGCTCTGGCATGACGGCAAGACCTGGCAGGCCAAGCAGCTCACCAACCGGATCACCAACACGACCGGCATGGGCGCCGATATCGCCAAATGGCCCAGTCGGCCGATCATCGTGTGTGACAAAAAGAATAACCTGTTCGTGGTATCACACGACCTGGAATGGGGCGGCAAACCGCAACTGTTCTGGTGCACGGATCCGGCGCGGCAGGCGTGGCAACAGACCGAACTGACTTCGGACAACCTGGGCAGCTTCCCGAATTGGGAGCCGACATTCGATCCGACATTGTGGCAGCGCGAGAACAAGCTGAACCTGTTTTATCAGAAATGCATTACTGGCACCGATACGTCGCCAATCTCGGTGCTGGAATTCGATCCGGCCGTGTTCCTGCAAGCTCCCCCGGCGAGAACACCGCGCTGATGGTCACCCGGGCATCGAAGCCGGTATCTCGTCAGACACACCTTCTGGCAGGCACCGCCATTCAGGCGGAGCCTGCCAGAAGTACGGAAAGGCATACGGGCGGCATTGGATAACGCGCTGCATTCGCGCATGGATGAATCACTGGCTTTGATCACACAAGGAAGGTCAACATGCGGTCCAAAGCATCCTGGATGAGCAACGGTAAATTCGGCCTCATGGTCCATTGGATTCCCCCGGGGCCTTTGCCACAATATGGCGAGCACATCACGGACCTGAATACTGCGGTTGATCGGTTTGATCTCGACCTGTTTCTGCGCCAGTTCGTGGAGACCGGAGCGGACTGGCTGATCTTCACACTCGGCCAGAACACCGGCCGCTATATCGGACCGAACCGTGTGCTCGATCGCCTGGCTGGCCCGGGTCGCTGCTCGTCTCGCGACCTGGCACTGGAGATAGCACAGGCCGTGAAGGCCATGGGCCGACGGTTCATCGCGTATTTCACCTACGAGGTGGCTGGACAATCGGCGGAAATCAAGCGGGCTTTTCAGTGGACTGAAGAAGGAGGCACGGCGCAGGAGAAGTTTCAACCGCTGTTCTGCGAGTTCATCGCGGAGTATGCGCAACGGTTTGGGTCACTGCTCGATGGCTGGTGGATTGACGGCACCTTCCCCGGAAAGGCTTTCGGCGAAAAGGGATTGCCGTTGTTCGACAACACTCGGATTGATGCCGCCCTGCTGTGGAGTGCCTTGCGGGCTGGCAATCCGCAGGCCTGTGCCGCCTTCAACGACGGCTCTTTCTGCTGCGGGTATACCAATGTAGTCGTGCCGGGTCAGGACTATCTGGCCGGAGAGACGGAGGTGCTCATCAATGGCAAGGTGCGGTATGGCGGCCGAAGGGGAGCGCCCGCGCCATTGCTGGACATCGCCACGCACTCTCCCCAGCCGCCGGCGAGTTGCCTCTGGCACGCACTGGTGCCCATCGACTGCATGTGGGCTCACGGCAACCGGGGTGCGGACTGGCAATGCTTGCCGTTCACCATTCCGATCACCAAGCCCGGAGCAATGGAGCCGCCGCTGTATTCCGTATCCGAACTGGAGACCCTTGTGCGGGAATTCAAGACGGCTGGCGGCGGTGTCACCTTCAATGCCGGCATCTTCCAGGAAGGTGGACTGGGACCGGGGACCGTGGAGCAACTGGCAGAACTGGCCGGGTGCGTGCGTTATGAGCGAGCTAAAAAATAAGCTCAACAAGGATGCCGCGCTGGCAAGACGGAGTTCCGAGAGTGGGCCGTAGGCCTACATGTCATGAACTCCAACGCGGCCAGGCGCGAAAAGGACCCGCGAGACGGCTGCAAGCACTTTGAAAACAGTTTTAAGCGCGCCCTGAGGATCCGACGGATATAATGCGGCGGCAGACCCGCTGCACGCACGGCAAAAGGATGAGATCAGAACTGGCTGAAGCCAGATGACATCTGATAGCGTTATGCCGATGACCGCTGGGCATGCCTGTGTTTGCTGTGGCAGGCATCACCCTCCCGCGGTTGTCGTGACGAGAGGCACCACCGCGGAATCAGGAGCGCGGCATGAGCGCAGAGCCGGGTATCACCGATCCCTGCCTGGCACACGCTCCCACCCCTACCCCATCAGACCGGCGCGGGCTCTGCACGTTCTGCACGCCGGTTTTCGCACCGGATGGTGAGAGTGCATTCAGGGAACACCATACCGAAATCCTGCAATACGGCTCGCAATACGGTGTCTCCTCATCGCTGTTCTTTCACTTCCGCCAGCCGGCTCGCGGTTTCGTCATCCAGCATGCGCAGCAATAGGCAGATGCTGATACCACTAAGCGGAGCCATGTGATCTGGGAAGAGCGGGATCGGCACCACCGCGTCGGGCAGTGCCCAGCTCTGCTCGATGTGGGCCAGCCTTTTGGGCAAATTTTGCTCATGCTCGGGGGCGGGGGCGTAGCTGGTGATCAGGTCGGCGCCTGATTGGACAAAAAATTCAGCATAGGGACGGTAGGGGGTATCCATGCCGGCGTAGGTCATCCAGACGACCAGCGCACCGGGACCGACTTGCTGGTCGAACAGTGCTTTCATATCGCCCCGCGGCAGGAAGGCGTTCCACGGCGTCCGGTGGTCACGTCGTATCTCGTCCTTGATCAGGTGGCCACTGCCGGTCATCGCGATGGGCTTGCCGGCACCAATCCGCTGGCTGATCAACTCGGCAGCGGCAGTCACCTGCTGTTGAATGCGCGCTGACACGCATTCAACAGTCAGTTGTTCCACACGTGCCAGGTAGTTCTCGGCCAACTCGCCGGCAGGGAGGGCTTTCGCGCAGGGTAATAGCAGGCGACGGCCTTCAGGCACCTGGTATTTCGCGTTATGCTCTTTCGCACCCGGCATGATGTTGCTATACAGGATCGCGGGGAATTGGCCATCCCGCGAGAGCGCAGCGCAGTATTCACACTGCCACATCCACGCCAGCGTGACGTTCGCGAGCACATTGATGCGCCCCAGCGCGGCGGCGGGGGAAGCCGCTCCGTTATCAATGACGCAGTCGGCTTCCAGCTCCGGCGGGCAACCAGCCGCGGACGCGAACACGACCACCGTCCAGCCAAGGTCACGGTATGCCTTCACGCGCCGCAGCATGACGTCCCGCTGCTGCTCCCACGAACGCACGGAGAGCAGCACCGTGCTGCATTTGGGCGGTAAATCGCCTTGCGGAGTTGGTTCGGTGGCGGAGATCATTGCTAATCCGCCGGCGCGATTAATCATCTCCTCGCAGAAGGAAACCTGTTCGCGCGACGGCACGCTCAACAGCGCGGCCGGCTGTGCCAACCGCGCCGCCGCGGCCTGCTTAGCCGATGCGGCCAGGGTAGCAATTTGCGTGCGCAGCACCGGTAGGCGCGACTGAAATTCCTGCAGTGCGGGCTGCACCACGCCGGCCGCCGGTTGCTGGCATGACACCAGCACCAGGACCAGTACCGCCAGCGCCACAGTATGGCGGGAGCAACGCATATCCTCTCCTCTTTTACCCGAAAGGTCGTAACTATCACATCGACTGTGCCTGGATTAGAGAAGCGCCTTTCCGTCACTACCGCAGTTCGAGCACCGCGATGGCTTTACTCGTCAGGGTGCCCGGGACGTTCGGACGGCGGATGGCCAGTACGTTGTCGCCGGGGCGCACGGTGGCGGTGATGTCGGCCAGGAAGGTGATATTCAAATCGCTCTTCGGCCGATCGTTCGGCCCACTCGCCAGCTGACCGTTGACATAGATCAGCGCATCGTGATGGAGCTCGGTGCAGACGAGTACGATGCGCCCATTCGCGCCCGGCAGGATGAACCGGCTTCGATACCAGCGGAATTGTCCACTCGGCAACACGGCCAGATCCCCGCTAAGGGTAGACGCTTTCGCCTGGTAGCAAACGGCCATCGCCCAACCGGTGTCGTCGAAGCCAGTCTCCTGGAACCCCTTGTTCACGCCGGAGCCATCAACATCCAGGGTGCTCTTCCACGCCGCCGGCAATACGGCGAGTACCTTGTTCGGTGGTGCAATGGCGGTGAGACGGAGCAGATCCTTGCCGGCGGTGACGGCGTGCCGGAAGAAATCGAGCGTATAGTGATTGGTCAATCCCGCTTTCACCAGCGCGTCGTTGCGCGCAATGATTTTATCATGCACCACCATCGCCTGGCTGATTTGCTTGCGGTTGATATCGCCAAGCAGTTGCGCGTATTGCTCAGCGTTCTGCAAGCCTTCACTGATCATGGCGACACGCGCGCTATATTGTTCATTGCCTCTCACTGCCGCGGCGGCTTGCGCCAGCAGGCTGCGCTGATGCGCCAGGAAAGCGGGGGTGTAGATGGCGGCAAGACTGTCAATGCCGCGTGCCCCCTTGGCCGGATCGCATTTCAGACTCACCACCGCTTTGTCCAGGCCGAGAAAATACTGTTTCACTAACGGCCCGGCGGCGGGACCATAAAACTTCATGAAGTAATCGTCGAGAATCGCAGCGGCATTGGCGGTCGGAGTATACGCCAGCCGCGCAAACAGATAGATGTGCGGCCCATAAATCATCCAACACGGCAGCGTTTCCATGTCCATGCCAAGGTGGCCGGTTTTATACAGATACGGCAGATCCTGCTGCCAGACGGTCAACTTGGCATACGGCAGCGTGCAATCGTCGACGTTGTAATTATTACTGCGGTAGCCGAATTTGCTGACGTGCTTCGCCCAACCAGCCAGTATCGTTTTCACCCGCTGGCGCGAGGCGCACAGCGGGTTACCGAAGCCATGCAACGCGCACACGCTGTTCGGTTTCACGTAGGCGCAGAGGTTGGCGGGCAGCGGCGTGGTGGTCGTGGGGGGCAGTGTATAATCATCAGTGGCGGAGAACGTCAATATGGCGTTCGGGCATGCCTGCGCAACTTCGGTCGCCACAGCGCGGTAAAATTCCGTATAGCGGTTGCTCTTCGACACTACGCCGTTCGCTTCCAACGATTTGGGATTGTCCAGCGCGGTGCACCGTGGGCATTGGCAATGCCCACGTCCGTCCGGGGGGGGCGAAAGGCACTGGCTGGCTGCCCCGGCGTTGAGCGCGGTGATCACCTGCTGAGCGACAAAGTGGCGGAGTTCTGGATTCGACGTGCACAGCCACCCGGTGTTACGGCGCTGGCCGCCTTGCAGCGCGAACCATTCCTGATGCGTGTTGAACTGCGCGGCCGGCACCAGGGAGTTCCAGGCATTATTGCTGGTCCCGAGTGCTTGCCCGCCGGCGCCGTTCCAGGTTTTCCAGAGGCTGTAGCCCAGGGACCAGCCGGAGCCCCAAATGCGCCGCATCGCCAGCGCCGGCTTTTCGGTGATATTCAGTTCACCCACGGTGAGCGTTTTCGTCCGGGGATACACCTCGCCAAGGGGATGATCCATGAAGTAGCGGCACCCGAGCGTTTCCAGAAAGCGGCAGGCCGCCTTCATGGTCGCGGTGTCATTTTGACCGGCCAGTAGAATAGTATTGCCCACGCTGCGGACGCGCAAGCCTTCGTGAGACGGACTGGAGATGTCATCGAGCTTCAAGCCGGACCGGATTGCCGCGGCGCCGACGAAGATCGCAGCGCCACCTTCGGACCGGGTGACGACCGGCAACTCGACATCGGTGATTTTTCTGATCCAGTCGTTCAGCACCCGGGCCGCCGCTGCGTCGCTCTCGGGGGCTTTATTCCCCTCCGGCGCAGCATCTACCACGATGGTGGCCGCAGGCCGGCCATCGCGAACCAGGTCCATCGCCAGACCGACGTTGGCATAAAGCAGCAGTGCCAGTAGGGATAAAACGGACATCGAAAGTTTCATGCGGTTTTTCCTTCCCTCATCCACGTTGACTTTTTCGTTGTGTCAATCAATCTGATGCGTATCAGTCAATTTTAACGCCAACAGTGCTGATTGTCAATAGCGCTTCATCAGGGAACATGTTGTCAGGGGTTCGAGTGCCCCGCACCGTTGGTATTGATCCCGGGGCTGTCACGCCCCAGTTTGCCCCCGTCTAAGGTCAGGCCAGAGATGCGCGTACCATTTGTGCCGCACAGGTCCGCCAGGTCTCGATCACGTTGGCATCCTGTAGCCGTTCATTGAAGGCATGGCGCGCGTTGTTCAGCCGTATGAGCGCCCGTGCCTGCTGGAACTGCGGCGTTTGCGACAGGAGGGCGAGATTCATACCCACCGCTAATTCGCCGGCGGTAACTATGGTGACAGACCGGTCGTCAGCCGGCATGGTGCCAGTGGCATCTCGCCAACCTGTCCGATCCAGCGGCGGGTCCACTCGACCGCCTCGATGTCCAGGTCGCAAATGCAGGAAGCGAGGAAGACCATGCCGTCGATACGGCCTTCCTTCAGCCATTGCATCCCCAGTGCACACTGCTTCTCCATCAGTTCCATCGGCATGGGCCCTTTAGTGCCGCCGTAATCCCACAGGTAGAGACCCAGCACCCGGCGTTGGGAATCGGGGACCAGTTCCTCGAAGCGGGCGAAGTTCTCCTCGAGATTGACGAGGTTCTTTCCTTCCCAGGTCCAGAAGTTGACCTTATCGCAGAGGGCCAGGCGCTCGGCCACCGGGAAGTGCAATTGATTATCGTAAAAAACGACCCACAGATCGAGTGGACGTCCCGCCTCAGCCAGTCGGCCGCGGAGTTGCACCAGTTCGTCCGCCGTAAGCACCCCCGCCGCGCTCTCCTCCTGGCCTTCGTCGAGATTGAAGAAGTCGTCCATGATGAAGCCATTCAGGTTTGGCAGGCGCCGGGCCACATCCAGTGCCGGCTCCACCGTTACCCGCGCGTAGTCACCGACGGGACCGACGATGGACCAGACGATCCGTTGAAGGCTGCGGAAGGGCACCAGGTACTGCGGATCGGGCGGCAGTGAGTCACCGCCGCAGCTGACCATCACCAGGTTGGGTATGCCCATATAGTGAGCCGCTTCCACCGGGCTGATGCGGGAGTTGGCTGGGATGCCCCAGCCGCCATTGTGCTGGCCGGTCGGATGCCCCCAGAGCCAGAATCGTTCACGTACGCTGTTCACGCTTTCCATCCTTTCATTCGGCTCATCCAGCCGGCATATAGGGAGGTGCGTCGCGCCATCAACCTTCCTCCTGCCAGCCCTTGATCCGGACTAGGAGGGTCTTCACCTCGAAAGGGCGGAAGGACAGGGTAACCATCCCACCGGCCAGCCGGATGTTCCCTCCGGTCGGATTTTCCAGGAAGTTGACTTCGACCACGGTAGCAATGCCCCGGCCGATGCCGATGGTAGCCCTGGCCGGGTGATCATCGGCCTGGAACAGCCGCACGAGCAGGTCGCCGGAGTGCTCGGCACGGCGCAACGCCGTGCAGATAACCGTCTCCGCGCCGTGAATTTGGATCTGTGGCGCGAAGGTCAGGAGCGGCTGGCCGGAAAGGGCCGTGATAAGCGGTCGATTGAAGGCCATGCCGCGGCGAACCAGCTCGGGGGAAGCGAGCCCGGGGGCGTGCGGCTCGTACGCAAAGCGGACGACGTGCCGGCCATTGTCGGTCTCCGGATCCGGGTTGCTGCCATTGCGCACCAGCGTGATGCGCATGCGCGGACCTAGTGCGTCCATGCCGTACCGGGAGTCGTTGTAGAGAGCGAACCCAAACTCGCGGCCAGACACAGCGGACCATTTCTGCGTGGGCATTTCCATGCCATCGGCTGGAATTTCGCGGATCGCGAAAGGGCCCTCAGTGCGGACGCACGGCGCGGAGATGGCGCCGGCAAAACTGATCTTGAGCTGCGGAACGCCGTGTTCTCCGGTCACCCTCTCGCGCCAATCGATGCGAGCCTCGAAATCGAGACGCGGGAAGTCGCGATACACGAGGATATCCTCCTCGATCGTCGAGGACCGTATCGTATGGATAACCCGGAAGCGCGCAAACACCGGCCCGGTCGCCAGGAGCCGGACAGTGGCGCCACGCAGGAGGTTCTCCTCGCGCAGGATATCGTTGATGAGCCACGCGGTCATCCAGTTGAGCGCCTCGTCGCGGAACTGGAAGACATTCAGGGCGAGTTCGGCGTGGGTCGAGGGTACATGCGTGAGCGGGAGGGAGATGCCATACGATACGAGCTCGCGCCCCAGGCCCTTGTGGAAATACGACCCGATATAACCCGATTCGCGATGGATCATGAGCGAAGCGAGCGGCGTTTCGACCTTCACGTACTCGCCGTTTTCCATCGTGGCGACCGGGGAGATATCCGCGATTTCCGGCGGAGTGGCAAGGATCCGATAGGTCTTCCGCGAGAAGGCGGGGATACCCGAAGCGATGAAAACGAATTCGCGTCCCAGCTTCTGGACGGGCACGGCGCGACCATCGGCATCCACGAGACAGGTGGTGCCGGGCGGCAGTGTGGCCCGGACGGGCTCGGTGCGCTCGAAACCGAGCGGATTGACGACCATGAGAGTGCCGGCGTCCGCCGTGGGGCGGACCAGGGCGCGTAGGGCTTCCTTTGTCACGGCGGCAGCCCGGCGAAGCGACGACGCGGCACGCTTCCGCGCATCCACATACGAGTCGTGGACAGCGGCGCCGTCGAGGATATCATGGAACTGGTTGAAGAGCGCCGGGGTCCACGCGTCGCGCAGGACGGCGGTATGGTCCTGACCCGCGAGGGCGGCGAGCGCCTCAGCTACGAGGAGCGCGCCCTCGCACTTCCGATTGTCGGCCTTAGCATGGGCATGGGTGGTGAAGCACCCCTCGAAGAGGGAATAGGTTTGCCCCTGGGCGGTCGGCAGCTTCGGATTCTCTTTCCGCACTGCCTCCAGGAGGCGTGCGATGGTGCTGAATTCCACCGTCGGCATGACGGGCTTGTCAATATACTTTTGCAGGTTTTCGAGCTGCCAGCGGGACAGACCACCGCCGTGGTCGCCAATGCCCCACACATGCAGCGCATGACGCCGACCGTCACGCAGGTGACGCAGGACCCGGCTGGCGATGACCTGGGGTGAAAGATCGCTGCCATAAATCTCGGAAAAGCAGGTGATGGGCGTGCCATCAATGCCGACCCACTGCCAAACCGGCCATCCCTCGAACTTGTCGGGGTTGCAGCGCCAGTGGAAGTAGGCATCGCATTCGCCCAGGCGCGCAAGCTGCGGCATGTTGCCCGGGTGGCCGAAGGTGTCCGGTTCCCACAACACACGAGCTTGGGTGCCGAGATGCGCCTGTGCCCAGTCGGCGGCATACAGCATGTGCCGGGCGATCGCCTCGCCATCGGCCATGTTGAGATCACCTTCGACCCAGGTGCTGGCGGCGCATTCCCAGCGGCCTTCCCGGATGCGTTGTACGGCGCGGCGGAAAACGGAGGGATCCTTCCTGCGCAGGGTGTCGTAGATAGGGATCTGACTAAGGGTGAAGGTGAGATCGGGATACGCATCCATCAGATTGGCGGCGGCCTTGCAGTCCCGGCGGATACACTTGACCGTATCGGACCAGGTCCACTTGAAATCCATGTCGATGTGCGTGTGGCCAATGAGGTGGACAGTCATCTCGCGGGCTCTGGCGGCAAAGGGGGCTAGAACCTCCTCAAAAGGGCGAATAGAGGAGAGAAACCTTTCCCAGCGCTCGGTGGCGAGTGCCTTGGCGTCGAGACAGGCGACGGCCTTGTCGAGGCAGGCCTTGTCGGCGGGCGTATCGGCAAGCGCAGCGGCATAGCGGAGTTGGGCTGCCGCGGAGCCGGTCTCGAGGGCGAGATCGGTACAGCGGTGGATCTTGAACTCGACGTGGATATCCAGGCTGTTGCAGGGCAGCTCGGTCGGTTCGACACACAGAACGAGCTCGTGTCGCCGCCCGGGCACAATGGGAACGGGAAACGGATCAGCGATCGGACCGGTGGCATGCCAGACATGCTCTTCCCGGAAGAGCTCCCGGCCATCGAGCCAAAGCGTGAACGGCATTGCCCCGTTGATGAAAAGCATAGCCTGCTCGTTCACCAGGGGAACGCCGTAAAACACCTCGGGAAAAGTGATCTCGGCGTACAGCCAGTTTCGGCCGTGCTTCGTCCACGAACCGGCCTTGTTGTTTTCGTAGCGAGCCCAAGATTTGTCAAACTGGAACCGGAGGGGATTGGCGAGGGGTGTATCGGGATAGTGCCACTCGATGGGCAGGCCGCCATTGAGTTCGTTGGTCTTTCGATCAAGCAGGGCGAGAATCGTGTCTTTCGTCATAATCATGATGATGGCTGAACGATGTGCAAGTTGTGAGAGGCGAATGCGAAATTGCGGCAACGATGGGGATTTTGCGATACCTCTGTCGAATAGCGCAGTTACCACGCCATGCTATGCCAAAGTAGCTAAGAGCATGCTGACCGATACGATAACAGGAATTGGGGCGCATGTCCAGCCGCCATTATGCTGGCCGATCGGATGCCCCCAGAGCCGGAATCGTTCACGTACGCTATTCACGCTTTCCATCCCTTCATTCGGATCAGCAGTGTCGTGAACGTATCAGGGCGGAATGTCACGGCCGCCTTGCCTTCCCCGACGGCCGGAGTATGCCGGTGCGCCTGGATTACTGCACGGGCACAATCCGCTGCGGGTTCCGGCGCATGATCCAGTCTTCCTCTTCCGCTGTCATTCCCAAGGCGCGGAATGCCGGCAGCACATGGTCGAACATGTACAGCCAGGGCGGTGGCGGCATGAACTGCACGCGTTCGAATTTCCCGGACTCGGAGCAATACCCGTGGTCAAGTCCGAACACCAGCTTGTCGCCATGCCCGGCCTGAAACACCTCATGCACGCCTTCGATGAAGCGGCGCCAGTCCTCCGGATTCGTCACGTCGAGGTTCGTCGGCAGGAAGTTCGCGCCGCGCTTCATCCAGTCGAGCAAGAGCGCGCGGCCTTCCGGGTAGGTGAGCAGCCAGCCCATGTGCCCGATCACCACGCGGCGCAGGTCCACCCCCTCCTTCTCCAGGAGGGAAAGCTGGCTGGTTTCGGAGCCACCCGTCGTGCAGTGGGTGGTGATGTGAACGCCGGTTTCCCGTTGCGCGCGGGCGCCGGCCTTGAATGTCTTGATCTCATCTTCGGTCATCTCCGGCTGGCTCGTACCGAGCTTGATGACGCCGGCGCGAATCCCTGTGTCGTGAATCCCCTCGGTGATTTCGCGCATGCATATCTCGGTCAGTTGCTCGACCGACGACTTGCGCACGAACGACCAGATCTGCCGGTCCGGCGTCGTCGCCCAGTACTGTCCAAGCTCGATCTCGCGATAGTAGCCGGTCGCCATCACGATCGCCGCGCCCGACGCCCGCGACACCTCTGCATACACGTCCGGCCACGCCCGCCAGGGCGGCATGGTCACGTCGCAGTAAGCGCCCATCCCGTGCTTTTCCCGCGCCTCACACAGCAGCGGCACGGCATCGTCCAACAGGAACTTCCGCCGCTCCGGCGTGGTCGGCGTTTCCTCCTCAAGCGGCGTATCCTTTACCCAGTCGTAGTTATCTGAGTGCAGATGCTCATGCATCATCAGCCGACCGAGCGCTGCGGGCTCGATCGGCCCGGTCACGGTCAGCGCTTTGCCGATGAGGGATTTCATTGCACTGTGCATGTCATTGAATCCTTTCGTATATCTGCTTCGTCACATCACCCATCTCCGCCTTGAGACTGCATCCATCTGGCGGCGCAACGCATGCGGCAGCACGTCCACCGAATCCGGCAACTGCGCCACGTTGATTTCCAGCGTGCGACGCTTGCCTAAGTCGGGCATGTCCCTGAAGACGCCCTGGCCGGTGCCGCTGTTGAGCGGATTCATGAATCTGCCCGACCCGACCATGCACTTTTCGCGCTGTACCGCCGCACCATCTCCTCAACGGGCTGCGGGGGCATCACGCGGTTACAACGTTCACGCTGGTTCACCGGAGATCCTTCATCCTGTCGCTTCGCAGCGTCACGGGTCCTATCAAGCCCGACGGCATTTGCGCGCCATCATAGGCATTAGCCATGGAGTTGGTCACGTGCACTTCCAGCCGGTTCCCGCCGATCCGGCAGGCGTCGGCGCATTCAAACACATAGGGTGCCCACACACGGACGCCAAGCCGGTGGCCGTTGAACCACACCTCGGCGATGTCGCGCACGCTGCCAAGGTCCAGGAAGCGCGCCCACGCCTGTTCCGGCGTGAGGTTGAACGTCGCGTGGTAACAGAGCGTGCCGGAGAAAGTCTCCCAACCCGCTGCGCGGGCCCAGTCGCCTGGCGCCGGTACGGCGGCAGGTCTACCGTTTGGATCCGTGACCTGCCACAGCCCTGCGATCTCCACCATAGTCGCGCCGGGTTTTATGGGCAATGCCGGAGTCGCGTCTGGCTTGCCCTTCGGGTTCACAACCAGCACCGCGCTTTCGCGGCGCTCCAGGCACAACGGCACCTTCACCCGGCCGGCGCCGCAAGCCTCCGCGGGCCAGGGCTGCACGGAACCGTCGAGCGCCTCCCAGCGCTGGACACTGCCGGACGTGGACAGCAGGACTTGGCCGTTCAAGGACGATTCGCCTTCGTTGACCAGCAGGTACACGTCCAGACCGTCCTTGCGGTAATGCAGGGCGCGCAGAGCCGTTGCGTCCGCGCCCTGCCATTCCACGTCGCGGCCGACAGCGGCCGCCAACTGCGCCGCCAGGTCGGCCGGGCTCCATGCGCGCAACACCGCGCCGCCAGCCGCCTCGAACTCGCGCAGCCGCGTCTCGGCCTCCGCGCTCAACTTCCCCGGCTTGTCCACCACCAGCAGCCGCAACTTCTGCGCGCCGGCCGCCAGCCGTCCCGGTTCCACCGTAGCCGCGCGCAGCGCCGGATCATCGAGGAAGATAAAGTCCTGCTGGTTTTCTTCCAGGATCCAGGCCGCCTCCCAGGCCAGGGAATCGCCGTCGCTGACGATCCCCGTCTCGCAGATCTCCTCGCCGTCGCTGAGCAGCCAGCACATGCGCCGCCCGTAGTCGCCGAGCAGTCCAAAGTGCGGCCACCAGACGTTGTGGAGCGTCAAATCCGGTTCGCTTTCGAAGGCGCGCCGGCCACGGATGGAGTAGAATGAGGCGTGCGGGAAGACGAGGTTGGTGCCGCGTACGAAATACCAATCGAGCAGCCACTTAACCTCGTCGAGGGTTAGCCGCCAACCGTAGGCCCCGAACACCTCGATGCCGTTGAATCGCCGGCGCCCCAGCAGTGCCGCGCTGCTGGCGGCCTTGGCGGTCAGGCTCTCCCTGGGGTCCGTCCCGCGCGGCGTGTCGGGCGTCAGCCATCGCCACACCATGTCCTGGCCCGGCCACTGGAAGTGCCGCAGCATGCCCAGCTCGTTGCCGTTGCCGGAATGTCCGGTCAGGGCGATACCGTGCGCGGCGCACCAGTCACCGATGGGCCGGTAGAACGCCTGCTCGAGTCGCTGCTGTACCGCCTTGTGCCACACCCAGCGGAACGCCGCCGTGCGCGGGCCGCAGTCGAGCCAGAGCGCGGGCAGCCAGCGGGTGACGTCCTCGTCCCACCACGTTTGCACCTGTGCGAGGAAACCCGGCGTCCACGGCTGCCGGTATCGCAAAGGGCCGACGTTACCCTCGATGCGTCCCATGGGGGAAGGTTCGTCGGTGAACATGGCAACGATCGTCGTGCCAAAATGGTCCTTCAGGTGCGCGTAGTACTGGTCGTGCGTGAGCCGGATGAAGCAGGCCACGGCATCTTCGCGCAGGATGTCGCCCGCCGGGGGAGCGAGCGCGTGGTAGTCCTCTTCCTCCTCGAACACGCCCCGGATCCACCCGCCGCTGTGCCCCTCCCACACCGCCACGATCCGCCAGTCGCCGGCGGGCAGGTCGTAAGACACCACCTCATGTTCATCCCACGTCAGGCAGCGCAGGCTATCGGGATCGAGCTTGCCCTGCTCGACCTCTCGACCGGCGACCACTGTGACCAGCTTGTAGCCGATCGCCCGGCCCGGATTCGGCCGCAAAAAGCCGCGAGCGGGCCCCTTCACCTCGAAGTACTCCTGCGGAAAGATGCACTTGGCGGCCCAGTCCGGGTTCTCCGCCACCACGCGGCCCTGGCAGGAGCCGGAGGGATAGCCGGCTTCGTCGTAAAGGATCACCTTCATCCCGAGCCGCGCCGACTCTTCCAGGGCCACGCGCATCAGCCGGAAGAACTCCGGTGTCAGATACCCAACCCGGCGCGACAGCCCGTTGCGCGGATGGACAATGACCCCGCCAAACCCCTTGGCGTGCATTTCACGGATTTGCCGCACGATCTCGGCGTCATCCAGGTCGTCGTTCCAGAACCAGAATGGCATGAACCCGAACTCGCGCGGGGGATCATGGAAAGTTGCAGAGAGCGGCATCTCGCGGAAACCTCACTCGATCTCCAGCAGAAAGCAGCCGGAGTCGTTCATCGTGTTATCATGGCCGGGAATGAACCCGAGGTCGCAGCACCACCAGGCCGCCGGACTGGACAGCAACCGATTTGCCGTCGAAGGCTCCCGCCGCGCCGAACGGCAACACTGGCTTGCGACCACTGCGCGTGAAGGTCCGGCTGTCACGGCCTTCTCCTTCACGCTGCCTGCCATCGCAAGCCAGGTTGCCATCGCGTTGGATGTCACCGGGCCTCGGTCTTCGATGTCGCCGAATCGGCCGCCAACTCCTTGTTGCCGACGCGGATAATCCCTCGCGCCCCCAACGACAGCGTCACTTTGGCGCCGCGCATCTGGACCGACCCGATGGTTCCCTGCAACTTCACCTTGCCGTCGGGCGAGGTATAGGTTGCGCCGGGTGGTGGATTGAGCACGCTGGGATCAAACTGCGCGGCATCACCCTCGCAGGCCCACCAGACGGCCTTCGCGGGATCCGCGCCAACCTCGTTGCCCAGCTTCTCGCCGCGCAGCAGCGCCTCGCGCAGGCTCCACTGCTTGCCGGCGGCATCGCGCACCACCATCTCGACATTCGTGGAATCCCACCACTCGCAGGGTCCGGGATAGATCAGCAAGCGCACTAGGTCGCCTTTTTTCACCGCCAGTTGCTGGGCTGTCGCCTTGACTTCGCCGCCGCCATTGGCTATCGCGCCATGGTCGAGCAGATCCTCGCCTTTGCGCAGTTCGTAGAGCACGCCGTCGCTGCGCCAGCCGTCCGCTTCATTCGTTCCCGCATCACTATCGGCCACCCGCGCTTCCACGCTCACCGTATCGGTGACCGGACTGCGCCAGACCACGGCAACCGGCGTGAGCGGCCCGGGATGCACCTGCAGGAAGTTCGCCGGAAGTTTCGCGACATCGGTCGTGGCATCCGCCGTGCCGCGCTCCATGACGAGGAACGGCGTATTATGCTCCGCTATTCCGCATTGCAGGGATTGCGGCGTGGCGGTCACCTCAGTCATAGGCCTTAACACGTTGCCGATCAGGCGGGGATCGAAGGTTTCCGCATCGCCGTCGCACACCCACCAGACCGCCTTCGCGGTGGCGGAACCGCTCAACTGGTTCCCCAGCTTCTCACCGCGCAGCACCGATTCCCGCAGGTTCCACTTCTGCCCATTGGTTGCTCGCATCGTCAGATCCACCTGCGTGGTATCCCACCATTCACTCGGACCCGGCGAGATGACCAGGCGCACTAACTGCCCCTGCGTGACCGTGATATTCTCCGCGGTAAATCTGGCTTCCGGGCCGCCGTTCGCAATGGCGCCCTTCCGCAGCGACTGCTGCCCCGTGCGCAGTTCATACAGAATCCCGTCGCTACGCCAAGCATCCGCGCCCGTCGCGGCGGGATCTCCGTCGGCGATCCACGCATCCACGCTGACCGTCCCGGCGATCGGGCTCTGCCAGACCACCGTCACCGGTCGCTTTTCCGACGGATGCACCGTAAGATAATCCGGCGGCAATTTGCCGGCACCTGCCGCGGGATCGACTTTCCTGTACTGAATCTCCATGTTCGGCGTCCCCGACGCGGTCAAGCCTAGCCTGAGCAAATCACGCGTGAGATCCTCCCAGCGTAGGGCAATCAGGCTCTTGCCGTCGCGCTGCACCGTTTTCTTTTCCGGGGGCAACATGAACAACACGTCGCGCCCGGCCGTCGAGTCCACCTGCGCGATCTTCCCGTCCTCAGACCAGGTCACCTTCGGCGGCGGCTCCGTCTTCAGCCGCGGATACAGCACCGCGCTGATGGCCCCGCGACCCGCCA
>CAYYJR010000018.1:0-102878 GCA_964472305.1 uncultured bacterium
TAACCTCTGAAGAGCTTCGTAAACCTCCTTCTTTGTTAAATTCAACACGTTCGGTGATTCAATGATTTTTCGTATTGCTTTGATTGTAGCGCTTTCTTGATTTGCAAATTCCAACTGAATTGCTTGTAGGATAAGTCGAGCCAGATATGATGCAGCTAACTGATCCTGCTGCATTGCTTCTTTCATAAGTAGGTGGAAGAATCCAGGAGAATCTGCTGAATCAATAGATGATATCGAGAGGATGCATTTCTGTAGAAGAGGTGCCTGGCTATAAGCATCATATATGCGCCACTCATTACCATTAGTCAACACTGCCCAACGAGTTCCCTGACTGAAGGCATAACCTACAGTCTGGTTTATATCTTTCTCTGTTAACGGTAGCTTCCATTTTTTAACTTCCAAAAACCATTGGTGCGGTGTTTTCGGTAGCATAGTATAATCTGGAAAATTGCCGACACCTTCAGCCTGTCCCTGCTTCTGATACTCCCAAACGGCATAGCCGAGTGCTGCCAGCAGTGGATCGACCACGATAGTCTCCGTCATTGCTTCCGTCAATGTAATCCCATGGTCGGATGCCTTTGAAACTGATTTAAGCACTGCGTCGATTGCCGTGCTTATCAAAGAAGTTAGATTATCATTTGCCTCGAGTATTGTCAAAGCGCTAACCTCAATCTTGCTGTCTGATAATGATTTTCGACTCTGACAGAAGTAATCCTGCTCAAGTTGATTGTGATTCGGTGCATCCCATTCGATCCACGGCGCACACTGTGCTACAATATGCCCCGTGCCTAACCATGAACTGCATTCCCAATCTGCTCCGCGCCACACCCGCGATTTAACCACCGGCAGCATCCTGCGCCATCTGCTCCTGTTTTCGTTGCCGATACTGGCTGGCAACCTGCTGCAGGCGGCTTACAGCTTTGTCAACGCAATCTGGGTGGGGCGCTTGTTGGGCAAAGACGCGTTGGCGGCGGTCACCGTCAGCTTCCCGGTGATCTTTGTGCTGATCGGCCTGGCTGCCGGATTGACGTTGGCTACCAACATCCTCATCAGCCAGTATGCCGGTGCGCGCAATTGGCCGCAGGTGCGGCGTGTTGTGCAGAGTTCTACGCTGCTCGTGATATTGGTCAGCCTCGGATTGCTGGCGACCGGCGAATTGCTCACCGTGCCGTTGCTGAAGCTGATGCATACCGATCCGCAAGTGCTGGTTCTGGCTACCGGGTATATGCGCCTGATCCTGTTGACCATGCCGGCCAGCTTCGGCATGTTCATGCTCGGTTCCATGTTGCGCGGGATCGGTGACTCGACCACCCCGCTGAAATTTCAACTCGTCTCGGTGATCATGACGGCGCTTCTCGATCCGCTGTTGATGTTCGGTTGGCTGGGCTTTCCGCGACTCGGATTGAACGGCACAGCGGTGGCGACGATCGTTACCAATGTGTTTACCGTTGTTGCACTCGCCCTCTACCTGCATCGTCGCGGCAATCCGGTGTCGCCGCATTGGGGGCACCTGCGCGTGGATTGGGAAACGTGGAAGCTGACCTTCCTCATCGGGTTGCCTTCCGCGGTACAGCAATCGTTGGTTTCCTCCGGCATGGTGTTCGTGCTTGGGCTGGTGAATACGTTCGGCGCCAATGCCACGGCGGCGTTCGGCGCGGCGTCGCGCATCGACCAGCTCGCGTTTCTACCAGCGATGAGCGTCGGCATGGCCATCTCTACGCTGGTGGGACAAAATATCGGCGCCAATCGCTACGATCGTATTCCTCAAGTGCTGTGGTGGGGCATCCTGTTGAGTGCCGGGTTCACCCTGGTCGCTTCGTTTTGCGCGATAGCGTACCCACACCTGCTGCTGGCGCTGTTTACCACCGATGTGAAGGTGACGGCACTCGGCGAGCAATATCTGCGCATCGTCGGGCCGTGTTATACCTTTTTCGCGATCGCGTTTGCCAGCAACGGCGTGATCAACGGCGCCGGCTATACGGTGGTTGCGACGGCGATTTCATTAATCACGGTGTGGGGCGTGCGCGTGTGGTTAAGCGACCTGTTGCTCATACGATTTCATCGCATCGAATACCTGTGGTATGCCATGGCCATCAGTTTCGCTGTTTCCATGCTGCTCAGTTTCGCCTATTATCTGACTGGCCATTGGAAACGCCCGCTCGTGCGCAACACACGCCTGCCCGATGAACAGTCGGCCGAGACCATCGCTGGGTTATCACTCGACAACGCGCGTGAATTGGACTAGAATGACATAGAGAACGAGGCAAAGATACAGATGCCCGTTATGTCTCGAACCTATAATACAGGTCGACGGCCTCCCCCCGGATTGTTGGGGTGGATTTCCGAGCGACCATCGTATGCGTAACCACCCAAGGAGGACCCCATGCCTATCCCGCTTATAGTCGCAATCGGCATTATCGTGCTGATCGGTCTCTGGTATATGCTTACCTACAACCGCTTCGTGCAGTTGCGCGAGCAGTTGCGCAACGCCTGGAGCCAGATCGACGTGCAGCTCAAACGCCGTCACGATCTAATCCCCAACCTGGTGGAGACGGTGAAAGGTTATGCCGCCCATGAAAGTAAAACGCTGGAGGCGGTGATTCAGGCACGCAACGCCGCCATGGGCGCGCAGTCAATGGAAGATCGCCAACAGGCGGAAAACATGCTGACCGGCACACTGCGCTCGTTATTCGCGGTCTCCGAGGCGTACCCCAACCTGAAGGCTAACGAGAACTTCGCCATGCTGCAGGAAGAGCTGGCCGGCACGGAAGGCAAAATTGCCTACGCCCGGCAGCATTACAACGATGTGGTGAATGTGTTCAATGCCGCAATCAAAGTATTTCCCGGCAACCTGATCGCCGGTTCCGCCGGATTTACTGAGGAAAAATACTTTGAAATGGAAGACAGCGAGCGCTCATTGCCGCAGGTGAACTTCAACATGTAACCCTCTGGCAGCACGGCTCGCGTCAGGGCACTACACATTGCATCACATCTCCTGGCCAGGGAGGTAGGGCATGTTCACGGGAAAGTATGTCCCACCGCAATACGAGGTGGTGCGGGACAGCAATGAACAGTTCATCTGGGTGGGCAAATCGGAATTCATCCCCTTCATTCTGCTGGGTGTGCCCATGCTGCTCCTCGGTTTAGCATGGGGATCCTTCGATTATTTCGTGTTTATCCGGTCGATGGCGCATGCGGGGATCCCCAGTTTCGTGCTGCTGTTCTTCCTGTTGCATATGATGCCGTGCTGGGTGGGCATCGGCAACTTCATTCGCCTGTTCCGTGTATATCGCAATACTTATTACGCGGTGACGAATAAGCGCATCATGATGCGCAGCGGTTTCCTGGGCATCGATTTCAAATCTATCGATGTCGACCGTATCTCTGATCTCGAGGTGAATGTCAATCCCATCGAATACCTGTTCAACGTGGGAACGGTGCGCGGATTCGCCAGGCGTGATGCCAATCCGGCGGCGCCTATTTCACCGCAACGAATAACAGTTTCATTTCGATTCACGACCCCTACCAGGTCTTTAAACTGATCAAGGAGACGGAAGGGGATGTGAAGACGGATTGGAATTATCCGAATGCCTTTCGCCCGGAAATCAATCCGGGGTATCGCACCGAATATCGACTAGATAAGCGGTTATAACGACCGCGGAAATTAACGCCATGAGCATACCAAATCACCCCGAATCACAGGCACGTCTGATCGACCCGGCCAGTCCCTATACGCCGCCGTCGCGTCCGCGTGAGCCATGGATCTTCGAAGATCAGATCGCCGCCAACACGCGCGGCACTTTCCTGCTGATGTTCGTGGTCATCCTTTTACTCACCGGCATCGTCTGGGCGGTAGGTACCATCTATTCGAATCAGTATGCCTATTTCCTGGCGGCGGGAGCGGCGGTCGTCACCTTCTTCACCAGTTTCTTCAGCTTCTACTACTCCGATAAGATCGTGCTGGCGATGTCCGGCGCGGTGGAGGTGACGAAGGAGGATAATCCCTTCCTCATCAACACGCTGGAGGGACTGACGCTGGCGGCGGGACTGCCGGAGCCGCCGAAAGCCTACATTATCTTCGACAGTGCACCCAATGCTTTCGCCACCGGGCGCGACCCGCGGCATTCCGCCATCGCGGTCACCTCGGGATTACTCGATAAGCTGGATCGTTACCAGTTGGAAGGTGTGCTGGCGCACGAGCTAAGCCACGTCGCCAATCGCGATATCCTGCTCTCCACGGTGGCGGCGATCATGGTCGGCATCGTGGTGCTGCTGAGCGACTGGGTGATGCGATCGATGTGGTTTGGCGGCGGACGACGGCGCGATTCCGACCGCGGCAGCGGCGGCGGCAACCCCGTCTTGCTGATCATTGCCATCGCTGCTATTATTCTGGCGCCGCTCATCGCCCAGTTGCTGAAGCTGGCCATTTCGCGACGACGCGAATACCTGGCCGATGCCAATGCCATAAAACTCACTCGATATCCCGATGGCCTGGCCGGTGCGCTGGAGGTGATTTCGCGTGACGAAGAACCGCTGGAGGTGGCGAATAAAGCCACCGCCCACCTGTATATCGCCAATCCGCTGCGAGAGCACGCCAGTTGGGTGAACAACCTGTTCAGCACGCACCCGCCCATCGAAGAACGCATCGCCCGTATCCGCGCCATGTAAACGGAGCACTTTCCAATCGCCGCATCACGCGCGGTTAAATGACGCCATTCTCCCCGATGGCGGTGTTCTCGAAGAAATTGTCCAGCAGGATGGACGGCATGGAGACTTCCAGAATTAACGCGGCACCGCCGAGCCCAGTGAAGGAATGGCCCACTCCCGGCGGCATAGCGAGCAGGTCGCCTTCCGCCATCTCACGTGCTTCATCGCCCATCTTCATGCGAATGCGGCCTTTCACCACGAAAAAGGTTTCATGCTTCATGCGGTGATGGTGATACGGACAGGTTTGCCCCGCGAAGACGAAGAGGAACTTGCCGCAATACCCCAGCGCTGCCTCGTTCGCCAGCCAGAACTCCGTCTCGCCGATCTCGCGAAAGCGATGCAGTCCGAAATGCAGCGGCAGCGGCTCCACCGCCGGCAGCGTCAAACCCCACACGCTGAGCTGCGCCGCGATCTCCGCCAGTGCCTCATCGCGCTCGGTACCCTGTAACTCTACGTTGTCATACTTGCCCATAATTACGTCCTGTCGCTTCGTTCAACGGCAGCGCCGTCAGCCCAGGCATATACTTGCACGCTTCCAGCAACGCGGCGGCGTGGTGGCCGTAGCCCAGAGCGGTGTGGTGAATGAACGGGCCTTCCATCAACAGGCGCTCCCAGCGTGGCCAGTTGTCCACCTTCATCCACACGTAGTTGTTGCGGGTGTAGGGGCCGTCCATGCTCTCGCCTTCGCCGATGGCGAGTTGATATTGACCCTTATCGCCGTCGAAACGCGCCACCGTCAGCGGACCGCCGCGCAACGGGAAGTGGGGCATGCCGGAGACCGGGCTGGGCAGAATCCAGTGGTGGCCGACCTCCACGCGCGCCGCTGGTTCTTTGAAGGAAAGCGGTGCGCCGGCATGCCAGAGCAGCACGCCGTTGTCGTCGTGCGGGTGACGAATGGTCACATCGGTGAGAAAAACCGGCGCGCCAAAACTCGCGCGCGAAAGCAGGATGGTGCTCACCGCGCCGTGAATATCCGATTCCAACGATACCGGCAGCGTGTCGGATACCATGCTGTTGGCGAGGAAGCAATACGCGCCCATCTCTTCCACCAGCGAATCGAAATCCTGCACCGCCAGCCCATCCAGGCCGTGATCGGCGGCCTCCGCCAGCATCTGATCGCGCACCGCCAGGATGCGCATCAAGGCGTCGTCATCGAGGTTGATCACGTCCATTTCCGCGCGAAGGCGTTTCACCTCGTCGGCATAGACGGCATGCGACGCGGCGACGCGATCCTTTGCATACCGCACAAACTGCACCATGTCGATAGGCAGCACTTCCACTTTGAAGCGTTCCAGCAACTCGCTTTCGTTAACGATGGTGGTCCAGAAAAAGTCGATGCGCTGGCCGATGTGCCCGATGCGGATGCCGCGGCGAAAGGCGGCGGCGACGTTGGCGGCGCGCAGGAAGCGATCCACGCCTGACTGCAGCGGCGCATCGTCGATGCGGCAATTTTCGTGATAGGTGAACGGCACACCCAGCTTATGCAGCACTTTGCTCGACGCGAACAGCCCGCACAGCGAATCACGCAGGCGCTTGCCGTCTTCCAGCGGTGCTTCGTCGCGCGGTCCCCACAGCAGCGTGGGCACCCCCAGCGCGCGTGCAATCATCCCCGCCGCGCCCTCGGTGCCGAAGTTGCAGTGCGGGATGAACAGCGCGTCGATATCCTGCTGCTTCAGGTGCGCCACCACCGGGTCCACATGCCGCTGATCACGCACCATGCCGTCAGGGATGACCCCCTCCAGATCGACGTAGCGCACGCCCCACGCCGTCAGCCGCTCCCGTAGCATCTGCTTGAAGCGCATGGCGTCTTCATGCGAAAAGACGAACTTGCCGATCGGCGCCAGGCCGAGCAGGGGGGACTGTGTCATGGCGATACCTCTAGCATATAATACCGCATTTCGGGAGAGGAGAGGAGGAGGCTTATTCGTCCGCGATCAGCACCGTCACCCCGCGTTCCTCCAGTCGTTGGCGGTCGAGTAACGACAGACCGGCATCGGTGACGACGGTGTCGACATCCTCGATGGCGGCGAAACGAGCGAAGGCGGTTCTGCCGAATTTGCGGCTTTCCGTCACCACTACCACCCGGTCGGCAATGCCGGCGATCGCCTGTTCCAGCGCGGAAAGCTGCATCTCCACCGTGTAGAAGCCGTCGTCGCTGCGCGCGCCGTCGCAACCGGTGTAGAGAATATCGACGTGGAAATTCTTCACATTCGCCTCGGTCAGCGGACCATACAGACTGGGAAACTCTTTGCGCAGGATGCCGCCGAAGAGCACCACGGTGATCGGAGTACCGAACAGTTCCTGCGCTACGCTGAGCGAGGTGGTGGCGACAGTCAGGTTGGCATCGCGTGGCAGGTGGCGTGCCACTTCCAACGCGGTAGCGCCGGTATCGAGCGCCACTCGCTGGCCGGGCGACACCAGGCCGGCCGCCAGCTTGCCGATGGCGACGCGGGCGGGTGATTTCGGCGACATCAATGGCGGCAGTCCCTGCTCCAGCAAGCGCAGCGCCCCCGACGGTACCGCGCCGCCGTGCGTACGCGTGAGCAGGTTCTGTTCTTCCAATTCAGCCAGGTCGCGGCGGATCGTCATCTCCGAGACGGCAAAGCCGACGGCCAACTCGCGCACGGAAATGCGCCGGCTGTGCCGCAGCATGACGATGATTTCTTCCTGTCGGTGATTGAATGCCATGTTCGTTTCAAACACCAGCCTACGGATAATCCGTCATACTGTCAAGGGGTTGGAACCACAGACATCCTATTGGATGTCGGATACGGAAAGAACCGGCGCTTTGGTGTGTGGCTGGAAAAGGATTTTACCGATGTGAAGCAAAGTAATAGGATGAGTATGGCGCTTGCGCCAGCTTGCACGCGACATATCCAGGCGAGACACGCGGAGGTGAACGATGCCATATTTACTCGGGATCGATATCGGCACCAGCGGCACGAAGACGCTGCTGGTGGATACCAGCGGTCGCAAAGTCGCCAGCGCCACCGTCGAGTATCCGCTGTACACGCCGCATCCCTTGTGGGCTGAGCAACAACCGAGCGACTGGTGGCAGGCTACCGTGCGCGGCATTCAGCACGTGCTGGCGGAGGCAAACGTGAACGCGGCGGAGATCGCCGGCATCGGCCTGTCCGGTCAGATGCACGGATCGGTATTTCTAGACGCCGAGAATCAGGTGGTGCGTCCGGCGATTCTCTGGTGCGACCAGCGCACTGCCGAGCAGTGTGCGGACATCACCCAGCGTGCCGGCCAGCAGACGGTGGTGAGCGAGACGCTGAATCCGGTCCTGACCGGTTTCACCGCGCCGAAAATCGTGTGGCTGCAACAGAAAGAGCCGCAGGCATGGGCGAAGGTGAAAAAGATTCTGCTGCCCAAAGATTACGTGCGCTTCATGCTGACCGGCGAGTTCGCCACCGAAGTCTCCGACGCCTCCGGCACCGCATTGCTGAACGTGCCCAGACGTCAGTGGTCGGATGCGATGATGGCCGCGTGCGGGGTGACCGCCGACATGCTGCCTCGCGTGTATGAGTCGCCGGAGGTCAGCGGTCGCATCAGCACGCAGGCGGCGTCGCTGACCGGATTGGCGGCAGGCACCCCGGTGGTGGGCGGCGGCGGCGACCAGGCGGCTGGCGCGGTCGGCAACGGCATTGTGGAAGAAGGCATTGCCTCGTGTACGGTCGGCACTTCCGGCGTGCTGTTCGCCCACATGCGCCAGGCCAACACCGACAAGCTGCTACGCACGCACACCTTCTGCGCGGCCGTGCCGGGCGAGTATCACGTGATGGGCGTGCAACTGTCCTCCGGCGGCTCGCTGCGCTGGTATCGCGATGCGCTGGCCGACAGCGAGGTGAGCGTGGCGCGCGCCATGGGCGTCGATCCCTATGCGGTGATCACCCGTGAAGCCGCCTGCGTTCCCGCCGGCTGTGAAGGATTGCTGTTCCTGCCCTATCTTACCGGCGAGCGCTGTCCGTATCCCGATCCTTTCGCGCGCGGCGCCTTCATCGGTCTCACCTTGCGCCACAACAAGGCGTTCATGGCGCGCGCGGTGCTGGAAGGTGTTGCATATGGCTTGCGCGATTCGTTGGAGCTATTCAGCGAGATGGGTGTCACCCCTACACAGATTCGTCTCTCCGGTGGCGGCGCGCGCAGCGAGGTGTGGCGCCAGATTCAGGCTGATATCTATAACCGCGAGTGCGTGATGATTAATATCGACGAAGGACCGGCCTTCGGTGTGGCGCTGTTGGCCGGCGTCGGCACCGGCGTGTATCCCAGCGTGCAATCCGCTTGCGCGCAGACCATTGCCGTCACCGAGCGCGTGACTCCCAACGCCGCAGACACCGCCGTCTATGCGCGTTATTACCCGATCTATCGCCAATTGTATAGCCAGCTCAAAGACAGTTTTTCCGCCATGGTCACGGCGTATGAGGCGGTGGGCGTGTGACAGTGACGGGATGATGGGGCAGTTCTGTTGCCGTGGAAGATGAGTCACCGGAGGATGCGAAGTCAGTTTCCAGGAAGGGGAGGGAATTGTTCGCTGCCAGAGACCACCCCACGCAACCATTCGGGCTTTCGCGGGTCTATTCAATCAGGTGAAAAGCAATTTCATTGGGAAGGTGATACATGGCATCCGAGGCTGTTAAAGAGGAGATCAAAAGCCTGCTCGTGGAGCGGCTGTTTCTACGGGTGAAACCGGAGGAGATTCCGGACGATGCGCCGCTGTTGGATACGCTGGGGATCGATTCCATCGCGCTGTTTGAACTGGTGGTCGGATTGGAAGACGTCTATGGCATCACCTTCGAGGAGGGTGAGTTCAAGCTGTCATTATTCAAGGATGTGGCATCCATCGCCGATTTCGTCGAGGCAAAGCAACAGTAAGTCCGCGGATGCAATTTTACTGATTTGCTCGGAAAGCACTGCAACAGGTGGTATAATAACACATAGTGATCAATGAGCGCGCGGATGTCGGCAAGCCGGGCGCTCTCGCCTCAAAGGAGTGTTGTCATGTGTTATCACCGTATCGTGCATATGTTTGTCGCGTTCCTTTGCGCGCTGTTGCTCGTTCATCTGCCGGGCGTAGCCCGTGCCGCGTCGGCGCAGTCGCTGGGATTGACGCTGCAGGCGCTGTCGAGTGAAGACCTGGATGCCATCCAGCGGGCGACCGGTCATCGTGTCGGCGTGCAGGTCATGAAGGTCGCTCCGGGTTCCACCGCGGCGCAGGCGGGATTGAAAGACGGCGATGTCCTCTTTGCCGTTGCCGGCACCGCGGTCGCGTCGCCGGAAGCCGTGGAACAGGCGCTGACCGCGAAAACCGGCAACATAGCCGTGATGGGCATTCGACCCACCGGACCGGATTCCTGCGATACCCTGCAACTGACACTCGTGATTCCGCCCGCCGGGGCGACCGCGTCGACGACGAACTCCCCTGCCGGAGAGATTCAGGCGAAGCTGAAAGCGCTGGCTGCGGCGCATGACGCCGGTGTGCTGTCCGACACGGAATATGCGAAGAAGAAAGCCGAGTTGGAAGCACAACTCGCGCCTGCCCCCGCGCAACTCGACGCGGCAACTCAGAAGAAGTTGACAGCACTGGACAACGCACGCGCCGCGGGAATTTTGAGCAATGAGGAATATGCGTTAAAAAAAGCCGAACTGCTGGGGACACGCGCGGTTGGAGCGGATAACCCATCGAGCTACCGCGATCCGCAGGGACGTTTCCAGTTCAGCTATCCGCGCGACTGGTCCGTGCAGGCCATCCCCGGCGACCGCGGAGTGATCCTCTCACGCGGCGCTGATTCGATGAGTATTTTCCTGACGCCCGACGCCGTAAGCGCGCAAACCGTGGCAAAATCGACACTCGACCAGGTACGGGCGCAATGGAAGGATTACAAAGAAATCCACCGAGGCGACAGCAAGATCGACGGACGCCAGTCGTTCACCGTGGAATACACCGGCATCAATCCCAAAGGCGTTCGTGCTCACGCACAACTGGCAACATTGGTGGCAAACGACACCGGCTATACCCTGTTGCTGAGTGTCGCGGAAGCATCTTTCACGAGCGCGCTGCCGGCATGGAAAGCAGTATGTACAAGCTTCGACCTGAGTGGAAATGCCGCGGCGAATAACAACACCCCGGTTGCCGCCGCGAACCGGCACGCCGGTTCGACCTATAAGCACCCGGTGGGATTTACGTTCTGGTACCCCACCGGGTGGACGATTAAGGCGCAGGATGCCGGATTGCTGCTTACTCCACCTAACCAGGCCAGCAATGCCCAGGGACCGAGTGAGGTGTATCTGATCACTGGCGATAACGCCAACGGCGTCGCAAGCGCGGATGATCCCCGCGTGCTGCAATATCTCGATATGCAGGTGCAACGCCTGTCGCCCGCCTTCAGGCGCACGGGTGAGGTGGGCGTGATTACCGGCGCGTTCGGCAAAGGCGTTTCCGTCACCTGGGAAGCGCCGGGCAACCAGGGGCAAACGGTACAGGCGCGCGCATATGCGACCATTCTCCGCGGATTCGGCATCGCGCTGTTCGCGCTGGGCGCCAAAGAACAAATCGCGAAACGCGACGCCAACCTGCGCGAGATGTTTTCCTCGTTCGGCATGGGTGAAGGCCAGCGTGACAACGCCGTGACGGGACGCTGGGGCTACGCCGCAACCTTTTCCATTACCAACAACAGTATGTACGAGACAGCCTCATCACGCGCCAGTTCCGTATCAGATAATTCCAAGATGCTGGAACTGCATGCCGACGGCACCTGGCTGCGCACGTCGGAATCGCACATGCTGGCCGGCGGCAGCGGCGTATGGGTGGAGAGCAATAACCGCGACGTGACGAAAGGCAACTGGAACGCGGGTGATGGGCACCTGTACCTGATCGACGACAAGGGCGGGTGGGAAGAGTACCGCTACCAGATGCGCCAGGGGCCAAACGGTCGCGTGCTGGTGTTGATCTCCGGCGAAAAAGGTGAGAACTGGGTCGAGCAGCGTTGACTGTGCGCGCGATGCACCAAACGTGATGCCGGATGCCGCGAGTCCTTCGCCGGCATCCGGCACCGCACATCTCCGCATCCTGCGTCCGGGTTCCGCCACCCGGAATCCGACTTCCTGTGGGGCATCCTGCCTCCGGCGTCCTGCCGCTGGGCTCCTGCCGATCGCTTCCAGCTCGGGCGTCCTGCTTTCGGAATTCAAGCCGGTTTACACAATACCGCGTTCATCGCTGAGGAGAACGCGCGCCATTCCGCTACCTTGTCCTGGCACAGCGCCTCGCCGTGACGTGTCAGTTTATAATACTTGCGCTGTTTACCGGTATCGCCTTCGAGCCATTCGCTGGTGATGATCCCCGCGCCTTCCAGGCGGTGCAGACAGGGATAGAGTGTTCCTTCTTTCCACGCGAATCCGCCATCGGTGCGCTCGTTGACGACTTTGATGATTTCATATCCATACATGCACCGCTCACTCAATAATTGCAGGATTATGGTTTCCACCGACCCGCGCACAAGATCGCTGTCGAATGCCATGGCAATGCCTCCGGAGACCTGGTAAAAAGTAATACCTTGCCTTACACAGTATAGTATACATAGAGAGGCAAAGTATGTCAATGGGGATGGGGAGAATTTATTCTATAATTTTCAGCGAGCCTTCACTTCGATTGTCTGCTGATCCGTTCGCTCAAGTGCCTATACGCAGCAGAGGGGATTGAGGATACGATGGAAGGTCCACGGCATCAGGTGACCTTGCGGAATTCGCGGATTTACCTGGGGGTGAGGCTATCGAAGTTATTCCCTGAACTGATCGACCCGTGCGCGAAGGTGTTGGACACGCTGGCGCAGTTCGGCGTGGCCGGGGGCGAAGAGGTCGGGATCGTCGGCGATGAGGGCGTGAGCGGCCTGGCGGGCTTGTTCCAGATATTTCGCATCGCGCACCAGGCTGCCGATCTGGAAATCGAGCATGCCGCTCTGGCGCGTGCCAAGGTATTCGCCGGGACCGCGAATTTCAAGGTCCGCTTCGGCGATGGCAAAGCCGTCTTGCTCGTGCAGCAGCACACGCAGGCGCTTGCGTCCGGGCAAGTCCTCGGTGTCCTTCGCCTCCGGGTTGTAGCGCGGCAGCGTGGAGAGGATGCAGGTGGACTGGTGATGCGAGCGTCCGACGCGACCGCGCAATTGGTGCAGTTGCGCCATGCCGAACCGCTCGGCGTTGTGGATGAGGATGACCGTGGCGTTCGGCACGTCCACGCCGACTTCGATGACAGTGGTGCACACCAGCACCTGCGTGTCACCATTGCGGAACGCCTCCATGGCAGCGTCTTTCTCATCCGGACGCAGGCGGCCATGCAACAGGCCGATACGGTGCCCCGGCAGATGGTGCTTGCGCAATTCGTCGGCCATCTCCGTGGCGGCATCCGCTTGCAGCAACTCGGATTGTTCCACCAGCGGGCAGAGTACGTAGGCCTGCCGTCCTTCCCGTACCTGCGCGCGAATAAAGTCATATGCCTCGCGCAGATGATCGGATGGCATCCAGCGCGTCTCCACCGGATGCCGGCCCGGCGGCAACTCGTCAAGCAGGGAAATGTCGAGGTCGCCATACATACTGAGCGCGAAGGTGCGCGGGATGGGGGTGGCGGTCATTACCATTGTATTCGGTTGCTGCCCCTTGCCGCGCAGTGTGGCGCGCTGTTGCACGCCGAAGCGATGCTGCTCGTCGACTATCACCAATCCGAGATTGCGGAAGGCAACCCCCTGCTGGATGAGCGCATGGGTGCCCACCGCGACAGGTGCATCTCCTGACGCCAGCGCCGTCAATGCCGCACGCCGCTCCGTGGGCGCCGACGAGCCGGTGAGCAGCACGGGAACAATGCCCAGCGGATGCAACAGGCGAGTGAGCACCAGGCATAATTGCTCGGCGAGGATCTCGGTAGGCGCCATCATAGCCGCCTGCATGCCGGAGCGAACGGCAAAAGCCAGCGCGCCGGCGGCGATGAGTGTTTTGCCGGAGCCTACGTCACCCTGCAGCAACCGATTCATCGGTCGCGGGCTGCGCAGATCATCCTCTATTTCCGCCAGGACGCGCGATTGTGCCGGAGTGGGGGTGAACGGTGCAATACGCGCCACCAGATCGGGCAGCGTCTCCCGCGCGGTGAACGCCTCACCCTTCAGGTGGTGATGCTGTTCCCAGCGGCGGCGCGCCAGAATGAGTTGCGGGATGAGAAATTCTTCGAACGCCAGCCGCCGGCGCGCCTGCTCGTGGCGCTGTGGATTGCGCGGGCGATGCAACTCACGCAGCGCATCCACCAGCGGAAGCAACGAAAATTGCTCACGGATTGTCTCCGGCAGCGGGTCGATGAGCGCATTGGTGGAATCGCCCGTGCCCAGCGCCGCCAGCGCGCGCATGACCGCACGATGAACCTGGTTCTGATAAACACCTTCCGTCAGCGCGTACAGCGGCACGCGCGTGCCGGGCTGCAACGCCTCCGCCTCCTCGGGCGCGACCAGAAAGATATCCTCCATGCGCAACTCGACCAGCTTGCCGGTGCGCTCCACCCGCCCCATCACGAAGACGCGCTGACCGGGGGTGAAGGGTAGTTTGGCAGGGGTCCACGGACGCTTGCCACCGCGCGGGCGTTCCGGTTCCATAGTGATGGACGAGACCCACGCCTCGACGTCGTCGTCAGCCAGCGTGAGAATGTATTTGAACAGCGGATGGGGGGCCTGTCTGGATTTCAGGCGCTCGTATTCCCGCCGCGCCACCGTGCCCACCGTCGCCGCGCGTGCACCGTCGGGCAGGTCGCGCAGGTGGTACAGCTCGATCCAGTCGCGGGGGATGTGATACAGCAGTTCGCGCACGGTGAAGAGATTGAGCTTGTTGGCAAGCAGCTTCGGCCAGCGGGCGCGCGGGGCAAGCTGCTCGATGGGCATTTCCAGCAACTCGTGGCCTACCGGCAGCGGCGCCTTGTCCGCATCAACGCGTTGGGGCGTTCGCCGCGCGCGCTCGGTGGGGCGCGGGGTGGAGGGCGGTCGCTCCGGACAGCCAGAACGCGGGGCGGGCGCCACATCTTCACGCTGGCGCAACAGGTCGATGGCGGCCATGGCACGACGACGACGTTCCGCTGCCGGCATAGCGGTGTAATCACGCAAGCCGCGTGCGATGGACAGCGCCAGCCGCCGGTCTTCTTCCTCACCCATGCGCAGGCGCTCCGCCCAGATGCGGGTGTAGGTGCCGATGCCCATGCCGGCGATGGCGGTGTCGGGGCACCCGTGCGCCAGTTCCAGCTCCAGCGGTTTACGCAACTGGCGCCAGAATCCGGCCAACGCGGTTGTCGTCGTTTTCACCATCGGTCGCAGTCTAACACGCCTGTTCTTTCTTCGGCAAGCTTTCGGATAGAGACGTTGTGTGCAGTATACCCATCACCCGGCAATTCACCCCGGCCGGCCATTGCCGCGTAGAAGATTTCGTTCTTGTCTCTTGCTCATGCGTCGTGTTTGAATCGGTCTACACAACCACGTGATGGGCGATGGAATACATGGTAAGCACGCGGAGAGAAAGCAGATGTGCATGATAATATGGGGTGGGGGAGGGCCTCCCGCGTCAGCGCGACTCCTGCCGGTATCTGCTCCTGACCTTCTGGCCGTTGCCTCGCTCATCCTGAGGTACCTTCCCGGAGACGAGGAATACTCCGATCCTGCCGGCTTGCCGCGGGAGGCTGCCAATAATACGTACGGGTGAATGCGGGAAAATGTTACACGGCAATCATCTTTTTTAAGATTCCGATTGCCCCACCTACGGCGCCGGGGGCGCGCATCATGCGCGCCCCCGGCGGTGGGCGGTTATCGGCGAAGACCTTGATCAGGCCGTCGCGGCGACCACTTCGGGTTGCGGTTTTTCACCGCCGTACAGGATGAACTGTACTTCCTCGCTGGAAAGGCTTTCCTTTTCCAGCAGCACGATCACGATCTGTCGTGCTTGTTCGGCATATTTGCGCAGGATATCGCTGGCGCGCGAGTAGCACTCTTCCACCAGCCGTTGCACTTCGCCGTCGATGCGTTGCGCGGTTTCCTCGGAATAGTCGCGATCTTCCATAATATCGCGACCCAGGAATACCTGCGACTGGCGTTTCCCCAGTACGCGCGGCCCCAACGTTTCGCTCATGCCGAATTCCATGATCATCGCCCGCGCGAGCCCCGTCGCGCGCTCAAGGTCGTTGTGCGCGCCGGTGGTCACTTCGCTGAAGACCAGTTCTTCCGCGGCGCGTCCGCCGAGCAGCACGGTGATGTCATCCATCAACTCGCTGCGCGTCGTCAGGTATTTATCCTCCAACGGCAGGCTGAGGGTGTAACCCAGCGCCTGTCCGCGCGGCAGGATCGAGACCTTGTGCAACGGGTCCGCGTTGGGCAGCAGTTCCGCCAACAGCGCGTGGCCCACTTCATGATTGGCAATGATCGTCTTCTCTTTGTCCGAGATCAGCCGGCTGCGGCGTTCCGGTCCGGCAATCACCCGGTCGATGGCGCTTTCCAAATCGGCCATCTCAACCTGCACTTTATTCTGACGTGCAGCCATCAACGCGGCTTCGTTCAGCATGTTGGCCAGGTCGGCGCCGGAGAATCCGGGCGTCCGTCGGGCCAGCACTTCCAACGAGACATCGTCCGCGACCGGCTTGCCTTTGACATGGACACCCAGGATCGCCTGGCGGCCTTTAACATCCGCATTGTCCACCACCACACGTCGGTCGAAACGACCCGGGCGCAGCAGCGCCGGATCCAGCACGTCTGGTCGGTTGGTCGCGGCGATCAGGATCACACCACTATTCGGATCGAAGCCATCCATCTCCACCAGCAACTGGTTCAGCGTCTGTTCGCGTTCGTCGTGTCCGCCGCCAAAGCCGGCAAAGCGCTGGCGACCCACCGCATCGATCTCGTCGATGAAGATGATGCAGGGTTTATGGGCTTTCGCCTGTTCGAACAAATCACGAACGCGCGAGGCACCCACGCCCACGAACATCTCGACGAAATCCGAACCGCTGATATGAAAGAACGGCACGCCGGCCTCGCCGGCAACGGCGCGGGCCAACAGCGTCTTCCCCGATCCCGGAGGACCCAGCAACAGCACGCCTTTGGGAATGCGGGCACCGAGCGCCGAGTATTTCTTCGGGTTCTTCAGGAAATCGACGATTTCCACCAGTTCCTGTTTAGCTTCTTCCACCCCGGCGACGTCATCGAACGTGACGCGCTGCGCGGCGTTGCTCATGCGCTTGGCGCGACTGCGTCCAAACGAGAGCGCCTGGTTACCGCCGCTCTGGGCTTGGCGCATGATGAACACCCAGAAGCCGATGAACAAAGCAGCCATCAGCACCATACTCAAAATATTCGCCACTACGCCTTCCGGCACGCGACCTTGCTTCACATTAAACGTGAAGCTGGTTTTTGCGCCTTCGGCCTGCAGTTTGGCGCGGGCGACCTTCAATTCTTCTATTAATGTGGTTTGGTCGTTTACCCAGTGCGCAATATAGCGCTCCCCAACGACTTTCGTCCTCCCCGGATTCTCAAGGGGTTTGCGCAGCAGACCGGAGACTTGCGTGCCTTGAATATCAACCGAGACGATATCGCCATCCTCGAGCTTCGTCATGAACTCGGAGGTTTTCAGCATGGTGGTGCTGTTGCTTTTCTGGACACTCGACGCCCAGAGCAACAGCAGTGATAGCACGACCACCAGCACAATGACATGTTTATAGTACTTCGCCAATACGCGTCCTCCTCAAAACGGGGGGATCAGCCCCCACGGGGTCACATTATAGCATAAAGCGTCTAAATGAAAACACCCGTTCGGTAAAATTTCATTTCTGCAAGATATGGACTGCCGGTCCGGCCGGTCGCCGCCGAATAGCCCGGAGTAGTATTCCCCAAATCCGGGGGGGTTATACGACATCGGCGATCGAATCGTCCGATCAGCACCGGCTCACCCGGCTCGCGCCGGCACATCCACCGTGCCCGCCGCGAGCGTAATGCCGATCCACGCCTCAGTCTCTTCATTGCGGCCGATGGTGAGAATCACGCGTCCGGAGTTACCGCGGAACAATGCGTAATCCATCCGGCCTTTCGCGCGTCCGCCGTTGCGCACGCGTCGCACACGGTGTGCGCCACCGCGATAGAGCATCACGAACAATTCCTGCTCATGCACGAAACTGGTGAGCAACGGGCATAGCCAGTCCTGCGACAACCGTTGCAACAGCATCAGGTGCGGCTCCGACTGAATGGCAAGCAACCAGCGCTCATGCGCGGGTGTCGGACCCACCAGATGAACCAGGTCCAGACGGAAATCTATTTCGTGGAATGAGGAACTCTCTTCCACATGGTAACGTTGACCATCCACCATCACGGTGGTGCCAGGTGCGATATCGAGGATCATGGCATCCGATCTTCGCGGCAGGCCGCGCTGTGTTAACCGAGCAATGTGATCTAGTCTTCTTTCATTTCGCGATGGCGTAGCAATCGCCTGCTAACATTCCGGCATTTTTCTTCCGGTTTTCCGGCGCGATAGTCCATATCATAACAGGCTGTGTCCGTTTTGCCGACACCGGGGGCTGGCATACGCGGCGAGCATCTGTTCGCGTCGCGATGGACCGATCGGTTTGAGGTGTATCTTACTCATCAGCGAGCTGTCCAAGGTCCGGATGCGGGGGATGCGGCGGATGATGTGGCGTTTCACGCGGTTCGCGCAGTGCGCCGCTAAGGAGATATGCATAAAACAAGAACAGCGTGGCGATCAGGAAAATGGTGGAGTAACCGAGTCGTTGCAGCAGCAATCCCCCAATCATTGGCAGGATAACCGCCGGGAGATTCAGCGCATTGGAAACGGCGATATACGCCGGGCGATCATGCTCGGGCGCGATTTCCAGTAAAAAATTCGTCACTGTCATCCAGGTGCCGCTGAGAAGACTGCCGAAGCCGAGAAACGTTGGGATGAAAGCCATGTAGAGCAACCAGGCCGGCAGCAAAGGCGCCAGGATCCCAGCCAGCGCCGCCGCCAGCGGTACCAGCGCATGGGTGAAAGCCAGCGCGCGCAACACCAGTCGATTGCCGTAGATATCCCCCAGATGGCCCCAGATCGTATTGCCGATGATCATGCCCATTGTCTGCACGGCGAGGAATACGCCGGTCGCTAACGAAACGGTGTTTGCCATACCGGCATGATAGCGTTGCAGCAATTCAACGACATACAGAATGTAAAACGGCGCGGGGAGCACCGCAAACCCGAACAGCGCCTGCAGCAGGATCAGCAGGCGAAACTGCGGCATGTCGCGCAACAGGTTGGGAATATCGCGAATCAATGCTCGCGTCGAATACTGCTCCTCGTGCGGCGGGCTGGGCGGCTCGCGCAGCATCCCCAGCGAGACGGTGGATACCACCAGCGAGGCAAACGCCATGAGGAACAGCACGCCGTATCCGGTCGGAAACGGCAGGTTGCGGTGATTGAGCACCTCACGCACCAGCACTCCGGCTAGAATGCCCAGGATGCCGCCCAGCACATGCATCGCGGCAAACAGGCGACCGCGGCGGGTAGCGGGAACCGTCTTCCCCAGCATGTCTACCCAGGGAACGATAGAGAATCCCTCACTGATCCAGAAGGCGAAGTAGGCGAGTAAGATGGCGCCGAGAGCGAGGGTGGGGGAGCCGGGCAGCATGAGCAGCACGAATGCAGGCCATAGCAGCAACAACCGCCCGGGGATGACGGCAAGAAAATAATAGGGTTTGCGCAACGCTTTGCCGGAGACGATGCTGGCGGAGATGAGTTGCGGCCATCCTTGACCGGCATACCGTAAACTGATGATCAGGCTGGCGAGGAACGGAGAGCCGGAGAGCGATTGGATGAGCACCGGTAGCACGGTCGTGCTATCCAGCAAGGCTGTCGAGAACATCCATAACGATGTTTCAACAACCCACAGGCGGTAATTCCACCGGTAGTGCTGATTTCCGTGTGCGCCGTTCATTTTCCCCGCACAGCCCCAGGCGGTGACGTCTGCGGCTGTGGCGGCGATGGGACGGCGTGTTCCAATGCAAGATACGAATAACGGCGATTGCTGCGCGCCTGGCTCGTTTCAACAGTCATGACGATCTCACTGCGCGTGATCAGTTTACGCGCCAGATCCAGATAGAGATGCAGCACGGCATGCTGTTCCGGAAAGGTGAGTACCACCTTCATCCCCTCGTCCTTGGTCGGCAACAGGGTCAGGTAGTCCACCTCCGGGGAGATGAGTGAGTCACCGAGCATCATGCGCGCCACCGGATCGTCCTGCAACTCTGGAGCGCTGTCAATGGTTAGGGCATCGCCGATCGGCCGTGTTTCCTCCGGATTTCCCGGACGCGTGACAACCAGTACGCCGTTTTTCGTCGCGATCGACAGCCCGGTCACCTGTTGCGCCATGGCGGTGACCGACAACCGGGTGGGACGGGTGAAATCCACCGTCCAGCGTATCGGTGTCATCTGCCGGGGCTTTTCGTTTGCTTCACGCGTTTCGATCTGTTGGTCGATGGTATACGCGACATGCTGTGCGGAGCAATATGTATCGGCAACTTCGTCCAGCAGGCGGATGATCTGCTGCTCGCGCGCGGTGTATTCCCGTGGCGGGATGGGGAAACGTTTTACGCGCTGCAATAGCAGGTGCGCGTCTTGCGTGCCAGGGGTGAGGGTGACAATGCGGCAGTCGCTTATCGTACCGCTGAACAGCATGATTTCACCGGTGTCTTTATTCGTGGTGCGCTGTACATTGATGCCCAGCCGTTTGCTGTAAAACGCGAGGATTTCGTCGCTCGCTTGCGTGACCGACATGCGGATATAGGTATATTGCAGCATATCGCGGTTTTTCCGGTCGCGCAAGCGATATACGCCGGAATCCACCAGCGTGCCTTGCTCCCATGGCAGCATGTCAAGGTCGAGTTCCAGCACGCGCGTGCGGTACCACAGCATCACTGTGCCGTTCGGCGTCCCGATGGTCTCTTTTTCCGCCGGCGGCAGGCTGGGCGTAATCCCGAATCCTGCCAGGCAGAGCGCCAGCATACAGAGGCAGTACAGGCCATGTCGCATGATCGTTCCTCTCCGGGGATGGCTGCCATGCCGCGCCATCGCTATTTCTCTTTTCGCTCCGGCGGCGGCGCCTCCTTCCCGGCATAGTCGTCCATGAAGGCTCCCCGCAACAACGGCGGCATTTCGACACACCTGTCCGGTATGCATTTTCGCCGGAAATAGAGGAATCTTCGACAAGCGCGCGAAGATATAATAACATATGCACGTTGACAGCGTCGTGTGTCTTTGGTAGTGTGAGTGCGCATTTCCATGTTTTGAAAGCCAAACGTATGGTCTATCGTAAAGCCGAGCACTGGTCGAGCCGCATCAGCGTCATCCTGGCCGTTATCGGCAGCGCTGTTGGTTTGGGGAATTTCCTGCGCTTTCCCAGCCAACTCGCGCTTTACGGCGGCGCCTACCTGATTCCGTATTTCTGCGCGTTGGTGCTGCTCGGTTTACCGTTGATGTGGCTGGAGTGGGCACTGGGACGCTACGGCGGCATCTGGGGGCGCCACAGCCTGCCCGGCATTTACGATCAAGTCACCCGGCGCCCTTGGGGTAAATATCTCGGTGTCCTCGGACTGTATCTCCCCTTCATCATCGTAGTCTATTATCTCTACGTCGAATCGTGGACATTGGGCTACACCTTCTTCTCCGCCCTGGGTGAACTCACGGAGGGATCGAAGCGCGCTGGCCTTTCGTATCTCAATCATTTTCTCGGCGATGGGGGTACCGGGGTTGTGCTGCCGGTGATTGCCCTCATCGTGCTGGCGATTACGCTGGCCATCAACTTCTATGTGGTCTACCGCGGGGTGGAAGCGGGCATCGAGAAGCTGAACATGCTGGCCATGCCGCTGCTGTTCCTCGTCGCAGGCGGCCTGATGCTTTTTGTGTTGACGATGCCCGGCATCAATCACGCGTTAAATTACTACTGGGCGCCGGATCTGTCGAAACTGCACGAACCCGGCATCTGGCTGGCGGCCGCGGGACAGGTGTTCTTTTCCCTCAGTCTGGCACTCGGTGCCGTCATCAGTTATACCAGTTACCTGCGCAAGGATGACGACGTGGCGCTGGGGGGTCTCACCGCCGTCTCGGTGAATACCTTCGCGGAAGTGATCATCGGCGCCAGCATCGTCGCGCCCGTCGCCTTCCTGCTGATGGGTCCGGCCATCACGCAAGCCGTGGAGCACACACCGTTCACGCTCCCCTTCCTCGCCTTGCCGCTGCTGTTCCAACAGGTGCCGCTGGGGAAGACCGTCGGCGCGCTCTGGTTCCTGCTCCTCTTCTTCGCCGGCATCACTTCGTCGGTCTCGTTGCTGCAGCCGATTCTGGCGTTTTTTCAGGACGAGTTGGGGTGGGCGCGACGCAAAGCGACGCTGGTGCTGCTGGGATTGACGGTGATCTACCTGGGACCGGTGGTGCTGCTGCGGGGTCACCAGTTCCTCAATCAAATGGATTTCTGGGCGGTGCAGATTCTGCTGCCGTTAGGCGCGCTCATCGAAGTGCTGGTCTTCGTCTGGGTGCTGGGCATCGCGCGCGGGTGGGAAGGCATCACTTTCGGCGCCCATATTCGCGTGCCGCGCATCTTCAAGTTTATCCTGACCGTTATCACCCCGCTCTATCTGATTGGCATGCTGGGCTGGTGGGCATGGACAGACGCCGTGCCGGAACTGATGCTGCTCAATATCCCCGCCGCTGATCAACCGTACGTCATCGCCGCACGCGTGGTGATGGGTGTGGTCTTCCTGGCAATGATGCTGATGTTGCGTTTCGCCTGGATGCGCCGCCTCGACGCCGATGTGCCCGAAATTCGCGTACCCGAGACCATTCACTTCGAGGAGGAAACCGGCAGTGTCTCTTAGCGCGTTGCTGATGCTGTCGATCTCATGGGCGGTGATCATCATCGTCACGGCGTTTTGCTTGCTGCGCCTGGAGCAACGCCGCCGGTGACGATGCGCCGCGCGCCCGTCCTGTTCCCTGCTCGATACCCAAACGCTGATCATTGATCATTGCCGTCGAGGGTTTCATTTTTCGCACACACGGGCATCCTCCTGATACACTGTTCAGCCGCGGCCTTTCGAACGAATCACCCCAGCACTGCCGGGGAACGCGCATTGCCTAACGGGTTGATAAAAAGTAAGCAACTGTTTTGACGAGATCCACGCGATGTGGTGCAGACTGCAAAAACAGCGGCTAAGTCAGTTTGATGGAGCGTATAACCGAGATGCAAGCGATTCTGGTACGTTTTCAATATTTTCTGGGCACTCTCAATCCCTTTCACCCCGTGCGGGACGTTCCCATGTTCATCGTGGCGATCCTCCTCTCCATTGTGGTGTTCGTGGGGGTGATGTATCTGCTGCACCGGTTGCCGTCACTGGCGAAAAAGTGGCTGATCATCGGGATCACCTTCGTCGCCGGTCTATTTTTCCTGCTGGAATATTTCCTGCCTACCCACGAGGTGAATGGCAGCCAGGTGAACGCCATCAACCTGATCGAGGAACCGGTCACTGATTTCGTGCAGATAATGATCGCCTGGACGATCGGTCTCGGTATTGTCAGTTTGGCGATCGTGCACGGACGACGCCTCTTCCGGCGCCATGCAGGCTGGCATCACAGTCTGGCGTTTTTCCTGGCAATGTTCGCCATGTTGATCGCCGGATTTATCACGCACGGCGGTAAATCCGACCCGTCTCCCGCGCTGACGGTTTATAATTCATTATTCAGAGGATTGTTGATCAATCTTGATTCGACCATGTTCGCGCTGCTAGCCTTCTATATCGCCTCTGCCGCCTATCGCGCCTTCCGCGTGCGCACACTGGAAGCGGGCCTGCTGATGGCGGCCGCGCTGCTGGTGATGCTGGGTTTCGTCAATTTTGGCGTCGCCATGACAAGTTGGATCAACCCTGATTCAATTTGGGGGTATCTGCGCATGGAGCGCTTGTCGTCCTGGCTGCTGAACTGGATCAACATGCCCGGCCAGCGCGCGGTGGGCATCGGCGTCGCGATCGGCGGACTGGCGATGGCGATGCGCATCTGGCTCAGTCTCGAACGCGGGGCGTTCTTCTCACAGGAGTCTTAAACATGGGTGAGTTTTTTCGACGCCTGCAGGCCATCGATCGCCGATGGATCTATCTGGCGCTTTCCGCCGGATTGATCATCTCGTTGCTCCTTGGCAAGCCCGTCACGCCGGTAGTGATACCGCCCGTGCAGCAATTATACGACACAGTCAACCGCGCACCGTCGGCACCGCAGGATGGGAAGCTTATTCTGATCGGCATGACCTTTTCTTCCAGCACGCTGGGCGAGAGCGGCAACCAGGCGCGCGCGTTGCTGCGCCATCTGATGCTGACTCACAAACGCTTTGCCATCATTGCCATCAGCGAGCCGCAAGGCGCCACGCTGGGCAATGCCATCGCGACGGAACTGGCGAAGCAATACGGCTATACCTACGGAGTGGACTGGATCGATTTCGGCTACCAGATCGGCACGCTGGCTTTCTATAAATCATTCCCGAAAGACGTGCCCGGCACGGTGGGCGTGGACGGCGTTGAGGGGAAGCCGGTGGGTACGTTCCCTATTATGGCGAAGGTCAGGACGATCAACGATATTGCCATGCATATCGAGGTGACCGCCTCCGCCAGCGTGTTCGATTGGATCCAGATCGTGCAGCCGAGAACCGATCCGCGGTTGCAGATCGGTTATGCCTGCACCGGCGTGATGGCGACGGAGGCGTATCCCTTGCTGGATTCGGGACAGATGATCGGCATGCTGCCCGGACTGAAAGGCGCGGCGGATTACGAACGGCTGGTGGATGAGCTGGAAGCGCGCACCATCGCCGCCGGGAAAATCAAGTCCACTGTGCCGGCTGATCTGTCGGACATCCAGCTCTACCGGTCGGCCCGTACGTTGATGTTCACCCAGGGGATTGCCCACCTCATTATCATTGCGTTCATTATTCTGGGCAACCTCGGCATGCTGCTGGCCCGCCGCCAGACCCCGCCCCTCGCAAAGGAGACCACGAATGGCTGACGAGCTCACCACTCCGGCGGCGCCGCGCGCCGCACATGATGAATCACCGGTCTGGGCAGCCATCTTGCTGGGCGCCGTGGTCGTGCTGGTGGTTGTCGGCATGGTGATGAATTCCGGCAAGTCGGCGAATTACCCGCAGTGGCAGACGCTGCTGGGAGTGCTCGCGACTCTCGGCATCATGTCCATTCTCTATAAAGAGAATCCCATCTTTCGCTTTTGCGAGCACATCTTCATCGGCCTTGCGACCGGTTATTCTATCGTCATCACCTGGGTGGCCTTCATCCAGCCGAAATGGCTGGTGCCGATGGTGCCGAACGTGCTGGCGCCGGCGACTGCGGAAAATCCCGGCGGGCTTGGGGAATGGTGGCTGATCTTCGCGCTGTTGTTTGGCTTGCTTTTTTTCACCGTCTATTTCCCGAAAATCACCTGGATGAACCGCTTCATCCTCGGCGCGTTGATGGGCTTTTTCGGCGGCAATGTGTTGCAGCAGTTCATCGGGCTGCTCGGGCCGCAGCTCGTAACCTCGTTCAAGCCGCCCATCACCACTTACACGACACCTGATGGAGCCGCCGGGAACAACATCGCGTGGCTCGGTCTCTACTGGCATCCCTTTTCGCTGGTCTTCATCATCGTGCTGCTGTGCACGCTGGCGTATTTCTTCTTCTCCGTCGAGCATCGTTCGCGCATTATGCGCCAGCCGGCGGTAGCCGGACGGTATTTCCTGATGATCACGTTAGGCGCCATTTTCGGCACCACGGTCATGGCGCGTTTCTCGCTGGTCATCAATCGCTTCGACTTCCTCATCCACGCCGTGGGCGGCTGGTGGGGCGCGCTTTTCCATTAGCGCGGCAAGCGGGGAAGGGGAGGGACAGCGGCAATGCCGCCGAGCGAGGTTTCGACCAATACGCAAAAACGCCGTACCGGGTGTTCCCTGGTACGGCGTTCTGTGTAATTGGTGCCGAAGAGAGGAGTCGAACCTCCACCCCGAATCCGGGACTTGGTCCTGAACCAAGCGCGTCTGCCATTCCGCCACTTCGGCTGGTTACGGGCATATGATACAAAAGCGACGCGGGGTTGTCAAGGCGGTTTCGTGCGACGTGGCGGATATCCGCGCATTTTTTCCGGCGGTGGCGTTGATTCCCTTGTTGTTGAAAACACGATACAATGGGTATACTGCTCGTTGATGGTTAACGTGGCTGTCCACATGCGGATGGACAGTCGAAAGTGGTGCACCATGAATCCACCAGGGTTGGTTGAAATTCTCGTGTTGGTCGTACTGGCCTTCCTGCTGTTCGGGCCAAAGCGATTGCCCGAACTGGCGCGTTCGGTGGGTGAAGGTATACGGGAATTTAAAAAGTCGCTTGCGGGCGCCTCCGAACCGGTCGCGGGTGCCGAGGAGAAGCCGAAGGAATAGTGCCGCGGGGTTGCGGCGCATTGTGTGAAAGGATGTCCGCTGATGAAACGATTCCTCATTTTTCTCGTCGTGCTGGGAGTGGCGCTGGCAGGACTGAATGCCTGGTGGCAGCGCAATGCCACCCGCGTCATCGCAATGCAGGTGACGCAACTGTGTCAGGGATTCTTCGTCAATCCGCAGAAGCTGGCGGTGCGAAACGATCCGGTGCGAATGATCGGCCTGCGCGAGGCGCGTATTGCCAAGCTGGTGGTCCAGGGTGATGACCTTGTGCTGCGCGGCGGCCCGCGGGTCGCACACGTTAAACTGGTGCTGCGTGACGTCGATGTCTCCGGCCCGCCGTTCCATTTTATCGGCGTGGGCGGCGGTAGCTACACCGTCACCATCACTGACGATGCGGTGACGCAGTTCCTGCGCCAGCGCGGCATCTCCTTCGGCGGCGGGGGGCGCATTCCGCTCGATACGCTTGCCGTGGCTTTTTCGCGTAAAACCAACACGACCGTGGCTGCCCAGCTCGCGGTACCGCTCTTGGGTGAGGTGCCGGTGTCAGCCACCGGCACGCTGATGCCATCGCGTGTGGATGGGAGTGTGGATTTCCGCATACTCACCGTCGCGTTGGGCAAGGCTTCGATCGGTCATAAGTTGGTACGCGATACCCTGGGACGGCTGAATCCCATCATCACCGTATCCGACTGGCCGCTGATCAGCCAGATTTCCCGCATTACGACCGGCGACGGCACGGTGGCAATTCAGGCGACGGTGACAGGCATCAATCCGTCGCTGCTGCCGTAAGGTGACTGCGATGAAGAGATGGCTCATCATCAGCGCGGTCGTGCTGGTCATCCTGGTTACGGCATGGGGACTGGCACAGCGCAAGGCGACCAGCCTGATGAACGCGCAACTGCGCCGGGCGGTCGGGAAACTCGTCAGTAATCCGCAGCATCTCCAGCTCACCAACGCGCCCATTCAGCTTATCGGGGCCAATAAAGCGCGCATTCCTCGCCTGGAGATCACCGGCGCCGAGTTACAACTTCCCCGGTCGGCAAAGGTGACCGCCGCAAAAATCACCGTGCGGGATATTGAGGTGACCGTCGGCAATACACCCGGTATTACCCACGTCGGCGCCGGCACCTTTGAAGTGATGCTCACCGCCGCCGACTTCACCGATTTCGTTCGCAAGCAACCCTCACCGAAAGCCGAAAAACTGACGATGCGCGCGGAGACATTCAGCGTTACGCTGTCGCGGCAGACCGGCGCGACCTTCATCGGGGAAGGGGAAACCACCGCCGGCCGGCGCGTGCCCATCCTCGTGACGGGCCAGTTTGCACCGGATTCCGCCACCGGTGGCGTCGCTCTGCGCCCGACGCGGATGACTGTAGCGGGCTTTCCCGTCCACTCGTCCATACTGAACAACGCCTGCTTTACACTGCCGCTGCGCGAATATCTGGGCGATAAATTCAGCGGTACCATTACCGAAGTGATTACCACCGATGGTGCCATTACCGTGCGCGGCGCATTCGACGGAACCACGCTGCTAGCGAAATAGCGGCACATCGGGATACCTCGGCTCCAGCCACTGGCCCTTGACCTTCTTCGCCAAGGTGGGAGTAGATCGTATTCATGCAAGCGCACGCATCCCGTGGTGGAACCCAGGTCCTTCATCTTTCGTGGGAAATCGAGTACCATTAGTCGTCATGACTGATTACGATCTCAGATTCGCCGACCAGTTCGATGCCATTGCCCCGTATTACGACGAGGTGATGTCGGTGGTGCCGTATCGCCAGTGGGTGCAATACCTGCGGCGGTTATGCAAGCGCTACCGCTGGAAACCGAGCCGCATCCTCGATCTTGCCACCGGCACGGGCACGGTCGCGTTGCTGCTGGCGCAGGAAGGCTATCGCGTCACCGGGGTGGATATCTCCGCACGCATGATTGCGGAGGCGACGAAAAAGGCCGCTGCGCTGGGGGAGGGGAGCCCGACGTTTCTCTGCCAGGATGCCACGCAACTGGATTTCCCGGCGGAGTTCGATCTGGTGATCAGCTTGTTCGACAGCTTGAATTACATACTCACCGCGCGCGCGTTGCAGGCGACGTTTGCCGGGATATTTCGCTGCCTGCGGCCGGGGGGCGGGTGCATCTTCGACCTGAACGGGGAATATGCGCTGGAACACAACCTGTTTTCGCAGGATAATCTATCGGACGACGACGCGGAAGTAAAGCATGTGTGGACCGCCAGCTATAATCCGCGCTCGCGCATCGCAACGGTGGATATGCAGTTCTACCTGCCGGATGGCCGCGCCTTTCGCGAAATACACAAGGAGCGCGCGCACCGGCATGCCGACGTGATGCAGTTCCTGCGTGATGCCGGGTTTGAATTCCTCGATGCCTTCGACGCCTACTCATTCCTGCCCGCCGGAAAGCGTTCGGAACGCATCTTTTACGTCGCGCGGAAACCCGCATGAACAATACTGGTGTTGTATTGTTCGATTTAGACGGCACGCTGGCCGATACCAATGAGATCATCCTGCGTGCCTTCGCGGATACGCTGGAACACGAAACGGGGCGGGTCTGGCACCGCGAGGAATTGCTGCCGCATTGGGGCATGCGGCTGCGCGATCAGTTGCAGCGGCTGCATCCCGCCATTGACCTGGAGCGCGCGGTGCCGTGGTATCGATGGCGCTATGCCGTGTATCACGATGCGCTGCTGGCGGCGTTTCCCGGCGTCCACGCACTGTTGACGCAACTCCAAGCCGATGGCCGGCGGCTGGGCGTGGTCACCAGCAAGAAGCGCGAAATTTGCCGCCTGACGCTGGAAGGCCTGGGCATGCACGGGTATTTTGCGGTGGTGGTCGCGGAGGAAGACACCGTGCGCCACAAGCCCGCGCCTGACCCGTTGCTGCACGCGTTGGCGCAATTGGACACGCCGGCAACGACCGGCGTGTATGTCGGTGATAACCCGGACGACGTCATCGCCGCGCGAGCCGCCGGCCTGCGTGCCGTGGTGGTCGGCTGGACGCTGCGTCCGCGTTCGGCATTTACGATGGATGCCTGTCCGGACGCATTCATCGAGACGCCGGCATCGTTGCTCGATTGGCTGAACGTGTTCCGCACGGAATAGTATGTTCCGCCAACCGCTCAATCCCAATCGAGCTTTTCGCTAACTTATACATAAGATATATTATCAGACGTTATCGGTCTGCAACTTTCAGGAAAGGCTTGCCCTCGCCCATCGACTTCAGGTAGGATGTGACGCGGAGGTGGAGCATGGAGACGCGGCATCCCTGCGCGCTGACCATTGCCGGCAGCGATTCCAGCGGCGGCGCGGGTATTCAGGCGGACTTGAAAACGTTCGCGGCGCTTGGTGTCTACGGCGCCAGCGCCATTACCGCCGTCACCGCGCAGAATACGCGCGGCGTGCGCGCCATCAACGTCCTTCCCCCAGCGATCATCACCGCACAGGTGGACGCGGTGCTGGATGACCTGCCCATCGGCGCGGTGAAAATCGGCATGCTTTCCTCCGCCGACGTTATTGCCGTCGTTGCCGACCGCCTGTGCGCGTACGGGACACCCAATATCGTCCTCGATACCGTCATGCTGGCGAAAAGCGGAGACGCGCTGTTGCGCGATGATGCGGTACAGGCGCTAATTGAACAGTTGCTGCCGTTGGCGACGATCATCACCCCCAACCTGCCGGAAGCGGCGCGTCTGTTGGGCCGCATGCAACTCGGTGATGCGATTGAGGCGGCACGGGCGCTGCTCGCGCTGGGGGCGCCGGCGGTATTGCTGAAAGGCGGTCACGCGGCTGGCGAGACGATTACGGATATCCTGGTGACGCTGGACGCGGAACCCGTGCGCTTCACCCACCCCCGCATGCCGACCGTCAACACACATGGGACCGGATGTTCGCTATCATCAGCTATCGCCGCCGGACTGGCGCGCGGCCTGCCGCTGCCCGACGCGGTTGAGGCGGGCATTCACTGGTTGCACCAGGCTATCGTGCATGCCTGGCCGCTGGGCAGCGGACATGGGCCGGTTCACCATTTCTGGCGGTTATGGCAAAAGTAATCCCTGATACACCGGCATGGGCACAGTGCAAGCGGCGCCTTCGCCGCGCGGGATGCCTCATCCTGGCGCTGTTCGTGCTGCTGTTGGGGTATGCCCTCTTCATCGAACCACGCTGGCTGGAGGTCACGCAAACCGCGCTCACCCTACCCCACCTGCCACCTGCGTTCGACGGAATGACCATCGTGCAACTGGGCGATCTGCACTACGGCCCGTTCGGCATGGATACGGCGCAAATTCGTCAGGCCGTGCGCCGCGCCAACGCACAGCATCCCGATCTCGTCGTGTTGACCGGCGATTACGTGACCGGCTTTGCCGATGATGCGCCGAAATGCGCCCGGTTGTTATCCGGTTTGCGCGCCCGCTACGGCGTCATCGCCGTTCTCGGCAATCACGACCTGTGGATCGACGCGCCGGCGGTTTCCGCCGCGCTGCGCGCGCAGGGGATCACCGTGTTGCGCAACCAGGCGGTTCCGCTGCGCCGGGGGACAGCCACCCTGTGGATTGCCGGCCTTGACGACGCCTGGCGCAATCACGCGGACTACCGGCGCACGCTGCGAGGCATTCCCGCCGGAGAAGCGATCATCCTGCTGGCGCACGAGCCTGACATGGCCATTCTCTCCGCGCGCTATCCGATTGACGTGCAACTCTCCGGTCACTCGCATGGTGGGCAGATTCGCCTCCCCTGGCTCGGAGCACCGTTGTTGCCGCCGTTGAGCGAGCGTTTTCCCTGGGGATTACACCAATTCCGCGCCTTGCAGATTTACACCACGCGCGGCGTCGGCATGACATGGCCGTTGGTGATGCGCTTCAATTGTCGCCCGGAAGTCAGTTGTTTCACGCTGCATGCCGTCAACGCGCGTCGCGCCCAACCTTGACAGGCCCTGCCGTCATCGCTATACTATGCGCGTCAAATCGGGATGGCAGCGTAGCTCAGTGGTAGAGCAAACGGCTCATAATCGTTAGGTCGCTGGTCCGAATCCAGCCGCTGCCACCAAAAATATTCAACGCCCGGAGCATATACTCCGGGCGTTTTTTACACCGCTATGTCATGGTGTCGCGGTGGCAAATATCGTCACCTACAGTTCCAGAATCACCGGAATCACCATGGGCCGTCGCTTGGTGCGTTCGTAGACGAAGCGGTTGAGGGCGGAGCGGATGGCGGCTTTGGCGGATTCCCAGTCGGTGCTGGTGTCGACGTTCAGCGCATCCACCGTACGGCGCACCACGTCGCGGGCGTCGTCGAGGATTTCTTCGGCTTCCTGGGCGTAGACGAAACCGCGGGTAACGATATCCGGGCCGGCGACGATTTTGCCGGTTTGCGAATCGATGCCGGCGATGGCCACCAGCACGCCGTCCTGCGACAGATGCTTGCGGTCGCGCAGCACCACGGTGCCGATGTCCCCCACCCCCAGGCCATCGATCATTACGCGGCCTGCCGGCACCTGGCTGATGACCTCGGCATGTTCCATCGTCATCTCCAGCACGTCACCGGAATGCAGTAAAAAGACGCGCTCGGGCGGATACCCCACCGTGGCGGCCACCTTGCGATACCGCACCAGGTGGCGATATTCGCCGTGCATGGGTGCCAGGAAGCGCGGCGAGGTGAGAGTGAGCATCATCTTCAGTTCTTCCTCGTTGCCGTGGCCGGAGACGTGCACCTGATCGTGGCCGTGATACACCACCTCGGCGCCGGTGCGGAAGAGTTGGTTGATGGTGCGGTAGACCAGATCCTCATTGCCGGGGATGGGCGTGGCGGAGATGACCACCAGATCACCGGCATTCAACTTGACATACTTGTGTTCGCCTGCCGACATCAGCCGCAGCGCGGAGAGTGGCTCGCCCTGGCTGCCGGTGGTGAGCACCGTCAGTTGCTCCGGCGCCAGCGTGGCCACCTGATCGGGCTCGATCAGCATGTTCGGCGAAGGCAGGTGGATGAAACCGAGCTCGCGCGAGATCTCCATGTTGGCGCGCATGCTGCGGCCGATCACGCACACCTTGCGTCCGTAGCGCGCGGAGACATTCAGCACTTCCTGCATGCGCGAAATGTTGGAGGCGAAGCAGGCGACAATCACGCGGCCCGTCGCGCCGGAGAATTTTTCTTCCAGTGTGGAAGCCACTTCACGCTCGGAGGGCACCCAGCCGGGGCGTTCGACGTTCGTCACGTCCGACATCAGTGCAATAATATTGCCTTCGGTAGCTGCCAGCGCCAGCTTCTGCACTTCAGTGCGCGGCCCGGTGAGCGGACTCTGGTCGAACTTGAAGTCGCCGGTATGCACCACGCGGCCCGCGGGACAGTCGATAATCAGCCCCACCCCATCGGGAATGCTGTGGGTGACACGGAAAAAAGTGATGGTAAACGGACCGAGTTGCAGCATTTCATCCGGGTCGATCTCGTGCAGTTCGACCGGCGGCAGATAACTGTGCTCGGTCAGCTTCGCACGCACCAGTCCCAGTGTCAACCGTGTGCCCCACACCGGCAGCATCAGTTCGTTCAGCACCCACGGCAACGCGCCTACGTGATCTTCGTGCCCGTGTGTCAGCACGATACCGAGCACGCGGTCGGCGTTCTCCAGCAGATAGGTGATGTCCGGGATGACCAGGTCGATGCCCAGCATCTCTTCTTCCGGGAACAACAGTCCGCAGTCCACGATCAGAATTTGCCCGCCATACTCATAGGCGAACATATTTTTCCCTATTTCGCCGATCCCGCCGAGGGGTATGAAGCGCAGGGCATCGGGGTTCGTCGGCACCACATAGGTAGTGATGGGTTCTTCAGTTGGGGGGGTGACTGCTTCGTCCACGGTCGTATTACTCCCGTTGTTTGGCATCAGTAACTCGAGGTGAATAGCATAATATTTCGCCGATTCTGCTCGTTCCCCTTTTTTCGTTGCGCGATGCCTTGCGGAGAATCAGATGATTTCCTCAGCCTTTCGCCCAGGCACACACTCTATTTTCACCGCGGGTGCCTGCGGAGAACGGTTCAGCCCGCGTCATGTTTTCTTTTGCCAGTCGCCGCGAATTCGAGTATAATGCAGCCGATTTCACCGCATAAAGGATGACGTGATGGCCGAGTATGAACCCGTGCTGGGATTTGAGATCCATGCCGAATTGGCGACGGCGTCGAAGATCTTCTGCGGCTGCGGCACGGAGCCGGGCGCGCCGCCCAACACGCACACCTGCCCCATCTGTCTCGGCCTGCCCGGCGTGCTGCCGGTGCTGAACCAGTCCGCATTGGAACATGCGCTGCGGGTGGCGCTGGCGTGCCATTGCCGCATCTCCTCGCCCTCCATTTTCGAGCGGAAGAACTATTATTATCCCGACCTGCCGAAAAACTATCAGATTTCACAAAAGCGCGCGCCATTCGGGCTGCAGGGATGGGTCGATATCGAGGTGGACGGCGTTCCCAAGCGCATCGGCATCGATGATATCCACCTGGAAGAGGACGCTGGCAAGCTGATTCACCCCGACGAGCGAGGCGCGTCCGGCTTCAGCCTGGTGGACTTCAATCGCGCGGGGGTACCGTTGCTGGAGATCGTCTCCGCGCCCGATCTACGCAGCATCGCGGAGGCGGAAGCCTACATGCTGCACATGCGCCAGTTGTTGCAATTCATCGGCGCGTCCGAGGCGCGCATGGAGCTGGGACAGATTCGCTTCGAGGCCAACATTTCCGTCCGTCCTCGTGGCGAGACGAAACTTGGCAAGCGCGTTGAGATCAAGAATTTAAACTCGTTCCGCACCGTGGTCCGTTCGGTCGAATACGAAATCGAGCGCCAGTCCGAGGTGTATGAGCATGGCGGCCAGATCGCGCAGGAGACTCGGCTCTGGGATGAAGTGCGCGGCATCACCGTGGCGATGCGCAGCAAAGAGGAATCACACGACTACCGCTATTTCCCCGAGCCCGACTTGGTGCCGATGGTCTTCACCCCGGACTATCTGGCCGCACTGGCCGCCAACCTGCCCGAGCTCCCCGCCGCCCGTCGCGCGCGCTTCGTGCAGGAGTACGGCCTGCCGGAATACGACGCCCGCATCCTGACCACCGAAAAGGCCATTGCCGACTTCGTCGACGCGGCGGTGAAGGTGGGCGCGCCCCCCAAAGCGGTCTCGAATTGGATTATGGGCGAACTGCTGCGGTTGGTAAACGATAAGGGCATCGCGCTGGACGAATCACCGGTGACTCCGGAGCAACTGGCGGAGTTGATTACCCTGGTGGAGAGCGGCAAGATCAACGCCAATCAGGCGAAACAGGTTTTTGCGGAGATGTTCGACACCGGTAAATCACCGGAACACATCGTGAAGGAACGCGGCTTCGCGCAGATATCCGATGTCTCCGCGCTTGACGCGATCGTCGACGCGGTGATCGCCGCCAATCCGGAACCCGCCCGGCGCTATGCCGACGGCGAAGACAAACCGCTCGGTTTTCTGGTCGGCCAGATCATGAAGCAATCCAGAGGCCAGGCCAACGCGCCGGTGGTGAACGAGTTGCTTAGGAAAAAACTGCGCGGCGAGTAATACGAAAGCGGACGCCCTTCGGGATTCCTCAATCGTCAAAATGCTCGCAGCCCGGGGAAGTTCTCCCCGGGCTGCGTTGTGCTTTTCAGGAGGGTTCGGATCAGTCGAGCTTCGCCTGGTATTCGGAGGCGGTTAACAGGCCGTCATATTCGGCGTGGCTGGCGATCTCGATTTTGACCATCCATGCCGCGTAGGGGTCCTGGTTAATTTTTCCGGGTTCGTCCAGCAACGGCTCGTTCACCTCGATAACCTTACCGCTGACCGGGCAGTACAGGTCGGAGATGCTTTTCACCGATTCCACGCTCCCCATCACCTCACCGGCCGTCAACTCATCGCCCACTTGCGGCAGGTCCAGATAGACAACCTCGCCAAGCTGTTCCTGCGCGTAATCGGTGATTCCCACGATCGCGATCTCGCCGTCGAGCTTTGCCCAGGTATGGGTGGCGGTATATTTCAGATTATCGGGGTACATGCACGTCCTCCTTTTAAAATGCGTGTGACTTCAATTGTTACTGTGCAAATGCACGATTCCCTTTTTCGCCGCAAAAAAAGGGATTCCTCTTCATTCCGGATGATACGGTTGCCCGGCTTCACGATGGAAGGCCTGATTCTCCACCAGCGTGCTGGCCTGCTCCAGCACATGCTGCGCGTTAGCCATGGCATAATCCTGCGGGGGGATTGCCGCCACCGGCACGTGATACGTCGCACCTTTCGCCGCCACTTCGTCGAGTTGGAAGCGCATCTGCGGCCCGACCAGCACCACATCCGCCTTGCGCCACTGCCCTTCGTCGAGTGCGCTGGTGCTCATTGCCTCGACCGTGACCTCAATGCCGCGTTCGCGTGCGAGGATGGTGATATTGTTGGCAAGCAGGCTGGTCGAGATGCCGCCGGCACAGGCGAGAATGATATGCATGCTGATCCTCCATTTTCTTCGCGATGTTCGCCACATCGTACCCGACATCGCCCGGACTGACAAGGCGCATCTTCCGCCATCCGCGCGCAACGTCATCCCACACCTTGACAGCCGCCGTGGAAAACACGACACTCAGGATATGTTCACCGGCATCATCGAAGAACTCGGCATCGTCGCGGCATTGCGGCGCGAAGGCAACGTGGCGCGGCTGGCAGTGCAGGCCCAGCGCGTGCGCGAGGACATGCGCATCGGCGACAGCCTGGCGGTCAACGGCGCATGCCTGACCGTCGAGCGTATCGAACCGTCGCAACTCTGGCTCTCCATGATGCCGGAGACGCTGAAACGCACCACGCTGGGCCGGCTTTCCGCGGGTGACACGGTGAACCTGGAACGAGCGATGCGGCTGGACAGCCGCCTGGGCGGACATCTGGTGAGCGGTCACGTCGACGCGGTAGGCGCCGTGCGGCGCATTGCCGGCGTAGGCGAGGAGCGGGTGCTGACCATCAGCCTGCCGGAGGAGATCGCTGCTTTCGTTGCGCCGAAAGGCTCTATCGCCGTGGACGGAGTGAGCCTGACAGTCGTCGAGGTGAGCGGCGACGCCTTCTCCGTCTCGCTCATTCGGCACACCCTCTCCGCCACCACCTTCTCCATCCTCACCACCGGCACATCGGTCAACCTGGAAGCCGATCTTATTGCTCGCTACCTCGGCACACTGCTCGCGCACCATGGAGGCACCGAAGGCCTGACTTTCAACCGTCTGCGTGAATTGGGGTATTAAACATCGGGAGCGACGGAACATGGGCAACTCCACTCATTGCCCATGTTCCGTTCTTGTGTATCCTAATCGTCTTTACGCCCCCACGACTGTGCGAAATTATGTCCCGCTATCCGCGTTGCGTGCGTTACCATAATTGCCGACACATTCTGTATCGGTTAAGGAGGTTTCCATGGCGTGGACCTACTATTGTGCGGATGACAAGGTGACGCTGAGCGCGGACACCAAGGAGCAACTGGCGGAGAAGATGATGCAGCACATGCGGAGTTTGCATAATAAAGTGATGAGTCGCGAGGAAGCGATGCAAAGCGTCAACCAGGATGCCCGGCAGTCGGCAGCGTAATACCCGTCTACTTACCTTGTTCACCAATGACGACCCTCAGTCACGAGGGTCGTCATATTTACGGGTGATGCCACTCTTCGGTATAATACGTGCCAGAAGTCGCCCGGCGCCCCGGCGCCGGCAAATCGCCGCGGAAGTTGAGGATGCAGCACTATGGAGCAGACCCCACGCTATGCACGCGTATTGATTAAGTTATCCGGTGAAGCGCTTGCCGGTGAGAAAGGTTACGGCATCGATCCCGACGTGGTAATCGAAATGGCCGAGCAACTCAAGGAGATCCACGATCAGGGTGTGGAAATCGGCGTGGTGGTGGGGGGCGGCAATATTTTCCGCGCGCGTACCGGCACCAAGCATGGCGGCATCGAGCGCACGACCGCCGATTATATGGGCATGCTCGCCAGCGTGTTGAACGCACTGGCCATGCAGGACGCGTTGGAGAAGGTGGGCGTGCAGACACGCGTGCAATCGGCCATTGCCATGCACGAAGTGGCCGAACCGTATATCCGCCGCCGTGCGGTGCGCCACCTGGAAAAAGGCCGTATCGTGGTGTTTGCCGCCGGCACCGGCAATCCGTACTTTACCACCGACACCGCCGCCGCGCTGCGTGCCGCGGAGGTAGGCGCCCAGGCCATCATCAAGGCTACCAACGTGGAAGGCGTCTACGACCGTGATCCGAGAAACAACGCCGACGCGAAGCTGCTCACGCGTCTGACCTACATGGATGCGCTGAAGATGGGGCTAAAGGTAATGGACGCCACCGCCATCTCGTTGAGCATGGAAAACCGCATTCCGCTGCTGGTGCTGGATATGCGCACCCCGGGCAACCTGCTGCGCGCCATCATGGGTGAAGCGGTGGGGAGCACGATTGAAGCCGAACCGGAGGAGAAGTGACGAGTGGAGGGCGGCAAAACGGCACTTTTTCACGAAATTGCCGCTTGTGTTGCGAAGGAATGCCCGCCAGGGTCGCGAATGGTATCTATATCCGGGTCGTGAAGACCCGTTGATGAGGTGAACGCTATGCCGACGATTGCCGAGATTTTGCACGACACCGAACACCGCATGCAAGGCGCGCTGGACGCGACAGTGGAAGAATTTCGCCACATCCGCACCGGACGCGCCAATCCGGTAATGCTTGATGGTGTTACCGTCGATTACTACGGCACGCAAACCCCGATCAGCCAGGTTGGCAATATCTCCGTGCCGGAGCCGCGCGTGCTGGTGATCAGCCCATGGGACAAGAATATGCTGGCCCCCATCAGCAAAGCAATTCTGAACTCCGATCTGAGTCTGAATCCGAATAGCGACGGCCAGGTCATCCGGCTGGTGCTGCCCCCGCTGACGGAGGAGCGCCGCAAGGAATACGCCAAACTGGCCGGCAAAAAGACCGAAGACGGCAAGATCGCTGTCCGCAATGTCCGCCGCGACGCTATCGAACACTTGAAGAAGGAGGAGAAGGCGAGTACCATCTCCGAAGACGAATCCAAGCGCGCGCAGGAGAAGATTCAGAAACTGACCGACGATTACATTCGCAAACTCGACCAGGCCCACGACCACAAGGTGGCGGAAATCATGGAAGTGTGAGGGATCGTGCGTGGTTCGTGATACGCCGCATGCAGTGCTGGGAGTGACCGAAGGGTTGCTCCCAGTGTGTTTTCAGGAAGAGGCACGCTGGTAAAACGGCGGTGCTTACGTCCCAACGATCAGATGCACTTTCTTATCCGCCAGACCGATGCGCGCGATGGTTCCACTGTTAAAGGGGAGGTGATCAGCCTCGATGCCATCGCTAAAGATAACTCCGTTTTGCGGCATTTGCGAGGTGATTTCCAGGTATTCCTCTCCGGTGATGCGCCCAAACACGAGTGAGGCGGTTGAAATCCGGCTGATAAACGGCTCGCGAACGCTAAAATACAGGTAATCCGCCTCCCAATCAAAGCGATACCGTTGTGCGACGACGCGTAGGTTATCGGCAGCGGTGTAATCGGCCATCAATTCCGCTGCGCCAGTGATGATTGAGCGAAACCAGCCGGTCGAGCCCGCGCCGGTAGAGACGATGATCCCACTGGAAGATTGATGCTCGGCTTTCCGCCCAATGGCCAAACGATACCGTGCCGACATATGCGTCCGCTGACCGATGAACAGGTCGTTGACGGCGTATAGCGATTGGCCGTCGTTCAACGTGGCGCGGGCCATCGAAATATGCTTCAGAGTATACCGCTCATGCAATACAGCCTGCAGCATCGTCGCCGCCATGTCGATTGGAAAGGGAACCAGAATGCCGTCAATGCGCGCGGGGTCGGGATTCAAGGCCAGCAGCGATTGACCGGATAAATACTTCGCCGTGTTTGCCACCAGCCCATCAGGACCAAGTGTCACCACCAGGTCACTCTTGCCGAAACAGAACGTTGGTAAAAATCCCCGCTCGACAAATTGGCAGCGAATATCCTGCGGTAAATCGCGCTTGAGGGTGGCCAGCGCGGCGACGTATGCATCATGGGCCGCCTGGTATTCCACGAAGGACGCCCCCATGTGCTCAAGATAGAAGCGCGCTTGCTCGCGTGTATTGAAGCGCTCGACCAATTCCTCAAGGGCGGTTTTCTTCGTGATGATGATGATTTTGTCGATATCAGACATCATTGCATCCAGCCGGCGGAGATCAGTCTATCCTTCAGGATGCTGATACTTGAGTAGTTCCGCAAGAATTTCCGACGTGATGGTCAGGTTGCCGATCTGCGCGGCATTGGCACCTAGATCACGCATCGCCAATGCCAGGATCGCGCGTGGATCCAGTGTGCGATACGGCCCTAATTGCAACTCCAATGCTTTGCCGCGCGACTCCGCTTCCCGCTCGATTGCGCGCGCTTTGTACTCGGTTTCCTGTTCCAACGCTTTTCCTCGGTGTTCTGCTTCCTGTTGCGCGTTGTGCCCTTGCATGTCAATCAATTGCTGGCGTTGCTGTTCGAGCGTGATATCGGTGCTCAATTCATTCTCTTTAATCTTGCGTTCTTCTTCGACCGCGGCGGCGCGACGCGCATAAATCGCTTCATCCGCTTTGCGCAATAACGATTCGCGATAACTGGCCTCCAGTGCCTTGGCGACTTCAGGCGTGGGTTGCGCAGCAAGGAAATAGACACTTAACAACTCCGTACCCATCGGTTCCAGTAGCGACGACTCGCGAATACGCTGTAATATCGTTACGGCGATCGCCTGTGAGTCGCAGAGAGTTTCCTCCAAGCTGCGTTGCTGCACCTCCCGTCGCGTTTCCATCTGGATAATATTCGCAATGCGCTGGCGAAGGCGTTCGGGGTCTTCGGAAACATACCGGGCATACCGGGGATCGATGGCGAAATTCAACAGCGACGCGGCCTTGCGCGGTTCGACAATACGATAGGTAAATTGCCCTTGAATGGTGACCGCCTGGTAGTTGTTCGTCACTTCGTTGAAGACAAAGTTCGCATCGGTGCTGCTGGTGGGAATGGCGACGATCTGCGTATTGTAGGGAAGGTAGTAAAAGGTTAAACCAGGCCCTTCCTTAACAATTTGACCGGCGACATACTTCATAATATAGTCGGTAGGTTGCCCCTTGAAAAATCCGATCATCGTCTGTCTCCTTCCAGGATGAGATGTTCGCGGCATGCTGGCCTGGCACTTGCTTGCATGATAACGGGACACCGCTGACTTCGTCAATGAGCACTGGGAATGGCGACGAGGGGAACTACTCGGCATAGTTTCGTTCCACCGCGTCCGCCACTTTCGCCACGCGCGCCATGGCCTTGACGTCGTGCACGCGGACGATGTCGGCGCCGTGGGCGATGGCGAGGGCGACGGTGGCGGCGGTGCCTTCGACACGCTCTTCGGGCGGCAAATCGCCGAGAATCTTGCCGATGCTGGATTTGCGTGAGGTGCCGATGAGCACCGGCTGGCCAAAGGAGCGCAGCTCGCGCAGGCGGCGCAGCAGTTCCAGGTTGTTTTCGAGCGTTTTGCCGAAACCGAAGCCGGGATCGAGTACCACCTGTTCGGGTGGGATGCCGGCCGCCATGGCAAGGGCGGTGGATTCCTGCAGGGAGGCGCAGATCTCCGTCATCAAGTCGTCGTAGTGCGGGTGAAGCTGCATGGTGCGCGGGGTACCCTGGATGTGCATCACTACCACCGCCGCATGATACTCCGCCGCCGTGCGTGCCATCGCCGGATCGAAGCGCAAACCGCTGATGTCGTTGACGAGGGTGGCGCCGGTGTCCAGCGCGGCGCGCGCCACTTCGCTCTTGTAGGTATCCACCGAAATGGGCACCGGGAAGCGCGTGGCCAGCGCCTGCACGACCGGCGTTACCCGGCGCAGTTCTTCCGCGACCGGCACCTCCCGCGCGCCTGGCCGTGTCGATTCCCCACCCACATCCAGCAGATCAGCGCCTTCCGTCAGCATCTGCTCCGCCTGACGGAGCGCGGCGTCGATGTCTCCACCAATGCCGTCGCCGGAAAAGGAATCCGGGGTGACGTTGAGGATGCCCATCACCCAGGTTTTTGCACCAAGCGGCAACCGATACGGACCGCAGCGCAATTCCCCGCCGCGGGCGTCGTAGCAACGCATTGTTTTCATGATCGCCGACGCGATTGCCGCCAGCGCGGGGTCGGGCGCAAGCCGCGCTGCAGCCTGGCGCACCTGTGCCTCGGTGCCCAGCAACACCACGCCGCCCGCATCCGCGGCGCAGGGGATGGCCGCCTCGCCGCCGGCGTCGCGCATGGCGCGCCGGAGTTGCTGTGCCACGGCGATGGTCGCTCGCTCCAATCGCACCAGCAGCCACACCCCGTGTGACGCCAGCGCATACACGTCTTCCGGCGCGCAACCGGTGCGGGCCAACTCGCGTGCGACGGCGTCGGCATCCGGCGCGGTAAGGATGCGCACGCCGTAGGCTGTGGGTAAGCAGGTCATAGCTGTTCCCTCGTTTAACAGCGCGGGGCGGGCACTCGCCCGCCCCGCATGATCGTCGTCAACAGCTGCCGGATCAGTGGATGACGCGCGGCCCGGTGTCATTGGAGGTATCGGCATCATCGCTGAAATCCATTGTCTGCAGCATCATCTGACCGAGCGGGCTCAACAGGATGCCGGCTTGGTGTAGCGCCAACTCGGTCTGCGATTGCAGGTGGTGGCGGAAACGCGCATCGGTGCGCACGCGCGCGACCAGTTGCTCGATCTGCACCTGGTCGAGTACAGTGATTGCTTCCAATGCCATTGCTTCCACATCGCCGCCTTGCTCCAGCGAAACGGCGCGCTGGAAGGAGGCCATCGCCGGCGGTAGTTGACCGAGCGCCTGGTAGACCACTCCCAGCTTGAAATGGTGGTATGGCTGCGTCGGATCGATTTGCACCAACCGACATAGAATCTCGCGCGCCTCGGTCAGATTGCTCTGCTGGTAATACCCCCACGCCAGCAGGTCGAGCGCGTTGGGGTCCTGCGGGTTGCGCGTCAGCAGGCGGCGCGCGTACGGCAGTAGTTCGGGCGCGGTGCCGTCCTGTTGCAACAGGTCGAACATCAATCCCAGCATTTCCGGGTCACTGAGGTCGTTTTGCAGAAATTCGTTCACGCAGGCGATTGCTTCGCGTACGCGCCCGGCCTCGCGCAGCGTGGTGGCTAGGCGGCGCACGCTCTCCGGATCGGTGGGCGCCAATTGGTACGCGCGCTCCAGCGCGGTAATAGCGTGATTGATGTTCCCCAGCCGATATTCGGCGAATGCCAGGTAATGCAGCGCATGCACCGAGGTGGGGTCCAGTTCCAGCGCGCGCGTCGCCATGCCGCGCGCCTCGTCGAACCGTTCGGCCATCAGGGCGATACGCGCCAGTGCGCGATGATGCGCGGGATTATCCGGCTCCAATTCCGCCGCGTAAATATAGGCAGACTGTGCCATCTCCAGATTGTCCTGCGAACTCAAAGTGAAACCAAGCTCCGCGTAGACTTGCGGGTTTTCCGGATCCAGTTCCACCGCGCGTTCCAGCAGCGCAAAGGCATCGTCGGGGCGTCCCAATTCATTCAGACAGAAGGCCTTGGCCAGCAAGGCGTCGCGAAAGATGGTAGGCAGCCACAGCACCCCTTCAGGGAGACGGCGTTTCCCGGTGCCTTCAATGCGATAAATCCGATCGCGCCGGCGGCGGGGAAGACGACGAAGCACCTGATCAAAATAGGGAATGGCATCTTCCAGCAGGCCGGCATCTGCTAGTTCGCGACCGGTGTGATAGGCCGTCTCGATGGATCGCAACTCGTTTTGATTGAACTTCGGCACGGGTTCCCTACAGCAAATAAAATCGTTCACTCTTTTCATTCGCTGTCTCCGTGGCGACTCCTGCCGGCTGCCGCGACGTTTCTGTCATAATTCCTGACAAGGTGCCCCTTGCTCCGCTTGCTCCTGTTCGACGCCCGGATATGCAATAACACCATGCTTCTTCCGACAAGATAAGCGATGTCTTAGAACACCATTGACAATTCGGTGTTATTCATGTATTATTCGGTAATAAACCAAACGGGGAGGGAAACCCATGTCCACGGTACTGGTCAGACGTCAGGAATTGCTGGCCGCACTGTCTCGTCGTAATTTGAGTCAGGCGAAGTTTGCCCGGAAGCTTGGTTGCAGCGCGGGCTACCTGTCCGAGTTACTGCAGGAGCGCTATCAACCCTCGGCGGAGCTGCGCGAGCGCATGTTGGCGGTACTGAACGACGTCGAAACATTCGGCCAGGCCGCGCCGGTGCAATGGGATGACCTGTTCCATACTATCGTCGACGCCGCAGCCGGCGGAAAGGAGGGGATCGTGCCGACCACGATTCGAATTTTCGATACTACCCTGCGCGATGGCGAGCAATCGCCCGGCGCCAGCATGAATGTAGGCGAAAAGTTGGAGGTCGCTCGTCAGCTTGCTCGCCTCGGTGTCGATGTCATCGAGGCAGGATTCCCCATCTCGTCAGAGCGCGACTACGAGGCGGTGCGCTCTATCGCCACCGAAGTGCAGGGGCCGATCATCGCCGGCCTGTGCCGCGCCAGCGAGTTGGACATTCGCCGCGCGGCGGAAGCACTCGCGCCAGCAGCGCACCGGCGCATTCATACCTTTCTGGCCACCTCCGACATCCACATGGAGTACAAGCTGCGCAAGACGCGTGATGAAGTGCTGAAGATGGCGGTGAAGGCGGTGACGCTGGCACGCACGCTGTGCGATGACGTGGAGTTCTCCGCGGAGGATGCCACCCGCTCCAACGTAGACTTTCTCTGCCAGATTCTGGAAGCGGTTATCGACGCCGGCGCCACCACGCTGAACATTCCGGATACCGTTGGTTACGCGATTCCGGAAGAGTTCGGCGAATTGATCGCAACCATTCGGTCGCGTGTACCGAATATCGACAAAGCGGTCATCAGCGTGCACTGCCACAACGACCTGGGACTGGCGGTCGCGAATTCACTGGCCGCGGTGCGTAATGGCGCCGGGCAGGTGGAATGCACTATCAACGGTCTGGGCGAGCGAGCGGGCAACGCAGCGCTGGAGGAGGTGGTGATGGCGATGCGCACCCGCTGCGATCGCTTCGGTACCCAGACGAATATCAACACGCACGAAATCACCCGTGCCAGCCGCCTGGTGAGCGATGTCACCGGCATTCAGGTGCAGCCGAACAAGGCTATCGTCGGTGCGAACGCCTTCGCGCATGAATCGGGCATTCATCAGCACGGAATGCTGTCGAACAAGCTCACCTACGAAATCATGAACCCGGAGGACGTCGGCGCCGGCGGTAGCAAGCTGGTGCTGGGCATCCATTCCGGTAAGCATGCCATCCTGCGTAAACTGCTGGAGATGGGCTACGAGTTGGCCGACGATCAACTGGATAAAGTCGTGCTGCGTGTCAAAGAGATCGCGGAGAAGAAGAAGGAGATCACCGAGCGTGATCTGGAATCCATCGTAATGGATGAGACGAACCTGGTAACCGAACGTTATCACCTCGACTATATGCACGTGGTCACCGGTTCGAATATCCTGCCCACCGCCACCATCCGGCTGATCTGCGAGAGTATGTCTATCGGTGAAATCGGCGTGGGCGTGGGCGTGGGCTCGGTGGATTCGGTCTACAAGACCATCAGCGACATGGTGAAACTGCCGCATAGCCTGGTGGATTACGTCGTGCATTCGGTGACGGGTGGCACCGACGCGCTGGGCGAGGTGACTGTGCGCATCAGCGATCATGACGGGCATATCTTCAGTGGGCGAGGCGCCAGCACCGACATTATCGACGCCAGCGCCAAGGCCTACGTCCAGGCACTGAACCGGTTGGCAGCACACCTGCCGAGTATCTTCCAAACCGAAGAGATGGAATCAGTGTAACCGCGGCGTCACCGCACAACATGCGCCGGGAGGGAATGCGTTCCCCCCGGCGCTGCTGTTTTGACGTCTGCCCGGTGGTAACGCTGGTGATAGATGGCCGTTTCGAAACGACCAATCCCCTGACAAAACGACAGCGCAACAACACGCCACCGGCAGGGATTGTACGCACGAATAGCGAAAAGATATTTGTTCCGGTCGACGCACCACTGCGAAGGGGCAACATTCATGGCGGATGAGCTGGCGCAGTTATCAGCAGAGGTGTGGGCGTTGTGGGCGAAGCAACGGTACACCGAGGCTATTCCGCTCGCTACGCGGTTCTGCGCGCGCGCACACCCTGCCCGGCATGCGCGGACAGCGGCAATATGCCTACGGATTGAACATGCTGGGCGCACTGTCCTGCCGAGCGGGCGATATCACGCGCGCGGAGATGCTGCTCGGCGAGTCGCTGACGCTGTGCCGGCAGCTCGAGCGCGCCGATGCGCTGACCGCCGACGTGCTGGACAACCTGTCGCGTGTCTATATCGCGCTGGACCGTATTACCGAGGCGGTGGTGCTGGCAGGGGAAGCGTTGGAGATACACCGCCGCACCGTGGGGGAAAATTCCCCGCACTTCACCCGCTGCCGCTGCCATCTGGAGAGCCTGCAACAACGGCAATCGCCGCTTCCCACGGCGGAATCATTGCCGGGCACGCCGGTCGCGGAGCCTGTTCCCCTCCCCCCTTCCCCCATCTTTGCCCATCGATCCGCCTGGTACAATAGCCAGCAGCGGGATGACAGCGCGCACGGCTTTCTCTTCCTGACCCGCATGGCACTGCTCTGGCGTGCGGCGCACTCCGGTATGGTGCGACAATTTCCGCTTACCCGCATTTACGCCCTTGGCACGGCAAACGCGCAAGCATTTTCCCTGACGCTGGACGGCGAGGTAATCCGTCACGTATTTTTCGTCGATACCGAAGCCGATGCCTGGGTACAGGAAATTTTCTCCGCGATTCTCGGCGTGTGCCGTGACCCGCTGGCGGAACAGACCGCCCGCGAAGTGGAAGAGCAGTCATTTGTGCTGGCAGCACGCTAAACAGGACATGCGGCATCGCGCACGCGGAGATCACCACTGTTCCATCCGCCAATGATGGAACTACACTCTCCATGTTTGATGGTAGAGGAGAAGGGGTTGCGTCAGAGAACAATATAGTGTGGACTAACCGCAAATACAAGAGCAGGGGACAACGACGTATGCCCATGACTTCCCGCGAGCGCGTGCGCGCCGCATTACATTTTCAACAACCAGATCGCGTACCGGTGGATTGTTCCGGCATGCGTTCGACCGGCATCTCCGCCATCGCATACGGCAAGCTCAAGAAAGCGCTGGGATTGGATAATGAGCCGCCGCATGTCTATGATGTCATGCAGATGCTGGCGGAGATCGAGGAACCGGTGCGCCGGCGCTTCGGATTCGACATCGTGCCATTGGAACCGTGGAGCAGCACCTGGCGCTCAGCGGCGGCATACGGTCAGTGGACGCCACATACCTTCTGGGATGGCTCACCCATCGCGTTTCCCGCCGATCTGCCGCTGGAGAAGACGGCAGATGCGGGGTGGTTTCTCACCTATGGCTCCGGACACCGCTGGGCGCATATGCCGGTGGGCGCCAACTACTTCGACAGCATCCCCGGTAATGCACTGCACTTTTCCGACGAACTGCCAATGCCCGCGCTCGACAGCCTCGACTTTCAGCCCAACGTCTCCGACGAGGAGCTAAGCTGGCTGGCGGCACGTGCGAAGGCCATTCATGATGAGACCGAATATGCCATGCTCGGGAGCGGCTGGGGCTACGGCTTTTCCACTGGCTTCGGCGGGATTGGCTGGGAAGACTGGATGTGCTTGCTGATGACCGAACCGAACTACTGCTACGACGGGCTGGCGCGGGCGGCGGAAGCGACGGTCGCGCGCATGAAGCTGGTCGATCAGGCGGTGGGGCAATATGTGGACGCCTGGATGATCGCCGCGGATGACATGGGCACCCAGCGCGGTGAATACATCAACCCGGAAATCACCGCCGAGCTGATTATCCCGCACTATGCCACCGTCTGCGGTTGGTTCCGCGCGCACAGCCGCATGAAAACCTTCCTGCACTGCTGCGGGTCGATCTACCACCTCATCGAACCGCTCATCGCCGCCGGCCTTGATTGCCTGAATCCAGTGCAAACCTCCGCGGTCAACATGGAACCCGAGCGCTTGAAAGCCGAATTCGGCGGGCGCATCGTCTTCTGGGGTGGTGGCTGCGACACGCAATGGACGCTCGGTAACGCCAGCCCCGACGAAATCGACGCCCATGTTCACGAGCGCATGCGCATCTTCGCCCCCGGTGGCGGCTTCATTTTCACCCCGGTCCACAACGTGCAGGCCAACATTCTCCCGGAAAACATCATCGCCTGCTACGACGCCGCGAAAAGATGGGGAGCCTATCAACCGTAGGAATCGGGTACGAACCACCGATTGCAGTATTGACCTGAGAACGGCGGTGGCCTGGTGGTAAAGTGCATTCTTCGCACCTTTACCACCAGGCCACATACCGGTGCTTCCCACGGTTCAGCCCCTATTCCCGTACATCTTTCGGGCGCGGGCCGACATCCGACAGGTCGAACGGTTCGAAACCCATTGCGAAGGCGGGAGAATCGGGTGCGAGGGTGAAGTCGCGGGCGGCGATGTCCTTGCACCGGGGATCGGCGACCAGGGCGAAGTGATCTTGCCCCAGCGCCTGCCATTCCTCCAGGGAGAGGGTGATGCCGCCGTTGCGGTCGTGAAAGGTGACTGGACGACCGGCAATGTCGAAATACAGGTTGGCGACGAAAAGCGGATTGCGGTCGGCCAGCCGGCTGTTATACGCGCTGGAGAAGAGCGGCGTGCCATCGGTGATGATGATATTACGCTCCATGGTGAAGGCATGATGTTCGGCGTCCGCGCGCCCATGGGCAATCTGCGACTCACCACCGAAGGCAAAGATATTGTTGCGCACGATGTTCTCGCGCCCGTAGTGCTGATGAAACACCTCGCCATTGGTATCATAACAGATATTCTGTTCGATCAGCAGGTGGCTCGACCCTTCATCGGGATAGATGCACCACGCGCCGTAGTGGGCCTTCACCACGTCGTAGATCAGGTTGCCGCGCAGCACGGTGCCGGGCTGCACGCCCAGCATATAGATGCCGCCCATGTCGGACAGCAGTCCCTGCCCGATGTGATGGATATGGTTCTTCTCGATCAGGTTGTCGTGTGACACGTTGTCGGTGTAGCCCCACACCCAGCCGCAGGAGACGCCGCTGTAGAAGAGATCGTGAATGTGATTGTGGCATATAGCCACCTGGAAGGCATTCATCGATAATACGCCCACCGCGCTGTGGAAAATGCGTCCGCCGGCGGTGATGATGTTGTCGGTGATGCGATGATTGCCGGTGCGGCGATGCTCCGGGCCGCGTGCGGCGGCGCCGTTGATTTTCACTCCGCCTGCGCCCAGGTCGCGAATGGTGTTGCCCACCACGCGCAAACCCGTGCACGCGTCGGCTATCTCCACCCCATACCAGCCGATGTGCTCGATGACGCAGTCCTCGAGGCCGCAGTGACGCGCCGCCTCGAAGTAGACCACGCCGGGCACGTCGCATGCCGCCTGATCCACCGCCGCTTTGTCGGTGCGCCCATGGCGTCGGCTTTCCGGGGTGGCACTGCCGGGGATGGCGATGAAGGTTGCACCGTCGCTGACATCCGGGTGACGCCAGTCAGTGTGGCGGAACGTCAAACCGCGGAAGCGCAGGAATTCGACATACTGCCGTTCATCGGGACTGCCAACCACGCCGATGAGTTGCAGGCAGCGCGGCGCATACACCTCCGCTGTCTCCGGATCTTCACCAGGCAGCGGCAAGTAAATGAGCCGTCCGTTGGCGCGATCGAGGTACCACTCCCCCGGATCAGTGAGCGCTTCGAAGACGTTGTCGAAGTAGTAATCCGCGAGTTGGCTGCCGTGACTGCCAACGAGCGATGTATGGCTCGGACGCGCCATAGTGACCAACCGCGTCGCCGGATCAAGCGCGGCGATGGTTGACCGTTCCTCGATCCAGAAATGCACGTAGACCACCTCGACGTCAGTGAGATTCGCGAAAGACTGCACGTCGCCTTCGGCGGCTACGAAGCGGGTATAGCCACCCCCACCCCAACTGGCGGGACGCGGCAAACCGGGCACGTCTTCCATGCGATACAAGTTCGTTTTCGGCAGACGCGGTCGCGTCGCACGGCGGTCATTCACGAACAACTGGCGGAAATGCCACTTCCCCGCTGCCACCTCCGGCAGTTCGACCACCCATGCCGTCTGTCCGTTCACCTGCTCCACACGCCAGCCACTGATGCGCTCGCCGCCGTCGAGAATAGGGATTTCACCCGGATACGCGGCGTATGTTACCGGCGCGGAGTCCTCCGCGGTGAAGACAACGGGCTGCGTCAGCGGATACACACCACCGCGCAGCCACACGGTGAGCGGACCCGGCACCCCGCCGGTAATGCTCAGGCGTGCCGTGCGTCGACCGGGTTGCTTCATGTCGCGGATGCGCTCGCGCGCTTCCACGATCGTGGCTAACGGACCGTCGCTACCCTCGGCATTCGGTTCCGGCAAGCGGCCGGACCAGGCATTGTTGCCTTGTGGGGCTACAAACAGATCATAAGGACCGAACATGGCGATCGTCTCCTTCGGGGAGTAAGGTTGGGGTGCAAGCCCCTGCGCATTATAGCGCGGAAGCGCGCGCAACAGTAGTGGACACAGGATATTTCATGCCGATGCGCAATGAACGCCAGGGAGATCTGCGGTGGCTGGAGCATGATCCAGTGACAACCGAATCAATCAACAAACGGCATTCTCCGAGCGTTCCCCGTTTTATGGCAGGGAAACGCGGACAGATGAAGCGGCAACCGTCGGCGCTGATTGCGGCAGGAACGAATAGGTTGGTCATCCTGCGTGGGACGAACGCGCGCTATCTTGGGGGAATCGGCGCGGCCGGCGATGGTGTCACCGGCGTGGTAGCTGGTGACGACGGCGTACCGGATATCATCGGGATTGGCACGGACGGCGTGATGGTGGTGTTTATCCCCGGTTTTAGCTCCAGCGGTTGCGGCGTCTTCACCCATTCCACATGCCCGTCGAGGTAGCCAAGGACATACCCCGGCTGATGGCGGTCAACAGCGATGTCCGTCTCAGCCATCAGCAGTCCCTGTGGGTTGTCGCTGTCGGCGATGCTGGGTGTCGTGAGCGGAGTGATAATCTGATTCATCATCAATCCGACCAGATGGCCGTTGTACCCGTAGCCGAATCCCACCGGCTCCACTTCGGCTTGACTGTATTTATACGCCGGACAGGCCAGCGTATCGCCAGTGGCGACCGCACTCAAATCCAGATCCGTCAGCGTGCCGGGCAATTTTCCGTTATGATCCATGGCATACATGGCAATCGCCATTGCCAGTTGCTTCTGATGGCTCATGCAGGTGGTATGGAAGGCTTGTCCTACCAGGTCACCCTCGGACACATCGGCGGCGTTCAGCAGGCACAATGCGCGCGTCGTCTGTTGTTCATCGAGCTTGCGGTAACGATGGGAGAGCGCCGGATTGGCTGCGTCAAACACCACCAATTCTTTATGTTCGCTGTCGTAGCTCGCCAGCATGTAGTTCGGAAAGCTCCGACTGTTGAACTTCCCCTCCTGGAAATCAGTGGCGGCCACCGTCTTGCCCAGCATTTTGGGGAAGTGGAACGTATAAACGTTTTCCGCATCTTTCGAAATCACGAAATAGAGGCCGGGCGACATCACTGCCTGCCACTCTCCTTCCCAGACGGGTGGTCGGCTTAGGTGAGTCAGCACCAGCACCAATGCGACCAGACCCACCAACAGCACGGCGCCGATGATGATAAGGATGCCGCGTCCCCCACCCCCGCCGACCGGCTCCTCGCGCGGTGCCTCCTCGTGTGGAGTGTTTGCTTGCGGAACAGCGACTTGCGGCTGTGCGATGGTCGCGCGGGAAGGCCGCATCAATATTGGTTCATCCGTCTCTGGCGGCGCGGTGTCTGCACGGGCGCCACAGGCAGCGCAAAACGCCGCATTGGGAGTCAGTACCGCACCGCAGTTGGCGCAGTTTTGTCGCGAGGCGCACGGAAGCACGGGATGATATGCGAGGGGTGTTGCCGTCGGGGCCTGAGGATCGTTGGGCAGCGGCGGTTGTACGCGCTGCACCAGTGGATCAAGCGTCACGTCGATAATCGGTACGGTCAATATGTCGCCGCACGCCGTGCAGCGCGCCTGCTGCCCCATCAGCGCTTCCGTTACCGCCAGTTGTTCGCCGCAAAGCGGGCATTTCAAAACAAGGGTCATGTCGCCCACCAATAAATACTTTAGTTAAGTATATCACATAATTCGTCCAGCGGTTGATAGTCGAACCAGTCGAAATCCGCTGGGGTGCGCGCGGGCTGTCCGTTGCCGGTCGCATAGAGTCCGAAATAGACGCCGGTAAAGCCGCCCGCCACCTCGGAGGAGAGAAAACGTGCGACGCCGGTCGCCAGTTCCGTGGGTGCGGTGTCATCCTGACTGAATACGAAGGTATAACAATCAGGCCGGGCATCAATGCCCAGTATTACCGGACCGGCCGCCAGCGGGCACTCCGCCACGAGGGCACACAGATCGCCAATGCGCCGGCGCACGAACACCTTCCCCGTGCTTCGCGCGATTTCGTAGTGATGCCCCGGACTCATATACACGGTGAGACCGGCTTCGTCCTGATCCGACGGATCAGCATCGAGCCGCGTGCGCACGCGGCAGGACAGGTGCTGTTGGCGGCGACCGACGAACGCCGGGGAATCCACCGCGTCAAGGGTGAGCGCGGAGCCATGCAGGCGCAGCCAGCCTGGACGCGCAGTGAGCGAATACTCCTGCGGGTGGGGATTGCGAAGGTAGTTCCACGGCAGCGCCAACGCCGCGGCGTCGAAATCGTCGCGCACCGGCAGCGCCGGCCACGGGTGGGCGGGCAGCGTCTCCGTCGCCATTTCCAGTTCGACGGTGCCATTGCCGTTAACCAGCGGCCAGCCTTCTACCCACGTGACCGGGGCGAGGAATGTCTCGCGGCCCAGGTGATGATACATGCCGCATTGTGGACGAAAGCCGAGGAATACCATCCACCAGCGGCCATCGTGCGCCTGCACCAGGTCGGCGTGTCCGGTACCCTGGATGGGATGCCCGCCGCGATTGCGATGCGTGAGAATGGGATTGTGCGGACAGGGTGCGAACGGCCCCCACGGCGATGTGCCGCGCGCGATGGTCATCATATGGCCGTATTCGGTGCCACCCTCGGCGATCATCAGGTAATATGAGCCGTCGATCTTGTATAGGTGCGGGCCTTCCGGATAACGTCCCCCGGTGCCCGACCAGATGATGCGTTCATCGCTCAGCCGCTGCCCCGTGTGCGGATCGATGCGGAACTGGCGGATGCCGCCATTGCCGGTCGAATGAAAATACACCGCGCCGTCATCGTCGAAGAACAGCGAGGGATCGATCTCCTCAGGATCAATCCATACCGGCTCCGACCACGGCCCGGCGGGATCAGCCGCAGTGACGAGAAAGTTCCCGCCGCCGGTGACGTTGGTGGTGATGAGGTAAAACACCCCATCGTGATACCGCAGCGCCGGCGCAAAGATGCCGCCCGATGGGCATGCCTTTTCCAGCGGCAACTGCGATGGACGGGTGAGGCAATATCCGAGCTGACGCCAGTGCACCAGGTCGCGGCTGTGGAAGATAGGCACGCCGGGAAAAAATTCAAAGGTGCTGGTCACAAGATAGTAATCCTCCCCGACACGGCACACGCTGGGATCGGGATGGTAACCTGGCAGGATGGGATTGCGATACATCGCGGCACCTCACAATGATTGAATTAACTATTTCGATGGTTGAGTCGAATATCCTTTTTACCGTTTGCGGAGGGGAGTGGTCTCTACCATGCAGGCGGAATTCAGTGAGTGCCCCGGTGATAACCTCGATTATCTGAAGTCATGCTTACACTGGGAGGCCGTATCGAACCACTCCGGGAACAATCCGCGTGGTTTCGATACGGCCATTATATCTTCCTCAATCACCAGGGGTACGGCGGTAACGCCTTCCCATTCGCGCGGACAGATCAGAGCGATCAGTCCAATCGCCATCCACGGCGTATCACTTATCACTCGTCACTTCCGATTCCACTGCCACTACCTGCCCTGTCTCCAACGAGGTGATGGCGGCGGCGATGACTTGTTGCGCGGCGAGGCCGTCCGCGCCGGAGCCGTCGATTTGTTCCGGGGCAGTGCCGTTCGCCACCTGTTCGAGGAAGGTGTGCAGCCGCGCACGGAAGGTGTCGTCGAAATCGCGGTACCCCCCGAACACCGGGTTAGTGTAGACCGACTTGACCAGATCGCCTGCGGGGTAGAGCGTCGCCTCGCGCCACATATCTTCCAGCACGAAACGACCGCCTGTGCCGGCGACTTCACAGCGCTCCATCGGGTGACCGCGCTGGATATCATAGCTGCTGGTCAAGTGACCGACCATGCCATTGTGAAAGCGCATATTGAAGGAGGCGGTGGACCACAGCGTGCGACCGGGCGCCTGCATCGCGAAGCACTGCACCTCGGTGATCTCGCCGCAAAAGTGGCGCATCATATCGATGGAGTGCGGATTGAGCGCCTTCAGGTGGAAATATGGGGAATCGAACTCGCCGGGACGTCCGATCCACAACGCCATGTTCACGAAGAGCAAATCGCCCAACCGGCCGTCATCCAGCCATTGTTTCGCCTGCCACGCTGCAGGAGTGAAACGATGGTTGAAATCCACGCCGAAGCAGCGCCGTTGCTCGCGGGCGACACGCACCATCTCTTGCGCATGCGCGATCTCGTTGCAGATCGGTTTCTCGCACAGCACGTGACAACCGGCCTCCAGCGCCTGGATGGTCGGCGCGTAATGATCGCTGCTGTATTCAAAACCGCCGGTCGCCACACTGCACACTTCCGGCGTTGCCTGCGCCAACATCGCCGACACGCTGGTGAACCACGGCACACCCAGGCGTTCACCCGCCGCCCGTGCCCGCTCCGGAATGACGTCGCATACCCCCACTAATTCCGCAAGCGAGTCGGTGCTGTAGATACTCGCATGTAAATTGCCGATCGGCCCCAGGCCGATGACCGCTACGCGTAACATCGCAATACCTCGTTTTGTGTTTCCCCATGCTGTCGGACGTCGGCTGCACGGGCATTCGGTTGCGTTGCCACCAGCTCAAGCCGGCGGCAACGCAATCCCAGACTTACCAACCGCCATACTCCACCGCAAGATCCTGCGCACAATGCAACACCATTCCAGCCGCTATTCCCCCGTCGCAGCTCTCTCATACAACGTCATACGCGGGAAGAAATCAAAATCATGCCGCTCGGTATCGGTGCGCCAGCGTCCGATGCTGTCCGCCCGCACCGGTATCTTTGCCAACGGAAAGCCAAGGAAACCTTCCAGTCGTTCCAGCGTCCGGTCCTGGTGCAACACGAAATCCTCGAAGCGCACCTCTGCGCGCCGTTGGGGTGGCGGGGTGGACTGCATGATGTCATACTGGTATTTCCAACTGATCGCCCGCCGCAGACGCAGGTCGTCCGTGTGGTCATACGGCACGTTGAAGTCCGCCAGATTATCGGTGACGTGCGCGCCGATGATGCTGTCGCGTGGGTCGCGATACCAGTAAATATAGTGAATGTCGGGAAACATGCGCGCGATCCACGGGAACACCAGCGCCGTTTCCGGGATTTTCCACCCCTTCTGCAGGGCATCACTGCCCAGGACAGAGGCGAGAAACGATTCGATCAGACGAGTGAACGCCGGGTCGATAGGCATGGTGTGGAGCCGGGAGAAATCCCATTCCATCCCACCCCGGTACTCGACGTAGCGGGCGATGACGCGACACGCTTCATACATGTCGCCCGGTGGTATGAGATCTCCTGACTCGTTCAGTTGCGCACCCATGTAGACGCCGCTGGCGCTCAAGGTGTGGGACATGGCGCGGGTACCGGAGTGCCCGCGCCCGATCACCGTGATCATCATAGTTTGCTTGCTCCACGTTGGGTCTGTAACTCTTTCGCCTGCAGGCCTTTCGCCACATCGGGGGAACCGATGTAGAGCGTGTGGTATGCCTCGTCGGAACTGGTGAAGGGTCGGCCGTAGCCGTTCCAGTTCAGGTTGGTATACATGGGGTTGGTGCGGCCGGTTTCTTTCTCACGTTTGGCGATGTGCGCCTGCATGCGCGCTTCCAGCATCTGCACCACCTCGGGCTCCTGCTCGGCGACGTTGTGATATTCCTCGGGATCGGTAATCAAGTTATACAACTCGACCTCGGGCTTGTAATGAAAGTCCGGCTCCAGCGCGTGGATCAGCTTCCATTCCGGCGTGCGCCAGCCATGCTTGCGCATCCAGGTGGCTTCTGTGATGTAGAATTCGGGTTCCGGCGTGCGTGGCTGGCCGAACATTAACGGCGTCAGACTGCGGCCATCGTAGTTGATGCCGGTGTCGATGCCCAGCAGGTCAAGAATGGTCGGGGTAACGTCTTTCTGCTGGACGATATCGGGAAAGCGCAAACCCGCCGGAATGTGCCCGGGCCACACAAACGCCAGCGGCACGTGCAGCGTGGGCTCGTACATGCTGTGATGGTCATAGTAGCAGTCGTGATCGTGCAGTGTTTCGCCGTGATCGGAATCGATGACCACCAGCGTCTCTTCCTCCAGGTTCAACGACTGCAGCGTGGTGAAGATAGAAGCGATACAGGCGTCCATGTAGGCTACGGCGCCGTCATACTGCGCGATGATGTATTCCTTATCGGTGCAGTTCGGCGGGAACCAGCTGCGGAAGTAATCACAAAACGGCTTGAACTGATATACCGGATCGAGCGAGTGATTTTTCTTATCGAACTCGTTGCCATGGTAGAACATGCGCTCGAACGGATATGGCGGCAGATACGGTGAGTGCGGATCCATATGGCGCAGGAAGAGACAGAACGGCTCCTTCTTCCGCGAAAGCTGTTTCAACTCAGGAATTGCGACGTCGTTCAGGTTTTCCGCCTTGTGGCTGCGTCCCTGGTTCCACGAGCCCCAACCGGTGAAATCCAGATATTTCTGGAAGCCGCGGGAGGCGTCGTTGCCGCTGAAACCCACGCAGGTGGTGTTGTACCCCTCGTCGCCAAGAATCTCCGCCAGCGTGCGCAGGTGCTTGCCCAGCCCACCCTGGTGGCGCAGCGCGACCACATCCATGCCAAAACAATCCATACCGGTGAACATCGAGGTGTAGCCTGGCGTGGTGGGAATGTGCGGACTGTAGGCCTGCTCGAACACGCTGCCCCACGTTGCGAATTCGTCCATGTGCGGGGTGGTCAATCGATGGTACCCGTACATACTCATGTGATCAGCCCGCAGGCTGTCGATGCCGAGAATCAACAGATTCGGCTTTTTCTTGGTGGCCATAACGGTCTCCTTTGTGATGTCGTATCGCGTTACAGGTTGATGCGTTTGCCTTGTTCGGCGGAATTGTAACACGCCAGCACCAGCCGCAGCACGTCGCGGCCTTCTTCGGCGGTGGCGATGGGCGGGCGCCGGCCGTGCAAAAACTGTGCCAGCGGTTCCGCTAATCCGGTAATACGCGTGCCATGGTTTGTAATGTCGGGCAGCTCACTCACGGTCCAGTTACCCGTTTCTTGCCGGAACCACTTGAGCTGAATGCCGCCGGTCGGCCAGGGGATATTGGTGCTGACGACATCGCCGAAGTTGTGCACGATGGTGCCTTTTTCGCACACCGCCTCGGTGATGTTCTCCCCCGCCACCGCCACGAAGGTGCATGAAACCTCGGCGAACGAGCCGTCGGCGAAGCGGAAGAGCACAATGCCGTTGTCGTTGATGACCGCAGGATTGAGCAGCGTGCCCAATTCGGTAGTCACGCTGACCGGCATGCCGCGCAGCCAGTAGATAAAGTCGATCGGGTGCGCCGCGTCGTCGGCGAACAGGTCGCGATTGTATTCCGCCTGCACGTGCCAACTCTTCTCGAAGCCGCCCCACATATGGGAGTTCAGGCAATGGCGCCGGCGCAACAGGTAGAGGCGTCCGAACGCGCCTTCTTCCAGCAGTGCCTTGATCTGCAGGTTATGCGGGTCCACGCGCATCTGCCATGCCAGCGTGAACGGCACCCCGGCACGCTGCACGGCGGTCACGATGCGGTCGGCCTGCTCCAGTGTCAGCGCCATGGGCTTCTGCAGCACGATCGCTTTACCTGCCGCCGCTGCCTGTTCCACCAGTTCGCAGTGGAACGACGTTTCCGACGCGACAACGACGGCATCCACATCGGGGCGTGCCAGCAGCGCCGCGGCGCTCGGGGCGATATCGAGGTCGTTATTCTTTCCGGCCTCCGCCGCGCGCGTGGCGTCATGATCCCAACCGGCTGTCACGCGCACGCCGAGTTCCGGTTGCTCGCGCCACCTGGCACAATACGAATGCACGTGCCCGTGCGCAAAGCCGAGGATGCCAACGTTGACTGTCATAATAGCGTCTCCCGTCCAATCATGCTTCCCTGCGTGTACCGCGGCGCTTGCAGTTCCCAGCGCGCGTGTTACGCCTCAACACTGCGCTATGCTTGCCGGCAAGCCGGACGGTCTACCACGGCGAAGATCAGCCCCGGCATCTCGCTGCCGGAGAACCGTCTCCACGTTTTCGCCGTGCTCACCCCGTATTTCGCGCCGGCGAAGTCAACCTGCACTTTAAAATAGATCACCGGCATGGCATCACCTGCTAGCGTCAGGCGCGCGTTTCACCTCAACGTAGTCGGTATCGCCGGACTTCTCGAATGCGTGTTGCGCACCGGTATCACGCCGGTCATGGTCAACGGACGCTTACCGGTGACGGGACACGTCTTCCGCATCGCCTCTTTATTCTGACGTTGGAGGGCAACTTCTGCGTGAATCTGCGCCGCTTCTTCCTCGGGAAGGATCTTTTTGGCGAGTAACGCTTGAATCAGCGTATCAGTCGAATCGACCGCCGTTCGTGCTGCCGTTGTGAGATTCAATGTGACAACCATCATCATGACCAATAATACTATTCTCGGCATGTTGAGATTGTCTCCGTTGCGATGAGGCGCCCCCCTGCGCGTCGATACGGGGGGGCATCTTCAGCGGTTGGTTAAATCCGGTCCACACGCGGGTCGCCATGGCGGTTCGGTAGGGCGTGCGGTCGCACCAGCGCTCCGCCGTTCTCATATGATTCGATGACGGCCTGGATGTATTCCATCGTCGCCAGTGCATCGCGCCCGGAGGCGCGCAGGTTCTCACGGGGCACGCCGTTTGTGATGTCTTCCAGAAAAGCGTGAATGCGATTGGGGAAGGTCTGACCGAAATCCGTGATGCCGGTGTCCAGAATCTCCGGGGCCGGTGTGCCGGTGTCGGACTTGGGTGCGCCCCAATAGGTCAGCTTCTCGATACAGTTTTCGATGCAGAAGGTACCTTTGCTGCCGGCCACTTCGCAACTCCACCAACCGCCCAGGCCCCACATGGTATCGCCGCGCTGACTGAGCAGATAGCCTACCGTATCATCGGCGAATTTCACATGCACGCTGTTCACCGACAGCAGTAAATCGCCTTTGTTCTTGCGGAAGCCGGGTTTGGTGGAGAATGTCTGAATATGGGTGATGTCGCCACAGAAATACCGCATCACGCTGAACGGATGGGTGAGAAACGCCTTCATGTGCGCATACGGCATGTCGAAGCGCCCACCCTTCGTGAATCCGTAGGTTTCCTCACCGCCGTTGAATCCCATGCGAAAGAGCAGATAGATGGTCTCACCGATCATGCCGTCAGCCATATATTGCTTGGCGCGATCCGCGGTGGGAGTGAAGTAATGGTTCAGGTTGCAGCCGAGATACCGCTTCTTCTCCTCAGCAAAGCGCACCATTTCGCGAGATTCCAGTATGTCGTTGGACAGCGGCTTTTCGCACAGGACGTGCTTACCCGCCTCCAGCGCCTCCATCGTCGGTTCGTAATGCCAGCTTCCTTGCTCATACCCGCTGGTGGTCACGTCCACCACGTCCAGTTCTTCGTTCGCCAGCATCTCGCTCAGGCTGTAATATGCCTTCACGCCGTGCGTCGCGGCGGCCGCGTCAGCCTTTTCCTTCACCACGTCGCACACGGCGACCAGATGCGACAACGCATCGTTCATATGGCAGTTGGCATGGTTGTTGCCAATGGCGCCCATGCCGACCACTCCGACTTTCAGTGTCATGATCGTGTCCTTTCGTTTCAGCGGTATCCTTCGCGCCCAATCCTCTCGCCCACTACTGGGTGAAGGGCAGGATGTAAAGGTCGATAACTTACACGCAGAGGGAGCGCGCCCCACAGGCTTGCAGGCATGCCTGCATGTGACCGCGCGACTCGGCGGCGATGGTGCAGCATTGCTCCAGCGAATACTCCTTCGCGCCGATTATTTCCAGGTCCACCGGGCCGGTGTAGCCGTGCTCGTGCAGTACGCGCATGTAACCCAGCAGGTCGATATCGCCGCGGCCGTTGGCCTGCATTTCCGGTTTGCCGGGGTTCTGCTGACGACCTTTGCAGTCGCGGATGTGGATGTGCTTCACACGGCTGACCACCGCGCGCAACGCGTCGACCGGGTTCTCACCGCAACGGTGAATGTGTGACGGATCCATATCGATGCCGAAAGATGGCAAGGTGATCGCTTCCATCGCGCGCAACGTGGTGGGTGTACTGTAGATAGCGCCGCCCACGTGCGCTTTCACGCACAGCGTCACGCCGTAACGAGCGGCCATCTCCGCCAGCGCGCCCAGCGAATCGATGGACTGACGCAGGCTTTCCTCGTCATCACTCTGGCCGCCGGGGCCGCAGTTGATGATGGGAATACCGATCTCCGCCGCGGCTTGGAACGCGATCTCCATACGTGCCGGGTCCTGCGAGGGCTGCTCCATCGCCAACAGTTCCAGTCCGTAGTCGCGCGACAACCGCTTGATCTCCGCCGCGATCTCCTGCCAGCGGTCGAGTACCAGGTGTTCGCTCATGCCGTCGATGGCCGACAGCTCGATACCGTCATACCCGGCCATGGCCAGGTACTTGAATGCGGTTTCCATATCGTACCCGCCGAACAATACCGAATTGGCTCCAAGTTTCATCGTCGTGTATCTCCTTTCCGGTCGCCTGCCGGGAAGTGGCTGACTTCGTTCCCCAGTTGTCACGATTATAGTCAGGCCGGTCACGTGGTACCACGAATATCCGGCCAGTTTTAGCATTATCGGGCAGAAGTACAAATCCCGCGCTATTCTCCCATAGAGACAAGAACGCATATCGGGTGAATTCACCGCCGACAGTGCGCATTCCCCGTACCTTGACCATCACCTCGCGAAAGCGTACTATTTGGACAGCAAACCACATCAGGGGTGACGACGTGCAGAGCCCGACCACACCGCAAATCGAACGCGTCTTTTCCGATGGCCTCGCGCTTGAAGTGATGCACATTCTGCGCCATGCTGATACCGACCTGCACACCCACGATTTTTCCGAGCTGGTGATTGTGCTGCATGGATCGGGCATGCACCGCTCACCCGCGGGCGATTACCCCATCGGCGCCGGTGACGTCTTTGTACTGCACGGCGACCAGGCGCATGGGTATCGCAACACCGCCGGGCTTGAACTGGTGAATATCCTCTTCCGCATGAACGAGCTTGCCCTTCCGCTGCAGGATGTGGTATCGCTGCCGGGTTATCACGTGCTGTTTACGCTGGAGCCGATGTTCCGTCAACGCGACCGCTTCGAGAGCCGGTTGCGCCTGCTGCCCGACGAGTTGCGCCACGTGGGTGAACTTGTGAGCCGGTTAGAGATCGAAACGAAAAACCGCGTGCCCGGCTGGCGCATCGCCATTCTGGCCTATTTCATGCTGCTGATGGCCGATCTGTGCCGCTATTATTCACATATGGACGATCCCGCCGCGCAGCCATTGTTGCGTCTGGGTCGCGTGATCGGACACCTGGAGCAGCACTACAGCGACCAGCTTACGCTTGACGAACTGGCCGTCATCGGTTGCATGTCACGGCGCACGCTCACCCGTGAATTCCGCCGGGCGATGGGGTGCTCGCCCATCGAGTATCTGATTCGCCTGCGCATCAACCACGCGCGTTTGTTATTGCAAGACAGCAGCGCCGGCATCACCGAAATCGCCTTCCGCGTCGGCTTTCAGGACAGCAACTACTTTGCGCGCCAATTCCGCGCCGTCGTCGGCTGCAGTCCCCGCGATTTTCGGACCAAACGCGCGCCTGGCCGCGGTGGGAATTGAACGGCATACCGGGTTCGTCGCATTGCGATGGACTACTGAATATGGTTTTGCCGTCGATGCGCGTCAACACGCTGGCGCTGATAGTGGCAGGCGCCTTAGCGGGATTAGTGAAACAAGAACGGTGATGCCAGCAGCGTAGCCAGGACCAGCCACAGGGGATCGCAGCGCCAGATCACCAGCGCGACGATGCCGATGACAGCAAGCACGACGGTTTTCCAATCGGTCAGCGATTGGCCGGCGAGTTGAATGGTGACGAAGATCAGCACACCGATGAAGGCGGCGACCACCCCTCGCACCATGGCCCACAGCCAGCGCAGTTGGCGAATGCGGTGGTGCTGACGTGTCAGGAAAAACATGGCGATGCCACCGGGCGCGAAGATTGCGATGGTACCGAGCAGCGCACCCCACACCCCCAGCACGTGGTAGCCGATGAAGGTTCCGGTAATCAACACCGGTCCCGGGGTCACCTGTCCGAGGGCGATGCCGTCGAGAAACTGGCGGATGGTCAGCCACTGGTGGGTAACCACTTCATGCTGCAACAGCGGCACCGAGGCATATCCGCCGCCGAAGGTGAGCACGCCCACCCGCAGCAGCGCGAGGAACAACTGCGTCGCGGTGCTTTCCCAGGTGATATAGAGCAGCACGCCCAGCACCACCAGCACCACCAGCACCACCAGTACCCACCCCCACAACGCCTTGTCTCGCGCCGGATTTCCGGTCGTCTCGTCCTCTGTGAGGGGCAATGGTTGGCGAGGATAGAGCAGCGCGCCCACTCCTGCCGCGGCCACGATCACCACCAGCACCGCCGGGTGCAGCCACAGCAGCGTCAGGAACGCTGCCAGCGCAATCACCATCCCCCGCCGGTCTTTCAACGCTGTGCGGCCCATGCTCCACGTCGCATTCACCAGCAGCGCCACCACCACGGCGCCCAGTCCCTTAAACAGTACTTGCACGATCGGCAATTGTCCGAACGTAAAATACAACGCGCTCAATGCGGTCATCAGCAACGTGGCAGGGGCGAGGAAGCAGGCGGAGGCGACCAGCGCACCCCACGCGCCGCCCAGTCGGTAGCCGAGGAACGTGATCACCGACAGCGCCTGCGCGCCGGGCAGCACCTGGCTTAGGCTGAGTCCGAGCTGGAAATCGTGTTCGCTCACCCAACCTTTTTGCAGCACGAAATACTGATGCGTATAGGCGATAATTGCCGGCCCGCCCCCATACCCGGCAATCCCGATGTAACAGGCTGCGCCGGCCAATCGGCCCAGCGAAACCCGTGGCGATGCGTCTTCCATACGGGCTTTACTCTACCAGATGTGCGAGCGAGGGGCAACCGTTGCAGGGGATGGTGAAGAAGAACAGGGTGATGGTTTGCGCGTGAAGCGGGTGTCATTATGGTGATGCGGCGCGGTTGCATCCACGCCGACCCTTTATCCGGGCTTGACGAAAAACCCGCGGCGGAGAACCGCCGCGGGTTTCATCATGGTCGGGGTGAGAGGATTTGAACCTCCGGCCTCACGGACCCGAACCGTGCACTCTACCAAGCTGAGCTACACCCCGGTACGACATGACTATAGCAGAATCGCGGAAGGGCGTCAAGGCGTAATGCGAGGTCGGTTGCGCCGTCTGGACAGCCGTTCCGGGTTTTGCTATCGTTAGCACAAGATGCCGGTAACCCCATCACAGACACCGCGATTATCGAAAACCACCCGCGAATTGGCGCGGCGCTTTGCTCATGACGGCTGTTCGGAAATACCGCTGCTCGCGAAACGAATGGTCCTTTCGACCCTTGCCTGGAGCGCTTAACGGAGAAGTATTCTCGATGACGCTCTCTTCAACCGATGAATCCGTATTCAGCGCGCTGCCGGTGGTTCACTCTATGGGCGTGATGCTGTTCGACCCACAATGGGCGGAACGCGTGCACGCCGCGACCAGTTGCGAACTGCTGTATATCATCAGCGGTGAGGTGGAGTTGCACCTGGACGGTCAGCGTTTCGCCGCGCGCCCCGGCGACGTGCTGCTGGTGCCGTCGAAGGCGGAGCATCGCGACGTCTATGACATCGACGCCGGGTTGCAGGTATTCATAGTCTTCTTCGATTGGACGGCGGAAGCAGCGTTTTTTTTCCACGTCTCCAACCATGTGCTGCGCACGCTGCCGGCTCATCGCAAAGTCGATGTGGCCGCACTCGTCGAGCGCCTGCGCCGCGACACCGCCGGCGACCGCGAGGTTGACCGCTTGCTCGCATGCGCACGCCTGCTCACACTGCTCATGCTGTTGCTCCGCGAGGCGCAACCTGAATCCGCCAACGACGCGGCTGCCGCGCACGGCAGTCGTCGCCGGCGCGCGCTGATGCTGGCCGCCCGCCGTTACCTCGACCAGCATTATACGCAGTCGATCACCCTCGACGACATCGCCAACGCTCTCAACGTCAGCACCTTTTACCTGTCGCACGTCTTCAGCGAGGAGAGCGAATTTTCGCTTTTCGCCTACCTGACCACCCTGCGTATGGAAAAAGCGCGTGCGCTGCTGCTCTCCGGTGCGATGAATGTCTCGGAAGTGGCCCATGCCGTCGGCTACGAGAGCGGCAACTATTTTTCCAGGGTTTTCCGCAAGCATTTCGGACACCCGCCCAGCACCTTTCGGGGATAAGCACGGATGGCCGGCGAGTTTTTGCATCAAAGCGTGCATTCGAGAGAGAGCAGGAATTTCCCCGCTACGATTTTATCGCCGTGTCTTTCGGACGCCCTCGCCAGCAATGGCGCAATGCGGCGGCGAGTTCACGGTATTCCTGGTTGCGCGCCAGCAGGCGGTCAGCGGTATCCAGGTACCATTCCATGGCATCTAGCCGCTGGCTCTCTTCGAATTTCCGAAAAAAGTTCGCAGCAGAGCCGGCGTAGAAAAGCAACTTCACAATGGCTGCGGCTTCCAGCGGTTGCGGGTGCACCGTCAGCGCGGGAGGCGCAGTGGCGGGCAGTAAATCATGATAAAAACCAAGCAACTCTTCCACTTCGCCTTCATTAAGCTGCACTTCCGGGGAGAACAACAGTGTGGCGAGGTCAAACGCCGACGGACCTAGGGTAGCCTGTTCGAAATCCACCGCCACCACCCGCTCGTCGATAAGCTGCAGGTTGCCTGGCGTATATTCGAAATGGATAAACGTTTTCGGCTCATCGAGCAGCACGCTCACCAGTGGGCGCAGGGCAATTTCCAGGCGCGCGCGTTCGTCGACAGACAACCGCCGCCGTTCCAGCGCCAAGATGCGGTCGAGTGCGATAGTGATGGAGTTGGTGTAATATTCCGGCGTCAGCACTTCCTTGACAATGCGTGAAATCTCACGTTCCATGCGCGGCAACACCGGCAGCGTGTGCACGCGCAGCATCACCAGCGTCTCGATGCCCCGTCGCAGCAATGCCATACGTCCCGCCTGATCGTCGGGTGTCAGCGCCTGCAGCGCGCCGGCCAGGTCCTGTTGTCCCAGATCCTCAATGAACAGCACCGCCATGCGCGATCCCAGGTGGCCGCCGTAACTGTGCGGCACCGGCGCACCCGCCTCCTGCAGAATCTGCAGCACGCCGCGTTCGCGCCGATAACAGGCGGAGAAAAAGGCGATCTGTGTATCCTCGTAGCATTTCGCCACCAGCGACGGTGGCAGGTGTGCCTCTTTGCCCTCCAGCATGATGCGATACAGCGTATTGCGCGACGGCTTGCGAATGCGCATGAATTCGCGCACCTGCAGTCCGCCCGGCACCTCCAGCGCGCGACTGATTTCCGCCGGTGTCAATCGTAGCGTCTCCGCCAGTTCGCTCAGCGCAGACGGCGCCGTTTCCCCCGCCGGCAGTTGCAGTGTGGCCTGTGCCCACGCCAGCAATTGATGCAGTTCGTCGCGACGCATCGCCAGCGTGGCATCCATGCGGCGATACAGGTCCTGACCGCTGTCCGGGCCGTCCAGCTCACCCACGCTCTCTGCCTTGCGCTGCTCGTGTGCCAGCAGATCACGCAGGTCCTGGGTATAGCGTATAGCTGCTTCTACCTTGGCGGCCAATGCGGTGAACTCCGCGGTGGAGGTGAAAGCAGTACGTTCGACGCGCTTGGCCAGTGCAGCGCCATGCTCGCACGCCTGATGATACAGTCGCCCGGCCAGGTGCCCCACGCGTACCTTCGCACTCTGAATAGTCTCCGGCAGGCCGGGCACGCGCGCCAACCGCGCGGGCGGCAACTGCTCCCACAACTTGATGGCACGCAACAGTTCATCGCGTCCGAAATAGATCTTTCCGAGCTGCACCACCACATTCTCGCGAATAAGCAGGTTGCGCAGCGGTATCTCTTCCCACTCTTCAGCCGCATGGTCGAACATCTTGTATTCGGCGTAGATCTTCCCCAGCGTGGCGCGCGCCTCGATTTCCGAAATATTGCGCCAGAGAATGCTCTCCGCGGCGATGGCGCTCACCATGCTTTCGGAGATGGCGGTAACCTCCTCCACGCTGTACCAGTGCATGCCGAATACTTCCATCGGCAACCCTTTATACAGCGCCAGCAGGCGTTCTCCACCCTGTTCCGGACGTTCGAGGCCGAGGAAATAGTTCGCCCGCACCACTTTTTGCATGGCGGCGAAGGTGAGAAATGCCACCTGCAGCAATAAGCCGAGTACCCAAAACCATCCATAACCCAGCGTACCATTCGTCACCTCACGCGCGGGGAGTGCCAGCAGCGCCAGCATGCCGGACAACAGACTGATGCCAGCAAAGAGAGCAAGGATAGGCCACGGCCCCCAGGTGAGCCACTGGAAATGGTGATGCAGCGGGGTGCAGAGGAAAGGGCGAAAAATTTCGGTGGTCTGATGGCGCAACAGTCGCACCGGCCCGCGGAAGAATTTGATCACCGTCACTTGAATTAATACCGAGACAGTGTTGATGACGAACGGCGCCCCCAGCAACAGAAACAACCATTCCGACCCGGAAACCAGCGCCAGTGTGCCGACCAACGCGCCCAGGCCTAGCGCCCCGGTATCGCCCATAATAATGCGCGCGGTGGGACGATTGTAGAAAAGGAATGCGAGCAAGCTGGCCAGTGCCAATATCGGCAATATCAGGGGAATGCCTTCGTGCTGCAGCAGGCCACCGAGCAGAAGGTAGCCAATGCAAGTCAACGACAGGCTGCTGCCCGCCAGTCCATCCATGCCGTCGGTGAGGTTGACCGCATTCGCGGCGGCGACGATGACGAACACCCCAAACGGCACGAACAACCAGCGTAACGTGACCCAGCCGAAGAAGGGGAGAAACACCGCGTTGGGCGCCTGCATCGCCGGCACTTCGCGCGCTGACCACATGAACATCAGCAGCACGATGATAAGGGCGCAGCCGGTTTGCAGCGCCAGCTTGGCCCACTCGCCCAATCCACGCGCGGCCATCACCTTACGCCAATCATCAATGAGACCGATGCCGGCGAACGCCAATCCGCTAAGCAGGCACAGCCATGCTGCAGGTGGCACAAAGGTGCGCTGCCAGGTCACCAGCCACGCGACCAGCATACCGGTGGTCAGCGCGGCAAAAATGGCGACACCGCCGCCCAGCGGTTTCTTATGCCGGGGGAAGTGCCGGTAGATGAGTTCCTTGCCTGCTTTACGCTCGCGCGAGCGGAAGCGGGCAAACGCCCGCAGCACCGCTCGGGTATACACCATTCCGAACAGTACGGTAACCGCAGCCAACAGCACGTAGCGAAGGGCCGGATTCATCATCAGTATAATACTGTAGTACTCAGCGCCACGTCCAGTGGCGGATGAAGCGATGACACACCGGCGGGGATGAAGGGGTGATTGAATCCAGGGGGGATATGACGTGTTCTACCCGAGACGAGCCGGCTATTGCTCCAGCAACAATCCGCTGGCCTGCGGCATACTGCCGATAGTGAGCGTTTTCACGCGGCGCCCGGTGCGAGCATCAAGAATGATCACGGTTTTCGGCAACTGACGCAAGTCGTCGAGAAGCCCGTGAATATCGCTCCCGGGCGTCTGGCTTTGGCTGGTGTTGTTTTGTGTGATCGTGCCGGTGCGCTGCATAGTGTTGGCAACATTGATGTTGCGCAACTGGGGAGCGTTCTTTTGACGTATATCGGCCTCGCGCCCCGGGTCGCCGGGGGTGCCGACCAGATATAGTTTGCCACCGTCCGGGGCGACCGCGAGTGACGAGAGGTAGCCGAACGCGCCGAAATGACCCGTTACGCGATGCGTTTTCAGGTCCACCACCTGTAAATCGTACGCGTCGGCTATGGTCAACGGCGTGACGGATTGCGACCGTGTTTGCTTCTCACTGCGCTGTGCACCGCGCACGTCGGATTGTGAAGGCGGGGGTGGCACACGGCCATAGACATACAACCGCGATCCATCGGGAGCTATCGCCAGCGCGATGACGGCGTTCATCCCGTCCAGCGGATAACGGGTCAACACATTGGTGCGGGTGTCGATCTCATCTAATGCCGGACCGTCCACCGCAGGACTGGCAGTGGTGTTGAAGGTGCTGTTCTGCATGATAGTGGCAGCACTTATCTGCTCTGTCGGCATGCCGGAGAGGCGTTCCTGGATAGCATACACCTTCGTCCCATCGGAGCGCATGGCCAGCGCGCGACTGGTAGCCGTGCCGAGGGGAATCGTATCGACCAGCCGGTTCGACGTCAGGTCCACCACTGAGATTGACCGACTCGACCAGTCGGCGGTATAGAGCTTTTTGCCGTCCGGTGTCATCGCGCTGTCGAGTGGATTCAGTCCGATATTCAGAATCGCCGTGACCTTGCGTTCAGCCAGGTCCACGCACAGGACTCGGCCGCGCGTGGTGTTGCGCTGGCCCGGCATCCCGGCGGTGACGACATAGACGCGGCGGCCATCGGGATGCGCGTGCACGCTGGCCAGCGGCGCAATGTCGAGTGGGATGCGATCAGACACCCGGCGTCCGGGCAGATCGACCACCAGCAATTTCGGCTGGGAGGCGGCGGCGGAAGGTGTCTGCGTCAGTGGCGTGCCGGGATACGTGGTGACGTAGGCTTGTCGCTTATCCGGCGCGAAAGTGATACGGTAGCCATACTCGCCCAACGGAATGGCGTCAACCACGGTATCTGTCGCCAGGTCGATCACCGACAGGTTGGACGAGAGGGTATTGACCACGAACAGCCGCGCGTTGGCGGCGGCGATGGCCAGCGAGATGCCGCCGGCAAGCAACACCACCACCCCCGCGAGGCAAAAGAGCGCGTATCGTTTGGCAAACCAATGCTTGGTCATATTCATGATCCCATCAGGGCGGCATTCCACCCACAGCGGTACTCTTCGCGCACGCGCCGGTCCACGGAAATCCGCTCCTGATACACCGCCGGCATCCTTCTCGTGCTACTTATCGAGTCTTCGACTCGATCTGCCTAGCGCGGATGGTATTTCGCCCATTCGGTTGCGATTCGCACGACACACTACGCGGTCAGTCCCGCCACCGTCTCCGCATCAAGTTTTTTCACCAGCGCCGCTACCAATTCGCACGCGCGGTCAAAGTCGTCACGATTGATAATCGACGTATGGCTGTGGATATGCCGTGCCGGCACGCCGAGTACGATCGACGGTACGCCTGTCTTGTGCAGGTGGATCACCGAGGCGTCGGTGGTGCCGCCTTCGTGCAGCGAAAACTGCAACGGCATCTCCAATTCTTTCGCGGTGTCGATCACCAGGTCGCGCAACTTCAGGTTCGGAATCATCCGCGCGTCGAACATGTAGACCGTCGGCCCTTTGCCCAATTTCACTGACGATTCCTCCGCGCTGATGCCGGGCACGTCGCCGGCGATATCCGATTCCAGAATAAGCGCCACGTCAGGATTGGTCTTTTCCACGCTCGTTGTTGCGCCGCGCAATCCCACTTCTTCCATGACTGTCGCCACCCCGCACAGCGTATTGGGGTGCGCTTCCCCCGCGAACTGCTGCAGCGTGCGGATCATCATCGCGCAGCCCACCCGGTCGTCAAACGCTTTCGCCAGGTACATTTTCGGATTCGCCATCGTGCCGAATTTGCTGTCCGGCACCACCGCATCGCCCACGCGCACGCCGAATGCCTCGACCTCACTTTTCGAAGTCGCGCCGATGTCGATATACATGGTCTTTTTCTCGATTACCTTATTGCGCTCGTCCTGCGGAATCATGTGCGGCGGTTTGCTGCCGATCACGCCGGGCAAGTCGCCGGTATGCGTCTTCACCATCACGCGCTGACCGAGCAGCACCTGATCGAACCAGCCACCCAGCGCCACGAATTTGAGAAAACCGTCGTCAGTGATGTGACGCACCATGAAACCGATTTCATCCATGTGCGCGGCCAGCATGACCGTCGGGTGCCCGGTCCCCTGCGTGCAGATCACGCTGCCGACGTTATCACGCGACACTGTCCCCAGCGGTTCGACATACCGCTGCACGACGGCGCGGACGTCCGCCTCGTTGCCAGACACTCCGTGCGCATCGGTCAACTCTTGTAATAACCGTTCCACTTGAGCCATGCTTCATCCCCATTCCGGTCGTTTAGCGTTGTTCCGCGCCATCGTAGGTGATGTGCGCGATTTTGTCCAGTCACCGCGCTTGCTCATTCGATTTCGGACCACAGTGCGAGCACCAGTGCTTCGGGTTCACGCTCCGGCGCGGGTGTCGCGTCAAGGGCCACGGTTGGCGCTGTCTCGACCGGCGGTGTTTCTGCCAGCAGCGTGGACACCGTAGCGGTGGCATCAGGAACGGGCAATGCGGGCGTGATCGCACGCGCCGGAACAGGTTGGACGACCGTTCGGCGCGCGCGAGGCGTCGTCTCAGTAATCACCGGGCGATGTACCGGGACAGCGGCGGGCATGTCCGGTCGCGGTGGCGGGAAATGCACGGGCTCGTCCGGGAGGGACGTCACCGTGCGTGGTATGGGGGCATGGATCATGGGAGGCGCATTCCGTGTGACGGTCGGTACCGGGCGTGGCCCCAGACGTGGGATCACCAGCGCCGTGATCACCGCCACGGCACCCAGCGCCATGGCGGTTCGTGCCCAAACGCCGGTATGCCACGGTCGCCGCGCGCGATGCGCAGCCAGCCGCGCGTCGAAGGCCGCGCGTGACGGCGCTTCCGGCGCGGCCCAGCACGGCAGCACTGCGGCGATGCCGCGTAACGCGCCATATTCCGCGCGGCAGTCGGCGCAGATGGCGAGATGCGCCTCCACCGCGGACAGGCTCCGGGCCTCCAACTCGCCATCCAGCAAGGCGGAAAGGCTGGCACGCGTCATCGAACACTGCTGGTGCATCACACGGTCCTCCGGGCATGGCGGAACCGTCGCAACAGCCCGACAGGCAACGTCAGCGCCAGCGCCCATGCCCACTGCGACGGCACGCGCCGCGGGGTTGCCATCGCCTGCGATGCCGCGCCGCCCAACGCGGCTGTCGAGACGCCCAGTTCGGCATCGATCTTTGCCTTGATCTCCTTGAACTCCACCGGCGTAAATTCGGCCTCCTGCCCATCCTTGCCGGTCTCGATGGCGAGATCTTTCACCGCGACCGTCACGTTCGCATCCTGACTCAGGAAGCGCGCCAGGCGCGGATTGGCGTTGACGAGCTGGAAGTAGGCAGGTGAAAAGGCTTTCACTTTCAGCACCCGCTGGGTGGTTTTATAATTGACATCCACCCACTGCGTGCCGGATTGCACGAAAGAGCGCTGGTTGATATTGCGCATCTGCGAGAGCTGCACTCGCCGGCCGTCGCCGGTCACAATCGTGCTGCCATTGGTCGATTGCGCCTGTGCGGCGTGCATGTTCGCTTTGCGATTCACTGATTGCGCCACCCCGGACGCGCCGGCGACTTCGTTGCGCATCGTTCCGATGGAATCCATGGCGAAGGACGCGTTGTCCGCATCGGCTCTGCTAAGAATGCGCGGTGCGGGTGCACCCGGCACAGTGGCATCGGTATCCACCAGGAACGAAGTATATTCCGTGAGGATGCCGAACTCCTTCGACAGCCTGATAATTTCTTCCATGATCTCCTTGTTCGCGCCGTTCAACCGCGCCTGGTCCTCCAAATAGCCGATTTTACGCGTCGCCCACAATCGCGGAATGGAGTCGTCAGCCGTTGCGGTAGTGGGCAAGGTCACGTCGTAGGTGAATGTCTGCCGTTTTCCTGCCGCCTCGCCGGTCAGTCGCAGCGTTGAACCGCCCACGCGCGGGTGGTAGCGCCCGGTCAGCAGCAGTTGCGATCCCTTGAACAGGTCGGGTAACTCCCTCGGATACAGATCGTGCACGTCGGCGTCGCCCCAATCCAGTTTCACGTTCATCAGCACCGGCGCGGCGATGCGCGTGTAGAACGAAGACACTTTCGCCTCGATATCCTCCCGGGGTAGCACGTTCTCGGCGGTGCCGTGGTTGGCGTCCGCCAGCATGTCCAGGAAGTGCGCGTTGTAGTCATAACCGACGCCAAAGTTGAAGATGCGCGCGCGGAAGGTGTTGGCGCGCTTGACGTTGGCAAGAATCGTCTCCACGTTCGTCTCACCGGAGGTGGGCAGGCCGTCAGTGAGAAAGATGATGATGCTTGGACGGCCCGGATTACTCATCTCCTGCAGCATCCGCAGCGAGGTTTTCAACGCATCGTCGATATTGGTACTGCCTTCCGCGTGAATCGCGTTGACAAAGGCTTCCGCGTCGCGGATATCGTCGCGGTCGGCGGCGCGCATCTCGCGCTGCCAGGGGCGCACCTCTTCGTTATACGCGATAACGTTGAACCGATCGCGCTTATCCAGGCTGTTCAGGCAAAACTTCAATGCCGCTTTCGCCTGTTCGATCTTCCCGTCGCCGGCCATGCTGCCCGACTTGTCCAGCACGAAAATGACATCCTTCGGCTGCACCTCGTCCGCGCGCAGGTCGGCTTTTGGAGCGAGTAGCAGCAGGAAATAGCCATCCCCGCCCTTCTCCGCATCACGATAGGTGAGCAGATCCAACCCCATGTCCTTCTCGCTCACGGTGTAATACAACACCAGGTCCTGGTCGGGCAGCACGTTCTTCGCGCGATAGGAGACGCGCGCGATATGCTCACCTTCGCGCTCCACCGTCACGGAATGGGTGGGCGAGTAGACGCTGCGGATGGGTTGCGCGCTCTTGATGGTGATATCGACGCTGCACTCTTCCAGATTCCGCGCAGACATTTTCTCCGTTTTCAACGGATACACGTATTTGATCAATCCGCCGTCCGCCTTCAGCACTTCCTGATAGGCAATGCGAATGCGCTTGTCTTCACCCGGTTGGATGGGGAACACGCGCGCCTGGATCATGCGCGTGCCCAGCCATTCCAGCAGCGCCGGGTCGCGCCGCGAGGAGACGATGCCGTTGTAGATGCGCCGCGCTTCCTCTTTCTCCAGCGTGCGATAGGTCAGCGGTTCATTGTTCACATACATGGCGAACTTGGAGATGCTCATGCCGTCGGCGATGGGAAAGATGTACGTGCCTTCCATTGGCTGCGAGGCATGGCTGCGGAACGCCTGGTCGATATCGGTGGTAGCAACCTGCCGGTCGAGTGTCACCTTCACGCGGTGATACGGCACGCTGAAGCGCGGCATTTCCGGACGAATGGGAATAAGCATCCCATCGGCCCGCACTACCGGCGACACGCCTGACAGCAACAGCACCAGTACTAACATCATTCGCGACATGCGCATACCTCCCGCCTCAAGAATCGACACCGTTTCCGATGGTCCGTATTACAGCTATTACGTTTGATCCGCGGAAAACGTTACCGCGTCCCGCAATTCTTCTTCGACTTCGACAAAGGGGCCAAGCGTGTGACGCAACGCCTGGCGGGCACGATGCGCGCGCACGCGCACCGCTTCTTCGCTGGCGCCGACCACCTCGGCAATTTCGCGATAGCTGAAGCCTTCGTATTCGCGCAGCAGGATGACCACGCGCTGATCTGTCGGCAACGCGCTGACCGCCGCGCGCACCGCATCGGTCAGCGCCCCGCGCGCGCACAGTTCCTCCGGAGTGGCGCCGCCGTCGCGCAGCGTGTCGAGCGCCGACGCCGCGGCAGGCAATTCGCAGCGCGACAGCCGGCGCAGGCGGTCGGCGCCCAGGTTATGCGCGATGGTGAAAAGCCAGGTGGAAAATTTGCGGCCGGCCTGGTAGGTGCGGCGGCGATCATAGACGCGCAAGAAGGCATCCAGCGTGAGATCCTCCGCCCAGGCATCATCATGCAGCAACCGATGCAGAAAGCCGAACACGGGCTGCCGATACCGCTCGAACAGCAGCCCGAGCGCTTCCATATCGCCCGCAACCACGCGCATCATCAGTTCTTCATCCGACACGCCGCCACCCACCCGCTGTTATACGAATCAGAGCCCGCATGCGTTACAACCAGCACTGAGGAGAATACGATGTTAGATGGCGAAACCCCTGTAAATGTTCCCGCCGCACCGCTCGCGCGCCCATGGCGTCCCATTGACGGACCCGGGGAGTTATGCTATATTTTCACCAGATATCGGGGCGTGGCGCAGCTTGGTAGCGCACCAGTATGGGGTACTGGGGGTCGGAGGTTCAAATCCTCTCGCCCCGACCAATATGAATAGTGAAGAGATTTCACGCGTGAAACCCTCGGGAAACCGGGGGTTTTGCAATTTGGAGCACTACCAACTCCCCCACTTGGCCCCCAGATTCGTGCATTTTCGACTTGGCCCCCAGACTCGCCGACACTACGTCGGAGGGCCGAAAATGGCTACCCTTTCCCTGATGCAGCGCGTCTCCCCGAATACCATCACCCCGCCGGGAGTCCAACCTGACGGGGGTGTTACGATCAAAGATATCGTTTCTTAGTTGGCGACAGATCATTGCATTGCATAGATATCACTGGTTATTAGCTGGCATGAAGCGACCTATAGCATCAAAATCATGCGCTGTAGCAAGAACTGGAATCGGTTTTACTAGTGGTGCACTCGCTAGAGCGTTTTGAATCAAAGCTACAAATTTTATCATAACCAGTAACGTTGCTATGTCGTAAGCACGGGTGTAACTAAAATCAGAGTCGTCTCTTTCTTCCTGATACCAGGAAAAATCTGCTTGAGCACCCTCCAAGCCGGTGAGAGTCACATCCTCGAGACTGGTATCGTCTGATTGCCAATACGATAACCAATCTAAGTCGTCTGGGTCAGCTTCATATGTCTCGTATCCGAACGGATAGAAGAACCAACGATCATAATTGAGGTCAAAACCATTCATCTCTAAATAGACCGACTGTATTGGGAACTCACTTTCGCACATATGAATGAACTTGTTGATATATGCCAGCACGGTATCAGGTGAGTTCGTGAATCCTGTGCCAACAAGGGATGCAAATCGGTCACATTTTTCATCAACCAGCAACTCTTCGAGTAGAGTGATGGCACCTTTAATGTCAGATGCACGGAGTTTCGTGTTAATAATCCCATAAAGTTCGAAGTCCATAAATCCCTCCTTCGTAATGGCAATATTGATGTATGGGTGATATTCTGTCTGATATTTCTATTCCCCTTTTATGGGGGGGCGAGAGGAGGGATTTTAACTTATATGGCTATCGGAGGCAGGACGCCCCAGACCTGCAAAATTGAAGGTCAGATGCCGCATTGCTCTCGAGTCGTTGGTGTCACATACAAGGCCATGGCCAGCATCGATATCGACAGATTTCCAGCCCTTATCCGACAGCGCCATCCGCAAGATGCGCTACTCCGATGCATACGCGATAAGACCGCGTCGCCGATGATGCCACACCTCAAGTGGCATATTCCCCTTCAGCAGGATACAAGTGGTCGGCTGGCTGGTGGCGACCATCGCCAGGCTCATGTGGCCATCCAGCGCTGTCAGGTCGGCCAGGAATGCATAAATATCAATCCCCTGCTCACCGGCATGGCATTGTGCGATGCGTACTAGCAGTTCGCTGTCCACCTGCGTCTGCCGCGGCAGATTCAATCGCCGGAAGTGTCGTTCGACATCGGAGATACTGCCGTTATGGGGTACTGGGGATCGGAGGTTCAAATCCTCTCGCCCCGACCAATTGCAATCAACAAGCGGTAATGAACACGAAACCCTCCGGAGCAGCGGAGGGTTTCGCGTTATGTGACTCTCTCATCTTCCCACCTGCTGCCGGGATGTTCCGCATCGGAGGTGCGTTCGAAGGCGTGGGTGTGTTCCCAGGATAGATGATTGCCACACCGCCCGATGCCCCGTATTGGCGACGTGACGACACCCCGCCCACCGGTAGGATCTGCCGTCACAGGCCGGTGGGAGGATGCGGAACGATTGCGAGTTGCCTCGCCGATCATTTACCAGTCGCGCGAACGTCCACCGCCGCCATACCCGCCGCCCCCGCGATCGGACCGCTCGACACGTGGTTTCGCTTCATTCACCGTCAGCCGGCGCCCACCGACTTCCTTGCCGTTCAACGTCGCAATCGCGGCCTCGGTTTCCTGATCGGAACTCATCTCTACGAAGCCGAAGCCCTTGCTGCGGCTGGTGTCGCGTTCCATAATGACATCCGCGCTACGCACGGTGCCGAATTGTGAAAAGAGGCGTTCCAGATCAGCGTTGGTGGTGTCATAACCGAGGTTGCCCACATAGATGCGTTTGGCCATTTGCCCTTCCCTTTCCGCGCGACGAAACGTGTCCGCGTCGCGGCTCCTGTTTGTTCGGAGTATTCCCCCTCAAGTGAGGAACACCGTTCGCGAAGTGTCCTGATCTGCGACACGATGTCATTATTCCAGTTACCGACCATCGTGTCGCCGGCGCCGATATTTGGTGTATGGCAGCGACAAGGCGACAGGCGTTGCCGGATATCATAGTGTTATCCAGCCCGACAGGTTGCGGTTCCGGCACAAACCTGCGCAACCTGCGAGATTTCAGAGACGCACGATGTGCAATGCAAGCGGTGCCAACCACCAACCCGGGAAACCGAAGTGGTATCAGGAACTGGCAAAATATGAGCGACCCGAATATCGGCAGGCGTTCCGACAGTTAGGCAACACCATTGTTCCCGCGCTGGGATTGTATGCGCTCATGCTGCATCTGGTCACCCGGGGTTATCCCTACGGCATCACCCTGGCGCTGTCCATTGTCACGGCCGGCCTGCTCATGCGTACCTTCATTTTCATGCATGACAGCAGTCACAATTCCTTTTTTCCGTCACCACGGGCCAATGCGATCCTGGGCTTTTGCACGGGGGTGTTAACGATGACACCCTTCGGCCAGTGGCGCTGGTCGCATCTCACGCACCATGCCTCGTTCGCCAATCTCGATCGACGTGGCATGGGTGACGTGTGGCTGATGACCGTCGAGGAGTATCAAGCCGCCCCCCGCCTGCTGCGGATCGCCTACCGCATTTACCGGCATCCACTCTTCTTGTTCGGTATTGGGTCCACCTTGCTGTTTTTCCTGGTGTATCGCGTGCCTATCAAAGGAGCGCGGCAACGTGAGCGCATGAGCGTGTGGCTGACAGATGGCGCGATGCTGGCTGTGGCGGCAGCCGTCAGCCTGGCCGTCGGTTTCCGGGCGTATGTGCTGGTGCAGGCGCCAGTGTTGTTTCTCGTCTGGCTGGTTGGCGTGTGGATCTTCTATATCCAGCACCAGTTTGCGGGAGTCTACTGGGCTCGCGAGGCGGAGTGGGATTACTTTCGGGCGTCACTGGAAGGGAGTTCGTATTATAAGCTTCCCAAAGTGCTCCAGTGGGTCACGGGGAACATCGGCCTGCATCATCTGCACCACCTGCGGCCGCGCATTCCGAATTATCATTTGCAGCAGGCGTATGATGCAACACCCGCCGTGCAAGCGGTCAGACCGCTGACCATGCGCGGCAGTCTGCAATCACTGCGGCTCAACCTGTATGACGAACACCGGCGTGAACTGGTCAGCTTCCATGCACTTGAACAATGAGCAACCGTCTCCGCGGGGGGAGGACAACAGAATGGACAATTCACTCGAAGAAACGTTCGGCCAATACATCTGGTGCGAACTCTGTGGATTTGTCTACAGTACGATAGCCTGGGCCGCGGCACACAACACGTGTCCCAATTGTGGCGCCGGCTTGATGAATGCTCGACCATGGGAAGAGATACGGCAGCTCAATCCGCGGTACCCCGTCACACCGATTGAAGGCGCACAATACGCCTTATACGGGTAATCCCGTTGCGCATTGTGTTTCACCCATGCGCCGGCTCGATGCATTTTACTTGTCCGGTAGAGCGATACGATACGCAAAGAGCAGTCTTGCACACGGTCGGATCGGCGACGCGAGCCAGTTACAGATTTCACTGCGCCGGCGCCAGCCGGAAGATGCGCGTTTCCGGCGCTTGCAGGTTAAACGTGATGGCATCGGTGTTGGTCGCGACGGCTTTGTCGGTGATGACGTCGAAGACGTTGAATTTTCCGGGCAACAGGATGCGTTTCTCGCCCGATTGCATCGAATGCAGCGCGACGAGGGTGCTGTCGGCCAGCAGTACATCGTTACTGTTGCAATAGATGTGCGCGCCGGCGTAGCGCGCCAGGTTGCGCCATATATCGGCGGGAAGCGGCAGGGCGGAGGTGAACACCGAAGCGTAATCGCCGGCGCCCAGTGCCCCCGGGTCTGGCGCATCACCGCGCGCGCCGCGGCCAAAGGTTTTCACCGCCAGGCCGGGGATGATCTCGCCGTTTTTCGTCCATGCCAGCCCGAGCGGGGTGCCGTCGAGGGGGAACAGCAGGGGACCGTAGGAGAGCGGGCCACCAATCACGCAATCGGCGGCGAGCGTGCGCGTGATGGGATGCTCGAAATTGGAAATCATCGTACGGCGCGAGAAATTGACCGGTATATACCGGAAGCGGAACCCGGTGAGCCGCTGCGCCGACTGCGAGCCGATTGTGTTGCCATCCGAAATGCCGGAACCTGGTCCCCACACCACCACATTGCCGTTACGCAAGACCGTCTTCCGCAATAGCGCCAGGCGGGCATCGTCCACCTTGAACAGATTCGGGAAGTAAAAGACACGGTGGGCGGGGAAATTCGGCAGCGCTAGATCATCGAGCAGATATACACGATACGGCACGCCGCAACGCGCCAGTCCTTCCTTCAGTTGCCACATCACGGCTTCGTTCAGATAGTTGCCGGAGCCATTCGTCTCCAGCACGGCGCTGTCGTCGAGGATGATGGCAATGCCGGGTGTTGTCGCGTGTGGCCACTCCACCGCCGCCTTAATTACCGCCACCTGGCGATCGATTACGCGATGAATCTCCGCGGGCCGGTACCAGTCGGAATTCAGATCCATCCAGTAGAGTGAAAAGCCGCGGGTGAGCGCGGTGGCAATGTTGCGCCAACTGATTGCTTCGTATTCGCGCAAGTTGCGCGCCTGTCCGTATTTCGGTGAATAGTCCGCATATGTGCGCTGATCCATCTCGCACAGGAACAGCTTGCCGCGCAGTACGGTGGAATCGGCGATGCCCTCCGGTTCGAAGACGCCGCCCACTCCGCGCGCCTGGTAATCGTGCGGTGTCATCAGGCCATCGAAGCCCGGGGTATCCAGCAGTCCGGCGACGCCCATGCTGCCGGAGGCAGCCAGCAGATCAGGGTCTGCCAACCGCCGCGACTCGGCATCATTAAAGAAATCGCCGCAGTTCCAGCCTTGCATGGGTTGTTTGAACATATCATAGAGAAAAATGCGCGACCGCTTGGTGCCCGCGCGCATGGCGGCGAACAATTGCCGGGTGCGTTGGTGGAAGAGCTGACGCATCAGTTCCAGATAATCGCGCAACGGCTGGTTGTCTTCCGGCCCTTGCCAGTAGAGCAGGCTGGCGACCTGCGGCGTGTTGCCGCGCAACTTGTCCGTCGGCACATCGATGGTATCCAGCGTCAATCCCGGGGTGCGATATGCCGCCCGCAGCACCTCATCGGTATGATATTTCGCGCGCAGAAACGCACGCCAGCGCTGTACCATGTGCGGATTGTGATCATACAGCCATCCTTCGATCACCGATGTCTGGAGCCCTTCGCTGTGCAGCAGATTCACGTAGCCAACGAGGCGGTCGGACCACGGTTGGCTTTCGCAATACTGCACCAGCGCGGTGCAGTAGCGTGTTGCCGTATCCCAATAAGCATCAGAGGCCAGCGACGGAGCGCTGGTCATGGCGCCGTCCTCGGTCAAGGCGTATTCCTTGGGGTGCAGCGTACGCCAGCTCTCCGGCTCGATCAGATAGAAACGCACGAACAGGACGGCATCGGGATCGTGGGCGATAATGTCGCGCGCGGAATCACCGATGTCGGCAAATCCATGCATGAGATTGGCGACGGACGGCTGCGGCGTGTTCGTGACCGTATCGCCCACCCAGAATTGCGTGCCGAACATATCCCACGCTATGGTCGGCGGCATGATATTGTAATAGTTCATGTGATGTGGATAGAAGCGCGGCGTAGTTCGCGCGAAACGCGATTGTATCCACCCGGCCGGGCAATACCCGGCCATCGGCAGTGGATGGTTGTCGACGAAGATCATGGGACGGCCCAGGTGCATGGCCACGCGCACGTCACGCACGCCGGGTTCCGTTGCGCCCAAACTGCAACACAGAATGACGGCAAGCAGCAGGGTGATGAATGGCATCAAGACATATTCCTCTCGTCGACGCTGGAGTGGACAGGATTGCATCCGGATCGAATATTACGATAGAGGATATATGCATCGCTACCTTCCATCGTGCAACCGGCGTATCGGTGATATACACTGCGCTATGTCACAATACCACGGAAGAAGGCATTACTCCTGCACATCGAGCGGGACAATTGGCAGCGTCACGATAGCCCGCGTACCCTGTTCTTCGCTGCTTTGCATGGTGAGGGTGCCGCCATGTGCCATCACCAGACCGCGCGTGATGCGCAAGCCCAAACCGCAGTGGGCATCGCCGGGGGTGCGCGCGGCGTCGCCGCGGAAGAAGGCATCGAAGATATACGGAAGATGGCGTGCCGGAATGCCGTGGCCAGTATCCGTCACTACCAGTTGCACCGGATCGCCGCGTTGCAGCGTGACGCCGACCTCCGCCCCTTCGCCGGCGTAACTGATGGCGTTGTTCAGCAGGTTATACAGCACCTGCGCGATTCGGTCGGCATCCACGTTGACGATCAGCGGTTCACCGGGCGGCAGGATATGCAGGCGAATCTTTGCCTGGGCCGCGGCGGCGGTGTGCGCCTGCACGCATATGCTAGCCAGCTCGTGCAGATCCACCGGCTGGCGGTGCAGCGGCAATTCGTGCAGATCGAGCTTTGCCAACTCCAGCAGGTCGGTGACCAGGTGCAGCATGCGGTCGGAGGTGCGCACCAGCGAGCACACCGCGCGGGTGTGTCGTTCGGGATCGTCGGCCAATCCCTCCTCCAGCGCGCCGGCCATGGTACGCATGGTGGTCACCGGTGTGCGCAGTTCGTGTGCGACGTCGGCGAGGAATTGCCGCCGCCGCTTCGCGTCATCCTCCAGCTTGCCCACGTGGGTGGAAACCTGACCCGCCATGTCGTTGAGGGCGCTGGCGAGTTGAGCGAATTCGTCGTCGCCCATCACCGGCACGCGATAATGATAGCGACCCGCGCGTAACGCTCGCGCCCCCTTGACCAGTTCGAGCAATGGTCGCGTGAAACGGCGGCTCAACCATGCGCCTGTCAACAATGCCAACAGCAACGCAATGATTGCCTGCGAGGAAACAACCACACGACTGACTTGCGGGCGGGGTCGTCGCGCGGGATTCGCCGCCGGACGCGTGACATTGTCGGACGGGGGTGGCCGCAGTTCCGGTGGTCCATCCGCAAAGGGATCACCCTCCATTCCCTCCGGCCGTTGGGACGGTACCGTGAATGACGACATTACGCTGTCCCTCCGCGTCAATCAGGAACACTTCACCGAATTCGGACGGAGCGATCGCGCCTCCGCCACCACCTGCCTGGGCATGCTTAGTGCCGGTTTCTAACACGAAAGGAGATTACCCATGCGAACGATGCTGTTCATTATCGCCTGTACGGCGCTCTGTGTGATGATGGGAGTCGGAATATTCGACAACTCCACCCCGGTCTCTGCGGGGGAAATATCCGGCAATCAGGCACGCGATTGCTTCTACCGATCATACCGCTATGAGAGCACGCAGAAGTATGCCGACGCCATCGCCGCGCTGGCGGGTTTATCGCGTGGCTATCTGGTCGAGTTGCGCCTGGGATGGTTGCATCACCTGAAACAGGATTATACCAGCGCCGGCCAACATTACCGGGCAGCGATCCACGCCTCTCCGTCCTCCATCGAAGCGCGTCTCGGATTGATGTTCCCGCTTTTGGCGCAGCAACGTTATGCGGACGTGGAGGTGACGGCGCGGCAGATTATCGCCCTCGATGGGCATCACTACCTGGCAAACCTACGGCTGGCATACAGCCTGCGTATGCAGCGCAAATATGCACCGGCTTGTACGGTCACGCGACGCATGTTGCTGCTCTACCCAACCGACGTCAGCCTGCTGCTGGAAAAAGGCCTGGATCTTGTTGCCTTGCAACAGCACGAAGAAGCGCGTGGTGTGTTCAATACCGTGCTGACGCTGGATCCCGCCAACGCCACCGCCACCGCACAATTGGCGAAACTGTAGTGCCTTGTGATGAGATGGGTAAGGCATCACCGTGTGATCAGGTCTGCGTCGGCGCCAGTCCTGATGAAAACGCAAGTTCTCACCCCTGTGCCTTCCCACCCTTGGGGTGAAGTGACAGTCCTGATTCGCGCGGTTCGAGGGGAGCATCCAGGAATCACGCGGCGATTGAAGCCTTTTGCGATAGCACAGAACTTGTCGTAGTACAAACGCGTCATGCGGAAGGATCTCCGCATGACGCGTTATGGGTTTTCACCGGTAAGAAGGTGCTGTTCTACGTGTCTCGTTGCGCTGCGTCGATGCGTGCCTTTTCCATCGGATGGTCGCGCTCCATTTCGGATTCCGTCATTGTCCCGGTCAACCAGGTGCGGTTCATCGGGAAGGTATCCGGATTGAAATGGGTGTTGTAGAAGTGCCAGATGACGATAGCGAGCATTGCCAGCACCGACTCGTCGCTGTGCGCGATATAGGCGACACCGAAGCTCAAATTCGATAGGTAAGCACTGGCCTGTGCGGGGAACCAGAGCACCAATCCGGAAAAGACCATGATGGGCATGCCCCAGTAGACGGCAAAGTAGTCGAACTTCTCGCGGAATTGGAAACGATCGAACTTCGGCGGGTCGTTGCGCAGGCCGACACCATAGGCGACGGTGTGGAAGAAGTCGGTGAAGTCCTGCAGATTCGGAAACATCGTCCACGACTTGAAGGAGAATTTTGCCAGCTTCCACTGGTAGATTAAATACAGCGTATGCCAGATCCAGGTGATAATCATCACCAGCGCGGCGCCGCGATGGGCCAAACGCGCGCCGGCAAAGCCGCCGAATAGCGCCTGGACGTTTGGCGCCCAGGTGATCTCGGCGAAACGCAGCGGCATGCCGGTGATGACCAGAATGGTAAAGCTGCCCATCAGGCAAATGTGCTGCAGACGCTGCATCAGGTTGAAGCGCGGGTAGACCTTCTCCCGTATATGCGGCGGTTTCGGCTGGCGGGTAAAGGCGTACATCAGCAAGGCGAGAGCGCCCAAACCGAGCGATGTGATAACCGGCCAGCGCGCACCGCGAATGCCCAGCGACATCATCGCGATGCCGATCATCATGGCGAAAAACGCCAGGGAGATGAGCAAGCCGACCGGGCGTCCGGATTCAGGGTGATAATCGCGTGAGAAGACTTTCCGCCGCAGATCGAGCATAATCAGCAGGATCAATCCGAGGATTACGCTGACCGTCAGTACCTTGAAGAACAGTTCTTCGGTCCGCAGGGTAGGCGTTTCGTCAATCTTCAACGTGATGTGGTTCGCACCGGACAGTGAGAAATTCATCTTCGCGTTCGGGTGGCACTTCCGGCAAGTCCCCGTCACGTTGGCCGAATTCACCGGGGATTGTTTGTCATTCGGGGGCAGCACGGCGTGCAAACCGTGACAATCGACGCAGGTCGCGGCGTTCATCTGACCGAAGCGCATGACAGCCTTGCCGTGGAAGCTCTTCAAATAGGAGTGCACCGGCTCGGTGGTCATCCCGTAACGTTTCATCAACTCTTCATTATTATGACATTTCATGCAGAGTTGAACCGTCTCGCGGGCAGAAAGCTTCTTCGGTTTCACCATGTCGTGGGCATTACCGCCATGGCAGGTAAAACAGGTGGGGTGATCGCCCGGCACCTTATCGACGCGATCATGCCGACTGTGTCCCGGCAGCGCGGCATTCTCTTTATGACAATCCCGGCAATAGTTCTCCGAGGTGACCACGACGTGATCGCGCGCTTTAACCAGTGAAAGGCCCTCAGAGCCATTTGCCGACTCGACGCGGAGCGTCGTTACCGTGTTCGGAGAGGCGATCTTCTTCAGCTTGCTGGCCTGGGAAACAGCGGCTAGACTGCGGTTGCTGGCATGACAACCGGTGCAATACTGGAACTGATCTTTGCCGCCTTTGGGCACGTGAATACTGTTCTCCACCATGTTCGAGATGTTCTGGTGGCACTGGATGCAGGTGGCTTCCTTGTTTTGCGGCGTCATCTGCGAGCCGGGAGTAACGGTATGCAGGTTCGCGCCGTGACAGTCGGTACATAGCGGCTTCGCACGCGCCTTCGCATCGAGATGCTTGTGGATATTGTGCACCAGCGTATCGCTCAATTGCGCATGACACTTCTGACAGAGGGCGCTCTTCTCCTTCGGCGTTTTGGGTGCAACCGAGGCGACGGCATGCACGGATTTTCCGTGACAAGTTTCGCAGTTTATGTGCTTCGCGTGCGCGTTCGCGCTCCCATGCGCGCTTTGATCCACCTGCGCGCCCAGGTCGATGTGACACTGGCGGCAGACCGTACTGCCGATCACCTTTGGCGTCGTGATGGTGTGCGGATTATCGCCATGACAGGTCAGGCAGTTGACGCCGATCTTCTTCGCCATCCCCGTGCCGTGCGCACCGCGAGCTAATCCGCGGGCTTCCTTCGCATGGCACTGCTGACAGGTGGCAATAACCTGTGCCGGGCCACCCCCATGGATCGACTGGACGTTGTGCGGATTGTTATTGTGACAGGAGAGGCAATCAGAGCCGATACGTGTTCCCTGATGCACACTGGTGACGACGGTCTGCGCTTCCAACGTGTGACAGCCTTTGCAGAGGGCGCTGCGGTCACCCGTACGCTTGAGCGGGGTGATCTCGTGGCTATTCGGGCCGGGGTGGCACACCTGGCAAGCCGTTTTCATGCCGGATTTCACGTCGTTGAGCTTGCGATGCATGCTTCCCGACAGGCGGCCTGCTTCGCCGGCGTGGCAGGAGGCGCAGGTTGGCTTCGTCGCCATCGCTTTTTCCGGGTGTGGGAAGCGGTCTACGCCTTTGTGACAGGTTTGGCAGACCAGCTTACCGTGGGCGGATGCCGTCAGATGTGCTTTGTTCGGATTATCTTCGTGGCATCCGAGGCAAGTGGCAACATCCTTCGGCGCGATTGTCTCCGCATCTTCCGCGGCGTGCGACACCGTGCATGTCCAGAGGCACAGCCATAACAGGATCCAGATCCCAGCCGGCATGACTAATCGATTCTTGCGCATAATAGGGCCTTTCGGCGTATTGAAATGATGAAATAACCAAAGGTCGGACATCAACCCGGCATCTCGTTGATAAATTTCGCAGACGGGCGTAGCTATGTATGACAGGTCGGCATCCGGTCAGATGACTGAAGCACATCGGTTGGGTGTCGAGGGCCTGTTCGCATCATGGCCGCACATAGCAAGGCCGCGGTCTATACGTGCGGTTGAATGATACATTGTGAGATACGTAACAATGTAATGGTAGCAGGCAATATTAGCCATGTCAACAGATAAACAATATAGGTAATCACCCGCGGACCGGCACTTTGAAACTGTCTCAAAACGTCTCACGGTCATCTCGTGGGGTATATTCGCGCCTGACGGCAGTCGCATTCCAGTCATGTTTGTCTTCATACACGCTCGGAATGCGGCTTTGCCGGCCATGAATTTTCCTCCTCATTCTGACCACGATCCCTTTTGCGATAGCAGCTTAATGCGTCGGCTGCGCCGGTTTCGTTCCATCATCTCGAGCCATATCGCGCTCACGCTTCTCGATGGGGTGGTCACGTGCCATCTCGGCATCAGTGATATAGCCGGTCAGCCACGCCGGATTCATCGGGAAGGCGTCCGGATTGAAGTGCACGTTATAGAAGTGCCAGACGATGATCGCCATCATCGCGAGCAAGCCTTCGTAACTGTGTGCGATGTAGGAGAAGCCGAACATCCACGACGGCAACTGGTTGCCCAGTTCGGTGGGAAACCACATCATAAAGCCGGAGAAGCCCATGACGATCGTGCCCCACATATCCGCGAAGTAGTCGAACTTCTCGCGGAACTGGAAGCGCGTGTATTGCGGCGGAATCTCCGTGAAACCGAAACCATATTTCAGGGTATCGAACAGGTCGGTGACGTCCTTCCAGCGCGGCCACATTGTCCACGAACTGAACGTGAAGCCTGCGCGCTTCCAGCAGACTAACAGGTAGCCCAGGTGCCAGATCCAGTTGACCACCATCATCACGCCGGCGATGCGGTGGATGATGCGCGCTCCTTCGAATCCGCCAAAGAGATAGAGCGGATAGTGCATCCAGCCCACCTCGGCGAAGCGAAGCGGGAAGCCGGTGAGCACCAGCACGGTGAAGCTGCCGGCGAGCAGGATATGCTGCACGCGCTGAATGCGCGACATGCGCAGGTACCACTGTTTCACCGGGTGCGGCGGGTCGAATCGCTTCTTGATCTGATAACAGATAAAAGCCACGAGCAGGCAGACCGCGGCGAAAACCCAAGCCCACCAGGCATACGGCACGCGCAGGTAGGCGAGAAGGATGCCGCCGACCAGCGCGAAGAAGCTGATGGCGATGAGCCACGCCGCCGGTTTCCCGCTTTCCGGATTCGCGCCTTTGCGCAGCACCTTGGTGCGCAGGTCGAGTGCCACCATGCCAAGGAGGAAGGTCATCGATCCCCAGATCAATGTCAGGAAGGCCAGTTCCTCTATGTGCAGCAATGGCGATTTGTTAATGTGTGTACGCAGGTGGTTGGCGCCGGACATCGCGAAGTTCAGTTTCGCTCCCGGGTGGCATTTCGCACAGGTGGCGACCACGTGGTCCGGGTGGGTCGGCGAATCCGGACTGTTCGGGGACAGCACACCGTGCAGGCCGTGGCAATCCGTGCAGTTGGCAGAATTATTCTTGTTGAAGCGCAGCAGCGCCTTGCCATGGAAAGTCTGCTCGTAAGAAGTAAAGGCTTCGGTGGTCAATCCATAGCGGCCCATGCGCGCGGCGTCGCTGTGGCACTTGCCGCACATCACCGCCTTTTCTTGTGGCGTTTTATGCTTGGGAGGCATGATCTGATGCTGCTTGCCGCCATGACAGGAAAGACAGGTTGGATGGTCACCGGCAACTTTATCCGGGCGGTCGTGCACGCTGTTCTTCAGCGAGTGTGATAGGTTGGCGTGGCAATTTTTACACGCCTTTTCCTGTTTGTCGCGACTCAACTCCGCCAGAGGCAGGATGCGATGCGAGCTGCCGCCGTGGCAGGCGACACAACTCGGCGCCTGTCCACGGAACTTGATGTTGTCCTTGCCGTGGACGCTGTTCGCGATCTGCTGGGCGATGCCGGCATGGCACTTGATGCAAGTGGCGTCCTGCACCTCGGTTCCCAATTGCGCCGCGGGCATCACACCGTGCACGGATGCGCCATGACAGGTAATGCAGTCCGGGAGTGCCTTCTCCGTACTGTGCAGCTTGCCGCCGTGGGCGCTGCTGCCGATGGCGTCGGCGACCTGCTGGTGGCATTTCAGGCACGCCTGCGACCGCGTCGAATGTGGGGAGACTTTCTGCAGGGTGATCGAGTGCGCGTTGCCGCCATGGCAGGTCTGGCAATTTAACGGCGATTGCACGCTCTTCGCAGCCTGGCCATGGGCCAACGGGGCCAGATGCCACGCCTCGCCGCTATGACAGCGCGCGCAGAGGGCGTCGGCGGTCTGTGCGACTTGTTGTTGTTTTTTCGGATTCTGAATAGCATGTGCGCTGGTGCCGTGACAGTCGACGCAATTCAGGCTGATGCGCGCGTTCGCGCCACCATGCACGCTGGCATTTAACTTGGCCTTCACGTCGGGATGACACTTCATGCAGGTGGCTTCCTGCTGCGCCGGCGTGCCCCAATGCGCGATGTTGATGCTGTGTCCGCGCCCACCGTGACAGGCGAGGCAAGTCATGCCTTTCTTGCCTCCCTGGGCATGCACGCTGCCATTAGTGACTTTCACGATATCATGGTGACACTTATCGCATACGGCGTCGTTGCGCAACGACGGCCTGGCAGACATGGTCGTTTTCGGCTGCACGCCATGGCAGTCCAGGCAGTTCAAATCGGCGGAACCGTGCACGCTGTGGCGCAGGTTGCTGACAGCCTTCGCATGGCATTGCTGGCAGATTGCCTGCTGCTGTGTCGGCGCCTGTCGGGTGATTTTCGGAATCGCATGCACGTTATTGCCGTGGCAGGTTGCACAGGCGGCAGGATGGCCGTTCTTCCCCTTATGGTGCATGCGCCAGTTGACTTTTTCGGTCTCGCGGGGATGACAGGTGACGCATGACGGCTTTTTCACGCCATTGTCGGGGTGCGGAAACTGGTTGATGCCTTTATGGCATGACTGGCAGTTCTGGGTTCCGTGCGCGGAGCCGCGCAGGTGTTTCTCGTTGATTTGCTCCCCGTGACACCCCTGGCAGGTTGCCATATCCGTGGGCGCGAAGAGTTCGGGCTTCTCGTCCTGTGCCGCACCGGGGAAGGGACGAAGACTGCATACCAGCACCAGCAACAAGCCGGCCAGCAGACATACCAGCGCGAATCGACTGCGTAATTGCCACATGGTATTTGCTCCCTGTCGGCGAGGCGCCGGAACACTTTGCCCTTGGGCAAAGTTTGTGAATTTGCGCACAGATTATCATGATACCGGTTGATTGTCAACACAGTTTATAAGAATACAAAAGTGTATTACCGCTAAACGACGCTGATATTTATGGGAAATAATGACGAGGATAACGTCGTTAAAACGATACGATTTGTCGAAAGCGTTTATCTCGAATTATCGGTTAACCGGAACTTGCCGGTTGCTGTCTCCTGACCTTGCTCGGTCGCGAAGGCGTATTGCCCGACGCGTGCACACAGCAAGTATTGCCGTGAAAACACTCGCTTTCCCCTGGAATCACGCAAAAGTGCCTTGCTTGGGCAGGAATACGCAACCGGACGACGAATCAAACGTATATATGGACAAGCGGACGGACGGTACCTTCCGGTTCGTTTGCATCGGGGACAAGCATGCGCACGGGCAGGATAATGGGTTGGATTGTCGCGACACTGTTGGTGTGGCTCATGGTTTGCGGCTGCGACAGCGGTCCGAGCACGGGCAACGCGCTGTTCGTGTTCAACTGGCCGGAGGCGGCAGGCTTTTCGCGGGTGGTGGATTTCACCGCCATGCAGAGCCTGAAGCTGGAGATCTTCGATGCGACCCATACGCTTCACGTGGTGGTCATCAATCGCTCATTAGACGCGCAATCACAGGTGCCGTTCACCGCACGTCTCGGTACGCTCGATTACCTGCTCACCGCATATGCCGGTCCGAACGCGAGTGGAAGCATCCTCGGCCAGGCACGCGGCCTGGTGCGGTTCACCACTTCGACAAACCCGGTGCCTATCTACCTCACCACACTGCTGGATCCGAACGCGACACTCGCCATCCTGCCGCTTTCGCCTGCCGTGTATGCGGATAAGACATTGCAACTGTTTGCGCAGACGAAAAATCCGGACAATACTCAGGTGGTGATGCCCCTCAACACGCTGACGTGGGCGACTGATGACCTGTACCTTGCCGATGTCGATCCCCGCACCGGGCTGGTGACTGGCATGAATGCAGGCGATGTACTGATCTCGGTAAACGACAGCCTCACCAATCTTACGGCGACCACCACGGTGAAGGTGACCTACGAACCGCCCGCTGTAAAACTCACCGCCAGCAAGTCGCGCGTCAGTCCCGGCGAGAAGGTCATCCTGAGCTGGGAATCGACCAACGCCACGCGTGTCAACTCGTCGGTGAACTTTAATACCACGCTGTTAAACGGCACGCTCTCAGTCTATCCCATCGAGACCACCACCTATACGATCACCGTGCGCGGGCCGGGCGGCACCGATTCGGACAATGTCACCATCACCGTGGATTACCCGCAACCCACCGTGGCGCTTACCGCCACCAGCAGCAACATCCCCGCTGGCCAATCGGTCACGCTGCGCTGGTCGTCCACCTACGCCACATCGGTCGACTCGTCCGTAAACTTCAATACGACCGCCGTTAACGGCTCTACCACCGTCGCGCCGGGCAGCACCACCACCTACACGATTACCGTCCGCGGACCTGGCGGCATTACCAGCAGCAGCGTTACTATCACTGTCAACAGCAGTTGATCGCTCACGTTGTACCCACCGCCCCGTGTTTGCCATCTTTCCACTTTGCGGGCATTGACGCACGCGCGAGGTGATATTACAATATTAAAGTAGGTGTTTTAATGATGAGATCGAAGCAGCAAAGGTGAACGATGCGATGACCAGAACAATGCGCAACGACGATCTCTGCGACATCTTCTGCTCGGACGAGGAGAAGGTGCGCCGTTTACGCGGACAAGTGGGAATGGCGGAAGGCTTGGGCAATCTGTTCAAGGCGCTGGGTGACGAGACGCGGGCAAAAATTCTCTTCTGTCTGTCCCGCGAGGAGCTTTGTGTCTGCGACGTGGCCAACATCATGGAGATGTCGGTACAGGCGGTGTCGCATCACCTGCGCCTGTTGCGCGCCATGCGGCTGGTGAAATACCGCAAAGCCGGTAAACTGGCCTTTTATGCACTTGATGATGCGCACGTCGCTGCCTTGATTCGCGAAGGTCTGGCGCACGTGCACGAAGGACAGGGTACGTAATGGAAGCAATCACCGAGACCATCAAGGTTACCGGTCTAAGTTGCGCGGACTGCGCGACCAAGCTGGAACGACGGGTGGCGGCGCTGCCCGGCGTGATCGATGCCGCAGTGAATTTCGCCGCGGGCAAACTAGTGGTGACGCATCATGAAGCGCAGACCGCCGTATTACGCGCCATTGCGGATGCCGGCTACGGCGTCGAAGTTGCCACGATCGCAAGCGTCACCACCGCGCAATTCCTCATTACCGGACTGGATTGCCCCGACTGTGCGGCAAAACTCGGTAAAACTCTCGCGCGAGCCGAAGGCATCGACGCTGTTGACTTGAATCCGATGACCGGTCGGTTAACGGTGCAACACCGAAGTACGCCGGACGAAATCGTGCGCCTGGTCGCCGCCGCCGGCTACGTTGCGGCGCCGATTACCGGGACACGCACGACCTCCAGCGTGTTCCTCTTCACCAATCGGCGTTTCCTCGTGACTGCCATTGCCGGCGTGTTGTTAGTCGCCGCGGCGGCGCTCAACCGCCTGGGTGGCGAAACCATGCACCCGTATACCGTGATGCTCTTTTTAGCGGCCATGCTCATCGGTGGCTACCAGACCATTCGTCGCGGTCTGCTGGCGCTGAAGGCACGCACGGTGGATATGAACGTGTTGATGACCATTGCCATCATCGGCGCGTCATTGATTCACGAATGGAGCGAAGGCGCCACAGTCGCCTTTCTCTATTCAGTCAGTAACTATCTTGAATCGTTCACGCTGGAAAAGACACGCCAGTCGATTCGTGGCCTGATGGAACTGGCGCCGCGCGAGGCGCTGGTGCGACGCAACGGCGTGGAAACGCGACTGCCGGTAGAGCAGGTGCGTCCCGACGACATGGTAATCGTAAAGCCCGGTGAGAAGATCGCCGTCGACGGTGTCGTCGCCGTGGGCGCATCATCGGTCAACCAGGCGGCGATTACCGGCGAGTCGCTGCCGGTTGAAAAATCGATCGGCGATGAAGTCTACGCGGGCACGCTGAACGAGTTAGGTGCGCTAGAGATTCGCGTCACGCGCCTGGCGGAAGATTCTACGCTGGCCAAAATCGTGCACCTGGTCGAGGAGGCACAATCGCGCCGTGCCCCCGCGCAAGCCTTCGTTGACCGCTTTGCCGCGTATTACACGCCGGCGGTACTCGCTGCCGCAGCGCTGTTTGCGGTGATACCGCCGCTGTTCTTCCACGGCGACTGGAACTGGTTCTTCTACCGCGCGTTGACCCTGGTGGTGGTGGCGTGCCCGTGCGCGCTGGTCATTTCCACCCCGGTCGCGATCATTACGGCTATCGGCAATGCCGCCCGCCACGGCGTACTCATCAAAGGCGGCGCTTATCTCGAACAGGCGGGTCGCCTCGCGGTCATCGCTTTCGACAAGACCGGCACGCTGACGCGCGGGCGTCCGGAGATCACCGACATCGTGCCGTTAAATGGTACTGACCAACCCACGCTGCTCGCAATGGCGGCAGCGGTGGAAACCCGCTCACCGCACCCATTGGCGGAAGCGGTGTTGCGCAAAGCACGCGCGGAACACATCGCGGTGCCCGCGACGGAAGCCTTCACTTCACTGCCGGGTAAAGGCGCGCGCGCAACGGTTGCGGAACGGGAGATCATCGTCGGCAATCCACGGCTGTTCGCGGAATTGGGCATCGATGCCAACGCGGCGAACGAGGCGCTGGCCGCCTTCCAACGCGACGGAAAGACCGCTATGCTGGTCGGCGACGTCCGGCATGTGCTGGGCATCCTCGCCGCCGCCGACCGCGTGCGTCCGGAAAGCCGCCCCACCGTGCAGGCCCTGCACCGGGCTGGTATCGCGCGCGTGGTGATGCTCACCGGCGACCACCCGGAAACCGCGCGCCGCATCGCCGCCGCGCTGGGTGTCGATGACTTCACCGCCGACCTGCTGCCGGCGGACAAGGTGGACGCGGTGCGCACGCTGCAGGGACACGGCGCGGTGGGAATGGTCGGCGACGGAATCAACGACGCGCCCGCGCTGGCCACCGCGGATGTCGGCTTCGCCATGGGCGTCGCCGGCACCGACACCGCGTTGGAGACGGCGGACATCGCGCTGATGGCCGATGACCTGGCAAAACTGCCATACACGATCCGGTTGAGCCGCAAAGCACTCAGCATTATCCGCCAGAATATTGCCTTTTCGCTGCTCATCAAGGCACTCGCCATTACCCTCATCTTCCCCGGCTGGTTGACGCTGTGGATGGCCGTGCTTGCGGACATGGGCGCCTCGCTGCTCGTTACTCTCAATGGCCTGCGCCTCCTCGGCGAACGCCCGGAGCCGACCGAGCAACACTGCGGCGAGCAATGTGAGTGCTGCGACTGCCATTGAACTGCGGCTGAAATCCAACGCTGTGCGGAAAGAGTACATGTGATGTCGCATCTCGCGTATTTAATTTGTCGCCCACAGTAGGAATCGTCCGGGTTGTGCCAGAAATATACTGATGCCGCCGATGCCCGCCGGCAAGCCAGCCGAGGAGGAGACGATGGATGACCCCAAAGAAACGATCAGCGCGGTGGCTGGCGTACCTGGCAGTGTTAGGGCCGGGGGTGCTGGCGGCCAGTGCTGGAAATGACGCGGGAGGCATTGCCACCTATTCGCAAGCCGGCGCGGCATATCGCTATGACCTGCTGTGGCTGCTCTTCATCATCACATTTGCCCTCATCGTGGTGCAGGAGATGTCCGCGCGCATGGGCGCGGTGACGGGCAAAGGGCTCTCCGACCTCATCCGCGAAAACTTCGGGGTAAGCTGGGCGGTACTCGCTATGACTGCCCTGTTTATCGCCAATTTCTTTGTAGCCACTGCCGACATCGCCGGAGTCGCCGCCGCGTTGCAAATATTCGGCATTCCCAAGCTCGTGACCATCCCGTTGTTGGCGGGTGCGCTATGGCTGTTGCTGGTGCGGGGTAACTACAACATCGTCGAGCGCGGCTTGCTGCTCTTCGCCGCGCTATTCCTCGCCTATCCCATTGCCGCCTTTACGGTGAACCCGAACTGGGTCGACACGTTTCACGCCATGCTGGTACCCTCGCCGCACTGGTTGGGGCGGTACGATTTCGGCTACCTGAACCTGGCTATCGGCCTGATCGGCACCACCATCGCACCATGGATGGCCTTCTTCCTGCAGGCATCGGTGGTGGATAAAGGCGTGCGCAAGCAAGATATGCCGCTGCGGCGGTTCGATGTGATCTTCGGCGCCATTTCCGCCGACATCATCGCCTTCTTCATCATCGTCACCACCGCGGTGTTGAACACCGGATTCGGCACGCCGCAGTTCGCCGATGCCGGTCAGGCGGCGATGGCGTTGCAGAATCTGGTGCACGGCGCTGCGCCCGCTTTGTTCGGTGCAGGATTATTCGGCGCAAGTGTGCTGGGCGCGGCGGCGGTGCCGTTGACCACCGCCTATGCCGTCACTGAGGCATTCGGCTGGGAGCGCGGCCTTGACCACCGCTTCCACCAGGCACCGGTCTTCTTCGGTCTGCTCACCGGCATTATCGGCCTCGGTTCTATCGTCGTGCTCGCTACGCCGAAGGCAATGCTCTTCCAGTTGATCCTTTTCTCGCAGGTTATCAACGGCATGCTGGTGCCGGTTATCCTGGTCTTCATGCTGCTGTTGATTAACAACCGGCGGTTAATGGGCGAGTATACCAACAGTAAACCGTTCAACATCATCGCCTGGGGCACCGTCGGGTTGGTTACGCTGATGACGCTGGCCTATTTCTTCATGATGACCATCCATCGCGGGTAATCCCGTCACCGGCGAAAACATCATGGTATTGGTGTCGGTCACCAACCACACGACGGAATCAATCGCCTTCCATCATCTCCGTAGTCACCGGGCCTTCGCGAAGGACGGTAGGGGGATCGGTGGTGCAATCGACGACGGTGGAAGCGACACCCTGGGGCGCGGCGCCCCCATCGAGGATGAGATCGACAACGTGACCGAGCAGATCAGCCACTTCGCGCGCGGTGACGGCGGCGGGTTGACCGCTGGGGTTGGCGCTGGTGGTGGCGAGAGGGCGTCCGGCCAACCGCAGCAATTGGCGGGCGACGGCGTGATCGGGTACGCGCATGCCGATGGTCTGTCCGCCGCCGAGGACGATGGCGGGGATATCCGGACGAGCGGGAACGATGAGAGTGAGCGAGCCAGGCCACCAGCGCCGCATTAACCGCCGAGCGCACTCCGGTAGCGTCGCCGCCACCTGCGGCCACTGCGCGGCATCGGCGAACATGGCGATGAGCGGCATGCGCGCGGGACGCCCTTTGATCTCATAGATGCGCTGCACGGCCTGCGCATTGAACAGGTCGCAGGCAAGGCCGTAGACGGTGTCGGTGGGAAAGGCGACCACCCCACCCCGCGCCAGAATGCGGGCCGCCGCGGTTAATGCCGCGTAATCCGCAGGACGAATCTCCGCTGAAGTGCTCATGGTTGTCACCCTCCGCTAATATTCGTGTCTTGCCGTCTTTTTCCTGCAAATATGGCGATCTCTTCACCTTTGATAAAGGAATGCCTCATAGACTTCTCGTATTTGTATAGAAGTTGACGGCTTGTTGAGGTAGTATGAAACAAGCATCGTGGGTACAACATGTGCTGGCATTGTTAGGGGTGCTTCCGCTGGTGGCGAACATAATGATTGTCCCGCGGTTTCATGGCCTCTGGTATCGTGTCGATTTCACCGCCGCATTACAACAGGCTATCATTCCTGTCGCGTGCTACAGCCTCATTGTCGGGGCGCTGTTTCCCTATCTGAGCGTCGCAGGGGTGAGTTACGGCGTGAATCGTTGATTCTCGCGACGGTGGTATTGTTGCTGATCGGATTGTTCGTTCTGGCGCCGATGCTGGTTGGCCTTCCTGATGCCATTGTAGACGCGGCACACGTCAAGCATCCCGGCAGTACGCGTTATTACACCTACATCGGCGGCTATTACATGGCGTCAACAGTAGGATTTTACGGCCTGGGCTTCGGCCTTAGCGGCCTCTGGCAACTCATGCGCAAAGGAGTTCCTCATGGAGATAGTGGTGCAGCAGGGTGATCTGACGCAGATTCCCTGTGACGTGTTGATGGTGAACCTGTTCGAAGGCGTTACCCGACCCGGCGGAGCCACCGGCGCGGTGGATCGCGCGTTGGGCGGGTGGATCAGCGAGCTGATCGCACAGGACAATTTCAAAGGCAAGCTGAACAGCGTGCTGGAAATTCCCACCTTCGGCAAGCTCCCGGCAAAACGCGTGCTGGTACTCGGGCTGGGCAAGGCGGAGGAATTCGGCGCGGAGCAGATTCGCCAGGTAGCCGGCACCGCCATCAAGCGCGCGAAAGCACTGAAGGCGCGCACGGTGGCGACGCTGGTACACGGCGCCGGCATCGCCGGTTTGCCTGCCGAGCAATGCGCGCGCGCCATTACCGAAGGCACATTGCTGGGCGGGTATGAATTCGACCGCTACAAATCGCCCCCCAAAGACGAGCCGAAGACCGAGATCGAGCGCGTGCTGATCGTGGAGCGCGAAGCCGATAAGCTGGACGCCATCAATGCCGGCGTGACGACGGGAAAGATTATCGCCGACGCGACGAATATGACGCGCGACCTGGCAAGCGAGCCACCTGACGTGATGACCCCCGACTTCCTGGTGAGCGTCGCGCGCGGACTGGCGGCTGACCACGGCTTCCAGGTGGAAATCTGGGACGAAACGCGCATCGCCGAGGAGCGCATGAACTGCCTGCTGATGGTGGGTCGCGGCAGCGCCCATCACCCCCGCTTCATCCGGCTCGATTACCTGCCCGTCGGCGCGCCACGCAAGCAGATCTGCATCATCGGCAAAGGCATCTGTTATGACAGCGGCGGTCTGTCGTTGAAGCCGGCGGACGCCATGCGGCACATGAAAACGGACATGTCCGGCGCCGCGGCGGTGCTCGGCGTGCTGCGCGCCGTCGCCCAGCTTAAACCGGATGTCGCCGTCACCGGCCTCATCCCCGCCTGTGAAAATATGATTGACGGCGCGGCGTATAAGGTCGACGACGTGCTGCGCGCGCGCAACGGCAAAACCATTGAGGTGGACAACACCGATGCCGAAGGCCGCCTGGTGCTGGCCGATGCACTCTGTTACGCGGCGGAGCAAAACTTCAACGAAGTGATCGATATCGCCACCCTCACCGGCGGCTGCGTGGTTGCCCTCGCTCGCGTGTGGACCGGCACCATGGGCAACAATCAGGAGTTGATTGACAACCTGATTGCCGACGGCAAGCAGGTGGGCGAAAAGCTGTGGCAACTCCCCTTCGATCCGGAAGTGCGCGAAGCCCTCGACACCGACATCGCCGACATGAAAAACGCCGGCGGCCGCGAAGGCTCGGCGATCATCGGCGGCATGTTCCTGCAGGAATTCGCTGGCGAACAACCGTGGGTGCACCTGGATATCGCAGGCACCTCGTTTATCGATAAAGCGCGTCCCTATGAACCCAAAGGCGCCACCGGTGTCCCGGTGCGCATGCTGGTGGAGCATATTACGCGCAGGTGAATTGTTTTCAGCTCCCCGACGTGCCATGCCAACCTGCCTGAATCATCGGACGTCGATTTATCGTCACCGGCTGACCAGGGGAACTGTGGCGCAATTCACAAAATGCTTCCGGGGTGCGATAATACGCGCATGCCGTTGACGTATGAGGAAGAATATCGCTACAGCCGCCACCTGGTGCTGCCGGGGGTCGGCGCGGCGGGACAGGAACGTTTGAAACGCGGGCGGGTGCTGCTGGTGGGCGCGGGCGGGTTGGGCTCGGCGGCGGCGCTGTACCTGGCGGCAGCCGGGGTGGGCACGCTGGGCATCGCCGACGGCGACAGCGTGGAAGTGAGTAACCTGCAGCGCCAGGTGCTGCACCGCAGCGTGGACGCGGGTCGCCCCAAGGTCGATTCCGCCGTCGATACCCTGCGGGCGCTCAATCCACTGGTAACGGTGCGCCCCATTCGGGAACGCGTCACTGCCGCCAATGCGATGGCGCTGGTCGGCGACTACGATCTGGTCATCGACGGCACCGATAACTTTCCCGCACGTTACCTGCTCAACGACGCCTGTGCGCTGCATGGCAAACCGCTGGTATTTGGGAGCATTTTCCGTTTTGAGGGACAGGCGGCGGTGTTCGACGCGCCCCGGGGACCATGTTATCGCTGCCTTTTCCCCGAACCGCCACCGCCGGAGAGCGTGCCCACCTGCGCGGAAGGCGGGGTATTGGGTGTGCTGCCCGGATTGGTGGGCACCGTGCAGGCGATGGAGGCATTGAAGCTGTTGCTGGAGACCGGCGAACCGCTGCGCGGGCGCATGCTGCTTATCGACGCGCTAGTAATGCGCTTTCGCGAGATTCAGCTTACCAGGAACCCGGCCTGCTCGCTGTGCGGCGACGCGCCGACCATTACCGCGCTGACCGATCTCGACGAGTATTGCGGGTTGACGCCATCCGACGGCACGGAAATCGAGATCAGCGCGGACGTGTTGCGCGCGCGAATGGCGGTGGGGACGGTGGACCTGGTGGACGTGCGCGAAGCGTGGGAGCAGGACGAAATCCCAGGTCTGCCCGGAGCGCGCGCGCTCCCCTACCCCTTGTTTGCTCGCCGCATGACCGAACTCGACTCCGCCGCGGAGATCGTTCTCTACTGCTCCGCCGGCGCCCGCAGTTGGCAAGCCGCCGCCATGCTGCGCCGCGCCGGTTTCACCCGCGCGTGGAGCCTACGCGGAGGGTTGCGATCCATACGGGAAAACGAGGCAACCGCGTCGGAGGTTGAGTCGGCACGCATTTCGTCATAACCGTCCTGTCTTGCTCAACCACCGGGCAACATCAGTCGCACCGCGACGACTCACTCATCATTCGTCCCGTATCTCTACCGGACAGAACCGGCTGCAGTTCTCGAAGGCATTCGAGCTGCCGGACAGCATGGCATACCGCGTAGCGCCATTCATGGGCGGGGCGATGCCGGTCGCAATCTCGATCAGAAAACGGTCGGAGACGGTCTCGATGCCCAACTCGTCGAGCGGGATGAGCGCGGAGATGCAGTAGCCATCCGCGGTGGACGCGGTGCGCCATTGCATTTGCGAGTTGCGTTGCGGACTGCCATGGCGATAGACCGCGGCGTGTGCCGTCGCACTCCCGACCGGCGGCAGCAGCACCACCTGACCGACTTCACCATTATCGAGTTTGGCGGCGAACACCTCGAAACAGGAGCCTCGCCAGAATTGCTCGGTGCGCACCGGCGTCGGATCGTTGATGGTGGCTTGCACTGCCAGCGCACCTTCGGTCAGGCCGATGCGGACCTCAGCGAGCACGGCATCCTGCCACATCACTCGCTGGACTGCGGCATCGCGCAGCGCCTCCGCCACTCGCGCTACGCTCGCGGGTGCGCTGAAACGCCGGATGATCCACCGCCCCGGTTTCACCACAATGGTCGCCGGAACAAAGGTCGGTTCCGTGCTGAATGTCTCGATGGTGAACGCTCCCTGGCGCACATCCAGCATGAAGTCGCGCGTCATCGACTCGCCGGGCAGCAGGATGAACGCGCAGCCGGATTCGTCGACGCACTGCGCCGCGACTGCCGGGGAGATGCGCAACTCTACCACTCCCTCCGCGGGTAATTCGCCGGTGTTGTCCAGTGACAGCCGGAGTTCACTGCGCTGGCCGTTCTCCGCGGAGGGGGACTGCAACAACTCCAGACCAGCGCTTACCCTCCCGATGAGCGGACGTAACTCGTCTTTCACCAACCCGATGCGCTCCACCGGAATGCGTTCAAAACCGAACGCCCATGCCGGCGCGTCGTCGCGCAGCCGGAAGCCACCGTTCGCCATCTCGATATAGTGCGGCGTCGCCTCAACCAGGTTTTCACCAAGCGGTACATATTCGGGCGTTGCACCCCAGGAAATATCGATCCATCGCCCGCCCGCGACGGCATTGCGCGCGATGATGTTGTTAATCGGCGGCACCAGTTCGTCGGTATACAGGTAGGGATCGAATGTGGCGAGTTCGGGATAGTGCTGCCGATATAACGCCAGCACCTCCGGCGGTGTTTCCTTGACCTCTTTCTTCAAATTCACGACTTGCTGGCCCCACATCGGACCACCGGCCATGCCGCGACCATCCACGTGTATCGCAGGTTCACAGTCGACGAAGATGTTGTTCTCCACCCGGTTATTACAGCCGCCACCGATGAATGCGGCGCGCGTTGCCTGCCAGAAGACGTTGCCGATGACGTTGATGCCGCTTAACTGGTCGTCGAGATAAACGCCCATCGAGCCCATGCCCACTCCGCCGGTGTGGTGGATAAAGTTATGGCGAACCGTGTTGCCGCGCCGCAGCCAGGTGCGGCCGCTGTAGATGGCGCCACAGTCGCCGGTCTCCAGCGTGACGTGATGAATTTCATTGTACTCGATCAGCAAGTCGTTGCCGCCGAAAAAGATGCCGGTGTGCGGCGCATCGTGGATCAGGTTGTGCGCCACCCGGTTGCCCACTCCGTAAACATCAACACCCCCCTGATAGCAGCGCGACCATCGCGCGAAGCGGTAGACGTGGTTGTTGTGCGCCAGGTGCCCGGCTGGGGTTAACGTGTTGACATCGCCGCCGGTGATGCGGATGCCGGCATCGCCTACCTCGTAGACATCGCAACCGCTGACCATGTGTGCGGTTCCACCCGTGACCAGTACGCCGCAGTTACCCAGATTGCACAGCATGCAGCCTTCGATACGCACGCGCGCGCCGTCCCGCACGGTGATGCCGGTGCCGCGGCTGCACTCGAAGCGCAGGCCGCGGATGGTCACGTCGCTGACGTGTTCCATGGTGATGAACGGTGTTTCGAGGATGGAGACGATGGCCTCCCCCTCTGCCGCCGGCGGCCAGAAGTACAACATGCCGGTCTGGCGGTCGAGGAAAAATTCGCCCGGCTCATCCAGTTCCTCGAAAATATTCATGTAGTAGTAGCGCTGGCCGGCACGATAGCCGTATCCCTTCTCATTCGTTTGCCGCGTGACGATCAGTTGGCGCTCGGTGTCGAGGACAGCAATCTGCTCGTAGGAGTTAGCCCAATCCCAGCACCAGTAGCCGTGCACCCAGATGTCGTCGGTTTGTTGCCAGCGCGTGGGACGGTCGCCGGCGTAGTAAAAGCCCGCCGCTACCGTGCCGATGGCGCTGCCGTGTCCGTCGCCGCCCTCTATCGCTTCCACGTAATCGGCGATGGTGACGAAATCGTCATTCGGCCAGCGAGCCAGTGTCATCGGACAATCCTGAAAAAACAACTCCAGGTGCGCGGGTTTGAGAGTGCGTCCAAATCCTCGTGAGGACAGGCTGCCGAAATCGGTGATGCCCAGCGCCGTTAGATCGGCACAGCGAATGAACGGACGCGCGGCAGGGTCCAGCCGTGCCAGCATGGCGGTATCCGAGACCGGATGCCAGGCGTTCACGATACACCCCCCAATGAACCGCACTTCCTCCCCCACGCAGGCGCGCCACACGATAGGTGCCTCCGGCGTGCCGGAATCATCCGCGGTCAATGCCAGTGTGTCGGTGCGCTGATAATGGCCGCCGCGCAGCCAGACGGTGACGCCGCCCGGTGGCAACCCGCCGTCACGTTTCAGCGCGCGCAGCGCCGCCTGTGCGCGCTCCGGTGTGGCAAACGGTCCGTCCGTGCCCGCGGCGTTGGGCGCGGGCAACCGGCCCGACCAGGTATCGTTGCCGTTGGGAGCCAGGTAGAACGATGGCGTCGCAGTATTCATGGGGAGTCCTTTGCTCGTGTAAAATACCGCTGCACTGCGCAATCAGGCGCTGGTATGCGTGCGGATAGTTCGGATTGGCGAAAGAATCGCTCATATGATAGTGAAGGCATTTCTACGTGGAACGGGGTGTCCCTTCCCTGAAACAACGGGACGAAGCGAAACAATGCGTGAAAGAATTCTCACCCATTGGTCAGCGAGTGCGGGCCGCGGTGCAAATCGTCGTCGCCGGAATTCGCTATAACCGGCCCTCCCAGGAACGCGGGCGCGCCCCCGAGAGGGTGTTCACTTATGCTGACCAGCGTATCACGGCGCCTAGCACGTCACCGGCAGTGCCGGCGTTGATGCGCATGTAGAGGTCGGGGGCTTCTTCGGCAGTGATGTGATGGGTGATGGTCAGGTTCCATGGAAGCGCACCGCGGGCCATATTCTTCAATACCGCGCGGCGGCAGGGTGCCATGCCGTCATCCATGGGGAAATACATCGTCAGCGTGCGTGCGTGCGCCGACATAAAGTCGAAGCTGATCGGCTGTACGCCATAATTGCCTTGCATAACGAAACTACCGTAGGAACGGCAGAATTGCATCGCTTGATTGACGCATTCCGGATTGCCGGTCGACTCGAAAACCATGTCGGCGCCTTCCGGTGCAAGGGCTTGCACCACCCGCGCGGCGTCCTGGGTGGACGCGTTGATGCAGTGATCCGCGCCTAATTGTCGTGCCAAATCCAGCCGGCGTTCGACCACGTCAACCGCCACCACACGGCAACCGCGATGTGCGCATGCCGCCACCACACCGAGCCCGACCAGACCGACGCCATAAACCAGCACCAGACTCCCCATGCGGGGATTGGCCATATCCACGCCGGCGAGTCCTACGGAAGGCATTACAAAAAGACTGGCAACATCATCCGGTACACCGGTCGGCAGCAACGCAATGCCGTGGCTGGTGCGTGGATTCACCAGCAAGTGCGAGCAATGTGTGCCTGCGACCGGCGAGACAGCCTGGCCGTCCAGCAATTGAAACGACTTGTTGTCGCGGCAGTAGACTTTAGCCCCCACGTGGAAGCCGTCCACCTCTTTTCCCACCCATTCGACCACGCCGACTGACTGGTAGCCGGTGCACAAGGGGTAGGGTCCCCAGGAAATTTTATTGCGAATCAAGGCAAATTCCGTGCCGATACTGACGCCAGAATACAAATTGCGCACCACCAGCTCCTGCGGTCCAGGAGCGACCAAACTGACGTCTTCCAGCGAAAACCGCTGCTGCTCGTCGCAGATGAGCGCCTGTGCGATTACCATAGCTCCTCCTGTCGAATCGTCCCTCGCAGTGCCGTACGGCTCTTATGATTATACGTGGAACTGGCACGAAGTGAAAGAGGCGTCCGTTTATTGCTGGTCGGAACGACGAACGCCACCCTCAACGATTCGAGCCCGGCATTGCTGCCGGGCTCGAATGTGGTGTCATCGCTTCAAATGAC
>CAYYJR010000019.1:0-29848 GCA_964472305.1 uncultured bacterium
CCGGCTCCGTGGCCTCGCCGGCGGGGGCGGGCGCGGGCGCGGGGGCGGCACCTGCGGCGTCCGGCGCGGCGGCGATGTTTTTGCGGCGGCGGCGTCGCGGGCGGCGACGGCGCGGTGCGCCGTCTGCCTCGGTCGTCTCTTCCGACTCGTCGACTTCGGCAGCGGCTTCCACCGGGGATGCCTCCGCGACTGGAACCTCGGCGGCGTGCATCGCACAGCAGCATTCCGCATGCGCGGCGGTACAACGCGCCGGCTGGCCGAACGGCGTCAACTCGTCAACGGACAGCCAGACGGGGGCGGGTAACTCCGGGATCGTCACCTCAACCTGGCGTGCCAGCACGTTCAGTTTTGTGACTTTGCCGGTGCCGCGCGGGGTTTCCACCATGGTATTCACGCGCGGCAATTCGCTGTTGATCGCCTTGTAGCTCTCGTATTCATACGCCAGGCAGCACATCAACCTTCCGCACATCCCGGAAATTTTTTGCGGATTCAGCGCCAATCCCTGCTCCTTGGCGACGTTGATGGCGACGGGAATGAAGTTGGACAGGAAGGTGGTACAGCACAGTGAGCGCCCGCACATGCCGTAGCCGCCCAGCAGCTTCGCTTCATCGCGCACGCCCACCTGGCGCAATTCGATGCGGGTGTGCAGATCGTGCGCCAACTCGCGGACCAGTTCGCGGAAATCCACGCGGTTGTCGGCCAGAAAATGAATGAGCACATGCGAGCCGTCGAAAGTGTATTGCGCGTCGATCAGGCGCATCGGCAGGTTGAGCTTGGTCACCAGCCGTTTGCATACTTCCAGCGCACGCGCTTCACGCTCGCGATTCAGCAGGTCGCGGCCCATGTCCGCCGCGGACGCCCGGCGCACCACGCTCTTCAACGGCGTCACGATCTGCTGCTCGGTCACTTCGTGCGGCGGCAGCTTAACCTCGCCCAGCTCCAGTCCGCGCGCGGTTTCCACCAGCACGCGTTCTCCACGCTCGTACCGAACCGTTCCCGGATCGAAATAATATTGCTTCCCCGCGGTGCGGAGGGTGACTCCTACAACAATCGGCATCGTGTCAACTCATATTCGAAAACGGCACTGACGACGTCGAGCTACGTGGAATAGCCGGCAGCGCGTGACGCCATTATACCAGTTTCCCGCCGGCTTGGGGAAAACCGTGAGTATTGTGGTTTTTGATGCAGCAGGATTCGTCAGCGGGGTCCGTCCCGCCGATCCAACCACCGGGATGTTTCGCACTTCGTCGGCGCAATGTCCGACATCGGCAGTGTGAGCGTGCCATACGACGTGCATAGATGATTTGTAGCGGCAGCGATGGCAGATGCATTCGATACAGCACGGGCGGACGGACTTAGCACGGCGGAGGCGGCGGCGCGTCTTGCGCGCGAGGGGTATAACGAACTCCCCACGGCGCGGCGACGGCCGCTGTGGACGATCGCGCTCGACGTGGTGCGCGAACCGATGTTCTTACTGCTGATTGCCGGTGGCACGGCCTATCTCATCCTCGGCGACGTGCAGGAAGCGGTGATTCTACTCGCCTTCGTGTTCGTCATTATGACCATCACCTTCTGGCAGGAACGGCGGACGGCACGTGCCCTGGATGCCTTGCGTGAGTTGGCCAGCCCACGCGCGCTGGTGTTGCGCGACGGCCGCGTGGTGCGTATTGCCGGTCGCGAGGTCGTGCGCGGCGACCTGGTGCTGCTCGTCGAGGGTGATCGCGTGCCTGCCGATGGCATTTTACTCACCGGCATCAATCTGTTCATCGACGAATCACTGCTGACCGGCGAGTCGGCGCCGGTGCGCAAGGAAGCGGCGGCGGAGGAACTACCGCTGGAGCGGCCCGGCGGTGATGGACGGCCTTTCGTATATGCCGGCACGCTGGTGACACAGGGACAGGGTACGGCACGGGTGCTGGCGACCGGTAGCCGGACCGAAGTAGGCCATATCGGAAGCAGCCTGGGGGGCTTCCGTCCCGACCGTACCCCGCTGCAGCGCCAAACGGGACGGCTGATCCTCACGCTGGCGCTTATCGGCGGTGCGCTGTGCGTGCTGGTCGCCATACTCTACGGCCTGTGGCGCGGGCACTGGCTCACCGGCATGCTGGTGGGCATCACCCTCGCCATGGCCATCCTGCCCGACGAATTCGCGGTGGTGATTATCGTGTTCCTCGCACTGGGAAGCTGGCGATTGGCGCAACGGCGCGTGCTGACCCGCCGTACCTCGACCATCGAGACACTGGGCGCGGCAACGGTGCTCTGCGTGGATAAAACGGGTACACTGACGCAAAACCGCATGTCCGCTCATGAATTTTTCACGAACGGACGCTTTTTCTCCGTCGATCCGGAGTCGAGTGCGCCACTGCCGGATGCGATCCACGAAGCAATCGAATACGGCATTCTGGCCAGTCAACGCGACCCGTGCGACCCCATGGAGCGAGCGTTGACGGAATTGGGCGAAGGCCATCTCGGCGGCACCGAACACCTGCATCGCAACTGGACGCTGGTGCGCGAGTATGCATTGTCGCGTGAAATGCTGGCGATGTCGCATGTGTGGGCGTCACCCGACGCGCGGGAATACGTGATCGCCGCCAAAGGCGCGCCGGAAGCGATAGCCGACCTGTGCCATTTGGACGCGGAACGGGCGGCGGCGGTGCTGCAGGCGACGCGCGCCATGGCCGAAAACGGTCTGCGCGTGATCGGGGTGGCGAAGGCGCATTTCGCCGCCACGCTGCCGGGCGAACAGCATGCTTTCCCGTTCACCTTCGTCGGACTGGTGGGGCTGGTCGATCCGGTGCGCCCGACGGTGCCCGCCGCCATGGCGGAATGTGCGCGCGCCGGCATTCGCGTAGTGATGATCACCGGCGATTACCCCGGCACCGCGCAATATGTCGCGCGGCTCATCGATCTGCCGCGTCCGGGTGAGTTCATCACCGGACCGGAGTTGGCACACCTGGATGAGGAGGAGTTGCGGCGACGCATCCGCACGGTGAATATCTTCGCGCGCATGGTGCCGGAACAGAAGCTGCGGCTGGTGAACGCGCTGAAGGCGAACGGGGAGATCGTGGCGATGACCGGCGATGGGGTGAACGACGCTCCGGCGCTGCGGGCGGCGCATATCGGCATCGCCATGGGTGGGCGCGGCACCGACGTGGCGCGCGAGGCCGCCGCCCTGGTGCTGCTCGATGATGACTTTTCCTCCATCGTCGCCGCCGTGCGCATGGGCCGGCGCATCTACAGCAACCTGAACAAGGCAATGGCTTTCATCCTCGCCGCGCATATTCCCATCGCCGGCATGACACTCATCCCGGTGCTGGTGGACTGGCCGCTGGTGCTGCTGCCGGCGCATATCGCCTTTCTGCACCTGCTCATCGATCCCGCCTGCTCGGTGGCGTTCGAGGCCGAACCGGCGGAGGAGGGTATCATGGACCAGCCTCCGCGTAATCCAAACGCGCCGCTCTTCTCCCGTCCGGCGTTGCTGATCAGCCTGGTTCAGGGCGCCGGCGTGCTGATCAGCGTGCTGGCGATTTTTACTGTCACACTCACCCGCGGCCAGGGAGCGGTGGAAGCGCGCACTATCATGTTCGCCACCCTCATCGTCGCCGATCTCGGGTTGATTCTGATCAACCGTACCTGGACACGCACGGTGCTGGAAAGCCTCCGCGTACCGAACGCCGCCGTCTGGTGGATCATCGCCGGCGCCCTCGTGCTGCTCGGTCTGGTACTCTACGTGCCGCTGTTGCGCCGGGTATTCCAGTTCACCGTACTCCATCCCATCGACTTGCTCATCGCGTTGCTGGCCGGCATTGTCAGCCTGCTCTGGTTCGAAGGCATCAAACGCGCTCACGGCCGCCTGCGCCTGGCACCGGCGTGAAGGCAGAAAGACCAGTGCTAAGCGGTGAGTGAAAGAAAGCAACCGGATGCCTATCGCTCAGCACAACGTAATGGGATATGAAGCCGGTTCATCTCCTCCCTGGTGTATACCGGCTGTGGAATCTGGTGCCTCGTTCACACGCTACTTTCCACTTCTCATTCACCGCTTACCACTCTACATGGTACAATGCGCGCGAGAGGAATCGCTATGTCATTATCCGCGAAAGAGCGCATCATGCTGGCGCTGGAGGGGCGGGAGACGGATTACGTGCCGTTTTGCCCTTTCCTGGCGTATGTCTGGGAGCATTTCCCGCCGGATATCCAGCAACTGGGGCAGTTGGAGTTCCACCACGCAGTGGGCGCCGATCCGCTGTGGCGCGGGGCGCCGTGCCCGGTGCGAGCGATCCCGCCGGAGGTGGAGACGCGCTCGTTCAACGAAGGCACCCGCGCCGTGACCATGACCATCACCCCGGTGGGCACGCTGCGGCAGGCATCGGTGCAGAGTCCAACCGGCAATACCTGGTTTCTGGTCGAGCATCCGTTGAAGACGGAAGCGGATTTCGCGGTACAGCAATGGATCGAGGAACACACGCGCTATGCCTTTGATCCGGCACCCGTGCGCGAGCATCTGATCGGCAATGGCGCGGAAGGATTGTCCATCGGCATGCTCATTCCGCGCTGCAAATCGGCGTTTCAGTCGTTGGTGGAGCATCACGTGGGCACCGAAGAATTGATCTACGCGCTAGCCGATTACCCCGACGCGGTGGAGTCGCTGTGGCGGGCGATGGTCGCCAATAACCTGCGCGCCGTGGAGTTGGCGCTGGAAGCGGACTACGACTATTACCTCACCTGGGAGGATTCCGGCACGCAAAACTACTCGCCCGCACTGTACGAGCGCTACATTGCTATCGAGATCGCGCAGTGGTGCTCCCGACTGACCCACGCCGGCAAGCGGTATATCCAGCATGCGTGCGGCAACCTGAAAGCCATTTTACGCCCGATGCAAGCGAGTGGGGTTTTCGCGGTGGAGAGCATTTCCCCGCCGCCCACCGGCGATATCGAGATTCGCGACGCGCGCGCCTGCGTGGGCAGCGACTTCGGCATCATCGGCGGCATCGAGCCGACGGCGTTCCTCAACCTGTCGGTGGCGGAACTGGGCCCGTATACCGAGCAGGTTATCGCCGACGGTGCCGGCGGGCCGTTTGTGCTCGCCAACTCCGACTCTTGCCCACCCGGCGTGACGCTGGAGAAATTCCGTCGCGTGGCCGAGGTAGCGCGGGGATGCCGGGTAAAGGTCTGAGCGAGGAATACATGATGGCAAACATGCAGCAAATCGCCCTCGTTACCGGTGGGGCACAGGGTATCGGGAAAGGCATCGTCGGACGCCTGCTGCGTGATGGGTGGCGGGTGGTGATCGCCGATATCGACGAGGAGGCGGGGCGCGAGACGGCAGCGGAGTACGCCGGGTGCGGTTTGGTGCGCTTCGTGCCTACCGATGTCGCCGACGAGGCGCAGGTGGTACGTGCGGTGGAGGAGACGTCGGTCTTCGGCGATGGGCTTGATTTGCTGGTGAACAACGCCGGCATCGGCGCCGGCGCTCCGCTGACTGAGCTGACGCTGGCGCAGTGGAACCGCGTAGTTGCGGTGAACCTGACCGGCATGTTCCTCTGCGCCAAATATGCCGTTCCTGCCTTGCGCGCGCGGCGCGGCGTCATCGTGAATATCGCCTCCACCCGCGCGCTGATGTCCGAGCCGAACACGGAAGCCTATTCGGCATCGAAAGGCGGCGTGCTGGCCCTTACCCACGCGCTGGCGGTTTCCCTCGGCCCGGAAGTGCGCGTCAACTGCATCAGCCCCGGCTGGATCGAAGTCAACGAGTGGCGCAAATCGAGCACGCGCCAGACGCCGGAACTGACCGCGGAAGACCATCGCCAGCACCCCGCGGGCCGCGTCGGCATCCCCGACGACATCGCCGCCCTCGTTGCCTTCCTCGCCTCTCCCGATGCCGGCTTTATCACGGGCCAGCACTTCGTCGTTGACGGCGGCATGACGACGCGGATGATTTACGTGTGAGGGCAGCCGTGATTCGATTGCCGGGCAAGTTGCCTTGCGTGCGCATGACCACGGTGTCCGGTGGGTGCCTGGTCATGCTCCGGGTTCCGCGGATAGGGTTGTTCTCGCTCGTGTCCGTACAGAAAAACGAAAGGACTGACCCGTGAATATTCCCGTGCAGACGATCATTATCGGCAGTGGGCCCATGGGATGGGAGCTGCATACCGCGCTCGCGGATTACCTGACGCGCGAGGGGTATACCGTCGAGTCGGTGAATACCCCGCATGGCGAGCGCGTGCCGTATTACCGGGCGGTGGGCGCGGTGGTGCGCGCGCTGCGGGAACGTGACGACGCGGCGGGCATCGTCATCTGCGGCACCGGCATGGGGGTCAGCATGATCGCCAACCGCTTCCCCGGCATCTTCTGCGCGCTGTGTGAGCACCCGCAAGCCGCACACGACGCGCGCAGCCTCAATGACGCCAACGTGCTGGCGCTGGGCCAAAATTTCGTCTCGCCGCCCATGGCGCGCGAGATCGTCAACAGCTTCCTCACCACTCCCCTGGGCCACAACCTTCCCGCCGCCCGCGCCGCCGAGTTGCACGCGTGGGCCGTCGAGGCGGACATTATGGTGGCGGAGATGCTGCGGTGAGCTGAGTGATGCGTGCCGGCAATCCTGGCGGAAAGTGGCGCTTCCATCGCCGTCGGCGTCTGCGGCGCATGTGCCGAGTAAAAGGCTGGGGATATTCAGCGGTAACATTTCCCCCGCATTGTTCGTATACTTCAAACAGGCGGCGCCACAGGTGGTTCCGCACGCGATTTCCACTTCGGACAGGAGGTTTCCATGACTCGCATCTCTCTCATGTTCCTCGCCTTGCTGGCACTGTCGGCAGCGTGGGCGACGGAGCTGCCCATCACGCACGTGGTGCTCTTTTCCAGCGGTGTAGGCTATTTCGAGCGCGCCGGCACGGTAAAAGACGCTACCACGGTCGAGTTGTCGTTCAAACAGGAACAGATCAACGATCTGCTCAAGTCGATGGTGCTGCTCGATATGGACGGCGGCCGCATCGGCGCCGTCACCTACGGCGCGAAGGATCCGGTCAGCAAAACGCTGCAAGCCTTCGCGGTGAACATCACCGACAATCCTGGCCGCGCGTTGCTGCTGAACCGTCTGCGCGGGGCGCCGGCGGAGGTGAAGACAGGTGGAGCCCTCATCACCGGCAAGATCATCGGCGTGGAAACGAAGAAGTCACTGCTCGAACAGGAAGTGATGGAGCGCGAAGTCCTCAGCGTGCTCACCGACGAGGGGATAAAATCGGTGAGGTTGGAGGACGTCACTGCGTTGCGCCTGCTCGATCCGCGCTTAAACAAGGAGTTTCAGGAAGCGCTGACGGTAGTGGCATCCGGGCTGGACAATCAGCGCAAACCGGTAGCGATCAACTTCATCGGCAAGGGCGAACGCCGCGTGCTGGTGGGATATCTGGCGGAAACCCCGCTGTGGAAGACCGCCTATCGCCTGGTTGCGAGCGAGAAAGAAGCGGTGCTGCAAGGCTGGGCGGTGGTGGAAAATACCGGCGACGCCGATTGGTCCAACGTGCGGCTGTCGCTGGTGTCGGGCCGTCCCGTCAGTTTCATCCAGGATCTGTATACCCCCATCTACGTCCCGCGTCCGCTGGTAAAACCCGAGGTAATCGCCTCTCTTGCGCCGGTGGAGTATAACGACGGGAACACCCTCACCGTTGCGCTGGATAGAACTGATCGTCCCCGCGAAGCGGGCAGGACAACCAATAATACTTTTTCACTCGCTACCCCAGCCCCACCTCCGCCGCCGGGCATACACCCACAGTTAACGATGGCAAACGCCCGACAGATGGCCACGGGAGTCACGTTCAAAGACTCTCTCCAGCAAGCCGGGAACTACAACAACCAGAAGGCGATCGCGGAGCAGGTGCGCACCTCGGTGATTTCGGCGGCGCAGGCCACCGACCTGGGGCAGGCGTTCGAGTATGCCATCACCGAGCCGGTCACGCTGCCGCGCCAGCAGTCGGCGTTGTTGCCCATCGTGACGGGCAATGTGAACGCGACCCGCGTTTCCATCTACAATCCGCAGGTGCATGCGAAGTTCCCGCTCTACGGTATGCGGGTGAAGAACACCACCGGGCTGCACCTGATGGGCGGTCCGATCACCGTGTATAACGACGGCGTCTATGCCGGCGACGCCACCATCGAAGACTTGCAACCGAACGCGCAGCGGTTGATCTCGTATGCCATCGACCTCGGCGTCGAATGTACACGCGAGGAAAAGGAATCACGCGCCGAAATCCTCGCCTTCAAGGTGGCCAAGGGCGTGTTGTACGTGACCGAAAAGTATCGCCAGCGGGTGGACTACACCGCCAAATCAACAGACGGCAAGGCGCGCACGCTGGTGATCGAACATGCCTTCCGGGAAGGATGGGACCTGGTGGAGCCCCAGAAGGCCGATGAACACACCGACACGCTGTATCGCTTCGACGTGCCGGTCAACGCCGCCGGCGTCGCGAAGCTGCCAGTGGTGGAGGAATTCACCGTCAGCGAAGGCATGCGCATTGTCAACCTGGATGCCCAGACCATTGTGGGCTACCTGAAAAACGGCAAAATGAGTCCCGCGGTGCGCGATGTGATGCAACGGGTGCTGAGCATGCAGAGCGTGCTGCAGGAGTACCGGCGCAAGCGCATGCAACACCAGCAGGCGATCGACAACATCACCATCGAACAACGCCGCATCCGCCAGAACATGGGCGCGCTCGATCACAGCTCCGGCCTGTATAAGCGCTATGTGGCCAAGCTGAACGACCAGGAATCCTATATCGAACAACTCCGCCGCCAGATCGACGCGTTGCGCGGCAAGGAAGAAGCCCAGCGCAAAGAGTTGGAAGCATATGTGGCAAACCTGAAGTTGGAGTAGGATTGCGGATAGCGGCGCCAGGGGCTGGGGGCTAGGGGCTAGGGGCGTGACCCGCTAGCCCCTATTCCCGACCGCGAACTCCCGGTAATCCCCCAGCATCTTGCGCAGCAGGCGCGGGGTGTCGAGGCCGTAGGGGCAATGCGCGGTGCAATGGCCGCAGTTGGTGCAGTGTTCGATGTTCGCCATCTGTTGCTGCCAGTCTTCTTCGAGGAACTGTGCATACGGCATGCGCCGCAGCAGCAGCGACATGCGCGCTGCCATGGGGATAGGAATCTGCGCCGGGCAGGGCAGACAGTATCCGCAGGCGCGGCAGAAATCACCGCGCAGTTCGGCGCGGTCGCGCTCGATGGCTTCCCACATCGCCGTGTCGAGCAACGGCGGTGACTGCTCGAACGCGAGCAGTTCGTCCAGTTCATATTCGCGCTGGAATCCCCAGATCGGCACCACGTTCGCATACTGGCGCAGGAAGGCGAAGGCGGCGGCGGCGTTAGTCAGCAGTCCGCCGCAGAGCGCCTTCATGCCGATGAGGCCAATGTCGCGTACGCGGCAGTCATCGATGAGCCGCAGATCGTCCGGGGAGGAGATGGCGCTGAGCGGGAACTGCACCGTGTCATACAATCCGGAAGCCACCGCGGCGCGCGCGACGTCCAACCGGTGGCTGGTGATGCCGATGAAGCGCGTCTTCCCCTGCTCGCGCGCCTCCACCAGCGCCTGATACACCGAATCCGGGCCGTCCGGCGTGCACAGATGCGATGGGTTATGCAGTTGCAGCAGGTCCACATAATCGGTCTTCAGGTTGCGCAGGCTGATCTCCAACTGCTCGCGCAACCCGGCGGCATCGTTGGCGGAGGTTTTGGTGGCAATGATCACCTGTGCGCGCACGTCGGCCAGCGCGTAGCCGATTTTCTCCTCGCTGTCGGTGTAGGCCCGCGCGGTATCGAAGAAGTTGATCTCGTGCTCGTAGGCCTTGCGCAACAGCAACCGCGCTTCGTCGAAGCTGACTCGCTGAATCGGCAGCACGCCAAACGCCGTGCGGCTCACCCGCAGCCCGGTGCGTCCCAATGTGGTGTATTGCATGTCATGATTTCCTCAACACGAACTACTCGTCACCCCGCGGTCGACCGCGCAGGCGTTTCACCGTGCCGCGCGCCTTTTTCGTTTGCAACCGTTCCTCCCGCGCCCCGCGGGGTACGCGGGTGGGACGGCGCGCCTTGCGCGGGCGCAGTGCATGTTGCACCAGACTGACGAAGCGCGTCACGGCATCCTCGCGATTGCGTAACTGGCTGCGATACTGCTCGGAGGTGACGTGCATCACTCCCTCGTTGTCCAGCCACGACCCCAGCGCGCCGATCAGCGTCACCCGTTGATCCTCCGTCACCGATGGCGAATTCGCCAGGTCGAACAACAACTCGACCTTCGTCTCTACCTTGTTGACGTGCTGCCCCCCCGGCCCACCGCTGCGCGACGTGCGAAAACGCAACTCCGCGCGCGGAATCGCCAGTGCCGGCGTGATAACCAGCACCCCGTCCTCACTTGAGTTCCCGGTGAGATCGCTCATCACATCATGACTCCGGAGTAGTCGCACCCGGTCGGGTTGACAGCACCGGATTGGACGATCCAGGCATCTTCTTCACCCCATGATCGGTGGTCGTCATTGCAGATACGCCGCTTCCACTTTCGCCAGCGCGTCCACGATATCGCGGGTTTCCTGCTCGCCGTAGTGCTCGTGGATGCTAAGCATGAAGACCGCATCGGAGGCGGCATCGGCGTGACGCGCATCATCTCCCCTCACAATCGATTTATAGTGTACTCGCTCCCTCCGGCATTGCCAAGCCGAATGAGGGGAGATGCCGTGCGAAAAGCGTGGATTTTCGAGGAAGCCGTGGGAGATGCGCCGGGAAGATTTCCCGCGTTGACCTGAAACAGCATCCGGCCTGGTCGAGTGGTTTGACCAGGCCGGATGCTGCGGTGTCGATGGGTAGTCTCGGATTGAGCAGGAATCCCCTGCTTACTTGAACGTCACCGTATTTTTCCCCTGGCGCTCGTGCACGGCGGCGATGACGCGGGTGGATTGATCCGCGAATCCGGGTTTATTGAGCAGGGCGAACATGTTCTTCTTGTACGCCTCTACGCCCGGCTGGTTGAACGGGTTCACTCCCAGCAAGTAACCGCTGATGGCGCAGGCTTTTTCGAAGAAGTACAGGAGCGCGCCCAGCGGGCCGGCGGACAGTTCGGGCAGGCTGATGGTCATATTCGGCACGCCGCCGTCGCGGTGCGCCAGTGCGGTGCCTTCGAAGGCACGGCGGTTCACGTCATCCACCGTGCGGTCCGCCAGGTAGTTCAGTTCGTCGGCATTCACCGGGTCGCCGGGGATGCGCACCTCCGGCAGACCGCCGGCGATATCGACGAAAGTCTCGAAGATCGCGCGCCGCCCATCCTGAATCCACTGGCCCATTGAATGCAGGTCGGTGGTGAACTCCACGCTGGCGGGAAAGATACCCATGCCGCGCTTGCCTTCCGATTCGCCGTAGAGTTGTTTCCACCATTCCGCCAGGTAGTGCAGACGCGGCTCGAAAGTGGCCAACAACTCGATAGCCTTGCCTTGACCATACAGCAGATTCCGCACTACCGCGTAGGTGTAGGCGGGGTTCTGCGCCAGTTCGGGGGTGCCACAGGCCCGCGCGCACGCCATTGCGCCGTTCAGCAGCGCTGCGACATCCACCCCGGCGTAGGCGATGGGCAGCAATCCCACCGCGGTGAAGACGCTATAGCGCCCGCCGACATTGGCGGGAATGGGGAAGCTGCGATACCCCTCTTCATTGGCCATCTGGCGCAAGGCGCCGGCGGCGGGGTCGGTGGTCGCCACGATCAGTTTGCGCGCGTTGGCTTTGCCCACCTGGGCTTCCAGTTGGGCGCGCAGCAGGCGAAAGGCGATAGCCGGCTCGGTGGTGGTGCCGGATTTGCTCACCACATTGATGCAGAAACGCCGCTCGCGCAGCGCGGCAAGCAGGTGCGCGGTGTAATCGGCGGACAGTGTCTGCCCCGCATACCACACCTCGGGACCGCCGGGCGCCCGCAACGCCTCGATGACGGTACGCGCCCCGAGGTAAGAGCCGCCGATGCCGACCACCACCATGACTTCCGCTTGCTCGCGCAGTTCCTCGCTCGCGCTGGCGATCTCCGCGAGCTGTGTTGCCGGCATGATAACCTCCGACTCCAGCCAGCCGAGGAAATCGTTGCCCGGCCCGCTGCCTGCGTGCAGCGCCTGATGTGCGGCGGTCACGTAGGGTTGCCGGCTCGCGATCTCCTCCGGCTGTACGTCGGGCAGCAAATAGGAATAATCCAGCGTTAACGGCGCCTGTGCGTTCATGCGCATCCTCCGGTGATAATATCGGGCGGTATTGTACCACATTTCGCGGTGGGATGGCGGAACGAGGGGGAAGATCACGTCCGCACCTGCACCCGAAAGGGAAAATGGGGGTGCTGACACGGGAATCGGCGCTATCCTCAACGCCGGTGCCGGTGTTGAGGAGCATGCTCGACCTGAACCGCTCCCGCGTCTGCCTCGCAGTCGCCCACTTGCGCACGCGTGATCATCCCTCGACACACGCCGCGGCTGCGGGTACAATACACCTGACGAAGGAGCTACCGATGCGCACCATTTCCATTGCCCACAGTCCCGATGCCGACGATGCATTCATGTTTTACGCGCTGGCGAACGGTTGCCTGGAGACCGACGATCTCGCGTTCACCCATACTCTGCTGGATATCGAGACGCTGAACCAGTTGGCGGCGGAGGAGCGTTTTGATGTCACCGCGCTCTCCTTCCACGGTTATGCGTATCGGGCGGATCGCTACCTGTTGCTGCCGTGCGGCGCCAGTTTCGGTGATGATTACGGACCGAAGGTCATCGCGCGCACCGCGTTGACCGCGGCGGAGTTGCGCGGGATGACGGTGGCTATCCCCGGCACACTCACCACCGCGGCGCTGGCGCTGCAGCTCTATCTGCCCGGGGTGCGCACGGTGGCCTACCCGTTCGACGCCATCTTGCCCGCGGTGGCAGCGGGCGAGGTGGAGGCGGGGGTCATTATTCACGAAGGGCAGCTTACTTATGGGGAAAGCGGGTTAGTGCAGCACGTGGACCTGGGCGCATGGTGGAAGGCGGAGACGGGATTGCCGTTGCCGCTGGGGGGCAACGGCATTCGCCGCGCGCTGCCCGCCGACGTGCGCCAACGGGTGGCAACCCTGTTGCGTGCCGCGATCGACTTCTCGCTGGCCCACCGCGCGGATGCACTGGCGTATGCGTTGAGCTTCGGCCGCGGACTCGACCCGGCGAAGGCCGATACCTTTGTCGGCATGTATGTCAACGACATCACCCGCGATTACGGCGCGCAGGGGCGCGAGGCCGTGCGGCTGCTGCTCGCCCGCGCCGCTCAGGCCGGCATTATCCCGCACCCGGTGACGCCGGAGTTTGTGGAGTGGTCGTAGCGGGTGGCACTTTCTTTGTGCCGCCGATAATGTGCACGCTACCCTTGATGTTCAGCGCGGTGCCTTCCGGGATTTTCGTGCTGACCGTCATGTTGATATTGCCGTCAAGCGTGTTGTTGATCCATTCGCCGGCATCCGCGTCAAACAGGGTAACTGCCTGCGCGGTCAGCGTCATGCTCTGCGTCAGCGGCACCTCGGTATCGCCCACCGTCATGTTGATCACCTGTTTGGCCGTCTTCAGCGTGGCATCGCTCTCGATTTGCAGGTACGGATGCCCTTCGATGGTCTGCACGCCGCCCAGGGTGGCCTTCACCGCCATGTCGATAAAACGGCCCGAGGTGACTTCCACCGCTTCCTTTGACTTCCAACTGTCGCCCATGCGCAGCGGATTGGCGGGGAAGGTGAAACGCCGTCCCACTTCACTCATCAGCCGCCACTGATCGCCAAAGCCCATGCTCTGCATGCCTTGAATGGCGCCATCCGGCGTGTTGAGAATTTTCATCTCGGTGACTTTGCCCCGCGGCGAGCGTTTGAAGGTGAACCGATAGCCGGCCAGTGGCTGGTCGATATGCTCGTCGCCGAGGGTGATGCCCAGCACGCCGTCGGTGATCACCGCCTCGATGGTGGCGACACCGTCCGCGCCGACCGCGCTGACCTTTTCCGACGTGGTATATTGCACCTTGCCGTCCATCCGCAGTGACTCGGTCATATCCGACACGGTGAATTTGCCGGTCATGTTAAGCTCGGTCTGGTAATTGCGGAGCGTGCCCGCGACATCTTTATAGACCAGGGGGGGCACCGGGGGGGCGGTCCACGCGGTCAGCGCGGCCCACGCCCACAGCGCCAGCAGACCCGACCAGAATCCCGTCCGCATGTTATGCTCCTTTCGGGCCGCCGGCCCGTTTTGTTCACGGCCGCAGAGTCGTCGTGCCGCTCACTTGCAGCGCGCCGTTCATGGCACCGCTTTTCCCTTCCACCCCGCTCACGTCCACCCCGAGGGTCAGCCCGGCGGAAAAACCGGTACGAAAGACGCAGCCCGCTTTCGCGTCGAACAATGTATCGGATTTGCCGAGCATCTTCAGACGCAACGCGATGCGCTGCCTGGCTGCCGGATCGCCGATCGTCATCTCGCTCCGGGGCAGTGTCAGGGTGAAATCGCTATGAATGTGCAGGTACGTCTTGCCGCCAACCACTTTGGCGCCCACCAGGGTATTCTGCCCTTCCACGCTGATTGTCGTCCCCGGCGCCAACTCGATGACGCCATTGACGCTCCAGGTGTCACCGATGGACAGGTCGGTCGGCGGAAATTGCAATTGCTGGCCGAACTGGTTGATATATTGCCACTGGTTGTCCAGGCTTTTCAGCGTCGGGGAGACTTCGCCGAATGATCCACGTGTTTGCACGCGTCCCACCTCGCCCAATGGCGAGCGATCGAACTGCACCAGCAATATGGGTATTGCCGCGCGGCGCGTCTTCTCCCCGCTGGTCAAGATCACGTTGCCGTGTTTCAACGCCATTGACACGACGGCATTGCCGCCGGGCTTTACCGACACGATGCGCTCAAGCGCGGTGAACGCCGTCTGCGCGGTGAAGGCCATGACCGGCGAGTCGGGCAAGGAGAGCGATCCGCGCGCGCGTAGATCATACCGGTACACGTGCTTCGTCCCCGCCGCCTGCTTGAATTCCAGTCGGTACCCCTGCGCGCCCAGCGACACTGCCAGCGCCAGCAGACACAACAGGATACGGGGATGCATCATGAGCGCTCCCATTACCGCAACACAGCGCCGAGTTCATCCGTCAGCGCGCCGCGCACCCTCCCCATGATGGCATCGACTTCCTCGTCCGCCAGCGTGCGGTCGGGGGCGCGGAAAGTGATGCGATAGGCCAGGCTGCGCGCGCCGGCGGGAATATTGGCGCCTTGATACACGTCGAACAACTCGACCGATTCGGCGATGTCGCCCGCGGCGGTGCGCAGCACGTCCTGTACCTGCACCGCGGGTCGCGACTCGGCCACGACGAAGGCAATGTCGCGCTCGACCGCGGGGAAGCGGGAAAGCGCAGGACGCGGGCGCTCCGCCGCCGCCGCGTCCATCAGCGCGTCGAGATCGATCTCCGCCAGATAGGCGCGGCGCGGCAGGTCAAAGTTTTGCGCCACGCGCGGATGCACTTCGCCGAACCACCCCACCGTGCGGTCGCCCACGCGCAACTCCGCTGTGCGGCCCGGATGCAGCGTCGGATGCTCGGCGGGGACACACACGGCGCCCAGCACGTCCATGTCGGCGAGAAACTGTTCCAGGATTCCCTTCAACCAGAAAAAATCCACTTCGCTGTCGCCGCCGCCCCAGCGTGCGGTCCACGGGCGGCCCATCAGCGCGATGCCGGCGGTGCGCTGTTCGCGCGGCAACCGGTCGGCATCCTGCACGCGCACGTCGATGTCCACTCGCCGCTCGCGCGGGACGTAGTTAAAACGCAGACTCCCCCCGGTGTTGCGGAAGATGCGTCCGACCTCGAAAACCTGCACGTCCTCCAGGTTGCGCCGCGCATTGTTGCGCAGCGACTCCAGCATGGAGACGAACATGGTGGGGCGCAGGTGCGTGTATTCGTCCGATTTCGGATTGCGGATGGCGACTACCTGATCGTGCTCGGGCGTGCCCGCTCCCAGCTGCATCAACTCCAGCAGGCGCAAGTCGATGAGGCTGTAAGACAACCCCTCGAATAAACCGGCGGCGGTAAGCAGCTCGCGCGCACGGCCTTCGAACACCATCTCCGGGGCCAGCCGCCCAGCGCCGGTGATGTGGCCGGGCACGGTGGCGGGGATGTGCTGGTAGCCGTAGATGCGGGCGATCTCCTCGATCAGGTCCATCTCTTCCACCAGGTCGTGACGGAAGGACGGCACGGTCACGACAATGGTCTCGCCCGTTTCTTGCCCGCCCAACTCCAGGCTACGCAGGATGGATAACATCTCCTCGGCGGCGATGGCGGTGCCCAGCACGGCGTTCACTCGCGCGGGACGCATGGCGATTACGCGCGACTCGGGCCGCGGCTCGCACACGTCGATGACATTGGCGGCCATGCGGCCACCCGACCATTCCACCATCAATTGCGCGGCGCGGTCGGCGGCGTGCACCACGCCCGCGGGATCGACGATGCGCTCGAAACGATACGACGATTCCGTACTCAACGCGTTGGCGCGCGCGGCTTTGCGGATGGCGGTGCGATCGAAATGCGCCGACTCCAGCAGGATGTTGGTGGTGGACGGGGTGACTTCGGTATTCTCGCCACCCATGATGCCGGCCAGCGCGACGGGGCGCTGCGCGTCGGCGATGACCAGCATGTTGGATGTCAGCACCCGCTCCACGCCATCCAGCGTGGTGAACGGCTCACCTTCCTGCGCGCGGCGGACCACGATGGTCTGACCGGCCAGCGTGTCCAGGTCGAAGGCGTGCAGCGGCTGACCGAGTTCCAGCATCACGTAGTTGGTCGCATCGACCACGTTGTTGATGGGCCGGATCCCGGCTTGCGTCAGGCGCTGTTGCACCCATTCCGGCGATGGGCCGATCACGACACCCTGGATCACGCGGGCGGCATACCGCGGGCACAGGTCGGGCGCTTCCACCAGCACCCGCGCCAGGCCGTGGACATCCGGGCCGGTCTCGGTGACGCATACCGCGGGATGGGTGACGTGCCCGCGAGTGAGCGCGGCAACTTCGCGCGCGATGCCGACCATGCTGAGCGCGTCGCCGCGGTTGGACGTGACCTTGATGTCCATCACGGACTCGCCTTCCACCTCCAGCAGTTCTTCGACCTCGAAGCCGGCCATCGTGAGGCGATCCGCCACCTCGGTCACCGGAAACGACACCGGCACCAACTCGCGCAACCAACCATAAGGAACTCGCATGCGTTACTCCATCTCTTCAGATACATCAGGCGTTGCCGGCGGAGCCTCCGCCGGGATTTCCTTCGGCGTCGCGGCTGGCGGGGGCGCGCCCGCCCTCCGCGTTTGCACGAAGTGAACCAGCACCATCACCGCCAGACCAAGACCGCTCATCAGCGCCGCCGGCTGCCACCATTCCGTTAACAGCCACAGCGTCATGCCCGCCGCCATCAGCATAAAAAAACCGATCAGGCGGGTGAACGCCGGCGAAGCGAACGTGGGCAATCGCGAGGCTAAGGCGAACACCAGCACGCCCAGCAGCGCAGTGCCGAGTGCACACAGGTTCTCCGGATCGGAAAGCAACGCACGTATCGCCATCTGGACAGATTATACCCACCCCGCGTTTCTCCCGCAAGGATGGCCAGCAAGCGGACGGGCCGAACAGGCAGGCAGGCGGCGAAAAGATGCCGCGCGGAGCGGAGACGCGGTTGCACCGGCGCTCGATGTTTCCGCTAATCCCGCTTCACCATCTCGCGCCAGATGGCATCCTTCATCCGCTGTTGCACCAGTTTCGCCAATCCCTCCAGCGTGGCGCCGGGAAGGGCCTGAGCATCCGCCGGAACCAGCGAAAGGATCGGGGTGCGGCGCAGGTACAGGGTGGCGCGGTCGGCGGTCGTTTCCGCCTCCACGTCAAATTGCTGAATGTAGTCGCTAATGAGACGGCGATTGATGGCCTCGGTGGCGGCGGCGGCGCGCGCGGCGGCGTCCTTCTCCCCATCGGCGGCGGTCAGAGTGAGCAGGTTCACGCTGCCCATGCGCACGGTATAGCCGGGCAGTTGCTCGGTGGGGGGAATCACCCGCGCGCGAAAATTCACCACGTTCCACAGGTTGATTTTGCGGCCCAGCGCGGTGAGTTGCTGTTCGATGAGCGTCACGCGCTCGTCGGAATACGGGTGTGTCTTCAAATAGCCCAATTCGGTTTTCGGACGGTGGCGGTCCATGGAACGGAAACCCAGAATTACCGAATACAGGCCGACCGGGTCGTAATCGGGCAACTGGTGCAGGTAGGCGCAGCCGTTGCGATCCGCCTCGATCTCCAGGTCGATGCTGTACCCGTTCAGCAGCGCCTGCTTCATGAATTCGCTCATCATGATGATCTCACCGGCGTTGGCGTCGGTGCCGCGGCTGGCATATACCGTGGTGAGCACGCCGATGATTTGCAACAGGCTGGTGCGGGCTTCCCGCTCGATCATTTTCGACGCGTGACAGAGGGAGTTGTGGGCGATTTCGTGCGCGAGCACGCCGGCCAGCTCATGATCGCTTTCCACCGCGGCCAGCAAACCTTTCGTCACGTAGATGGTGCCGCCGGGAATGGCCATCGCGTTCAACGCGCCGGTGTCGAGAATTTTGCACGTGTAGACGACGCCGGGCCGCTGCGTGACCGGAGCGATCTTTACGCACATGGCGTTGAGTCGAGCCAGCGCCACCTCGTCCTTGACCAGTTTATAATCCTTCTCGATGCGTTCGGCGGTCTTTGCGCCCAACTCCGCTTCCGCCTTCGTGGTGGTCGGTGAGCATTTTTCCGCCGCCGACCAGCCCGCCGTGGTGACGAGCAGGCTGAGGACCAGGATAACGATCGGCATCATCCAGCGCATACGTGGCTCCTTCCCCATCAGTATACCATGCCGCGCCGACAGGTAACCGTTTCCTATACGCCCCATGCGCGGTGCGGGTTGCGCGGGGGTAACCATAGGTGACTATCCCCATACAGTCAGGAGATGTATCACCACACTCATTGATCTAATTTTCGAAAGCGACACCGAAATATTAAACATAATCAGTATATAATTATTACTGATCAACATCATATACAAATCGAAGAGTGATGACATTAAAAACCAAAGGAGCACTCCTACCTTTTATACAGCATCTCTATGACAAACCTAAAATTGTCGCACAGCAAAATATTACCGAAAATAATATTCGATGTATTGCCGTTCTCTGTTGCCCCATTGGGTTAAGCAATTTGTGTAATGTGGTTGTCAAGGATGGTCAGACCATAACATGTCGGCGAAATCTGGTCAGGTTACGTGATGCCACTTTCAGAGAAAGTCCTGTCACTTGCTGCACTCTTACGTGTCGCTCTGGTACTGAAGGACATTAATTCACGGAACAGAATAAGGCATAAATACTGTCTCTGATAGTATGAATGATTTATTCGATAATACTTGGAACAAAATATGCGATTTGATAAACTCCTTGTTATATAAACCTATCGATCGAATAACACGAGGTGCATCCTCCTTCCTGGAAGAATATAGCGGTTCGACACCTATGCACAAAACATAGTTGCCTGAATAACAGAGAATATAATAATTATCGTATAGCAATGTATGCCGTTGTTTTTCATCAGAAAGTGGCAAATATTGTATAGCACATATTTTGTGTATATTGTTTTGGGGGATAGCTTTAAGTATGGACAGAACATCCAGCGAAAAGCTGTTACCACATCTAATGATCGGATCTTCCATAAGTTCGGTATTGTATAATTTAATCGCAATTGCGTTATTTAAACCAAATACACCAGCAAGTGTATCATTATAGATATAATAATACAGAGGATTTCTTCTGCTGGCATATACCTGGTACCTAGGAATAAATTTGTAAGGACTGACTCCTGTATGGTTTGGTACAAAATATTTACCACCAGGAGTCAGTCCTTCCATAATTGTTTTATTCTCAAGCATTCGTAAATTATCTTTATTAATGTTATTCACGTTGAGATCAATGGTCCGCGGTACATCATCAACTATACATATTACACCCTTTGTCCAATCTGATGATGCTATCATTTTATCCGTGATAAGCGAGCTGGCTTTAATTTTTAAAATTATAATGACAACCGCTGCGGCGGCTATAATGCCGAATACTCCCGCTGTGAGATAGAATCTACGGCTTGTCATACAGCTCTCCTTTCGTTCCATGAGCGTCCGAACATAATTATGGGTAGTAACAATCCACTTCGCATTTACCTTATTGTTCATACAGTAATTCAGCAACCATCAGGTGTCAGCGGTGCGGGCATCTCGCCTTACGATTCCAGCCGGTACTGCTGGTAGTCGGGCATGCTGTCGGGGATTTCCGGGGGCAGGTGGGCGAGGACGGTGGCGACGATGTCACCGGGACCGAGACCGAGGCGCGACAGGAGGATGCCGCGCGGTCCCTGGCCGACGAATTGATCGGGGATACCGAGCGGACGGATTGGCGTCGTCATGCCGTCGGCGGTGAAAAATTCCTGGACGGCAGAGCCGAATCCGCCGGTGACGGCGTTCTCTTCGAGGGTGATCACCAGGCGCACGGTGCGCGCGACCCGGCGCAGCGTCTCGGTATCCAGCGGTTTGACAAAGCGCGCGTTGACCACGGTGGCCGCGATGCCGCGTTGCGCAAGCAGCTCAGCCGCCGCCAGCGCGTGGGACAGCATGGCGCCGATGGCGACCAGCGCCACGTCGCGGCCTTCGCGCAGGATAGCCGCCCGACCCGCGGCGATGCCCGCCGGCTCGCCGGCGTCGCGCAGTTCGGTTCTGCCGCGCGGATAGCGAATGGCACAGGGGCCGTCCCGGCGCAACGCCTCCGCCAGCATGTCCTCCAGCTCCGCGGGGGTTGCCGGCGCCATGACGGTCAGGTTCGGCATCATGCGGAGATAGGACAGGTCGAACACGCCGTGGTGCGTCGGCCCGTCTTCACCGACCAGGCCGGCGCGATCCAGCGCCAGCACCACCGGCAGGTTTTGCAGGCACACATCGAGCAGCACCTGGTCATAGGCGCGCTGCAGGAAGGTCGAGTAAATGGCGACGATGGGGCGCAAACCCTCGCAGGCCATTCCCGCGGCCAGCGTGACCGCGTGTTCTTCCGCCATGCCCACGTCAAAACACCGCCGGGGAAAGCGCTGGCGGAACGCGGACAATCCCGTCCCTTCGCACATCGCCGCGCTGATGGCGATCACTTCGGGGTGCGTGTCCGCCAACCGGCAGGCCGCATCGCCGAACGCCTCGGAAAAAGTATCGCCGCTGGGCGGTTCGATCGGCTCGCCGGTTTCCAGGTCGAACGCCGGCACGCCGTGCAGCCGCGAGCAATGCTGCTCGGCGGGAGTATAACCTTTGCCTTTGCTGGTGAGTACGTGCAGCAGCACTGGGCCTTCCAGCCGTTTCGCCTGTTGCAGCGCGTCCAGCAGCGCGAAACAGTTGTGTCCATCCACCGGGCCCAGGTAAGTAAAGCCCAGGTCTTCAAAGAGCATCCCGGGAACGAACAGATGCTTCAGGCTGGCCTTCAGCCGCTTCATCAACTCGACCAGCGCCTTGCCGCCCGGCAGCCGCCGCACCACGGCTTTGAAGCGGTCTTTCGCCCGGCGATAGCCGGGTTTGCTGCGGGCATCGCTCAGATAGCGCGCCATGGCGCCCACGTTGGGCGAGATGGCCATGGCGTTGTCGTTCAACACTACCAGCAGGTTCGTACTGGAATGGCCGGCATCGTTCAACGCTTCCAGCGCCATGCCATTGGTCAATGCCCCGTCGCCGATGATCGCCACCACGCGACCCGGCGTTCCGTTCAGCGCGCGGGCGCGCGTCATGCCCAGCGCGGCGGACAGCGACGTGCCGCCATGACCGGCGTCGAAGGCGTCATGCACGCTTTCGTCGCGCTTGGCAAATCCGGACAACCCGTCCAACTGGCGCAGCGTGGCGAATAGCGAACGGCGGCCGGTGAGCAATTTGTGCGTGTAGCACTGGTGGCTGACGTCCCACACCAGCCGGTCGCGCGGACTGTCGAAGACGTAGTGCAACGCCAGCGTCAATTCGATAACGCCCAGGTTGGCGCCCAGGTGCCCACCCGTTTTCGCCAGCGTTTCCAGCAGGAATTGCCGGATTTCCACCGCCAGCACGGGCAGTTGCTCGCGAGGGAGTTGTTTCAAGTCTTGCGGTGAATTTATCTGATCCAACAATGTGGTCACGCGCTCTGTTCCTTACTGCACGCCTGTCCCAACCGCACAGGCGCCACCGAACTCTTTGTCTTATTCCGTGTTGACGGGCTGATTCCTTGCGGGAATAACTGCACCGTGTGAGAAACTGCCCGCAAGGTGCGCGGCATCATATCGGCCCGACCGCCGGACTGGACGGGGTGACGTCGTCCGCGACGTCCGGAGATTCGGATGTGTCGTCCTCCGGCGGCTCACGTGCGTCATCCTCCGCCGTCTCGTCCTCCTCCTCCTCCGGCTTGCGCAGCAACCGCCGCAACGCGGCCCACACCAGCGCCAGCGCCAGCGGCGCATAGACGACCGGCGAAGCGAGCAGCATCAACCAGCGCATGTACCCCGGCACGCTTTGCTGCCACTCCTCCCACCAGGCATGCGGCGTCAGCCCGGCGGCCTGATGCAGCGCCCCCGTGAACGATGATCCCGCGGCGATGTCCTGCAACAGGCGCGACAACGCGCCGGGTCGACGCAGTTCCAGCCAGGCGATCATCGAACGGCTCTGCAGATAGGCGGCGGCGCGGTACGGCCCACGCGTGAAACCGGCATCCAACTCGTCGAGTGACAGTACCCCGTCACGATGGATGAGTTGCGACACCCCTTCCAGTTGCGACGGACTCACCGGATCGGACAGATGCCCCGCGATGCCTTCGTTCACCCAGATCGGCAACGCGCCGATCCGCCCGCCCAGCCGCTGGTCGAGCAAGCTGTGCGTCAGTTCGTGAGCGAGTACGCTGCGCGTCTGCAGCGGGTCATTGGTGGCGTCCAATAAAATGGTGCCGGTGTGGGGAAAGCTCAATCCCTGCAGTTCAGGATCGACGCCGGTATCGCGCAGGAAATCCACCCGGCTGGTGTAGGCGTAAATGGGAAAGGGCCGCACCGCGCGCACCCCCAGCGTGGCGGCGATGCGCGGCAGTTCCGCCCGCATCGCGTCGTCGAGTTGCGCCGCGACGTTGCCTTGACCGGGACGCAGGAAGACGTGTACCCCGGCTACCTCATGGCTCACCCACGGCGCCGCCGACAGCGCCACCACCCACGCTGCCAAGGTCAGCACCCACAGTACCCGCCACATCCTCATCGTTCCCTACTCTTCCCCATATCTCACGCTTTCCCTCTGCCGGAGGAACTTACACAATGCCGCTCGCTTCTCTTTCCTGCTCCTGCTCACCCCCCATTAGCCCTGGCAGGTGACTTTTCCGTCGATTTCGGGTACACCTGTCCCCATACCGTGTTCCGCCAGGATCGGATGGACGGCGGAACGGTGGTCGGCTCACTCCTCACCGAGATCTTTTTCAGCAGTACTGTGGCCTGAAAAGGAATCCAGGCCATGACCGCGAAGTTAACACTATCACGCTACGATACCAGTACCAAGGGGTATGCAGATATGGCTATTGAAATCGGACGCAACCGCACCGCGCGACAAACCTTCGGCTTTGACGACGTCGCCATCGTTCCTGGCGCGCTGACTATTGATCCCGAGCTGGCTGATGTCAGTTGGCGTCTCGGAACACTGGCGTTCCCGCTGCCCATCATCGGCGCTTCGTTGGACGCGCTGGTGGACCCGCAGTTCGCCATCACGCTGGGCAAGCTGGGCGGGGTTGCGATGATGTACCTGGAAGGCGTGCAGACGAAATACGAGCACCCGCAGGCCGTCATCGACCAGATCGTCACCACCGAGGCCGAGGATGTGGTCACGCTGATCCAGGATATTTACCGCGAGCCGGTCAAAGACGAACTGATCCTCAAGCGCATCGCCGAGGTACGGGCGGCCGGGGTGCCGGTGGCCGTTTCGGTCACCCCGATGAACGCCGAGCGCATCGCACGGTTGATCGGGCCGGGCGGGGTGGACGTCTTCTCGGTGATCGCCACCGTGACCACCGTGCGCCACATTGCCGAGCGCTACCCGAGTCCCAACTTCCCGGTCATCAAGGACGCCATCCAATCGCCGCTCATCCTCGGCAACTGCGTCTCCTACGAGGCGGCATATGAGTTGATGGAAGCCGGTGCGGACGGCATCTTCGTCGGCGTGGGGCCGGGCGCCATCTGCACCACCCGCCGTGTATGCGGATTGGGTGTGCCGCAGATCACCGCCACCGTGGACTGCGCCGCCGCGCGCGACGACTTCGCGCGCGTCAGCGGACGGCGCGTGGCGATCATCACCGACGGCGGCATCCGCTCGGGCGGCGACATCTGCAAGGCCATTGCGGCCGGTGCCGACGCCGTCATGCTCGGTTCGCAACTCGCCGCCAGTAAAGAAGCGCCCGCCAGGGGGTATTCGTGGGGCATGGCTACCTCGTCGCCCACCCTGCCGCGTGGCACGCGCATTCAGGTCGGCACCCGTGGCACGCTGGAAGAAATTTTACTGGGCCCCGCCAAGCGCGACGACGGGCTGATGAACTATATCGGCGCGCTTAAGCTGGCGATGGGTTCTGTCGGCGCCCGCACTCTGCGCGAAATGCAGCAGGCCGAACTGATCATTGCTCCCAGCCTGCCCACCGAAGGCAAAGCCGAGCAACGCGCGCAGCGCGTCGGCATGGGACGCTGAGAATACCGGAACCGGTAGTCGGGGCGGTCGAGTATGCCATGACGGCACACTCGACCGCCCCGGCATTTTACTCTGGATTGCTGACATCTTCGAAATAATCCTTGATTCCGCGCCGGTGCCGCCGGCCGGACGTCATAGAAAGGCAGGCACGGCTGGCCGGTCGGTTCACTTGACGCCGAACGGCGAATCCGGTAGACTGCTCTGGTCTGAAGCGGTTGTCAATCGCTTCAGGCGACTTGCCGATCACGGGAAGCCGGTGAGAATCCGGCGCTGCCCCGCAACTGTAACCGCTGACGACGGCTGCACACGGCCACTGTCCCGCTCTGACGGGATGGGAAGGCGCAGTCAGAGGATGACGCGGAAGCCAGGAGACCGCTCGGTAAGCTAAGCCATACAGCCTCGCGGGAGGGCTGTGGTGCGTCGGTCACGCTACACTGAGCGCGTATCGGCCCCAGCCATTCCTCTGGCTGGGGCCTTTTTGTATTGGTAGAGGCGCCGATGATGCGATATGCACCGCTCAGTTCGGATCACAAGCAACTTGTCCTCGTCCTTGGCGGGGCGCGCAGCGGCAAGAGCACTTTCGCCGAGCAACTGGCGGCGACACGCGGACCACGCATCACCTATCTGGCTACCGCGCCGGCGTGCGACGCGGAGATGACGGCACGCATCGCCAAGCACCGCGCCGACCGGCCCGCGGCATGGCGCACGGTGGAATGCCCGTTGAACCCCGCCGCCGCGATACACGCCCACGCGGACGACACCGACTGTTTTGTACTGGATTGCCTGACACTGCTGGTGAGCAACCTGCTCCTCGCCGATGAGACATCGGGGGAGGCGCACGTCCAACGCGCTCTGGACGACGTGCTCGCCGCATTCCGCGAGGCCAAGGCCGACCTGATTCTCGTCTCCAACGAAGTCGGCCTTGGCCTCGTGCCGGCATATCCGCTCGGACGACAGTACCGCGACGTGTTGGGCCGCGTTAACCAGCAACTCGCTGCCGTCGCCGACGCGACCTATTTCCTCATCGCCGGCTTGCCGTTGGAATTGAACGCGCTGGCGTGTTCGCCGCTGGCGGCACCCACGATCCGTCAGACATAAGGAGCCATCATGACCGACCTTTTCACCACGATCGCCGCTATTCGTCCGCTGGATGCCGATGCCATGGCCGCCGCCGAGGTGCGGCAGGCCATCTTGACGAAACCGCCGCTGGCGCTGGGACGACTGGAATCGCTTTCCATTCGGCTGGCGGGCATCACCGGCCAGCCGTTGCCGCGCATGACGCGTAAAACCATCGCGGTTATGGCGGGCGATCACGGCGTGGTGGCGGAGGGCATCAGCGCCTTTCCGGCGGAAGTGACGCCGCAGATGGTCTATAATTTCCTGGCCGGCGGCGCGGCTATCAACGTGCTGGGCCGCCAGGCGGACGCGCGGGTGCTGGTGACCGATGTCGGCGTGGCCGGCGTGCTGGCAGACGTACCCGGATTGCGCCAATGCAAGGTGCGCGCGGGCACCGCCAACATGGCGAATGGCCCGGCGATGACCCGCGAGGAAACGATGCGGGCGTTCGCGGTGGGCATCACCCTGGTCGAGGAGGAGGTTGCGCGTGGACTGGACCTGATCGCCACCGGCGAGATGGGCATTGGCAACACCACGCCCAGCTCCGCGCTGATCGCCGCCTTCACCGGGCTGCCGGTGGCGCGCGTCACCGGGCGGGGCACCGGCATCTCCGACGAGGTATTGGGGCATAAGATCGCGGTGATCGAGCGCGCGCTGGCGGTGAACCAGCCTGATCCGCGTGACCCGGTCGACGTGATGGCAAAGGTGGGCGGCCTGGAAATCGCCGCCATGACCGGCGTGATGCTGGCCGCCGCCGCGCACCGCGTGCCGGTCGTAATGGACGGCTTTATCTCCGGCGCCGCCGCGCTCACCGCCGCCCGGCTGTGCCGCGGAGTGGTCGACTATATCTTGCCCAGCCACGTCTCGGTGGAGATCGGCCATCAGGTGGTCTTCGCCGAACTCGGACTGACGCCGCTCTTCGACCTGGGGATGCGTCTGGGCGAGGGTACCGGCGCCGCGCTGGCGATGCATATCATCGACGCCGCCGCGCGCGTGCTGAGCGAAATGGCCACCTTCGAAAGCGCCGGTGTGTCGGGCAAGTCGGAAGAAGCGCCGGTATAAGTACCGGCAGCGATGGTGGGTAAGTCGGCTTGCATAGTCAAACAGTCACGGGTATGCACTCGGCAGGCCGTCTCGCAACCAGACGCGAGACCAGGATGGTTGCGAGACGACCATCCTGATCCGCATACTTACCGGGGCGGCGTGCGAACCTCCAGGCAATGCGACCACTGTTCCGCAAAAAGCTTGAGCGCCGTATTCTGCTGCTGAACCATGTTAACTTGCTGGTATTTTGGGAGGGATTCGTGTTACAATACCGGTGAAGGTTTAACGGAATACCAAACATGGCCCACATCAGCATTAACGCGGAAGGTTGCAAAGCCTGTCTGCTCTGTATCGAGTATTGTCCACGAGACTGCATTGCCCTCGGTGATGAGCTGAACAGCCGGGGGTATCACCCCGCCGTGTTCGCCACCCCAGAGCGGTGCAACGGCTGCCGCATCTGCGCGACCATGTGCCCCGATGTCTGCATCGAAGTCTATCGGGACGTGCACCCCGCCGCCAAGCCCATCACATAAGGTGATCATGAATACACGACAACTGATGAAGGGAAACGAGGCTATCTGCCGCGCGGCAATCGACGCCGGTTGCTTGTGTTTCTTCGGCTACCCCATCACCCCGCAGAATCAGGTGCCGGAATACCTGTCGTATCTGATGCCCAAAGCCGGTCGCGTCTTTTTGCAGGCCGAGAGCGAAGTGGCGGCCATCAACATGGTCTACGGCGCTTCCGCCACCGGCGTGCGCGTGCTCACCTCCTCCAGCAGTCCCGGTATCAGCCTCAAGCAGGAAGGCATTTCCTACCTGGCGGGGGCTGAACTGCCGGCGGTGATCGTGAACGTGCAGCGCGGCGGTCCCGGGCTGGGCAACATCGCCCCCGCGCAATCGGATTACTTTCAGGCCACGCGCGGCGGCGGCCACGGCGATTATCGTACGCTGGTGCTGGCGCCGGCCTCGGTGCAGGAGCTGTATGACCTCACCCGCGACGCCTTCGATCTGGCGGAGAAATATCGCAACCCGGTACTCATTCTCGCCGACGCCGTGCTCGGGCAGATGATGGAACCGGTGACCATCACCCGCGAGCCGCTGCCGGTGCCGGAACCCCAGCCGTGGGGCGCGCGCGGCACGCGCAAAGGCAGCCGTTCGGTGTTTAACTCGCTCTACATCATCCCGGACGATCTGGAAGTGGTGAACAGGCGGCTGGAGGAAAAATACGCGCGGATGCACCGCGAGGAATTGCGCTGGGAGGAAACAAGCTGCGACGATGCCGAGGCGGCGTTCGTCGCCTACGGCAGCAGCGCCCGTGTCTGCCTGACCGCCATCCGCCTGCTCGCCGAGCGCGGGCACAAAGTCGGATTGTTCCGCCCCATCTCACTCTACCCCTTCCCCTCCGCGCCGCTGCGGCAAATTGGTGAGCGGGTACAGCGATTGCTGACGGTGGAGATGAGCACCGGACAGATGATCGAAGACGTGCGGCTGGCGGTGGAAGGCTGTGTCCCGGTTGGCTTTTACGGCCGCACCGGCGGCAACGTGCCCACCCCGGAAGAAGTCGCCGACGCCTACGAGCAGCAGAGGTAGGGAAGACGCGGCGGGCAATTCTCGCCCGGAGCAACCTTGGTGGCGAAGCGTACGGTCACGATGAGAGCGACGTTGATGCCTGCCTACGCATGTTTACCCGTTAACCCGCGGAGGCATGTGTAGACCGGTGGAGATAATACGGCGATGACAACGGTAGAGCAGACAATGGACAAAGTATTCGAGCGCACGAATGGTCTGTGTGACGTCCGGCAGCATTACTGCCCGGGCTGCACCCACGGGATCGCCCACCGGCTGGTGGCGGAAACGCTGGTGGAACTGGGCGTGCTGGAGCGCACGATCGGCGTCTGCCCGGTCGGGTGCGCGGTATTCGCCTACGATTATTTCAACTGCGACATGCTGGAGGCGGCCCACGGGCGCGCGCCCGCCGTCGCCACCGGCGTGCGGCGCGCCGTACCCGACGCGGTGGTCTTCACCTATCAAGGCGACGGCGACCTGGCCTCCATCGGCATGGCGGAGGTTGTGCACGCCGCCGCGCGCAGCGAAAACATTACCGTCATCTTCATCAATAATTCGGTATACGGCATGACCGGCGGCCAGATGGCGCCCACCTCGCTGGCCGGCCAGCTCACCTCCACCAGTCCCTTTGGCCGCGACACCCGCATGGCCGGCTTTCCCATTCGCGTCTGCGAATTGCTGGCAACCCTGGACGGCGCCACCTACCTCGCCCGTCAGTCAGCCAACGGGCCCCAAAACGTGCAGGCGACCAAGCGATCGCTCAAAACGGCATTCCAGGCGCAGCTCGACGGCAAAGGCTTTTCGCTGGTGGAAATCCTCTCCACCTGTCCCACCTGGTGGGGCAAATCGCCGAGGGAATCGATGGATTGGATTGACGAGGGCACCGCGAAAACCTTCCCCACCGGAGTGATTCTGGACCGCACCACTTCCCGATGACGCGCGGTGACTGCCCCCCTGGACGCGCGGCGGAAAGATACGCACCACGCACCCCATACTGGTAACAGGTATATTGCTGACTGTCACGCGAAGTGAGGTAAGGTATGCCGTGTATTTCGCGCCTGGGGATACTCGTCGGCTTGATAGCCACTCTCCTCTGCACGTCGATTGCCGCTGCGCCCCTCACCATCGAGCGGGATGGGAACGCCGTCTACCTGGTTCATCAAGGCGCGCGTTTGTTGATTGAGGACAATCATTATTGGGTGCGAAGCCGCGCGCAAACCGCTCCGGTTGCGCTGGATGGTGGATATGCGATACAGCCGCAAGCCTGGGAATCCATCGCCGATCCCTGGAATGACGTTCCCCGTCGTGTGACGATACTGAAGGATA
>CAYYJR010000019.1:29948-88430 GCA_964472305.1 uncultured bacterium
GGATACAGAGACAGGTTTGTATCTCCACCCTGTCGCTTTTTGTCCTGCCGGTTGACGGCTTAGGCGGCTTCCCAGTTGGGCGTCGAGTTGGGCAATGCGTTCGTCAAACCCGGTCGGCCAGCCGGTGTAGTAGGTATTGGCGCACAGCGTGGCAGCAGCGGCCGCCTCGTTCGGCGTGACGTCGGTGAGCCAGGTCAGACCTGGCCGGGACCGACGCGGGAATCCTGCGGGCACGGGGTGAGCAGTGAATGTTGCCGGTTGCCTCCCTCACTCCGGCGCACGCCTGCTACATTAATCCCGGCTCAGGGAGCTACCTTTTCCAGTTGGCGATTGGTGGCATCGTGGGAGCGGATTACACATTACGGAACAGGTTCTTCATCCGGCGACGGGACACTAAAGGCCATACCTCTATCGCAGAGTGACACCCGTCATTCAGTAGTATCCGAAAGGAGTATGTCCTATGATCCGATACACCCGATGGTTAGTAGTATGTTGAAAGTGCGTCACGGGACACCTCCATTTTGAGATACTCTGGAAGTGAGTATTCCGATCCCCATCACTGACAGGGATCGGAACCTGTCTTCTCGCTACGCCACTTCCTTCACGCGCCGTGCGCGGAACAGGGTGAAATGCCGCTGGGCCTGACCTTTCGCGTGTTCCCAAGCCAGGTAGACCGCTGGAAGTACACACAGAGTGAACAGCGTCGAAGTGAACAGGCCGCCCACCATGACGATAGCCAGCGGCTTTTCGATCTCCGCGCCAACGCCACTGCTTAACAGGATGGGCACCACGCCGAAGGCGGCACACAAGGCTGTCATCAGCTTCGGACGCAGGCGCTGGACACTCGCTAACCGAATCGCCTCCTCCATGCTATGGCCTTCGGCTACGAAGTCGTTGGTCTGCGTCAGCAGCACCAGACTGTTTTGTACCGCGATACCGAAGAGCGCGATGAAGCCCACGGCGGAGGAGACGTTGAGCGTTTCCCCGGTCAGGAGCAGTGAGGCGACCCCGCCGATGAACGCGCTGGGTACCGTTGCCAATATGATCATCGCCTGGGAGGCTGATTTCAACGCGACGAAGAGCAGCATGAAGACGACCACCAATGCGATGACCGTGGCCATTGCCAGCGACTTCATGGCACGCTGCTGGTTCTGGAACTGCCCGCCATAGACCACATAGTAGTCGCCGGACAGTTTGACTTCCTTCATCCCGGCCTTAATGTCGGCGACCACACTCCCAAGGTCGCGCCCCTGGATGCTGGCGTTGATGCTCAACCGGCGATTCATCGCCTCACGCCAGATGACGTTCGGGCCTTCCGCCAGACTGATGTCCGCGAGTTGTGAGAGCGGTACCGCCGCCCCGGAGGGCGTATCCACCAGGATATTACCGAGTGCATCGATATCGCCGCGCACACCATCGGCAAAGCGCATGAACACCCCGTAGCTGCGCTGGCCTTTCCAGACCTGGGTTACCTCTTCACCACCAATGGCGAGTTGGATCATCTCCGAGATATCCCCGACAGACACCCCATGGCGCGCCGCCGCTTGCCGGTCAATCTGGATCTGTACCTGTGGGATGCCTGCCACCTGATCCATGTTGATGTCCGCCACGCCCTTCGTGCGTTCCATGATCGCTTTGATCTGCGCCCCTTTCTCGGCGAGTACCTGAATATCCGGTCCGAAGAGTTTCACTTGCAGCGGAGCCGGCGTGCCTTCCATGCTTTCATTGATTTTATTTTGCAACGGTTGGGTGAAGGAAACGGCTACGCCCGGGATGCGCTCAATCTCTTCCCGCACGTCGGCGAGAATCGCTTCACTCGGTTTCGAGAGTTGATCCTTGGGTTTCAGGTTGACGAACATCTCTCCCAAGTTCACCGGTAACACACAGCCGATGGCACGTTCTGACCGACCGTTCCGGCGCACCACTTCGACAATATCCGGGTGCTTCAGCAGGATGTCTTCGATCTGGCGCGTTATCCGGTTGTTCTCTTCCAGCGAGGTTTCCGCCGGGGTAGTCGTCGAGACGAACCAAGTTCCCTCATCGAGTTTGGGCATGAAGTCACGGCCCACCGCGAGTAAACCGAAGGCCGAAGGGATCAGCAGCGTCGCCGCGATACCGATCACGGCCCAGCGGTGGTGCAGCGCCCATTCGAGCACCGGCACATAGCCCCGCTTAATCCAGGCAACGAATTTGACTTCACCCTCGTGTGGTTTCGGGTGCAGGAAACGCATCCCCAGTACCGGGATGAGCGTCAGGGAGAGTACCAATGCCACCAGCATCGCCGCCGCGACCGTCACCGCCAGCGGTCGGAAGAGCAAGCCTTCAATGCCACCCATCAGGAAGAGCGGGAGGAAGACCGCGATGATGATCAAGGTGGCGAAGGCGATGGGGCGCCCAACTTCGATGGCGGCCTGATGTGCGACCGCACGTTTCACACCGGGTTCATGGAGATTCGCCCTGCTGCGGTGAAAGCGATGGTAGAGGTTTTCGACCATGATGATCGAGGCATCGACCATGATGCCGACGGCGATGGCTAATCCTCCGAGCGACATGGTATTCAGGCCTATGCCAAGTTGCCGCATGAGCATGCCGGCGATCATCACCGACAGCGGCAGCGACGCTGCCACAATGAGCGTGCTGCGGAAATGACCCAGGAAGACCAACAGCACCAGGATCACCAGTACCGCCCCGATGAGGATTGCACGCGTTACACTGGAGAGAGAGTGATTGATGAGGTGTGTCTGATCGTAATAGGGAACGATCTTCACCCCCTTCGGCAGTGTCTCCTGTACGTCGGCGATGGTGCGCTCGATGCCCTTGACCACCTGCACCGTGTCGGCATTGGGTTGCTTGATCACCAGCGCCACGACCGTCTCTTTGCCGTCTTTGCTGGCCACCCCGCGCTGGATGGCGGTGCTTTCCTCGACGCGGGCGACATCGCGCAGGTAGACCGGCACGCCGTTGCGCGCCGTCACCACCGTCATTTCGATGTCCTCCACCGAGTTGTAGCGGCCCAGCCCACGGACGGTATACTCGGCGACGCCGGTGCTGATAAAGCCACCGGAGGCATTCTCGTTACCGCCTTTCACCGCCTCTTCAACATCCTTGAGCGCGACATGGTAGCTGCGCAAGGCGTTTTGATCGAGGGTGACCCGGTACTGCCGCAACTTGCCGCCCATATTGAGCACTTCGGCGACGCCAGGCACATTGAGCAGGCTGTAGCGAATCTGCCACTCGGCCAGTTCGCGCAGTTCAGTGGGGGGGAGGTCGCCTTCTACGGCGTATTCATAGACCTCGGCTAGGCGCGTGGTGGCGCTGGACAACGCCGGCGGTTCGGAACCGGGCGGCGATTGCCCGGCGACTTGTGCCATTCGCTCGGTGACGAACTGGCGGGCCCGCCAGAACTCAGTCTCGATGCCGAACTCGACGACCACCGAGGATAATCCCTGTGTCGTCTGCGAGCGCACGCGCTGCACCCCGGGCATGCCGTTCATCGCCGCCTCCATCGGACGGGTAATGGCCGTTTCGATCTCTTCCGCCGCCATCGATTCGTTCTCGGTGACAACGGTAAAGACCGGGATGGTAATGTCGGGATACACGTTACGCGGCAGTTGCTGGTAGGCGGTGATGCCAAAGACCAGCGCCAATCCAACGAGCATTACGACGAGTGCTTGTTGACTGAACGCGGCATGGATGACCTTGTCGATCAGGCTGCCGTGTGGATGTTGTTGCTGATCCATGCTCGCTCCTTAATGTCCGTCCGCGCAGCCGGCTTCGAGTTGCCCGGAGCCGAGGGCGGTCTTGAGTTGATACTGACCGGTGGTGACGACCTCCAGGCCTGCTTCCAGGCCGGTGAGAACTTCGACACGGTCGCCATGGGTGGCACCAATGGTCACCACATGCTTATCGAATGAGCCGCACACGCTCTTGCCGGCAACCTTATCTTCTTCGCAGTCCATGCAAGGCGAGAAGACGATCTTCTTGCCGGCTTCATCCAGTAGGGCTGTTTTCGGGATCAGCAAGGCTTGCCCGCCTTTGCCGGTCGCCAGATTAACGGTGGCGAACATCCCCGCTTTTAAGGCGCTGCCAGGATTGGCCACGTCACAGCGGATGCGCGCGGTGCGCGTCTCGGCGTTCATGCCGGTGCCGATATGGCGCACGATCCCATGGAAGACCTTACCGGGGAAACTGGCGACGGTAATTTCGGCGGTCAGCCCAATGCGCACCTTGGCCAGGTCCTTTTCATACACATTCGCCCACACCCACATGCGATCGGTGTTCACGATGGTGAAGAGATCGGTGGAAGCTTCCACAGCCTGGCCGGGTGTGGCCTGGCGCTCGGTGATGACGCCGCTGATCGGCGCGGTAATAGGGATACTGACGGCATTCCCGGAGGCGCCGGCAGCACGCAGGGCACGCAGCGCATTCTCAGCCGCCTGGACTTCTGCCCGTGCGCGTGCCAGATCGGCTTCCGCACCCTGAATTTCCTGCTTGGCGAGCAGCGACTTCCCGGCGACCTGTTTCTCACGCGCGAGCACGGACTGCGCCACCGACAACTGTCCCCTGGCGCGCTGTAGTGCCGCCTCACACATATCGACTTCTCGCTCGGCTTGATGCACGGCGGATTGTGCCGCTTTCGTTTCCGCCGAGGTGTAGATCCCCTGCTCCGCGATGGTGTCTTCACGGGTCAGCGTTTGCCGCGCGATCTCCAGATGGGTGCGGGCTTCCTTCTCTTTCGCCTTGGCATCATCGAGGTCGGCTTCGGCGGCTTCCATGTCGCGCCGCGCGGCAATGCCGGCGTTAAACAGTCGCGTGTTGCGGTCGTAGGCATTCTGCTTCACCTTGACCGCCGCCTGCGCCGATTCCAATTCCGCTTGCGCTTCAGCGACATTCCCTTGAGCCGCTTCGATCTGCGGACCGTGGTAGGCATTGGCTTTCGCCAGTTTCTGCTTGCGGTCCAGGTCATCCGCCGCCAGTTCCCGCGCGTTCCGAGCACGCGCGAGCGCAGATTCTGCTTGTTTCACCTCGGCCTGCGCAGAGGAGAACGCCCCTTCGGCATCATCGAGTGGACGCTGGGTGAGCGCGCCGGTTGCCGCCAATTCCTTCACCATCCCGAGGCGCGTACGCGCCGACTGTTCCTCGGCACGGGTACGGATGAGCGCCGATTGGACATCGGCCACATCGCGGCTGGCGACAGTGGCCAGTGTCTGCCCCACACGCACACGTTGTCCGACTTTTCAGAGAGCTGGGTAAGTCGTCCGGAGACGGGGGATCCCACCTTGGCGGTTTGATCTTCGTTAGCCTGCACCTCACCGGTGACCGTCAACTGCGCGGTGACGGGAGCCATGACGACCGGCGCGGTCTCCAGACCGGCAATTTTCACCCCCGTATTACCGGCTTCCTCAGCATGTGCCGGTTCGGACATCGTTGACGTAGTATCGCGTCGCGTCGCGAAGAACACGGCAGTAGCTACCAACAGTACAACTGCCATGAGAATAAGCAGTAAACGGTGTTTCATCGGGGAACCTCCTTCTCGTCGATCGGCAGTATGTCAACGCCGACCGCCCAGGTTAATTGTGCCAGCGCCTTGTGGTACTCGCCAAGGGTGGCGAGATATTCCACCTGTACCGCACGCACGGTGCGGCGGGCTTCCAGCACTTCCAGGTAGTTCAAGGCGCCTTCCTGATAGCCGAGTTTCACCATGGCCGCGAGCTTCTCCGCCGGCTGCAGCACCTGCTCGCGCAGGATCTGAAGTTGTATCTCGGTGTGATGCACGGCGATGAGCGCGGACGCGACATCCTGGTGTATGGCGAGACGGGCTGCCTCGCGACGTTTTTCCTGGGCGCGCAGGATCGCGTCCACACGCTGGCGTTCCGCCTTTGTCGATCCCCAATCCATCAGGGGAAGAGTGACGCCCAGGCCGATGCCGCCGGCGCCTGCCCATTCTTCCTGGCGCACCTGCACGGCGAGATCAGGTCGACGAGCTGCACGAACAGCCTCAATGTCCGCCTGCGCCACGGTAATATGGGCTTGTGCATACGCCAACTCGGGGCGATGCGCTTCTGCCAAGGGATAGAGGACGGCGTCATCGAGGGTGATAGCTGGTAGGGTGAGGGTATCCGCCAGGATCAGCGGTGTCGCGGGGGCACGGCCCATCGCGGTATTCAACGTAGCGGTAGCCTGTGCGACCGTCGCCTGGGAACGTGCCAATTGCTGGCGGGCACGCACCAGTTCCACCTCCACTTTCATCGCATGAGACGTCGGCTCGTTACCGAGTTCCACTTGCTTCTTCGCCGCGGTCAGTAGCGTTTCAGCATGCTGCACATTTTCGACGTCTGCCGTCGCAATGGCTTGCGCCTGGGCGAGATCCCAGTAGGCGGTCTGTACGGCAAGGAGGATGTCACGTTCGGTGACACGTTGATCGGCACTGGTGGCATGTAGTTGCCCAGCAGCGGCTTTGGCGCGGGCCTTCCGTGCCCCATTGATTTCCAGCGGTTGGGAGAGCGAGAGAAACTCATCGGCCCCAGCGGGTCCGAGCACGCCGGGGGTGACGACTATTTCGGGATTGCGAAGCGCCCTTGCTCTCCGCAGGTTAGCCGTTGCCGCCGCCACGTCGTCTTGCGCAGCGTGCAACGTGAGACGGTGTGTGCGGGCATACTGGACGGCAGCACCGAGAGTGAATGCCTCCTGTGTCAATGCCGGCAGCACTGCCAGCACGATGGTCAGGAGGAAGAGCGTATATCTGATGGCATACATAGACAGATACCTCGTCGAGAATAGGCCTGCCGGCAGCAACACCCAGGGGTGTGCGGCTGGCATAGCGACGACGCATGGCAAGCCACGGTCTGGATGACCAATGGCCTGAAGCGATAAAATGGGTGAGTCTATGCCGTGCTTCACGCGTACTGCAGCCATAGACACAGGTACAGTGAGCCTGTGGAAAGGCCGCAGACGTGCGACAGCGTGTCACATGGGGTGTGGATCGGGCGTAGACGTGATGAGGTTAGGCTTTCGGTGGTTGAAAGATGGAGAAGGCGATATCGCGAAGGCATAGCGCATCATTGGCAAAACCGAGATGCATTGTTGCGGTCACCGGATGCGCGACAGAGAGGGAGTGCTGGGTTGTGAAGCTGACGGGTGCTTCGCAACAGGTGCATATACAGACAGCTTCCGCTTCACCATGGCCGTCGTCATGGGCGGCAATGCAGGGTGCGGAGATAAACAAGAACGCACCCATAAGGATTACCGCCAGTATTCGAAACCATCGTTTATTCGGATCATGCATATACAAGAGGATATTATGAGGAGAGATCGCACACCTGTCAATGAGCAGATCGCCTGTATTCCCTGGTTAGGAGAGATCAGGTGATGATTAGCGTTCACCATGCGTGAAGTAAGCATGCCGTGCGCCACAGGCTGTAATACGGATCTGAATGCTGGGAACATATTCGCAGCGATATCAAGCGGCAGCCTTCCCCGATGATCTGCTGGGGGGATCTGCTGGGGGATTGACAACGGATATTGACGCATGGTATCTTGATTTCAGTGAAGGGGAGTAGCTAGATCAGGGGGAGTCAACATCCTGGCGAAAGCCTGGCTCTTCCAGCCTCCGACAAGGCTTAGTGAGACCTTTGCGCGGTCACCGATTTTATTGGTGCCAGCGCAAAGGTCTCTTTTTTATGTCTTTTCAGGCAAGGCGAGTGCAAGGAGAATAGCGTGGACGCATTCTGGCTGTCATTTGCGATGGTGTTTATCGCTGAACTCGGGGACAAGACACAACTGGTGGCCTTGTGCCTCTCCAGCCGGTATAACGCCTGGGTGGTGCTGGGGGGTATCACGGTTGCAACGCTGGTGGTGCACGTTATCTCTGTCCTCTTGGGTGGTGGGGTCGGCCATTTCGTCCCGGTCACCTGGATCAATCTTGCTGCAGGACTCGCGTTTATCGGCTTTGGGCTCTGGACGCTTCGCGGCGATACATTAGAAGACGAGAACTGCGGCGCCACGCGCGCAAAATCTCCCTTTTTACTGGTGGCGACCACGTTCTTTCTGGCTGAATTGGGCGATAAGACCATGCTGAGCACGGTCACGTTGGCTACCGGCCATGCGTTGATTCCGGTCTGGCTTGGCTCGACTCTCGGCATGGTCGTCTCGGATGGATTAGCGATCATCGTTGGGCAGATACTCGGAAAGCGCCTGCCAGAGCGTGCCATCCAAATCGGCGCCGCTGTCATTTTCTTCGGATTTGGCCTCTACAGCGGTGTGAAAGGCGCCATCGCGTTACCGGCGTATAGCTGGGTGATTGCCGGCACCGTCACTGCGGCGATGTTGGTCTGGTATCGCATCCAGACCTTATGCGACCAATGCGCTGCATTACAACGGATGACGAGTGAACTCGTGGATCCGACGGTTGAGCAAATCCTTCAACCGGTGGGCATCGGCAATGAGGCATTGAATTAGTGTGTAATGGGTATCTTCATTTGCGACCATTGGACTCCCAGGGTCGGTCGCTTCTCGCCAGACATTCCCGCGGGGTGGCGAGAGCCGCGTAGTAAGGATGAATTGCATGAAAGGTTTGTTCGGTACATCCTGGTCGGTGCGATGTCTGTTATTGGCATTCTTCTGGACGATTTGTCTCGCCGGGAGTGCCAATGCTGTCACTGCGCACCACTGCCAGGATGCTCCGACGTCGATGTGTGAATGTATTGATTGCGATGCATCCGACGAAGGCATTGTCCAGGGTGTCGCCACATCGTTGGTCATGACACTTCAGGCGTCGTTGGCCACAATACCTCTCCTGATCACGCAACAGAATCTTTCCCCGATTATCTTCCAACCCCCTGAAGTGGCATGCGCCAGCGCGGTATTAGTGCGTTTGCGTATGGCGGTGTGTCGTCAATCTTTTGCCGTCTCAGAACCGAAGCCGACTTCATCGGCAGAGCGGGTATGAGGATTGGCCTTCATGTCACGACACAGCCCCCACTCATCCGGTCACCACACATGCCGTGGCACGCATGGGAGCAGGTAACCGCATTCCGCGTACCCATCATTGATCGTGTTTTTCTCTAGCGAGTACCACCGAGTACTCCACACGCTGTTTATTAGTATAGGAGCTCTGATGTCGGAATCGATCTATTTATGGGTTGGGTTTAACGCGTTTGTCCTGGTCATGCTGGCACTCGATCTGGGGGTGTTTACCCGTAACGACCATGTCATTACCTTTAAGGAAGCCATTCGTCGTAGTGTCATATGGATTGGCCTGGCATTAGCTTTCGCCGGTGGCGTCTATCTGTGGCGCGGGCAAGAGGTCGGGCTGCAATTCCTTACCGGCTACTTGATTGAGGAGTCACTTAGCGTTGACAACCTGTTCGTCATGCTGATGATCTTCACGTATTTCCGCGTTCCGGCAACCTATCAACATAAAGTCCTCTTCTGGGGCATTCTCGGCGCGCTGGTGCTGCGTGCGATCTTCATCATTACCGGTGTCGCGCTCATTGAGAAATTCCACTGGATGATCTACCTCTTCGGAGCCCTCCTGATCTTTACCGGCATCAAAATGGCGCTCGAGAAAGACAAGGAGCTTCATCCGGAGCAGAACCCTGTATTGAAGCTGTTCCGGCGGTTGATGCCGGTCACCAACGATTATGTCGGCGGCAAGTTCTTTGTGCTGCAAGACGGGAAACGCTGGGCAACCCCGTTAATGGTGGTGCTCGTGCTCATCGAGACGACGGACTTGATCTTCGCCGTCGACTCTGTACCGGCGATCCTTTCCGTCTCCCGTGATCCTTTTATTGTCTACACGTCGAACGTGTTCGCGATTCTCGGCTTGCGGGCATTGTACTTTGCGCTGGCGGGCATGATGCATCGGTTCCATTACCTGCATTATGGCCTTGCGGTAATCCTCGTCTTTGTCGGTGGCAAGATGTTGTTGTCCGAAGTCTTTCACGTGCCCATCGGGGTGGCACTCGGCGTTGTGCTCGGTGTGTTGGCGCTCTCGATGATAGCCTCGTTACTCACGTCGCCACCGAGTGTTGATCAGTCAACGCCATCTGTTCCACCATCCGAAACGATGGCACCCACCACGCCGGATCAAGTTATTTAGCCTATTAAGGCGGAGGAGGAACACCGCAATATGACTTCGTGCGATATCGTCTGTACCTGGATCGACCAGGTGATCAGCCAGTACTGAACCGAGGTGACAACTCTATGAAAGGAACGCTCATGAATTGTCCTGTCTGTGATGCGCCGTTGCGCGCGATTCAAAAGTATGGTGTTGAGGTCGACATCTGCCCCGGTTGTAAGGGGATTTGGCTCGACCGCGGCGAGTTGGAAAAGATCATGGCGATGGAAGCCGCTGGTGGGCCGTCGCCGGAGTATACCGCGAGTGCCTCGATGGAAAGCCGTCGGCGTGAAGAACAACCACGGTATTATGACGAGTATCGGCACCGTGATGATGACCATGACGACGACAAACACCGTCGTCCGCAGTATGACCAGCACGGGCGGCCCCTGCAGAAGAGACGTGGATCATGGCTCGGTGACATCTTGGGTGGTCTTGGTGGCGATGATTAACCATGCCCGCCGTGCGGAGACGGCATATGCTTGACGGCAATAGCGCGGTGGCATCCTGTGATTCGTGGGTACAGGATGCCACCGGAAAGATTGCCCCACGCGCGCAGCCTGTCGGCATCGGCAATGGCCAGATACTCCTTGTGTGTCAATGCCTCACTCCCCGCACACCAAGCTTTAGGTATAAGTCACGATGATGCCTGATAATCTATTACACGATGGATTCAGTGAATTTGTCATCCTCCTGTTGGTGGCTGCCGTCACGGGAGTCGCGGCAATACGCTTACGCCAACCACTCGTGATCGGTTTCATCGCCGTCGGCATTCTCGCCGGCCCATCAGGGCTCCAGTGGATTCAGTCGGCTGACCAGATCCATGTCCTGGCGGAAATGGGATTGGCGTTGCTCCTGTTCGTCGTCGGCCTGAAGTTGGATTTGCACATCATCCGCACCATGGGGATGGTCGCCGTCATCACCGGACTGAGCCAGGTGGCGCTCACCCTGGGTCTCGGGTATCTGCTGGTGTGGTGCCTGGGTATGACGCCGATCACCGCGCTGTATGTCGCACTCGCGCTCACCCTGTCCAGCACGATCATCATTGTAAAACTGCTGTCTGACAAACAGGAAACAGAATCGCTGCAGGGACGCTTGACACTCGGCATCCTCATTGTCCAGGACTTGGTCGTCGTGCTCGCGATGATTGTGCTCTCCGCAGTGTCCGGCGACGTGGTCATCCATCCGGCTGTGCATACGCTGGTTATCCTGGCTAAAGGCGCGGTATTCCTCGTGGGCATCTGGGCAGCCACCGTGTATCTGTTGCCACGAGTGCTCCCCCTCCTGTCACGCTCGACAGAACTACTGGTACTGTTCGGCATCGCGTGGGCGCTGGCGTTGGCACTCCTGGCTGAGACGTTGGGCGTCGGCAAAGAAGTCGGCGCGTTCCTGGCTGGCGTCTCACTCGCCTCCACGGCGTATCGCGACATCCTCGGCGCAAAGCTGGTGAGCTTACGCGATTTCTTGCTGCTCTTTTTCTTCATCGAATTAGGGAGCCAACTCGATATCGGCTCACTGGGGGCACAGATCATCACGTCATTGGCGTTGGCGGGCTTCGTGTTGCTGGTCAAGCCGGTGCTGGTGATGTTGATCATGACCAGGATGGGATACCGCAAACGCATCGGGTTCAAAACCGGCCTGTACCTGGCGCAAATCAGTGAATTTTCTCTCATATTGATCGCAATAGGCGCGAGCGCGGGACATGTCACACAAGACACCGTCGGTGTGGTCACTCTCGTGGGATTGATCACCATCGGCCTGTCCAGTTATTTCATCCAACATGCCCAGGGGTTATATGATCGGCTGGCGCCAGTGCTGACCGTCTTTGATCGGCAGCGATCGCATCGTGAAGATGCGACGGCTATGATAAACGGATCGGATGCTGATGTTATCCTGTTTGGGATTGGCGAGTATGGCAGCAATATCGCCGATCATCTGCAGGCTCGCGGACGCACGGTCCTCGGGGTCGATTTCGATCCGCAAGCGGTGACGGCATGGACCACTCGTGGATGGCGGGCGGTGTTCGGGGATGCGGAAGACCCGGACTTCGCGGCAACGCTTCCGTTGGCCTCGGTCCGGTGGGTAGTCAGTGCCATCCGCGAACCGCAGAGCAACATCGCCCTGGTGCGCGCGGTGCGCCATACGGGTTACACCGGGAATGTTGCCTTCACAGCGCGCAATCGTGACGAGGGACAGGCGTTGCTCGACGTGTCGCCGGGGCTCCTGCTCGTGCCATTTGAAGATGCCGCTGTCCAGGCGGTGGACTTACTCTTTCTCACTGAAGAGCAGATCGCGAGGGAAACTATGGACAATCTTATCGAGAAGATGCGTAACCATTACATCGTGTGTGGCTATGGCCGTATGGGCCAGCAAATCGTGAAAGACTTTCGACGGCAAAACGTGCCGTTTGTGGTAATCGAAGATAACCCGGAGCAAGTGCCAAAGCTCAAAGACGAGAATCTCCCCCATATCATTGGCAAAGCCAGTCATGACGAGATGTTAGTGCAGGCAGGGATCGTGCGTGCCAAGGGACTGATCGCGGTCGCCTCGACCGATGAGGAGAATGTCTTCATTGTGCTGACCGCGCGAGGCATCAATCCGCATCTGGATATTGTCGCACGCTCGATCCGGGAGGAAAATGAAGATAAACTCCGTCGCGCTGGCGCCAATCGCGTCATGTCCCCCTACGTGCTCGGTGGGCGGCGTATGGCAGCCGCCGTCATCAAGCCCGGCGTGGTCGATTTTTTGGATCTCGTGATTCATGGTGACAAATTCGAGACCGACATCGGGCATATCACCGTGCCCCCCGGCGCAACGGTGATCAACGCTACCCTGCAGGAACTCGGATTATGGCAAGCGTGTGGCGTGACAGTGTTGGCACTGCAACGCCTCGGTGAAGATCTGCAGGCGAATCCATGCCCGGATGCCGTACTCCAGGAAGGCGATGAGTTGATCATCATGGGCACCATGGCACAAATCGAAGCCACGCAGCGGCATCTACAGCGCACCGTGACCGGCGAATCACCCGTTGCCGATGGGTGAATATGATGAATCCGTTCTTTCTGGCAGCGATCCCTGTACGGAGGGGAACCGGTGGACAGGAGGGAGGTAGTCCACAAATACAGGGACACAAAAATACAAATAACTGCAGGAAAACTACAGAGACAAGGTCAATACCGTTCAATTCTCCCGCTCACGGCTTCTTCCTGCGGACCATTGCAGACATGGGGGGTGTCCGAGTGGCAGCGGGTGAATTGAGTCGGCGATCAAACAAGTGGTGCCGGCGCGAGCGAAACAGGCGGGCATGTGGTGGAATCCCCCGCATTTACACCGGGTGTTGACCGCACGGTGTGCGGTATTGAGTAGCGACCGGGCACTGGCCTGTGCGCAAACGAAAGCGGCAAAACGGACTGGCGCGCCGGGCTGGGCGTCGTCCCGTCCCCATCCGGCTTCCGCTCCGTCGCGCCGCCCCCGAGTGGCGCATGAGACAACCGGCGCTGGGCCACTGTCATAGCGGCAGATGAGGCAAATGGTAAGGCAAGCGTTCAGGTTGTGAAAATAGATCACAACCGTTGCGTGCACCCGCATCCCCCGTCAAAGGGAGATGAGGATTGAAACATCGAGCGCCGGCAGATTCGTTCCTATCTGGAGGTGGTCTCCCGTCGTCAGGCGCGCGGGTTTACCCTTCAGTGTCCGTATCGATCTCCCACGGCGCGGGGGGAAGCTCCAGCGCCTCGGAAGGAGAACCGGTGAGCGGTCTGATAATGGGGATTTTCTCGCGTACGATGAAGGATTTGCGGTGATCGCCGCGCTGCACGGCCTTGCGTGAGGGGAAGGGGTCCCAGCCGCCGAGTAGCGAGGTGCGCTCGCACCAGGGGCACGAGTTCAGGCTGAAGCGATAGAAATGCTGGGTATTTTTTCGGCACAGGCGCAGGTTGCTTTCGGCTACGTCCAGCGCTTGCTGCCACGAAGCCGCGCCGGGACGCAGCGCGGGGGTGTTGTGCCCGATCTCGAAGCACAACCGGATAAGGTTGCGCACGTCGGGATACAGCAACCCGATGGGCGGCGCCAGCGGCATCGGCTCGTAGGGACACGCTTGCGTGGAGCTGTATGGGTAGTGATGCGCGGCGATGCGCTCGCCCAGCGGTTCGGGATCGCCGCCGGCAGTGAGCCGTCCGGCGAAGGGATGGGTGCCTTCCATCAGCAGCAGAAAGACCAGCACCGCCAATCCGAAATTATCGTGCTCTGGCTTGCGGTCGATTTCGCGAAAGCGCACGCTCTGCAGTTCGGGCGGAGTGAATTCCGGCTTGCCCACGGGGCAACGGAAGGTGCGCTCCGCGGTGGGCACCTGGAAGGAATCGGTATCCACCAGCGTCACCAGCGCCATTTCGTTCACCAGGATATTGGATTCGTTCATGTCGCCGATGACGTAGCCGCGGCTGTGCAGCGCGTGCACGGCGGCGGCCAGGTTGCGCGCGGTGCGAATCAGGTAGCGGTAATGGAACATCGGGCAGTGCTGGCGGCGCGTTTTCGGGTTGTAGAACTCGAACACCGAGCGCATGTTGTTCACGCGCGGCATCACAAATCCCACGCAGCGCGGTTCCGGTTCCACGGTGAACAGGCGTTCCTGCGGCCAGGCGATGGAGGGATGCCCGATATTGGCCATCGGATCGACCGGCGGATTGCCGATCATCACCGCCAGCTTGTCGGCGTGCTCCGGCGAGGGGTGGTGATACACTTTCGCCACCAGCGACTCGATGTCATTGACGACATACAGGTAGGCCTCCCCGCCGAGTGCCAGGGGATGCGGGTTCAATGTGACCGTGCGTCCGCTTGTTTCAAGCCGAAATTGCATGCTGATCTTCCATCGGCTCCCGTGGAGGCTCGGGGGTATGCAAGGTGCCCAGCACCAGGGTGAGATCGTCGTCAGCCCGTTGCTGAATGCGTTCGGAGGCCATAAAGTCGCGCAGGCGCTGCTCGGCCAAATGCATGTCTTCGGTGGAACTGACTGACTGCATCAGCGGGGCAAAAAAAGCCGGATGCGGCTCGGCGTCCGGCATCTTCAGCGCCAACAATTGCAGGCCGTCGGAGAGGACGCCCAGGCCGGCGACCGGACCGCTCCAATAGCCGAACTGCGCCGCGGATTGATAATCGGGTGACGTGAAAAAGATCGTCTCATTCACGAATTCGCCGCGTTGCGGCACCGTGACGGGAATAAAGTGCTGGGTGTCGTCCATCACCACCGCGGCACCGTCGCCGACCTGCACCGCCACGGCAACCTCCGGGGTAGCGACCAGCACAATGAGGGTGGTGGCCAGTTCGCGGGAGGGGACATTGCGTTTCTTCGCCGACACCAGCACCGACTCATGCGCCGTCTGCAGCGCCGCGGCTAGCATGTCGTGCCAGTCGGTTTTTTGCCGCGGCCATTCGTCCTTCATCAACTCGGAGACCCACTCGACTGCGGCAAGCGCCGCGCGCGCCGAACCGAGTTGCGATAACGAAGCCGAGCCGGCGCCATCGGCCACCGCCACGATGACCGCCCCACCGGGCAGCACGCGCCACACATGGCTGTCCTGGCAGGGTTTTTGCTGTTTGACATGCATGATCCCGCGCGCGGAAACACCCGCCACATGCCAATGCGCTTTGGTTTCGGCGGCTTCGGCCGGCAACCCCATCGATTATACCTCGGATCGTGGTGGGGGCAGCGGCACTTGCGAATGAACGACCTGCTGGGTACTGCGTGATAACCACACGAATAACTCGACGAAATTCAACCCTTCCAGATGCACCGGCGGGCGGGCGGAAATTTCGCGCAGTTTTTCAATATAGGCGCCCTTGACGGCTACGGAGAAGAACGCAACGCGTTTGCTCTCCTCGTCAACACGCAATTGTTGGATCGCCCGGTCGATGGTGCCTTCCGGTTCGCCTTTCGGCTTGCCGTCAGTGATCATGAAGACCCAGGGGCGATAATAGGGTACGCCGTGTGCTTTATACACGGCCTTGCGCGCTTCCAGAATCTCCAGCGCTTTCAGGATACCCGTTCCCATCGGGGTCAAGCCCCCGGCCTTCAGCGTCGGCGGCGAAAAGGCGTCGACCGGCAGAAAGTCATGCACGACTTCCACTTCGCCCCCAAAGGAGATAATGGCCACTTCCACGCGGCGAGCCGCCAATGGGTCTTTCACGAGATCGTCATGAAATGCCACTAAACCCCGGTTTAACGCCTGGATCGCTTCACCGCGCATCGATTTGGAGACATCGAGCAACAACACGCATGGACAGCGCGGTTCGGGATTTTCGGCGAATTCAACTGCTTCTTCAACTTTAAGAATGTCGGCCATAATACCTCCCTTCTATTCCTTAGAACCAGCGGTAGCTCATCACTATGCGACGATTATTTTTCGACGGCTACCATGTGATTCCCTCTTGTCGTCAACAGCGAATAGCAAGTTTGTACATTTTCGTTACTGTACCCATGCACTGGCATCTTAACCCGGCGCATGATCCTGGCGTATGGCACTGGTGACCACGCCGAGCAAGACGAACGCCGCCCCCACCAGAAAGCCCACCTGAATGCTGTGGAGCAGGGCCACACGCTGCAGCGCCGGCGCGGCATGCTGAAAGGGTTGCGTGCCAGCCGCCAGCACCGCGCTGCTGATAGCGATGCCAAACGACATGCCCAGGTTGCGCATGATGGCCAGCACCCCGCCGCCCACGCCCAAGTGGGTGCGCGGCACGCTGCCCATCACCGCGCTGTTGTTCGGCGCTTGAAACAGCCCGGCGCCGATGCCAATGAGCGCCAGCGCCAGGGGAATCAGCGCCACCTGCCCGCTGGCGAGCATGTACGCCATGCTAAGCAAGCCGGCCGCCACAATAGATTCGCCGGTGACGGCAAGGGCGCGTGTGCCCAGCCGGTCGGACAACGCTCCGCTCAACGGCGCCAGCACCAGGATGACTACCGGCATGCTGGCCATCACCATCCCCGCCTTCTCGGCGGAATAGCCATACCCGTCGCGCAGCAGCACCGGGGTCAGGAAGAGCGCGCTGAATTGGCCGATAAAATTCATCATACTGGCCAGATTGGCACCGACAAAGACCGGATGGGCGAACAGCGACAGTTCCAGCATCGGCTCGGGGTGGCGGCGCTCCACCTGAAAAAAGGCGAAGCCGGCCCCCAGGGACAACACGAACATGCCCACTGTCAAAGGCGAATGCCATCCCCAATCCTTGCCCAGCGTAATGGCCAGCAGCAACGCGCCCAACATAATCACCGCCAGCAGCGCGCCCAGCCAATCGATGCGGTGGCTGTTGCCGGGATTCAACGGCGGCAGCATGCGCCGGCACCACAACCCGCCGACCAGGCCGATGGGCAGGTTGATGAAAAAGATCAGGCGCCAGTCGCCGAAGTGGATTAACCAGCCACCCAGCACCGGACCGAGCACCAACCCGAAGGCGATGCCCATGCCGACGATGCCCAGCGCACGCCCGCGTTCCTGTGGGGGGAAGAGCGCGGTGGCGATGCCGGAGCTAAGTGCCATCATCATGCACGCACCCAGGCCTTGCACCGCGCGCGCGGCGACCAGCCAGTTCAACGTCGGCGCCATCCCGCACAAGGCGGAGGCGGTGGTGAAGATCACCACGCCGGCGAGGAACAGGCGGCGAAAGCCCCACAGGTCGCCCAGCCGGCCCATCACCAGGATCAGGCTGCCGATCACCAGCAGGTAGATCAGCGGCACCCACGCCACCAGCGCGAGTTGATCCTGCGCGAGATGAAAATAGCTGCGCAGCGAGGGAATGGCGATGTTGAGTGCGCTGCCGTCGATCGGCGTCATGATAAGCACGATGATGACGGCAGTGAGAATCCACCAGCGGTTCGGATGTGGCAGTGTCGGTGTCAAGGTCATTGCAGGCAGTATAGCATAAAGCCCGAGAGGGGGACGAGGAGGGGAGCGGATGGGATCCGCCCCCCTGGGCCATTATAACACGCGCACCAGATTCTGATACCAGGCGCTGATCACGCGGACGTAGTTACGTGTCTCGCGGAACGGCGGAATGCCGCCGAAGCGCACCACGTTGCCCGGACCGGCGTTATATGCTGCCAGCGCCCTGGCGACATCCCCGCCGAACTTCTTCAACTGCGCCGCCAGGTAGCGCACGGTACCGTCGATGTTCTGCGTGATATCGAAGGCGTTGCGCACACCCAGCAAGGCGGCGGTGCCCGGCATCAGTTGTCCCAAGCCGCGCGCGCCCACCGGCGAGACTGCCCGCGGATTGAAGCGGGATTCCTGGGCGATCAACGCCAGCACCAGCCGGGGATCGACGCCGTAGCGTTCGCTCTTCGCCACCACGGTGCGGGCAATCTGGGTCGCCAGCGCCGTGCTGATGCCGCGGTTGATCTGCCGGATCTTGCTGACATAGACATTCAATTGCATCTGCGCACTCGTTGCGGATCGTGCCGCGGGTTTCGGCGTCACCGCCGATTTTGCCGCGGAGCGTGTTGCCGGTGCCGGTTTTGCGACCGGCACGGCCGCGGGTGTGCGGCGCGCTTTTTTCCGTTGACGCGACCGTTGCCGTCTGGTCGCCGGCGCGGAAGAGGGTGCCGCTGCTGGCGTGGTGATCGCCGGAGGCACGGTCGCTGCCGGGTCGGTTACCGGCGGGGCGGCCGGGACGGGTGTCGGGTCGATGACCGGGATGGCCGGTTGGTCGGCTCCGGTCACCGCCAGCGCCGTCAGCGCCGCGTTGGCATCAATACGCGCCAGCACGCGAAGCCGGCGACCCGGCACCAGGTCGGGATCAGTCATCGCCGTCGTGATATCAAATTGCTGATTCGGGTGCACCTGCAGTTGAAATCCGTGATGGTCCGTGTCGATAATAATGTGACTCACCACCCCCTCCAACTCGACCACCTGGCCGGCATGGCCGGTCAATTGCGTCGCCAGTTGCGTGGTGGAATCCAGCGGCAGCACCGATTGCTGCGCGCGTTGCGTGAGATAGTCCGCGCTGGGGGCGGCAACAGCCAGGGTGCCGGTCAGCACCACGCCCATCACCGCGGCCAGGATGACGTGTCGAAAACGCACGATATCGGTCTCTCCTTACGTGAAAATGATTGGTGCGCCGTCCCGCTGCCGCCGATCGGCAGGTATTCGGGGCGGGCAGACGCGCAAAATGGTATGGCAGAAGGGGGGGACCGTCTGTATGTCGCTGCGGAGGAAGAAGCTGTCTGTTCTCATCCGGGAACACTGTAATCCGTTCCCACATCGAAAAGCGCCTAACCATTTCGGCGCGCTAATGGGAAAATCGCATCACGCCGGCGCCGACTCGTGCGCCTTTGCCAATGATGTGCGGGAGCACCCACTTACATGCGCCCTCTTGCCAATCGGCAGTGAGATTGTTATGCTGCAACTGCATTCGTATACTGACCGTGTTCACGGGGAAAGGAGTGTGCCATGTCGCAGATCACCGCGAAGTCCGGCGCTGGATGGCGCAAAGCGGCGGCGTTTACGATGATCGAATTGCTGGTGGTCATCGCCATCGTCGCCGTGTTGGTCGCCATTCTGCTGCCGGTCATCGCCAAAGCGCGCGAGAAGGGGCGGCAGACGCAGTGCATGAGCAATCAGCACCAGATTCACCTGGCGCTGATGATGACGCTGCAGGACAACCAGGATTCGTTCCCCGCACCGGAAAACTGGTATAAAGAAACCAGCGCGAATCTGAATTCGCCCACCGTTTTCAACTGCCCCAGCACAACGCGCACCGGCAGCGCGGGCACGCCCGATTTCGGGATGAATCAGTATCTGGGCGATCTCGCGATGGGTGCCATCGAAAGCCCCACGACCATTGTGATGACCGCCGACGCGCATCAGGAGTTGCTGGCAAGCGCGAGCGATGTCGATATGGAGCGGCATCACCATGGCTACATCGCCTCATTCGTGGATGGTCACCAGCAATATCTCCTTACCGGCGGCGTGTCGGTGATTTATGCCAGCGGCGACGAAGGCACGCTGTTGTCCTTCGCCGCGGAGAATGTACCCATCACGTTTACCGACAGCTCCACCGCCAGCGGTAAAAACGATTCGACCGCGGAAGGCGGCGCCGTCCTGTTGACGAACAGCGGCACGACCGACCTTATTGCGAAAGTGGCGGTCAGCGGGGGCACGACCCCACCCGCCACGGGACTGAATCCCGCAACGGCGAATCTCACCATTCACGCGGGGAAAAGCAAGGCTTTCGCGCTCTTCTGTTCTACCGATGCGTCGGAGAAAAAGGTCGATACCACGTATACTTTCGGCGAGGGATCGCATACCGTCACCGTCATGGTGCCGGCACCCAAAGCGGAGTAGCCGTGCCGTGATGGATCGGGGAGGATACCGATGACCGTCAATCTGCCACTCGCACTCGCGCGCTTGGGCGCCATCATATCACTGCCGGTGTTGATGAAAGAAATGCGCTCGCGCATGCGGGGGTTGCGTGCGCCGTTGCTGCTCTTTGTCGCCACCGGACTGTCAATCACCGTAGGCCTGCTGATCATCGCGCCGCAATGGGATAACATGGCGTCCGATTCGAGCAGCATGAACAGCACGTTGAGCGAGATCGGCAGGACGCTGTTCATCGGATTGACCATTCTGGAAGCGATCCTGTGCGCGCTCATCGCCCCGGCGCTCACCGCGGGATCGGTATCCATCGAACGCGAGCAGCAGACGCTCGATCTGTTATTGCTCACCCGGCTGTCTGACACCAATATCCTGCTGGGCAAGCTCCTTTCGTCGCTAAGCTTCGCGCTCATGGTGCTGCTGTGCGCGCTGCCGGTCGCCGCCATCTCCTTCCTGCTGGGTGGGGTTGATCCCGCGCAGTTCGGCTGGTCGCTGGCGTTGATCGCGGCAACGGTGGTCCTGTTCGGCGCCATCGGCCTGTACTGCTCGGTGCGCTATCCGAAAACCTCCACCGCGGTGGCCATCGCCTATTGTGCGTGTCTGGTCTGGCTGGCGCTGGTGCCTTGTTTCTGGGGCCTGTTCATGGCTTTCCACGACATGTCGTCCAGCACCACCGAGCGCACGGTGTTTGTCGTGATCGTGTCAATCCTCTCCGCCACCCTTGCGCTTATCCCTACGACCCTGCTCTCCGTGGTCATCTCCGTCGCCATCCGCCGTGAGGTGTTGCGCTGGGTGAACATCACGCTGTGGGCGCTCAACACCGGCGCCGGCATCATCCTGTTGCTGCGTTACCCCCAACCGGTGTATGATTTCATTAGCGGATCGCCCATCGTCATGATCGGCAATCCAATCGTCGGATTGGCGGCGATACTGATTGGCGATGACTTTTTTGGCAGCAGCGGCCCTATGCTCGCGCACCTGTTCGTCCCGCTCACGGTCGGGCTGATCGCGCTGGGCGCCTGGGTGGTGATCGTACTGGCTGTAGGTGAATTCAAGCGCCAACGGCGGAAAAAAGTGTGATGCCGGTGGGCGGGGAACCGCACCCGGCATTCAATCTGTATTCGATATTATCACGATTGGACGGTAACGCACCGGCTGCCCAGAGACACTTTTGAGTCCTTGCACAGGGGAGAGAGCGGAACATATGCGTATTATCGCACGCCACGGCACACAGCACAGCCCTGCCCGTGGGTTTTTCGGTTTTAGTCTGGTCGAGATGCTGGTCGTGGTGTCGATTATCGCCATCTTGCTGTACCTGTTGTCGCCCATGCTGGCGAAAGCGCGTGAGAAAATGCGTCAGACCTCCTGCTTGAGCAACCAGCGCCAGCTTGCCATGGGTATCACCATGGAACTGAAGGACGCCAGCGAGCGCTTCCCCGAAGCGGATGTCGTGTGGACCAACCCAGCGCCGGATCCGCGCCTGCTGAGCTGCCCGACGAAAGACGACATGCCCAATGGGTATGCGTATAACGGCGCGCTGTCCGGATTGCCGCTGTCGCGCGTCGACTCGCCCACCACCACCATCCTCACCGGCGACGCGTCCAGCGCTGCCGCCGCCAGTGGCAATGTCGCTGCTACCCCGGGGGATTACGACCCTCGCCACAATGGCGGCTACATCGCCAGCTTCGTGGATGGGCATGTCAAGTTGATCGCGAAACCGTGAGATCGCCTCTGTGCATGCCCCGAAGCCATCACCGGAGATAGGCCCCATTAAAAAACCCCTCCCCGATCGCGTCGGGGAGGGGTTGTCATTGCTGCGCGCGCCCGCGTTACGCCGGCAGACACGATTCCACGTATTCGCGCATGACGCGATAGACTTCGGTCAGCGGTGGTTGGAATTTGCCCAACAGACCGGGGTTGTCCTCCACCGAGATGCGGCCATCGTAGCCGGCGCGGGCGAGGGTGGCGAGGAAGTTGGGAAAATCGTAGACGGGCCCGTTGTCGGTGCCGGTGGCGGGCAGGCACGGGGTGGCCGTGTGAATGTGCGCTAATCGCGGGCCGGCTGCTACCATGTGCTCGAATGGCTCGCCTTCCCATGTGATATGATACAGGTCAGTGAGCAGGCGCACGTTGGGATGATTGATCGTATCGACGTAGGTGATGCCCTGGTCGGTGCGATTGAAGAAGTTGCACCCGCGTTTCAGCAGCGGCTCCAACGTGATGGTCATGCCGTATTTTGCCGCGGTCTGTCCCGCCAGGCGGGCCGCTTCCACAAACTGCTCCCGCGCGCGCTCCACGGGAAAGCCGTCGGGAATTGTCCGCGCGCCACCGCTGCCGAACACCATGATCGATGCGCCGACTTCCGACGCGCGGCGCAGCACGGTGTCCATATGGCGTCCCACCGCCGGCAAGTCCACCTCGGGGCCGGTCACCTTCAAGTGCGCGGGGAGAAAGCAGTTGAAGGCTTCCACGCGGATCGGCGCGGCGAGCAACCGCGCGCGGATGGGCGCGAAGGCAGCATCGTCCTGGTCGAACATCAGGCTCGCGGCGGCCATTTCCGCAAACGCATAGCCGGCAGCGTATGCATCATCAAGCAGGTCGGGGTTGGTACAGATCCCAATACGCATGGCAAGCAGTCCTCCGGGCCATACCATACCCCTCCCCCCGACCCTTGTCAAGGCATGGATGGTGTGTTTTGCGTGCGAAGTGCAGCCCGGCTGCCGCGCGCATCATCCATAGGCCGGATGACAATCGGCGTGGTTATCGCGCCAGTTCGAGAATCACTCGACTGCGCGGGATCACCATGCTGCCGGCGGGAGGCTCCATGCGCATCACCGTATTGGGATCGACGTTGCGGCTGTCAGCGGTATCAATCATGGTGAAGGTTACGGTAAAACCGCGCTCCTGCAAGAAGGCGATCGCATCGCGACCCTTGGCGCCCACCACATTGGGCAACCGAACTCTTGGCGTGTCGGGGGGCTTCGGCGTGTTGGGGGGAGTCGCGGTCGGCGGCGTATTCACGATGGCGTTGGGCAGCGTGTTGACTTGCAGGCGCACCATCGAGCCGGGCGCCACTTCCGTGCCCGCGTTGGGCTCGCACGCGAGCACCGTGCCGTTTTCCTTTTTCGCGTCAATGCCCGACCATGTCTGGTAACGCAGCCGCAGTTCGATCAATTTCCGCTGCGCCTCCACCACCTTCATCCCTTCCAGCGCGGGGACGGTCACCCGGACGGCGGTCGGGGGCGTCAGGGGCGGCGACACGGCGGTAGGAGGCGTGACGGCTGATTTCGGGTCAGGCATGGCTGTGACCGGGGTCGGCTCCGTGGTAGGGCTGGATGTTTTCGGTTCCGGCGGCGCCACCCGCCGGGGAGACGGCGACTGCGGGCTTTTCCCCGCCACCCGCAGCGTTACCTCGCTCCCCGGACGCAGTTTCGTCCGCGCGGCGGGTACGGTGGTGATTACGGTGCCGGAAGGTTTGGTACTCAGGTTATCGTATTCGATGGTGACGCGCAATTTCGCCTTCTCGACGATGGTCTGCGCTTTGGTGATTTTCATGCCGACCACATTGGGCACGCTGGGCGGCACGGCGCGGCGTATATTGATGAACACGGCCACCAGAATCAACGCCAGTACCAGGCCGAGTGACCCGGCGAGCACCCACGCGCGGGACAACCATCCACTCGTCTCCGCGGCTACGGCGACGGGAGCCGGCGCGAACGCATCCTCCAGGTGGGCAACTTCGTCTTTATCTTTGCGCGCGGCGAGATTGCCTTGATTCTCGGCAATCTTTTTCACTTCATTGGCCAGCGCGGCCAGGTCACCCTGCTCATTAATGACATATTTGGGCATGCTCTTATCCCCCCGCGGAATATCGCGGCGCCGTGTATGTCTTGTGTGCCGAAACCACCCGGACCGCGGCGCCGCCGAGCATTGTTCATCGATGTTCCGGCATCTTGGTAAGCAATATACCCGCACGGGCTGTCGGTAACACCACCAAATGACAGGGCTGCCTTACGCCGGGCGCTACTCTTATCGGCTGATGCGGGGCGTCGCTTGAATCCCTGGCGGCAAGCCGACGCGGCGACCAGTACCAATACCATTAGCCGCCGGCGTGGAAAATCCTTCCGCACACGACGCGTACCTTTCCCTGCCGCCATGCGGATCAGGATGCGTGGCACGGAACAGGCGCATGCGCAGCAAACCGTAAATGGGATATGGAACAATAGCTGTATGAAGATCGGGTTATTGAACGATCTGCATATTGGGCATCACGGTGTGGGGCGCTGGCATAACCGAATGCTGTTCGATCAAGCCGAAACCATCGCGCGCCAGGCGGTGGCGGCGCTGAATCGGCAGCACCTCGACCTGGTGATGGTGCTGGGCGACGTCACCCAGCACGGCACCGTACCGCAGTTTGAGCTGGCGCGCGCGGTGCTGTCCGGATTGCGCTGCCCCTGGATGGTGGTGCCCGGCAACCACGATTACTACCCCGGCACACTGGAGCACTTCGATGCTGCCTTCAACAGGCATCTGCCCCCATTATATCGGATGCGCGACAACATCGGCTTGCTCACGCTGCGCCAACTCGGGCTGCCGGAGGTGGACCCCGACATCACCTATACCCTCGGCGAGATGCAGATTGCGCGCGCGACCGCGGCGGTGGCGGCGCAGCGTCCAAGGCGGTTACTGGTGTTCAGCCACGCACCGTTACTGCCGGAAGAGGAATTTGCCGCCAGGCATGATGGTAAATACGCCGGCCATTTCGGTGACGGCTTGGCGTTGCTCACTCGCTTGCACGCGCTGGGAGTGCGCCCGCTGTGCTTCTGCGCCCACCAGCACTGGCATCACGTAGTGCGGATGCCGCGATGGACACAGTGCGTCACCGCAGCCATGATCGAATGGCCCATGCAACCACGCGTGGTGTGGTGCGACGATGCCGGGGTGCGCACCACCGTGCTGCCATCAGTGGATACGGCGCTGGCCGAACAGTCGCTGATCGGTCTGCGGTGGGTCGGCGGCGACGAGACCGACCGCGAATGCGCGCTGGGCTAACGGCATGCCCGGTTGCCACGCGTCTTCCGCACCGTGGCAAATAACTCTCTTTACGCCGTTCCCAGTTCATGCACCAGTTCCACATATTCGCGCAGGCGGGCGACGGGGGTGTCGGGAGTGACAGGCGAGCCGGTGCTCATGATGAAGCGGTTGCCGTTGCGGCGGCCTGCATCGAGCTGTCGAGTAATTTCGCGGCGCAGTTCCTCACGAGTGCCGTGCGCCAGCAGATCGATGGCATCCAGGTTGCCGAGTACCGTCATGCGCCCTTGCGTGCGCGCCACCACGTCGTCGATGTCGATACGGAAGCCCTTTTTGCCTTCTTCCAGCGCCAGCGCGTCGGCACCGGTCTCCAGTAGCAGTTCCATCACCGGCCACGGGTTGCCGCAGAAGTAGTAGATGCTCCACAGGCCGGCCTGGCGAATGGCTTCCACCAGTTCCCGGATCAATGGCAGGTTGTAACGGACGAAACGCGCGGGGCCGATCATATCGGTGAGGCAATCCTCGATCCACACCGCCCGGCATCCGCTGGCGGCGGCGGCCTTCACGCACTGCACGGTGTTGAACAGGATGCGCTGCCCGGCGGCGAAGACCGGTTCGGGATCGGTGGCTATATACCCCAGCCACTGTTCACAACCGAGCAGGTTGCCCACCGCCCACAGCGATCCGTTGACACTGTAATACGGCATCGCGCGTTTTCCCAGCGAGTTGACCAGCAGGTTCCAGACATCCGCGCGCCCAGCTTCCAATCCTTTGAAAGGCGGCCACTGGCGCACGCGCTGCTCCAGGAACGCTGCCAGGTCGTCGATCACCGGAGCATTCTCGCTCAACACGCTCAACGTGCCGCTCACCACCGGTGGGTACAACCGCTCCCGGCGCCGGGTGCGTGCATCGGTTCGGAAATACCGGCCTTTCTTCTCGACCACGCAAATCGCCCGCTGCTCTGCCGTGCTGGCGCCCGGACCGTGACTGAACCAATCGATGCCGATGTTCGTGTATTGCTCTTCGGTCAGCCCCGCCTGCACCTCCGGCGTAGGATCGTGCGCCATCCACCACGGCTCGCGCGTCAGCTCCGTGTAATGGTCGCGGATAAAGATGCCGGGATAGCACACCACTGCGGCAAACTCTGTCGTTCCCGCCGGGGAGAGCGCGGCAGCGAGCTTCTCGTATCCGGTCATACGGCACCTCGTTCAATATTCCGCAATCACCCGCACATCGTCAGATACGCCACTGATATCCACATCGCCGGTGCACGAATCAAAGCGATCGTGTGGTTGGCCATTCACCGTCACCGTGCGGATCGGCAACTTGTCCGGGTGGCGGAAGCGCAGCAGCGTCGTCGCGGGCGGAGTGTGGAGGTCCAGTGCCGCATCGGCAACCAGTCGTGTGCCGTCGGGATGGTAGCGCACGCTCACCGTGCCGAAACGGGTGACGACTTTCTCCACGCTGACGCCCTCCGCGTCGGCAAACCACGCCCGCGGCAGCGCGCGGCCCAGGAGCAACGCATCCGCGGTCGTGTAGACAAACATGAAGCATAACCACTTCATGGCGTTGGCCTCGTCGCTGGTCTTCATCGGCGCGTTGTTGGAGAAGCCCAGCACCGGCAGCGGGTGCTCCACCATGGCGTTCACTTCCTCGCGATAACAAGCCGCCCATGCGTTGAAGAACATCCACAGGTATAATTCCGGCTCGTCGCGGTCCAGGTAGGGGCGCAGGCCTTCCAGCAGGTTCGGCTGCACGGAAAATCCGCCGCGGTCGAACCATTCCATCACCGTGTCGTGAATATAGTAGCCGAACGGCGGAGTCATGTAGCGCGTATCCTGGTAATCGTCGAGAATCCACTTCGCTTCGCGGCTGTTCGAAGCATAGAGACCGGAGAGCAGCAGGTAGATCGAGCCTTCCAGTACCTCGCGAATCCAGCCGAAATCGCGCCCGCGGCGATAGAGGCGGCTGGGGTAGTGCGGAATCCAGCGCCCGTCGCGCAGGCGGATGAGCGGTGCGTGGCGGCGGGCGGTTTCGAAGCCGCGGATCAGGTCTTTTCGATACGCGTTCGCGTCGCGCTGGATGCGCGCGGCGGCGGGATGACCGGCAACGGCCAGTGCCCGCGCGGCGGTGTCCAGCCCGCGCCAGGTGAGGACGTTGGTGGACAGCCAGTAGAAATAATCATCCACGTCTTCCAGCGCGCCCGCCGGCAGGAAGCCACGCTCCCACCCGCGCGAGTGCGGCAGTGTTCCCGATGTATTGCGCCGCTGGCGGATAATCCATTCCGCGCCGCGTACCACCGCGTCGGTGACCCCGGCAAACCAGACCTCGTCGCGAGTGAGCAGGAAATGCTCGGCCAGGTACCACAGCGCCCAGCCGTGGTGCTGGTCGTAGCTGCTGCCGGATTCCAACCCGCCGGCCCCGAAGAACAGCCCATCCTTGTCAGTGAAGTTGCCGCGCAGCCACACGGTGGACTGGTAATGCACCCACACCGCCAGCCGCCGCCGCACCTCGTCGTGCAATCCGCGCTGGTCCAACTCCTGCAGGATCATGCACGACTCGTTGGTGTAGTTGCCGTAGGTGATGGCGCCCACACTGGTATTCACCTCGCCGCTGCCGTCTGCCATGCCGAAGTCTGCCATCAGCACGATGGGCAGGTGACCGCGATACGCGGCGTTCAGGTGCGCGTCGGGCGTGCGCAACCGCGCGCCACGGTTGCCTTCACTCCGCCAGTATTGCGTCATCTCGCGGTAACAGGCGTCATAACGCAGTCCGGCCAATTGCGCCAGTTCGTCTGCCCCCTCCAGTGCGATGAACGGCACTTTCAGCAGCAACTCGCAGCTCTCGCCCGGCGCCATCTGCTGGGTGAAGATCACGTCGGCGCCGTCCTGCACGGGGATCATCGTCGTTTCATAACGCGCGCGCAGCACCATCTCATCATGCCACGCGCTTTCCAGCCGGCCTTCCGCCGCAGGCGGCGCAGCGCGCTCGGAACGCGGAATGCTGCACGCGTCCCGCGACAGCCGCAGGTGAGCGTTGGCGCGATCGGATTGTTGGGAGTAGTGCACAGGCAGTCGCACTGTCGCCGGCGCGTCGCCGGTGTTGCGCACGCGGAAGCGCACCAGCGCCACCATGGCATCATCCGGTGCCGGCTCACCCGCCAGGATCGACGACGCCAGCGGCACGGCGAAACACTGCTGCTCCAACAGCAACTCATCACGCTTCATCTGAATGTTGTATGCGAGTGCCGGGTAGGGATCGTTGTAGCGCGCGATGGGAATCCACCGCTCCAGTCCGAAGAAGAAGCGCCCGTCACCGTCGGTTTTGCACCGCGCGGTGTCGCGCCCGGCAGAACGCTGCAGCAGCCAGCGCTTCAGCAGCAGGTCGCCGTTCGGCTCCAGCCAGAACTTCTGCCGCGTGTGTTTGCAACCGAAACAAAAGGGGATCGGGTGTGGGCGCGGCTGCCCGTGCATCGCGCCCGCCAGGCTCTGCTCGGGTCGCTCACACACCTGCTCGGCGATAGTGCGCGCGCCGGTGATGCGCGCGCGATAGTCGGCGAAAGTGGTGGGGTCGTCGGCATGCGCGATATAGAGACCCGCGTCGGGATACCAGATCGGACCTTCCGCCGCCAGCGCGGGCAGTGAGATGGTGAAGGCATCGCGGTCGAGGGTGCACAGCAGGTGCCCGTCGTCATACGCATAACGGTGGGCGGGCGTCATGTGTTCCACCGCCACGGTGATCGGCGCCCGCGTGCCGCGCGGCAACGCGAAAGCCGTCTCTCCGGCGACCCGCGCGTTGTAGCCGGTCAGTTGCAGTGTCGTCCCCGGCGTCTTCTTGCCGGCGTCGAATTCGAAGCGCACCGCCGTCTGCGCCGGAACCGAGCGTGTATAGACCGCGATACCGGCGATTTCGCCCTTCGCTTCCACCTTGACCCCCAGCGTGCGCCGGAAGGTCACGTCGTATTGCTCACGCCCTGGATAATCGTCAAACTCCCGCGCCAGTCCGGTGAAGGTGATCTCCACGCTGTGCGCGTCGAGCGGAACGACGATAGCCTTCGCCGGGTGCCATTTGGTGTTGAACCAGTCGTCGATGGCGATCCACCCGAACGCGCTGGGACGCGCGGTATCCATGTCACCGAGCTGCTCCACGCGGCTGTGCGGCCACGCCTTACGCAGGTAATGTAGCGCCACCCGCCGCGGCGCCGGCCCGGCGAAGGTGACTACCACCCGCTCCACGTCGCGCGTCTCTTCAAATCGCACTTCATCCGACGCGCATCCGGGCAATCCGAACGGCGCAATATCAAACCCCTGCATCGCGTTCCCCCAACCGGCAACCCCTGGAAGCCGTCATGACATTTCGTCGCCGTCCGGTGCAATCCTCTTGCAAACATGCGCTCGCTATGCTATACTACAAACATAATTTCGTGATGAGGGACGCCAATGAGTCAAACCAGGGTGCATGAAGCGGTGGACGTGTATGCCGTCTTCGCCAAAGGGCAGATCGTGCCGCGCGCGTTTCGCTGGAGCGGACGCACCTACACGGTGGACCAGGTGCATCAGCGCTGGGCCGGCCGCAACGGCGTCGCACGGCTGCACTACTTTGCCGTCACCGCCGCCGGCAATGCCTACAAACTCTGCTTTAACGCCCAGGAGTTGAGCTGGATGCTGGAAGAGGTATATGTCTGAACCTCCGGTGCGCGCGACGACGCGGGCGACAGTCCCACGGCGGGTGCTTTTGCCACAACCGGCTCCCACGGCGATGCCGTCACGCCTTGAGACTGACACCATCATTGCTCCGCCTTGACAGCTATTCGTAAACATGCGACATTCCCCGGAGATAGCCATGGCATCACGCAAGTTGACCATCGCAAGCGCGCGCATCCGGGACGTCCAGACCGATTGGGCGGCGCGGTGGCGGCATCGGGAACCGTCCCGGCCGATGATCTCGCTTTGTGCTCCCCTGCCGGGGGTAGAGGAGATCGGCGAGATTGTGGTGACCGGGGATGACGGCGCGATGCTGCTGACCATCACGGATCGCACCGCCGTGCGCGCACTGGCTCCACATTGCGAAGCGCTGCGGCAGGGCTTCGACAATTATCCCACCCTCGCGCCGGAGTGGTGGGTAGCGCTTGACACGCATGCTCCGCACCTCCTCCCCTCCCTGTTGGGCGCGCCGCTGCACTACACGAATGATCAGCACCACACTTTCACCACGTGGACGGAGCCGCTGGTGGCATCGATCGAAGAGGTAGGCGCCATACGTCTCCCCGATCTCGCTGCTCACCCATATTGCGTGGAGTTATGCCGCGCCATCGAGGCGCTGCCCGCCGCATGGCAGGAGCTGTTCCCGGTGCAGATCGCCGGCGCCAGCCCGATTGACTGCGTGGCGGCACTGCTGGGCACCACGGAGTTTTACCTGGGGTTGCACGCCAATCCGGCGGCCCTGCACGCCGTGCTCGATCTGTGCACAGAGGCAACGATCACACTGGCGCGCCTGCAAATCGCGCGCTGCCACCGCTGGTGCGGTCCGCATGGCGCGCCCGGACTGTATGTAAATGACCTGGTGACGGAATTTCTCTCGCCCGCGCTCTGGGAGGCATTTGTGCTGCCGTGTTATGGGCGCATTGCCGCCGCGGTAGGCGGGCTGGTCTGCGGCCTGAACTCGCCCGATGCCGGCGTGCTGGCACAGGCGGTATGCATGGACGGCTTCCTCGGCGGGGCCGTGCACCAGGCTATCCCGCTGCAGACGGTGATTGCCTGCCTGCACGGGCATGGCGTCTACCTGCTCAACAGCTACCCGTATAATCCGGCGTTCGACCGTCCGACCGTCCACCGTGGTGTTTATTACAATCCCATCGTCTGCAGCCCTTCGGCGGCGTATCGCGAGGTATATCGCGAACTGGCGGGGCAGGTACCGCTCGCGGTCTACCTCGACCGCGCCGATCGTGCGGAAGCGCTGCGTGATGGGGAAGCGCTGCAAACCAGCCGGTGACATCAGTCGGCGAAGCGTGTCAGCACGGTACGAAAACCCGCGGCGGATTCGACGGCGGTCAACTCGCACACCAGGCTGTCGATGGCAGTCTCATCACCCTGCAGAATCAGCGTAATGACCGAGCGGTCGCCGTGCAGGTGGGGGATGCCCATGCGGCCGGCGATGACGGCGCCGTATTTGGCGAGAACCTCATTGAGCATCGGATTCGCTTTCGAGCGGTCATCCACCAGAATGGTGAGACCGGCGATGATATCGGACATGTCGGGCTCCTTTCGCGGAACTACCGCTATCTTGCCGACACAGGCGACGGCTTGTCAAGCATTTCCTTCACGCACTTCAAGCACACATTCGGTGAATTGCGGCAATCGGTGTTCGCCGTCGTGGATATCCACCGGGATGATGTAGCGCCCGGGTTCCGCGGTGGACGGTACGGGGATGCGCAGGAAGATGCTGCCGCGGCCTTTTTCCAACACCAGCGCCTCGTTTTCCGGCGTCGCATCGCCTTGCCATGCGCGCGGCAGTGCGGCGCGACAGCGCACCATGCGCGCGCTGTCGGCGTGGTTGGTCACCGCCACATCCACCCGCGCGCTGCCGCCGGGTTGCACGCGTTGTTCATAGGGATAGCAGAACGCCCACCCCTCGTCGGTACCGAAGTTGGGGTGCGCCCACGGCAACACCTGGCCGAACAGCCGCTCACGCGCCGCCAGCGCCGTCCGCATGCGGCGCAGTTCCTCGTCGGTGAAGTCGAATGCCACATCGACGTGCGCATTGAAGATATGATCGGGCGCCAGTTGCTGCAGCAGTGCCAGGCAGTAATCGAAGCCGGTATCCCGGCCCAGGAAATTGCGGTTTTGCGCGCAGTAATCATCGATGCCCGCCGGGGTGAAGGAATCTCCGGAGAAAAACATGCGCAATCCCCGACCCTCCACTAATAATCCGCCGTGGTGCAGTGTCTGGCCGGGCAGATGGTAGGCGGTGAGTGTGAATTCATGCCAGCGCCAGCATTCGCCGTCGAAGGTGCGGCGATCCACCCGCGCCGGGTGGGGCGACCCACAGGTGAGCCGCCACGCACGCGGATCGGCGATCACCTCCGCCACCGCGTCGCAGGCGAGGAGTTCGCAGTCGAATGCCCGCTGGAACGCCGGCACGCCGTCCACGTGATCATAATGGTAGTGGGTAATCCACAGCCCCTCCACCGACGTGATCTCTCCCGCCGCCAGCATTCGCTGCAGCTCCGTGACCATTGACTCGTCACAGCAATCCATTACGAAAGCGGCGCCGGTCTCGCTGATCAGCACCCAACTGGTGGCGATGAGGCGCAGGCACGCGGGAACGGGTGTACCCGGACGGATAGGCATCACGCCGGGGGCATCGAGATAACCGGGAAACAGTTGCGGAAAATACCAGCGCAACGCGGAGATGGAGGCGTACGCATCGTAACACGCGCTCAGTCGCTCGATGAGCAGGTCGATGGCGGCATGCGGCTGGCGCATAATGGTCCCGTGTGCGGGCACAAGAACCGCCGGCAGGGCGTCCTGCACGCGCCGCAGGCTGTCTGTCAATTCGTCGCGCGCCCCCAGAAAGCCGTGATAGTCGGAGACGATATCGTTGCCTTTCTGCAAGCTGTACAGTTCCCAGAGTTGGCCGGGACCGGCGATAAGGTCGCCGGTGAACGCGATCTGCCGGTCATCCACTTCGACCAGATAGGAGAGACTGCCGTCGGTGTGGCCGGGAGTGGCCAGCGCGGTGATCTGTGCCGATCCCCAGGCAAATGTCTCGCCGTCGACCAGCACGCGGCTCACCCGCAGCGGCTCTGCCAGCACCAGGTGCGAGGGGTGAAAACTGGAGTTGCTCCAGCGATAGGCGGGATCGTTCCAAAACGCCGCCGGGTCGTCGAACCACCGGCGCTCCGCCGCCGGGACCACCACCTCCGCGCCGGTCAGCGCATAGGCGCCGCACGCCTGGTCGCGGTGATAATGGGTGAACAGCACAGTCTCCACCGTGCCCGGCACTGTCGTGCGCAGCCCCGCCACCGCCTCCGCGTCGCCGCAGTCGATCAGCAACACCCGCTCGCCGTCGTGCAGCACCCCAATGTTGATATGGTCCTGCCACACCCCCAGATGAGGCGTCAGCGCCTGAAATGTCCCCGCCATCACGCATCCTCCCGTAGAACTCGCTGCCCCTCCTATTCGTGAACGTGATGCGGTTCCCTGCCGGGGATAGCCTGTGCTGTAACAGTCAATACTGAACAATCTTGTAACTCCAAAACTGAACAGTCCTCAGGTCCGAAACCTGGCGACGATCCGTCCGGCATGTTTGATGAGCAACTGCTCACCCAACAGTCCCACCCAGACATGCCGGCCCATCAAGACCACGGGCACCGAGTAGCGCTGGCCTTCCAGGCTGATCGTGTCTTTTTGCGTTGTGCTGCGACCCGGCACAACCGCTCATCTTGCGAGGCCGCCCACCGGCGCACCCCGCGGGCTAACGTCTGTCGTTCCCACAACGGGTGCCTTCCGTTGCGATGTGGCCTGCCAGGCGCAGGCAAATGCCATCGTTCAAGGCGGTGTTGCCTTCCATTTGACAACCGTCCTCCCGCACGGGTATTGTAGTGGGCGCCGGAGGGGCGTAGCGAGAATGAGCTCAGCACCATCCTACAGCGAAAAGATACGCGCGCTGCCGTGGGGGATTACGAACTCGGCGCTCAACGCGTTCTTCGCCTACGTTACTTTCGGCTCCTCGGTGTTCGTGCTGTTCCTTAGCGAGCTGGGCTACCAGAAGGCGCAGATCGGCTTGCTGCTGTCCCTGTTCCCCTACACCGGCATCCTGGCGGTGTTTGCGGCGCCGGCGATTGCGCGTTGGGGATTCAAGCGCGCCTTCATCGTCTTTTTCGGCGTGCGCAAGTTCGTCATCGCGCTGTTGCTGGGCACACCGTGGCTGCTGGCATACTACGGGCCGGGCGTGACCTTTGCCGCCGTCACCGGCATCGTGCTCGTGTTTGCCGTATGTCGCGCGCTGGGCGAGACGGGTTATTACCCCTGGACGCAGGAATTCGTACCTAACAACGTGCGCGGCCAATACGGCGCCGCCTCCGGCATCGCCAGCGCGCTGGCAGGTGGACTGGGCATGCTTATCGCCAACCGCGTGCTCGCGCACAATCCACAATTATCCGGTTTTCTGTGGCTCATCGGCAGCGGCGCCATCGTCGGGTTGCTGGGGGTGGGCGCCTTGTTGTTCATCCCCGGCGGGGCGCCCATTCCCGATGCGGCGGACGGCGCCACTCACCTGAAGGAAATGCAGGCGGCGTGGCGCGACCGTACCATGCGGCGCTACCTGTTCGCGACCGCGTGTGCGACGGTGGGGATGACGATGGCCACCTTTGTGCCGCTATTCATGAAGGAAACGATCGGATTGGCCTCCGGGGAGATCGTACTGCTCGATAGCGGCGCGCTGGCAGGCGGGCTCCTCTCCAGCTACCTGTGGGGCTGGTGTGTGGATCGTCACGGCAGTCATCCGGTCATCCGCATCACCCTGCTGGGGCTGGCGGTGCTGCCGCTGTGCTGGCTGGTCATGCCGCACCACCACCCGCATAGCCTGGCGGTCGCACTCGGCATTGCTGTTCTATGGGGCTGCGCCGCCACCGGATTCGCCATCGGCTCCGGGCAACTGCAGTTCAACCATGTGATCCCGCCCACCCGCAAAACCACTTACAGCGCGGTGTGGTACGCCTGGGTGGGTCTCGTCGGCGGCGTCAGCCCGCTGCTGGCGGGACGGGTACTGGACGTGCTGGCGCCCGTGCACGCCGCTGTTTCCGGTCTGATCATCGATCGATATACCCCGCTCTTCCTCGCCAGCACGCTGTGGCTGCTGGTCAGCATCGTCCTGTTTTGCCGTATTAGACCGATGCCGCAAAATGCGGAAACGATGCCTTCGCTTACCGCGGCACACGAGTGAGCAGACCGGCACACGGCGCGCTGCCTTGACACCATTCGGCTACACCAGTACAATCTTGCACAATCCGTACGAAATTGTCTGCGAAGTGCGCGCACCGCGCGGCAACGATTCACGAGAAAGCGGTAGGCACTTTGGAGACCCTTTTCGAGACTATCCGGTCTATGGTGAGGCATGCATGAGTAGTCAACTCCAGCGTTTACTCGAAGCCGGGCATTTCGTCGTCACCGGCGAAGTCGGGCCGCCGAAGCATGCGGATGGCGAAGTTGTACGCAAGGCCGCGCGGTTCATGCGTGGCACCGTGGACGCCGCCAACCTGACGGATAACCAGACCGCGGTGGTGCGCATGTGCAGTCTTGCCAGCGCCGCGCTGGTGCAACAGGAAGGCGTGGAAGCGGTGGTGCAGATGACATGCCGCGACCGCAACCGCATCGGGCTGCAGAGCGATCTGCTCGGGCTGGCCGGATTGGGCGTGCGAAATGTCGTGTGCATGAGCGGCGACCATCCGATCAATGGCAACCATGCTTCCGCCAAGCCGGTGTACGACTTGGATTCCATCACCTGGCTGCAAACCGCCTGCCGCATGGTCAACGATGGTGTCTTTCAGTGCGGCGAGGCTATCAAGGTGCCGCCTCAACTGTTCATCGGCGCGGTGGAAAATCCCTTTGCTCCGCCATATGACTACCGCGTCACGCGCATGGCGAAAAAAATCGACGCCGGCGCGCGGTTCATTCAGACGCAATGCGTTTTTGATCTATCCTATCTGCGCAGTTTCATGAGAGAAATCGTGGACCGCGGGCTGCACGAACAGGCGAAGATTCTGGTGGGCATCACTCCGATGAAATCGCCAAAGATGGCCCGCCACATGCAGAATAACGTGCCCGGCAATCAGGTGCCGGAAGAATTGTGCGTGCGCATGGAACAAGCCGCCGATCCCAAAGAAGAAGGGATCGCCATCGCGGTGGAAACCATCCAGGCGGTGCGCCAGATTCCCGGCATCTCCGGCATCCATTTGATGCCGGTGTTGTGGGAAGATGTCATTCCCATCGTGGTGGAGCGCGCCGGCTTGCTACCACGTCCCACCGTGCCGGAGCTGGTCGCGGCTCCCGCGTAACGATATTACGTCTTTTCCCGGTTGCCCGCGACTCATTCAGGAGTCGCGGGCTTACCGATTGGTTATTTTGTTTGCACTGCGAGCAGTAGGGGGGAACCTGCTTTGCCGATCAGTCGTTCAGCACCAGAGCCGACCATCGCGCGCATCGCGCTGTACCTGCGTTGTCTGCGCACGGCACACGCGGAGGGCGCGGAAACGCTCTCGTCTGCCGATATCGAAATGCGCACCGGCATCAGTTCCGGCCAGGTGCGTAAAGACTTATCCTACTTCGGCGAGTTCGGCAAGCCGGGGTTGGGGTATGCCGTCATGCCGCTCATCAACCGGCTGGCCGACATCATGCGGCTGGACCGCGAACAGCGAGTCATGCTGGTCGGCGCCGGCAACCTGGGCACCGCGCTGGCCGGTTATACCGGGCTGTACCAGTCGGGTTTCCGCCTGGTAGCCGTCTATGACAACAACTTCAGCAAGATCGGACGCCGCATCTGGGATCTGGAAATTCTCGACATCGAGCAGATGCCGGCACTGAACGCCGAGATGGGCATACAACTCGGGATCATCACCACTCCCGCCGCCAGCGCGCAGGCGGTCGCCGATCAGATGGTCGCCAGCGGCGTGCTGGTCATTCTCAACTTTGCCCCCACCCGCGTCAGCGTGCCGCGCGGCGTGGTGGTGCGCAACGTGGACCTGACGCAGGAACTGCAGATTCTCTGCTATTACCTACCCGCCACCGACGACCCGACCCCGGCGTAACGCGCCGTTGAATGCTAGCCTGCGGGGACAGCCAATTGGGAGCAAGCTCCTCTTGGCTGTCCCCGCAGGTATTTCACGACCTATTTCGCCATCGCGCTTTTCACTGTCCGGCAACTGATACAGATTGTGCCCGTTAATGGAACCAGGCATGTAGGAGATACCAGTGCCTGGTCAGGTGGTTGAGAGGCAGGATGTCCGTAGCGAAACCGAACGGGAACAGGCAGTATAGCAGCATGGTGGTTCGCTACGACCACGGCAGCGGGGGAAAGTGATGACGCCTCGCGGTCTACTCAATCACCGTACCGGGCACTCGCTGTGACAGGCCAAAACAACTGTCAGATGATGATTTAATCCGTATAATATCCCACAGTGGCTCGGAGAGGTGGAAATTGTTCCCGGAAAGAGGGGCAAGTCACTGATTTTCTCCATCCGTTCTCGACTCTTCCGGACGTTTGACTGGTCAGACTTGTGGTCGAAAACCGAGCGAAATCAGGGATGCTTGCGCCTGATTCGCAGATATCTGTCCCGGACGTGCCCGTGCTGGACTCAAGCCGTCCCGCTCTGGTAAGATACAGTGAATGACCAACCATTTATGGTGATGGCATGGAGTGGATTCTCCGGGCACGAGGCGCATGATCGATTCGTTCCGCTGGTTTTTACAGACGCTCTCGCCACGAAGCATCAACGATGTCATTGACATCTTCGTGGTGGCGCTGGGCATCTACCTGTTGCTGGGGTTGGTGCGCGGCACGCGCGCCGTTCAGCTCATCAAAGGTTTCGTCGCCGTCGCCGTCGTGGTGTTGATCACCGATATCCTCAACCTGCGTGTTACCCACTGGGCACTGTCGGTCATCCTGCAAAACTGGGTGCTGGCGCTTATCATCCTTTTCCAACCTGAACTGCGCCTGGTGGTGGAACAGATCGGCCGCGGGCATATCATCCTCGATGCCTTTCGCGCCACGAATGCCCCCGACAATGTCGGCGTGGTGAACGAGATCGTGCGCGCCACCCGCCGCCTGTCGGAAAAGAAGATCGGTGGTCTCATTGCCATCGAGCGCGAGGTGGGACTGAACGACATCATCTCCACCGGCCGCCAGATCGGCGGCACAGTGTCCAGCGAACTGTTGCAAACCATCTTTCACCCCGGCACCGCCATGCACGACGGCGGCATCGTCATTCAAGGTCAGCAGGTAGCGGCGGCGATGTGCCTCTTTCCGCTGACGAATCATGATGACAGTCCGCGCTCCTACGGCACGCGCCATCGCGCGGCCATCGGACTCAGCGAGTTGACCGACGCGGCCATCGTAGTGGTCTCCGAGGAGACGGGGGCAATTTCGCTTGCGCTAAGTGGACAATTGATCGGCAATCTGTCGGTGGAAGCCTTGAAGGAGAAGCTGCTGTCGCTGTTGCAGACGGGTGAGCCTGAGCAAGGCCGCTGGTTCTGGCGACGGGAGATTGCCACACCGAAAACACCAGCCGTCGTGCCGCCACCCGAGGAGGCGCCACGATGATGCACTACGACCGTCCTACGCTGATCCTCGCTATCATCCTCGCTCTGTTCCTGTGGGCGTATGTGCGCATCACGCAGGATATGCCGCTCACGCGCCGGCCCATCCGCGAGGTAAAAGTGGTTATGGAAGGCCAGCTTGCGCGGATGAAATCGACGCTGCATCCCAACGACATCACGCTGAAAAGGATCATCATCAAGGGTCCGGCGGAACTGGTGAACAACGTCTCGCGCGACGAAATCAAGGCGCGGGTCGATGTCAGCACGATCACCCGCGCCGGTGCCGATCAACTGCCGGTGATCATTGACGTGCCGCGCGGAGTGGAGGTGGAGGGCAGCCTGCCGCGAGTGCGGGTGACCACTATCGAGCTGGCGCAAAAGTCCTTCCCGGTTTCCATCACCTTTACCGCCGCGCCGCCGCCGGGCACCACCGTGGGGGAATACTTGCTGCAACCCGCCGCCGTCACCGTGGAAGGACCTGACGACGTGTTGAAGCGCGTGAAATATGTGACGGTGCCGGTGGATCCAAACGATCAGATGCCGGCAGAGCTGGATTTGGTGCCCCGACCGATCGATGCCGGCGGCGATCGCGTGGAGGGCATTCACGCGCTGACGCCCACCGTGCGGGTGCGCATGGCCTCACGTTCCGGGCCACGCAGCACGCGCGAGGTGGCGGTGCGCGCGCCGGAACTGCGCCGACAGCCGCGGGGCGTGGCGGTGACTGTCGCCAAGGTGCGCCCGGACGTGGTCACGTTGAGCGGTGAGTCCGTCACACTCGACTTGCAGCCCGCCTATTTGGAAACCGATCCCATTGATGTCAGAAATGTCACCCAGGATACCTCGCGCACCGCCCACCTGCGCATACCGCAGGGACTGAATGTGGTTGAGGGACCAAATGTCCGCGTCGATCTGCAGGTACAACGCCTGCCATGATGATACAGGGGAGCTCTACTTCGCAGAAGGAAGGGGGATTCGCACATGGCGCCTAACGTTATCGCCCTCGACATCCTGGCCTTGATCGGGGTGGTGCTCGTCATCGCTCATCTGCTGCTCGGGTATACGCACGGCTACCTGCTGTATTCCGGCTTCGGCTTTGTGATGCTGGGACTCTCGATGGTGTTCACCAAAGACCCGTTCTGCCTGACGCTGCAACTCGCCTCGATCCTGCTCTTCCTGCTGGGCTTGCTGGAAAGCTTCAACGCCAGCAAAGACCGGCTGGTGCAATTTCGCGCCGAACAACGTGACCGTGAAGAAGCCTTCGCCGAATTCCTTACCGCGGTGACGAAAAAAGAAGCGTTGGAAGAACGCCAGCAACAAGAAAAAGCCGCGGGAGCACAACCGGTGGAGGAAACGCGCGAGCAATAACCTGCTGCGCGCGCCACGAATTGCTGGCCAGTCGTGAGCCGTAGTGATTACTTTTACACCTGCATCGACCCGAACCCGGCCCTTTGGGCGTTCTTCTCACTCCTCCAGCGCCATTTCCAGTGCGGCGTGCACGCGATGGGGGAAGTGAGCAGTGTGCTGAGTATGCGCCTGACCCTTTTGATCAGTCATCACTTGCCACAGATCAGGAATGGCGCACGGGTCAGCCAGCTCCAGGCACTTCTGGTGTCTTCTGCATGATGTTTCACGCCTGGACACATACTATGTGGTCGAGTGCTGCCCTGCAACGGCAGGAGATGCGACCAACCGACGACGCTTCGCTCTTTTGTATCTACTGAATGGTTTATTCGTCAATGGCAGCCGCGACGGCGAACAGGCTCCAGAAGAATCCGGCGCCCTCGATACGCCAGAAGTGGGCATCGGTCAGGTTCGCGAGCAGGAAGGTGGCGAGGCTGACGGCGATCGCCAGCCCGACGGCGCGCGGGAAGGGGGCACGGCGCCGGCGCGCGCGGCGCCAGCACCATGCCGTAGCCGCGATGACCAGCGCGGTGAAGGCCAGCGCGACGGGAATGCCTTCGGCGGCAGCCCAATGCAGGCATTGATTGTGCGCGTTGCGCTGGGTGCGGGGCAAGCGCCGGAGCGCGGGATTCGCCAGCCGGTTCAAACTGTCCGATACCCCCGCGTCGCCGACTCCCCACCACGGCGCGGTACGCACAAGCGTCAGTGCGTTGCGATACAATTCAAGTCGCGCCACATCGGTGACGCCTTCCTCGGTCAGACGAAAGGTGAGTGGAAAATGCAGCACATAGGCATCCAGTGCTTGCAGCCCACCGGCCAGCCCCAGGCTGAGCGCGATCGCGAGCAGATACCGCTGGCGCGGCTCCAGCGCCATGCGCCCCAACACCAGCGCCGCCAGCAACGCCGACAGCGCCCATACCGGTACCGCCGGGTATACCACGATGACAAAGACGCCCACCACCGCCAGCGCGCCGATGCCCCAGCGAAATGAGACGCGCCAGCAGAACAGGCAACTAACCAGTCCGGCGACGAGAAATGCCGCGCGCGAGCGGGTGTACCACACACCGGCGGTAGTGAGTAAACCGCCCAGCAGCAACAGGATGCGGGCGACGCGCGCCGGCGGCATACGCAGCAGCGGGGGTATGATCCAGCAGGGGACGGCGGCGGCCAGCAGCGCCGCGGTGAGGTTGATGTAAGAGGTCAGCCCCTGCGCGCGCCAGCCATGGACGGACGCGATGCCGTCGGCCCACCCCCGATCGAGACCAGCGTACCAGCGCGTGAGCCCCAGCAGGTGCTGGACAACCGTGACGAGTGCCAGCACTGCCATGCCGGTGAGCGCACTGCCCCACGCGAGGCGTCCCAACCGCGGCTGGCCGGCGATGGCCAGGTACAGCAGCAATCCGCGCAGCATCGGCTCACTGTGCTGCCACAGGCGCAGTTCGTCGAAGCCGTCGCCCCGCGCCGCGCGCATGCTCGCCGCCAGCGCGGCGAGCGCCAGCACCCCCAGGCAAGCCCACCCGAGCGGATAGTCGCGCAAAGATCGCACCGCGCCCTGGCGCGCCAGTACCAGCAGCACCACGACCAGCGCGCCTTCGACCCACAACAGGCCATTCGGGTAGACCAGCGTCGCACCAAGGGACGGTCCCGACCACAATCCCACCACCAGCAACCAGATAATCGCTGCCGCACGCGCAACCTCCCACCATGACGCAATGGCAGGCGGGTTGGCGGACATGAATTGCTCGGTGGGATCCGTGGTGTGCAGCACGTTACACTCCAGGTGGTTATCGGTAATCCGTGGCATTATGCCATGCCCGCGCGTGATTGCCAAGCCGATAATGGAAACGAACGCGCGGAAATGCGATAGCAGGCAAGAAAATACACGACGGATGTGGGCGATTGCATTATAATAGAGAGGGTTTCTTCGACGGCAATAATAATCAGGCGCTGACCGGAGAAATACCTAAGCCGCAAGCCAGTATGGGAGTGAATGGATGACAGACGAGAAACGTGAAGACGTGACACCGGAAACCGCGGCGGATATCGCCGAATCCGCGGAGTGCTATATCAGCCAGGAAGACGCCATCGAGTTGCGGGCGGCGCTCAGCCAGGCCCAGCAGGAGCTGGCGGAAGCGAAGAACAATTACCTGCGTGCGCACGCGGATTTCGACAACTTTCGCAAGCGTATGCGCACCGAACGCGACCAGGAATTCGGCCGCGGCAGTGACCGCGCACTGGCGGAATTGCTGCCCATCATCGACAACTTCGAGCGCGCGCTGGCGGCAATCAACGAAACCAGCACCGTGGAATCGTTGTCGCAAGGCATCGTGATGATTTATCGCGATATGCTGCAACTGCTCGAACGCTATAGCATTACCCCGATGGAGGTGGAAGGCAAGCCGTTTGACCCGCAGTTCCACGATGCCATCGCTCGCGTGCCCACCGACGCGGCACCGGAGCACACCATCATCGCGCAAATTCAACGCGGCTACCTGAAAAACGGCGACACCTTCCGTCCCGCGAAAGTGGCGGTGGCCGTATTGCCGGAGAACGAACAATAATCCAATCCCATGGCTGATCGCCCGAGACGAGGACCGATGACGCAGCCCACAGACGACCAGGAAATATTGCACCGCACGCTCCGTGGTATCGCCCTATGGCTGCGCATCGGCATCGGGTTGTTCTGGCTATCGTTGGCCGGCGTGCTCTATGCCATGGTGACGGTGTCCTCGCAATTAGCCCGTCTCTCCTACGTCGGTGTGCTGGGCGGCATGCTCATCATCCTGCTCAGTTACCTCTTCGTGCTGCTCGAGCCCCAGGCTATTGCCGACCGCCGGATCAAGGTATTGCTGGCGGTATCATATGGGAATTTCGTGTTGCTCTCGGTGCTGCTCGCATTCCCGCGGGCATGGCCGCGACTCGTATTGCGCGCCGTGTTGCTCGCTGGCGGCATCACGCTGCTGACACTGGCGTTGCGTCGCAACCACCGCGTCCTTTTCGTCCTCGCCTTCGCCTTGCTGCTGCTCGCCAACCTGGCGTAGTCCGTCGCTGATTACCCTTGCTGCTGCCACCATTTCAACGCGTCGCCGACGGCATAGAGCGAACCGGTGAGGCAGAGCAGTTCGGTGGGGGCGACCGCGGCGAGTGCGTGTCGCAGCGCGGTCGCGACGTTGGGCGCCGTTGTGCATGGTACACCCAGCGCGCGTGCGGCGGCGAGGAGCTCGTCCGGCGGCACGGCGCGCGGCGTGGCGGCGGCGGTGAGTACGAACCGGGCGGCGTGCGGCGCGAGTTGAGCCAACATCCGCTGCCAGTCTTTCTCACGAGCAAAGCCGAGTACAAAGACGCGCGGACGGCCCGGAAAGTGCCGGTCGAGTGCCGCCGTCAGCGCATCTACGGCGGCAGGATCATGCGCGCCGTCCAGCAGCAACAGCGGCTCCGCGCGCAACACCTGCAGGCGGCCCGGCCAGCACACGCCGGCAAGACCAGCGCGGATGGCGTCGGCGGTAATCGGTTCGCTGACTTCGCGCAGGCACTCCGCCAGCCCCACCGCTACCGCTGCGTTGACGAGTTGATGCGCGCCTAGCAGCGGGCAGTCGAGGTCGGTATACCGGTCCAGCCGGCCCGTGATGCTGAAGCGCTGGCCGCCGGGTGTCACCTGTGCGCCGGGCTCCACGCGTATCTCCGCGCCCACCCGGTAGAGCGAACAACCCCGCGCGTCCGCCACTTGCGCGAGCACCGCGGCGGCGTCGGGTGTTTGCGGCGCGCTTACCACCGGCGCGCCTGATTTGATGATGCCTGCCTTTTCCGCGGCGATCAACGCGACGGTGTCGCCCAGTTCGACGGTATGATCGAGAGCGATGGTGGTGATGGCGGTGGCTAACGGCTGCACCACGTTCGTCGCGTCCAACCGTCCGCCCATACCCGTCTCCAGCACCACGATGTCGGTCTGTTGCCGCGCGAACCACAGAAAGGCGATCAGCACGCACACCTCGAAGAACGTCGGCGCGCCGTTGGGTAGCGGACGCATCGCTTCGATGAGCGGGCGCAACTCCGTCATGATCGCGGCGAAATCCGCTTCGCCGATCAAGGCGTCATCGATGCGGATGCGTTCGCGGAAATCAACCAGGTGGGGTTTGGTGTAGAGGCCGACACGGCGCCCGGCGGCGCGCAGTATAGCGGCGATCATCACCGCCGTCGAACCTTTGCCTTTGGTACCGGCCAGATGCACGCAACGTAATCCCGCTTGCGGATTTCCCGCGCGTGCCAGCGCGTCGCGCATACGATCGAGATTGAGATAGGCCGTCATCGCGGTCTGCGCGGGGGTCTTTTCGTAATCGACTAACCCGAACAGATAGGCCATCGCATCGGAAAACGTCATCACACCGCACAGTGTACGGAATGCCTCCGGCGTCCGTCAACTGATGCACTCAGGCTGCATCCGCCGGCCGCGTATCGCGCGTGGTCCACGCGCAATCCGTGCAGATCACGCCTTTCCCGCGATGACGCAGGGAGTGGAAGCTGCGGCAGGAGGGGCAGACGGTGACCATTTCGGTGAGCATGGTTGTCTTGCTGGTGTGTGGATCGTCCAGAATGCCCAGACGTATCTCTTCAATATAGGGTGTCAGCCGTTCCATCGTCACTCCTCCTTCCAGATCTGATTGCAGCTCCAGTGTAACTGGATTGCATTAACAATACCCGCGAAATATGACAATCGTGTGAGCAAATACAGACAAGATGATGTGCTTCAGTTAAAATAAGGTCGTAAAGGGCTGATGGCGCGGGGTATGAAAAACGTCACTCGCGCGGGTGGCCCGTCTGACAAGATGACCGACCAATATATACCCACAACTCAACCCGATCCCACCGGGTGCTTTCCCAGCGAGTTGGCGGCGTTGATCGCGGCGCACGGCGCGCCGGCGTTTCGCGGTAAACAGCTCTTTTCCTGGTTGCATAAGCGGTTGGCAATGGAGTTCGACGAAATGACCGATCTGCCCGTTGAACTGCGCTGTACGCTCGCCGATGCCTACCGGCTGACGGTGTTGCGCACCGCGCACACCGCCGCCGCGCCGGACGGCACGGTAAAATACCTGTTCACCCTGGCGGATGGGCACACGGTGGAAACGGTACTCATCCCCGCGCGTATGCGCGCCACGGTATGCGTCTCCACCCAGGTGGGCTGCCCATTCGGCTGCGTGTTTTGCGCCACCGGCCAGAGCGGCTTCATCCGCAACCTGACCGCGGCGGAGATCGTGCAGCAAGTGTACCGCGTGCAGGCGGTACTGCCCGCGGACCGCCGCGTGACAAACATCGTCTACATGGGCATGGGAGAACCGCTGGCGAACTACGACGCCGTGTTGCGCTCGGTGCGGCTGCTCATCCACCCGCTCGGGCTTGACCTGGCGCAACGGCATATTACCCTCTCCACCGTCGGCATCACTCCGGGCATCGAACGGCTGGCGGAAGAGGGGTTGCAGGTAAATTTAGCGCTCTCGTTGCACGCGCCCACCCAGGCGGCGCGCGTGAAGCTGGTGCCTGTCGCGAAGAAATACGACCTCGACGGCTTGCTCGCTGCAGTGCGCCACTACGTGCGCCGCACCGGACGCAAAGCGACCTTCGAATATACCGTGGTGCCCGGCGGCAACGACGCAGATGCGGATGCCGCCGCGCTGGCGCAGCTCACCCGCGGATTGCAGTGCCTGGTGAACGTGATTCCGCTCAACCCCAACGAAGGTCTGCCCGCCGGTATGAAGCTCTCTGCCAACGAACTGCTCACCGCCGCCGAATGTTTCGCCGATGCCGTGCGCCGCCACGGCGCCGAGGTCGCCCTGCGTCGCTCCCGCGGCGGCGAGGTCACCGGCGCCTGCGGCCAGCTTCGCCGCCGCACGGAAACCGGCACGGAAATGCGGAAGGACGAACACTGATCCTGAGCGCATGGAGCGTGGTCGCTGCCGCGCCACAGCTCTACGCGCCATGCGAGGTGTTTGACCCATCCGCCCCTCGCCCGTATAATGCCCGTGGGAGTGAACGATGGGGAAACCGACGGTATTTATTGACGGCGAGGTGGGCACGACCGGGTTGCAGATACGGGCGCGGCTGCGAGGGCGCGACGATCTGGAACTGCTGAGCATCGCGCAGGAGAAGCGGAAGGACGCGGGGGAGCGGCGACGGTTGTTGAACGCCGTGGATTGCGCCGTGCTCTGCCTGCCAGACGACGCGGCGCGCGAGGCGGTAGCGATGATCGAGAATCCAGCGGTGCGCGTGCTGGATGCCAGCACCGCCCACCGCGTGCAGCCGGGGTGGATTTACGGCTTTCCCGAACTGCTGCCGGGGCAAGAGGAGCGGGTTCGCGCGGCCACGCGCGTGGCGGTGCCCGGGTGTTACCCGACCGGCATGCTGGCGTTGGTACGGCCGCTGGTCGATGCCGGGTTGCTGGCGGCGGAAACGCGAGTGGCGATCTTCGCCGTTTCCGGCTATTCCGGCGGCGGCCGCAAGATGATCGAGGCGTTCGAGCAGGACGGCCCCGACCACATTGCCGATCCGTACCGGCTCTACGCTCTCGAAATGGCGCACAAGCACGTACCGGAGATGCACGCCTACTCCGGACTGCACGATCCGCCGCTGTTCGTGCCCGCGGTGGGCGCCTTTCGCCAGGGCATGCTGGTGCAGGTGCCGTTGTTCGGGGTGTCGGGACGCGTGGCGCACGCCGCGCTGGTTGCACGCTTCCAGGGACGGCGCTTCGTGCGGGTGATGCCTTTCGATGTGCCGGTAAAGACGCTGGCGCCCGACGAGCTGAACGGCACCAACCTGCTGGAACTGTATGTTTTCGAGAACGCAGCGCACAGCCAGACGTTGCTGGTGGCGCGACTCGACAACCTGGGCAAAGGCGCGTCCGGCGCTGCCGTACAAAACCTGGACCTGCTGCTCGGTCTCGACGGCACGCGGGATTATCGTATTATGGAAGACTGAACCGGCGCGGAAGCGAGCGGCAAAACGGTAAGGCGAACCCCTCCCCGAATCGGGGAGGGGTTCGCCTTAACAAACGGCCTATGCGTGCGCGAAATGACTCTCCTCGTCTCGGGGATGGATCCAAAGTAGTTACCGGTATTCAACCGCCAGTGCCGTCATTCCTGCCGAATGTGCGCAGGATGTCGCGTAGCGTTTCTGGCTTTGCGGTTGGCTTGGCACAGGCCTGGCCGGCACACACGCAGGCTGTGGCGCCCTCCGCGACGGGCGGGCAGGGAAGGTGAGGCGCGTCGGGTGGGAAGACCGCCACCAGACGACCGGGACGATAAGTTTCTAACGCCGCCGTCCACAGCCGGCGCGTTTCTTCATGGTCAAGTGGACCGATGATGGTCGCGACGGCAGGCGGGTGCAGGTGAAACCACACCGCCAGCCCGTAGGTGGCGGCGAACTGGCCATAATCAGGTGCGCGTCCCGCAAAAGTTTCCAGCGTGCGGCGGGCATACTCGTGGTAGCGCGCGTCGCCGGTCAGCAGCGCCAGACGGTCGAGTGCCAGCGCGGCTACCGCGTTGGCGGCGGGAGTGGGCGTATCTTCGATCACCTTGCGGCGCTGGCTGAGGAAAGGCGTCACCGGCGCGGCTTCCGCCATGCGTTCGACATCGAGGAATCCGTCGTGCTCCTCATCCCAATAGCGTTCGATGCATAAGTCGAGTATGCGTTGTGCCGCCTGCAACAGCGCCTGGTCGCCGTTCACGCTGAAGGCATCGAGCAGTGCGCGCGCCATATACGCCTGATCCTCGAACAGTCCCGGCACCTCCACACCCTGACCGGGATGCTGCAGGTGATAGACGCCGCGGTCGGGGTCATACGCATCGCGCAGCACCTGTTCTACCGTACGCAACGCGAAGGCGACGGCGTTGTCGCGTCCGAGCAGCGTGCCGGCTTCGAGGCAGGCGGAGATCAACAGCGCGTTCCACCCGAGGTATTTCGTCGTATCCACCGGCGGTATCTTGCGGCGATGGCGCACCGCCAGCAGTTTACGCTTCCCGCTGGCGATGCGCTGTTGTACATCCTCGAGTGAGATACCCAACTCCTCGGCAATCGACTCCGGTCGCGCCGCCACATACAGCACGTTGCGCCCGGAATCCGGTATATCACCGCGCCGGCGCACCCCGAAATAGCGTACCAGCACCGGCAGCTCAGCCTGGTTCAGCACGCGAGTAAATTCGTCGAGGGACCACGTCCAGAAGCTGCCGTCGTCGCGCGGGGTATTGTCAGCATCCTGTGTGCCGTAAAAGCCACCCCGCTCCCAATCGGCAAAATCGTGCAGCAGGTAATCCAGCGTCTCCGTCGCCACTTCACGGAATAGCGCATCGCCGAACGCCCGATAGGCATGCGTGTAGCATGCCAGCAACAGCGCGTTATCGTAACCCATCTTCTCGAAATGCGGCACCCGCCAATCAGCATCATTGGCATAACGGTGAAATCCGCCGCCCAGGTGATCGTAAATGCCGCCATGCGCCATGGCGGTCAGCGTGCGGTGCGCCACATTGCGCCAGCCTTGATCGCCGGTGACGTCCCACTGCAGCAGCGCCAACTCGATCGCGCCGGCGTGCGGGAACTTCGGTCCCGTGCGTTCGAAGCCGCCTCGGTCGGGATTAAAGTGGATGCGGATGCCGTTGGCGATGCGGTGAAAGGTTTCCTCTTCCAGCGTTCCGTGCTCCCCTTCCCGTGCGTAGGCATGCTCGGTGCGCCCGGCTACCAGCCGCGCCATTTCCAGTAAATCGTCGCGATGCAGACGATATATGTCAGCCAGCCGCGGCAGCACGGTCGCGAGCCCCAACCGCCCGCCATAATCGCGCGGGGGGAAATAGGTGCCGCCATAGAACGGCGTGCCGTCGGGGGTGAGAAAGACGGTGAGCGGCCATCCCCCGCCGCCGGTGAGCAATTGCACTGCCGTCTGGTAGCGCGCGTCGATATCCGGTCGCTCGTCGCGGTCGACCTTGATCGAGATATACCGCTCGTTTAGCAGTGTGGCGATCTCCGGATCCTCGTAGCTCTCCCGGTCGATCACGTGGCACCAGTGACACCAGCTCGCGCCGATGTCGAGCAGGATCAGCTTATCCTGCCGCTGTGCCTCGGTGAATGCCTCCGGACCATACGGGTACCACCCGACCGGCTGATACGCCGCATTGCGCAGGTAGGCGCTGTGCGCATCGATCAGGCGGTTGGGTCGCGGCTCGAATTCCTCATACAGGGCCATGATATCTCTCCCACCTAACTATAGCCTCGGTACGGAAAAATCATGCACCGGGATCATACAACGCGAACGGGGCGAGGAAATCCTCGCCCCGTTCGTCAATCTCCCGACCATCGGTGTGCCCGCAGGCGCCCATTTACGCTTTCAGACTGATGCGCGAATCGATGGAGAGCGCGCCGCCGTGTTCCGGCTGTACCTTCAGCGGATTGATGTCCATTTCGGCGATTTCCGGGAAGTCGGTCACGAGTTGCGAGAGGCGCAGAATAGACTCCACCAGCGCCTCGATGTCCACTGGCTTCTCGCCACGCGCGCCGGTCAGCAGCTTGTAGGCGCGTATTTCGGAGATCATCTGTCGCGCATGACGCTCGGTGAGCGGGGCGATACGGAAGGTGACATCCTTCAATACCTCCACGTAGATGCCACCCAGACCGAACATGATCATCGGGCCGAACTGTGCGTCGCGGCTCATGCCGAGGATGACTTCCTTACCCTGGGTCACCATCTGCTGGATCGAAACGCCCCAGATGTTCGCCTGTGGCATGCGCGCGGAGATATTGGCGATCATGGTCTCATATGCGGCGCGCACGGCCTGCGCGTCGGCCAGTCCGACCTTCACGCCGCCCACGTCGGACTTGTGCAGGATATCCGGTGAAGCGATCTTCATCACCACGGGGTAGCCGATCTCGTCGGCGAATTCCACCGCCGCGTCGGCGGATTTGCACAGCTTATTCCCCGCCAACGTGAAGCCGTAGGCGCGGAGGATATCGGCGCATTCCACCTCGTTCAGGTTCAACCGCCCTTCGGCGCGCGTCCGGGCGAAGGCGGCAGCCACCACGTCCTTCTCGACGGCGAAGCTCTGCGGGGTTTCTTTCGGCAGTGCGCGCCAGGCGGCATAATCGAGCAGCGCGCGATATGATGCGGCGGCGCGCTCCGGGAAGGGATAGTTGGGCACATCGTTGTTCATCATGTAATCGATGCCCGGCTGCACCAGTTCACCGCCCATAAAGCAGGAGAGGATCGGCTTGTCGGTGCCCTTGTCCAGCCGCACGATGGCGTCGGCCGTCTCCATCACCTGGGTGGAGGTTTGCGGCGTGACAATGGTGATGATGCCGTCCACGTTCGGGTCGCGCAGCAGGGTGTCGATGGCGAATTCGTAGATGTCCGCCTTGGCGTCACCCAGCACGTCCACCGGGTTGTGGAAGTTCGCGGCGGCCGGCAGGCGCGCGCGCAGTTTGGCTTCCGTCTCCGGCGAGATGTTCGCCAGCGACAGCCCCAGTTTCTCGATGGCGTCGGAGCAGAGAATGCCGGGACCGCCGGCATTGGTCACGACGCCGATGCGCCCACCCTTGGGCAACGGCTGGTTGGCAAAGGCGATGGCGTAGTCGAACAGGTCCTGCACGGTGCGTGCGCGCAGCACGCCGGTCTGCAGGAAGGCGGCGTCATAGGCACGGTCGGCACCCGCCAGCGAGCCGGTATGCGAGGCGGCGGCCTTGGCGCCGGAGGCGGTGGTGCCCGATTTGACCACGATCACCGGTTTCACCGAGGCGACCTCTTCTGCGGCATCCATGAACTCGCGTCCGTCCTTCACCGCTTCGATGTAGGCCACCACGGCGCGGATCTTCGGATCGTCTTTCCACGCGCGCAGCAAGTCAATGGTATTCACGTCGGCCTGGTTGCCGAAGGTGAAGAATTTGTTGAAGCCGATGCCGGCCTGAGTGGACCAGTCGAGGATGGCATCAGCCAGCGCGCCTGACTGAGAAAGAAGCCCCAGGTGTCCGTTTTTCGGAGTCACTGGGGCGAAGGAAGCGTTGAGGCCGACATCGGTAGAGATAATTCCCAGACAGTTGGGGCCGATGACGCGAATACCGTATTGCCTCGCCACCTCCATGAGTTGGTTCTGCAAGGCCGCCCCCTCAGGACCGGTCTCCTTGAAGCCGGCGGTGATAATGACGACCGCGTCGATGCCTTTCTGCCCGCACTGGTGCATCACATCAATAACAAACTTGGCGGGAATGACGATGACGGCCAGGTCCACCGGGCCGGGGATGTCCTGCACGGCTTTGTAGACCGGCAGGCCCTGGATCTCGTCGGCCTTCGGATTCACCGGATAGATCGCGCCTTGAAACTTGGCATCTAGCAGGTTGTGCACGATATCGTATCCGACTTTGCCGGGTTCCGCCGATGCGCCGATTACGGCGACGGACTTGGGAGTGAAAAAGTGTTCAAGCATAGTCACTGTTGCCTTGGCGGGGGTGGCACCCGAATTCAACGTTAACATTCTCTCTACCTTACAGAGAAACAACACCCGGGGATACGCAGTGGTGGCTGCGTACCCTCGGACAGTGTCTCACGATGATGCTGTCCCTGCGGCGTGCAAGCGGCAGCTTTGATGTTGTCTCCCGGCGCGACGCACGGAGAGGCGCCATGGGCCGCCGGAGTGCCCATGACGCGTTTATTCACCAAACCGCCCGTGCTATTCGAATAATCCTTCGCGAACCGCGGTCATGTATTCCATGCAATATTCATCCTGTCCGAGCACGGCTTGTGTCGCGTATAATTGCGCCAGCACGCCTTTATCGAGCGGATCGATGATCGCACCGTCCAGCCCCTGCCCGATGGCCAGCGTGAGGAAGGCGCGATTCAGCAGCGTGCGCTGGGGCAGACCGTAACTGACGTTGGACAGTCCGGCACAGAAATGCACCTGCGGAAAGGCGTCCTTGATCAGACGGATGGCCTGCAGGAATTCGGTTCCCTGCTCGTTCTCGGCGGAGACGCAGCGTACCAGCGGATCGATGTACAGGCGATCGTCCGCCACCCCGGCAGCGCGCGTCTGCGCGATCAGCCGGCTGGCGAAGTCGAGGCGCTCGGCCGCGGAGTTCGGCATGCCTTCCGAGCCCAGGCACAGCCCGATCACCGTGGTGTGATACTGCTGCACCAGCGGCAACAGCTTTTCGGCCTTGCCCTCTTCCAGCGAAATCGAGTTGATCATCGCTTGACGCCCCTGCAGCGCATCCAGACCGGCAGCCAGCACGGTGGGGTTGGGGGAGTCCAGGCAGATGGGCAGCGAGGTGGCGCTCTTCACCTGCTCGATGAGCCACAGCATGTTGTCCAGCTCGGTGTCGGGATGCGCGCCGGCGTTCACGTCGATGTAGGTGGCGCCGGCGTCAGCTTGCTGCTTCGCCTGGGCCTGAATGAATGCCGCATCACGCTGCTCGGTAGCCTCGCGGATAGCTTTTCGCGTACAGTTGATACGCTCGGCGACAAGGGTAAACACGATCACTTTCCTCCAGAGGGCCTGGGTGCCGGATAGCCCTGAAGAAGATAGCACAGCAGGTGGAGAGTGTCAATTAACTCTTGGCGCACATATCACATTCCAGGGCAGTCTGTGAAAAAAATCGCGGGGAATTTAACATCGTTCAGCCGCATGGTCATCCGCAGCCCAATTCGAGCGGCACGCGCCCGTGGCAACCCGGCTCTGCCCTACTCTTCGCCGTGCAGCGGACAGGTTTCCGTTGGTGCGTTATTCTTGAAGCGGCGCAACAGCACGGTCGGACATTTATCGGTGGCGATTTTGCCCGTCTCCGCGCACACGCTAATCAGCACGCCGGCATTGGTTCCCGCTTGCCCGTTGCCCGTGCCATCGTCCGCATTCGGTACCGCGTCAGGCCCGGTATGCACCGAACAGGTGGCGCTCGGTGGTTCCTGGTCGCCGCCCTTCACGTAGGTGACCAGCACCTTCTCCGGGCACCATTGCGTCGCCCGGTCGCCGGTTTCCGCGCAAATGGCAACCCGGTAGGTGTCGCCGGATGTCACCGATGCCTGCGTCTCGGTTTCCTCAATCAATGGTTCATCACTGCGTTCGCCGCGCTTCTTCAGCATCGCCGGCGACAGTGAGGTATCGCCGGTGGTGTCGTCGGGAATGCCGTTGATCATCGCCAGTCTGTCGCCGTTTTCGCGATGCTCCGCCGCCATGATCGGGTGCGCCACCATCATGAACTGCCGCCAGATGGGCGCAGGCACCGTGCCGCCGAAAGTGCGCCTCATTGGCTTGTAGTCCCGATTGCCCACCCACACCGCCGTGACCAGGTCGTCGGTATAGCCGATAAACCAGGCATCACGATAGGAGTTGGTGGTGCCCGTCTTGCCGGAAGCGGGGAAGGGACAGCGTGCCGGACGGCCCGTGCCGTATTCGATGGCCCCGCGCATGATCTCTTTCATGCTGTCGGCGATCTTGATGGGCAATGCGCGTCGCGGCTGCGGACTGTATTCATACAGCACGCTCCCGTCGGCGGCCACCACGCGCATGATGCCGGTCGGCGGGTTGTGCACGCCGTGATTGGCCAGCGTGCCGTAAGCGGAACAGATCTCCAGCGGCATCACGACCGAGGCGCCCAGCGCAGTGGAAAGGTTCTCATCCAATGGGTGCTTGATGCCCATGCGGTAAGCCACTTTGATGATTTCTTTGATGCCGATGTCGGCCGCCACGCTGGCAGCCGCGCAATTGCGCGACAGCCACAGCGCCTTTTTCAGCGGGATCGCGCCCAGGAACGATCCATCCGAGTTGTTGGGCGTCCAGAAACGCCCGGCGCTGAGCGGATAGCTGTGCGGGCGATCGTAAATGATGGTGTCGGCGGTGTAGCCGTGCAACAATGCGGTGGTGTAGTCGAAAGGCTTGAACGACGATCCCGGCTGCCGGAATCCCTGGGTGATGACGTTGAACTGGTTCTTCTTGAAATCCGTTCCGCCCACCATCGCCTTGATGAATCCGGTTTGCGGATCGATGGAAATCAGCGCGCCATCGTCGATTCGGCGATATTTATTCCGTTTAACCTGGTTGGATACGGCCTCTTCAGCCACTTTTTGCATGCGCGGGTCCAGACTGGTGTAGATGTCGACGCCGTACTTGGTGATGTAATCCTTGGCATCCTCACCGAAGATGCGCTTCATCTCCTCAGAGATAATATGACGCACGAAATAGGGCGCGTGGTAATCGGCCGTCTCCGTGAGCAGCTTCTCTTTTACCAGCTTGATGGGCGTCGCCTTCGCGGCCTGGTACTGCGCATCGCTGATCAGTGCATTCTCGCGCATGATCGCCAGCACCAGGTCGCGCCGTTGCTTCGCCCGCTCAGGATAGACATACGGGCTGTAGCCTTTCGGATTCTTGGGCAACCCCGCCAGCAGCGCGGCTTCCGGCAGCGTCAACTGCTCGATATCTTTGCCGAAATAGTTGTGTGCCGCCATCTGCGCGCCCCACGACTGCACGCTATGGGTATTCGACCCATAGAACACCTGGTTCAGATAGGTTTCCAGAATTTCGTCTTTGGAGTAGCGGCGCTCCAACTCCAGCGCGAGCACCATTTCCTGCAGCTTGCGGGTGATCTGTTGCCGACGGTGCAGATACAGGTTGCGTGCGAGCTGCTGTGTGATGGTGCTCGCGCCTTCCTTGATATCGCCGGCGGTCAAATTTTTTACCATCGCGCGCATGATGCCGCGCGGGTCAATGCCCGGGTGGGTGTAAAACCGCACGTCCTCAATGGCGATGGTCGCGTTGACGATCTGGCCCATGCGGCTGAGTGGGACGATCTCGCGGTTCTGATCGGGCAGATAGATGCGGCCCAGCAGCGTGCCGTCGCTGGCCAGCACGCGGGTCGGGGTGGTGGGGCGGATATCCGACAGCGCTTCGCCGCGCGGAAGCACCTGCGCCACCGCGACGAATAATCCGGCCATGAAACCGCCGAACAGCGCCGAAGCAAGCAGGATGAGGATGGTAAGGGTCCGGAAAAACCGGAACCAAGCTTTACGCCGCAGAAACTCCGCTTCCGCCCTCGACCGTTTGCCCATGGTCCGTATCCTCACGCGGGCCCATACCGTGGTGCGCCCGTCGGAATCTATCCTACCCGATTTCCGATTTTTTTGCACGCCTGTTGGAGCGGGTGCAGCGAAATGGACCGGAGCGCGGCTCGGAAAAGAAAAATATTCCTGCTATGTGGTCATATGGTTGTAAATACGCAAGATATCGGGTATCATTCGTGAAACAACTCACAAGGAGGGTGTTATGCGCTTGGTGATCCTGGGCGGTGTCGCCGCCGGTACGAAGGCCGCGGCGCGCGCGCGGCGGGAATATCCCGAGGCAGAGGTGACCATCCTGACGCAGGACGAATACGTCGCCTATGCCGGGTGCGGCATGCCGTATTACGTGGGCGGCATCATTCACGATGCCGGCGAGCTCATCGTGCGCACGCCCGAGGAGTTCAAACACGAAAACCGCATCGAGGCGCTTACCCGCCACCAGGCCACCGCCATCGATCCCGACGCGCACACGGTGACGGCGCGCGACCTGACGTTGGGCGTCGAGCGCACCTTTCCGTATGACAAGCTGATTATCGCCACCGGCGCGGTGCCGGTGTTGCCTGCCATCGACGGCATACACCTCAAGCGCGTGTCCACCGTGCGCGGGCTGACCGACGCAAAGAAGATTCGCGCGCTGGTGGATACCGGCAAACTGCGGCAGGCGATCGTGGTGGGCGGTGGCTTCATCGGACTGGAGATGGCGGAAAATCTCGCCGTCCGCGGGTTGCACGTCAGCGTGGTGGAGATGCGCGACGCCATCCTACCCGGCTTCGATGCCGATATCGCGCTACTGGCACAGCAACACTTGACCGAACACGGCGTGCCGGTCTACACCGGGGAAACGGTGACGCGCATCCTGGGCAATGTCGCCGGCGAAGCGGTGGGCGTGGAGACGAACGCGCGCACGCTGGAGGCCGACCTGGTCATCCTCTCCGCCGGCATCGCGCCCAACACCGCGGTGGCGGCTGCCGCCGGCGTGCGCACCAACGCACGCGGCATGATCGTGGTGGATGAATACCTGCGCACCAACATTCCCGACATTTTCGCCGTGGGCGACTGCGCCACGGTGCGCAACCGGCAGACGCAGGAGGACACCTACTCGCCGATGGGCTCCACCGCGAACAAGACGGGCCGCCTGGTGGTCGCCAACCTGTTCGAGCCGCGCGAGGCGTTCGCCGGCGTGCTGGGCACCACCATTGTACGCCTCTTCGAGCTGAACGCCGCGCGCACCGGATTAAGCACCGACGACGCGCGCGCCGCCGGCTACGACGTGGAGACGGTGCTGGTGCCGACGCCCGACCGCGCGCACTACTACCCCGGCAACAAGCCCATTATCACCCGGCTCATTGCCGACCGCGCCACGCACCGCCTGCTGGGCGCGCAAGTGATCGGCACGGGCGTGGTGGACAAGCCGATCGACACGCTGGCGGTGGGCATCGCGCTGGGCATGACGGTGGAACAGTTATCGGGCATGGACCTGGCGTACACGCCGCCCTTCGCCAGCGCGCTCAGCTCCAGCATCGTGGCAGCCAACGTGCTGCTGAACAAGCTGGCGGACAAGCTGCGCGGGGTGACGGCCCTCGCCCTGCGCGCTGACGATACCGACCCACAGATATTGGACGTGCGCACCGAGCCGGAATACCTGATTGCCGCCATCCCCGGCGCCGTCAATATCCCGCTGGGCGAATTGCCGGAGCGAGTTGACGAACTCGATCCGCGCAAACCGACGGTGGTCGTCTGCAAGGTGGGGCGGCGCGCCTATACCGCCGCGCTGCTGCTGCAACGCCGCGGCTTTGCCGATGTGAAAATTCTCGACGGCGGCATGACCGCCTGGCCGTATGAAACCGTGTGACGGGAGACGATCACCCCCTTCCCCCGGCGTGGGGAGTGTGCGACCGAAAAGGAGAGCAGATGACCGACTACACCATTAACGCGCGCGGGCTGCAGTGCCCGGGCCCCATCATGCGCCTGTTCACGCAGATGAAAAGCTGCCAGCCGGGCGACCTGGTCACCATCGAGGTGACCGATATCGGATTTACCAAAGACATCGAGGCCTGGTGCCGCAAGACGAAAAACGAACTCGTGTCGCTGACCGAGGCCGGCGGCGCCATCACCGCGCAGGTGCGCAAAGGATAAGGAGCAAGTATGGCGGACGACAAGAAAACCATCGTCGTGTTCAGCGGCGATCTCGACCGCGCCATGGCCGCGTTGATTATCGCGCGCGGCGCGGCGGCTATGGGCAACCAGGTGACGCTGTTCTTCACCTTCTGGGGGCTAAACCTGTTGCGCAAGCCCGCGCCGCCGCCGGTGCGCAAGACGCTGCTGGAGGCGATGTTCGGCTGGATGATGCCGCGCGGCGCCGGCAAGGCGGTGCTGTCAAAACTGCATATGGGCGGCATGGGCACCGCGATGATGCAGCACGTGATGCGGACCAAGAACGTGCCCACACTGCCCGAGATGCTGCGTGAAGCGCGGGAATTCGGCGTCACCTTCATCGCCTGCACCATGTCGATGGACGTCATGGGCATCAAGGCGGAAGAGTTGATCGACGGCGTGGAGTTCGGCGGCGTCGCCGCCTACCTGGGCAGCGCCGACGAGGCCAACGTGAATCTGTTCATCTGATGCCGCGCGGCTGCGCACAGCAGCCGCGAATGTGGTATACTATCGTTGCCACGCTGGTGTGTTCTCGTGGGGGCGCACCTGGTTTCGACGGGGATTTACGGTGGCGTTGGAAGCGAGCCGAGGAGCCTGGCCTCGTAAAAACGGGTACAAACAATAAATGCCAATAACACACCGCAGTATGCGATGGCTGCCTAGGCAGTCCTAGCTACTTGTCTCGAGTAATCGGGGCCGTCTCCGCCCACTCCCGCGCCGGTAGGGAGTGGCGAGGCGTCAACTAAATCCGGCTAAGTCGGTCGCCTCCGCCTCGCGGCGCGCCGTCTGAAACCAATCGAGGCTGGTGTCGCAAGCCTGTCGGCAGGCCCTGCGACATAAGAACAATTGTCGGCTACGCTCGTAGATGCCAACGTGGCCTGGTCTTCGGACGGGGGTTCGACTCCCCCCGCCTCCACCACCTCCCTCTCCGGGAGGCGTCTCTCCATGCCTGACGGCAAGCCTCAAAACCACGATTTACGCGCACGAATCGGCCTTTTTCGCCCAAAACCTTCGGACGCGCTGGTGGCC
>CAYYJR010000020.1:0-34815 GCA_964472305.1 uncultured bacterium
ATCCCCGTTGGGATCGTAAATCCGGTAATCGATGGGGTAAAAGCCGTGGTCCTGGCCATTGGTGTGCACGAGGTTCACCACGCCGATGCCATCCACGATCCCATGTACATCCCCACTGTATTGCGGGTAGACGAGTTCGATCTTTTTCGCGTACCGTTTATCCTGGACGCTGTCGTCCGCGATCAGATAGGAGCCCGGCCCATCGTCGAGCAGCGTCTGGACGGTCTCCCACAGACCGCGCGGCGTCAGCTGCTCGCGGCGGAGGTAGTCGGTGATCACATCATGGCTCACCGCCTGGGCGCCGTCGAGGTGGTCGGCCAGATGCGCGCAGGTGTAATTCCCGGTGGTGGCGATCAAATATTCGAGGTATTGGCGTTTGGTAAACATGACTTCATCACTGGTATTATAGTTCTTGCCTGAAGTCCGGATTCCTCCTTTCGCTTAAAATATTTTTCAAGCGAAAGTCCTATAATATACAATTCTACAGTGGATAGCCTCATTGCGATTGCCTCCTTCTGGACGGGATATTATCGCTTTTTACAACCACAATCCATTAACCAATTTAAAATAAAGAAATTGCGGGACAGTTACTAGCGGTAATTGCAGAATCCCCCCGAGCGCTCAGGGGAGAAAGCGTCACCTTCGTCGAAGGATCAGTTACCAGACGCATCCCCTTCGGAGTGAACTCGCGCATGCATCCACTGGTTACCAATGTAGCAACCTTTGAGCAGCGTGTCCAGACCGAGATGCTGCTCCGGCTGTCCGCGTAAGGGACGGAGCAGCGCGGGACGGTGAAGTGGGCCTGCAACAGGCGGGCCGGGCTCCCATACGCCTCGAGGCGTGCAGGCGAGGAAAGACCTGGGAGGACAACGGGCTCCAACGGCCCGCTCAAGCGTCGGATCAGGCTGTCGAAGTCGCAAATGAGGGGGCAAAGTGCGGTAATGAGGAATTCTGCAAGACCGTATTGATGTGATCTCCCCGAAATTCCAGCATTTCTCGACACCCACAGTGCTCTGCAGCTATACTACCAAAGACAAGCGCATGGTTGACATAGACAATACCGATCCTTCAGGTACTGGTGGATGCACTAGCAGCATGCGACTTGAGGAGCGAACCATGAGCGCCTTATGGGAAATGCCATGGATATAAACAGCAGCCACATCAATCATCGCCATTAGTGATGCTTTAGAAGCGACTGCATTACGTGCGATGCTCGAACGGTTCAACTACCGGATCGAAGTGCATGGGTGGGATCGCGTCAGGACGCCCTCGCCATCCTCCGTGGGGAGATCCGGACGAAGCAGTCGCCAGAATGATAATGCGTGCATCGGGCGTTACGACGGCAGCGTGGTGACGCCTGGTCGGTGAGGAGTTGTATGTCATACCCGAATATCATCTACATCCATTCTCACGATACCGGGCGTTACATTCAGCCGTATGGTTGGGGGATGTCGACGCCGAACTTTCAGCGGTTGGCGGAGGGTGGAGTGCTTTTTCGCAAGGCTTTTTGTGCCGCGCCTACCTGCTCGCCCAGCCGCGCGGCGCTGCTCACCGGTCAGTCGGCACATAATTCGGGGATGCTCGGATTGGCCCACCGTGGCTTCAGTCTGGCTGATCCACAGCAGCACCTGGCGAATTTTCTGAAGAGCCATGGGTATGAGACGATGCTGGTCGGCGTGCAGCACGAAGGCGATCCAAGGCTCTCCGGCTATGCACGGCAGGAAGGCCTGTGGGATGAGGATAACAATCCGACAGGGTTGGATATCGTCGACGAGTACCTGGCCGGCACGCATGACCGTCCTTTCTTCCTGTCTATTGGGTTTTTCGAGACGCATCGCATCGAATGGGTGTGCGAGGGCTTCAGCACCGATAAGCACGATCCGAAAGATGGTGACCGTGATAGCCGTTATGTGATGCCGCCGCCGATCTTCCCCGATACGCCGCAAACCCGCCGCGACTTCGCCGACTTCCTCACCGCCGTTGAGCGGTATGACCGCTATGTCGGCCGGGTGCTGGAAGCGCTGGAGCGCAACGGACTGGCGGAGACGACGCTCATCATCAGCACCACCGACCACGGCATCGCCTTCCCGGGCATGAAGTGCAACCTGACCGACCACGGCATCGGCGTGATGCTGATGATGCGCGGGCCCGGCGGCTTTACCGGCGGCAAGGTGGTGGATGGCATGGTGTCGCACATCGATGTCTACCCCACAGTTTGTGATTACCTGGGCGTGGAGCACCCCGCCTGGTTGCAGGGAAAATCCTTCCTGCCGCTGGTGAACGGGGAGGTTAATGAAATCAACGAGCAGATTACCGCCGAGGTGACCTACCACGCCGCCTACGAGCCGCAGCGCTGTGTGCGCACCAAACGGTATAAATACATTCGCCGGTATGACAACCGGCAGGCACCCGTGCTGCCCAACTGCGATGACTCCTTCAGTAAAACACTGTGGCTAGAATCCGGCTGGCAGGAGCAACCCCGCCCGCAGGAGATGCTTTTTGACGTAATCTTTGACCCACAGGAGGTCTGCAATATTGCCGAACGTCCCGACATGGCCGGCGTGCTGGCGGAAATGCGCGCGCGATTGGATACCTGGATGCGTGAGACCGACGACCCGTTGCACGCCGGTCCCGTCGCTGCGCCCAGCGGGGCGAAGGTGAATGATTCGGACGGGAGATCTCCTCGGCAGCCGGCGATGATAACGCCATAAGCGACATGCGGGCAACGCCTGCGGGGTGCACGCATGGCATGACAAAACCAGAGTCACCCCCTGCAACCCACGCGCACTTTATTCGCGGTGAGCGTACGGCTATCCAGGATATCCCTGCAGTCTGATCGCCGATGGAGCCGCAATCCGTATGGCGTATCCGGTTGCGTCGCTGAAGCAACGAAACTGCGCCACGGTGACAGGGTACTTCCTGATGTCAAATGCTGCCAGTGCAAATCTGCAAAATGCGATGCCGCTTTTTCTGGATACCTGGTGACCGCGTCGTTGGCAGGACGTGGGGTGCAAAACGTGGAAGTTCATTTCCACGTTTTCACGAGGCACTTGCACTCCTGCTGTTCTCCGTAGCGGAAATCCCCGGTAGGAATATGCACCATTTGGACGGTATGGAGCATGGGAAAGCCTTCCTGCAGTATGCGCTTATTCTAACGTGGAATACCAGAAGAGCGCTATGTTATAATTGATTGCCGGAGAGATGCGACTGTCAGATCGGCAGCAGTGGATCCGGATTGTTCAAGGAGATGGGACACGACGACCGTTATGATCACGGGAGTATGGCCATGGCGCATCGAGGATATGACTGGTGGGAATCTCGCTTGGGTAGCGCGAAAGCCGTCGAGCTTGAACGTCTTATCGCAGACGAAGAGCAATGGCAGGAGGTGAAAGAGGCCCTGACGCCTTGCACGCCGCTGATTGACGCGCTGGATATTGAGCGTGGTGATCTTGTGCCGCTTCTTCTGGCCGCAGGAGACGATCCCAATGCTCGCGATGAGGATGGGCGACCGGCCATCGATTTCGCCTTGTCAATCGCCAGTGAACCAAGACGGACCACCGCCGTCCTCGCCTTGCTCGATGCCGGCGCCGATGCCAATGCCCTCTGCATGAATCCGTTGACGAATGCGCTCGACGTACCCGCGCTATATCTCGCGGTGGCGTCGCAGTATCGGCGACTAATTCCGGAATTCCTTCGCCATGGCGCCGATCCAAATCGGCAGGAAGGGCATCAGGGCTTAACGCCGTTGCATGAAGCAGTACTCCAAGATGCGTTGCCGCTGCTGAGTGACCTGCTGCATGCCGGAGCCGACCCGAATCGCCCTGATGACCAGGGCATCACCCCGCTCATGCTCGCGGCTCGTGAGGCGAAACCAGGTATTGTCAGCGCGCTGATTGCTGCGGGAGGTGACGTCGCTGTTCGAGATACTGCCGGGCGCTCCGTGCGCGATTATGCCGAACAAGGCGACAACGCCGGGACGCTTAAGCTGATTCCCCACGAGACGGCATCACCGGAGACGATCTCACCGGCAAGGTTCGAGTACCGCAATAACGCCTGGATACGTCGCCGAGATGCGCGAGCCTTCACCCTGGTCGACGCGGCAGGTGAGGGGATGACCGAGGGCGTGCGCGCCATCCTGCAGCAAGCGGACGCACAGGTGATCGGTCAAGCAGGTTCTGATGCCTTGCGGGCAGCCGTGCGCTTCGCGCATGCTGAGATCGTGCGTCTTCTGTTGGAAACCGGTGTGAAGCCGGATATTGACGACGGCGAGGGCGGTACCTTGTTACATGGGTTCTTTCGGCGCATGGAAGAGGATGCGGATGGGAGGACGATTTTCTCGGGTGTGCGCGTGCTCGATCTGTTGCTCACGGCAGGAATCGATCCCAACCAGCGTGATGCTGCTGGCTACACGCCATTATTCCTCGCCGCGAGCCGGGGAGACGCTGCCGGGGTACGACTGCTCCTTGCCCACGGCGCCGATCCCGGCATCCTCAACTTCGGGCCAGTCCGCACCCCTGATGGTCGTTGGCTCACCCAGGCGACTGCACTGGAATCCGCGCTGGCTGCCGCAGGTGAATTCCAGCCCAACGATGGTGACATCGATTTCGCCACCGTGATTGAGCTGCTAAGCAGCGCGCAACAAGGATGAGTGCCCAAAGATATTCGAGCGCAATTGATATGAATAATACATAGCGGGTTTCATTGCACTGCTGTGGGTAGGATGGCCTGCACGGGAGCGGTGTATGCTCGGTGAATGGCATACCTTGGTGAAAGAAACGGGTGATGGGTATCACATGCAGTCATGACAACAGCGGAAATACCGTCAAATTCGTATGGTACATTACGGCGAGTAGCACATAAGGAAAGCATAGCTACCGTAATTGTCGGAGAACACCCGGAACTGTTAGATTATTCCTCTCGTAATGGGCGCAACGTTGGTGGAGGCGGAACGTCTCGTAACGAGACGTTCATCTCGAACAGGGTGGTGAACAATCACGGGTAGTGCGGAGTCTTTCACAAGCCACGGGCACGATATGCTGCACGTCGTTCCGTAAGGGATTCGGGTTTGCGCGGCTATTTGCCCAGCAGCGCTTCCAGCAGGAAGCGGGCGGCGGCTTTGTCGGGGATGCGGCCGCGCACCGCGCTGTCGAGGTCGGTGAGCGCAAAGGCCGGCACCGCGGAACCCACGCAGGAGGGGCAGCCGTCTTCGCAGCCGCATTCGCGGATGACGGTCACCACCGTCTGCATCAGCGCGTCGAGTTGTTCCAGGCAGCGGCGTGCGTAGCCCATGCCGCCGGGATAACGGTCGTGAAAGAAGAGCGCGTCGCGCCCCAGGCAACCGGCATCGACCACCGCGCCGATATCCTGGGTATCGCACATCACGTAGAACGGCGCCACTTCCACCAGTACGTTCGCCACCCCGATCAGCGCCTCGCCGATCAGCATTTGCCGTTGCAGCATTTGTTGCACGATCTCCGGCGACGGGCTGAACCAGAACGCCACCGTTTCCAGCGATTGTGGCGGCAGTTCCAGCGACTCGAAGCCGAGACTATCGCGCGAATGGAAACGGATCTTTTTGAACATGGGGATGGTGGTGGTGACGGTGACATCGCCGAAGCCCAGCGTCGCGCCGCGCCAGGTCGATTCCTCTTCCACCTGGTCGATGCGAATCTGTGACGCCTGCACTGACTGGGTGTAGTAATCCAGTTCGCGCTTTTCCACCCGCGCGATCTTCTGCTCCAGATCGAGCTTATTGACGAAATAGGTTTCCGCGCCATGCAGATATACCGCGTGGTCGTGGAGCTGCGCCAGCGCGCTGATCTCATCCAATGTGCCGATGACCCGCGTGCCGTCGGATTCATCTTGAATGGTGTATACCGGTCCGGCGATGTTGCGCAGGTTGACGTGGGCGGCGGGGTATTCCGTGCTGCCCCAATACCAGCGGCCATCCAACCGGCGCAACACGCTGTCCTCTTCCAGCAGTTCCAGGATCAGCGGGGTATACGTGCCGAACTGGTCGACCTCTTCGGCGCGCAACGGCAGTTCGTGCGCGGCGCATTTGAGGTGGCCGACGGTGATGTGCGGGTTGTCGGGGTCCACGACCGCCTGTTCCGGATTCTGCGCGAACAGATAGTCGGAATGGGTCATCAGGTACTGGTCAATGGGCGAGTTTTGTCCTACAAGGAAGACTACCGACTCCTCGCGTCCGCGGCCTGCGCGCCCCGCCTGTTGCCACAGGCTGGCGATGGTGCCGGGATACCCGACCAGGATGCAGGCGTCCAGGCTTCCGATGTCGATGCCCAACTCCAGCGCGTTGGTGCTCGCGACGCCGAGAATTTCCTTTTCCACCAGCCGACGTTCGATCTCGCGTCGTTCCTCCGGCAGGTAACCACCGCGATAGGCGTGCACGGACTCCGCCAGTCGCCGCGATACCCCGCGCAGCCGGTCGCGGGTGTTTTTGAACAACAGTTCCGCCGCCAGCCGCGTGCGCACAAAGGCGATGGTCTGCACGCCTTCCTGCACCAGTGCCGACATCAGGTGCACCGTTTCCCACAGCGGGCTTTTACGGTCACCGCCCACCCGCCACTGTTGCGGGTTGCCGCGCGCGGCGGTCTCCAGCGGCGGTGGGTTCCACAACACGAATTGCTTCGGCCCGCGCGGCGAACCGTCGTGATCGATGAGCGCCATCGGTTGCCCGGTCACGCGTTCGGCATGCTCTCGCGGATTGCCGATGGTGGCCGAACAGCAGATGAACTGCGGCGCCGCGCCATAATGGCGGCAGATGCGCTCCAGCCGCCGCATCACATTTGCCAGGTGCGAGCCGAACACGCCGCGATAGGCGTGCACCTCGTCGATGACGATATATTTCAGGTGGGTGAAGAAGCGATTCCAGCGCGCGTGCTGCGGCAGGATGCCGGTGTGCAGCATGTCCGGGTTGGTCAGGAGGATGTTGCCGGCATCGCGCAGTTTGCGGCGCAGGTGTTGCGGCGTATCACCGTCATACGCGCCCGCCAGGAATTGCGCTCCCGCTCCCTGGAACTTGCCCACGCCGCGCAACTGGTCCTGCGTCAACGCCTTGGTGGGGAACAGGTACAGCGCCGTCGCCGACGGATCGGCAAGCAGCGTCTCCACCACCGGAATGTTGTAGCACAGCGTTTTACCGCTGGCGGTGCCGGTAACGATGACCACATTATTTCCCGCACGCACCTGGGCGATGGCATCCGCCTGGTGCCGGTAGAGCAGTTCGATCCCCTGCAGCCGCAAGGCATCCTGCACTGCCGGCGTCAGCCCGTCCGGCACGTCGGCAAACACCGCCGCCCGCTCCGGCAGTCCCTGCACGTGCACGATCTGGCTTTCGAAGAAGTCGCGGTTGCGTATGCGCGATAAAAACGTTGATGTATCCATTCCCAACCGATCCGGGGTAAACGCTCACCCTTGCGTGCTTATATTCCGGCGTGAATCGCTGTTCTCCTGCCGTGAGTCACTATCGTGGCGTACCCGTCCGGTACGCAGACTGAACCATCAGGCGCTGAATTGGAAAGCCGGCGCCAGGAATTGCAGGCTTTCAGATTGCTGCATGACTCCCCGAGATTGTTTATTCCGCAACGTCGTTATGCTTTTTCAACCGTCGTGCTCTCGCCGCCAGTGAGTCGCCGAGGGCGATGTGTTTCTCCGGCGCGGGATGTTCCGGTTCTAGTGTCGGCGTCGGTGCGGGAGGCTGTATCGGTTTGGGCGGAGTAGTGAATGACGTGTTGCCGTGTTCGATCATGCGCTTGCGCAGCTCGCGGTTGAAGTCGCGGCGGCGATCGAGGCGGCGTTCGACGTCGGGGGTGGGCAGCTCTTCGGCGCGTTCGGGTGCCGGGTATTTTGTTTCCACGCGCGGCTCGATGGGGTGATCCACCCGCGGCTCGCGCATGCGCTCCAACCGGCGGCGCACGGCCTGTTCCAGCCGCAGCGCGTCGGCATCGTCGGTGTCGGTGAGGGCACAGGTGTCGGCGTGTTCCAGGCTCGTGCCATCGCCAAGCAGACCGTCGAGGATCATCAAGGCCGCCTCCTTGCTGGGGATGGCACCCTCGCCGCGCTCGGGATTCCAGACTAACTCGCCGCGCAACGGCTTGCCTACACAGCACGGGCAGCCGTCGGCGCACGGGCATGCGCGGATCATGGCGCGCACCGCGGGCAGCACCAGGTGGAGTTGCTCATAGGCAGTAGCGGTGAAGCCCAATCCGTGTGGGTAGCGCTCGTAGATGAAGAGCGCGTTCCACGGCGCATTCACGCAGCCCACCGAATGGGAAAAGTCGAGGGTGTCGCAGGTCATGAACAATGGCAGCAGCATGCGCGACGCGTAGCCGATGCCGCGCAGGCCGTTGTGCGGATCGAGCCCCGCCCGGCGCACCGCCTCCATCAGCGCTTCCGGCGCCACCACCCATACCGCCATCGTCTCCAGCACGAAGATGGGCAGGTCGAGACCATGGCGCGAGATAGCGTCCAGTTCGTAAAAACGTATCTTCTCGAAAGCGAAATTCTGGAAGTGCGCCGTCACCTCACCCCAATATGCCGTGCCCGTGCCGAACGGCTTTTCGCGCAGGCAAAGGTCGACGTGGTGCACGTCGGTACCGCCCAGCGGCTGGGTGTAGTAATCCACTTCTTCGCGCTTCACCATCGCCAGGTTTCGCTGCAGATCGAGCGAGAGCACGCGATAGGTCTCTCCCTGGTGGAGATAGATCGCCTCCGGGTGGATGAGGGGCGAGGCATCGAATTTATCTAACTCGCCCAGTACGGCGCCGGTGTCGGCATCCTGAATGATCACGTTCGCGTCGGAATAGCCGCGCAGTCGCACCTCGTGCTGCGGGGTCTCCCGCGCGGCATGGTACCAGCGGTCGCCGAGATGCCTGACCTTCCGATTGTCCTGCAGGATGCGCAGCACCATTGCCGCGTGCGGGCCGAACAGCGCCGCCTCGCCGTCGGGCAGCGCCAGCTCGTGCGTGGCGCAGCGCAGGTGCCCGGTGATGACGAAGGGATTATCGGGATCGATCACCGCCTGCTCCATGGGCCGCCCAAAGATGTAGTCGGGATGATGGATGACGTACTGGTTGACGGGAGTATCGAGTCCGACCAGCACTACCAGCGCGTCGGCCGTGGCGCGCCCGGCGCGGCCCGACTGCTGGAAAAAGGCGGCGAGGGTGCCCGGATAGCCGACCAATATGCCGGCGTCCAGCCCGCCCACGTCGATGCCCAACTCCAGCGCGCGCGTGGTGCTCACCCCCAGCAACTCGCCGCTGAACAACCGCCGTTCGATTTCGCGGCGTTCCCGCGGCAGGTAGCCGCCGCGATACGGGCTAAGTTTGCTCGCCAGGTGCGGCGCGGCGGCGCAGACATAGCGGTGAATCATCTCCGCGGTCATCTTCGTTTTCGAAAAGGTGATGGTGCGCACGCCGCGCAACATCAGCCGCGCCATCAGTTCGTGTGCCTCCACGTTGGCGCTGCGTCGCGCGCGCCACGCCGTGGCGCGTACGCGAGGCGGATTCCAGAAGACGTAGGTGCGCTTGCCGCGCGGGCTGCCGTCGTCGTCGATGAGGGTGAACGCGCGCCCGGTCAATCCCGCTGCCAGTTCGCGCGGGTTGCCGATGGTGGCGCTGCAGGCAATGAGTTGCGGCGCCGATCCGTAATGCGCGCACAAGCGGAAGAAGCGCCGGAGCAGGTTGCCCATGTTGGAGCCGAAGATGCCGTGATACACGTGTAGTTCATCGAGTACGATGCACTGTAAACGCGAGAGGAAGGATGCCCAGCGCGCGTGCTGGGGCAGCAAGCCGGCATGCAGCATATCCGGGTTGGTAAGCAGCACCGTGCCGTGGTCGCGCAGCTTGCGCCGCGTTGTCGCCGGGGTGTCGCCATCATACACGCCCGCTAGCACGCCGGACAATCCCACCGCCGTCAGCGCCGCGTGCAACCCGTGGAACTGATCCTGGCACAGTGCCTTGGTGGGGAAGAGCCACAACGCCGACGCGCGCGGATTCACGAGCAGCGTTTCCAGCAGCGGAAGCGTGTAGCACAGCGATTTGCCCGACGCCGTGCCGGTGACGATCAACGCGTGCTCCCCCGCCCGCGCCGCATCGATTGCCCGCGCCTGGTGGGTGTAGAGCCGGTCGATCCCCCGCGTCCGCAGCATAGCCTGCACCGCCGGCGAGAGCGGCTCCCCCGGCACGCGATATCGCGCCGCCCGCGCCGGTTGCTCGTGCAGATAGGCGATTTGACCGGCGTAGTCGGGAGCGTTGAGTATTTCATCCAGGAAAGCGGTGAAGTCCATGTGTTCAGTTACACGTGACAAGTGACGGGGAGAGTCGATGGGATGTGCAGGTGAACTGCGGTCACACATCTCTTCCGTTCAAGACATGCCATACGCAACCTCTCCTCATTACTGCGGCTGACTTCTCGTCACGCCGGCAACTTCGTCATCAACTCCGCCAGCGTCACCAGGTCCAGCAGGTTGTGTTTGATGATCTGCACGAGTTGACCGGCATTGCTGGTGCGCACGTACGTGTGGTAGGCGTCGGGGATAGCGTGGCCGGGGATGTCGCCGGAGCGGGGTGGATGGCCGCAGACGTGTTGTTCCAGCGTTTGCAGTTTGCAGTTGGGCAGCGTGCCGCGCCACACGCGACGGCATTCATGCAGCAGGTCGAAGTGGGCCAGCTCCAGTGCGAAGGGGACGCCGTTGGCCACGGCGCGCGTGCGAATATACGGGTAATCGAAACTCTTGCCGTTGAAAGAGACCAGCAGCCGTTTCTCGCTGGCGCGGTCGAGAAAGAGCGCGGTGACAGCCGATTCTTCACCGTAATGGCGCGCCAGGTATTGCCGTACTACCAGATCGTCGCCTTCCCATGCCATCGTGCCGATGAGGAAGAGTGGCGAGTCGCTTAACCCGGTGGTCTCGACGTCGACAAAGATGACATCGTCATGGGTGAAATTCACGACATCCAGGCGCGCGCCCAGTCGGCGCTGCAATGCGGTATCGGGAAAGAAGGCACGCGGAAAAGCGCGGCGCAACGGCATCCAATCGCCGTCGAGATCATCGAGCGCGGTGGCGATATGAAAGGCGGCGCCGTGGCGGGGTACGATGATTTCGCATCCGGCGACCGCATCTTCCAGCATGATGCAGCGTCCGGGCGCGGGCAGGGGTGGGGGAGTTGCCGTTGCGCGCGGCAAATCGCGGCGATAGCGGATGGGCGCGGGGGGTGGAGCAGGCGCCGGCTGTGGACTCGCGTCTCCGCAATAACGGAGCGGACCGCCGTTTAACAGTTCGAGTCGTTTGAGATAATCGCGTGAATTTTGCACGCCAGCCTGCCCTGCGCTCCACGTTGCACGACATCCACTGTCCGGAATCGTTGCCGACAGTATACCACGCCTCGGTGCCGAATAGCAAACACTTGCTTTGGGTCGGTCAGGCCAGCCGCCACAGCCAGCGCATGCGCAGCGTGACCCACAAAATGAGCAGCAGACAAATGACACCGCCCAGCAGCACCGCGATGGACGGGGAGGTGTAGTGGGCCATCATGCCCGCGTAGAGCGCCCCGAGCGGTGTGAAACCGGCAAAGATAAATGCCCACATGCTGATGACGCGTCCGCGCAGGTGGTCGGGGACAATCTCCTGGATGAGGCTGTTGATGGCGGCGCTCGAGACCACCAGTCCACCACCGACCACGGGCAGGATGAGCAGCGACAGGTGGAAGTTGCGGCTGATGCTGAAAACGATGAGCGCCAGTGAAAACAGCACTCCCCCACTGTAAAGCACGCTTCCTTTGCGGATCGTGCCGGCGCGGGCTGCCAATCCGATGGCGCCCATGAATGCGCCGATGCCGGAAGCGCTCATCAACAGGCCATACCCGCCGGCGTTCTGGCCAAGCACCTGTTGGGCGATGACGGACATCAGCACGACATAGGAGAAGCCGAAGACACTGTAGATCGCCATCATGATCATCAGCATGCGGATGGTCGGATGATCGGCAACATAGCGAAAGCCTTCGCCCAGGTGCGCCCAGACGCTGGCCTTGCCGGCAAGCCGCCGTGTCGGGGGAATGCGAATCAGCAGCAACCCGACGATAACCGCTAAAAAACTGATGCCGTTCAGATAGAGCGCGCCGGGGATGCCAAGGCCCGGAATATCAATAAGCCGGCCGGCCATTGCCGGTCCGAAGATGCGCGCCAGATTGAAAATTGACGAATTCAATGCAATAGCATTGAGCAGATCACGGGGGCTGGCGATATCCTTGATAAACGCCTGCCGCGTGGGCATGTCGAACGCCATGGCTAACCCGGACAACATGCTGAAGACTGCCACGTGCCACAGGCGCACCCCGCCGCTCTGGGTCAGCGCGCCCAGACCGAATGCCAGCAGCATCAAGATGGTCTGCGTCACCAGCAGGATGCGCCGCCGGTCATTGCGGTCAGACAACACGCCGGCGAAAAGAGTAAAGATGAAAATGGGCAAACTGCCCAGTGCGGCGATCAGCCCGACAGAGAGCGCGGCATTAGCCTTGCCGTATTCCAGATTCGCCAGTGTCAGCACCAGCCAGCTTTGCGCGGCGTTCTGCATCCAGGTGCCGACCAGCGACACGAGCTGGCCGTTCCAGAAGAGGCGGTAGTTGCGATGTCGTAATGCGCGAAAGGTGGTCGGCAACCAGCCCGCGCCCAGTTCGGTCGATGATCCCTCCGCGATATCGGGCGGCCGGGCTGGTTGAACGGGTTCAGGCTCGAATGCAGACATTGATTACACTTTCTCGCATACTTCGGTACAAGGCGGTTCTGCTTTTCGTTTCTCTGTGCTCCCTGTCGGGAGCACACCGTGGGGTGTATAGGTGGCGGTCCATTTCGACGTATCGTACTGGTTTTAGCTTCGACAACCGGTATTCTCTCCCTTTTCCAGATCGGACCAACCGACTGTTTCGGAAAAAATCACGTTCCGGGGTTGGCAGGTTGTGCGTGAGCGGGTACAATACGGCGTCATGATGCGTATGGCTTGGTCGATTTTCATCCTCAGTCTTCTCTCGCACGTTGCGTATGCGGGCGTACCACCATCGACTTCGCTGGTGTCCGCGCGCGCCGCCGTGCTGATGGACCGACAGACGGGACTGGTGCTGTGGTCATATAATCCTGACCGTGAGTTGCCCATGGCCAGCACCACGAAGATTATGTCGGCGATGGTCGTGCTGGATAAAGGCAGCGATCGGTTCAATGAGCCGGTGCGCATCAGCGAGCATGACGTATCAGTGGGGGGCAGTTCATATTTCGCCGCCGGTGAGACGGTCAAATTGGGTGACCTCTTCAAAACGTCGCTTATCTGGTCGTCTAACGAGGCTACCATTGCGGCGGCGAAATATCTGGCGGGCAGCGAGAGCAAATTTGTGGCGCTGATGAACAGCAAAGCACGGGAACTGGGCCTGCAACACACGCATTTCACTAATTCGCATGGCTATACCAAACCACCCTACGCAGCGAATCACTACAGTTCGGCGCGCGATCTGGCCATCATTACTCGCCACGCGTTGACCTATTACCCGCAGATTCGCGAGACGGTCAATACGCCGATGCTGTCCGTCGAGACGCAGAAGCGAGAAAATCACAATCGTATTCTGCACGAGACGGTGCCGGGTATCCCGAGCTCGGTGGTGGATGGAGTGAAAACCGGGTATATCGCCTTGTCCGGTAAGTGTTTCGTCGGCTCCGCCACGCTGAACGGCTGGCAACTGATCGCGGTGGTGCTCGACGATCCCAACGATTTCAAAGATGCGATGAACCTGCTGCACTACGGGTTCAGTCGGTTTGACTGGAAAACCTATGCCACCGAGCGGCAGACGGGGATTACCGTGCCGGTGGCGCGGGGAGCGAAGCGCGTGGTGGCGCTCGGTGTGCGCGGAGTGTTGGGCGCGCCGCTGCCGCGGTTGCCGTTCGGCGGCGACGAGGTTGACGATCACCTGGTGTATGCCGGTCCCCCGTTGCGGGCGCCGATCCGCCAGGGTACCGAGGTGGGCAAGCTGGAACTGTGGCGCAACGGGCGCCTGCTGGCTTTTGCCCCGGCGTTCGTGCTGGATTCCGTGCCGGTCGCCTGGTGGGTGCATGCGTTCACCGCGGTGTGCCTCATCGCGATAGTCATCGCGGTATTAACGCTGATGGGCATAATTTATGGAACGCGTACAAAAAATGCTCGCCGCCGCCGGCGTCAGTTCTCGACGACACGCCGAGGACTTGATCAAGGCGGGGCGCGTCACGATTAACGGCGAAACAGCCACATTAGGCGCGCGCGTCGATCCCGCGCACGATGTGGTGGCGGTGGATGGCCACTCGATCGCCCGATCGACGACGCAGCGTACCCTCATGCTCAACAAGCCCGCGGGGTACGTGACGACGCGACACGACCCGCATGCCGTTAATACGGTAATGTCGCTGTTGCCGCCCATTCCCGGCCTGCACCCCATCGGGCGCCTGGACAAAAATACCACCGGTTTGTTGCTGTTCACCACCGACGGTGACCTCACCTTCACGCTCACCCACCCGCGCCACGCGGTTGATAAAACCTACCGTGCCTGGGTGGACGGCGTACCCAGCAACGCTACGCTGGAGCAACTGCGCAAAGGCGTGCTGCTGGAGGATGGCCTGACCGCTCCCGCCCGCGTACGCCGGCTCATTACCCATGGCGAGCGTACCCAGGTGGAGGTGATTATCCACGAAGGACGCAAGCGCCAGGTGCGGAGGATGCTGGAAGCGCTCGGTCACCGCGTGCGCGCGCTGACCCGCACCCGCCTCGGTCCGCTCTCTCTGGGCGAATTGCCGGAAGGCAAGTGGCGCGATTTGACGGAAGAGGAAGTGCGCGCGCTGCGCGCATCGTCGCAGGAGTGATGTCGCAGCCGCGCCGCTTTTCCACCATGTGACACCGGCAGGAATCTTGCCCCGCGCGGCGAAATGATACCATGCGGGAGGACGGCATGTGCCGAGTGTCGTGTTTTCGCTGTGGAACGTGTTGCATTGCGCCGGACATCTCCACGCTGAGCAAGCCGGTCGGTACGCCGTGCGTGCATCTCCGGTCTGATCGGTTGTGCGGCATTTACCCCGACCGCCCCGCGGTATGCCGTCATTACCAGCCGGATGAGTTATGCGTGGACTTGCAGCGGCTTCCGATCGAGGCGCGGGTGCGGCATTATCTGGCGGTTTATGGCCTGGAAGACGCCGGCGGGGACACCCCGAGCATGGGTTTCCCGGACGACACAGACATGATATAGTAGAGCGTCCCCCGATGACCGCTTGCCCCCAATTTACGAGGTGATTGCCGCCGATGTGTGCTCGAATTATGCGGACCACGAGTTTGCTGACGTTTTGCTGCTGGTTCGCGACAGTCGCTTCGGCTTACATGCTCCCAACGAAAAGCTACCCCAAGCTCGAAGTCAGTGGCAACAATACGCTGTCACTGAATATCAATAACGTGGACGGATCGCAGTCGTATTACCGGGATGACAATACCGAACGCGATCGCGTGTTCACCTCCACCTCGAATCTGTACCTCAACGGCGAGATTTACAAAGACCTGTTTCTGAACGCCACCATGCTGGCTAACCGCTACGCGCCCAACAATTTTACCTGGAACATGCGTTATGACGGTAACGACGCCAGGGTGCTGCTGGGCGATTTTACCGCCAACCTGGTGGGCAACGAGTATGTGCAGTTGAATCGCTCGATCCAGGGGGTGCAGGTAGAAACTAAGCTCCCGCGCGGCAGCCTGATGCTGGTGCGGAGCGAACTGAAATCTCCTGTGCGCTCGGATACTTTTTATGGCGAGAATATCAGCGGGCCGTATTATTTGAAAGCCTCGCCCATTGTCGATGGCAGCGAGATTGTGCTGGTGAACAACGTGCGGAAAGAGCGGATGCGCGACTACACGCTGAATTACACCAGCGGCATCCTCAACTTCAGCGCCGGCATTATCATCGGCCCGTCTGACCGCGTGGATGTCAGTTACGAATTGTCGGTAAATGGGGTGAGCGGCGGGGTGTTGTATGCCGTGCGTGCGATGTATCCGCTGAAACACCTGCAGATTGGGGTGAACCATCTCCAGGTGAATGGGCGCGGGCAGGGGGACACGGTGCAGTCGCAGCGCGATCAATTTCTCGCCAACGGCACGCCGGGGCCGTATTACCTGACCTATCATCCCATCGCGTCAGCGTCGGAAATCATCACCTTCAACGGCATCCTCCAGCAGAATACTGAGTTGATCCAGATTTATACGCTGGATTACACCACGGGGCGCCTGCTGTTTACCAGCGGGCACGAGCCGCCGATGAATACCACCGTCATCGTGCGTTATGGCGTCACCATTCCCGGCAGCAACAACGGCAAGCATTCGGTGACCGGCCTGGATCTGAACTGGATGGCAAGTGACGGATTGACCTTCGGTCTGCAGGCGGCACAAAGCCGCGATCCGGCGGAAAGCGCCGCCGGTACCTCGGCGTTGTCGCTGCATTCCACCTACGTGCAGCGAGGCTTGACGTTGTCCACGCGGTATCGCCAGGTGGGCGCCGGCTTCTCGCCGTTGCAGATGGTCGGGTATCGCAACGTGGATCGCGACCTGTCCTGGTCGTGTCGTTACGCGCCGCTGGACTGGATGACTGTGACCGGCTCCGGCAACAACGCGCGCCAGCCGCTCAATCCGTATGCGGCCACCAGCAGCGGCATAACCATGAACGAGCGCAACCGCGCTTTCTCGCTGAATCTACATAAAATGCATTGGCCGTCGCTCTCCCTGCAGCATACGACGGTGAACGCCGCCCAGGTGGGCGCCGAGTTGCTCGGGAATACAAACACCACCGACAGTCTGACCCTGGGACTCACCCGCGCCGAGTTCACCGCCTCGCTGGCGTTCAGCCGCATCACCACCGACAGTCGCCAGTTGATGGATCTCAGTAATCCCTCCGCGTCCATCTTCCGTTATCAGGGTACGACGCACAACTCCGTGTTGAATCTGCAATACCAGCCGAATGACCGCCTCACTGTCGGCGCCAACCTGGCAGGCAATCGTATTGAGATGCAGAACACCCAGAATACCGACACGGCCACGCGCGGGCGCAATGCGCAACTTACCGCCAGCTATCGCGCCGGGGAAAAGGTGAGCTTCAATACCACCTTCTCTACCAGTAAGACCGGGGCGGTGGAGAGCGTGACCGGCAGCACTATCAGCGCGCAGAAGAATGATACCGTCACCTGGGGCGCCAACTGGCAGCCCGCAGAACGCCTGAACCTGGGACTGAATTATGCCCGCGACCTGGCCGAGGGCGGCGACTTCAGCAACAGTAAATCTGATACGCTGTCGGCGAATATCGGCTGGCAGCCGCACAAGCAAATTTCCTGCAACAGCTTTTGGTCGCGCCAGCAGTTGCGCTACTTAACCGAATCAGGCAACTCCGTCAGTAATCTGCTGGGGATGAACTCCGATATCGGCGGGCTGGGCAAGGTACGCATCAAGCTGGATATGCAATACTTGTGGGGCGAGACGGCCTTCGGCGTATCGCAGCTCATGCAGGCGGAAGGCGTGAAACATCGCACCGTGCCGGTCTCTGTTGAGCCGCAGACTGTTGGCGCCATCGCGACCAGCAACCGGCTGATCACCGCCACCGCTCGCGTCAGCTACCCAATCGCCAGGAAACAGGAGATGTTTATTGCCGGCGATACCACACGCAACAGCGGTTTTCCCAGCAAGTCGAGGAAAAATGCGTTCGGATTAGGGTGGAATTACCTGCTCAACGATAACTTGACGTTCACAATAGACGCCGGGCGGGTATACTACAGCGACGACACCAACTCCAGTCTGAACTACAAGGCGAACCAGTTCAATGCGCAATTGTCATGGCATTTCTAAGAGACTATACGAGAAAGGATCGCTGGTAGAGCGCGCGACACAGACCCGCGAGATGCCAGCGAGCACTCTATGTGCAGTTTCCATGCGCCACTCCACCCCGGAACCGGACGTGCGAATGCCGCGCTGCGCACGCGACGCGCGAGGGGGTTATACGTATGCGCTTGTGGGATAAACATACTGATCGACTGATGGGATTGTTGCTTCTTGCGTTCGGCATGCTGCTGCTCAACGGTTGCGGCGGCGGAGGAACAACGGGAAACTCCACGCTACCGCCGGTCGCGCAACTGCTGCTTGCGCCGGAAAACCCACTGGTCTATACTTCGCTGAGCGTGCAGTTGGTGCCGACCGCGTTAAACGAAACAGGTGTGGTGATTACCTCGGTGCCGGCGGATTATAGCTGGTCGTCGAGTAATAAGCAGGTGGCGACCGTCAGCGCGTCCGGTCGGGTGACCGGGGTGGCGGCGGGCATCGCCACCATCACCGCCGTCGTGCGCGGGCAAAGCACGAAGAATACCGCGCTGGTGACCGTGCGCTCGTTGAGTTCGCTGTTGCAGAATCCCGCGGAGGATCCGACCAAACCGGGCAGCATCGGCGGCACCCTCTTTACCCTGGCGCTGGGCGGCGCCACGCCGGCGGGGATTATCGATCAGGCAAACAATGCTGTGGTCACCCTGACCGGCATGCCGACCGCCGGCGGCAGCTTTTCCGCCTCCACTCGCTCGACCATTCGCGGCGGTTATCAATTTGCCGATGTCCCTGCCGGAATCTACGATCTCACGGCTACCGTCGGGACGCTCACCGGCGAGTTGCGTGGCGTACGCGTGCGGGGGAACCTGCCCACGCTGATGACGAATCTGCTGATGTCCGATCCGGCGCAGCGGGCGACGTTGTCGGGCACGGTGACCCAAGGCGGGCTGCCCGCCGCCGAAGCCATTATCTCGGTGGATGTCACCGCCTATACTACGGAATACCTGAACGGCAACCAGCAGGATCGGGTGTCGGTGATTCTTTCGCTCACCACCGATGCGGCGGGACATTACACGTTCAACCTGCCCAGCAACGGCCTGTCATATTACCTGGCCGCCCATAGCGCGACCTCTATGGTCAGCGAGAGTCAGGAAATTCGCGTGCTGCGTCCTGGCGACGCGCGCACGGTGGATTTGATGCTGGTGGCGGCGGAAAGCCCGGTCTTCTCGCGCTTACTGCCGGATGTCGTTTCCGCTACGTTGCCGGCGCCCACCGCGCTGGCCAGCGAACGAGCGATGATCACGCGGTTGGCGATCGCTCGCGCGTTGCACGCGCCGCGGGAGCGTCTCACGCGGTTAGAGCAGTTGTCCGCCACCCGCCGCGCCACGCGCGCCGGTCGTGCCGTCACCGGTATCGTGGAGAATGATCTGTACTGGACAGTGCTGCAAAGCGATATCGGGGTGCGGGGCTTCAACGTCTACCGTTCATCCGAAGGGGTGGACGGGCCGTTCACCCGCATCGGCAGTACCTACGATCCGTATCAAATGCTGTTTTTCGACAACGATCCGGTGCTGCAAGTCAATCATCCGATGGCGTATATGGTCACCAGTTATGCCGCCAATGCGCAGGAATCATCTCCGACAACCCCGATCTATGCGTCGCCACTGCCGCCGGTGGCGATTACTGCGCCGGACGACGGCGCGCACCTGCCCGTCCATGCGGCGACAATTCGCTGGGACGATGTGCCGGGCGCGCGGAGCTACCTGGTGTTGAAATTCGCGACCGAGCCATCATACAATACGTTGCCGATCGGGACATTGGTAACGCATCTGGCGGGGGATACCTCTGAAATGCTGACCGGACTGGCACCCGGCGACTACTGGTATTCCATTTCGGCGTATGACGCGGATGATCCCAACTACGCCACGGCGGCTGCCTATTCCGCTTATCGAAAGATCACGTTGGAATGACACGCGTCGAGATGGAGAACGGTTTAATGATACTGATTCGTCCGCTGGCGCTGGCGCTGGTGTTGGTCGGCGCACTTGCCGCCATCGCCGCGCCCATGCCGAGCAATACGCTGTACCTGGGCGCGGGGTCGCGCGCGGATCAGGCGGTGTTGTCGGCACATCGCACGCGCGTGCAGGCGCAGTCCCGCGAGATCGCCCGCTACCGGGCGTTGCTGCTGCGCAAGGGCATCATCACCCCGCGCACCGTGTTGCCGCGTTTCGATACCTTTTTCGTCGCCGGCACCACAGGCCGTTCGTTGATGCGTACTCGCCTGGGGGCAGGCACGCTGACCTTCGCCTACAACGGGTGGACCGCGCCCGACGAAGACGTCCTGCGTGCCTTCGTCACCCGCGCGTATCCGGTGCTGGTCAGTCTGTATGGGCAACCGGCATCTTCCGCCGTGGTTACGCTGGCCGCCGGCGGTGCGGCCATTGAAGAAGGGGAGATCACCCTTGACACCGGCGGCGACGCCATCACCATCACGTTGGGACCGGTGCCGTCCGATTTCGCCATCGGCGACAACGGCCATTACGGCCTGGACCTGATGCACCTGCTGTTGCATGCATTCCACGCGCCGGCGCTCATCGGCCTGGACGCCTGGGAAGAGGGCATGACGCGCGCGGCGGCGATGATCGCCGCCACCCAGCTCGATCCGAGCTTCGACCCCGCGTTGGAATCCAGCTACCTGCTGCCGCTCTACGATTACCTGAACCAGCCGGGACTGACCAATGCCTCGCTGTCACCGCGCAACGGCAACGTGGCGATGTCCATCTGGCGGTTGGGGATGGCCCTCTCCGCCTGGTTGAAGATCTATATCGAGAATCCCAATGTATTCGCGCAGTTCAACGCGCAATACTATGCCGCGGTTACCGGCAACGCCGGTCTGGCCGGAAACCAGACCGCGCTGAAAAACCTGCTGGCGGGCGTGGTGCCGATGGTGGAAGGCCTGCCGCTGCTCACCTGGTATGACAATCAATACGTACTGCGTCCCACCGCCATCGTCGGTAAGCGCCTCTACTTCTTCGAATATCCGAAGCAGGATGACGTCTCGTTGATCCTCCATTATTTCCTCACCAATGCCGACGGGTCGGAAACGCCGTTGAGCGGCTCGGCCACCGTGGAGTACCACGCATACGATGCGATTCCGCTTTACCCGCAGGAAGGCAACGACATTGCGATCACGCTGGGCGGCGACTTTCCCGGCACCGGCGCGCTGAATCCGGGATTTTACAACATCGGCGGGCCGCAACGCATCCGCATCACCGCGGCCGTGAGCGGGCTGAAAACCTCGGTCTATTACCCATACGGCGTGCAAGCCTTCGCGCAGGATAACACCGGCGTGGTGACGGACAGCAACGAGTTGTTCGGCACGCTCGTCGGCGCCGACACCGGCGACGTGAATATCACGCTGGGCATGAATTCGCTGCATGCCGCGGTGTCGCAAGGCGTGTTCTCCGTGCAGATGACCGCCGCCGAGTTGGGATTGACCTATTTTACGCCCGCCATTTTCACCTTCAGCGCTAACGGCGTCGAGGTGAGCGTGCGGCGCAACATCGGCTACAGCTATTATGCGCCGTTGCTGGTGGTGGGACAGCAATCGGCGGTTACCCTCACCCACACGTTCCTTGCCGGTCCCGCGTTGATCAGCTTTCCACTGACGCCGGATGTGACCGACGCGGCGACGCTGTTCAATGCGCCGGCGGATTTCAATTTCGCCGCCTGGGATCCGACGCTGGCGGGCGCCGACAAATACCGCCGGTATCCCGCGACACCGGCGCTCGCGCCGGGACGCGGATTCTGGCTCGACCTGCCGGCGAACAAAACGCTGACCATGACGGGCGCGCCACTGCCGGCCGATGCACCGTACAGCCTGACGCTGGAGCCGGGGTGGAACATGATCGGCAACATGTTCAACGCTGATCTGAATCCATGGGCGCTGGTCGTTGAGTCGGGCTACACCGGTTACCGGCTCAGCGAAGCGATGCGGCTTGGACTGGTCGGGCCGGTGTGGAGCTATGATCCCACCGCGACCTATCAGGTAAAAGGCAGCCTGTCGCCCTGGGAAGGCGCATGGATCCAGAACCGTACCGGCGGGCGCCTCACGTTGCTGCAACAGGGCGGCACGCGCGGGCGCGCCGCCGCTGAAGACGCGATGAAGCTGCTCACCGAAGGCGGTTGGGGCATTGCCTTGCGCGCACGCGCCGGCGCGTCATTGGACGCGATGGCGGTTGCCGGGGTCTCTACCCGTGCCCGGCAGGGGGTGAACGAGCTCGACTGGATGAAGCCCCCCGCGTTTACTGACGGCGTGCGCCTGGCGTTCATTCATCCGGCGCGCCGCCTGGCCGGCGCGGTATATGCCACCGACATCCGGCCCGCCATCGGCCTGCAAGGCGAGGAATGGGAATTCGAAGTGTCCAGCACCCGTCAAGGTGACGTGACGTTGAGCTGGCCCGATTTGCGCGGAATACCCGCGGAATACCAGCTCGTGCTGGAGGACGAAGGACTGAACCAGCGTCGCTATTTACGCACCACGCCGGCGTATAGTTATGTCGCGACCGGAACGTCCGAGCGCCCCGATATCCGCCGTTTCCGCCTGCGCGTCACCCGCCAGAGCACCGCGCCGCTCGCGTTTCTGAATATGCAGGTGGTGCCGTCGCGCGGCGGCGGCGCGCGGCTGCAGGTGACGATGAGCGCCGAAACCGAACTGATCATGGAAGTGCGCACCACCAGCGGTAAGCTGATCCGCGTGATGCACGTGCCCGTGCCCAACGCCAACGAGCCGGTGCTGATCGCCTGGGACGGTCGCGCCACCGGCGGCAAACTGGTGCCCACCGGCGCCTATCTGGTCTTCCTCACCGCCCGCACCCCCGACGGCTTCGTCATCCGCCGCACTACGCCGATGATATTGCGACGGTAGGGCTCCTTATACATGCGCAGTTCTGGTAGCTATCCTCGTTCGTATTACGTTTTTTACTTGTCATCCCGCCTACCGCGTGCTACCATGCCGCTGAGATTTTCCAACCTTCAAAGCGGAGGCCTGCCGATGCGTGTGCTATTGCCGTTCCTCGTGTTCTGCACGCTGGCGCTGATTTTTCTCATGTGTGCGCGTACGGAAAGCCGGGCTGATGACGCGCCGCTTGCGCCGCGGATCATCACCGTGGGGCCGGGGCGGGAGTGCGCGACACCGAGCAAGGCGGCGGCGATCGCGCGGGATGGCGACGTAATCGCCATCGACGCCGGAGTGTATACCGGCGACACGGCGGTGTGGCGGGCGAACGACCTGACCATCATCGGCGTGAACGGACGCCCGCACCTGAACGCCGCCGGCGCCAGTTGCCAGGGAAAGGCGATCTGGGTGATCCAGGGGCGCAATACACGGGTGGAGAACATTGAATTTTCCCACTGCACGGTGCCCGACAAGAATGGCGCGGGCATTCGTCAGGAGGGGTCGGGTTTGCTGCTGCGCGCCTGCTATTTTCACGACAACGAAAACGGCATCCTCACCGGCGCGAATCCACAGAGCGATATCTTCATCGAATCGTGCGAATTCGGACCCAACGGGTATGGCGACGGCTACTCGCACAACCTCTATATCGGCCGCGTGCGCAGCTTCACCATGCAGTATTGCTATTCGCATCACGCGAAGGTCGGGCACCTGGTGAAAAGTCGCGCGGAAGCGAATTACCTGCTCTACAACCGGCTGGACGACGGCGAAGGCGGCAATTCCAGCTATGTCATCGACCTGCCCAACGGCGGACGGTCCTTCCTTATCGGCAACCTTATCAGGCACGGCCCGCGCGCGGAGAACAGTACCGCGGTATCCTACGCCGCCGAAGGGGCGAAGAACACGCTGCAGGAACTCTATGTGATCAACAACACCTTCGTCAACGCGCGCGCCAACGGCAAATGCCTGCGCGTACTCGGTCCCAACACAATGTTGCGCGTGGTGAACAACCTGGTCACCGGCACCGCGGTGCTGCTCGACGGCGCCGCCGTGCCGGAGCACAACCTGCTTACCGACACCCCCGGCTTTGTCGATGCCGCGCAAGGCGACTTCCGCCTCGCCGCCGATTCGCCCTCCCGCGCCGCCGGCATCGATCCTGGCATGGCCGGCGATTTTCCATTGCTGCCGAAATTCCAGTATCGACACCCGCTCGGTAAAATTCCGCGCCCCGCGATGAATCCACCTGACATGGGGGCGTATGCTTGTGCGGATAAGTAAGGAATACAGCAGGGAAGAGACTGCCACTCACGAATAAAGGGAGATACAATCGATGCTATGAGGAGAAGCGACATGGCGAAGCATCTGCTAAGTGAGCACGGCGTGGTGTGCCGGATGCCGGGAGAACGGCTCGGGTATTTCGGCTGGCCGACGGTAGCGCGTCTTGACGATGGTACGCTGGCGGTCAGCAGTTCGGGACTGCGCTCGGAGCATGTCTGCCCGTGGGGGAAGACGGTGCTGAACGTGAGTACCGATGAAGGGCGGACGTGGTCGGCGCCGCGCGTGATCAACGATTCGCCACTCGATGATCGCGATGCCGGCATCGTGGCGCTGGGCGGCGATCGCCTGCTCGTTTCATGGTTTACCGCTGACACCCGCAATTCCGCCGGGGAGGAATGGGTGCGCAACTGGCTGGGCGAGACGGAAGTCGCGACGTGGCAGCAACAATTAGCGGGCATCACCGATGCCATCGCCGAACAGTGGATGGGCTCGTGGATTATTCTTAGCGAAGATCGCGGCGCCAATTGGAGCGCGCCGATCCGCGTGCCCGTTTCCACCCCGCACGGCCCGATCCTGCTGCGGAACGGCGAATTGCTTTACCTGGGCAAGCGCTACCTGAACGGCTGGGACGAGATGCAGCATGGCCGGATCGTCGCCGCGCGCAGTGGTGACGGCGGGCACACCTGGGAAGAACTGGGCGGGGTGCCCATCTATCCCGGTTCGTCGCCCGATAACTATCACGAACCGCATGTGCTCGAACTGCCATCGGGGCGACTGCTGGGCGCGATCCGATTGGAGAATGCGGGAGGCACAGACTTGGCGGCTGCCGGGCTGACCAATTTCAGCATCATGCTCACCGATTCCGACGACGGCGGGCGCACGTGGACGCCGGCACGCCCGCTCGGGTTTCATGGCTCGCCGCCGCACCTGCTGCGCCATTCCTCCGGCGCGCTGGTGCTCACCTACGGTTACCGGCAGGAGCCGTTTGGCCAGCGCGTGGCCTTCAGTCACGATAACGGCGTGACCTGGGAGTCCGATTGGATCATCCGCGACGACGGCCCGGACGGCGACCTGGGGTATCCCTCCACCATCGAGATGGCGGACGGCAGCCTGTTTACCCTGTGCTACCAGAAGGTTCCGGGCGACGCGAAGTGTTCGCTGTTATGGTCGCGCTGGCAACTGCCGTGATGATGGATGAGTTCCCCGGCATTGCCGATGGTTCATGACTTCAGCTTGACACGCTGCAAACCCCTCGATATACTGAATACAGTAACCTGGGAAAGGAGATGCGGAGACAGTGATGGTATGCACCCATAATTGTTATTGGTATTACTTTACCTCCTCCAATCCGCGTCTCGCCTGGGTGCCGCCGGCCGGATGAGGTCGGTTCACAACACCAAAATCACTCACACCGCAGGCGAGCCGCCCGCGGTGTTTTTTTGTCGCTGGATACCAGGAAAGGAGCGGAATCATGTTAGCGCAATTACCACTCGATCATGACCCCCTGCTGCCGCCGATGCCGGTGAAGGTGGACCTGTTTGGCCGTGTGCTGCAGGATTATTATCGGGGTGTATCGAGCGAATATTTTCTCCGTCGGGATGATGGCCGCCTCGACCGCGACAGCAGCACGCGGTATTTCCGTTCCTGGGATGCGCTGCCGGAGCACCAACGATGCCTGCTGGGGCACGCGCACGGCCGGGTGCTGGATGTTGGCGCCGGTGCCGGCCAACATGCGCTGGCATTGCAACAGCGCGGGCTGGAGGTGCTGGCCATCGACTGCTCGCCGCTGGCTATCGAGGTTTGCCGGGCACGCGGGGTGCAGCAGGCGCGGGTGATGGACGGCTTGCGCCTGGCGCTCACGGAGCAAAGCTTCGATTCCGTGCTGCTGCTGGGAAACAATATCGGCTTGGCCGGTACGCCCGACGGCTTGCGCGTATTGTTGCGGCAACTGCGGCGCATCGTGCGTCCCGGCGGGCAGATACTGGCCGAATTCACCGATTACACCGCCACTTACGACGCCGCCAACTTGCGCTATCATGCGCGGAATATCGCACGCAACCGTTACCCCGGCTCGATCGCCCTGCGCATTGAATATCAGGGTCAGTGCAGTTTGCCATTCGACTGGCTGCTGCCGAAGCTGGGCGACTTGCGCCGCATCTGCGCGGAAACCGGTTGGAAAGTCACCCGTTGTCTGCAGGTGATGGTCGAATCCACCTACGCCATCGTCATGGAGTTAGGGTAAGGGCTCGTGTCCCGGATAAACACCAGGCAGGGAGGTCCGGGGATGTATGCGGCGCGCGATTGGGCACACCGGCTGTCTGCCGCCGATCAGCAGCGGCAGACAGCCGGTGAAACAGACGCATGCTGCTGCCCCTCTTCACTCATCGCATGTTCTTTTCCCGATGCTGACAGGAAAATCATGGTCGTATGGGTAAATACCGTAAGAGTGCTGGAGAGGGGAGATGGTGCAGTCAGGTTTGGCGAAACGCCATCATCGCACCGATTGGGCGAATCTCCGCATCACAAGGAGCGGTATGGTGTTGTCCGTTTCCCGTCTGCGCTGGTTGCTGGTGATTCTGCTGCTCCGGTTGGCCGTGGCCGTGCCCGCGAGCGATTGGCCGATGTGGCGGTACGATGCCGCGCGCAGCGCCGCGTCGCCACAGCAATTGCCGTCGCAGCCGCGGTTGCAGTGGATGCGGCAACTGGCGGCGCCCACCCCGGCATGGCCGGCGCAGCGCGATGACGCCGGCAAGTTGTCCTTCGACGCCTCCTACGAGCCGGTGGTGGCGGGTCATACGTTATTCGTCCCGTCGATGACCACGGATTGCCTGCTCGCGTATGACACACAAAGCGGCGCTGAGCGCTGGCGCTTTTACGCGGAAGGGCCGGTGCGTTTCGCACCGGCGGTATGGCAGGAGAAGGTCTTTGTGGTCTCCGATGACGGCTACCTGTATTGTCTGGATGCAGCCACCGGTATACTGCGCTGGAAATTCCGCGGCGGCCCCTCCGACCGCAAAGTGCTGGGCAACGAGCGACTGATCTCTCCCTGGCCCGCGCGCGGCGGCCCGGTGATCAAGGACGGCGTGCTATACTTCGCCGCCGGCCTGTATCCCTTCATGGGCATCTTCATCTACGCGCTGGATGCGGAGACCGGCCGCGTGATCTGGTGCAATAGCGGCAGCGGCGCCAGCTACGGGCCGCAGCAGCATCCCGGCGCCGCATCCTTTGCCGGCGTGGCGCCGCAGGGGTATCTGGTCGCCGCCGATGACACGCTACTGGTGGCCGGCGGCCGCACAGTGCCGGCGGCCTATGATCGCGCCACCGGGCAATTCCGCTACTTCGATGTCGCGAATCGCTCGTTGGGCAACAGCGCCGGCGCTTACACGGTGAGCGCTCTGGGCCCATGGTTTTTCAACGGCGGCGCGGTGTATCGGCTCCGCGACGGTGCGCCGTTCCAAAAACTCGCTGCCGCCGTGTTCACGGATGATACCATCATCAGTCTTGTGAACGGCACATTGGCGGCATACGGCACCCAGCCGGTGACGCTGGCGACCGACGAGACTATCGGTCGAAAAGGCGAAAAGAACACGGCACGAACCGCGTTGCCGGAACGGTGGCGCGCGACGCTCCCGGCGGAGATCACCGCCATTCACCTGCGGGCAGGCTCGCGCCTGTATGCGTCCGGCAGCGACGGTCTGGTTGCCGCCGTCGAGATGCCTCGCGCCGGCAAACCTGTCGCGGTGAAGTGGCGGGAGAAAGTTGACGGACATGTATGGCGGATGCTGGCTGCCGATGACCGGCTGTTCGTCGTCACCCTTGAAGGCGCGCTCTACTGTTTCGGCGAGCAACCCGGCAAACTGAAGCGGTGGGTGTTGACGCCGGAGGCGCCGCCCGTGTCTGAACCGTATGTCGCGCAGGCGGAGGCATTCTGCACCGGTGCGGGCGTGACCGGCGGTTATGCCCTGGTATGGGGCGCCGGCAGTGGGCGGCTGGCGGAGGCATTGGCGCAACGCGGCAACCTGCGCGTGATCGTGGTCGATCCCGATCCGGCGAAAGTAGCGGCACTGCGAGCGCGTTATGACGCAGCCGGACGCTACGGTCAACGCCTTGCGGTGCTGACCGGCGATCCGTTGACAATGCAGTTCCCGCCCTTCCTGGCCGAATTGATCACCACCGAGGACGCGGCGGTAGCGGGTTTCGCGTCAAAGGAACGCTTTTTCCGGCAGGTGTTTCAGGCATTGCGACCTTACGGCGGAACCGCCATCCTGCCAATCATGCTCGCTGACTACGACACGATGGCCGCATGGGTGACCGCGGCGAGATTGCCGGGGGCGAAAGTGGGGCGATTGGGCGATACATTGACTCTCACCCGCGCCGGCGCGCTGCCGGGATCGGCGGACTGGACGCAGCAATACGCCGACGCCGGCAACAGCATGTGCTCGCGCGACACGCTGGTGCAGGCGCCGCTGGGGCTGTTGTGGTTCGGTGGTCCGAGCAACGACAAGGTGTTGCCGCGCCACGGCCATGGCCCCATTCCCCAAGTGGCCGGCGGTCGCCTGGTCATCGAAGGACCGGATACCCTTAGCGCGCGCGATGTCTACACCGGGCGCACATTGTGGGAGGCGGCGCTGCCGGGCATAGGCAAGGCGTATGACAACACAGAGCATCAGCCGGGCGCCAACGCGCTGGGCAGCAATTATTTATCGTTGCCCGATGGGATTTACGTCGCATATGGCCGCAAGTGCCTGCGACTCGATCCGGCCTCCGGCAAGACGCTGGCGGAATTTACCGCACCCGCAACTCCCGCCGGGGCGGAGCCGGGTGTATGGGCCTTTATTACCGTCTGTGACGATCTGTTGATCGGCACGCTGGAACCGCTGATCTTTGACAACGAGCGCATCGGGCAGAGTAACTGGAATGCCACCGCCAGCGGGCAGTTGGTCGTGCTGGATCGCTTCACCGGCAAGCTGCTGTGGCGGCACGCGGCGCAATACGGATTTCGCCACAACGCCATCGTCGCCGGCAATGGGAAGCTGTTCTGTATTGATCGTCTCGCCGAAAACGTCCTCGCGAAGCTGAACAGGCTGGGTGTACCTGACCACAGCGCCCCCAAACTGTTGGCGCTGGACCTGCGTAGCGGGGAAGTGCTGTGGCAGCAAGAAAAGGCGTTCGGCACCTGGTTGGGCTATGCGACGGAACGCGATGTGCTGATCCAATCGGGTCGGGCGTCGCGCGACATGCTCTTCGATGAGCCCTCTAACCGACTCGTCGCCTATCGCGGGCGCGACGGAGCGCTGCAGTGGGATAATACGCTCGGTTACCAGGGCCCGCTGATCCTGCACGGCGACACCATTATTTCCTCCGCACGCGGCGGACGGCAACTCAGTTTGAGTACAGGTGACCTTGTCACGCGCGCGCACCCGCTCACAGGCACGCAGATGCCGTGGACGTACTCGCGTTCCTACGGTTGCGGCGAGGTGATCGGCAGCCCGTCACTGCTCTGTTTTCGTTCCGGCGCCGCCGGCTATTACGACCTTCGCGGCGACAGCGGCACCGGCAACTTCGGTGGCTCCAAGTCGGGTTGCACGAATAACATGATCCCCGCCGACGGCGTGCTCTCCATTCCCGATTACACGCGCACCTGCACGTGCAGCTACCAGTTGCAAACCTCGCTGGCGCTAGTATATATGCCGGAGGTAGAGACCTGGACGTGGAATGATTTTTCCACCCCACTGGCGCCGGGGCGCGTGCGGCAGGTCGGCATCAACTTCGGCGCGCCGGGCGACCGCAAAGCGGATGACGGCTTGCTCTGGCTGGATTACCCCAGCGTCGGTGGCCCTTCGCCGGATGTGCCTGTCAGCGTAACCGGCGAACAGATCGCCTGGTTCCGCCGGCACAGCGCGTTCTTTGCCGAAAAAGGATTGCCATGGGTGGCTGCATCGGGATTGGAAGGCGCCGCCGCCATTGTGGTAACGCTGGCGAAGGATCAACCCGGCGTGGCGCGTTACACCGTGCGCCTGCACTTCAGTGAGCCGGATGGCGCGAGCCCCGGCGAACGGATTTTCAGCGTCACCCTGCAGGAAAAAGCGGTACTGACGCATTTCGACCCGGTGAAGGAAGCCGGCGCCCCCAACACAGCGCTGATGCGTGAATTTACCGATGTGATGATCGGCGACCAGTTGCGCGTCACGCTGATACCCGACGCCGGATCGACATACGCGCCGGTGCTGTGCGGCATCGAAGTGCGACTGGCGGAGAAGTGAAGGATGGGGAGAGGCTGCTAGCGATAATCGGCCGATTTGTGCCGGCGGGGTAGGGGAGAGGCTTCGCCGATGTTAAGGCGCATCGGGCATGCGCGAATGCAGGAATGCTGCCCGGAAATCGCTCCAGTATTGCGCCGCGTCCGCGCCCCTGTTATCATGGTAAGCATGTATTCGACGCTGACGACCGAGCTCTACGGCATCGGTTCCCTGCCCGCGGATGGGTTGACCGTCCTGGACAGCTACGACTTTCCCGGATTGGGAGTCATGCGCCTGGGCGAAGCCGGCGTGATGGCGATCGCCGTCACCCATGACCGCAAGGCGGTGTTGCTCGCGCGTGAGGGACGGACGCTGGTCTACCTCCCGAGCAACGTCGGCATACCCGCGTATTACCCGCTGCGCGCCGCGCCGCTGCCCGACCGCGTGCGCGCGGTGTTGATGGACCTGGACGGCACCAGCGTGCACAGTGAGTCCTTCTGGATCTATATCATCGAACGCACCACCGCACGCCTGCTGGACGACGAGCAGTTTCGCTTCACCCCGTCCGATTTACCTTTCGTTTCCGGCTTCAGCGTCACCGAACACCTGGAATATTGCCTGCGCACGTATTGCTCCGGACAACCGGGCGCGACGCTGGCGCGCGCCCGACAGCATTACTTCGAGATTACCGAATTCGAGATGGGTGAAATATTGGCTGGGCGCGGGCGCACCGGCGCTTTCACTCCCGCGCCCGGTCTAAAGACATTCCTGCTCAATCTGAAGACCCGCGGGGTGAAGATCGGGCTGGTCACCTCCGGCCTCTACCAGAAAGCGTGGCCGGAGATCGTCAGCGCCTTCGCGACAATGGAGTTGGGCGATCCGCTCACGTTTTACGACAGCATCGTCACCGCCGGCATGACCATCAAAGCCGGCCAGGCGGGCACGTTGGGCGAGCAGCAGGCGAAACCGCACCCCTGGCTGTATTCCGAAGTGCTGCTGCCGCTGGGCGTGCCCGCGGAGCAAGCGATCGGTATCGAAGACAGCAGCGCGGGCGTCGTCGCCATTCGCCTGGCCGGGATGACCGCGTTGGGCGTGGAAGACGGCAATATTCGCTCCGGCGGCGCGTCCGCGCTTTGCGCCGCTATAAAACCTCAACTGACGGCGATCTGGGACGAGATCCTGGTCGATCGATGTTAAGGAATCCCCTATGACATCTCTGGCGCATACCTTCCGTCGCTTCTCACCGGTGTCGTTCACCAATGTGCGCGTGGACGACGTGTTCTGGGCGCCACGCCTGCGGGTGAATCGCGAGCGCACCTTGCCCGCGCAATACCGGCAGTGTAAAGAGACCGGGCGCATCGATGCCTTCCGGTTGGACTGGCAGCCGGGCGTGGAGCCAAGGCCGCACCTGTTTTGGGATTCCGATGTCGCCAAATGGATCGAAGCAGCCAGCTATTGCCTGGCTACCGTGTCCGATCCGGCACTGGAAGCGCAACTCGACGAGGTGATCGCGCTGATCGCTGCCGCGCAGCAACCGGACGGCTACCTGAACGTCTATTTCACTATTGTCGAACCCGAGAAACGCTGGTCGAACCTGCGCGACTGCCACGAGCTGTATTGCGCCGGACACCTCATTGAGGCGGCGGTGGCGCACTTTCGGGCCACCGGCAAGCGCGCGCTGCTTGACGTGCTGTGCCGGTATGCCGATTACATCGCCACCGTATTCGGCACCGAACCCGGAAAAAAACGCGGGTATTGCGGGCATGAAGAGATCGAGCTGGCGCTGGTGAAGCTGTACCATGCCACCGGTGAGGAGCGGTACCTGCGGTTAAGCCGGTATTTCATTGACGAACGCGGCTGGCAACCGCATTACTTCGACATCGAAGCAGAAGCGCGCGGAGAGAAACGGGAGCACTACTGGGCGCGTACATACGACTATTGCCAGGCGCAGGCGCCGGTGCGCGAATTGCAGGAAGTGGCCGGGCACGCCGTGCGCGCCATGTACCTGTACAGCGGCATGGCCGATCTGGCCGGACTGTTGAACGACCAGGGATTGCGTGGCGCGTGCGAGCGGCTGTGGAGCGACTTATGCCTGCGGAAGATGTATCTGACCGGCGGCATTGGCCCATCGCGGCATAATGAGGGATTCACGACGCCTTACGATTTGCCCAACCACACAGCCTATGCGGAGACCTGTGCCGCCATCGGACTCGTCTACTGGAGCCATCGCCTGTTGCAATGGGATTGCGACGGCAAATATGCCGATGTGATGGAGCGCGCGCTGTATAATGGCGTGATCAGCGGCGTGTCGCTGGACGGCGAAGGATTTTTCTATGAAAATCCATTGGCCAGCGATGGCACGCACCACCGCCAGGCGTGGTTCGACTGCGCGTGCTGCCCACCGAATATTGCCCGCCTGCTCGCATCGCTGGGCGAATATGTCTACTCGCAAGGCGCCGACGGCGTGGCAGTGCACCTGTATGTCCAGGGTGAGGGGCGGATGGCGCTGGCGGACGGCACGCCGGTTATGCTGCGCCAGCAGACACAATACCCCTGGGATGGCGAGGCGTGTCTGGTCGTCGAGCCGGAAACGCCGGCGTCATTCACGCTGCGCTTGCGCATTCCCTGCTGGTGCCGCGGTTTCCGGGTGCAGGTGAACGGCCAACCCGTGGAGCCGCCGCTGGAGCGCGGCTATGCCTGTCTGACACGCAACTGGCACACGGGGGATACGGTGACGCTGCATCTCGACATGCCGGTGGAGCGCGTGGAAGCGCATCCCAACGTGCAGGAAGACCGTGGCCGCGTGGCATTGCAGCGCGGGCCGCTGGTGTATTGCCTGGAGGGGTGCGATAATCCGTTCGGCGCGCGCCGCGTTGAGTTGTCGGATGACGCGCGGTTCACCGCCCGCTTCGATGCGGCGCTGCTGGGCGGAGTGGTGGTGATCGAAGGCGACGCGCTGCTGCCGGACGAGGACGCTTGGTCTGAGACGCTTTACGCCATCGCGCCTCCCGCACCGAGCCGGTACGTGTCTCTGCGTGCGGTACCCTACTGCACGTGGGACAATCGCGACCCTGGCGAGATGGTCGTCTGGCTGCCACGGCGATAACGGGCATTGGTAGGGGTGCAATCGACGGGATACTTCGTGTACAAGCGTTTGACATGCTATGGGATGCTGCTATTGTTGCTGTGCGTCGCGCCGTTGCGCGCGCAGGAGCCGTCGTCGGCGGTATTGGCGCCGAAGTGGACGGCGGCGGCCTTTCCCGGTCTGGTGAATATCGAGCAGGCGATCCTCGCGCGGACCAATGTGGAACGCCGCAAGCGCGGCTTGGCGCCGGTGCGGTGGAATACCGCGCTGTGCATCGCCGAGCGCCAGCACTGCCGTGAGATGGGGCAGCGCGGGTACTTCAGCCATGCGTCGCCGGTGGTGGCCTGGAGCACTCCGAATCAGCGCGCGTATTACGCCGGTTACTGGGGCCAGCAGGTGGGCGAAAATATTCTCACCTCCCGAGGTTATCGCGTCACCGACCCCGGTCGCCTCGCCGCCTATTTCGTCCAACTCTGGATGCGCAGCCCTGGTCATCGTGCGAATATCCTGTTGCCTGAGTGGACTTGCCTGGGCGTCGGCGTGGTGAAGGTGGGCAATACATATTACGCCGGGCAACTGTTTGCCGTTCCGCGCGTGGAATTGGTAGGCGCGGAACTCACCGACACCACCGGCGAAACGCTGGCGCTGCGCCTGACGGGCGACGGGGCGGCGGAGCAGGTGAAGATCTGGGTTGAGCAATACTGCGTGCGCACGCTGCAACCGGAAGACGGGCACATCGATGCCGCGCTGACTTTCGCCAACCACAGTGGTCGCTACGCGCTGGCGGTGTCGGTCGGCCACACATTGGTGTGGGAGGCGGAATTGAACACCGATCATGCGGATGAGCCGGTCACGGTGACGCACGCCGTGCGCGACCGGTTGGCCGTGACCACCGCAACAGCGGTGACGCCTTTCACCGGTTTACGGCTCTTTGCCACCGCCCGCGTGCCTGACGTCACGCCGGTGTTGCTCATGCGCGATGGCGAGATCGTCAGCCCATTACACCCGGATGCCCACGGGCGGATCACCCTCGACCTGTCGTTGCCGCGGCGTGCCGAACCCTACGTCATCAGTCTGCTCACCGGCACGCAGGTGGAAGCGCTGCTCTTCATCGACACCACCCAGCCCCTCTCCGCCGCCTTCCGCGGGCGGTTGCCCACGTTACCGCGTTAACTGCTGATTAAGAAACCGAGCAAACCCTTGTCCAGGGAAAACATATCTGTTAATGTATTGTATACGTATCATCTGTACTAAAGGTCTCATCGCTTGCATTATTCACGGAAGACAACCGGCTTCAGCCTGGTCGAGTTGCTGGTGGTCATCGCGATCATCAGCGTGCTGGCCGCGTTGCTCTTCCCCGTCTTCGAGCGCACCCGCGAAAAAGCCCGCCAGCGCG
>CAYYJR010000020.1:34915-74337 GCA_964472305.1 uncultured bacterium
AGCGTTTGACGACCACCTCCTGGAGTGACTGGTGCCCAAGTTGGAATCCCGATGGCACGAAAATAAGCTACATGTCAACATTAACGGGCGTAGAGTTGTTTGATATATACTGCATGAATCGCGATGGTACCAACGTCACCCAACTCACGAATACGCCCGGGTATTCGGAGGTAAGTCCGGTATGGAGCCATGATGGGCGGAAAATTGTCTATAACGATAACGGCGGCAGCGGAATCGGAGTGATGAATGCTGATGGTTCTTCTCCCATTCAGTTGACCGCAACAAATGATAGCGGACCATCATGGAGCCCGGATGACGCGCGGATCGTCTTCAAGAGTCAGCGTGATGGCAATGCAGAGATCTATATCATGAATGCGGATGGGTCAAATCCACAGCGTCTCACGAACGATCCTGGAAGCGATATTTCTCCCGCCTGGAGTCCTGACGGCACGCGCATTGCCTTCAGCTCCGACAGGAGTGGGAATGGTCAGATCTATAGCATGAACACCGATGGTACCGGTTTGGTGCAATTGACATCCGGCGCATTTAACGATGGGAATCCCAGTTGGAGTCCGGATGGGGGATCTATCGTATTCACTTCGAACCGCAGTGGAAGCAACGATATTTATATCATGCGCGCTGATGGATCCGGGATGACACAGATTACTGAGGGGACTGATCAAGATTTCACCTACGTCGGTTCATGGGGATCCGCCCAGGATCAACCCCACCTTTCGTGGTAATGCGGAAGGTCTGTAGTATTTCGTCCGACCATCCCCATGCGATCCTCCTTCCTGGCTCGAGCACCTCGCACAATTTTGTCAACGAACCTTGCTAAGCGCAAACTGTAGAAATCCTTTTCTCGACGTGCTGTTTGAGGATCATCATCACGAGCACGATGCTCAATTCTAAACAAGCTTCCCGTGTTCTCCCCCCCCGTGCCCCATTTTGCAGTATAATGACCAATAGACACACCGGTTATCCCTGGTGCGAAACGTGGAAAGGGACTCCCAGCGGTATGCATCCTGTGTTGCACCGCCGGCGGGAGCGCCGTGCAACACACAACGCGGAACCACGATGTACCGTCTTACCCTGGGGATCATGCACGCCATGTCGCAGAAAGCGCAAGTCGTTCACGAAGCTGTGATGATACTCGACCTGGAAAAGTCGAGTGGATTGACGGCGAAATATGGCACGCAGCGCGCGCATGAGGTCAAAGAGGCGTTGCGGCACGTGGTGCGCCATGCGGCGGACATGTGCAACGCCAGGCTGGTGAAATTCACCGGCGACGGGTATTTCGTGACGTTTCCCCGCGAAGAGGATGCCGTACAGGCGTCCATCGCCATCATGCAGGCGTTGGATCATCTTTCACCGAGTGAAATGGGAGATGTCGAGATCCACGCGCGCATCGGCATCGCCTTCGGTGAACTGACGATCGCCGACCTGAACGACCGCCAGGGTGACGCGGCCAATCGGGCCGCCCGGCTGGAACAGGCTGACGCTGCCGCGTTTCACGAGGATCCTCACGGCGTGTCCCGCGCGGAATTCGAGACGCTACGGCTGCATGACCGGATCTTTATCGATTTCCATACGAAAAGCGGTTTGCCGGATGCGTTAGCCGGGTTGGCCGTTTTCCTCGGGTGGCTGGAGCCCAAAGATACCGGCACTCGCGTGCAGATTTATCTGGTGGATTGGCGTCGCGCCGCGCCGATACATCTGCCGACCGTGTATCAGAAGGCGCCCGCCACGGTGCCGCGACCGTCGGGCTACTTCACGGGACGCGACGTACAGGTTGACGAATTGCTTGCGCAGTTGTCTGACCATCGGCTGATTACCTTGATCGGTTCGCCTGGCGTCGGCAAAACGCAACTGGCGTGCGCCGTCGCGCATCGGGCGATGGGCGCGGGACGTTTTCGCGATGGCGCGGTGTTTATCGATTTGCAGGGCGCCTCCGATGCCAACGCGGTGCTCGGTGCCACGCTGGCGGCATTTGACCTCACCGGGATCAATGATACCCGCGAACTTGCCACGCGCATCTCCACCCTGAATGGCCTGCTTATCTTCGACAACCTGGAAACCCCGCTGCGCGGCGATCGCGCCGCGGTGCGCGCCTTTTTCGCCGACCTGCTCGCCCACACTCATGCGCCGCGCCTGCTGTTGACCAGCCGCGAGCGGCTGGTCTTGACCGACGAATGCCGCTACCACGTGCACCCGCTCGATCGCCAGGCCGCCAGCACGCTGTTCCAACAACTGGCTACGAATAAGGGGTATGCCTGGCACGATGGCGATGATGCCATCCTTGCACAACTGCTCGGTGAGTGGGAAGACTTGCCGCTGGCCATTGTGCTGGCTGCCGAGCGTTTACTCGACGATGGATCGCTGCAGCGCACCGCCCAGCGTTGGGCCAAGCGCAAGACCACCGCGCTGCAGGTGCCGGGCATCGACGAGGAAGAGCGCAGCCACCTGACTGATCTGGATTACTCCATCGCGCTTTCCTACCTGGCGTTGCCCGAGCGCGGCGACGCGCGCCGCCTGTTCGGCATCTTTGCCTTGCTGCCCGTCGGCGTCTCGGAGGAGTTGCTCGACGCCGTGCTGGGGGATGATTGGGAAGAGGCCATCAACCACCTGGTACGCAGTTCGCTGGTCACTCCGCGCCGTGATCGCTGGAATATGCTGGCCCCGGTGCGCGCCTTCGCATCCCGCCTGACCTGGGACAGCCGGGAAGCGGATTTTACCGCGGTGGGATCCTTCCTCACTGCTCTGGCCGAGCAGCAAAGCCGGCATATCGGCCGTGATGGCAGTAAAACCGCGCTGACGCGCATCACCGTCGACCTGCCGAATCTGCATGTCTTTTTCGACCGTGCCATCGAGAGTGGTCAACACGTCGCGATTACCCATTTCGCGCTGGCACTGCGCGAATTTTATGCCTGGCGCGGCGCCGGCATGGAGGGAAAACGCCGACTGGAGGCGGCCATTTCCGCCGCGCGCCTGTTGGGAGATCGTCCGTGTGAAGCCCTGTGCTTGAAAAGCCTGGGCGATGTCAACTATATGCTGGACGAATATGCGGAGGCGCTCGCGTGTTATCAACAGGCGCTGCCGATTTTTCGCGAGTTCGCCAATCGCCAAGAAGAAGCGGAATGCGTGCTGCGGCTGGGCAACATCGCCTATACCAATGACGATTATACCGCCGCGCAACGGTACTTCGAGGATGCGATTCCAATTTATCGGGCGCTGGGCAATCGGTCGGGCGAAGCGGTGTGCATTCGCAGCCTTGGCGACGTGCATTACATGCTCGACGACTATCACGCCGCGCGCGAGCATTACAACGATTCGCTGCCCATCTGCCGTGAACTGAATGATCGCTTGAATATTGCCAAGTGCATCAAGCACCTGGGCAACGTGCACTCGATGCTGGCCGACTATCCCGCGGCGATTGCCAGTTATGCCGAGGCCCTGCCGATTTACGGCGAACTCGGCGACCGGTTGAGCGAGGCAGACTGCTTGAAGAGCCTCGGTGACGTGCATCGGTTGATGATGCAATATGAGAAAGCGGAAACGTATTTCGCGGAAGCCCTGACCATCTACCAGGAATTCGACGACCGGCTGAGCGAAGCAAACTGCATTAAAGCGTTCGGCAACATGTTCTACATGCTTGGCCGTTTTACAGATGCCGAGCAGCGATTTACCGATGCGTTGTCGCTTTACCGGGAGATCGGCGATCAACTGGGTGAAGCGAACTGCATCACCAGCCAGGGAGATATCTGTCGCAAAACCGGGAAACACGCCGAGGCGGAGCAGTGTTATCGCGACGCGTTGTTGATCTACCGCGACATCGACGCGCGGTTGGGCGAGGCAGCCTGTTATGAAAATCTGGGCGCCTTGTATCGCGAAATCGACCAGCCTGCCACCGCGCGCGACAGCCTGAAGGAAGCGCTGTTCATTTACCATGAAATCGGCTTTCGGCACGGCGAAGCGGAAACGTTGCGCGAATTAGGGCGGCTGGAGCGTGCCGTCGGCGCGCGGGCCGTGATGCTCGAATATCTCACCCAATCCGCGCAACTCTACGCGGAGATCAATCTGCAGGACGACGCGCTGACGGTCCGGCAGGAGATCGAGGCCGCGCAAAACGACATCACGGGCTGACAGGACAGTTGTTTACGCCAAGCGTGCTTCCAACGTAATGTGCACCCCCGCCAGCGCACGTGAAACCGGGCAGTGTTGTTTTGCGTCCTGTGCGTGCTGTTGAAATGCCTGAGCGTCGATACCCCGCACCCGAGCATCGGAATGCAATTCGATTTCGGTGATGGTGAAGCCTTCCGGGGACTTGTCCAGGTGCACCAGCGCGCGGGTATGAATGCGTTCGGCGGTGTAACCGGCCTTGGCCAGGTTGCCGGCTAATTGCATGCTGAAACATCCGGCGTGCGCCGCGCCGATCAACGCCTCCGGATTCGTTCCCGAACCCTCCTCGAAGCGCGATGCAAACGAGAAGGGTCCGGAATATCCCGCGAACTGCATTGTCCCCTGCCCGTCGCGCAGGGTGCCGTGCCATTCGGCCTCTACGGTGCGAATCGGCATCTCAGCCTCCTTCCATCCATCGCTATTATCGCGACACCCGGCGAGAGTGGCTGGTGCCGGCATGACAAAACAGGCTACGGTTGTCGGGAAAATACCGCAACATGGGCACGATGCCAGCAAAGCCGCGATGACCGGCTACTTGGCGTACGGCAATTAGCCGGTGTTATGTGCCATGGTGTCTTGCCCGAGAAATTTCCTAAACGCCAGTTGCTTTCCGGTGTTGGTGCGAAACACTTTCATGATGATGTCCTGCAACCGGTCGGCGTCGCAATCGGCGTATTCCTCCGGAATATTCACCAGCCAGTCGGCGTCCCACACCAGGCGGAATTCCGGGGTGTCGATATCTCCGGCGCTATGGTGGCTGCCCACAATGCGGCAGACATGCTCGATGGTCGCCGCGTCCAGTCCGATCGCCGTCATGATGCGTTTCGCAATCGGGGGTCCTTCCATCTCCTGGTACTTCCCGGCGGCAGACCCATGACGGCGCTCCGCTTCCTGGATGCCGATATCGTGAAGAATAGCCGCGGCGAATACCACTCGGGGATCGGCTGTTTCCGTGCGCAACAGTTCCTCGGTGTATTCGAGCACCTGTAACGCATGCGTGATGCGCCGTTGATCCTCGCCGAATTCCTCTTGCATCGCGGCGATCAACTGATCCGCCAGCGACAACGCGTCACCCGCATCGTCCTGTTGCAGGGGATCATAACCCAGACACTCTTTCGCCTGTTTGCACCATAATGCGCAGCCAATGCTGATATTCGGATTCACCACGCGGCTACCGCAGTGATCGCAGCGGCGGAACCCATCGTTCTTAAAAAATTCCACTGTATTCCCGCAATGGCTGCATTGCAGCTCGAAAATATCTTCAGGCTTCCAGAAACGGGTATCCTGGCCGGGGCATCCACTCATGAGAATGCGACCTCCTCGCTGTTACGCAGGCGTGCCAGTGCACTTCAGTACCATGCTGTTCCGCGCTGGGTATTTCCTATGTACCCCACAGCGCTTTCGGTATGCGGCTCACACCCATTCTTCCGAAAGAACGTCACCTCGCACACTGATGGTGATGCATTTGATGGGAACCTTCCTGACGGCGCTCTCCGCGGCTTTGCGGGCCAGGTTGAGCAACCCGAAACAACAGGGCACTTCCATGATCATCACCGTCAGCGTGTTGATTTTTGCCTCTTCGATCAGCGCCTGAATTTTCGTGACATAGATATCCTGATTGGCGTCGAGTTTCGGGCAGGCAATCGCTAGGCTTTTGCCTTGCAGGTAATCCTGGTGAAAATCTCCGACCGCGTAGGCTACGCAGTCCGCCGCGAGGACGACATCCGCCCCCTGGAAGTATGGCGCCAACGGCGATACCAGGTGCAACTGGACGGGCCATTGCCGCAGTTGCGACGGTCGCGTTCCGGTCGCTTCTGAAGTAGCCGGTTCCGCCGCGGCGAAGTGCTGCATTTTGGAACCCGGACAGGCATGCTCATGCATTTGACTCATCATTCTCACCGATTTCCTTTCATACGTTGTTCGAGCCGTTCGATGAACTGCTCAAATCTGGCGGTCATGCCGGGATCAACACGACTATCCGCCAGGCTGAATTCCCGGAACAAATCCCCGATTTGGGATGTCGTGAACTGACGGTCCATCCAGGGATAGAGAATCTCATCTTCCTTGTTGATGTGTTCAGTGAGCAGCTTCCGATAGCCATCCAGGTGCTTTGCCAACCGGGCGGAGTCGCGTGTTTCCAAGGCGTCTACCATCGCTTTGACATGGTTGCGTCCGGTGAGATGCTCTTCACGCATCACGCGAATGATCTCCTGCCGTTCGTCGAAATGCTTGAACAGGATATCCTCTTCTTTCGCGTGATGAAATTGATCGGCATATGACCGGATGAAATCGATGCCGTCCCGCAGCAACTGTCGATCCGCTTCCCGTCCCAGGTCAATCGCGGCAATGACGTCGGGTATCAAGGCCAGCCAGCGTTTAATCAGCGCATGTTCCCGCACCAGGCTCTTCAATGGTGGCGAATAGTTGATTTCCCGGTGAACCGTCTGCACCGCGACCTCCGCGCCACATGGCGGTTCAATCGCACCATCGGGATCTATCGTCCTGGCGATGCGGGATAGTAATGCCCGCAATTGGTCTTCCGGCAATGAGTGGAATTGCACGATATCCTTCAACTGGCACGTGCCGACAGTGCAGGCGACGCAACCGATGTTGTAGGCGTTCAACACGTCGCCCAGCGCGGGAAACTCAGTCAGCAGTTCTTTGATATTCCGTTCCAGATAGGAAACCGAGCCGACTGCCGTTCCGGCAGTATCGACCTTCGTTTGTGCGATCCCGGCATCGCTATTACGTTGTTCCATCATCGTCATCCTCCCCGTTACGGCGCACCCGCCACAGCGTCGGCCTGCTCACATTTACGAGTATAGGGGGCAATGTCCTCATGGCATATGATTAATGTCATAGGGGAGGAGCATATGTGACAACGGGGAACTCCGCAATAGTCATGCGACCGGCAGAGTGAAGGAGAACGTGCTGCCTTTGCCGTGTTCGCTCTCGACCCAAATGCGTCCGCCGTGGGCTTCCACCAGTATACGCGCGATATATAAACCCAAGCCCAGGCCTTCCGCTTTCTGTTCACCGCGTGCACGGTAAAAGCGCTCGAAGAGGTGGTCGACATCCTCCGGCGGAATGCCCATTCCCTGGTCGGTCACCGATACCACGATCTCTCCATTCGACTGCTGCGCGCGCACCAGCACCGGTGTGCCGGGAGCGGAATACTTCAAGGCATTGGAGAGAAGATTGGTGAGAATGCGCTCAAGCCGGTCGTAATCGGCGGAGACGGGCGAAAGGTTGTCGGGCAGCACAGCCTGAATCCGTCCGGTGTCCAACGCCGTCACGCTGCGCAACAGCAAATCATCGAGATACGCCCGCAGATCGACCGACTGCCGTTTCAGTTCTAATTGTCCGCCTTCCGCCCGGGCGGCATCAACTAGATCCTGGATCATGCGATCCATGCGTTCGATACCCAGGTGGATGGCATCCATGCTCTGTGCAATGACGCCATCCACCCCAGCGTCTCGGATGGTGTCTTCAACGAGTTGGGCATGTCCGTTGATGATAGTTAATGGCGTGCGCAAATCATGAGAGATCATATGCAGGAGCGCTTGCTGTTGTTCCTGCAAGGCATGGAGTTGGGTGATATCGGTAATAGTGACGATAGCCCCCAACCGTGTCCCGTCCGGCAGTCGCAATGGCGCTGCGCTGATCGACACCCAGATCGCCTGGGGTATCAACGGGGGGCGGAACACCAGCAACTCACCACGCACGGTCTCGCCGCGTAATGCGCGGACAGGCGGCATGTTCTCGATCGGCACGGCCTGGCCTTCGGGTGTTTCCATGCCGGGAATCACCTGGTCGCTTGCTGATGGTTCAGCCGCCATGCCCAGGGTAAATCCCGTCAGCCGTTTTCCCGTCGGATTCACGCGTACGATAGTGCCATCCGGCGCGAAGATAACCACGCCGTCAGCGATCGAGTTCAATGAGGCATCCAGTTCCACCGCGTGCCGCTCGACCTCGCGAAGCAGCCGCTCCCGTTCGGTAATGTCATGCCAGTAGCTGATGACTCCCCAGATGGTTTGGTCCGCTTGCAAGGGAATCGCGGAGATGAGCATCTCGGAGACGCGTCCCTGGGAATCCGTGATGAGTACATGCATATCCGTGACCGCTTCACCCTGGGTGGCACGGATTGCCGGACTCTCGTCTTCTTGTACGGGGTGGCCATCGGGGTGCCGCATCGACAAGGCACCGACTAAAGCAATATGCTGCGTTCCCACGGTTGCACGGCCAACAAGACGGGTGGCAGCCGCATTCGCGCGTTTGATCACGCCGTTCGCATCGAAAAGCAGTATCGGATCACTGATCGCGGAAAAGCTGGCATCGAGTTCGGCAACCCGGTGTTCGACTTCCCGCAGCAATCCTTCACGCTCCTGCTCGGCCTGTTTTCGTTCGGTGATATCGGTGGCGATCGTTCCGAAACGATGATTCCCCATCGGGAAGGCGGAAATGAGCAAGAGTCGGCCGGTTTGAAGATCATTGAATTCCGTCGTAATAGACTCACCCTGTTCAATACGTCGCGCATACGCTTGAAACTCCTCCAAGTTTTGCTGCAGAAATGGGTAGAGTACGGTGGCGCGCTGTCCGATCGACTGCTGACGTGGCCGCTGGAATATTTTTTCGTACGCGGGATTGCAATCGCGGATGATCCAATCGATGGGATGCCCAGCACTATCAAAGATGATCTCATCGATGGTCATGGATTCGCTCATATGCTCGAATAAGCTGCGAAATTTCGCTTCACTCTCCCGCAAGGCGTTCTCGAACCGCTTGCTGTCGGTGATGTCATACGCAATAGCAATGATTGCCGGATGACCATGATACTCAGTCACCCCCGCGGCGAAGTCAACCCAGCGTTCCTCTCCATCCTTGGTGAGGACGGTAAATTCATAGCGGGATGGTACCGATGCCTCACCTGCCTGGCGTCGCCGAGACCGCTCCATCACCATGTCGCGGAATTGTGGGGCAACCAGTTGGGAAGTGTCCAGTTGAAGCAACTCTTCCCGGTTATAGCCACTGAGGCGCGCGAAATAGGGATTGACATAAACGAATCGCGTGCCTTGCACAATGCTGATGACCGCGTTGGCGTTATCCGCCAGCGAGTGAAAGAGCGCTTCACTTTCGCGTAAAGCTTCCTCCGCCCTTTTCTGGGCGGTAATATCGCGCACCGCCGCCACGCGTACGGAATGGCCTTTGTATGTAATATTGCGCGCGCGAATTTCGCCGATGGTGCGCGAGCCATCTTTGTGTAATGAGGCCGCCACATACGGACCGGGATCGCCTTTCTGGATGTGACGGGCCATCTCCTCGCGTGATTCAGGCGCGGTAAAGTCCAACGCCGACCGTCCCAGCATTTCCTGCACGGTGTAGCCCAGATGGTCGGCAAAGGTCTGGTTCACTTCAATAATTCGACCATGTTCATGTAGGGCAATCCCCTCCGTCGTGGATGCTGAGAAGGCACGGAAACGTTCCTCGCTGTCGCGGAGTGCCTCTTCGACTCGTTTGCGCTCGGTGATATCCTGCAAGACGCCGAATACGTGTGTCGGCTTGCCGGCTGCATCAACCTTGATTTCACCCACAAGCACGAGCAGATTGCGTATGGTCTGGTCGGGGCGGAGAATACGCAGCTCATACTGTGCGCGCGGACGTCCGGCGATGACTTCCGCGAGGTACTCCATAAATAACGCCTGGTCATCAGGATGGAGACGGTGTTGTACGCTTTCCAACGATTGTCCGAACTCCTCCTTCGACAGACCAAAGATACGATACACCTCTTCCGACCAGGTGATGTGGTCATGTATGACGTCCCATGTCCAGTTGCCCACGTGCGCCATGGCCTGCGACCGCGCGAGTGTGCGCTCGCTCTCCCGCAGTGCTTCCTCGGCTTGCCGGCGGGTGGTGATGTCCGTAAAGATGGCCACGGCGCCGATGATGCGTTCGCCGGTACGCACCGGCGCAGCGCTGACCAGCAGCCAGTGCGGGCCGTCCGGACGGTAAACAATTACCTCAACGTTGTGCAACACTTCCCCTTGCATGGCCAGGCGGGGAGGTAACTCATGCAACGGAAACGGCTTGCCATCGGGAGTTTTCACTTGCAGATGCGCCCAGCGTATTTCCATCGGCAGTTGGCACTCCTCCGGGGTAAAGCCGAACACTTCAACCCCGCAGGTATTGGTATGGATAATTTCGCCGGAGAGACTATACATGGCGACCGCGTGCGGCAAGGACGAAATCATAGCATCCAGTTCGGCAACACGCTCTTCGATAGTGGTCAGCAACCGCTCGCGCTCCTGCTGATATGTCCGCTGTGCGGTTATGTCGGTATAGATGCTGACGGCTCCCAGGATGCGTCCTTGCGGGGAGAGGACCGGTGAGCAACTTGCGGAGAGCCAGACCATGGTGTCCGGAGTAGGATGAAAGGCCATCACTTCGCCGTGAATCGTCTCGCCATGCAACGCTCGCCATGCCGGGATTCGCTCCTCCGGTATGGGCGAACCATCAGGGAGGGTGACCTGGTGGCGGCGCAAGCGTTCCGCGGACGAGACGGATCGTTCTTCCTCCGTGTAGTTGAACAGTCGCTCCGCCACTCGATTCATGCTGAATATCGTATCATCCGGGCGATAGACCACCAGGGCATCCGCAATGGATTCCATGATAGCATTACGCTCGCTCAACAAACGCTGGCATTCTTCTTCAGCGCGCTGACGAGTGGTCACCTCGTCAAAGGTGGCGATGGCGCCGATAATATTGCCGTTCGCATCGCGGAGCGGATTTGCGCCGACCGAGAGAATACGCTCGGTTTCGGTGTTGCGGATCAGCATCAAGACGCCGGAACTCGTTTCTCCATGTTGCAGCGCGCGGATAATGGGATAGTCATAGGTTGGGAATGGCGTCCCATCCGGGTGTGATACCGTTATGTGTTCGCCGGATTGATATACCGAGGGAGTGATCTGCTCACCGAGTAACGCATGTGCCGCCGAATTCAGCTGTGTGATCTCCCCGTGGATATTGACAATCATCACGCCGGTGGGCATCGTTTCCACGAGTGCTTGCATATACCCGCATTCCGTCTCTGTGTGCGCCAATTTGTCCCGGCACACTTGCAGTTCATGCTCCAATGTGGTTATGCGTTCCTGGCGTGCGCGCGATTCATCTTCCACGGCACCTACTCCTCAGCATCCTGTTTCTGAACTATGGTACCGTATCTCGACAGCGAATAAGGTGACGGTTGCCATACTACGGCAGCATGTGTCGAAATTTCATGGAGATAGGTGGGAAATGTGTGCAGGAGCAGTGGTGGCATCGGTAGCTTCACAGCAGAATGGATGGTTGACGAAAACGGAAACATCGCAATGCAGGCTCTTCCGACAGGTGCCGGTCGATAGAACACCGATGTCACTTCTCAATATCCTTATTGCACCGCATGTCTGGTATGGTACAGCAATCGGGTGAAATGCATTGGGAGAGAGGAGAGAGGTGCGATGACACGGTTACCGCTATTGACTCCGTGTGTGCCATCCTTGCGCGTCATGCGTTTTCGACCGGAGAGTCGTCGCAAGTGAGGGGGCACTGTACAGTCCCACGAGAATCGCGATCCAGAACAGGATCATGCCGATCATCATCACCGTCCACCATCCATTTCCGCCATCCCACATGTGTCGCCACATAGACAGACCTTTCTCCGCGTATGTTCCCTGCTATTCTCGGATCATGCTTGTTCATCGTCAGGTTCGTCACAGGAGTCTACGGATTTTCGGCTGCGGCTACCGGCAGTGAAAAGGCAAACGTACTCCCTTTCCCAACCGCACTCTCGACCCAGATGCGCCCGCCATGGGCTTCGAGCAGTAACCTGGTAATATAGAGGCCAAGGCCGATGCCTTCCGCCTTGCGTGCATCTTTGCCCCGGTAAAAACGTTCAAACAGATGGGGCATGTCTTCCGGCGGAATGCCCTGTCCGACATCGGAGAGCGCCACGACGACTTCGCCATTTTGCTGCCGGGCGCGGAGCAGTACCGGCGTACCGGGATCGGAATATTTCAGCGCGTTGCTCAACAGATTGTTCATGATGCGATCCAGGCGGCTGTAATCGGCCTGCACCGGCGGAAGGTCTGGTGGAAGATCAGTATGCACACGCTGGATCTCGAGTGTCGTCGCCAGGCGCTCGAACAAGTCGGGGAGATAGGAGGACAGGGCGACCGGCTCTAACTTCAACTGCAGTTGCCCGCCTTCGCCGCGCGCCATATCCGCCAGGTCTTGAATCATGCCGGTCATGCGCTCGATGCCGCGCCGGACAGCCTGCATGCTGATGCGCACCTCTTCTTCGATCCCGGCCTTTTGCATGGCGTCTTCGATGAGTTGCATGTGTCCGTGGATGATGGTGAGCGGCGTGCGCAGATCATGCGAGACCATGTGCATGAACACCTGCTGCTGCTCCTGCAATTCATGCAACAGCGTGATATCGGCAAATTCCATCACGACACCCAGCATTCGCCCATCAGGCATGCAAATCGGCGAGGCGCTGGCGGACAGCCAATATCTGCGAGCCTGTTGATGAATGACGATGGGCATACCGCGCACGGTCTCACCATGGAGTGCCCGGTATGCCGGTAATTGTTCAAACGGAAGCGGTTGTCCCTCGATGGTGTATATATGTTGTCTGGCCACGCGCTCCTGAAACGGCACGGTTCTGTCCTCGTAGGAAATGCCCATCATTTGTTCCGCCATGGCATTCATGCGCACAATGTTTCCCACGGTGTCATAAATGATATAGCCGTCGGGAATGGATGCGATCGTCGCATCAAGCGCCGCCAGCAGGTGCTCACGGTCCTCCTCGATGCCCTTTTGCTCGGTGATGTCCCGCACAATGCCGATGAGATACAGCGGATTACCGTGAACGTCTTTCGTGACCGTGAAATGATCGGCCAACCAATGATAGGCATTATCCTTGCCGCAGAAACGATACGCGAAATTGCCACTCATGTTGGTCATGGCACGGACGATTTCCTGATCCACCAGCGCGCGGTCGTCGGGGTGGATGCGCGCAATGACTTCGCGCAGTGTGAATCGGCAGAATTCTTCCGCGGAGAATCCGGTAATCTGCTCGATGACGGGGCTGACGTAATCATATTTATCCTGCTGCAGATTGCGCCGGTACGCGGCATCGAGCATGTTATCACGCAGCGAGATGAACAACTCCTCGGTTTGCTGAAGCCGTTCGTTTTCACGGCGCACCCTCGCGATTTCGTCCCGTAGGGCGTGCACCTGTTCCCGCAAATCACGCCGTGCGTCGTCTGCTTTCACGCCATCGCTCCCCACGATCGAGGTTGCCCGGTGTTATATGTCCGGAAGGTCATAGCGCCATGCGTGCTTTGAGTACGGTACGGTATGCGGTGGGGGCGATTTGCGACAGGCAGGATGCGCCAACGTGTATATTCGCACGCTGGTCGTGATGTTGCTGGAAAGCGAGGGTTATACTGTCGCGGAAGCCGGCAACGGACTCGCGGGTCTGGCCTGTCTTGCCGCCGACGGTTTTGATGGCATCCTGCTGGATATCAACATGCCCGGCATGAACGGCTGGGAGGTATGCCGGCGCATCAAAGCCAATCCCGACACGGCGCATATCCCGGTAATTATTCTCACCGTCCGCAGCATGCTCCAGGATCAGGCGCTGTTGGAGGAGGCACGGCCGGATGGGTTTGTGAATAAGCAGTTTGCGAAGAACGATTTGCGCAAAGCCATCGATGACGTCATCGGACAGCCGTTCGTGATGATGGCATGACTACCGCTACCGATGTATGCGCTCTCGGTGATTGAAACCATCGGCATTCTGATCGTCATGTGCCGCAAGACGGTAGGCTTGACGCGGGAAGTCAATCAGGGAATCCGCACCTGATCCTCGCTGCCGCCGTGGTTTCAAATGCCGTCCGCGATCGATTGCAGCACCCGCACCCCGTGCGGCCGCACCGTGACGGTGCCCGCGCAGCGTTCTTCCGCCCACAGGTCATCCATGGGCACAGCCAGCGGGAGGGTGTGCGCCAGGGGGCTGTAGTTGAGCAGGAAAATGAGGCGGCGGCCATCAGGAGCGCGGCGTTCGGTAACCTCCAGCGTTGTCGGGACATTGGGCAGAATGGGCTGCACACCGCACTCCGCGAAGACGTTCACGAGCAGGTCTGAATAGAAGCGCTCTTCCGGGAAGGTGGCGAGGTAGCGCGCCGTGCCTTGCCCGCGACGATGACGCAGCAAGGCGGGGTATCCGGCGAACCAGGCCGTGCAGAATTCCGCCTCCGTTTCCGCGCCGTGCGGTTCCACCAGGTCCGCGTAGAGCCCGGCCTCGTATTCCTGTCCCTGCCGGCGCAACGTGCAGGGGCGCGTCGGGCCGGCGGGCATGCCGGGATGCTCGGGGTCGGGTGTCACATATCGCTGGTCGGGCGACATTGCAATGAAGTCGCGCAGGCGCACGGCGAACAATTCTTCCAGCAGCGGGTGCAGCCGCCCCGGATACACCTTCGCGTCGCCGTCTTTACCGCCGCTCCACGGGTGCCAGAGCAGCATACCACCGCCGTCGACATACTCGCACAGGCGGGCGGCCAGCGCATCGTCCACCGCCGGCATGGGCGGCACCAACAGCACCCGGTAGCGCGCGAAGTCGCCGTCGCGCCCGACGGTGTCGCAATTCACTCCCAGCGTGCGGGCGGCGCGGTAGAGCAGCTTGGTGCGGTCCAAATAAAAGGCGGCGTGGACGTTGAGCGGCACCCCTGTCTCCAGCAGCCAGCGGGTGGGGAAGTCATAGAGCACGGCGATGTCGCTGACTACCTCGGTGCCGGCGAGCAGGGGAGCCAGGCGCCGCAATCCCTCGCCGGCGATCTTCACCTCGTCATAGATGCGCGTGGGTCGTCCATCGTAATCGGTGATGCTGCCCCAGTGCTGCTCGGAACCGAAGGGACAGATGCGCCAGCGGAAATAATAAATGGCATCGGCGCCATGCGCCACCGCGTGCACGGTCGAGCGCACCACCTCGCCCGGCTCCGGACTGCTGCCGCCGGCGCCCGGGTAATTCTGCGGTCCGCTCCGCAGCTCGTGAACCTGAAAATTCTGTGCCCGATAACTGCGGCAGGCGGCCAGCGCGAGGGAAAACTGGTGGCCGTCCTCGCCGTAGGGCGGGTAGTAATTGGTGCCCGTCACATCCAGGTGGTGTGCCATGGCGTAGTAATCCGTGCGGTTGTTCCACAGCGCCTGGTTGTTGGTGGTGATGAACTGCCCGGCATGTCGGCGCACGGCGGCGGCGTGCAGGCCGACCATCTCCACCGTGCAATCGCTGCGGAAGTGCCGCCAGGCCAGCAGCAAGGCGGGATTGGGCTGTGCCTTTGTCACCCGCGGTGTGGGTACCTGTGGGAAGGCGTCGAACTCCAACCCCCAGAAGACGGTGCCCCAGGCGTCATTCAGCGCCGCGATGCTGCCGTAGCGTTCTCGTAGCCATTCCCGCCACTTCGCCGCGCAGTGGTCGCAGTGGCAGTCCGGTTCGTCGCCGTATTCATTGTCCAGATGCCAGCCGGCGATGCCGGGGTGCGCGCCGTAATGCGCCGCCAACCGCTCCGCCAGCGCCAGCCCCTGCGCGCGCAACAGTGGGTGGTTGATGCAGAAGGTGTAGCGGCTGCCGAACTCCAGCCGCACGCCGTCCTCGCGCACGATCAACATCGACGGATCCTGCGCCACCAGCCATGCCGGCGGGGTGCGCAACGGCGGGCACAACAGCAGCGAAATTCCGCGCGCATGTGCCAGCGCGAGAAAACGATCCAGCCAGTCGAAGGTATATGCGCCCGCCCGCGGCTCCAGCCGCACCCAGGCAAACTCGCCCACCCGCACGCTGTTCACCGCGGCGGCGACCATGTTGTCCAGGTCATACGCCCAGCGGTCGGGATCACGATGTTCAGGGTAATACGCGGCGCCGAAGAGCATGATGCTGTCCTCTCGATGTGCGTATCTTACGCATCTGGAGTGAAATCGGCAAGAGGGGGAACCGCGTCTTGACAGACCGGAGAAAGCCGATTAGCGTTAAGAAACGGTTTGCACGGGTTTCCGGAAAGAGGATATGTCATGACATCACCATCGCCGATATCACCGCGCTCGCACCATCCGCTGCTATTCGTGGAAGCGGAGCAATTCGCCACCTATGGCGGCTGGGTGCTGGATCAGCAATGCATGGCGCAGATGGGATCACCTTATCTGCTGGCGCATGGGTTGGGCCGTCCAGTGGCGGATGCGACAACCACCATGACGGTGCCGACCGCGGGCACGTTTCGTGTATGGGTGCGTACGCGGGACTGGGTGGCTCCCTGGGGATTGCCGGGTGCCCCGGGACGCTTCCAGGTGCTGGTGAACGGCGTTCCATTGGCGGTCACCTTCGGCACTGACGGCGCTGATTGGGCCTGGCAGGACGGCGGGGTGGTGGAGTTGCGCGACGGTGAGACGACGGTAACCCTGCATGACCTCACCGGTTTTGAAGGGCGCTGTGACGCACTGCTCTTCAGCGCGGACCCGGCATTCGTGCCCCCCAATCATCTCGACGACCTGTCGCGCTTCCGTCGGGAAGCACTGGCATTGCCGGAGCAGCCGCGGGACGGCGGCGCCTTCGACCTGGTCGTGGTGGGAGGCGGCATCGCGGGGATGTGCGCAGCGGTAACGGCGGCGCGGTTCGGGTTACGCGTCGCCCTCGTGCACGATCGCCCGGTGCTGGGCGGCAACAACAGTAATGAAGTCTGCGTGAACCTGGCGGGGGAGACGAATCTGCCGCCCTACCCGCAACTCGGGAATCTGGTGCAGGAATTCGATCCTGCCGAGGTGCTGCTGCGCGGACATGATTGCCTGGCACCGACCAAAGAAGATCCGCGGCGCGCGCGCGTTGCCACCGAGGAACGCCTCACGTTGCTGACCGGGTATCGCATGGTTGGCGTCGAAGTCGCGGGAACGACGGTCAACGCGGTTTTCGCGCAGGATATCGTCTCCGGATTGCAACTGCGGGTGGAGGGGCACTGGGTGGCCGACTGCACGGGAGATGGCGACGTCGGTTACCTGGCCGGGGCCGACTACGATATGACGCTGACGGGCCATATGGGACCGACGAATCTCTGGCGTGCCGTCGACACCGGCGCGCCGGCGCCCTTCCCGCCATGCCCGTGGGCGCTGGACCTGCGCGACAAACCGTTTCCCGGCCGCGGCGAATATTCTGCGCAATGGGCGGAGCCCGGCCTTGGTTCACTGGGGCAGTGGTTTTGGGAGAGTGGTTTCGATCTCGATCCGATTGCCGATCAGGAGCGCATACGCGACCGCAATTTCCTCGCCATGTACGGCGCCTGGGATGCGCTCAAGAACGTCGATGGCCGCTATCCCAACCATCAGCTCGGGTGGGGGGGATTCCTGGCCGGCAAGCGCGAGTCGCGACGCCTCTTCGGCGATGTGGTGGTGACGCGCGGCGATCTCTTCCAGCCACGAAATTTTCCGGATGCCTGCGTGCCATGCACCTGGCACATGGACCTGCACGTGCCCCATCGCGACTACCAGCGGGGCTTTGAAGGCGACGAATTTATCTCCTGGTGCGTGCAGGGTCCGTTCCCCGCGCCGTTCTGGCTGCCTTACCGCGCGCTCTATAGCCGCAACGTGTCCAACCTGTTCATGGCCGGACGCGATATCAGCGTCACCCATGAAGCGCTCGGTGCGGTGCGGGTGATGCGCACGTGCGGCATGATGGGCGAAGTCGTCGGCATGGCCGCCACTCTCTGCCACCGCCAGCAAACCACCCCGCGCGGCATCTACACCGACCACCTCGAAGCGCTGCGGGAAATGCTGCGCCAGGGAGTGCCCGGTGCGCAGGAGACGCGATGCGTGGCAGCAGGCTGAATGGCGCGCAAAGCGCAAATGATGGACGCGCCGAGAGCGAAGCGGGCACGCCGTTGCAATCCGCGGACACCCGTCGCCATCCTGCAGGATGGCGACGGCGCTTTGGAGGCTGGTTCAGTTGTAGTCACAACCCATAGACCTTACCGGATATTTTATATGCGGATCATCCATCTTTACGAAACGCATGATCTAAATCCGCAATAATGCAAACACTGCCTGCGCCTCGTGATCCTTCGTGTCCTTTTCCTTACACACTAATTGTGGGTCTAACGACGGGTCACACGCATACAGCAATCCCGCGAAGGCTGTCACCGCGCATCAGATTCGATGTGTTAAAAAAAGCAAGTATACGCTGAGTATTCAGTCCTGCGCTTGCCGTGAAGACCTGCCCCGGTATTGGCCTATGTCATTAGACACGGGAAACGCATCACTGTTACACGAGAAGAGCACCCGCGTAAAATGGCATCAAGCGGCATGTGAGGACTGGCGCGAAGTTACCATCGCCCGCCTCGTGTAATGGCTGACGAAGCCGTGGCGATTCGCGCCAGTCCTATGCCGCGTTACATCCCTGCCGGCGGTTGCTCCACGCCCAGTCGGTCGATCCAGATCGTCGGATTCGCCACGGGGATCTCGCCGTTGACGTAGAGCATGTTCCGTGGCATGGCGATGATCACCTTGGTCAGCTTTACCGGATAGTCGACGCGCGCGATTCCGTAATTCCGGAAGCCCGGTTTCTGCGGCTCGTTCAGCTTTGCCGGAGGCCTCACCTTGTTGTCGCCAGCTTTCTTTTTCGCCTCGTACTCCGCTAAGGCCGTGTTGTAGGCGGGCAGCTTCGTCTGGTAGTCGCTCAGAGACGCCTCATATTTTGTGAGCGCGTCCGCATATTGCTTTTGCAGTTCGATGAACTCCGGAGTGTTTTCCGGCCACCAGTTGTAGCTGCCCGGCCACGCGGCAACCTGGTCCGCGCCGCCGTACTGTCCGGCGATTTGGATGCGCATGGTCTGCCAGCCGTCGAAGCTGATGTAGGAATCCCCCTTGTTGTCGCTCGAATTGCACGACCCCGCGTACTGGTTGCCACACGATGTCCAGATACGGCCTTTTGCGTCCACCATTTCGAACATCAGACGTCCCCATCCGCCGTTACCCTTGACGCGCGCCGTGAAGGCGAAGGGGCGACCGGTCAGCGTGATCGGTTTCGCGAGTGCCAGCTCAACGTATCGCTGGAACAGCGTCCGCCGATCGTCATCCGGTTGGAGCGTCACCTTGAGCGCGGTGGCGCCGTCCTCCTTGACGTATTCGGTAGTGAATTTTCCCTGCAATCGTGGGTAGTCCCAACTACTCTCCAGCGTTTTCGAAGGCGCTGTCACGGGCACGAGCGCGGTGGGATCATCAAATTCCAGCAGGGAGGCACCAGCAGTGTCCTTCATCTCCACCGGCACGCGCGCCGCCACGCCGGTGACCGTCACGCCCGTGAGATAGACCGGCGTCTCCGTCGCCAGCACGTTGATGGCGCCGTTCTTGATCGGCGCGGGCAGGGGATTGCCGTAGACATCGAAGAGCACCGGTTGATTGCCCTCCACTTTCAGCATTACCTGCTGCATCCCGCGCACTACCCAGACCGGGTAGACGTGGCTGCCATCCTTCTTCTTGAAATCGAGTACGTGCAACGAGGTGCTGTTGCTCTTCACGTATCCCGCGAATTTTGCCTCATCCAGTATCTGCGTCAGCCACGCGACCATGGTATAACTCGGTTTAGGATTGAGCTCGGGTTCCCGGAAACAATACCCGCCGCTGCCCCAGTTGCTCCAGGCGTAATCGTCGCTGGAATCTTTGAGCAGCCCGGCGGCTGATAGCTTCGAGAAACCGCTGCCCAGCGCAAGCATCATTTCGCGGACGCCGCTCACACCCTGGCGATGCAGCGTGAGATTACCCGGATTGGTCGCGTGATACAGCGCTTCGGTTGTCCAGAGTTGCTTGTCGTCATACCCGTAATGCTTCATGGCGCGGCGCATGGTTTCCGCCTGGCCGAGTAGGCAGAGCCAGTCGGGTTGGCGCTCCGGCTCGCGCATGAACATGGCGCCTTCGAGGCCGAATATCTCAAACAACTCTTTCGGGAAGCCGCGCTTCATATATTCGATGGCGACGCCCGGATAGTCGTTGATCAGCACGATGCGCGCCGTGGGATCCGCTTTTTTGATTGCCGCGCAGTACTGCTTCACATTTTCAAACTGCTGGTCGATCTGCGCTTTCTCCTCCGCGGGCATGTCATACGGCGCGCCGCCAAGAAAATCATTCACGCGCCGCAACAGCGTGTCCGAACTGCGCGATTCGTGCAGCACTTTGAAGGCGTTATCGTATCCCCGCTCGCGGGCGGCCTTCAATGCCGGCACCACTTTGGCCTGGAACTCCGTCTCATTATACCAGCCGGTACCGCGCTGATAGGCTTCCGGCGGGCTGGTCAGCGTCATGCGGAATCCGTACTTCTCACGGATCTCCCGGTAGTCCGCCGCGGTCATCTCCTCGCCGTAGCGTGAGCCGATCTTGCTGGGGGCGCCGCCGTAGGTCCAGCGCCAGCCGCCTTTCTTTATCAGATCGCACTTCTTTTCATACTGGTCCTTCGCGAAGAAGGTATTGTGCGGCATCCAGAACTCCCAGGTGCCGAAGGGTGATTCGTCGAACGCCTTGCGCGTATCCGGCGCCAGGAGGGCGAAGGTGGTCTCGCGTGCCTGTACGGGGTGCCCATTCACCTCGACCGCCACGGTACAACTGTACCATCCGCGCTTCTTCGACCGCGGGGTGACGTCCAGCGGCACTTCCGCGGTTTCCCCCGGCTTTACGGAGAAAGGCGTCGTCGCCGTCCACGCCTTGCGGCCCAGCCCATATTCATCCGCCGTGCCCGGGCCCGCGCAACTCGCCAGCACTCGACCCCTGGCGACTTTCTCCGACCGATTGGTAATCTTCACGTTGAAGACCGGTTGCTGGGTGTCGTAAAACACGTTGCCGGCTTCCGTGGTGGTGTAGGAGACGGTCACCGGCGACTTCTCCAGTGTCGCACCGAGCACCACCACGCCGCTCGGAAAGCCCAACGGCATGTCGGCGAATTCGTTGGGATCTGGCAGGTTGACGTGCGCGTTGATGTCGCGGGTGAACTCCAGACTCGCTTTACCCTTCAGTTCCCACAGGTTGCCGCTGTTGGCGAGTGGGATGCGCAGGTGGTACAGATAGCCCGTCTTACCGTCGGTCAGCTTTACCGGGATACGCGCCACGACCGAAGACACTTTGCCCTGATTGCGAATATCGGGCACTTCGACGCGCGCATTGACGAGGATGCCCGCGTAATTGCCGAACATGCCATACCGCACGGTCATGCGCGGGACGGCATCTTTGTACGTGCGCGAGAAGGCGACCACATGCACCGCGGCGTATTGATCAGCCGGCACCGTGGCGACCAGCCGGCCAAGGCTGCCGGTGGAATTCTCATGCAGATAGCTATACTTCGCCCGAATAGCCTCCCGGATACCGCTCATGGAGGTTGAGACATCCAGCGCTTTGGGGCTGAACTGGAACGGCACGGCGCCGACCAGCACTTTGCCGACAGGGATGCTCCCCTCAACCAGCGCCAGACCGTCGCCCAGGTCCGCGCCCGTTCCGGAAAGCGAGATGTTGCCCAACTTTTCCAGTGCAAGGGGCAGCAGCAGTGGAGAAGCCGTCGGCGCGCCGTTCGACTCCGCCACGAAATTGATGGTCTTTACCGGCGCTTGCCCCCTGGGCAGCGCCGGCAAGGAGGCCAGCACACAGGCGGCGATGCCGCACAGCAGAAACCATCGAGAGGAAATCATATCGTCTCCTTTCCCACAGTTACGGGTGTTGCCTGCCCTACAGTCAGGCATAAGCGAACAAGTTCAACAATTTGCCGCTATCACAAACGACTTAATTTCGCAGCCCATACCCGCCTATCGCTCAATGCGCACCACGCCTGCATTGCCGAAGTCGTTGTTCTCGAGCACGGAGCCGGCGGCTAGCGTCAGTACCACGGCGGTGCCGGACGGCGTTGTCATGGTACAGTGGCGGATGGTGTGCCGCCCGGTGCCGATGATGGCGGCCGTGCGAGAAGCGGGAGGGAAAGTGCAGTGGTCGATGACCACATTGTCAGTGAAGATGCCGTCGGTATGGATGCTGATCGCGCCGGGTACCGCAAAGATGCAGTGCTCAATGCGCACGTTACGGCTGTGGCTGAGCGACAGCACGGTACCGGGGCCTTTCTCTCTTTCAGCCACGAAGCGGAAATTGCGGATGGTGATGTTTTCCGCGTCGTCGCCGAAGATCGCCGCCGCGCCGGTGAGCGTAATGGTGTGACCCTGGCCGTCCAGTATCACGTTGCGCAGCCCACGGGTGAGCAGTGCCAGCGACTGGCTATTGCCGGTTAACCGGATATCACGGGCGAAGCGGTATGTCGTATTCGATCGCTCGATGAGCAGTGGCGCGTTGACGTCGTGCGTGGTGGGCGCGGGTGCCGGGCTGGTCGGGACGTCGACGATCTCTTCCCGTTGCACCGTGGCTGGGTGCAGCCACCAGATGCCGCCGCGGGTGATCATATAGAGCGAATGTCGATCCCAGGGATCGGCAGCGATGTCGCCGAAAGCTTCCCACACCGGCTGCCAGGTGCGGCCGCCGTCAACCGAGCGCGTCAGACCGGTGGATTGGCTGGACAGCCACAGCGTGTCGTCGCCGATCTCAGCGATGCGGACCAGGCCGTGTATCTCGATCGGCAACGGCTGCCACGTTCGTCCGCCGTCGTCGCTGCGGAACAGCGCCGAATCGACCGGGCGCTTACGGTCGATGGTATAGCGCGCGCTATACAACACCTGCGGATTCATTCGGCTAATCAGTACATCGCCAAGATGGGTCTGGTCGCTGATTTTTGTCAGCGTCGCGCCTTTGTCGGTGGATAAATACAGCCCATCAGCGCGCTCGGCGTAGACGGTGCCGCTTTGCGCTGGGTGGACAGCCACGAAGCGCCCGGGACCCAGCGCGTGAAAGGTGGCACCCCCGTCATCGCTGCAGAACATGTCCTCCGTGCCGCTGCGGCTGGAAAAATAGACTACGTTGGGATCCTTCGCGTCGACCAGGCAGAAGGGATACCAGCCGTTGTGGATGTTGTACCACGTGTTGCCGCCGTCGACGGACTTGAAGAGGCGCGTCTCATGTCCGGCATAGATCGTTTTCGGGTCACTGGGCGAAGGCGTCACGCGGTGCAGCGCGTCGGTGCCGTGCATGCCCATAGCGGTGGTGGTCCAGCGTCGGCCGTCCGTCGTGTAGTGCATGCCCTGGGCGTCGGAACACGCCCACACGCCGGTTGAGGTTGACGCGATATGCGACAGGCTGATATCGTGGAATCCGCGATCGGTGCGTGTCAGGCGTACCCGGCCACTGGAGGCCCGCTCGCCGCGCCAGATCATATCGCCGCCGGCCCACAGGATGTCGCGCGCGGCGTCGATGGTCATGCCCTCGACCTCGGTGCCGTCATAATTCGCCAGCACCCCCTGGATGGTATGGAACAGTTTGCCGCCATCCGTCGTGCAGTAGACGGGCGCGCCGGGGCGGCTGTAGAAGGCCACGTTCGGCCGCGTGGGATGGACGGTGATGCACCAGGCGGGCAGCCCCAACCGCTGTGTGGGCGTCCACGTTGCGCCGCCGTTGTGAGAAACGGCGGTGGAACAGTAGATGGTGTCGGGATTGCCGGCGCAGATAGCCATGCCGCGGGCGTTGGCGGCCGTCAACTGCGTGAAGGTTTTGCCGCCATTGACGGTCTTCCATACGCCGCTGTGCCCGCCTTCGTAAAAAGCGAAAAAGGCGGTATCAGGATTGGTGGGATGCACCTGGATTACCTGAATGCGCGCCGGTATACCCTGGACGTTTTTCGGCAGGTCGACGTGCGTCCAACTGGCACCGCCGTCACGGCTGACGTGCAGTGCGCCCGGGCCGCCGGCGTAGACGACGTTGTGATTGGTCGCGCAAATATCCAGGCCACGGTACCCAAGGGCATGCTCCGGGGGCAGGATGGTTGTCCAGGAGGTGCCGCCGTCGGTGGTTTTATACAGGCCATAGCGGTCGTTAGCGTATATGATGTTCGGGTCGTCGGCGCTGACTTTGACATTCCGCCCGCCAGGCCCGATGCGGCGCCAGCTTCGGCCATCGTCATTGCTCATCCACGTGCCGTTGTTGGGATCGTGCGCGGCGCCCCAGAAGCCACCGCGCATCGTCTCGCTGGCCAGGTAGACGGCGTGCGTTTTCGGATGGACCACCATGCCGTAGACCAGCCCGCCGCGCACGGCTTCGATTTGTGTCCGCACGTAGCTCTTCGCATCCGGCGGCGCCTGCCCCGACACGGGAACGGCTGATAGCAGCATGGCTGCCACCAGCGCGATACGCGCACCCCAGCTCACTGCGCAGTGCATGTTCACTATTTCTCCCATGCCGGCAGATCACGCGCTTCTCATTCGACCTGACGCGCGTCAGATATACTATATCAGCGATTAACGCGTTAGACAATGGGGGGGGTGGTGTATGACGCCAGAAGGAAACCGCGCGTCGTCACATAATAATTAACAGTGGCGCGATGACGCGCTTGACCGTCAGGTAACGAGCGATATCTGACAGATCCGTTTCGTGGGATGACACAGGAGAGAAGACATGGCGCAGACGATTCATCGTGACCTCTACCGCAGCGACCGTGAGCTGGTGGTTGTCGCGTTGGGCGGCAACGCGTTGATTCAAGCCGGCGAATCGGGAACCGTCGAAGAGCAGACGCGGAACGCCGAAACCATTTGCGGCTATCTGATGAGCCTGGTAGAGCGTGATTACAACATCATTATCACGCACGGAAACGGCCCGCAGGTGGGCCAGCAAGTGATCCGTCACGAACGCGCCCGGGACAAGGTGCCGGAAATGCCGCTCGACGTGGTGGTGGCGGAAACCCAGGGCAACATCGGCTATTTCCTCCAACAGACGCTGCTGAACCACATCAATCGGCGAAACCTGTATCGGTACGTGGTCACGGTGATCTGTCAGGTTATCGTCGAACGCGACGATCCGGCGTTCTCGAACCCGACCAAACCCATCGGCACCTTCATGACAAAGGAACAGGCTGAGGCCATGAAGGCGATGCACGGCTGGCACGTTATTGAGGATGCGGGACGCGGCTACCGGCGCGTAGTACCCAGCCCAATACCGGTCAAGCTGGTCCAGCGGCACATGATCCGCCACGCGGCCCGCGAGGGGAATATCGTGATCGCCGGCGGAGGCGGCGGAATTCCTATTCGAGTCAGGGACGACGGCGATTACGAGGGCATTGAGGCGGTCATCGACAAGGATCTCACTTCAGCCCTGCTGGCCACGGAAACGGAAGCCGATCTGCTGATCATCCTCATGCCGGATGCCCAGGTAGCGTTGAACTACGGCACGGACCAGCAGCGAAACCTTACGCGCGTGAGTGTGGAGGAAGCCAAGCAATACCTGGCGGACGGCCAGTTCCCGGCGGGAAGCATAGGCCCCAAAGTGCGGGGGGTGCTGAACTTCCTGGAGAATAGCGGCAAAGGTCGGCGGGCCATCATTACGCGCGCCGATCAGCTCGACGCGGCGCTCGACGGCAAGGCCGGCACGGAGTTCGTTCGGTGATCGCTGCGCACAGACACCGTTGCGGGGCTGCCTTGCGGAAATGACGGCTTACGGGTATTCGGCAAGAACGCGGGCGAGGAATTGAAGGAACGGCGCAGCGCTTGTCGAATCCGTTAGAGACTGTGCTGGACAACCGCATGTCGCTCGATAGCGACGGCGCCGTCGAGCAACGTAAATCCATACTCGCATAGTTCGAGAGGAGTTCGCCAAATGGCCAAGTTGAAAGATATGAAGGAATTGCTCTACACGGACGCGTATTATCCGGTGGAAGTCGAGCGCTATCTGGATCCGACGATGGATCCCCCCATCCTCCGGTGGGATCCGGAACTGGGATACTTCCACCTGAATCAGTCGTTGAAAGACGGCATTGATGAAGCGCGCACCGCCAGTACCATGGATCCCACATATTTCAACCGGACCATGATCAATTATGCAGATCAGCCGTGCCGCATTACGACCTACGGCGACAGCTATACGCTGTGCGCGCAGGTGGGCGATGCGGAAACCTGGCAGGAAACCCTGGCCGGGCATCTGCGTGAGCCGATCCGGAACTTCGGCGTGGGCGGGTATGGTGTCTTCCAGGCCTATCGCCGGGCCATGCGCATGGAGCAGATCAACGCGATCGCGTCGGAATACCTGATCCTCAACATCTGGGACGATGACTACAAGCGCAACCTCGACGCTGCGCGCTGGATTCGCGTGGGCTGGATGGTGCGCGACTTGCCGCGCGGCCTGAAAGACGGCTACCCGGTGCACGGCTTCCCCTGGGCGCATCTGCGGTATGACGTCGACAAAGGCGCATGGGAGGAACGCCCCGGCATGTGCGAGAAGATCGAAGATCTGCGCAAGCTCGTCGGCAAAGACAACTTCTACCAGGCCTTCAAAGATGATCCGGTTGCACAGCTCTATTGCCTCACCGAGGGTGGCGAAGCCCCCGTGGAGCCCCAGGAGAAGCTGGCGGAAGCATTCGGCATCAAGGTTGACCTGCGCAATCCGAAAACGCGCCGGGCGGATGCCCGCAAATTGCACATCGCCTACGGCATCCGGTCCACCATGTATACGGTCGACAAATTCCGCAAATGGTGCCAGGCGAATAACCGCAAACTCATGGTCCTGTTGAGTTACGATGTCCCGACCGTGCAGCAATTCTGCAAAGGCAAACCGCGCTTCGATGAAGAGTTCCTGGAGTTCCTCGATCGCGAGAACTACCTCTATGTCGATACACTGACCAAATTCCGGGACGAGTACAAACAGTTCCGCGGCTCCATCGACGCATTCTGCAATAAATACTACGTCAGCCGCGCCGGCGCCCAGGTGTTCGGGCATTTCAACCCGCTGGGCTACTTCTGGTTCGCCCACGCCATCCGCAAAGAGATCGTGAACTGGCTCGATCCCAAGCCGCTGACCTATCGGGATTAACATGGGGTAGCGCATGCCGTGAATCCGACTGCCTCAGGAGCGAAAGACGGGGGGTATTGGGGATACGTATTCTTGACACCCCACCATACCCCTCGTCTACTTTGGTGATAGCTCATCGCGCACGCCTTGTCGTTGCAGGCTTCCCTCACTCTGTGACGCAGCGCGGTCATCGCGGGCGCAGATTGTTCTTCACCGCCGAAGATTCCCTCACATAGCTGGCGCGGATACGGCGGGATGCGGCGACCGTTCTCGCCGACCTGGCTGTCCGCCAGTCCCGTCCGTTCCCGGCAAACGCGGTCCAAAGCCGAAGGCGAACGAACAATAGGGCAAACAATAAATAAAGTAGCCTCCTGTGAAAATCCCCCCCGTAGGTCTTGCCGCCACCGCCTTCGGTTCCGGCGTGACCTCGATGCCCAGTTCTCGCAAGCGTTTGGTATGGTAGTGCACCAACTGGTCGTGTTGCAGTTGGTCAAAGTAATCGGCGCCCAGTTCCTGATACAGTACCCCGTCCCGCAAGAAGAAATATACCGCGTCCAGAATATCATGCGCTTCCCCACCGATCTCAAAGACAATAACGATTTCAGCTACCCCTGGATGGCGCAACTGGATGCGCACACCTGGTACCTGGTCTTCTACTGTGGCAAGATGCATGGGGCGAATAGTATCTACGGGATGACGTTCGATATGAGAATAACGAAGACCGGCGGCATTGATTGACGGCAAATCGCTCGCTCAGCCTTTATCCAAAGCTCCGGCTAACGAGGCTGCGCCGACACTGGTCTTTTTCAGGCAACCGCTATTGAATAACACCGTCTGCCCCCATTTACCTAACGGAGATATTCGCGATAGGTTGCTTCGATGCGTTGCAGTTCGGCAAGGGCGGCGGGATCGATTTTGGGCTCGGTATCGGCGGCAAGGATGGCGTGGGCGCGCTGGTGGGCGGCTTCGGCCAGTGTATGTGGGCAGTCTTCACGGGCGTTGCGGTTCAATAATTGCGGATCATACAGGTGATCGCGGAAGTTACACAGGGTGTGGTCGGTCTCCAGGTAGCTGCCGGCGATGCCGACCTCGCGGATCAGTTCGAGTTGCAGCGTATCGTCATCCACGGCGAAGCCGCGCTGGTAATGGCGCGCGTAACCGACCATCTCGTTGTCGATGACAAGCTGGCCCAGCGACATCGTCATCTCCGATTCGAGTTGACCCAATCCCCATATCAGCCCGACGCGGTTGGCCAGGTGTGTGTGAATGCCGAACATCTTTTCCAACGCCGCCTGCTCATCCTCGTAGACGGATTCGGTGGACACCCACGAGCCGGAGGGTAGGCCATAATACCGGCCCATGGCGGCGGAGGCGGCGGCAAACAGCGCGTTTTCCGGTCCGCCGGTGACCGCGGTAGCACGGCGCATATCGAGGACGTGCGCCAGGCCCAGATTGTAGATGACGGGACGGCCCGGCTCCAGTACCTGGTTGATGATGATGCCGGAAAGGATTTCCGCGTTGCCGACCGCCATGGCGCCTGCCAGGCTTACCGGGCCGGTGACACCGGCCATCGGCTCACCGTTGATGGTGGTCGGGATGCCGGCGCCTGCGCTTTTGCGAAAAATTTCCAGCGCCAGGTTGGTCCAGCGCAACGGTCCGTGCGCGGTGAAGCCCACGCTGCACCACGGGCCGGGGAAGACGCGCCGCATCTCCAGCAGCGCCTCCATGCCGGTAGGAGTGAAACAGAGCACGCGTACGTGCTTGCGGCAATGCTCGGTGATGACGCGCAGCCCGACGAAATCGCGACAGCGCGGCGGCACGTCCCGCATCGCCATCCCCATCACCCCCTGCACGTGCTCCAGGTGGTCGCACAGCCGCGCCACCGTGCCCAGGTCGGCGGCGGTCGCCTCGCGCCGTTCCGTTCCCGTCCACAGGTGCAGGCCCGGGTTGGTCCAGAAGACGGACGCCGACTCCGGCGTCAGCACGGTGGTCGCGCCGTCGCGCGCGGCCAGTTCGACGGTCCGCGGCGCCAGCGCCAGATATTCCTGCACCATGGCGCGCGGGAAGCGCACTTCCTGCGCGCCGGGACCGGGCCGTGCTCCCGCGCGCAGCATCCGCGCCACGATTTCGTCGTGCTCCAGGCGCACCCCGATTTCTTCCAGTATCCGCAGCGTCGCCTCGTGCAGCCGCTGGACGTCGTTCGGTGTCATGCATCGTCTCCCGCAGAGCATCTTCTCCATCGCACCCCCCATCCCTTTTGCCTGGTATCGCGCCTCCGGCATTTCTGCTACAATGAGCCGGGAGAGTGGCTATGTTCCGCATGACGGTTGACAGTTCTTTTAGCGCGGCGCACAGCATCCGCGGTTATGCCGGTCCCTGCTGCCGGTTGCACGGGCACAACTACCGCGTGGTGGTGCGGCTGCAAGGCACCGAGCTGGATGCGCTGGGGATGCTGGTCGATTACACCGAGGTGAAGCGCGCGCTGGCGGAAGTGATCGCGCCGTTCGACCATGCCTTGCTGAATGAACTGGAACCGTTCACCACTATAAATCCCACCAGCGAAGCGATCGCCCGGCTGTTTTACACCCGTCTGCGCGACATCCTGCTCGCGACCGACGACTTGCGGCGGCGGGTACAGATTGTCGACGTGGCCATTTACGAGAGCGAGCGCCAGGGCGTCGCCTACGGAGAAGCATAGTTATGCCCCTGTATGAATTCGAATGCGTGCAGTGTCACCGCGTCTTTGAGGAATTGGTCCGCATGGGCAGCACGGGCGATGGATTGCATTGCCCGGACTGCGGCGACGGCGATGTGCGTAAGCTGATGTCCACTTTCTATGGCCGCGCCAGCGGCGACGGCGGCGCGCACCACAGCGTTGCCGGGTCCGGCTGCGCTTGCGGCGGGGATTGCAGCACCTGCACCTCGTGCTCGGGGCATCATCACTAACGATCGTAACACGCCGCGGCGCGTTGCCCCCGTCGGCGCCGCACGGGCACGTCTTCTGGCGCACCCGTGCGACTCGGCGCGACTTCGGCCTCACCACGCCTGTTTGTCTCACCATGACGCACGACCGTTGTCGGCACGGGGTAAAACATGTGTACTCATATATTGAAAGTACACGGCGACACGTCATGGGGGCAGCACGGGGAATGGGATTGTTGTTGACTATCGAAGGGGGCAATCCGCGCATGCGTCCGCTGGAGTTTACGTTGATTGAGGGCGAATGGTGGGCGGTGGTTTCCCGCGTCATCTGGCACGCGCTGTCGCAGTACGACGTTCAACATGCCGAGATCCTGTTCCTGGAATACGAGGGCATCCCCGAGCGCGTGCAGGGGGAACTGGTACGCGGCGCCTCGTTCGATGAACTGCGACAGCTGCGCGACAGGCGCATCGCGGCGGACGCCGACGATGCGGTCGTGAAGCTCATCCCCGAACGGACTGCCGACCGCCGGGCGGCATGAGCCGGGGCGCGCGCCGTATTTTTGACATTTTCTCACCCGCGCAGGCAGGATTTCCGCCGGCTGTCTGGTATTCTCTCCTTTGGTTCGTAAACCAATCCCTGGCACCGCATTCAACACCCCATATCGATGGAGGAGGTTTTCAGATGAAAGTCGGAGTATTCGCCGCTGTGTTCGCCGATATGGCGTTCGAGCAGACCCTGGACTTCATTAAAGATGCCGGCTGTGAGACGGTGGAGATCGGCACCGGCGCCTATCCTGGCGCGCCGCATTGCCCGCTGGATGAGCTGGTGGCGGACAAGGGCAAGGCGCAGGCGTGGGCAAAGAAGGTCACGGATCGCGGCCTGGAGATTTCCGCGCTGTCCTGCCATGGCAACCCCATTCACCCGGATGCCAGGATTGCCAAAGAGCACGACGGCATCTTCCGCAAAACCATCGATCTCGCCAGCATGCTGGGCATCGAAACGGTCATCAACTTCTCCGGCTGCCCGGGCGACGCGCCCGGCGCCACCTATCCGAACTGGGTCACCTGTCCGTGGCCGCCCGATTTCGGCGAAATTCTCAAATACCAGTGGACTGAAGTCGCCATCCCGTACTGGAAAGAACTGAACGGCATTATGAAGGCGAAGAACGTCCGCGTCGGGCTGGAGATGCACCCCGGCTTCATCGTGTATAACCCGGAAAGCGCGCTGTGCCTGCGCGAGAGCTGTGGCGACCGCATCGGCGTCAACTTTGACCCGAGCCACCTTTTCTGGCAAGGGATGGATCCCATCTATAGCCTGCGCAAACTGGGTCAAGCCGGCGCCATCTTCCATTTCCATGCCAAGGATTGCAAGATCGACGAGATCAACACCAAAACGAACGGCGTGCTGGACACCAAAGCCTACTCGCCTAACGAAATCGGGCGCTCGTGGATCTTCCGCACCGTCGGATACGGCCATGACGCGCAGATCTGGAAAGACATGATCAGCACCCTGCGCATGCTCGGTTACGACGGCGCGTTGTCGATCGAGCATGAAGACAGCCTGATGAGCGGCCGCGAAGGCTTCAAAAAAGCCGTCGCTTTCCTCAAGTCGGTGGTCATCACTGAAAAGCCGGGGCCGGCCTACTGGGCGTAACCTCGCGCCATCGTTCTCGCAGCGCGGGGGCACGGTTCGCCGTGCCCCCGCGCTATTGTCCGATCCGCCGTGTCCTGCTACACTGAGTCGCCATGCCCGAACGCACGACGCCGTATCCATTGCCCGATCGCACGATGCTGACGCTCTCCCCACGAGAGTTGGCCGGCATCGCGGTCGCCATCATCCAGCGCGTCTACGGCGTCACGCTGGATGAGTCCCGCGCCAGCGTGGCGCGCCTGGATGCGCTGCTGCGCGGGCGCTTCCGCCTGGGCTGTTACACCCCCGACACCTTTCCCGCCGCGCTGGCGGTGGCGCTGGGCGCGCACCTGGGTGAGGTGCTGCTGCGCGTCGTGCCCGGCGGCCGCTGGGGCGAGCACATCGAGAACCTCTACGGCACGCCGCTGCCGTTCCTCGTCTTCACCCTGGGCGAATACGAACGCCAGATTAACGTGGTGGAGGACATGCTCACCCTGCTGTGGCGGGGAAGCGGCCTGCTGCCCGGCGACTATTTCGCCGACCAGGTGCGCGGGCTGACGCGGCTGGGATTTGACACCCGCACCGCCGCGTAAAAGACGATATGGCGACACCACGGATGACACTGGAATAATACCGTCCGGCCTATTATCCAAGCCAGGTGCGCCTTGACAAACTTGCGTTTGTATGCATGGCGTGCAAAAAATCGAAAAGTTACCGTAAGATGTTCCGCGGCACGTCATCACTCCTGTTGAGGCCTGCACTGCCTCCACCGCCTTCCGCGGCCCACGCAGCTTGAGTCGCTGGCTATCCTCACGCCACGCCCGATACCAGTAACCTGCTACAATTGAGACATGCTTATTGTGGCACATACAGCTGGGCATGTCCGCCGTTGGCAGTGCCCGTCTGCTGGCAGTGTGACTTGCAATCATGCTGCCCGGCCTGTCCGGCCATGGTGCACTGCATGCCTTTGTCGGTCTTTGTGCAGCAGCCTTGGGCGCAATCTTGGCACTGGCTATCCGTGCAGCACTGACCGTCAACGCACTGGCCGGCGTGCTTCGTGCAGCACTGCTGATCTTTGCAGCAAGCCATGTCTTTCCCACAGCAGGCGCTGGCACTCGGCGTGCACTTCCCATCGGCGCAACAGGCGTCTTCACAACACGGTTGACCTTGCTGGCAACAGTCCGTCGCCGTCCCCTGGGTATGCATGGCGCACTGCTTGTGCGCCGCTTTCCCGGTCGTGGTAGGCGCAGTTTGTGCCCAGAGCGCCGTGGCTGCAGCCAGCGCGACGATCAGCATAAGAGCCGGAAGTAAGAAACGTTTTCGCATGTAATGAGTTCTCCTCTGTGAACTGGAATCAGGGTTCCGATCTCTCAGGACGCGACACAGCGAACACCGGTTCCCTGGTTTTTAAATTTGTTTTGGCGTGCTGAGATGGACAACGACACTGTCTACCTATCATGTTAGATGGAAACGCATAGCTGAGAGGTGTGTAGCATGTGGCCACATATGTGGGATGGCGGAAGTGGATGGTGGGTCGCGATGATGATCGGCATGATCCTGTTTTGGATTGCCGTCTTTGTAGGACTGTATCTCCTGTACCGTGTATTGGCACAACGTGGCGCATTGAGTCCGGCCGCCGGACCGACTACGCCCGTGACCGAGACACCGCGATCAATCCTTGACCGGCGGTTGGCCGCGGGCGAGATCTCCTCGGATGAGTATGATATGTTGCGCCACAAGCTCGAAGGCGGCTAATACGATGCTTACGCGGCTTTTCGGTGGTCGTGCGGCATGTCATGCCCTTCGTGTGTCTGTGCTGCCATGGCGGGCACGGCCGGCTGTGTGATGGGAGTAATCTGTGTACGCCGCAGCAGTAACGCATTGATCACCACAATAATACTGGAGGCGGCCATGAGCAATGCCGCCCATTCTGGGCGCAACACGATGCCGTAGCCAGCCAGCACGCCGGCGGCGACCGGGATGGCAATCACGTTGTAGCCAGTCGCCCAGACCAGATTTTGCTTCATCTTGCTCAACGTCGCCCGACTTAAGCGAATGAGGCTCACCACATCACGCGGGTCATCGCGCACCAGCACGATATCCGCGGACTCGATGGCCACCTGTGTGCCGGCGCCGATGGCGATGCCGATATCGGCCTGGACGAGTGCGGGCGCATCGTTGATGCCATCGCCCACCATCCCGACACGCTTGCCTTCGGCCTGCAGCGCTTTGACCTTCTCCGCTTTTTGCCCCGGCTGCACTTCCGCGAAGTACGTATCGAGACCGAGTTCCTGGGCGACATAGGCGGCCACATTCTTGTGGTCCCCGGTGAGCATGGCAACTTCTACGCCGAGATCTTTCAGATCGCGCACGACGGCATAGGACTCAGGACGAATGACATCGGCTAGAGCGATAAACCCGGCGAAATCTTTCTCCCGCGCCACATACACCAGTGTCTTCCCTTGTGACGTGAGCGTGTTCGCCTGTTGGGCTGCTCCAGACACATCGATACCGAATTGCTCCATGAGCGCGCGGTTGCCGGCGGCGATAGTCTGCCCGTTCACCGTCGCTTGCGCGCCGCGGCCAGGAATCGCACGAAAGTCACTGCTGGTGCTCACGCTGAAGTTGCGCTCGCGTGCACTACGCACGATGCCCTGGGCAATGGAATGTTCAGAGTTGGCCTCCAATGCCGCAGTGAGTTGGAGCAGTTGTGGCTCGGTAGTTTTGCCAAATGTGACGATGTCGGTGACGCCAAATTCGCCTTTCGTCAGCGTGCCGGTCTTGTCAAAGATGATACTGTTCAACCGCACAGCAGTTTCTGTAGCCTCGTTATTGCGAATGAGAATGCCCGCGTGCGCGCCTAATGTCGAGGAGATGATGACCACGGTGGGAATAGCCAACCCCAGCGCGTGGGGACACGCCACAATGAGCACGGTGACCATGCGGAGCAAGGCAAAGACGAGTCCAGCCTGGGTGAAGAACATCCAGACGACGAAAGCCCCGATGCCGACGACGAGTGCGATGATGGTCAGGTACTGCGCCGCCACATCTGCCAGCCGCTGGGTGCGTGTTTTCGAGGCCTGGGCTTCTTCGATGAGTGTCACGATTTGCGCCACAGCCGTCTCTTTCCCCGTGGCGGTGACCCGCATCCGAAAGGCGCCAGACCCATTGAGCGAACCGCCAATCACGGTATCCCCTGGCTGTTTCGGCACCGGACGTGACTCACCGGTCAACAATGACTCATTTACCTCGCTCTCACCATCAATCACATCCCCATCAATAGGCACTTGATCACCCGGACGCACGAACAGCAGATCACCTTTATGAAGCTGTTCCGTCGGCACGGTTTCGGTATGGTCGTCGATGATGCGGTTGGCCGACGGGGGAATTAGTTTGATGAGTTCACGTAACGCGCCAGTGGCCCCACGCAGCGAGCGCATTTCCATCCAATGGCCAAAGAGCAAGAACACCACGAGGGTGCTGATTTCCCAGTAGAATTCAGGTGCCGCAAAAAAGAAGGTCGCGGCAGTGCTGAAGAGGTAGCCGGAGGCCACAGCCACCGACACCAGCACGTTCATATCAAAGGTGCCTGTGGGCAAAGCCTGGGCAGCGCCGCGGTAGAATGGCCATGCCCCCCAAATGGCAATGATACTGGCAAGCCCCCAGAGCACCAGCATCTGCCCAGGGAAGGTGTAAGAGAATCCCAGCCACTCCTGGATCATCGGGGAGAGGAGCAGTACGGGGATGGTGAGCACCGCGGTGATATAGAACCGTTGGCGGAACTCCGTCTCCATGCCTTCATGATGGCCGCCACTATGACCTTGATCTCGATGGGAACCTGGATGGGTCTGTGCCGTGGTCGGCGACTGATGCCCTGCGTGCTCGTCATGATGGTCGTGATTCATGCCGCGTCCTCATTTGCCATGGGCTGTCCGGTGGGGTAGCCGTGACGTGCCAATAGATCGCGCACGGTATCCAGGGTGGTGCGGGCATCGTCATACTGCACGCGTACCGTGCCACTGACCGGGTTAATACTGACATCGGTGACGCCCATCTCCTCGGAGGCAAGGCGCTCCAATCCCACCGGCGCTTCATCCGGTCGTGCTTCATCGTGTAAGGGCAGCAGAGCCGTACGTTGTGCCATAGCATGACCTCAACAACTCGATATTGTTTCAGCCTACCAGATTCTGGCGCACCTACCGGTTCCCGAGTTCCGACATCTCGGATGACGTTGTGCGTGCCTGTGAGAAAAAGGTGACGCCGTGGTCGAACATGAGATGCCGATTGTCATAGTGTGTGAGCGACCAATACCTGGGAGTTGGCGTATGATGGCAGAGTGAGGAAGACTAATGAAGCATGTGACCATCCTGGTGATCATTGTCATATGGGGGCTGTCGGCGGTGGGAAGCCGTGCGGGCATAGGTGAACTCGGTGGCATCGCCACGCAGCACCTTCTTCACCGTGTTGCGGGATAGGTGAAACTCGCGCGCAATCTGGCGGATCGACTTGCCGTCACGCTGGTGCGCGCAGCGAATCTTGCGGATGGTCTCCACGATCAGCATCTCCTCTCAAGGTCTCCTCTCTGGTTGGCCCAGAGAGGGTGACAGGTCTGCCGAGGTGGGTCAATTTTGGACGCCGATTACCCCCGCAAGTGGGTCATTATTGCACGCCGGTTCACACCACCATCCGCGAACTGCTGGTCAATCCAGTCTACACGGGCGACATCGTCTGGAACCGCCTGACCTTCGGCAAGTTCTTCAGACTCAGTGACGGTCAGACAGCAGCACGTCACGGCTTGCCGGGGAATGGCCCGGAGCATAACCCCGAAGAGGACTGGATCTTGGTGCCAGATAGCCATGAACCCCTGGTCAGCCGGGAACTCTTCACGCAGGCGCGAGCCATTCGCGAAAAACGCCGGGACAAGCTGGGTATTGAGACGTATCGTAATGGGCAGGGGTCGAAATCGACCTTCCTCCTGACCGGCTTAATCGTCTGTGCGCACTGCGGCCATAACTGGCAAGGGTACTCGACACGCAAGGGCAAGCCGAAGAAAGACGGGGAGATCATTAAGAACTATTACTACACTTGCGGTGGCTACGTGACGAAAGGTAACACGGTCTGCATCCGCTCGATTATCCCACAAGCCGAGATTGAGGACTGGGTGCTGGAGCAGATTGGCAAATTGGCGGAACGCTACCTTCAGCCAGACGGGAAACAGCAACTCATGGCCTCGGTGCACAAAGGCGTCCGCACCGAGACGCGAGCAATTGAGCAGACATTGGCGCGCATCGCGAAACGGCGGGAGGAGATCACCCGCATGATCAGTAATGCGCTGCTCAACATCTCTGAAGAAAATCGTGACATGATCAATGAGCACTTGCGCACGTTGCGTACTGAGATGGATGGGCTGAAGCTGCAGGATGAGGAACTACGCCAGCAAGTCGCCGAGGAAGAGCACGCCGATGAGATTGTCACGGAAGCCATGGACCGCTTCCGCCAGGTGCGCGCGATCATGACCCACGGGACTGTCGACGAACAGCGCAGCATCGTCCGGGCTTTTGTGCGGAAGATCACCTTCGACCCGGAGACGCGGAAGGGGACGGTGGATTTTTGGGTGCTGCCGAATTCTCAGCCAGCTATCTGATGGCTACATTTCGCGATAGCGAAGCTCTACCACGACCCAATAACCATCCGAGCAGAAGAACGTATACCAGGATCATATCTAAAGCCGGGATCGGTGTCTACTCTCTCACCGAGTTCCGAAAATGCGATCCACGGCTTACCCGTGTTATCTATTGCCAAGCAAATAGATGGTTCATCGTCGTATTCACTCTGATAGCTGGCAAGTTCCTTTGGCCGTGCCCATGTTTTGCCGTCATCGCGTGATATGACGCCGTAGAGTGTCGCCGGGGTCGTGTGACCGACTGCTGCCATCTGCCGATGGCACAGCACCAGCAGATACAGCGTCCCATGCCCATCGCCGGTCAATGCCACTTCTTTGGGGGTCAGTTGCGGGAAAAGCTGGCGCGATTGCGCCCACTGTTTGCCGTCTGTAGAGGTGGAGAACCTGATACTCCCTTTATCTGCAGACCGATTTCGTTGAACAAAACAAAGCGCGATGCCATCCCGCGTTTTCGCCAGTCGTGGGGAATAGCCGCGAAAGCGCAGGGCTTGTGAGGTGGCCAGGGTTCCGTCGGTGTTTACTGTTGCCAGGGTGATTCCAGGCATGGATTGCTCATGATTCTCAGCCACCATGAGGTAACGCTTCAGCCCGGGATGCCATACGAGCTGTGGATTACGATGACCACGTCGGATATCGACAGGGAGACTTGTTGGTGACCCCATGCCATCCTGTCGGATGACCGACCAGGGAACCGAGGACGCACGCTGCATCCCTCCAGGTATGGCGGTTACAGGATGAAACGCCAGTTGCCAGGCAGACCAGACGGTGCCTGCCGTTCGCGAGTGATCCCATTCGAGCACCGCCATACCTTGTTGCGCTGTTGGGCCGATGGCGCCTGTGATTGCCGACACGAATGCCGTCCGCGGGTCAGTATTGCCGATCTCTGTTGCCTGGTAGTCACCGGATTTCGGGGGAAGGGAAAACCATCCGGCAGTCATCTCTGTGGCGTACAACACCTGCATTCCGCTGCTGAGTGGCAACAGCCCTGGAGACAGACGAGCTGGTGTTGGGCCGGATAGGGTGATAGCAAGTTCTCTGTTGTCCAGACTGTTGTATCCGGTTACCGTAATCCCGCGTGATTTCTCCGCACCGGGCTCACTCCCCTTAACTTGTTCATCAGCATAGCTTAGTCGATAGCGAACTTCCTCGGTGCGCGTCGAGGGGGCACCGCCTTCAAGCTCCCAGGTATATCGCCGGGAGAGCACATTGCCATACCGATCACGTGTGATATCGAGTCGAATGCGGTCATTGACTTTGCCGTCATGCCCGGTGAGGGTAATAAGGCCACTATCGCCGTTATAGCGACATACGGCATGGGCATTGACGGTGTCAGAAACAACACTCTTTCCGGCTGCGACACGCTCCTCGATTAACCTGCCACGGTCGTCATAGTGAAGTATACGTTTCGAATCCTGGTTATTGATCAGTAGTGGGCGAGCGAGCGGAAGTAGTGTATCACCCAGCATGAAGGTATGCATGCCGGTCAGGGCATAACTGCGGAGGCCATGAGGGTGGATGTTACGCACGGTGCGCCCACGCAATATACCCTCCTGGTCATAATCAAATTGTTCGCTGATCATGGTGTTTTGCGGTTGTGGATCGCCGTCCCACCGGGTCGTCGCTATCACCTTGCCATCCAGGCCGAATTCCACGCGGTCAATGAAGGCCGGTAAACTGAAACTGGCTGATCTTCCCTCATCGCCAATCCGCTCCAGGAGTGCCGGTCCTTCGATGGCCGTCACCGGGCCGCGTATGTTGAAAGTGTCACGCGTGAGACGGATGCCATGGCGAGTATCCTGTTGTTGGCTTCCGGGGTAATAAGTGATACGGCGAAGAAAACGAAATCCTCGGTTCTTACGCATCTCTCGATGCTCTAGGCCGGTGATGTGTTCGTCATCACGTCGCTGGATGGTCCAATTACCCATCGAATCGTATTGGTATGTAATGCGTGATTGGAATCTCGGAGAAACCTCATTATCCGTGGACGAATTGAATAATTGAAACTGCCTGACCAGTATTGGGTTGCCT
>CAYYJR010000021.1:0-71134 GCA_964472305.1 uncultured bacterium
CTACTGAGTGCAGGAGATCATCCTTAACTGTATATTGTTGCACGGTTTGTCCGGTTTCTAAGTTGATACGTCGCATTACTTTTTCGTTGGATATCCCGCTTGCCGCGTTTATCAGCCATTTCTCATCCGGCGTAACTTGGAACTGTGCGCCAGCCTTTATCACCCGCCGGAGCGTTCCTGTTGTCAAATCCCATTCGCGCACTATATCGTCAGATGTCCCTAACAATAACGAATGGCCGCCTCGTATTAATGCTGCCGACCATGCTGGGTTGGCTTGCCTGGTGAACCGTTGTATTAGTTCTCCAGTCTGCATGTGCCATATGACAATGCGGTTTGCGTAAGTTCCCAACACATATTGACCATCCGGCGAGAAGGAAGCGGATAGTAGAATGTCATGCAGCAAGGCTTGTGGATCCTTATAGACACAGCGTACTGTCCTAGTTGTTACATCCCAAAGTGAGGCTGCCGTCTGCTGTATCGTCAACACCGTCATTCCGTCAGGTGCGAAGCTCGTTCCGCGCAGGAATGTATTGGTTGAGGCGAATCGGCGTATCACCTGACCAGTCCCTCGGTCGCGTAGCCAAACGCTGTTATCAGTCAAATCACTGCTGCCAGTTAGGATGGCGGTTCCATCCGGCGAGAAGGCCACCTGATTGATGGGTGCCTCGTGTCCGGTATATGTATTTAGTAGTTCACCCGTTTCCAGATTCCAAAGTCTGACATGGCAGTCTTGGCCTCCTGCCAGCGCATACCGACCATCAGTTGAGAGCGCCAGTGCGTTGATTTGGCAGGGGTGAGTAATATTCTGAATGGGCTTGTTGGCTGCTAAATCATACAGGACAATCCTGAATTCATACGGATACGAGTTCTGTGCAGCTAGCAGATATCGTCCGTTACGAGATATACTTGGATTCGTAATGTGTCGACCTTGAACGCTGAACCGACGTATTACAGCTCCACTGCTAACATTAAACTCAACAATTTCTCCGCCGCACCCCCCAACATACACAGATTGGAGATCAATCGAGAAAAATGCGAACGATAACCAGATGGCCCCAGTCGCGAACCGCCTAAGTTCGCGTCCGGTAGCAACCTCCCATAATATGGCGATACCCCCAGAGTTTCGGTCGACAGAAATTAAGTAACGATTATCAGGTGAGAGAGCAATCATTCCTGGTTGATGACCCAACTGCACCATTAATATAGGAGAAGTTTGGTAATTAATAAGTTGTCCGTAGGCGAGTTCGATAGAGATGAGAAGCAGAAATTGAACGAAGATTAATTGTATTTGTCGCTTCATACTAAACTCCCTGATAATATGTTAGCCATGAACACCCGTCGGCTATCCGGGGTAAAACAGGCAGTGCTGATTCGCCCGAATGTGCCCGTAAATTCCCGCACCAGTTCTCCGGTGTCCAGACGCCAGAGGCAAAGCGCTTCACGCTGGACATCCTCTGTGCGATAGGTTTCCCCGGTGAGAATGAAACGACTGTCCGGAGCGATTGCGATAGCCGTCACTTTGTCATACCGACCGATAACTCGCACAGTATTCCCTGTTTGGGCATCGAGAAGAATTGCCTTGCCGGCTCTTCTTTGCGCAAGCACATACTGATCATTCGGAGAGACCGCCATCTTCTCAAACCAGTCCGTGTCATACGCCTGCCATTGCACGGCACCCGTAGATATATCACAGAGTCGGATGCCCACGCCGACCTGGAGAAACTGACGGGTCTGCCGCCGCAACGCTACTCCCATCGTCGATCGCGGAAACTGGTATCGGCGGAGTTCGCGTCCGGTAGCCGTGTCCCACAGGCAAACGATGCCTGCATTGCAGCCCGTCAAGACCAGTCGTTCATCCGGAGTCATGGCGATGGCATTGACCGCCCCCAGGTTTCCTTGCTGTGCGGTCAGACGGGCTTCGGTGCCGGCGGCGACCCCCTCCCAACCGGTCGCGGCGACAACGGGGAGCATAGCAGCGAGTAGAAGCCACCACACTCTGATGCGCAAGCCAAACTGCAGGTTTAGCCTCATTCAGCGACTCCTTCGACAGTATTGATGATCCCCTGACCTCGCGAAACCGAGCCTTCTCGGCGAAGCCGGGGGAATTGAGACGATTTTTTCGCGGCGAGAGGGTGCCGTTCTCATCGCCAAAGCACCGGAACATCTTCCCCGATGTTATTCGTCAGGCGGAGCTGATCGGAACCATCGGCGTTCATGACATAGGTTTCAACGTCGCCGCCGTCCCGAGTGGTCCAGAAGGCGATATTGCTTCCATCAGGGCTCCAGCATGCCGGTCGGTCCGTAGCGCTGTTATTTGACAGATTGATCTGATTTGTGCCGTCGGCATTACAGACATAGACTTCGCTGTTGCCGTCGCGGAGGGAATAGAAAAGGATTTTATTCCCATCGGCGTTCCAGGCGATCGGGACATCATCGCCAGCGGCGTTCGTCAGGCGGACCGGACTGCTTCCATCGGCATTCATCACATACATCTCGATATCGCTATCCCGATTTGACAGGAAGAGAATTTTGCTGCCATCCGGGCTCCAGGCGACGGGCAGATCATTAGCGGCATTATTCGAAAGGTTCGTCTGCCCGGTACCATCGGTATTCATGGCATAGACTTCATTATTGCCATCGCGTACGGACCGGAACAGGATTTTTGTGCCGGTCGGGTTCCAGGCGACAGGGTCGTCGCTGGCCGCATTATTCGAGAGATTCTTCAGATTCGAGCCATCGATGTCCATGACGACAACTTCCGTATCAGTGCCGACCGAATACCGAATGAGTACTTGCTTGCCATTCGGGCTGAAGGCACACGGCGCATCGTTACCGGGATTATTCGTCAACCGGGTGGGAGTGCTGCCGTCGATAGTAATGAGATATACCTCGTAATTGCCGTCGCGATTGGTCCAGTCGAGAATTGAACTCCCGTCCGGACTCCAGCATTTTGGGCCGTCTGCGTAAGCACTATTGGTGATGTTGGTTTCCGATGAGCCATCCGGGTTCAGCAGCACAATCTCATCGCTGCCGTTTCGCCTGCCCTTAATGGCGAGTTTATTCAACACAATATCGCGGAAGGCATCTGCCGCGCGACCTGCAGCAACGTGTCCGTCTACGAAGGCCATCACAATGCGGTCGTTATGGCGTGCATCCAGGTCAGCAGCCATTGAGGCCATGTTATTTGCGCTGACCTTGCCATCCGCGAGCAACAAGATGCACGTCGTATCATTGCCAATGTCTCCTAGTGCCTTACCGGCAATGCCGGTATGGTATGCATATGCGTTTATGATTGTTTTGCCCAGGGTCGGGCATTGCAGTATTTGGGGAGATAGGGACTTAATAGCTGGCCACACCTGCGCGGTGGTGGGAAGCATCTCGTCATTATCCTGCGCATACATCAAGATGCCGATGGCAATCTGCCGTTGATTGTTCACACAGGTCGCCTGCCGCGCCTTCTCGCGCGCCTTGCCGAACACGGGGAAAAGCAGCGCCGCCAGCACGGCGATAATCGCGATGACGACCAGCAATTCAATGAGGGTAAATCCGCGAGACGTGCGTATATTCCACGCGCGTTGACCGGATGGGTGAAGCATATTGTTCTCCCTGCTGAAGATGATGACCGCGCGGGTGGAACGACCGCCGGCGCGGTCCAGGAAACCAATCCAATAGTACAAAATCAGTTATAAAAAAGCAATATTCCAAAGAGGTTTAATGGTAAGCTATGCCACCATAGCGTTATTCAGGCAGGTGAAGTCGAAGCGCACCTGCTGATTCCGCCCGAGACATTACGGCTTCTTAACCGCGTCCAGCCGGGCGAGGGCGTGCTGGAAGGCGGCTTCTTGCGGTCGCATCCGGACCAGTTGCCGATAGACCAGGATCGCGTTATCGCGTAAGCCATTGGTCTCATATAGCGCTGCCAGCAGCAGGCAAGGCGTGAGGTCGGCAGGATCCTGCGTTTGCATGGCCTGGTAAGTGCGTGCTTCAGCGGTGACGGCATCGCGGGTTGGCAGGTCGAGCAACTCGAAGAAGGCGAAGGCCATGGTGAGCATGGTCTCGCCGCGGAAGGCGCGCACTTCCCAGTAGTAGGCGATGCCGGCCTGCAGGGACGCCTCTTCGGCGGGGTAGGCCAGTTCGCACTGTGGGACGGCATGCTGCCAGAGTGGTTGGTGGCGACTGTCAAACAGGGCAACCACATACTGATCCGCTTGCTTGATCGGCGTCCAGCGGAAGAGCGGTCGGTCGGTAAGCACCTTGGTGTCTGCCAGGGTGAGCGGAATCAGTGTTTCTTGTTGGGGGTCGCCGCGCATGAGAATGCCGCCGCCGCGGGAGTTCAGATGTTGTTGCGCCGTTTGCAGCAGCGTGCCGGTCCGTGTGCCTCCGGGAGACGCCAGCGTTTGCTTGGCTCCATGCAGGATGCCGCATGTGCCGGTCTGCAACGATGCTTTCGTGCGCGGGTGTAATTTCTCGCGATGCCCGTCCGCGAAAAAGACGGTCATGGCTTGCGATTTGGCACCTACCGAGAGCAGATCGCCAGGGTAGAGCAGCATCATGAGGCGGGCAGGCTGCCAGCGTTGTGCCGTCACCGGTTTCACCTGCACGTCACCCGACAGGCTGGAGAGCATCCCGATGGCCGTGTGCGCCGCGGTCGGCCGGCGCTGCAAGCCGGCATGTCCTGCGGCAGATGCCAGAACCAGCAGGAGCAGGCATCCGGTCATCAACCGTCGATACATCCTCGACATGATTCACCTCTTGATCGTAAGGAACGACGCATCGCTCTGCAAGAGAAGCACAGTCTGCATTATAACATCACTCAGTGGATTTGTCGTTCGGTCGGCGTCACTTCCGGTGCCGGTTGACTGGTGCCGTATGCGCGCACCGCGTAGGCACGCACCGGGGTGTCTTTGACCCGGACATCATAGGGACCCTCCACCACCATGGGCGCTCGCACTGCCCGGTACGTCGCTTCGCTGATGAGGATGCGGGTGCCTAATGCTTTATTCGCCCCTTCCAGGCGGGCCGCGAAATTCACCGTGTCGCCGATGACGGTATATTCCATGCGCTCCGCGATACCGACCTGCCCGACAACGGCTGGTCCGCTGTGGATGGCGATGCCGATATCCAGGCCGTGAATGCCGCGCGCTTCCCACTGGCGCGCCAGGGCGGCAAAGGCCTGTTGAACCTCCAATGCGCAGCGCACGGCATAATCGGGGTGGTCCGGCAGATCTTGCGGGGCTCCAAAAATCGCCATCACCGCGTCGCCGATATACTTGTCCACGGTTCCCTGGTGACGAAAGACCAGGGGGACAACCACGGAAAAATATTCATTGAGCAATTGTACGGCAAGATGCTGATCCGCCTGTTCGCAGAATGGGGTGAAGCCGCGGATGTCGGTGAAGAGCACGGAGACTGTTCGACGCTCTCCGCCCAGGTCGGGCAGCGTGCCGTGCGCGAGCAATTGATTGGCGACGCTGGGAGAGATAAACTTCCCCAGGATGTCGTGAACAAAGCGTCGCTGACGATCTTCCACCAGATACCGGTAGGTATAGGAGATCGCATAGAGCGCAATCGACGAGAAGATCGGCGTGATGACCGGAACCACGATATCGTCGTGGAAGAGCACAACGGCACCGATCAGCCAGACGGCCAGCAAGACGCCGGTCGCCAGCAGGCTTACAAGCGGGCGGAGGTAGAAGTAGCACCAACCGATGAGCACGCAAAACAGGAGGAGTGCCATAGCAGGCTGCCAGGACGGGATGTAGATTAATGGCCGGTGATCGAGCAGGGTGGCGATGGTATTCGCGTGTATTTCGACTCCAGCCATATCGGATTGGCGGTTGATGAGGCGTTGGTTAGAAAACGGAGTTGAGTAATAATCCTGGCAGCCGGTATAGCGGGCGCCGATCAGCACAATCTTGCCGCGCAACGCTTGCGACAATTTCGCCGTATCATCCTCCGACCAGTATCGATCGATGAGACGGTAAAAAGAAACCTCGTGGAAAGTCTGCGACGGACCGACATAATTGATCGGCATCTGCCGGGATAGCGTGTGTGGGTCAAGGCGCAGGCCGGCTCTTCCCGCGACAAGGGTGGCGAAACTCCAGACGGGCACGTCGGTCGTAGCCTCGCATAACGCTTGTTGGCGAATACATCCATCGTCATCCGCGTACAGATCGGCAAAGCCGATCTGCCGGGAGGGATCGGCGAGTGCATAGCGCAATTGGTCCGTTGGCTGCAGCAACTGACGGCGCCCATCCGCGCGATTCTTCCACATGCTGATCATGATCAACTGCGGTGACCCGGAAAACGCCGCGGCTAATTGACGATCGTTGTCCGGCAGCCAGCGCTCCAGAGAGATGGTCTGCAGCACATCGAGGCCGATGGCTTTGACCCCGATTCCGCGCAGGCGGGTGACCACTTGCGTAAAGTAGGGTCCCCAGAAGATGAGTGGTTCTTCGAGACGATCCAACGACGGATCGTCGATCGTGACCAGCACGATCTGCGGTTGGGTGGCTGAGGTGCGTGCGCCACGCAGCAGAAAGCGCAGATCGACGGCCTGCTGCTCCAGGCGTTGAAAGACGCCTTGCCACGTCAGGAGTGCGATGAGCAGGTATCCCAGCACACTGATGAGCAGCCAGGCAACGGCATGCCTGGTGATGGTGTCAGCGCGTAACCCACGAAACAACCACTGCATACGAGGAATGATAAAGGATTATGGGGTATTTGTCAGCAGGAAGCCCTATCGCTCTTCAGCGTCACCGCAGAGATCTTGCACACCGGACGTCCGGCTGTGACAGCATACGGCATATCGGAGAGGAAGTGTCGGGAAGAAGGCGAATAGGATGTATGGCGTCATATCAGCATTGGCTGCCGCGGTCAAGCAGTCAATGCCCCATCGCCCGGCGGGCGATGGCACGATCAATCGCGATGGGAGGGAGCGATGATGTTGGTAGATCGGCTGGCGACGGTGAAGCTCCTGGCATGTGCCGTGGAGGGAGTCATTACCGATGGCAGCATTCAGTATGGCACCGGGAACATTGAAATCCGCTCGTTTAATTTACGCGACAGCCTGGCGATGAAGCTGGCGCGGGCGAATGGTTTGCCGGTTGCCTGGATCACCGGTCGCCGGTCGCCGCCGGTGGCGCGGCATGCCGATGAATTAAACGTGCGGCTGTATGCGGACGTGCTCAACAAAGAAGCGGTGCTGCGGGGGGCGGTCGAGGATTTCGGCGTCTCCCTGGAGGAAATCGCCTATCTCGGCGACGATATTAACGATCTACCCGCGTTGCGCCTGGTCGGGTTGCCGATTGCGGTGGCGGACGCCGCGCCGGAAGTGTTGGCGGCGGCTGCCCACGTGACGCAGGCTCCGGGTGGCGCGGGGGCTATTCGCGAAGTGGTGGAGTGGATCTTCCGCAGCCGGCAGTGTTGGGATCGCGCGATCGAGGTGTATCTGACCAACGTGCACACGCCGACGATTGCCGGCCGGGTGCGCCGGATGAACGAAGAAGAATAATCAGGCAACGGGCGCGGCTCTGGCGGTTAACCGCCAGAGCCGCGCCCGCCTGCGATCTGCCGTGCCCCAGCGCATGATGCCGCCGAATGCTGAATCAATCGCGGTCTCGACGATGGAGCCGCCGAGGGATTCCGCAGGCCGTCAGTCCGCTCCCACACGCGTTTGATAGCACAGCACGTCCTGTTTCACCGCGTCCGCGGCCAGCAGAATCTGTGTTTGTGCGCCGAAATCTGTCGCGTCGATCACCCGCACCACTGCCTGCCATTTCTCCGCGTGCGGCACCAACTCCAGCAATTTATTGGGCATGGCTTCGAATTGCCGCATGTCAATCGCATTCCCCGGTTGACCGGGCACCAGCGCCAGGTAGAGGATGTCCATCTCGACCAGTTCGTTGAGGAAATGCGTGCCCAGCGACGCGTCGGGGATCAGATTCTCGTGCATCATCACCAGTTCGACCAGCACCGACACGCGGTTGATATCGGTGAAGGTGACCGGCACGCCCAGCGAAGGCGTGCTGGTGCCCCAGCGTCCGGGACCCAGCAACACCAATGCCCCCGGGGCTGTCCCCAGTTCGGCGCGATTCAACTCGCCGATGAGTCGGGCGATCTGGTAGCGATCGTGATCCGGCAGCTTGCTGTATTCACCCGGCACCACGTAGATGAAGCGGTCGACCGGCACCAGCCGGGTATGGCCGATGACGGCTCCGTGCGCCGTGAACAGGCGTTGCGCGATGGCGGCTTCGGTGTGCGGCAGACGGGTGGTCTCCGTGCCGACCACCGTCAGCGGACGGCATTGCACCAGATTGATGCTGTAGGCATCCTCGACGAAGAAATTGGCGGTATATTCGATATCGACCGGGCAGCCATACGCTGCTTCCAGCGTTGACAGCATTTCGCGCATATCCGCCACGAACGGCGTCTGCGACAGCAGATGCCGGAACGTCAGGTCGTACCGATTGCCGCTCCCCTGTCGTTCGGCGAAGATGTCGAGTGGCAGCGCGGGATTTTCGCCAATAATGTCATCCAGGTAGCCGCTGACCACCTGGTTGGCGGTGAGATCCAGGTAATCGACCTTGCGCTGGGTGTAGTGGCGCATTTCGTCGTAGTTGGCCTCGGGCCGGCGTTGCGGCGCGTTCAGCGCGACGACGCGGGTATAGTCGTCATCCGATCGATCGACTGCCCGCGTGCCCAGTCCGAAGACCAACCGGAGCACGCCCGCCCGCGGGTCGATGTATTCGCTCCACGCATAAGGATTCAGCGAGAACCCGACGCCGGCAATTTGTGGGTAGTAATAATTGCCGTACCTGGCGCCGGAGACGCGCATGACCAGCAGCGCCATCTGCTCGTCGCTGTCCAGCAGTCCGCGCCGCTCGCGATAACGCAGTGCTTCCTCGCTCATGGTGCTGGCGTAGATGGTGCGCACGGCGGAGACGAAATCATCTAACCGCCGCTCGCTGGGGCCCTGGTTGGCGCAAAACACGCTGGCATATTTCCCGGCAAAGGAATTGCCGAAGTTATCTTCCAGCAGGGAACTGGAGCGGACAATGATCGGCGATTGGCCGAAGTAATCCAGCATCACCGCGAATTGTTTCATCATGGAGTCGGAGAAGGTGCCGGCGAGGATGCGCTGGCGCGACAGGCCGGCGTCATCGAGGAAGGTTTGCGGATTGCGCTGCTTCTGGCGCATCCACCAGATGCCGTTGCGCACCAGAAACGTGTAGAACACGTCCGAGCCGATATAAAACGAATCGTGAGGTTCAAGCGCGGGGAGCAGGTGCGGGCTTTGCTGCCGGAGAATGGCGCGTGCCAGCAGCATGCCGATCGATTTCCCGCCGATCAACCCGGTGCCGATGATGCGCTTGCGGACATCGAGAATATCGCGCAGAGTCAGGTAGCGCGACACTAGGTGCAGCATGCTCTCGTCGCGCGAGATCACCATGCGCAACAGGCGATGATAAAGCTCCATGCCGTCTTCCACGGCGGTCAGATTACAATCGAACGACTCGCACAACTCCCGCCCGCGGATAAAGGTCCGTTCCCAGGAGCTGTGGGCAATGTCGGCATCCAATCCGGCCCAGGTACGCGTTTGTATCTCCGAGACCACCGCGCTGGCGGTGACGGGCGAAAATCGATCGCCGTCCCACACATGCAGCATGTCCATGGTGGGCGAATAGCGCGACTGTACCTTGACAGGCCGCAGGTACAGCTTGCCGTTGTCCCGATAGATATCGAGAAATAATTGCGTGGTTTGCAGGATGGGATCGGTGGCGTCGGAGGAATGCGTGTTGCGCAACAGGCCGAAGTAGGTGATGGTTTCGAGATCATACAGATATGGGCAGGTGAGCATGAAGAAGTTGCCCAGCATCTGATCGGAATACCAATCCACCAGCAGATCGGACAGGCAATCAAAGACGTAGAACGCGCCGCGCCCGGCTTCCTCGATAACCTGGTGCACCGCGGCGATAAATGCCTCAAAGCCTTCTTCAGGGCGCAGTTCGTGGATCTCTACGCCGAAATCGGGGGGCACTAACGGCGCATGGTTGGCGAAACGAAAGTAGATCAGCTTGCGTCCGCTGTCGCGAGCAGTCTGGCAAAAGGGGTGGACGAAGGCCAGGTAATCGTCAATATTGTCCATGCGCCAGACGATGTTATCTCCGGCAATCAATCCTTTCAGCACCCGGTCCAGGCCGGGTAAGCCGGTGGTGAGCGTTTCGTGACCTTTCATACCCACCTCCTTGAGTGGAGCGTTACGGACCAGCGCGATGGGGACGGCGTATATACGCCGTCCCCATCGTCGATGCCGGGTAAACCACCCGCGGCAATCCTGTTCCGCGAAGGATTCGCGGCGCTGCGTGCCCTTACACCAGACCTTGATCGATCATGGCGTCGGCGACTTTCACGAAGCCGGCAATGTTGGCGCCCATCACGTAGTTGTCGGGTTGACCATACTCGATGGCCGCGGCGCGGGCATTGTCATGGATGCTCTTCATGATTTGATACAAGCGAGCATCGACTTCTTCGCGGGTCCAGGAGATGCGCATAGAGTTTTGCGACATTTCCAGACCGGAGGTGGCGACACCACCGGCATTGGCGGCTTTGCCGGGCGCGTAGAGGATTTTGTGCTTCAGGAACACCTCCACCGCCTCAGGTGTGCTGGGCATGTTGGCGCCTTCGCTCACCACGATGCAGCCATTCTTTACCAGTTCCAGGGCATCGTTGCCGTCGAGTTCGTTCTGCGTGGCGGAGGGGAAGGCGCAGTCGCACTTGATACCCCAGGGACGTTTGCCCGCGTGATACTCGGCGCCCGTGAACTTCTCGGCGTATTCGGCGATGCGTCCGCGGCGTTCGTTCTTCAACTCCAGCACCCATGCCAGCTTCTCGGCGGTGATGCCGTCTTTGTCATAGATGGTGCCGTTGGAGTCGGACAATGTGACGACTTTCGCCCCGAGCTGGTTCAGCTTTTCCACGGTGTATTGCGCGACGTTGCCGGAGCCGGATACCGCGCAGACCTTGCCGGCGAAGTCTTCGCCGCGGGTTTTCAGCATCTCCATCGCCAGGTAGACGCAGCCGTAGCCGGTCGCTTCCGGTCGAATGAGCGATCCGCCCCACTTCAGCCCTTTACCGGTCAGCACGCCAGAGAACTCGTTAGCCAGGCGCTTATACTGGCCGAACATGAAGCCGACTTCGCGCCCGCCCACGCCGATGTCACCGGCCGGCACGTCGGTGTCCGGGCCGATCACGCGCCACAGGCCAGTCATGAATGACTGGCAGAAGCGCATCACTTCTCCATCGCTTTTCCCCTTCGGATCGAAGTCCGAGCCGCCTTTGCCGCCGCCCATGGGGAGTGTGGTGAGCGAATTTTTGAATATCTGCTCAAACCCCAGGAATTTGATGATCGACAGATTCACCGATGGATGGAAGCGGAGGCCGCCTTTGTACGGGCCGATGGCGCTGTTGAATTGCACGCGATAGCCACGGTTCACGCACATCCGACCGTTATCGTCTTGCCAGGGAACGCGGAACATCATCGCGCGTTCGGGTTCGACAATTCGTTCGAGGATCGCGTGCTCGCGATACTTCTTGTGCCGTTCGATGACCGGCGCGATCGAGTCGAAGACTTCGATCACCGCCTGCATGAACTCCAGCTGGCCTTCGTTTTTGCGCTTCGTCTCTTCCAGCACCTGCGCGACGTAACTGTTTGCCAGCATACCGATGCTCGTCATGTGTTGATTCCTCCCTCAGCTATTGGTGTAGTTCTCGGTATTCGTACGCTCCGGATAACCACTCCGAAGCGCGCTGGCACGCTATTCGGCGTACCAGAGGGTATAAACAAGACCGCTTTCAGCGCGCGGACCAAGTGCGAGTAAGCATGCCTTGTTATTAACAAAACGACCCAAAAGCAGATGCTTTCAGGTCGTTATGCGAGTAATCTGGTGTGAAGTCGTCCCATCGGTCTGCCAGATGCAGGTATCCTCGGTATGGTAACGCACGCAGCCGACCGGCGTCGTAAACCGGACGGATGCCAACGACATCGCGGGGGTGAGCCAGTACGTCGAGCGAGTATTCAGAATGATTGAAAGCAAGTTAGTCATTGCGTGCATTGCCTGGTATCCTGCACCGGCATCGTATTATAGCAGATTTCTTTGACTTGCCAAAGGGCAAACAAATGATCCTGCTTTTGCGGATATGCCCCGATTATCCGGCGTGCCGCCTTGCCGGTGCGGTGTGTTCGGGCGCAGGAACGGTGCGGAAAAGGGAGTGCCGGCGGCGGCGAAGAACTGGTCATGCATCACGCGGATGGGTGGGCGACAATGAGTGATGTTTCGCGGTGCGAGCATGATCCTCTAGAGGAGGTTAACGATGACGCATATCGCTAATTGCCCACCCCGACATGGGACGAGGGGATTCACCCTTAGTCCGGCCCGGCAGGCGAGCATCACCTTCATGGAGGTGTGGTATAATTGCTAACAACTTCATGCGGTGATAGACGGACGCTCGCTGAACAATGCGAACGGTCGATCGCTGCCTCACCAAGCTGTCCATTAAAGCCGCGATAGGTCAATATTTCTGCAGGGCAAGCGCTGTGCTTGAGTCGGGGGCCGTTTAATGCGCAAAGGTATGATGTTCACGCTGCTATTGGGATTCATGCTTGGCAGTCTCGTCCGGGCGGTGGAAGCCCCCGCGCAGATTCCCGCGTTGAACTGGGAGCCGCGCTCCGACTGGGTGTCGGTCAAAGGTCCCGGCGGCGCGGTGGGCGACGGCGTGGCCGACGACACCGCCGCCATTCAGCAGGTGCTCTCCGCCGCGAAGAGCGGCACAACGATCTATTTCCCGCCGGGCGCCTATCGCGTCACCCGCACGCTGGAATTGCGCGGGGCGCCCGGGAGCGGCGGGCGACTGATGGGGGTGCAGGTGATCGGCCATGGGCGGGACACGCAACTGGTCTGGGATGGCAACGCCGGGGAGAAACTGTGGATTGATGACGGCGTGGTCCATTGCCGCTATATGGGACTGCTTTTCGACGGTCGCAACACCGCCGCGGTCGGCTTCTATCATGAAAACATCGGCTATCACTTCGAGACGAATCTGCGCAATCAATACCTGGCGTTCCGGAACTTCACCCAGGCGGGCGTATTGACGGGACTGGAGCCACCCGCCACCGCGGAGATCACCTTCGAGCACTGCCTTTTCGAGCACTGTGGCACGGGCTTGACCATCAGCAAGAGCAACGATTATGACTATACCATCGAGGGTTGCGAATTCCGCCGCTGCGGCACGGGCGTTCGGTGCACCTTCGGCAATTTTTACCTGCGCGACAGCCGCTTCGAGGCAAGCCGGGAGGCGGATATCGACGCACGCCCGCTGCACGGTTGCTCCATTCGGCGGTGCGTCTCCGTCGGATCCTTCACATTTCTCAAATATGTGACCCAGCCCATTGCCCCGCTGACGGTGCAGGATTGCCAGGTATCCGGCTGGAGAAATCCGGAGGGGGCGATCATCTATTCCGGCGCGCCGCTGTTGATGTTCGACTGCGTGTTCCGCAAGCCGCCCGGCAAGAATCCCCCGGTCACTCTCAAACGCGCCGACCAGGTGGCGATAGTGTCCGGGAACAGGGCAGTCGGCGTGAAGCAGGTGCTGCGGGCTGACTCCACCGCGCCGGTATACGTGATCCCGGCAGGCAAACGACAAGGCGCGTTGCGCTCTACGAGCATGCGCTTTCTGAAATCCGAGGCATGCCTTCCCGGCAAAGTGTTCGATGCCAAACGAGATTTCGGCGCCATTGGCAATGCCCGGACCGACGATACCGCCGCCATCCAGCAGTGCATTGACGCCGCGCGGGCGCATGGCCGGGGCGCAATCGCGTATCTTCCAACCGGCGTCTACATCATCAGCCGGACGTTGACCATCACCGGCAAGGATTACACGGTCGGTGGTGCCGGCTTCAGTTCGATGCTCTACTGGCGCGGCGCGGACGGCGGCGTCATGGTGGCCGTGCATGATCCGCAGAACGTGACACTGGAAAATCTCAATGTCGGCAATCATGATATCTTCCCGCTCATATCCGGCATACCGATGAAAAACGGCATCGACATCCTGCAGACCGGCTCGGGCCAGCCATCGTCGATGACGTATGATGGCGTGTGGGTGTTTGGCAAGTACCAGCGGCAACCCGACCGAAAAGGCCTGGTCTGCCGCAACCTGGGCGCCAACGCTATGGTCAGACTCAACTGCGTGGAAGGCAATCTGCGCTTTACCGATTGCGCCGCCGCCACCATTCTCGCCAACACCACGTATGAAGGTTCGGTGACTGTTGACGGCAAAGATCCGCGGCGAACGGGATTGCTGGGCTTCATGACCCGCCTGGGCACCGTGGTGTCGCACGGCTTGTATCTGCGCGACAACCAGAACATCGTGATGAGCGACTTCTACATCGAACAGGCCGATGGGGGTTGTGTCTTTGAAGGCGGGCCGGGCCTGCCGGCAGGCCGGGCAACCATTGGGAATCATAAGTTTCATTTTGGCGCCGACGGCAATCCGGAGTGGATTCCCGGCGATCCATTGACCATCCACAACTACGCCGGAGAAATTTTCTGGGGACCCTCCAAACCCCGTGAAGGCCGGGCCAAAACCTGGCGGATCGTCCACACGGGCGATCAGCCGGTGACGCTCTGGATTTACGCCGGCTGTTTCTACACCCGTCTCACGCCCACGCCTGAGCTCCAGCCGTCCGCCAAGCTCTATCTGCTGGGCGTCGAACGCGTTCAACCGGACGACGTCGCGGTGTTTCAACCGCCGGTAACCATGAAACCGCACCCGCTGGAGATGGCGGCATCCTACGCCCCGCCTCCCAAGAAGCTCCGGGAGCTCAGCTCGGCGCTGGACGATTTCCGGCGCCTGGGGGAAATGGACATAAAACTCAATTACGCCACATCGAGCACGTCGCGATAAATCACCGGTGGGCTATGGCGAACCGTGCAATCCCGCAGAGGCTTGCCACAGGCGACGCGCGGAAGGACGCAGGCGTCCGCCGAGGCGCCGCGGCGCGCACTCGACAGCGTGCGTCTGGATTATTCCAACAGCATCGCTGGTGCTGATAGGCACAGTCATCGGTGATATGGTCCGTTCACAAAACACGGGGCATCGGTCGCGTATCCTCGCTCTGGTCATTGCCGGTCTTCTGCTTACATCCGGGGGGCTGCTTTGGCAACAACATCTGCTGATGAGTAAAGCACTCTGGACGCCGCCGTATATCCTCTTCACCACGGGATTCGGCACGTTCGTCTTGCTGCTACTGTATTTGCTCATCGATTTGCGTCCTTCTCGTGTTCGATGGTCATATCCGCTGCTTGTATTCGGTTCTAATGCCATCCTCGCCTATGTAGTTCCGATTCTGGCCAAAGTCTGGATATTAGAACGGTGGCATATCACCACCGGTGCGACAATAGAGCAATGGATACTCTCCACGCTGGGTGCGCATGTCGGAGTGGTTGCTGCTGGATGGTGTTACACCATCTCATATATCCTCATCTGCTGGGGAATTCTTCTGCTGTTATATCGGAAGAGATGGTTCCTGCGTGTCTGAAGCAGACTGATGAACAGAGGCGATCCGCCATGCTGCGCGCGATTGCCCGGGACACAGCACAACTGGTCAGGTTTACCCGCCCATTTCGCGCCTTGACTCTATCCTGGTATAACGCCGGCGCGGCGATCAAACGGTCCGGCGCACCACGAACACTTCCGCCCGGTGGGCACTGCCGCCGATCGCGCCGTTGAGAGGCAAGCCTTCGGTCATCAGGGTTTGGCCGGATAGCCATGGACCGTAGCCAACTGCGGCGATATCGATCTCTGCGGCGAGAAGCGGCCGCAGTCATATTACCGTGATGTGCTCTGGCATCGGCGGGACACCCCCTATATCGGCGTGCGTGCCCGCGACCGATGACCGTCCGGTGCAGTGGGGCACCTGGGGCTGGGAAGATGTGCAAGCAAGCGGGACATGACCCGGCTGCGAGGGGCAGGCGCTGCCAAAGTAACTGATGATCGGAGCATGTGTCGTTGAGCAGTAACGCATGTGCTACCGACACTGCCGCCGGAGGTGATTCTCCGGCGGCAGTGTGGCAGATCAATCGGTGTCGTTACCATTCGGTTTCTTTTCGGAGGAGAAGGGGATTCGAGATATTGACGTCGAAAGTGAACGCATCGTCGGATGAATCAGATGATTGGTCACGGTATGGAGTGAGCTGTCGCATCACAGTGATTGCCCATGTCGCGTCGAGTAATGATCAGGAGGGTGGTCTCGGTCGCATGCCTCTCACCGTGTGAAACGCTGGACCGCACGATCGCTTAAGCGTAAGGAGCCAAACGATGACACCTTCCCCTATATCTCCCGCGGTGCAAGTCACAGAATTTTCGCTGCAGAAGCCGATGAATCGAGTCTGGCAGCCGGCGCACATTCGCGCGCGGCTTGCCAACAGCGGTGTCGGGACCGCGGAGGTGCAGGTGCGATTGGTGCTGCCCAACGGCGTGCGCGTCATCGACGGCGCCGCGGAGATGACAGTCCGGATTGAGCACGAGCGTACCTTCGCCTGGACGCTGCAGGCGGATGCGGCGATGCCGTGCCGGCTGGAGTTGAGGGCGGAAAGCGCCGGGCAGATGACGTCCGCGGAAATCCTGCTCTGTTTCCTGCCCGACTTACAGGTAGAGCCACTCGACTATATTCCGGAGCCGCAGCCGGCGGAAGCCCGCGTACTGATCGGCGCTCACCACTGTCCATTGTGGGAGGCTGATAAGCCGGCAATGTGGGCCAATGTTGTCAAACATCCCGAGCGCACCCCCGCCCTCGGTTTTTACAATCAGGAGAATCCCGAGATCAATGACTGGGAAACACTCTGGGCGGTTGAGCACGGCATCGACTTCTTTATCTACTGCTGGTATCGCACTAGCCAGGGGGGACCGGTGACCACCATGTTCTCCTCTGCCATTCACGATGGCCTGTTCAAGTCACGCTATGTCGAGAAGATGCACTTCACCATCATGTGGGAGAACCAATCGCGCGGCGAGGCGGGTGTGGCAGATGAGCAAGACCTGCTTGAAAACCTGCTGCCGTTCTGGATCGAGAATTACTTCACACATCCGAGCTACCTGAAGGTGGATGGCAAACCCGTCCTGTTCATTTACCGTCCGGAGTTTCTGATTGATGATCTGGGCAGCATCGATAACGCCGCACGGGCGATCGAACTCATGCGGAACGCTTGCCGTGATGCCGGATTTGCCGGCCTGTATGTCCTTGGTGAGAACCGCAATGTAGATGCACACCAGTTAGCGCTGATGCAGCAAATGGGACTCGATTACACGTTCGCCTATTGTTGGCATGTCTGGAACAATCCAACCCCCGCGGAGGCGATCACCGCCCAGATGGACTACATGCGCGGCATCCAGGCGCTGGGCATCATCCCCCAGGTGCCCACGGTGTCGCAGGCATGGAGCGGCTGGCACGACGAGGGATCGATCTGGAAGATCCCACCACAGGATTTCGACACCCTCCTTCGCGAGACCGAGCAATTCATGGCCACGTTACCCGCGGAGCAGCTCGGGAGTCGCATGCTCTTGTTGGATAACTGGAACGAGTGGGGTGAAGGGCATTACCTCGCGCCATATCAGGAATTCGGTTTCGGCTACCTTGATGCCGTGCGACGCGTCTTCACCACGTCGCCCGCCCACCATCGCGATCTCATTCCGGAAGATATCGGCCTGGGCCCGTATGATCTCGCCATTACATCGCAATTAGCGCAAGCTGAACGCACCGATACGGTATAACGGCATGGCCTGCCGCCTAATCGCCCGCATTGCCAGCTGCGGGGCCATTGCCAGGTGGTGTGCGTCTGCTCCATGTTATGGATCACCGTCAGAAAATCCCGCGCCGGCATAATTTATTTGCAACCGGATGGCGTCGACACTCGTTACGGTGACTTACGTGACCGTCCGTTGGAGCAATCGTGCCTGTTCTGCGGGGAATGGCTCGTGCCAAACGCCATCTGGTTGATCAGGATGCCGCGCGACGTCCTGTTCGCGCAATGGGGCACTGGCTTGATCATTTTCGGTATCGTCATTCGGTTGATTCGACGCGCCGTACCCCAGGATATCGCCGATTCGATCATCACTGTAAGCCGGTGAGTCTCATGGTCGGTTACGTGATTCACGGCCGATGGCTTGTCGGCGGCGCACCCATTTTTCGAATTCGACGATGCCATAGATGGCGAAAGCAAATAACGCCGCGTCGAGCCATGACACCCACGGGACGGCTCGCGTTTGGAACAGACGCTGCATGACGGGCGCGTAGACGAAAAGAAGCTGGAGGAGAAGCATCAACCCCGCACCGACAATGACCCAGCGGTTGGAGAAGAAGCCGATCTGCCAGACCGAGTGCGTCAGTGAACGGCTATTGAAAAGGTGAGCGGTCTCGATGAGCACGATGACGTTGACGACGATGGTGCGGGCGCTCACGATATCCAGACCACGACGCAGTTCCCACTCATACAGGAAGAAGGCACCGATAACCATCAGCACCGAGACATACGTGATTTGAAACAGTAACGCCCTCGAGAGGATCGGCTCCTTGGGATCACGCGCCGGTCGTCGCATCAAGCCGCGTTCTTTGGGTTCGAACGCGAGGGTAATGCCCAGGACCGTCGCGGTGGTCAGGTTAATCCACAGCAAATGTCCCGGAAGAATGGGGATAGCAATGCCCAGCGTAATCGCCAGGAAGACCAGCAGCCCTTCACCGCCATTGGTCGGCAACGTCCAGGTCAGGAATTTGCGTAAGTTCTCGTAGACGCCGCGCCCTTCTTCCACCGCCGCCTCAATAGAGGCAAAGTTATCGTCAGTGAGGATCATGTCGGCGGCATCTTTTGCCGCTTCAGTGCCGGTGATCCCCATCGCAATGCCTATATTGGCTTGTTTCAGCGCCGGGGCATCGTTGACCCCATCACCGGTCATGGCGACCACCACCTTACGGGCTTGCAGCGCTTGCACCAACCGGAGTTTCTGTTCGGGAGCAACACGCGCAAACACATCGGTCTGTGCGGCGACTGCCGGCAGTTCCTCTTCCGTCACCTGTGCCAACTCGGCTCCGGTGCGCGCCGTCACGTCTTTCCCCCCGATGCCGAGTTGCTGGGCGATGCTTCGGGCTGTGAGGGCGTGATCGCCGGTGATCATTTTGACGGTCACGCCGGCGGCCTGGCACGTCTGCACGGCCTGGATAGCCTCCGGACGTGGCGGATCGATCATCCCTTGCAGTCCGAGGAAGACCACCTCTGCATCCACATCATCAGGTTGCAGGAGTGTTTGCTCCGGACGCCCAGCTTTCATGGCGAAGGCCAACACGCGTAAACCGTCGCCCGCCAGGGCGTTGGCTGCCTGGAGTATGGCTGTCTGATCAAAGGTGTCTGATGTGCCATCCATGTAGAGGGCGGTTGTGCAAAGGGGCAGCAGGCGTTCGACGGCGCCTTTGATGTAGATAATCCTCCCATCCTCCGGCAGGTGGTGAAGTGTGGCCATATACTGGCGTTCGGATTCAAAGGGGATCGTATCCAGTGTTTCGGCGTGATCGCGCAACCGACCGTAATCGATTCCCGTTTTCCCGGCAATGACCAGCAGCGCCCCTTCCGTGGGATCACCCTCGATGCGCCACTGCCCATCGTGCGATACCCATTGCGCCGTGTTGCACAGTACCCCGGCGTGTAAACATGCACGCAAAGCCGGAGCGGTGTCGATCTCTACACGCACGCCATCCTGCTGGATTTCACCGTGCGGCGCGTATCCGCTTCCCGTCACCGTATAGCGGGCATCGGCGGTGACCAACGTCACCACGGTCATTTCATTTTTCGTCAGAGTCCCGGTTTTATCGGAACAGATGACTGATGTGCTGCCCAGCGTTTCCACTGCGGGCAGTTTGCGTATGACGGCGTTGCGTCGGGCCATGCGAGTGACACCGATGGCGAGAATGATGGTGACGGCTGCAGGCAGGCCTTCCGGGATAGCCGCGACCGCCAATGCCACGGCGGCGATGAATGTCTCTGCGACAGGATGCCCGCGGAGCACGCCTACGCCAAAGGTCGCCACGGCCAGGCCCAGGATGATCCAAGTCAACAGCACGCTGAATTGCGCCAGTTGCCGGGTTAAGGGGGTGGCAATTTCTACCGTACTTTCAATAAGGTGGGAGATATGGCCTAATTCCGTGTTGGCACCGGTCGCCACCACCACACCGGTGGCTTGCCCGAAAGTCACCAGCGTGCCGGAGTAGGCCATGTTTTTGCGATCCGCCAGCAAGGTCGCTTCCGGCATTTCCCCCAGTTCTTTGGCGACCGGGAGCGATTCTCCCGTGAGCATCGATTCATCAATGCGCACATCGCGAAGTCGGAGCCAACGCAGGTCTGCCGGCACCCGATCACCCGATTGCAACAGCACCAGGTCACCCGGCACGAGTTGTTCCGCGTCCACGCGATGTGCCTGTCCATCCCGGATGACGTGTGATTTCACCTGCACCAGCTTACTCAAGGCCTCGATAGCGGCTTTGGCGCGTGATTCCTGCAAGAATCCGATAAGGGCATTAATCAGGACGACACCGAAGATCACCGTGGCATCGACCGTATGACCGGGCAGCACCGCCGTGATGGCGCTGGCAATTAGCAACACATAGACCAGCGGATTGCGAAATTGCCCGAGGAAACGCACGAAGGCATTCGGGCCCGATCGGCCAGTGAGCCGATTCGGTCCCACGCGCGTCAACCGTTCTGCTGCCTCAGCGGAGGATAATCCCTGCCGGCCATCACTCTCCAGGTGCGCCAGCGTCCCGGCGGTGGAGAGGGTATGCCACAGTGCTGTCTCCTGCCATGTCATACGCACCTACCTGTTGCGACAAACGATCCTGCTCCCAGGATACCGCATACAATGGGTGTAACATACCCGGTCTTGCCCCATCAAGCTTGGTGAGTCTGTACGTATTGCCCACCCATGTATTCTCTAGCTCGAAATGTGCTACACGGACAGCGTATAGCGAGAGAGACGAGGTGGGAATGCTCATTGGGAGAAGTGCAGCGCAAAGGGGATTCAGGCATGAAGGCATCGTTATTCCGACGCCACCCCGCGAATCCGATCCTCCTGCCCCAGGATGCTCCAACGCCGGCGGCGGCGGTGCTGAATCCCGGGGTGGCAGAAGTCAACGGGGAAGTGCTGCTGCTGGTCCGTGTGGAGGACCGGCGGGGCATCTCACACTTGCATGTCGTGCGGAGCGCGAATGGAGTGGATGGCTGGCGCTGGGATACAGCACCACTACTTGTTCCAGATACCGATCCCGCGTGTCCCTACGATGAGTGGGGATGTGAGGATGCTCGTATCACCCAGCTGCATACGCGTGAATGGATTATCGCGTTTACAGCCGCCTCACGGTATGGTCCCACGGTAGCCCTGGCGAAAACACAGGATTTTCTCACCGTTGAACGCCTGGGAATCGTGCTCTCGCCCAACAACAAAGATTGCATCATTTTCCCCGATCAATTCGAAGAGAAATGGCTCATGCTCCATCGTCCGGTGGCGGGGAATCAGGAGCACATCTGGTACGCCTCCTCCAATGACCTGATTCATTGGAGCCATCCCGGTATATTGATCCCTGAACGTGGCGGTCCCTGGTGGGATGGATTGAAACTGGGGGCAGGCGCGCCGCCGCTTCGCACCAAGGAGGGATGGCTGTTAATTTACCATGGGGTGAAGGAAATCGCTAATCGTCCGATTTACCGTCTGGGATTGGCACTTCTCGATTCGGCGAACCATCGACATGTCATCGCCCGCACTGCGGAGTGGGTCTTTTCGCCGGAGGCCGAGTATGAACGCCGCGGAGATGCGCCGAATGTGGTCTACACCTGTGGCGCCTTGCTCCGCGGGGATGAAGTATGGATGTATTACGGCGCGGCGGATTTCTGCATCTGTCTGGCCACGGCAAAACTCGCCGATCTCCTGGAGGCTGTGCATGCGCTGGATTACGTGCAGCGATTACGGATGGACGGCACGCCACCGGAACTGCTTCCATGATCAGAGAAGCGCCTGATGGTCACCGTCTGGGGTAAACAGGGGATGGTGAGGAAGCGGGGATTCGCACGCATTTCAGCGCGGTCTGTCGCTAGTTCACCGGCGATTTATGCTCGCGTCATCGTTATTGGCTATGGCCCACTCACTCCTGTCGGAACGGTGAAGCGCATGCCGGCACCAGCGATCAACCGGTCCATTGCACCACGAACACTTCCGCCCCGTGGCCACTGCCGCCGATCGCGCCGTTGAGAGGCAAGCCTTCGGTCATCAGGGTTTGCCCGGAGATGCATGGTCCCGTCTCCTGCATGGCGAACCCGCGCCGGACGGTATACCGTGCTTCCGGCTGGAGTCCGTACAGGCGCAGGCGCGGCGGCGCGCCGCAGACACCCAGGCGATACACGAAGACGAGACTGGTATCGTCGTCGGACGCCTGCAGTTGCACGCCCACCCACCCCGCACGCGTGGTCATCGGCTCTGGCGGGGTCAGCAGGTGGGCAACAGCCCGGATGAGGAGGCGGCGCCAGGATTTGTAGAAGGCAATCCCCGCGGCCAGCACTGCGCGTTCGTCCGCGGCAAGGCTGGCGAGGTCACCGCTGACGCCGAACATCCCCGGCAAGGCAGCCAGCAGTGCGAAGGACAGATCGATGGATTCCGCCGGCTCCCAGATCGCGCCGCATGGGGTGAGCACCGTGGCGGGTGAATCGGCTACGCGACTGCCATAGCGCGGTGCCGCCTGTCCCGCCGCGCGCACCACTGCCCAGCGCGTGAGGCGTCCGGGCGGCAGGCGCAGCCAGGTTCCCTGGGAGATGCGCAGCATGTCGACCGGATTGACGCTATCGCTGAGGAAGTGGCCGTCTACGTGGGAGAGCATTGCCAGATCTCCGCGCATCGCGCCGCTTGCGCAGCCCTCGAAAAAGGTCGCCGGGTAGGCGGCACGCACCGCGTCGAGCAGGCGGTACCAGGCGGCGGTGTAGTCGGCGAGTTCCGCGCCGGTGGCATCGGCATCCAGCGTGAAGTTGAAATCGAGCTTCATCCAGTCGAGGGCGTAAGTCTCCACCAGCCGCCCGATCTCGCCGCGCAGGTAGGCGTACGCCGCCGGCTGGGTAAGGTCGATCCGCGCCGTGCCACCGACCGGGATGAACCACTCGGGATGCTCGGCGCGGATGGGTGCCTCCGTGCCAAAGCGCTCCGGCTCCATCCAGAGACCAAAGCCCAATCCGGCCGCATGCACCTCATCGACAAAAGCGCGCATTTCGCCGCAAAAAGCCGCCTCCGTTTTCTCGCGCCAATCGCCGACTTGCGCTGACCAGTTCGGTCCGCCCGCGCCGTACCAGCCGGCATCAATGACGAACACCTCACACCCAACCGCCCGTGCCGCGGCCAGTTGCCCGCGCAGTCGCGGCACATCGAGCATTTCAAACTGATCGAACCAGGTGTTGTAGACAACCGGTGCTTCCACTTTCGACTCCGCGAAGTGGCGGGCGAGAAGATAGTGATGCAGCGCCGGTGCAGCCCGATGCGGTTCGCCCAACGGCAGCGGTTGCACCAGGATCTCCGGTAACGTCAATGTCTCGTCGGGCGGCAACACGCGGTGCAAGTTCTCATCCGCAAGGCCAAGTTCCACAACCGCGAAGGGCAGTTCCCCTTCCTCGGTGACCGGATGCAACCGAATCGTCCAATTGCCGCAGGGGAGAATATGGAACGCGACGCCTTCTTCCGCCCCAACGGCGCGCAGTGCCAGATAGGGTGTATTCCCCTCGGTGGTGCGTCCCCAGGCATGCCGAAGGGAGATGCCGGCGTGCAGCAACTGCCAGGCCCCCTGGTTCTCATGACACCACCGGCTTGACTGGGTGTAGCACTCATACTGTCCCGGAGGGAAAGCCACCCGCGCCAGGCAGCGTGAAAGCGTCACCGGCGTGTTGCCGCCATTCATCAACGTATCGCGCCGGCTGACGATCCCGGTCTCCGGACACCCCTGCCATCGCGTGGTCAACCGCAACGCGGTCTCCCCCACGCGCCAACGGCAGAGGATGCCGTGCTCAATGAGCTCAACCGCATCCAGCGCCAGGTCAGCGCCCTCGTAACGTCGTCCATCCACGCCCAGCAACGCCATGCCCCGGGTTGGCACCGGACCGGTATCCTCACCCTGTCGTCCGGTGGGCAATCCGCACAGGCGGGTCAGCCAGCAGTGATTCGCTTCAGACCGCCAGCAGGTGGCAGATGCCACTGTTTCACCGAACTGGATTGTGGATGTCGTCATCGAGTTCCCTTTCCCATTCATTTTCTACCGGCATCGGCAAGCGATTATGGCGGCGCGTCGCCGCGACCATCACCTCGACGACGACCGCGGGGACTGTGAAGCGCGGTCGGACTTCCGGTGGAGAAAATGACGAGCGCGCCCGTCCCGGATACCGCGTGTTGTACCCGCACAGCGCGGGGCGCTCCGCCTGTAGGCATTTCCCCGTGCTTCGAGGGAGTGCCATGCCGCATAAATACCGGCATGCTGATCGCAAGATCGCCAGTCCGGTCACGCCGCAACACGAGCCAATGGAGCACCCGGACACTCGTGTTGGCAAACCAGACATCGGTCAGATGATGACGCCGTCCGTATTGCGTCGGAGCGAGGATAGCGATGACCGGTACATTCGGATGCAAGCGAGAACGGTGGTGCAGCATCCGCTGCTAGGACCGCGATCAGTCTGTCGCGCTGACGCCCTGGTCGGCAATGGACCACTCATATAGCCTTCCCGGACCCGGGCGCGTTGAAAGGTACCGGCGAAGATTCCGCGCGCTGTCCGCGGTCTCCGTCACCAGGATCATAAAGCCGCCGCCGCCCGCGCCGGTGAGTTTCGCGCCGACGATGTATGGCCTGACCTCCGCCAGCAACGCCGCGATCGGTGCATTGGTGGTGTGCTCGTCGAGTTCCTGATTCAATTGCCAGTGGCGGTCGATGAGTTGCCCCAGATAGCGCCACTCTCCTTCACACAGCGCATAGGCCATCTCGGAAGCAAGGGTTTTAATGCTGTGCAACACCTGCACGGCGCGAGTTTCACGTGCCAGGTAGCGACCGACCACCTGCGCGAGCAGATCCTTCGCGATACGCTGAATACCCGTGTAGTACAGGACGCATCGCTGGGTGAATTCATCGAGCCGCTCCGTTGGACACGCCAGCGGTTGTATGCGCAACCGTTGACATGCACCCGGCCCGGTGGTAATGAGTTTGACGCCGGGGAAAATGGCTCCCGCCTGGTCCTGCCAGCCGCCACCGGTGCTCAGCAGTTGTTCCAATCGCAACACCTGGTCACTCAATGCGTGGTGATCCAGCGACAGGCCGAGCATCGCCGCCAGCGCCTGCAGCACGGTCGCGGCCAAAATGCTGCTGGTGCCCAGGCCGGACCCCATTGGCAACCGTACTTGCGTCCGAATCTCCAATCCCCCACCCAGGCCTTCCAGCGTCACCGGCAGCGCCGTTTTCGCGCACAGCAAGCCGGTCATTTGCAGGGCGGCACAGGGAATGGCGAAGGGGTTGCCCGGTCCGAGTGGAGCGAGAATTGCATCCGCCGTCGCATATTCGATCGATTCGCCGGTATCGTCCGAGATACACCGGATGATCGGTTCATCAAGGCGGCGCATGGACGTGTGAATGGGATTGACTCCCTCCAGCGTTACGGCCATATTCAGCACGGTGCCGCCCCAGTCGAGACAGAAGGGAGGTGTATCCGACCATCCACCGCCGAGGTCGACGCGCACCGGAGCGGAGATTATTGCTTCCTGCCGTTGCCAACGGTGTGCTGCGTTGGCAAACACATCCGCATAGACACCCTGATCGACCGCGCGCCGTATACTGTTAAAAGCCGCGGCGTAGGCGCTCTGCGCCTCTGCTGCTAATCCGGCGTTGGCATATAACAGGTGCGCCTGGAAAAATGCGCTGGCACCTTCGGTCAGGTTCGCCTGCCGCGCGCCGCGCGCCTCCAGCAGGCGCGCGGTGGCCTGCAGCGCGGCGATTCCGGGCGCGTGCGCCAGCAAAGGCCGGATATCAGCGCCGGAGACGGCAAGCGAATACGCCGTCGCCTGCCACTGGCGCTGCATGCGCCGTGCGCGCGACTCAGCGAGCCCCTGACTGTCCGCCCACTGCGCGCTCTCGGCGAGTGACAGCCGGGGCTGCGCGGCCCAGCGCAGGGAAGTGTACCCCTCGTCCAGACCCATTAGCCAGCAAGCGCACGTCCATGCCTCCGCGCTATCGGCGAGGGGAAAAAGCTTCGCGTTCCAGAGCGAGCGCGATCCGGGGGGGACGTCCGGCCAAACCTGCTCGACGGACAGGCCGAGAAAGGCCAGCATCACCGGCAGCGGTCGACCGAACCAGGTCGCCCCTTCCCCATCCAGCGTAGCCTTCGGATCATCACCGACCCCGTACACCCGGATAATCGTGCCGCGTCGCCCGTCCGGCAGCGCCACTGGTATCTGATGCACCACGGTGTCCTCTGGCACGCGCACCGGGCCGGGCAAATCAACCAATCCATGTAAAATGGCGCCGGATTCGGCCGTGACCTGCGCGGAAAGGTCGCATTCGAGCGCGATGGCTCTCGCCCCCAATGTCCCCCCGCCGGTCAACACGCTGTCCACCACAATGCCCTGCGAATGCAGATCGGGTGGCGTCACCCGTCCCAGGCGCTGCTGTGCCTCATACAGCGAGGAGAAAGACGTCGTTTCGACCATCAGTTGGCGGAACAACTGCGTGGTGCCGACGTGAGTAAAATCGCCATGCACCAGATCGCACCAGAACGATACCCCGCGCAACGCTTCGGCCAGCTCTCGCCAGGCAGACGGACTCGCGCTATCCGGCGCCCACTCGCCGGTGAGCGCTCTGGTGAAATGTTCGTAGAGATCGAAGAAGGGGCGCCCGGCCGCGGTATGTTCGAGAATGCCGGGACCGCTCTCCCAGCGCCCGGTGTGCTGCCGGATGCCGACGAGTGCCATCAGTCGTGCCGCGGTCGGGGTGTCAAAGTACAAGATACCGGAGTCCAGCGCCGCGGTATCCTCGGGGAGCAGACCACCGGCCGCACGGATCTGGGCTGCGCTGGGTTTTTGCAGGAACGCGTAAACTCGTCCCGCGGGATCCATGACGAAGACGCCATGCTTGCCCGCGGTTTCCAACGACGAGCGCAGGGCGACGCCGCTGACTCCCGGGCGGTTCCAGTGCAGTTCCGCGGCGTCGAAGGTGACGATCACGTCGCCGGACGTCACCACCAGACCGCTGTCGAGCCGTGCCGCCCACGCCGTGGTGAGCGCGAGCATCTCATCGAAGACAGTGCTGGTCTCGCCCCATGGCGTTTTCACCGGCAAGGCGCTGAAGAGCTTGCCGGTCAACGAATACTGCGGCAAGCGCCGCGAGTCGCCGCCGGAGTGAATCATCAGCACCCGTTGCGTGCGCCACCAGGCCTCTAACGACTCCGCTCCATTGATGCAGAGGGTTTCTTCCGCCAATCGCCGGAGGGCATTGAGCGTGGCACTGCCGCTGCCGATACGCTCGTCATCAATGTCGGGCACCACCAGATAGGTCACGTCGGCCGGCACTTTTCCCTGGTCGCGTCGCCAGTGGATTTCCTCGGTGTACCGCGCTGCCTGGCGAGCGGAACTGGCCGTGATGACGACGGCCGTCCACCAGGGAAGGTCCGCGTTACGGTCGGCAACGCGCTGAGCATACAGCTCACGGGAGTGCTGTACGATGGAGACCAGATGTGCAAGATCAGTCGGATCGAAAGCTGTTGTTGGCATGTCGTTACGTCACTCCACACTCGGGCACATGATGCGTTGCCGCGCTGCTCCTGGCACACTCACACATACAATGCGGTTGCTCCCCTTCACCTTGAGCGAAGCCATCGCTGGAGCCGGCGTCGCAGGTAGCGCAGCATGGCGACGGGTATCACCGAGGCGGCGAGACCGCTCGCTGCGCGCGCCTCGCGCCACAGCTTCCACCCCTGGCTTCCCTGGCCCCGCAGCAGCGCCATCGCTCCCAGGCGCACCAGTTCGCCGTAGAGGTATGCATCGTGTTCCGCCCGTTCGACCGCGTCCAGCAGTGGCCAGTACCGTTGCGAGACCGTGCTGGTTTCATGCGCCATCGCCGCACCGTGTGCGCACGTTTTGGATGTCGAGTGAAGGCGGAAACGCGCCACGGGCTGCTTGAGGTACGCGATGGTACACCCGTTCGCCAGCATCCGACAGATCAAGTCCAAATCCATCGCATACTGCAGCGATCCATCCATCCCCCCGGCTTTCTCGTACGCGAGTCGCGGGAAGAAGAGGCCCGGCTGATGCCAGCAGTAACGTCCCTCCCAGTACCGCACCATGTTCTCAAGTGTGATGCCGGTCTGCCGGATGATGCGCTCGTGCCCGTCGGGGGTGAAGTTGATCACATCGCCGGCAAGGATTGTTGCGTCGCCCGGCCGCCAGGCCTCGCCAACAGCCGCCAGCGCGCCGGGAAGGTAGCAGTCGTCAGAGTTCAACCAGGCGATGATCTCCGCTGAACTGCGCGAAAATCCCTTCGCAATCGCATGGCTTTGCCCCTCATCCGGTTCACTCACCCAGCCGGTCAGCCACGGCGCATACTTCTGAATGATCTCGATACTGTTGTCTGCGCTTCCGCCATCGATGACATAATACTCCAGCCGCGGATAGCCCTGCAATAAAACGGATCGAATCGTTTCTTCGAGATAATGGCCCTGGTTGAATGACGGGGTGATGATGCTGATACAGGGCCAGTCCTGCCCGTCGCGCCGTGTGCCGGCAGGCGGCACGGCTTCTTCCGTCCACGGCCAACCGTATCGTCCCGGCGGCGGGGGGGGCAGTGTCGTCAGGGAAGGATACGCCATGTGATCACCTCGCCTCCGTGCCAGCGGCTGGCATTCCGGCAGTCTGCTGCCTCGCCAATACCGCGGTGACCGCGGACTGTACCTGGGTGATCGTGATACCATACAGGCAGTCCGGCGTGCTCCTGGTACATGCGGGACACAGGAAGGTATACTCCCCCTGCGCGCAGGGATGACACGGCAGCATCTGCTGCAACACGGTGGCCTGTGCTGTCCATGGGCCAAAACGATGGGAACAACTCGGGCCAAACAGCGCGATAACCGGAATCCCCATCGCTGCCGCGATATGCATGGGGCCGGAATCATTGCCCAAATAGAGTTGCGCGCGGGCAAGAATGGCGGCCATCTGGCGTAACGTCGTTTTGCCAATGGCATTGATGATCGGGGGCAACAGTCCTTCGGTGATGCGCACCCCGAGTTCCTCCTCTCCCGGACCGCCGACTAATACGACCTGCGCCTGATGCTGCTCCTGCAACCGGCCAAGAAGTCCGATGAATCGTTCGAGAGGCCATTGCTTCAGCGCCGAACTCCCCCCGGCCGGTCCGACCGCGATAAGCAATCGTCCGGGATGCCAACCGTGCTCGCGCAGCAATGCCTCGGCGAATGTCTGATCGTCGTCATCAAGCCACAGTTCCGCGTGGTTTGCGTGGGCTGTCCCGCCGAGGTAGCGGAGTAGCGCGAGATTGCGCTCAACTTCGTGGCACGGATCACGCTCGAGAACGGCGCAAGTCAACATCCGGTCGGTGCCCCGGTCATGCCGCTCCTTCTCGGGTGACACCCGTTCGGAACAGCCGATGCGCCAGCGCGCGCCGCTCAAGTATGCCAGCGGCACGGCATAGTAGTAATCAGCGTCCCAGCGAGGGATGATGGCCAGATTAAAACGCTGGCCCCACAAATGCCGCCGGGCAAAGAAGCATGCGCGGACGTGGCGTCTGAGGTGCCCGAAGCGCCGCCGAATGCCGGGATCAAATGCCAGCACTTCATCAACATATGGACATAACGCAACCAGATTGACGACGGCCGGTTTCACAACCAGGGTAATTCGCGCGTTCGGGAACAGCCGTCGTAACTCCCGCAGGAATGGCGTCGTTAACACCATATCCCCGATCTCGTCGAGACGGACGACCAGCAGACGGGTGACCGCCTGCTGGTCGTAACGGCCGCCACGCCTCCCCGCGAGCCGGAAAACCGGCTCGCAGATAAGGAACGTCAGCATCCGCAGGCAATACCCGATGAAATTTTTCACGCTCATACGATTATGCGACCAGTATGCTCATGTCACGATTGCATCCTCCCGCCGGGGCGCCATCGGAATGTGGCCGGAGTGATCCCGCGAGAGGTAACGTCTATTTATTTCGCGCTCGCTAATGCTCTCTCCTGCTCTCGCGCACAATGGGGAAATGGGCTTCCCCGTTGCGCGCCGAAATGGCCGGTCATTTTGCGCGCTGGCCGTAATCCCGCCGGTGACTGATACCCGGCATCCGCCGTTGCCGCGGAGATTCGATTCATTGTATAATCACCGCAGTTCTCCGAGGATGCGCATCATGGTGACCACACAGGCCGCACGCAAACAACGTATCACTTTTCTATCATATTGGCGAGAAGAACAGCATTTTTTTGCGGCATTGATGAAGTGTCTGCCGGATAATGTTATCGGCAGGAATATCAGCGTCCGCACACGCAGCCTGGCCCGGTTGCTTTACGCCTTCACGCCATCCTTTCTTCCCACAAAATTATCGGAGGAACACATCGACGCCATGATCCAGATGGATCTGCGTGAACGCATGGCGCGGACTCCCGCCGGTGATCAGCGCCTGATACGTAAACGTCTACAGAATCGCGCGAAAAAATGGCACCGCTATTTCGCGCATGCGCTGCGCGGCACCGACTTACTCGTCGTCTGGAATGGTTTCCAAACCACAAAACAGTCCGCGCTCACGGCGGCAAAACTCCTTGGCATCAAGACGGCTTTCATTGAACTTGGCGCCATCCCGAACACGTTGGCTGTGGATCCGAACGGGATCAATTACAACAATACCCTCTCGGGAAAGCCTGCCGAATTTTTTATGGCGGTACCGTTGGATCAGGAGAAAGTCGATGCCCTGCTGTATTCGTCGTTCGATCAACGGTCATTGCGAAAAACGGCAACACCGGTCCAGGAAGCCGAAGAGGATCTGGCGGGGCTGCCGGAGCGATTCATCCTGTTCGCCATGCAGGTGCACGATGACAGTCAGGTCTTGATGTATTCACCACGGTTTCACTCCATGGTCGATGCCGTTTCCTACATCGACGCCGCGCTGGCACAGTATCGCATACAGACAGGCGACAATCTGCGACTGGTGGTCAAAGAGCATCCCTCCGATTACGGGCGTATTGACTATTCCCCGTTGCGGGATGCCATGCCGGAGGTGGTCTTTCTGCGTCGAACCCCGGTACGCGACCTGATCACCCGCGCGGCAGCCGTGCTCACGATCAATTCCTCCGTGGGGATCGAGGCGCTGCGCTATATGCGCCCGGTCATCACGCTGGGCGATGCGTTTTATAATATTCCCGGCATGGTCAGGCACCTGGAGGCGCACGAATCACTTACCGAGGCGCTGGCGGAGACGTTGGCACGTCCGGTCAACACGGAATTGATCACCCGGTTTCTCTGCTTCCTTCGGTACCAGTACCTTGTTCCGGGTTCATATTATACGACGGAGCCGTCTTCGCTGCGGCCCGTGGTGGACCGGTTGCTGGATATCCTCCATGACCGTATCGCGTGGCGCTAGCCGCCGTGCGCGTGGGCCAGTGCGTACAGCCGATTGATAAAGGCGCGGTAATTGTCTGCCGCGGAGTAACGTTCGGCCCACATAGCCTTGCTCGCCTTGCGCTCGGCATGGGCAGGATCACGCGCGAAACGCGCCAGCGCGCCGGCGATCTCCTTCGGCGATGGATCGGCAGACAGCAGTATCCCATTCTCCGCGGTGACAATTTCGGCCATGCCGCTAATGGCCGGTGCGACCGCGGGAATCCCGCAACTCTGCGCTTCCATGATCGATACCGGCACGCCCTCGATTTCGCTCACGTTGACGAAGACATCGACCGGATTGGTCCGGTAGATCTCGCGGACAGCCTGGTTGGGTACCAGGCCGTGAAAGATCCACCGTGCCGTGTGGGGCAGCAGGCGGCCGGCGAGTTCTTCGAGCTTGGCGCGTTCGCTGCCGTCACCAATATGATGCCACTCGACCGGCAATCCGGGATGCGCGCGGGTCAGGGCATGCAATCCGTGAATCAACAGCGCAATCCGCTTGTGTGATTCCAGGCACGAACAGGAGAAGATGCGGAGAGTGCCGTCGGACGATGGGACAGCATCGAAACCGGGATCCGTCACTCCCAGTCGCGCCACTTCGCAATGGGGCGCCTGTCGCGGGTGGCGATTCGCCAGGTATTGCCGGGCGAACTCGGAGATGGCAAACACGGCATCCAGGCGTTCGAGGGTGATCGCCTGGAACGGAATATATCCGGCAGTGGCGCTCTCCTGGTAGACCTCGCGACTATGTGCCCGTGCTACCGCCGTGATGGCAGGCAGCGTCAGCGTGACCAGTCCCGCAGCATACGCCAGGTCGTCCAGCCAGTAAGCGTAGAGCACGGTGTGCGCGGGGTCGAGTCCGGCGGCGTGAATGAAGCGAACCAATCGGCCGGCCAACGCGCGACCTACACGGTGCACCCCCAGCAGGCGCACCAGAGCCGCGGGTCGTGTGAGCAAGCGAGGATCGCTGGTCAACTCGCACACCACATGCGCGGAACTGCACGCGGACCACACCCCGGCGGCCAGCTTCGCCAGCTTGCCGGGTCGCGGGCCGGCGATGGCATCCGCAACGCCGACACCGGTGGGGAGTGCACGTAGCGTGTCCGCGGTACGCTGCGGCAGGAAGATGACCCGCGCGAACAGCCCAGCAAGATACGGCACTTCCGCTTCGAGAAATTGTTCGTCCTGCCCGTACGGGAACTGGTGCGTCAACACGAGCAGGGTCAAAGTGTCAGTCATGTGTTGTTCAGCCGCCTGTTGCGTCTCGTTCCGACGAAACGCATCACCGTTCGCCGCCAGCCTTCCCGCGTTGATCAAGGGTGGACAGGATCAATGACACGGTCCGCTCGCATAGTTGCTGGGGGGAAAACTCCCGGGCGATGCGTTCCCGGTTCAACTGCCCCAGTGCCGCGCGTTGAGGGGCATCTCGCGCAAGTAGCAGTATGCAGTCCGCCAGGGCTTCGGCATTACCGACCGGCGCGAGATAGGGGGCGCCTTCCGGTCCAACCGCTTCCCGGATGCCGGGAATATCCGTTCCCGCCACCGCCAGCCCTACCGCCATGGATTCGAGCACACCGTTCGGCAGACCTTCCGATACCGAACTGAATACCGCCAGGTCCGATGCGTGCAACAGACCCGTGACGTCACGCACGCCACCCAGCAACCGTACGCTCGCATTGAGACCGAGATCATCAACGAGGTCTATAAGCGCCTGGTGTCCCGCTTCGAAGCGACCGGCAAGCGCAAGCACGGCCGTTCGCCCTTCGCGGGCACAGGCATCGATGACCAGCCGCCAGGCGCGCAACAGGGTCTGGTGATCTTTGTATTTACTGAGTGTTGCGACTTTACACACCAGCAACGTCTGTGCATCAACCATGAGCCGTTCACGCCACTCGGCGCGAGAGCGCTTCGGCGGCGCCAACTCGATCCCGTTGTGCACGACATGCACGCGGTGCGCCTCTACCCCCAGGCACTCGACCAGAAACTGTGCCCCGCGCGTAGAATTGGCAATCAACAACGGGGTGCGCCGGGCGGCGCAACGGCTGTATTTGCCGGCTTCTTCCAGGCCGTACCCCTCGTTCCGCTGGTTCCAGACACAGAGCTTCGCCCCGGTCATCGGCCAGGTCATTCCGCACACGCGGTTGGGATCCAGCAGATACGGCAGCAGAATATCCGGATGAGCCCGCCGTAATGCGAAGGTGATGCCGATCAGCCGAAGTACTCTGGAAATATAGCGGCGGCGATATGGATACCGCGACAGTCTACTGGAATGGGGAATGCCATACTGGTCGCATAAGTCACTCAATCGCCCGGGACCGGAAAAGCCCCACATCTCCACGTGCGCCCCGCAGGTTTCTTTCAGCAGGCGTGCCATCAACAGCGCCTGCCGTTCCGCGCCGCCCAGTTCAAAGGTGGCCACCATGACGATAATGCGTTTGCCCGCCAGGCCGTCACGCAGGTGCGGCGCAATCGGCACGACGGTATGTTGTTGATCCGGTACCACGTTCATACGATATCCTCCGTGATGGCGTGTCACATGACCTTCCCACGCCGGGCGCGGAGCCATTCCTCGAGGAACAACAGCACCCAGAGCGGTCCAGTCCGGTTCTGCGCAATCAGGTCTTCCATTACCGCGGGCTGGAACAGGCTGTGCAGTTCCGAATGCGCACCGAGCAGCCGTTCGCGGACGAAATCATGCAAGGCGCCCTGCGGCGCGAACCAGTGCGCAATCGGCACGCCGAACCCCATCTTCTTCCGGGAGAGAAATTCCGGCGAAAACATCCGGTGCATGGTCTTTTTCAGCAGCAGTTTCCCTTCCCACCCGCGCTCCCGGTTCCAATTGAGATTCAGCGCCGAGGGGATGGTCGCGGCGAATTCGGCGACCCGGACATCCACCAGCGGCGTGCGCACTTCCAGGCCGTGCATCATGCTGGCAATATCCACTTTAGTCAGGATATCGTATGGCAGATATGTCCGCATGTCCAGGGATTGCACCTGCTCGCACAGGCCGTAGCCTTTCGCACGGGCATACTCGCGTTCGAAGATTTCCAGCGGCGCGGGGCAGGTCTGTTGATACTCCGGTCGCCAGAGTTGCCGGCGCTGCGGGGTGTCGATATAGCTGATCAACCCCAGCCAGCCAGCCAGGTTGGGGGCGGGGCGCCGTGGATACCGGCGAGGGAAAAAGGTGCGCGCCAGCGGGAGCAGCATGCGCTTCCACAACGGCTTCATCTCCTGCCGGTGTGCGCCCATCCAACTGCGGTAAGTGCCGTACCCGGCAAACATTTCGTCCCCGCCGTCGCCGGAGAGTACCATCGGCAGCGATTTGCGCGCCATCCGGCAGAGATAATAGGTGGGGATGGCTGAGCTGTCCCCAAACGGCTCACCGTAATGATGCACCAGTTTCGGGAGCACCTCCAGGGCATCCGGCTTCACGATCTCCACATGGTGTTCCGTGGCGCAGCGGTGGGCAACGTCCTCGGCATACGGCAACTCGTTGAAGTCATCTTCCTCAAATCCTATGCTGAAGGTGCGGACCGGGTGGTCGAGCAGTTCCGCCATGTAGGCGACGATAGTGCTGGAATCGACGCCGCCGGAGAGAAAGGCGCCGAAGGGCACGTCGGACACCAGGTGTGCGCGCACGGAGTCGCGCAGCACGGCATCCATTGCTTCCAGCCACTCGCCTTCCGACCGTCCCAGCACCGGCTGGAAGTGCACCTGCCAGTATTCCGTCGGCTCGGAGATGCGGCCGTCGAAGGTTACCGTAAGGTGGTGCGCCGGGGGGAGCTTGCGGATCTGCCGGTAAATCGACCGCGGAGCCGGGATATACTGCAGCCACAAATACTGGTCAACGGCTTCCAGATCGAGATCGAGTTGCGCGGAGACATGGCGCAGGGCCTGCAACTCGGAGGCGAAAGCGAGGCAGTGCGGCAATTGCAAGTAGTAGAGCGGCTTGATGCCCAGGTGATCGCGCGCGAGGAAGATCTGCCGCGCGTTTAGATCGATGATAGCGAAGGCGAACATCCCCCGGAAGCGTTCGACGCACCGCGTTCCCCACTCCTCGTAGGCGTGCACGATGACTTCGGTATCCGAATGAGTGCGAAACGCATGCCCCGCGCGCTCCAGCGTGTCGCGCAGTTCGAGAAAATTATAGATCTCGCCGTTGAAGGTGATCCAGACAGTTCCGTCTTCATTGGACAGCGGTTGCTTTCCACCTTCAAGGTCGATGATGGACAGGCGACGGTGGCCGATAGCCACCGCATCAAACAGTGCCACCCCATCACCGTCCGGGCCACGGTGCGCGAGCGATTCGGTCATCGCCGCGATGACGTCGTGAGACACCGGGGTTCCATCGGTATGTAAGATACCTGCGATACCACACATCGTTGGCACTCTCTATGTCCGGCTTCTCTGCCGGACATCATGTTACGTGCTGTGACTCAAGCAGAAGCGCGTGAAAAAAGCAGAATATTCGTTGCATGCTGACCGATGATGGTCTTCACCGGTGTCAGCTTCCATTCCGCACAGAACGTGATCAATTCATCCCCGGTTGCGACTTCGTAGGGCAATCCACCAAGCCAGTCAACAATATCATGATAGGCATCCATTCCACGCATGCGCCGTTCGTTCCAGGTAAACGGATTCAGGTGGTTCTGATATCGATACCGCATCGTCTTGCCAATTTCTCTCAGTTCCAGCCATTTTTTTCCGAACCAATTTGAGCGGTTATACTGTTGCTTCAACGCCAGTTCTTTCGGATAATTCGGCGTTTTATTATATATTGAAATCCAGAACAAGCCGCCGGGTTTTATCGGCAGAGTCGCATGCTCGATGGCCTTCCACATGGAACCGGTATGATGCAATACGCCCCAGGAATAGACGATGTCGAACGTGCCCAGGCTCTGTATGAACGCGCGATCCAGTACTGATCCATGCATGACCTGCCAGTTGTCCGGGCTGCCGGCACGCCGCCAGCATTCCTTCGTTGCCGCGACGCTGTGCTGATCGTAATCAAAGGAGACGATGGACGTTGCGCCCAGGTGGAAATATGCCAGGGAATGCAGACCTGATCCGCTGCCGATATCCAGCACGGTTTTCCCTTTCACGCTCCCCTGCCCAAGCCACTCCTCGATATCCGCTGTGGCCTTTTCGAGGGCGCTCGCATCAGCAGCGCTTAAAAAGGATTCCCAGTTCTTCCCGAAAGAGAAGGTAACCTTATCATCTGCCATAGACTGATTTCCTTTCTCATGACCAATGCAGGCGCGCAAATTGATCTGCCGTAGTATCGACCGGTATACCCGGTTGCGCTCCGTGCTTTACCCCGCGTGCACCGGAAGGATTCGTGCTGTGCTGACCCGGCCTCCTTCCGACGGGCGACTCGCCGCTGCTATCCAGGCTGTACTCCTACCCGACACGACAGTTTACAGTATCATTCGCGTCTTATGTTGAATCGTCCTGCTGAACAGGCGCTTCACCATGCGTTTCAGGATGTAGAGCATGCTCTTCCCGGTATTAGTCAGTTGCAATAGTGATTGTTGAATGCAATGCTTGACGTGATATTGAGTCCGATGAAATGTTGCCGCGGACCGGCGCTGGCGCAATGTTTGTGCGATATGCAGTGCCTCATCCGGGAAGCGCGTTTTCTGCGTTTGCGCTCGAAACTCTTCGACATATCCGATAAGCCGCTGCATGACCGCGATCTCGTTATACTCCTTGAGGGCACGTGCCCACCCAGCCGCCGCGATGGCGCGCCGCTCCTCGTCATGATCCAGGTAATAACGGCAGAGGTCGATCGCCTCTTCAACGGTGTCGAAGCCCACAACCTCCTTCTCCAGCGTGAAAATCTTCCCCAGATGCGATTTGTTATCACACAGTTGCATCACGCCGTTCGCTGGAAGAGTGTAGGTACGATAATTGATCGGACCGGTAGATAGATGGAAATTGACACCGATTTTCGTTCGCTGGTATAACGGGATGCGCTGCTCTTCCGGCAGGAACCCGTTCGGCCAATTCATGCCATAGTATGCCCCCTGCGGGAACGCGGCGGCAAATCGGTCGAGGCGCTCGCTGCGCAGATCATTATCAAAGCGGCTGCAGAGCAACGCAACATCGACATCCCGTTCCCCATGGAGAATCTGTTCACGGGTCAACGCCGGATGATGATCGGTCGCGCGATACCCCAATGGCAGGAAGCGTGCATGTTTGACCCCCCACCCTGCATATAACTCGACGGCGGCGATATTGCCCACCAGCGAAAGGTCATACGCCCAGGCGGCAGGCTGTGAGAGATCGGGAGACGCCTCCGGGTCATCAAAACAACAAAACACGTTGAACGTCGACAATTGCCGGACAAAGTCAGGATGAAGGTTGACGCCGTGATAATTCACGAAGACGTCGTAGTCCGTGAGCGTCGTCGCTAATCGCTCATACATCAGATAGAGTGCGCGATCCCCGATCTTCCATGCCACCTCCAACTGCGGCCATTTATAATTCAGCGCTGGCGGATTGACCGCCAGTGAAAATGCATCGACCTGAAAACCGTGTTCCTTAAGGCGTGTAAACCAATCATGGAGTTGTACTCGCTGAACCGGATCGAAAAAGTAATTATACCCGATGAGAATGCGCATGCCGTCATTTCCCCAGCCGGCGCCTGATGCGCCCGCTGACTTGTATGATAAAGCGAATGAGTTTGCGGCCGGGCGTGGATACGACACGCCAGATCCGGCGTCCAACCGTCCGTTTGCGATGCTCGCCCAACGCGAGAACGATGTGCTCCGGCTGGTAATTCTCCCGCGGTTTTCGCGCGGCGGCTATCAGCTCGCTGGCATACCGTTCGAGCTGGTGATACTGGGCGATCTCGTTATACTCCCGCATCGCACGCTCCCACCCGGCGGCGGCGATGGCACGCCGTTCCTCATCGTGCGCCAGGTAATAGCGGCACAGTTCGATCGCTTCGTCAATAGTGTCGTACCCCACGACTTCCTTGTTCAGTTCGAAGATCTGACCGAGGTAGGCCTTGTTGTCACAGAGCTGCATGACACCATTGGCCGGTAAAATATAGGTGCGCGCGTTCACCGGGCCGGTCGAGTTATGCAGATTAAAACCGATTTTCGCCTGTTGGTAGAGCGGGATGCGCTGTTCCTCCGACAGGAACCCCTTCGGCCACCCGCGCCCGTAGAACGCGCCGTCCGGGAACGCGTCACTCAACCGGTCCAACCGCTCCCGTCGAAACGGCATTATCCGCTCGCACAACAGCACGACATCGTGCTCCCGCGCGCCGGTTAGTATCCGTTCCCGCGTGAGGGAGGAATCGTAGTCTTGAATCGAATAACACAGCGGCCAGAAGCGTGCCTCGTGCACGCCCCACGTCCGGTACCGGTCTACCTCGGCGATATTACCCACTAACGCCAGATCATACGCCCAGGCGGCCGGGCGTGAAAAGAACTCCGATGATTCCGGATCGTCGAAGTAGCAATAGATATTGAACGTCGGCAGTTGGCGGACGAATTCCGGATGCAGGTTGATGCCCGGGCAGTTGACGAAGACATCGTAACCCTCGACCGCCCTGGCCAACTGTTCATACAGCGTGAGCAACGCGTGATCGCCGCGGCGCCAGCGCGCGTCAAGCTCATTCCACCGCAAGAACGTGAATGGCGGATTGAGGCTGATACAAAAGGCATCCGCCTCGATCCCCTGCTGGCGAAGCCGGAGCATCTTCGCTTCAAAGCGCTTGCGCTCTTTCGATGACGGATCTCCTCCGTCGCTGAATCCGAGCAGCAGTTTCATCATGCACCTTTCACTTGGTGCACCCCCATCCAGGAATCACGGACGTGATACACGTATCCCGTGATCAGTCCGTCGGCCATCAAGCGGTTCACGGCACGGCAAATATCGCCGACCCAGTAAGACATGGGCGCCCAGGCCAGGCTGAAGTCGTGCCAGACGATGAAGCCGCCGGGCTTCATATACGGCAGCACCTTCCGGGTATCGTTATACACGAATTCCATGTCGTGGCAGCCGTCGATGAACGCCAGGTCGATCTGGCCGATATCGGGGGTCCACCTGGCAGAATTGGCGTAGATCTGCGTGATATTCGTAAATCCGCGCTGGCGATAATACGAGCCGATTTGTTCACGATCGATGGCAACCGTTGTCGCTTTGCCTCCCTCCCCGGAGGCAATTTCCTCCGGGGGAATATTCAAGGTGTAGATCCGTGATGCCGGCGCGTTGCCGGCGAGCAATGCCGTTGAGTGGCCGTAGGCAGTGCCGATCTCCAGGCACACAGCCGGATTGCAGTTGCGGGCAATGACGGACAACGACTCGGCATCGCGCAGGCGACGCTCATTGACGTCGAGCAAACCGTCAAAACCAGAGAAATAGTCGTCGTCAATAATCGGATCGTTCGACCACCCAAACAGTTTTTTCAATTCCTGGATGTTGTTCAACTCAACGACGCGTCCGCGGAGATGGGGGAAAGGATCCGGATTGAGGTAACGACGGATCCGGTTTTTCACGCGTTGTGCAAACGAAATCATCGCCACGGCTCCTTATGGGGGGGTAGGCTGGGCTTCCTGATCCATCCGACGGGTGTGCCAGGGAATAAAGGGGGCTAACCGTCCACGGATAGGTTCGGTTTGATAGGCGCGATTCGCCCTCCCGGTGCGCTCAACATGCAGCGGGATGCGCAGGCTACTTTCCGGGAAGCAGACACGCTGGTTGAAGATAGTCGCGTTCAGCAGCAAGGTGTAATCGCATGGCGCCAACAGATCGGCCGGGATGACGGCTTGCGTGCGATAATGCCCGGGCAGCATGGTGGGAATGCCGTCGTTATCCTCATCGTGAAACGTGCGGAACAGAATGGTGCCATCCGTCACATCGCAGAGATCGCAGAAGATGCGCAGGCCGGTCGCGGGTTGCCGCACTTCGAAGTCGACGGTGATTTCCAGCGGCAAGCCGTTCATGAGAAATTGCGTCACGGGATGGCTTTCCTGGGATATTTCCAGCTTGCTGATACGGATTGTCGGGTCCGATGGGCACTCGGCAACCATGGCGTTGAGGTCGATCTCGCCGACATGATGGAACAGATTGGCGAGATATTGCCGGATCACCTCGTCACTCGCTCCGGTTGCTTCGAGTCGCCCCCGGTTGAACAGCACTGAACGCGAGCAGAGCGCGCGGATGGTCTGCATGTTATGACTCACGAACAGCACGGTGCGGCCACCGCGGGCGACTTCGTTCATTTTGCCCAGACATTTTTTCTGGAAGGCCGCATCCCCGACCGCCAGCACCTCGTCCACCAGGAGAATTTCCGGCTCCAGGTGGGCGGCTACGGCGAAGGCCAGGCGCACATACATGCCGCTGGAGTACCGCTTCACCGGGGTGTCGAGGAATTGTTCTATCTCGGAGAAAGCGACGATTTCGTCGAATTTCTGCTGGATTTCCGCGCGCCGCATGCCCAGGATGGCACCGTTCATATAGATGTTCTCGCGCCCGGTCAGCTCGGGATGAAAACCCGTACCCACCTCCAGCAGCGAACCGACGCGGCCGTGGAGTTCGGCGCGGCCGACGGTGGGCTCGGTGATGCGTGAGAGGATTTTGAGCAGGGTACTCTTGCCCGAACCATTGCGACCGATGATGCCGACCACCTCGCCGTGCTTCACCTCGAAGGAGACCTCCTTCAGCGCCCAGATGGTGTCGCCGACGGGCGTGGCGGGCCGGCGCCGGCGAAACGGCGCCGTGACGATGTTGGTGATCGTCTCGCGCAGGTTGCGCTCGGGCGCAGGCTGCCCGATGTGATACTGCTTCCCCAGATTGTCCACATGAATGGCGATGTCACTCATTGATTACACAATATCGGCGAAGGTCGTTTCCAGGCGGGTGAAATAGTACAGTCCGGTGACCAGCACGATGGCGATGCTGACTACCGAGGCGACGATCGACAGCGTCGAGGGCGGCAGTCCGCCCGCCAGCGACCAGCGAAATCCCTGTATCAGGGCCACCAGGGGGTTGAAATTATATAGCAACTTCACCGTGGGGTGATAGACCATCGTGGGGGAGTAGACGATCGGGGAAGCGAACATCAGGATCTGCAGCAGGAACGGCACCAGATGTTGCGCGTCCCGGTAGCGCACGCTGAAGGACGCCACCCACAACCCGAACGACAGCGCTGCAATGAGCAGCGCCAGCATGAGTAGCGGCAATGCGCACAGCCGCCAGGTGGGTGCCACTTCGAACATCACCAGCATGCCGAACAGCACGCCCAGGCCGATCGCGAAATCCACCAGGCCGGCGAGGACGGCTGACAGCGGGATATGCAAGCGCGGGAAATAGACTTTGCTCAGGAGATTGGCATTACCGATCAGGCTGCCCCCGGCGCGCGTCACCCCACCGGAGAAAAACGCCCATGGCAGCATGGCGGCATAAAAGAATACCGGATAGGGGATGCCCTCGGAGGGGAAGCGGGCCAGCTTGCTGAAGATGATGGTGTAGATCAGGATGTTGACCAGGGGGTTGATCACCGCCCACGTCACCCCCAGCAGCGTCTGTTTATAGCGCACCGTGATGTCTCGCCAGATGAAGAAGAAGAGCAATTCATTGCGATCCCACAGTTCGCGCAGGTGCAGCGCCCGCCAGCCGTGCGTGGGTTGGATCGTGGTGACCTGCGCACTCATGGCAGGAGTGCCGAGAGGGGTACGGCATACGCTTGCACCGTGCGCCGGTTCTTCGCTTCTCGATGTGGACATCATGCGTGCCTGCCTGTGCTGCGCCGACGGGCGAGTGAAGGGGTCGTGACGCGTGCTGACCACGGCCCGAAAGACAGAGGAGTGCCGCCCCCCTTGTCTCCCTGATGATCATTGCGATTATTATATCAGCAGGCACAACCATGAGCAAGTCACGACCGGATGCCCCTTCGCATCGCCGATTACTGCTCACGGGTATCCTTCGGTCATTTGCGGTTCCGCTTTCGTATTCCTCTAACCCCAGCCTGGAGTAACCCGTCGGGTGCAGCACGTGGAAGTTGGTTCTGCCAGCATCCGGGGCTGATCGCTTTCCGGCACACCTGACGGACCTGGTGTGTCTCATTGTCCGGTGCATCTGTGGGATATCATCAGCCTTACCTGTTATGCAGCGTCGGACTCACCCAATCTGCGGTGTTGTCCTGGCAGGCCGGTTTATCGCATTGCTGGCACGCAGGTTGAGCGGTATAATGAGTCCGGATCCATTGTAATGATGACCCTGGATGCGCCTGCCCATCACTGCTGTTTCCCTATGCATCGGCAACCATGGATTGACGTCGTCAATCACGGCGGGTGATATTACATGACACCATAATACGTGAACATGTTGCCGGTGACGATGCCGCTTCCCGACTTGCGCTGGGGCTGCGGCTACCTGCGTACCGAGCGGAACGAATTCGTGTCGACGGTGAACCGTTTGAAAAGCGCATTTGTCATGCAGACAGGCATCGTAAGGTATGTGCATCTCGTTGTCGCAATAGGGTTGCTGACGGCTCTTCCCCGCGGGGTATTGCTGATCAGCGAACGAGGCAGGAAGAGGTGCTGCCTGCTTGCCGTGACGGCGTGCGGCTGGCGGATAGTCGGCGGGATGATTCAAGTCCGGGGAGATGAGATGATGCAAGCAAGTGCTGTCGCCGCGGCTACGCGGCTGTTCAACGTGGTCAGCTACGGGGCGCAGGCTGACGGGGAGACGGTCAACACGAAGGCGATCCAGGCCGCGGTCGATGCGTGCGGCGCGGCCGGCGGCGGGACGGTGGTCGTGCCGGCGGGCTGCTTCGTCACCGGCACCATCTGGCTGCGCAGCCACGTCGAACTGCACCTGCAGCACGGGGCAGTGCTCAAGGCCAACCCGAATCTGGATGACTACAATACGCTCGATGCCTACCCGCAGAACTGGTTCTCAACTGTAGAGGAGTGGAATGGCTCGCACCTGATCCTGGCCATCGAGGTCGAAGATGTTGCCGTCACCGGGACCGGCACCATCGATGGCAACGGGGCCGTGTTCTTCGCCGAACCCAAGCCGTATGACCCGTTCATCTGGCGGGATGGCCTGGCGCTGGCCAGAGACAAAGAGCGCCTCCGTCCCGGCCAAACCATCGTGTGCTGCGAGAGCAAGAATATCCGCCTTCGGGACTTTGCGATCCGCGATGCCACCTGCTGGTGCGTCTTCCTGCACGGCTGCGAGGACGCCTTTATCAGCGGCCTCAAGATCACCAATGCCTCCTACGCCGCCAATACGGACGGGATTGACATTGACTGCTGCCGCAACGTGACCATCAGCGACTGCCTCATTGATACCGGCGACGACGCCATTACCCTGCGCGGAGACCCCGTGCGGCTCAAGGATGCGACTCGCGTCTGCGAGAACGTCGTGGTGAAAAACTGCGTGGTGGGGTCGTCGTCGAGTGTCTTCCGGATCGGGGTCGGCACCGGCGTGATCCGCAATGCGGTCTTCTCGAATATCGTCATCACCCGCGGCGGCATCGGCCTCCATTTCCAGTCGTCCTACAGCCCCGGGGGGCGCGGCGTCGCGATCTCGAACATCACCTTCCGGGACGTGTATGCGCGCAACCTAGCTTTGCCTTTCGTGATCAGCGCAGGCCAACCCGACGCGACGGCGCCGATAGAGAACATTATCATCGACGGTTATCACGCAGAGGTATTTGCCGGCGGCAATCTCTACGGCAACGCTTATACGCGGCCGAAGCATGTCAGGTTACGCAACATCGATCTGGTTGTTGTCCCGCGTCCGCTCCAGGGGATGAAGCCGGAGAAGGCGCCGGAAACGCTGCTGGAGATGGTCGGGGTCGATGACATCCGGCTGGAAAATGTATCTGTCGAGTGGCGGACAAACGATCCTGGCTGGATCCGCACGCTGGCGATGCGCCACAGCACCGGGCTTGTGATCACGGAAGACTGCCGGTTAACCGATCCTCCGCCCCCGACAACCGGCCAGGGAGTAGACGAATGGCACCAGTGAACCCAGCTTCATTCGGCTCGATGAGCACGCGAGATTTGCTGGCCGGCTTGTCCGATGCGGCCCTGGCGCAGAAGGCGGCGTCCGATTTGTCCGAGACAGTGCTCACGCTGTCGCTCTGGCCACCGCGCGCCGTGAGTCATCTGAAATGAATACATCCGGAATAAGGACCATCTCATGATCACCCGACAGCAGATTGCCGCGCAGATACGCCGCGACGACGGTCTGATCGACGCCCACGCGCACCTGGGCGCCGATCCGGCAGCCTATTACAATGGCGACTATCCTTACGCCATCTCAGCCGAAGATCACGGCGTGCGCATGGCACAGTCGGGGATTGCGGCGGTGCTCTGCTTTCCGTGGGTCTACACAAACTTCTTTCACCTGGCGGCGTACCGGCGGGGCGTGTTTCGCCGGGATCCGCGGAGCGAGAGCACGGCGCCGTACGCCTTCGAGAACCAGCGGTTGTGCCAGGAGATCTACGAGGCGTTCCCGGAATACGCCGGGCGACTGCTCCCATTCGCCTTCTTCGATCCGCTCCGGCGTCCCCGCGAGCAGGCCAAGGCGATCCGGGCGCTGGCGAACCGATATTCGGTCTTCGGCTTGAAAACGGCGACCAGCTACCAGCAAGCACCGATCACCGCGTTAGTGGGCGAAGGCGGCTGTTTGCTCGATCTGGCGGCGGAACTCGATATCCCGGTCACGATACACAGCGCGGTCTTGCCGGGTGACCCGTGGGGGAACGTCTTCGCGATCCTCAAGGTCGTGCGGGCGCGGCCGGATGTGCGTTTTGCCATCGCCCACACCTGCCGGTTTGACCGCCATGCGCTCGATGCGGCGGCGGCATTGCCCAATGCCTTCGTGGATTTTTCCGCGTTTCACATTCACTGCACGCTGGCTCAGCAGAACCACCCCGCGGTGGCGGCGGCGCCGGACCGGTTCCCGGCCAATTACCACGACCACGCCACGGCCATGCAACAAATTACCGAGGCGTATCCCGGCACGATGCTGTGGGGGTCGGACACGCCGGCGCATCTCTGGAAAAGCCGGTGCCGTACTGACCAGGGTGAAGAAGTGTGGCTGGATCTCCCCTGTAATCCGACGACCGAGATTGAGGAACTGCGCAAGCTTTCGCCGGTGCTCCAGCGCCGGATTGGCCATGACAATACCTGCTGTTATCTCTTTGGCAACGCGGAAGACGCGTCCCAGAAAGGAACACCTCATGCCTGAGTTCTCATATCAACCCGCTTCGTGCATCCCGTTCCGCGATACGGAGGCCATCGCGCGCGTGCGCCGGATCACGCGCGACGAGATCACCCGGCATCCGAATCCCGATTTTCGCATCCAGGTCGTTCCCGATGCGCACATCGAGGAGCTGTGGATCACTGACATCTTCACGCGCATCAGGGAATCCGCCGACGCCGGGCAGCCACTGGTGATGATCATGCCCAACCCGTGGCCAAATTACGTCAAAGTTGCCGCGCTGATCAACCAGCACCGGGTCAGTTGCCGGCACGTCCACACCTTCAACATGGACGAATACGCCGATCAGGACGGCAACATCGCCCCGGAGACATGGGAGCTCGGTTTCGGCCACGCGTTCATGAAGTTCTTCATCGCCGCCATCGACCCCGAGCTGCGCCCGTCCGCGCAGCAAGTGCACCTGCTCAGCAATGACACGCTGCCGGACTACGGGCGCATGCTCGCTGACCTTGGTGGCGCGGACATCTGTTACAGCGGCCCCGGCTGGACGGGTCATCTGGCCTTCATCGAGCCGGACGCGCCCGAATTCGCGGCGCAGCACCTGGAGGAGTGGAAGACGTTCGGCCCGCGCATCTGCACGCTCAGCCCCTTCACCATCGCCCAGAACTCGCTGCACGGTTGTTTCGGCGCCAGCGGCGACCTCTGCGCCGTGCCGCCCAAGGCCGCCACCATCGGCCCGGCGGAGGTGATCGGGGCCAAGCATCGCATCGACATGCATGCCATCACGGTCGGCGGCTCGTTCAACTCCTGGCAGCGGCTGACCACGCGGCTGGTGCTGCACGGCCCGGTCACCCCGCGCGTGCCGGAATCAATTCTGCAGACGCTGCGCACGGATGTGTGGGTCAGCGAGACCGCTGCCGCTGATATCACCACACGATGGAACGTGGGGTATTGAAAGAAGGGCGAAGATGGAAACTGTCAGTCAAATGACCGTGAAGGTCACCGACTTCGCACGCGCATTTCTCCGTTGGCGTATCGACACCTTTCGGAAGCCGCCGGCCACCGTTTCGCAAAAGTTACCGATGACCCTTAATAATGTACGGATGCCGATCGAGTGTCGCACGGTGGTCACTCACGAGGACAGCGGCCGGATCGCTGAATTCTTCCTCGGTGTTTCCTGTAAGAGCGAACAGGTCTGGGTGCCACGCCAAGTCTGGCACATGCCCAACGCCGACATGTGTATGTGGGCCAGCCGCGACCAATGCATGGTGTTCAAGCGTTGGGACAAAGTGGGCAAGGGTGTGCCGCGGTATCCGGCATCGTTGGGAACGCAACCGGAGAAGCAGTTAGAAAATGTCAACGAGGTCTTCGATCGGTTTGTAATTGATGCGCCGTGGTGCCTGGGGCGCGTTTTGGCTGGCGTGGACGAGATTGTCGAGGTGCTGGCCAGCGACCGGGCAGTCTTATCTCAAACCGAGTATTGCCGCGATGGCTACCGGGTGCTGCTCGAGTATCCGGTCAAAACAGTGAATTTTAGCGAACGAGAATGCTATTATCAGGTCGACACAGGGCCGGTCCTGCTGCCCGACACCAGCCGGCCGCCCGCCGCGTTGATCGAAGGTTGTCATCTTGCGTATGTCGCGCATAACAGCCCGGACTGGGCGGAGTTGATCGTGAACGTGCCGACGACGCTGACCGACGCCATCCAGGTGCATCATTATGCGAAATCCGAGCGGATCGAGCCGACCATCAACCGGATGATCGAGGTGCTGTCATGACAATAACGCCGATGATCTGGTCCGCCACACCCACGCCGTTCCGCGCCGATGGGGCATTGGATCTGGCCGCGCTGGAGCGTGTCGTCGAGCAGCATGAACGCCTGGGCGTGACAGGATTATTTCTGGCGGGGACCTGTGGCGAAGGCCCATTCATGACCAATGACCAGCGCGTTGAACTGGTTCGCACCATCAGCCGCCTGGCCGGCTCGCGACTGCAGATTGCCGTCCAGGTTTCCGACACCTCCGCGGCGCGGGTTTGCGAAAATATCGCCCGCTGTGAGGAAGCCGGGGGGCAGTATGTCGTGGTGGCCTCGCCGTGGATCACGCGGTTCTGCAACCGGGATTTTGCCCGCCGGTATTTCCATGAGGCCATCGAGGCCGCGACGGTTCCCGTCGGCATCTACGTGCTGCAGCAACCGGCGGAGACCGGGCTGGATCTGGCGTTGTGGACGGAACTGGCGGCGCACCCTCTGGTCCGGCTTGTCAAAGATTCATCCGCGTCGGCGGAATATGCGTATGCGTTTGGCGGCATCCGGCGCGGACGTCCCGACCTCCTAGTGCTCACCGGCAACGAGTTCGATGTCAGTACCGCAATGGCTGCCGGCTACGACGGTGCGCTCATGGGTACCGGCATATTGAACAGCGAACTTATCCGCCGGGCTATGCGCGCACTGGCGACCGGTGACACCGAAGGAGCGGCGGTCTGGCAGCAGCGATCGAACGAACTGCTCTGGGATTTGTTCGGGCGTAATATTGAGCTGTGGCTTGGCGGGCTGAAATATGCCCTCACGCGGCTGGGAATTTTCAGCACGGACTACCTGCACTTGAGCTATCCGCTGACGGCCGGCGACCGCGCGCGCATCGACGCGGCGCTTTTGCGAGAGCAGGAGTATATCCGCCCCATGGTTCCCCACGCAGGATTTCGGCCATGAGATATTGCGACACCGGCAATGTGCATCTTGATTTCCACCGCACGATGAACGGCACCATCGGATATCTCCGGGATCGTTACGGCGTTGGATTTCTCGACGACATCCTGCGCCGCACCGCGCAGGATGTGTATCGCGCCATCCGCGCCGACTTGCTGGCCGGCAACCCTGAGCCATTGCTCGAGCACTGGACGTATTACCTTGCGCGTGAAGGCGGGGATTTCACCGTTGAGCGCACCCCGGACGAGATCCGGGTGATCGTTCATCGCTGTCCTGCCGCCGATTACTTGCGGCAGCGAGGGATTCCCCTGGATCCGGCATTCAGGCGGCAAACGATCGTGCTGAACGCGGCGCTGGGTGAGGGTACACCGTTTGAAGTAACGACGGAGATTATTACCGATCTCCGCTACGTTCAGACGATCCGGAAGAGGCAGCTATGATTCCCAGCGATCAGTTTGTCCGATTCTACAATGAAGTCTTCAAGGCGCTGGAAGAGCGCGGTCACGAGCATCTCGTCGCCTACTGGCGCGAGCTTGGCCGGTTGCAAGCCATCGAACTTGCCGACGCCTTCCGCACCGGCGGCCTTGCGGCCTGCCATGATTATTGGGCACGGATTGTACGTGAGGAAAACTGCGAAGCCGACCTGAAACTGACTGAAGAGTATTTTGAGTTTCGAATGCGCCATTGTCCGAGTCTTGCCAAAGTCCTGGACAATGACGCCACCCCCTGTGCGATGTATTGCGACCACTGCATGGCATGGATCGAGCCGGTGATGGATGCGGCGGGGCTGTATGCGGTCTTCGATATCGAGTCTCGCACCGAACCACACTGTGTGTTCCGGGTGTATACGGAGCCGGACCAGGCACATGCCTATAGGCGGCAGGTGCGACTACCAGCCACCCCATATGCCGACGGCGTTACTGAAACACAAACGGAGAATCGGACATGACGATCCTGAACCGGGGAATCGTGCTCTCGAGTCAGCCCGGCTCTGACCGACAGAGCTGCGCGTTTCCACAGGTGGCAGTGCTGCCGGGTGGGCGTTGGCTCGTGGGATGCCGCTGCGCGTGTGCCAAGGGCGGCAAGGAGGGCCAGCACGTGCGGCTGGCCCTGTCCGATGACGACGGCGCAACCTGGCACTCCACCGCACCGTTCACGGCGCCCGTGCACGACGGCAAGCCCGGACAGTTCCGGGCGCTGGCTCTGACCGCGCTGAGCGAGCGGCGCGTACTCGCGACGCTCTACTGGGTGGATCATTCCGATCCGACGCTGCCGTTCTTCAACGAACAGACAGAGGGCCTGCTCGATTCGCGGATCATGTTCGCCGAGTCGGACGACGGCGGCGTCTCATGGACGGCGCCCGCGTTGATGGATACGTCGCCGTTCAACGTGCCCACGCCAATCACCGGCCCGATTTTGCTGTTGCCCGGCGGCGAATGGATTTGCCAGTTCGAGACCAACAAGCCCTATTACGATACCACAAAGTGGGTGCATCGCTCGGTGCTGATGTTTTCGCGCGACCGCGGACGCACCTGGCCACGCCATGCGGTCGTGACCGAAGATCCGCGCGTCTTTTATTGGGATCAGCGACCGCAGGTTTTACCGGATGGTCGGATTCTCGACTTGTTCTGGACCTACGACAATCAGGCGTCCGTCTACCTGAACATCCACGCCTGCGAGTCCCGCGATGGCGGTCGCACGTGGTCGGCGCGTTGGGACACGGGCGTGCCCGGCCAACCGGCGCCGGTCGCGGCACTGGGTGACGGACGGCTGGTCCTGGTCTATGTGGACCGGACCGGTGCGCCTGCGATCCGCTGTCGGGTCAGCGCCGACACCGGCCGAACCTGGCCAGCCGACTCGACGCTGACCCTGTATGAGAGCGTCTTAGCCAGCCAGACCGTGCGCAAGGATGGAATGGCGGATGCCTGGACCGAGATGGGCAAGTTCTCTGTCGGTTTACCGGCTACGACCAGTCTACCGGACGGCGACCTGCTGGTGGTGTATTATGCCGGTTCGGACACGGACCACACCAACGTGGAGTGGGTGCGATTGAAACAGTGAATCCGCAACTCAGGAGGAAGCGATGAATTATCCCTGGAGTTGGCCGACCCTGTCGGAAGGCCAGATCGAGCAGATACGCGACGCCGCGTTGGCATACATTGAACGACACGGATTTGTCGTACAGGACGCGACCCTGGTCGCCAGCGCGCGGGCGCGGGGAGCGCAGGTGGACGAGGCACAGGGGCGGATTCGCGTGCCGCGCACTCTGGTAGCCGAACTGATGGCGACGCTACCGCGCCGCTATATCATCCGCAACATCCTGGGCGAGTCCTGGGAGGTGGGCGGCGGCACGCCCTACGGTACCGCGATCGTCACGGATCCGTGGATCATCGACTACCGGACCGGCGAACCGCGCCGCCCCCGTCTCGAAGACGTGCGGCGCCATACGATCATTGCCGAGCAACTGGACTCAGTCGTGGGCATCAGCCGCATGGACTTCCCGGTCACGGATGTGCCGGGATCGGCTTCGAGCCCCCGCGCGCTGGAAATCCACCTGTTGAACCACACGCGGCACTACCACGTCATGGCTGCCGGCCTGGAGAGCTTTGACGAGTGGACGGACATCGGGACGATCCTGGCACGCGGCGGCGATCCCGGCCCGCTGATCACCTCGGCGGTGGCCGTAGGCTCGCCCATGGTGCTCAACGTGATCAACTGCGAGTTGCTCAAACGCTCGGTCAGCCATGGATTTACGATTCAGCCGACCATCTGCCCGATGGCCGGCGCGACCGCGCCGTACTCGTTGGCTGGAACGTTATTGCAGTCCCACATCGAGGTGCTGATGATCGCCATGATGTGCCAGTTGCTGCGGCCCGGGCATCCCGTGATCTACGGCACCGGCCTCTCCGTGACCGACCTGCAGACCGGCGCAGATCTATACTACACCCTCGATAAGGTGCTGTGGAAGCTTGCTGCCGTGCAACTTGGCCGCGCGGAACACATGCCGACCTGGGCCGAGTGCGGCGGCAGCCTCACGCACCGCTATGATCCGCAATGCGGCGCGGAAGGGATGCTCTTCATGCTCGCCGCCCATGCCTCAGCGGCTGACATGATCTCGGGATTCGGTTCTTGCCACAACGCCGTGGGGATGTCCGCCGAGATGATGATCATCCAGGAAGCCTGGCTTCGCGCCGCCCGACACTTGACCCGCGGCATCCGCACCGATGACCTCCGCCTGGGGATGGCCAGCCTGGAACGGGTTGGCCCGGGCGGACAGTTCCTCGACGACGATCTCACCGTCGAGTTGATGCGCTCAGACGAGTTCTTCCGGAACGACATCTTTGACCTTGGCGGCGGCCACGCCGATGGGCAGCCAATGCTCGAACGGGCGCATGCATGGGTGGCGCAACTCGTCGATGGCTACCAGTCGCGCGTGCCGGGTGACATTCAGGAAAATTTGCGGCGGCATTTTCATGAGCGTTACCCAGGGAGCACAGCATGAACAACTGGACCTTTACCGAATTGGATCAGCATATTGCCGGCGAAGTGCAGGAGCACTTGCCGCCCACCGTGTTTGACGCCCATGCGCACCTGTGGCGCACCGCGAATTTCGCGCCCCCCGTCGCGGAGTTGTGGGCGGAAGGGCCGGCGGAGGCAGGGGTGGACGTCTGGCGCCGGCACATCGCGCGCCAGGTTGGCGCGACGCGGCTGCAAGGGGGGCTGCTGATCCCTGTCCCGTTGCTGTCGCCTGATGCCATCCCGCATGCCAACGCCGACATCTTTGCGCAGATCGTGGGTAACCCGGCGCTGAAAGCGTTGGCCCTGGTGGCGCCGTGCATGTCACCGGACGCCTGTCGGCCGCTGCTCGACAACCCGCAAATGGCCGGATTCAAACCCTACCACGTTTTCAGCGACACGGCACCGACCTGGCAGGCGCCAATCGCCTCGTTCGTGCCTGAGTGGGTCTGGGAAACGGCCCATGAGCGAGGCCTGGTCATCACGCTGCACCTTGTGCGCGATGCCGCGCTGGCTGATCCCGACAACCAGCGCGACCTTCGGCATTGGTGTACGAAGTATCCGAACGCCCGGCTTATTCTCGCCCATGCAGCCCGGGGCTTTCACGCGCCGAACACGATCAAGGGCATTGCCGGCCTGCGCGGACTCGAAAATGTCTGGTTCGACACCTCCGGCATCTGTGAAGCAGAGGCGCTCGTGGCGATATTGCGGGAGTTCGGCCCGCGCCGTCTGTTGTGGGGCAGCGATTTCCCCGTCAGCGAGATCCGTGGGCGCTGCGTGACGGTCGGCGACGGATTTGCCTGGCTGCAGCCGGACACGGTGGCGTGGGACAAAACCGGCCCCCAGGGCCGGCCGACGCTGGTCGGCTTGGAATCCCTGCGCGCCGTGCTGGCGGCTGCAGATGTGCTGCACCTGGACGCCGCGGACCGGCAGGAGATCTTCGGCGACAATGCACGGCGGGTACTGGGGCTGCGGATGGAATCCGGCGCACGGACGCAGGAACTGTATCGCCGTGCCAAGGTGTACATTCCCGGCGGCACGCAACTGCTGAGCAAACGCCCGGAGATGATGGCGCCCGACCAGTGGCCGGCCTACTTTCGCGAAGCCCGCGGGTGCGAAGTCTGGGATCTGGACGGCCGGCGCTACTACGACATGGCCACCAACGGCATCGGCTCCTGCCTGCTGGGATTCCGCGATCCCGACGTGACGCGAGCCGTGCAGCGGCGGATTGAACTGGGCAGCATGAGCACTTTGAATCCGCCGGAGGAAGTCGAATTGGCGGAGTTGCTGTGCGCGCTCCATCCCTGGGCGGCACAAGTACGGTTTGCCCGTTGCGGGGGTGAGGTGTGCGCGATGGCTGTGCGCATCGCACGGGCCACCACCGACCGGTCCGTTGTGGCCATCTGCGGGTATCATGGCTGGCAGGACTGGTACCTGGCGGCCAACCTCGGCGACAGCGACGCGCTGCGCGGGCATCTGCTGCCCGGCCTTAACCCGCTGGGCGTGCCGCGGGAGTTGCGCGGCACCGCCGCCACCTTCCCGTTCAACGAGCGCGCGGCGTTCCAGGCGGTGCTCGATGCGCATGGCGACCGACTCGCCGCCGTGATCATGGAGCCCTGCCGTTCCCAGGACCCGGAACCGGGCTTCCTGGAGTTCGTGCGTGACGGCGCCCATCGCGTCGGCGCGTTGCTGATCTTCGACGAGATCACCATCGGCTTCCGGGCACGCTGCGGCGGTGCGCACCTGAAGTTCGGCGTGTCCCCGGACCTGGCGGTGTTCGCCAAGGCGCTGGCCAACGGGCACCCGATGGCCGCCGTGATCGGCACCCATGCAGCCATGGCCGGTGCACACGACTCCTTCATCAGCAGCACCTATTGGACCGAAAGCGTCGGGCCGGTGGCGGCGCTGGCGACGCTGAGCAAAATGCAGAACATCGACATCCCGGCGCATATCGCCCGGATCGGTTCCCGCGTACAGCGGTGCTGGGAAGAAAGTGGCCGCCGGCATGGGCTGCCGGTGCAGGTGGGCGGCTATCCGTGCCTCGCGCATTTCCACTTCGACCACCCGCAGGCGGACGTGTTGCGCACGCTCTACACGCAGAAGATGCTGGCCCACGGCTTCCTCGCCGGCACCGGATTGTATCCGACCCTGGCGCACACGGATGCCGTCGTGGACCGTTACGCCGAAGCGATCGACGCGGTGTTCGAGAACCTGGCCGAAACCCTGGCGACAGGAGATGCGCTGACACAGTTGCGCGGCCCCGTGGCGCACAGCGGATTCCAGCGATTGGCGCGCTGAACTATTGGAGGGCGATGGCATGCAGCCTAATGCACGCGTGCGGGCGGTGTATCTCGGGCGACGCCCCGATCAGGTGCCGTTGCTGTTGGATCTGTCCCACTGGTACAAAAAGAACCGGCATGTCCCGTTCAACCTGGCGGGATTTTCGGGCGTCGAGCAAGGGCTGGTGGATCTGCACAAACAGGTCGGCGCGGTGGCTTACTGCGAGATGGGCGGATTCTACACGCTCGCGAGCGACGACCCGGAGGTGACGCTGGAGACGCGCACCGAAAACGGCGTCTTTTCGACCCGCGTCGTCACGCCGCTCGGTGCGCTGCGTGAAGAGCGTGTCTTTAATCCCGCCAGTTACTCCTATGGCATTCGCAAGCATCTGCTGGATTCCCCGGCAGATTTCCCCATTATCGAGTATCTGATGGCCCGCCTCCAATGCCAGCCGCGCTGGGAGTGGTATCGCGCCTGGCAAACGGCGCTGGGCGACCTGGCCTATCCCTACGCTCAGTTGCCGTATTCCGGCTCGGGCTACCTGATCAGCCGGTATTTTGGCGTGGAAAAGACCATCTACGCGATATTGGACGAACCGGATCGGGTGCAGCGGCTGGTCGACGCGGTCAATGCGTGCAATCTGCGCATCCTCGACGCCCTCCTCGACGGCCTGTTCGAGACGCTCATCATTAGCGATAACTACGACAGCAATGTGCAGACCCGCGACTTTTTCGACCGCTATGTGCGCGACTACTACACCGAGGTGGCACGCCGGCTGCACGCGAAGGGGAAATACCTGGCGGTGCATGTGGATGGCGAAAGCCGCGGCGTGCTCGGTTGGTTGGCGGCGTGCGGCGTGGACTGCGCCGACGCCGTGACCCCCGCGCCGATGTTCGCTCTCACCCCGGCGCAAATGCGTACCGAGGCTGGGCCCGACTTGATCCTTTCCGGCGGCATCCCGGCTACGCTCTTTGGCCCGGGTGTCTCCGATGCACAGTTTGATGATTGCGTTAAGCGCTGGTTGGAGACCCGCCTGACCTCCCATCGGTTGTTCATGGCCGCGGGTGACCAGGTGCCCATTGAAACCCCCTTCCACCGCATCGTTCGGCTGCAGGAATTGGTTGCCACTTACGGGCAGTATTGATGGGGGGAGCGCGGATGGAACCGCGCGGGAAGCCGGCGTTCTCTACGGGCATGGACGATCACCAGAACGCAGTGCCCGCCCGGGTGGCTGGCGGGGCACGAGAGATGCCGGGACGGGGGCGAGTCATCGAGGCTACCCCTGCCGACAGTGACCGCAGCGCATCTGAAATTGTTGGTCTGGCTAGCCGGTTTGTCTCATTGTCAGCAGGTCGGATGAGCGATATAATGGGTCCGGATCCACTGTCCTGGTGACCCTGGCCGCGCCTGTTCGTCCATGCTGTTATCCGGTGTATCCGCGAGAATGGACTCTACGGCATTTCATCACGGAGAGCATCTGTGACATCGGAAAGCATGAAGATGCGGCAGGCAATGAGGCTGCTTCCCCCATTTGCGGCGGGGCCATTCCCTCTTCGTAATGCCACGCGCCTGATTTCAACGGCATCATGCGCAACTGCATCCGGGTGCGCATGGTCACAATCGTGCAAGAACAGGGGGGGAGCAGGACAGGCGGTTTCTCTCTTACATAACATCGATCGGAGGCAATCATGAAGAGCAGCGTGGAGGCCGGTATGGCCCAGCAACACACGTGCACGGTCACCGAGCGTGCAATTATTCCGTTCCCGAACAGCGGGTTCGAGGAGGGTGAGGCGGAGTGGACGATTGCCAAAGGACGTGGCGACTGCCGTGTGATCGCGGTGGAGTTCCCGGATAGCCGGCAGGCGCTGCAAGTCAAGGCGACGACCGCAAGTGGCGGCGCCCGGATCGACGGTCCGTTGGTACCCTGTGTCGAGAAAGGCATCATCGAATTTTATGGTAGTGTCCGCAGCGTCTCCGGCCGCGCGCTGGGACTCTGGGTGTACCAGTTCGACGCCGACGGCACGGTGCTGCCCGAGGAGTTCTGGGAGTGCATCGAGAGCGGGGACGGCGTGTGGCATCGCCACGTGCTGCTTGGCGCCATCACGCCACACCCGCGCGCGGCCTTCTTGAAGGTGACCATCATCGCCTACCCTCCCGCCGGCGAGGTGGTCGAGGCGTATTTCGACGACTTCGCGTTCTCGGTACCGTCCATGCGGATTCCGCCCCTGCCGCGGCAGTATAAGCTGCGGCCGGACGACCGAGAGCGACTCACGTCGGCCGACGTGGTTGGGCCGGACGGCGTCGTCTACCCGAACTGGACGCAGGTCGGCGTGCAGGGTGGCATTCCGGACGTGCCGGTCGTCCTGCACCTGGCGGAGATGGGCGCGAAGCCGGGAACCGATATCTCCGGACTGCTGAATGAGGCCTGCCGTACGGTTGGCGCGCAGGGCGGCGGCGCTATCCAGATCGGGGGCGGAATCTACCACCTCGACAATCCGGTCACCATCCGCGACAGCGGCGTCGTGATCCGCGGGGCGGGCCGACACCAGACGCACTTGCTGTTCCGCTACAGCCTGGTGCATCCCCAACCGCCGGGCCGACAGCCGGCTCCTGGCGATGTCTTCAAGTTCCACGGTGACCTCGAAGAGCGTGAGTATCTGCTGACCGCCGACGCCCGGCGGGGCGATACCACGCTGTCCGTCGAGGATGGCCATGACTTGCAGCCGGGCGACAAGGTGTGCCTGCGCGCGCCGGACACCGAGCGCTGGCTGCGGGAAGTCAACAATTACCCCGGGAACCCGGGGGTCTGGGGCCGTCGCGTCAACCAGTACCTGGTCAGCGCGGTGGATGGCAACACGCTCACCATCACGCAGCCGCTGCGGATCGATTATCCGATGGCGGATGGCAGTTGCCTGCGGCGGGTGCAGGCGGTGGAGCGCTGCGGCATCGAAGACCTGTCCATCAAGCACGTCTGCCGCATGGAGTTCCAGACGGTGTCCTCCCGCTTCGCCTGGAACTGCTGGGTACGGCGCATGGACGTTATCGACTGCGGCAAGTCGGGCGTGCACTTCACGGAAGCCAAGTGGTGCGAGGTGCGCGACTGCACCTTCACCGGCTTCGATCCCTGCATCCACATCGCCCACACCAACTGGGGCGGATACGCGGGATTCACCCAGTGCGCGGACTGCCTGATGGAGGATACGATCTGGTACCGCTACCGGCACGGGCCGCTCGTGCAGTTCGGCGCGCAGGGCAACGTGATTCGCAACAGCATCTTCGAGGGCAGCGAAGCGCAGTGGCACGCCGGGTGGTCCACCGAGAACCTGTTCGAGAATTGTGTCATCAGGTCCGGCGGCATGTACGGCAGCTACGGGTTCGGAGCATTTGCTACAGGTTCCTACGACCACGGCCACGGCCCGAACGGGCCGCGTAACGTAGTCTACAACTGCGACATCACCTCACCCCGCGACGGGGTGATGCTGAATGGCGTGAACGAGCACTGGCTGTTCCTGCACAACCGCTTCGTGGTGCAGCAGGGAGCCGGTTGTGTGGGATTGTGCGGCGCCTTCGACCACGTGTTCCGCCACAATGTGTTCGTGCTCAAAGATGCCGCCTGGCCGCTGCTGCAGCTCAAAACCGCGGACTGCATAGGAGTAGAGTTGCTCGATAACATGCTGTATGGCGGCAATGGGACAATCTACAAAGGTGGCCCCGAACTGGCAAGAGATCAGGGGAATCACGTCTTGCCATTGCCGGATGCTCTCCCTGAGCGTCCGGTGGCGGACCCGCCGTCAATATACGAGTGGCAACGGCGCAACACGAATAGCTGACGGGATGCAAGCAACACGCAATCAACTACGAGGAATTGGAACAGGAGACGAATCATGGCAAACACGGCAATGAGCGGGGTGATACCTTTCCCGAACAGTGGATTCGAGGAAGGCGAGGCGGAATGGATCATTGATAAGGCACGCGGGCGTGTTGGTGTCACGATCGACAGTGTGCCGGATGGTGGGCAGGCATTACGGATCCTCACCACGGCCGCGGAAAACGGCGCGCGGGTGACGGGCCCGCGGGTAGCGTGCCAGGGACCGGGCCTGCTGGAGTTCTACGGGAGCGTGCGCAGCGTTTCGGGCCGCAGCGTCGGGGTGCAGGTGCGCCAATTCGATGCCGCGGGAAACGCGCTGCCATCCGAGAGCTGGACGGAATTGGAGAACGAGGACGGCATCTGGCATCGCCACGAACTGTTGCTGTTCATCGAGTTGGAAGCGGCGACGGCAGCCGTGCAGGTCGCCTTCATCGCGTACCCGAAGGAAGGCGAGACGGTCGACCTCTACGTGGACGATCTCGAGTTCGTGCAGCCGCCATTGCGGATTCCACCGGGACCACGCCAGTACAAGCTGAGACCGTCTGACACGGCGCGGCTAACCCCGGCCGACGTGGTGGGCCCGGATGGCGTCGTCTACCCGAACTGGACGCAGGTGGGCGTGCAAGGCGGGATCCCGGAGGTGCCGGTCGCGCTGCGGCTGGCGGATATGGGCGCGAAGCCGGACACCGACATCTCGACGCTGCTTGAGCAGGCGAGTCGCGAGGTGGGGGCGCAGGGCGGCGGCGCGATCCTGATTGATGAAGGCACGTATTACCTCGACAATCCTATCATCCTGCGGGAGAGCGGAGTCGTGATCCGCGGCGCGGGGCGCGAGAAGACGAAACTGGTATACCGTTATAGCCTGGTGCAACCCGATGCCAAGCCACCGTCCGCCTTCGGGTGGCCGTGCATGGCGGTGTTCCTGTTGAAGGGCAAGGACCTGGAGGAACACGAGTATCTGCTGGCACAGGATGCCAGGCGGGGCGATACCACGCTGACGCTGGTGGATGCGCTGGACCTGAGAAAGGGCGACAAGTTCGTCCTGCGCGTGCCCGATACGGCCCGGTGGCAGCAGGTGACCAACGACCGGTCTCAATGCTCGGACTGGGGGCGGCGGTTGTGCTACTACGAGGCGCTCGATGTGCGCGGCAACGTGGTGACGATCGGGCAGCCGCTGCGGATCGACTACCCCGCTGTTGACAGCGCCTGCCTGCGCCGCATGCGGCCGGTGGAGCGCGTCGGGATCGAGGACATGACGATCGTGCACGAGTGCCGGATGCCATTCTACACGGTCAACTCTCAGTGGGCATGGAACTGCTGGGTCCAGCGGGTGGACGTGATCGACTGCGCCCAGTCGGGAGTGCATTTCCACAGCGCCAAGTGGTGCGAATGCCGCGACTGCACGTTCACCGGGTTCGATGCGAAGATCCACGTCGCGCATACGAACTGGTGGGGCTACGCGGGCTTCACGCAGAGCATGGACTGCCTGATGGAGGACACCGTCTGGCACCGCTTCCGTCACGGGCCGCAGGTGCAATACGGCGCGCAGGGGTGCGTGATCCGTAATAGCGTGTTCCACGGCAGCGACGCGCAATGGCATGCGGCGTGGACAACCGAGAACTTGTTCGAGAACTGCATCGTGGATGCCCGCGGCGAATACGGCAGCTACGGCCATGGGTGTTATGCCACGGGCTCGAACGACACCACGCACGGCCCGAACGGCCCGCGCAACGTCGTCTACAACTGCGACTTCACGTCGAGAGCGCAGGGCGCCTTTCTGTGCGGGTTCAACGAGAACTGGCTGTTCCTGCACAACCGGTTCGACGTCGAGCAGGGGGAGGGGTTCTTAGGCACGTTCGGGGCGTTTGACCACATCATCCGCCACAACACGTTCGTGCTGCGGGACGGCGCGTCGCCCCTGCTGCGGCTGAAAATGGCCGACTGCACGGGGGTGGAATTAAGCGATAACACGCTCTACGGCGGGAACGGCACGGTGTACGAGGGCGTCCCGGCGCTGGAGGTCGAGTGTGGAAACCGGGTGGTTCCGCTCGGGGAGACCGCGCCGGATCGTCCCGTGGCTGATCCTCCGTCGATCTACGCGTGGCAGCAAAACGCGAACACCTAACGGAAAGTGCTGACGAGGAGCATCGACCATGAATTTCGACGAAACTGACCGTGGGGTCTGGCGCGAGCCGCCGCCAGGGCCGCTTGCCAAGACATACTGCAATCCTCTGCCGCTGCCCAACTACCCGCAAGGCCGCGCCAGCCGGCTGCAGTGGGAGGGCGGATGGCCCAACGGGAACACGTCGGTGGATTTTCGCGAGACCGCCGACCCGAGCGTACTGTATTGGGAAGGTCGCTGGTATCTCTATCCCTCCGCGGGCATGGCATGGGTGTCGGACGACTTCGTCACCTGGACGCACTGTCCGATGAATATCTCCGACGTCGGATATGCGCCGACCATTGTGGCGCACAGGGGGCAGTTCTACCTGACGGCATGCGAATCGAACCTCTACCGGGCCGACCATCCGCTCGGGCCGTGGGAGGACATCGGGCAGATTCGCTTCAGTGACGGAGTGCTGCTCGATGACCATGCCGACCCGATGCTGTTTTCCGACGATGACGGGCGGCTCTATCTGTACTGGGGGCTGGGACCGCCAGCCATTTTCGGCATCGAACTGGACGCCGGCAATCCGCTCCGCGCGATCGGGGAGCCCGAGATGCTGTTCGCGTATGACCCGGCACACGAGTGGGAACGCTTCGGCGAATACAACGAGGACGCCTCCACGAGTTGGTGCGAGGGGGCATGGATGTTCAAGCACGCGGGGCGCTACTATCTGACCTACACGGCCCCGGGCACGCAGTTCAGCAGTTACGGCATGGGCGTGTATACCGCCGAATCGCCGCTCGGGCCATACCGGTACGCGTCGCGCAATCCGATACTGCGCGATCCGGACGGGCTGGTGCGTGGCCCTGGCCACGGGTGTCTGGTGCAGGGACCGCATGACACGATCTGGGCGTTTTATACCTGTACCCGCTGTTACCATCATAACTTCGAGCGGCGGATCGGCATGGATCCGGCCGGATTCGACGCCGACGGCAACCTGTTCGTGCGTGGCGCGTCCGAAACGCCGCAATGGGCACCCGGCGTCCTCGCGCGCCCGCAGGACGGCAACGCCACCGGTCTGCTGCCGGTCACCATCCGCAGATCCCCCGCGGCAAGCAGTGCGGCACCCGGTCGCGATCCGCTCTATGCCGTCGATAACACGTTGACGACCTGGTGGCAGGCCGCGGAAGACGATGCAACGCCATGGCTCAGCGTGGATCTCGGCTCAATCACCCCCTTCACCGTCTCCGCGGTGCGTATTGCCTGGGCCGAACCGGGCATGAACTATGCGAAGGCGCCGCCGGGACCAGTGCAGTACCGCGTCGAGGGACGGGTCGCGGCAGACGATCCCTGGTTTACGCTGCTCGACCGCACGGCAAACGCCGAGGATTTCCTCATCGATTACCGCACCTTCGCACCGCGACAGGTGAAACAGGTCCGCCTGGTTGTGACGGGATGGCCGACAGGCATCGGCGTGGGCGTGTGCGATTTCAGCGTCTTCGGCGTCAGTGGGCCGGTCCCATCGGCTCGGTATGGCATCATGCCGCTACGAGCCGGGAACTGGGCCGGGAAGAGTGGATGACAACCGCGCGGAGTAACACTATGCAAAAAATTATCGTTGCAACCGAAGGACAAGCCAGCCCTCTAATAAAGCGAACGGTGGCCATTCTCAAGGATCGCATCGAACTGCGCTGTCCGGCACAGGTTGTCGAAGGGCCGGCGGATGCGCTGATCACTCTTGCCGTTGATGCCAAATTGCCGGCGGAAGCCTTTCGTATCGAGCAAGCGGGGGCGGGGATGCGAATCACCGGCGGCACGCCAAGCGGCGTGCTGTACGGTGTAGGGAAATTGCTGAGGACCAGTCGATACGATACCGGCTTCACGCCATCCGCGTGGCGCGGGACATCGACGCCGCGCGGCGACGTGCGCGGTATGTATTTCGCCATGCACTTTCACAATTTCTACCATATGGCGAGCGAAGCGGAGATCGTGCGCTACACCGAAGACATGGCGTTGTGGGGCGTGAACGCGATCATGGCCATCTATCCGTTCCTCAACCTTCAGGATTGGCATGACCCGGAAGCGGAGCCGGCGATGCAGCGCTTGCGCCAATACGCTCACGCCGCCAAGGATCTTGGTCTGCAGGTTGCCACCGCGGTCGGCAACACCCTGTTTAAGGGCATGCCGGAGCATCTACGTGCCGCGCGCTTGCCCGACCCGACCCGTCGCCGCGGCAATTCGGGTCACCCCGTGTGCCCTTCCTCGCCCGACGGTCATGCCTACCTCATGGAGAACACGCGGATGCTGTTTGAACGGCTTGCCGACGTGGGGGTGGATATCCTCGTCTTCTGGCCCTATGACGAGGGGGGGTGTGCGTGCGAACGATGCCTCCCCTGGGGAAGCAATGGCTACTTCACACTGTCGCGCGAGATGACGGCATTGGCTCGCAACTACTTCCCCAAGGTAAAAACCGTGCTCTCCACCTGGATGTTCGACATGCCGCCGGAAGGTGAGTGGGATGGTCTGGCTGAAAAACTGCAGCACGGGAATGATTGGCTGGATTACATTCTCGCCGATGCGCATGAGGATTACCCGCGTTACCCGCTGGAGCATGATGTGCCCGGCAATCTGCCGCTGCTCAACTTCCCCGAGATCAGCATGTGGGGCAATTGGCCCTGGGGCGGTCTGGGCGCCCATCCGCTTCCCGCGCGCTACCAGCGCCTGTGGGAACAGGTGAAGCACAAGGTGTCGGGCGGCTTCCCTTACAGCGAAGGGATTTATGAGGACATGAACAAGGCGGCGGTGGTCCAGTTCTATTGGGACCGCGACCGCTCCGTGCGCCAGACACTGGAGGAATACTGCGCTTTTGAGTTCGGCGCGGAGGTGACACCCGACGTGCTGGCATTGGTAAACATCCTGGAGCATACGGCCTCGACGGATGTCGGCCTGCAGCAGCCCGCGGACCTGGCGGCGGTGCGACGTGCCCTCGCCCTGGCGCAGGAGATCGACCGCCGCCTTCCCGCCTGGACGCGAGACGGCTGGCGCTGGCAGATCCTCCTGCAACGGGCGATCCTTGACCACGAGAAACTGATCGCGAACAGCCTGGAAACGCCGGCGGCGGACGCGGCACTGCTGCGGCTGATGGACATCTATCATGCGCAGATGGACACGGACGACCCCTATCATCATCGGGTCCGCCCGCCTCACCAGCAGGCTATGTCGCGAAATGGGTGCTGGTGAAATGGGAACGCTCATGTTTACGATTACCGAATGCGGCGCCAAGCCCGACGGCCAAACAGTCAACACCCAGCCGCAAGCAAGTGAACCCTGCAGATCCAGTAAGGAACTTCCAATTCCCATGTCTAGTGCAAATCTGCAAAATGCGATTCCGCCTTTTCTGGGTTCCTACTGCCCCCGTTGTCTGCAGGACGTGGGGTGCAAAACATGGAAGTCCATTTCCACGTTTTGCACTAGGGAAGCGAATAGGTTCGCCATCGATTGATTTATCCTGGGATACTTGAAATTCCCGTCGCATGTCTGAAGGTAAAAATAGGAAGAAGACCATGACAACATCGATCAATGATTCGCGTGCCTGCGCCTTGACCGTGCGTGAAGTGCCGGGCGCATCGCCTTTGCCGCACTCGCTGATTCCCACGCCCAGGCAGCTGCGGTTTCTTGGCGGAACGGCCAAACGGTATGCCGGGGGAAGAACCTGCCGCATCTTGCTCTGTGGCGGAACGGATATCCAGGCGGAATTCGCGGCGAGATTCCTTCGTGCCCGGCTTGGAAAGGCGGCGGGCGTTCGGTGGCAGGTCGTGCTCGCCGGAGCAGGTGACGTTTCCGGCGCGCGACCGTCTGATATTCTCCTATGCGCGGACGGGAGCGCCACCCTGTCATCACTGGTCGGATCAGATCTAGCGCGTCTTGAGGATATTGCGGCGCAGCAGGGATATGCCATCCGGTCTGCGACGGACTTGCCGGTGGTTCTGTACGCCTGTTCATCGGCCGGCTTGCTGCACGCCGTCGCCACGCTGCTGCAACTGGTGCGGACGGAAGGCAGGGATCTCCTTTTGGACAACGTGGAAGTCAAGGACTGGCCGGAACACGAGTACCGGGGCAACAACTGGCTGCTTGCGAACGAACTGTACGGCTGGTCGTATGACCGGGGCGATGGCCTGAAGGCCTACGAGCAGCGAATCATGCGGAAGCTCGATCTTTGCGTGCTCTACAAGATCAACCTCGTCGGCTTTGACGGCTTCGGGTGGAACCCGGAGCGTTTTCCCGGTTACGGGGCCATGATGCGCAGGCTGGCCCGCGCGGCCCGGCTGCGGGGCATCCGGCTGGAGTTCGGCGGTTACGGCTCGGGCTACGGCATGCAGGGTGCTTACGACGGCAAGATCTTCCGGAACCGCAAGCGCTATCCCAATGGTCCAGTCTATCCCTGCTGCGGCATGCCCGGTATCAAGCAAACAGAGACCTCGCGGACCATGGGCACGTGCCTGAGCAATCAGGCGCTCCTGAAACTCAAACAGCAGGAACTGGTCGAGTTTGTGCGGCGGGTCGAGCCAGGCATGCTCTATATCCACAATGTGGATGCCATGGGAATCAAGGAATCGACCGAGGTCTGGCGGCTGCGCTGCCCGGCTTGCCGCAAGAAGTGGCCGAATGACGAGGTGGTGGCGGAGGACGGCATGGCTGGCGCATTTGCGTCGTTCTACAATGCCCTGGCCGAAGCCGTGAACGGGGTTCGGAATCCGAAATCTGGCTATGATGCGGCGCGGGACTGCCTGCTGATGATGGTCAGCCCCGCCTACACCAGCCTCGAAGAAGCGGATCACGATTGGCGGACGGAATGCGAGTATTTCACCCTCGTCAGCCGGCTGTGTCGAGAGCGGAACATCGTGTTCGGACTGCGAGAGCAGTTCTGCAACTTCCGTGACGCGAGCCCGCGTTACCGCGAGTTGCGCGAGGCCGTGAACGCCAACGGAAAGGGGCACCGGATCGCCAATATCTACTTCTACGGAGGGGATGGGTACACCAGTAACTATCCCTTCCTGGCGACCCCCGTTATGAACCGGTACTTCCAAGGCGCGCACATCATCATGACCGGCAACGGCGACGGTTACCAGGAGCCGCAGCAGCTGCTGCATGCCGAATACAGCTGGAATCCGCACGGCAGCGCGTTCCATGTGGAGCCCATGGCGGCGACGCGCGAGGCGTGGAAGCAGAGATACCGCGACCTGTGCTCGACTCGCGCGTCGATCCCGGCGATCTCCGGCAAGGGCGGGTTCCTCGATGTCGCCTGCGGCAGACTGTACGGCTCCAAGGCGGGGACAAAGGTGGCGGAGATCTACCGCATGCTCGGGCAAAACTCCTTGCAAGACCTGTTCCCGGAGGGATTCCAGAGAACCGCCTATGACCGGCCGCCGGTGTTCCTGCCGCTGGGGAACAAGCTCGCGCCGGCCGGCATCTTCTCCAACGCCGGGGTTGTCTGGCAAAAGGAGTTCGGCGAGGACGCCGTGGCCAAGGTCCAGCGCCTGGCCCAGGCCTACCGCGAGATGATGGCGCTGAACCGGCGGGCGCAGAAGCTGGCGCAACGCGCGGCCGGGGATTGCAGTGACCCGGATATTGCGGACGACTTGAGGTGGCTGGCCGGCACGCTCTCCTGCGGCGCGCGGCTCCTCGAAGCGGGTGTCCGCTACTTGGATCTCTTTATCCCGGCGCAGCGGCAGGCCGCTCAAGACGGGGACGGGAAGGCGCCGATCCTGCGGAGAATCCGCAGCGAAGATCAACGGCTCACGGCATTGGAGCGGGAACTGCTCTCGCGCGCGCCTGGTCCGGCGCTGGACCCCAAAGGCGCCGATCTCGGGCCAGGATTTGCCGCTGTCGCTGGACTTCGCAACTGCCTGCAGACCATGAGGGAGACGCTGAAGACGGGGCGGTGGCCGGAGCCGGGGGAGTCGGTCTGGTGGTGACGCACGCGCAAGCGGCGGGAATATGAAGGCACGACACATGAATGGAGCACGCATAAAACACATCTTTTACGTCGCGACGGACGGCAATGACCGCTGCTCGGGGCTGAGTCCGACTCGGAATGGCAAGGGTTCGAACGGCCCTTGGGCCACGCTAGAAGGCGCCCGCGACAAGCTTCGGTGCCTGCGCCGTCAAGGCGCGATCACCAGCGCGGTCTGCGTGCGGATCCTGCCCGGCGTCTACCGACTGGACCATCCGCTGGTCTTCGAGCCGGAAGACGGCGGCACGGCAAAGGCGCCGGTGACCTGGTCCGGCCACGGTGGACGGCCGGTCATCAGCGGAGCGCGGGTGATCACCGGCTGGACGCCGGGGACCATCAACGGGATCGCCTGCTGGCAGGTCACGCTGCCGGAGGTCTCAGCCGGCCGCTGGTGGTTCACCCAGCTCTTCGTCAATGGCAAGCGCCGGATGCGGGCGCGTTTCCCGAAGGAAGGTTTCCTGCGTTTTGCCGGCGTGCCGGACGATGAGGCGCAACGCGACTCGGGTGAATGGTTCCACGCGGCCATGGCCGCTCATTTCGCGCCCGGCGATATCCGCTCGTTCCGCAATCCCGACGATATCGATGTCGTTGTGCTCGACCACTGGTGGGACAACCATCTGCGCATCGCCGCGATCGAGGAGGACACGCGTACCATCCGCTTTGCCACCAAGGGCTACAGCCGGTTCAGCCGGGACGAGACCGGTCGCCCGTGCCGCTACCAGCTCCACCATGTAGTCGAGGCTTGCACCGATCCGGGGGACTGGTATCTCGACCGCGCCACGGGCGTGCTTTCCTATATTCCCGTCGAAGACGAGGATCTGCGGACCGCGCTCGTTGAGGCTCCGGCGCTCGACCTCCTGCTCTCCGTGCGCGGCGAGATGGCCAACCCCGCGCGCCGGGTGCGGCACCTGCGCTTCGAGTTCCTCGACCTCCGGCACATGGACTGGGAACTGCCGCGCGAGAATTCCGGCGCCCTACAGGCCCAGATCAGCATACCCGCGGCGGTGCGCTTCGTCGGCGCGGAGGATTGCGCCCTCTACGGCTGCCAGGTCTCGCAGGTCGCGGGCTGGGGCGTCGAGGTGTTGCGCGGCTGCCGCCGCAACCGTATCGTGGCCTGCGCCGTGTTCGACCTTGGCGCCGGCGGCGTCAAGGTCGGGTGCGATGGAGGCCTGCCGCGGCACTGGGTTAGCCACGGTTTTGCGGGCATGGATATGGACGCCTATGGGTGGGGCCCCTGCGCCGAGGATCCCGGCGGACAACTCGCTGGACGCGAGCGCGCCGAGTCCTCCGCCACCACGGTTAGCGACTGCACGATCCACGACGGCGGCCGCATCTTCCGCTCCGCCACCGGCATCCTGGTCGTGGACGCATCCGGCTGCCGCATCTTGCATAACCACGTCTGGAACTTCGACTACAGCGGCATCTCCTGCGGCTGGACCTGGTCTTTCGTCCCGGCGCACGCCTGCAATAACCGCATCGAAGGCAACCGGATCCACGATATCGGTCGCGGCATCTTCAGCGACATGGGCGGGATCTACACCCTGGGGCGCCAGGCTGGTGGAACTATCCGACGCAACGTCATCAGCCGGGTGTTCGGCCAAGGCTACGGCGCGCACGGCATCTACTGCGATCAGTCCACGAGTTGGATGCACATCGAGGAGAATATCGTCTGCGACACGAAGACATCGTGCCTGAACACCAGCGGAAACCGCGACGTGATCGTTCGGCGCAACATTTTCGCCAACGCGCAGGAAGGCAACATCCGCGCCTTGAAGGATGAGTCCGCGATGAACCGCGAAACGCACTTCGAGAACAACCTGGTCGTGCAGGGACGGTGCGGCGGCCCCTTGTGGTTCGCCGATGGCGTATTCTCTGCCCATGCCGACCGCAACGCCTACGTGCTGGCGCCCGGCGCTTCGGCGCGTTTCGGCTGCGACGATTGGGCGGCGTGGCAGAAGGCCGGGCAAGATTGCCGCAGCCGCCTGCTCACCGGCGTCTTCACCGACCTGGGTGACGCGACCGCCTTCGCGACTGCCGATCCGACGCTCTACCGCGCGGCGGGTATCGATCCACAGACCGTGCGGGCTGTCCTCGAGGAGGCCGGTCCGCGCTTCCGCGGCATGCTGCCTTCGTCTATCGACAAGGTTCGCCCGGAGGCGCTGGGCGGCGTGGCGGTCGAACCGATCTTGCTGCCGCGGCCAGCCGAATGGCCGGACGCGACAGCCACGCACCGTCCGTGGATCCCGGCAAGCGGCCGGATCGCCGCCGCCGCAACGGGTCTGCCGGAAACGCTTTCGTTGACGGTGGAGAACCGGGGGACGGTCACGGTGCGCGGCAACTACCAGTTCCGGGTTGTGCCCGCCGGCGCGGCGCGCGTGACCGGTCCCCGTGAACTGCCGGTGGACCTGGCCCCCGGCGGGCGGGCGGAGGTGAACACGACCCTTGTCGCCACCGGTCGATACCGGACCTTCCGGGTCGAGGTGCGGGACGACACGGATGCCTTGCCCGACACCCTGCTGCACTACACGGCGATTCCCTTTCTGCGGCTTCCGCGCCTTGCGAGTGATGTGACAGGCGGGAATTGGGTCACGACGCTGGCGGCCTTGCCCGCGCTGGCGGTGGCTGGCAACGGAAGCCCGTTCAAGGCAAGCTGCCGCCTGGCGTTGGAAGATGCGCGGTTGCTGGTCGCCGTGGATACGGACGATGCCGCTCCGCTCCGCGGTAGCCAAGTGTGGGACGGCTCGAGCTGCGAGGTCTTCGTGGCTCCGCAGGCCGGCGCGGCGCCGGTCCAGGTGGTGGCCGTGCCCCCGCTGGTGGGGCAGAAAGCCGCCGTGATGCTGGACGGGCGCGAGTTGGTCGGCGCCGGGATTGCGGCGGCGAAAGGCGAGACGCGGCGGGGCGGATGGTCGCTGGCATTCGCGATTCCGTTGGAGGCATTGAAACTACCCGCCGGAACCGGAACTTTTGTCCTCGATCTGGTGGTCTCCGCGCATGTGCCGGGTGAGACGGAACGGAAGTGCTGTCACTTTGCATGCGCCATCCACCCGTATCCCAACAGCGAGTGTTATGCCCGCATTATAATTTGAGAGGTATACCATGGCCACGCGCGAACTGCTGAATGGCCTGCCGGGCGCATCGTCGGTGGAGAAGGCTGCCCGGGTCCAGGCGTTGTATGATCGGGCGGCGTTCCATTCCTCCGGCCTCATGTATTCGATGCAGCGGTTGGTGGACGGCGAGGTGCGGCCGTTCGAGCCGCGTGACTTCGAGGGCGCGTTCTTCGTCAAGTCGCTCACGATTGACGGCGCGTGGGAGTACCTGCACGGCGAGAACAGCATCACCCATGCCGGCATCTACCTCGCTTCCCAAGCATACCGGATTCAAGTGGAAGATACGCCCGACGCCCGCGAGCAGGCGGCCAAGGCGTTCCGCGCGTTGGAGATCATCTTCGAGATGGGCGTTCACGAGGGCAAGCCGGGGTGGATGTGCAAGCCCTACGGTTTTCGGCCTTCGGACCAGACGAGCCCGGACCAATACCTCGATGCCTGTTGGGGGATGTACGCCTACCACGCGGTCGCGCCGGCCGACCACCGGCGCAAGATCGAAGAAATGGTTGCCGCCTTTGCCGACTACTGGCGTAGCGTGGACTATACGCTCACCTATTTCGGGAATCACTGGAACTTTGGCGAGTGGGGTGGTTACGGCAACGCCAAGCTCATCCTGGTCAATGCGCTGGCCCATCATTTCACCGGGAAGCAGGTGTATCTCGACGAGGTTCGGCGTTTCCTCGACCGCGCCGACTGGATGACCGACAGTTCGGTCACCGGCTGGCGCGCGCGGCTGGAGCAGGAACAGCGCGAGGGCAAGCTGCAACCCCACAACGAAACCCCGATCGGAGGCTGGGCGACGCCGCTATTGAATCCCGGCGAAGTTCTGTTTTGGGAAGCCGCCATCCTGTGCAAGTTTGTCGCCGTGGCCGCGGAAATCCTGCAGGAGATCCTCCCGGAGATCATCGACGGTCGTCTGCCGTCGATTCTGGAGTTGTGGTGGGAGCAGGGGGGCTACGGCATAGGCGACGACATGCTGCCATATTATTGGTTCGCCGCCGACTTCCTGCAGGGCACCTGGCGGCCGCTGCCGAACACCCCGATGCTTCCGAGCGAGCGCTGGGCCTTTGGCGACCCGTTCATGGGCTGCATCAGCCAGGTGCGCGAAACCGAGCCGTTGGCGCGCTTGATCGTCACCTCCGTCATCGCCTGTCGGCATGCGCCAGCCGTGGCGGAGCGGGCCGGCGCGATGGCGCGGCGGATCATCGACGCGCTCGACGAGACGCGGCTGCACTGGATGATCGATCCTGACGGCAAGCAGTTGCCGCCCCAGATCACCTACTACGGCCAGTGCCTCAGCAGCGAGATGGGTGCCTCCTTCCTCGCCGCCTACTGGCGCGGACGCGGAGATGGATTGTGGGCATGACGATTATGAAGCACATGAACGCATCACGGGATAAGATAATCAGCCTGTTCGCCGAATGCAGCAGCTGGAAATTCCATAAAGAAAGGATCACTCGTATGCACACAGTGAAGATCGGTCACCTGGTGCGGATCTGGACGGTCGGCATGCTGACGCTGATGGCCGTTATGGTCTCGAGTGCCGCCCCGGATGAGGGCTTCGTGTTGCGGGACTACCTGGGGCACGCCTGGACCA
>CAYYJR010000022.1:0-67355 GCA_964472305.1 uncultured bacterium
GTCGGGAGGAAAACTCCTTCTACCCAACGAAAAATAGTTTCCGGTCAAGTCTAATACATTTATTCACTGATCTACCCGTAGCCTCACCGGCCACTCAGGACAACTACCGGTAGCCCTTTTGATACCAGCGGGGCAGGGAAAGGGTGGAGAGACGACCACCCTGTTGAGCGATTTCACATCGATCTCGCGGATCACGAACCAGCGAGTGCGCCATGCGGCACTTCATGTCCGCGTGGCGCACCCGGGTGGGCGGGAGGTGGGTTACCCGCCCCACTACTCATTACTCCACGTTCACCTTCACCGGCTGCCGCGCGCGGGCCTGGTCGGATTTCGGCAGTGTCACCTCCAGGATACCGTCGTGATAACGCGCCGTCACCCCTGCCGGCTTCACTTCCACCGGCATGGGGATGATGCGTTGGAACGCGCCAAAGCGACGCTCCTGGCGGATATAGTTACCCTGCGTCTCTTCCGCTTCTTTTTTCATCTCAGCGCGTATCAGCAGCGCTTCCGGCATGGCTTCGACCTTGATGTTGTCCTTGTCGATGCCGGGCATATCGACTCTGACCAGAATGTCGTTTTCACGATCGAGTACGTCGACGGTCGGAATACGCACCATCTCCGTCGGCGCGCGTTCCTCGGCGGTCTCGCCGAAAAAGTCTTCCAGCAACCGATTCATTTCGGAGCGCAACCGGCGCATGCCGGCCAACGGCTCCCATTGAATCAACGGACCCATGGTGTAACCTCCTCGGGGTTGCGGCGTTTCACGCATCAGAAATTATAGGGTGTCCCGGCGGGATCGAGACCCTGCCGTTGTGACATGACTGTAGCGTTTTCGGTACAGCCGCGAGCGGGCGTCACCTATTGCGCGCGCGCACGATTTCCCGTATGCTTCAGGCAAGATGTCATGCCGTCGCGCCCATGGCGGACGAACGCGGGGTGCGGCAGGCGTGACACAGACGCGGAGGTAGCAGCGATGGGATTTGGCGGCATGTCCGGGGGCAACCTGGGCAAGATGCTGATGAAGCAGATGGAAGAGATGCAGCGGAAGATGGAGCGCGTCCAGAGCGAACTGGCCCAGGAGCGCATCGAAGCCGGAGCCGGCGGCGGCATGGTAACCGCGGTGGCCAGCGGATTGGGTGCGTTGTTGGAAGTACACATCAAACCAGAAGTGGTGGATCCCGATGACGTGGAGATGCTGCAGGACCTGGTCACCGCAGCGGTGAACGAAGCGTTAACACGCGCACAATCGCGCCGTGAGGAGCGCATGGGTGAAGTGACCGGCGGCATGAACGTGCCCGGATTGGGGAAATTGCCGGGGATGTTCTAATCGTCCGGTCGCGGCACAGAAAGGATTCCCGCCGTGTCGTTGCCCCGCCTGCACATCATTCGACAGCGGTTTCCCACCGAACGGCTGGCAAATCCGGCGCAAACGCTGGCGGAACAACTGGCGGCGTCCGCGCCGAGGGTGCCGTGCGGAGCGCGCGTGGCGGTGGCGGTGGGCAGCCGCGGCATTACCCATCTGGCGCCGCTGGTCGCCGTGGTGATCCGCTGGGTGCGCGCGCAGGGCGGCGTGCCCTTCATCGTGCCGGCCATGGGCAGCCATGGCGGGGCTACCGCCGCGGGACAGCGGGCGGTGCTTGCCGGCTACGGCGTGACGGAAGATGCCATGGATGCCCCCATCCGCGCCACCATGGAGGTGGTGGAACTGCCGCGCGGCGACGCCGAAACGCCGGTCTATTGCGACCGCTATGCGGCAGAGGCTGACGCCGTCATCCTGCTCAACCGCATCAAGCCGCACACTTCCTTTCACGGACCGTATGAGAGCGGGCTGCTGAAGATGGCCGCCATCGGGCTGGGCAAACAACGACAGGCGGAAGCGATTCACGCGCTGGGCGTGCGCGGTCTGCGCGAGGTGATGCCTCAGGTGGGTCGCCAGGTGCTCGCGCATGCGAAGGTGCTGCTGGGTATCGCCATCGTGGAGAATGCCCGCGACGAGACGCTGCGGGTGGAGCCCATTCCCGCCGCGCGCATCGCCGACCGCGAGCCGGAGCTGCTGCGCCTGGCATATCGCCAATTGCCGCAATTGCCGGTGGATGCGCTGGATCTGCTCATCGTTGACGAGGTGGGCAAGAACATCAGCGGGCTGGGGATGGATACCAACATCATCGGACGGCTGAAGATTGCCGGTCAACCCGAGCCGGAGCGCCCGCGCATTCGCTGCATCCTCATCCGCGATCTCACCGCCGACTCGCACGGCAATGCCTGCGGCATGGGATTGGCGGATATCATGACCCGACGCGTGTATGATAAAATTGATCTGCGCGCCACCTACGCCAACGTGCTCACCACCGGCTTTCTGGAGCGCGGCAAGATGCCGCTGATCGCGGATACCGACCGGCAAGCGGTGGAGATGGCGCTGCGGGCGCTGCAGGTGCCGGACGGCGCGGAGGCGCGCATCGCGCGTATCCGCAACACCCTGCAATTGGACGTGCTGCAGGTGTCGGCACCGGTGCTGAGCGAGGTGACCGTCCGCGAAGACATCACCGTGGTCGGTCCGGCGGACACCCGGTTCGATGCGGCGGAGGCGCTGTGCCCGTTCGCGCCCGTGTAATGTCGCCGTGAAAGGAGGGAGATCGCTCGTATGCTCTATGTCATCGGCCGGACCATCTGTCATATCCTCTTTCTGCTGTTCGGACGCATGCGCACCGTCGGACGCGACAACGTGCCGCGCACGGGCGGCGTGCTGCTAGCCGCGAATCACACCAGTTACGTCGATCCCCCCCTCGTAGGCGCCGCCGCGCCGCGCGCGGTCTGGTTTATGGGAAAATCGGAGTTGTTCACCCTTCCGGTACTTGGCCGGCTCCTTCCTTATCTCAATTCCTTTCCGGTCAAGCGCGAAAGCGCCGACCGCCAGGCGTTGCGCCGTGCGCACGAGTTGCTGACCGCCGGCGAGGCGGTGACGATCTTCATCGAAGGGGGGCGCAGTCCGGACGGCAGGTTGATGCCCCCGGTGATGGGACCGGCGATGATCGCGCTGCGCGCCGGAGTGCCTATTGTGCCGGTGGCGCTGATCAACACCGATCACTTATTGCCGCGACACAGCATGCGGCTGCGCTTCTCCCACGTGAAGATCGTCTTCGGCGAGCCGCTCAGTTTCCCGCAATTTGCCGGACGGGCGGGGGACCGTGCCGCGTTGCAGGAAGTGAGCGCCACGGTGATGCGGCACATTGTCGCTCTGCTGCGTGAACACGGCGCCGGCGACCGTGTGCCGGAAGGCTATTTGGAGGAAGGACTCACCGCCCATGGATGATGCTTCGGTCGCGCCTGCCTCGCGAGCACCGGAAGCGACGGAGGAACTGCTGTCGCCGGATTTCATCGCCCGGCTCGAACAGCTCTCGCTGGTCGTGTCGCGCGCCTTCGCCGGACGCATGCACGGCGAGCGCCGCAGCACGCGCCGCGGCTTTTCGGTAGAGTTCGCCGATTTTCGCAACTACGCGCACGGCGATGATCTGCGCTATGTAGACTGGAACGTTTACGCGCGCCTGGAAAAGTTGTTCCTCAAATTATTCGTGGATGAGGAGGATCTGCACGTCCACCTGCTGATCGACACCAGCCGCTCGATGGGATTCGGGACCCCCGGCAAGCTGCTGGTCGCCCAGCGGGTGTGCGCCGCACTGGGCTACATCGCGTTAAGCGGGTTCGACCGTATCTCCGTCACCGCCATCACCGACCGCCTGGGGCCGCGCCTGCGCGGCCTGCGCGGGAAAGGCAACGCTTTTACCCTGTTTTCCTGGCTGCGCGGATTGCGCGCCGACGGCCCCAGCGATTTCGCCCGCGTACTGGCGGAATATGCCCTGCTGGCGCGCCAGCCCGGCCTGGTTATCATCATCTCCGATTTCTTCGCCGCCGGGATTGAAGAAGGATTGCGCGCGCTGGTCGGCCGCAAATTCCAACCCACGCTGTTGCGTGTGCTCGCGCCGGAAGAGATGCATCCATCCGTCACCGGTGATCTGCGGCTGGTGGATTCCGAGACGGGGCAAGCGCGTGAGATCACCATTACCACCGGCGTGCTGGCGCGTTATCGCCAGCGGATGCGCGAACACCGCGAGATGCTGGAAGGGATTTGCACGCGTTTCGGCGTAAATTATCTGGAGACGACCACCAACGAACCATTCGAGCAATTGGTGCTGCGCTATCTGAAAGCACGCCGCGTCGTGCAATAAGGACCGGGGTATGTCGCAAAGCGAACCGGTATTACAGTTGAAGCAACTGACTTATCACGTGGGGGGACGCACGATTCTCGACCACGTGGATCTCGATATCTACGCAGGCGAGGTTTTCGCGATCCTGGGGTTGTCCGGCGGCGGCAAGACAACACTGTTGCGGCTGATCACCGGATTGATTCGTCCCGATGCAGGCGCCATCCTGGTCTTTGGCGAAGATATCACCCGGATGACCGAGCGCGAACTGAACCGGGTGCGCGCGGCCATCGGACTGGTATTTCAGTTCGGCGCGCTGTTCGACTCACAAACGGTCGGTGACAATGTCGGTTTTCGCCTGTACGAGCAGACGAATCGACTATCGGCGGATATTCGCAAGGTGATCGATGCAAAGCTGCGCCTGGTGGGCATGGCCGGATTCGAAAACCATTATCCCGCCGAGTTGTCGGGCGGCATGCAGAAGCGGGTGGGCGTCGCGCGCGCGCTGGTGGGCGACCCGCGCATCCTGCTCTATGACGAGCCGACCAGCGGATTGGACCCGATCATCGCCGCCACCATCGACGAATTGATCGTGAAACTGCGCAACGAACTGGGGGTGACCGAGGTGATCGTCTCGCACGATGTGCACTCGGTGTTGCGCATGGCCGATCGCATGGGACTGCTCTATGAAGGGCGTTTGCGGCTGGTGGGCACCCCGGCGGAATTTCAGGCCAGCACCGATCCGGTGGTGAAACAATTTTTAGAAGGGAAGACTGAAGGACCGATCCAGGTGGTATGATACACGTATGGGTATGCCGCTTCCCCGCTGAACCGGAATTATTATGCAGACATCTAATGAAATTCGCGTCGGTATCATGTTTCTGACCGGGCTTATCCTGCTGGTGCTGGTGATTCTCACCATTACCCGTTGGGGCGAAACCCGCAAGACCTATACCTTCACCATTCGCTATCCGCAAGCGCAGGGTTTGCTGGTGGGTGCGTCCGTGCGCGTGTCCGGCGTCGAGATGGGCCGCGTGAAAGAGATCAACCTGGACCGCAACACCAACCAGCCCCTGGTGACCGTGCAGGTGTATCGCTCGCTGGTGTTGCACCGGAACGATACTTTCTCCATCGGCATGGACGGCCTGGTCGGCGCGCGCTTTGTCGATATCTATCCCAATCCGCAACGGGAGGGCAAAGTGGTCACCCCGGGCAGCCGTGTCGAAGGCTCGGTCCGCGCGGATATGGAGACCATCATTGCCAATGCCAATGTGCTGGTCGGCAAATTGAACACAACCGCCGACTCGTTAAATTCGCTGGTGGGCGACCCGGAGAACCAGCGCAATCTGCGCCAAACGATGGCGAACCTGAACCGAGCGAGCACTTCCGCTGCCCAATTCACCACGGCATTGAACAGCGTGCTGGCGCGGAATCAACAATCGTTCGACCTGGTTGTCGCCGACCTGGGGAAATCCGCCTCCTCCGCGTCGGCATTCACCGCCACGCTGAATGCCATGCTTGAGCGCAATCAGCGCCAGGTGGACGAAACGATCGCCGGCATCCGGTCTTCCTCCGTCTCGGCGGCGGAATTCACCGCCACGTTGAACGACGTGTTGCAGCGCAACCAGCAGGCAATGGACCTGATCATCGGCAATCTGGGGAAAACCTCGTCATCCGCCGCCGAATTCAGCGCCGCGATGAACACCTCGCTGCAGCGCAACCAGCAGGCCATCGACCTGATCGTCGCCAACATGCAGTCGGTCACCACCGATTTGCGTAAGCTGAGCGAGACCATCACCCCCCGCTTGTCGAATACGAAAATGCTCGACAATCTGGAAACGGCGACACAGCGCGTCGCCACCATCACCGAGCGACTGCAGAACATCGCCGACGCGGTAAGCACGCTGCTGAACGATAAAGAGCTGTCCACCAGCATCCGCGCGTCGGTGGGGAACCTGAAGAAGGCCAGCGGCGATTTGGCCGAGATGATGGAGGAAGCCCGCCTGGCAGCCGCGCCCTTCCCGGAGATGACGCAAAATCTGCGCGATGCGACACAGGACCTGCACCAGATCACCCAGCCGTTTAAGGAAGTGGCGCCGGAAACCGCACAGAACCTGCTGCGCATCTCGCGCAGTTTGCGCACCACCAGCGATACGGTCAGCGACGCCACCCATCAGATCATTAATCTGGGCAACGTGCTGCGCTCGATCTCTTTCGAGACCCAGGCGCGCATGATGGCCCTCACCGGCTCCGACCGCAACTCCCGCTCCGACTTCAACCTGGATATCACCGGGGGCGATAATTACTTTCGCATCGGTCTGACTGATGTCGGCGGTGCCAACCGCATTAACGCGCAGTCCGGCAACCGGCTCGGTGACCTGGGATTGTTCCGGTATGGGCTGGTGCAGTCGCGCTTCGGCGTGGGGCTCGATCTGCGCGAGCGTGCGCGCTGGGGATTCTCCGCCGAAATCTTCGATCCCGACAGCCCCCGCGCCAACGCCCTGTTCGATTTTCACATGCCGCCCATGGGTAACGATTGGTGGCTCTCCGCCGGCTGGTATGACCTGTTGAAGCGCGACCAGACGTCGTTCGGATTGGGACTGCAGTATCGACCGAAGTAAGCGGCCGTGTGCCGGGGTGCGACCAGCCGCCGCTCCCGCTCAATCCGTGCGTGCCGGCGTCCACAACTGCCGCGCGATGAAGACGATACCCAGCACCGCGACACCGAAGCCGCAGACGGCAATCAGCCCCAGGTGCATGGCCGGACTGAGAAAGGTTCCGCCCAGCGCCGTCAGCGTGGATACCGCCATATACCAGAGGAAATCGGCCAGCGTATGCCCGAGGAAGAAAACGGACCAGGCGCGCGCACCGAAACGGGCAGTCTGGCTGGCGATGAGGCCGATGCCCACTGTCGCCCACCACAGCTCCCAATACGGGTTGGCAACCGACATCAGCGCGCCTTGCCCCACCAGCATGCCGATGGACATTGCTGGCGCGCGGGCATCGCGCGTCGCAAGGTGGCCAGAAAACCCGGTCGCGAGCATGCCCCAGGCGAAATAGCATAGCACCAGGCCACCGACCAACCCGATGGCGCGCGTGACAACGGGGCGTTGCAACAGGCCACCCAGGCCCAGTCGCAAGGCGCCCAGCAATGCCAGTTCCACCAGCATGTGCCCCACGATAAGCCAGAATCCCGCGCTCCAGCCGACCAGCAGCGCCTGGTTGAGGGTGAGGGCGAACAGCGGTCCGGGAACGATGGCGCCGAAGAAAGCTGCCAACAGTGACAGCAGGAACACACCGAGCATCAGGCGCTCCGTGCCGCGCGCACGGCGCGCACCAGTTCGCGGGTGGCCAGCTTCATATTCTTTGCGCGGGTGACGGCGGAGATGACCGCCAATCCGTCTGCCCCGGCGCGCACCAGCGCCGACGCATGGGCGGCGGTGACGCCGCCGATGGCGACGAGGGGCAACCGCACCGCGGCACGAATCTCCGCGATCCGTTCCGGGCCCACTGGTGCGCCGGCATCCGCCTTACTGGCCGTGCCGTAGATGCACCCCACGCCCAGATAGCTGGCGCCTTCCGCTTCCGCCTCGATCGCTTCGTCCACCGTGCCGGCCGAAGCGCCGATAATCGCGGTCGGTCCCAGAATGCGCCGCGCCACGCTGACGGGTAGATCGTCCGGCCCCAGGTGGACGCCGTCGGCGCGTACGGCCTGCACCACGTCTACCCGGTCGTTGATGATCAGCACCTTCCCCAGTTCGCGCGCCAGCGCCGCCAACTGCTGGGCGTGAAAAAACAATTCACGCGACGAGACGTCCTTGTGGCGATACTGCACCACCCCCGCCCCGCCGGCAAATGCCGCGGCGGCGATCTCCAGCGGTGAGCGATCGGGCAACAATTCGGTGATCACATAGACGGACAGGTCGAGTAATGACGTGTTGATATCGAGGGTGCGCTGTACCACGTCTGTATTTCACCCCGCCGGGGGGTGTTCTGTCAACCCCCGTCACCGGCACCCGCGCAGCGCAATCGATTATTGCGTCTGCGGCTCCGCCGCCTCCAGCGCGGCGATGCGCCGGGCCAGGCTGGGATGCGAGTAGAGCACGACTTCCGCCCAGCGCGGGGGATCTTCTTCCACCACGTTGAAGCGCGCCAGTTTGTGGAAGGCGGAAATGCCGGCCTTCGGGTGCGGGTAGACGCGCAGCGCGTAGTGGTCGGCCTGCCACTCCAGGTGGCGCGAGAAGCCGTTGGCAATGGGCAGTGACAGTAGTGAGAGCGCCATGCCAAGCGCCATTAACAGCGGATAACTGGCCGGGTGCCCCAAGTGAGTGAAACCCAGCATCCCTCCCCAGCGCCGCAGGATGGCATGGGCCGCCCCGTACAGCGCGAATCCACCCACCAGCGCCCCCAGCACGGCGAAAGCGATACCCTGGACAATATGGCCCAGCACATAATGCCCAATTTCGTGTGCCATGACGAACATGATTTCGTCGTGCGTGAAATTGTCCAGCAGTGTATCGTAGAGCACGATGCGCTGGGTGGGTCCGAAGCCGTTGACGTAGGCGTTCACCGCGCGACTCTGGCGGCTGGCGTCTACCTGATACACCTCGTCGGTGCGGATGCCTTGCCGGTGCGCCAGCGCGAGAATGTCGTGCCGCAGCCCGGCATCGTGCAATGGCGAAAATTTATTAAACAACGGCGCCACGAACACCGGCTGAATCAGCATCAGGAAGATGCTGATGGGCACCGACGCGCCCGCCAGCCACAGCCACCAGGTGCGCGGCGCACGCCGCAGCAGCGCGTAGAGCAGCATGACCAGCGGAACGCCGAACAGCAATCCGACGCCGCCGCTGACCAGGTAGTCGCGCAGCCAGGCCAGCGGTGTCTGCGCGGATAATCCGTATTGGTGCGGAAAAATGAAGCCGGTGTAGTAATCGAGTGGCAGCGTGAGCAGCGCCCCGGCCAGGGTGAGGAGGCCGAAGACGACGAAGATCGCCGGCACCCAGTGCCCGCCGAACCGCGCGGTCAGCCGCGCCAGCCAGCGCGTGCCGCCCGCCAGCAAAAAGCCCAGTACCAGTGCACCCTGGTAGAGCACCGATCCCAACAGCAGCCAGCGGGCGCGGGCGGCGCGTTCGCGGGCACGCGCCTGCTCCGCGGGGGTGGGCGCGGCAGGCGCCGCGGCATGGTGCGGCACGGACGCAAAGGCGCGCATCGACACCGGCGCGGCGCCGACGGCCGGCGCCGACGGCAACAGCGCGCCGCTGCCGAGGGCCAGCGCGACCCCGACCACCACCAGGCAAAACCGCCGCCATAACCAACGCAGCACACGTCGCAACATCAGTGTCCTCATTCTACCATCCCGCACGCCCGTGAAACACGGCATGATCCGGCATTCCCCTCACCATTGCTGCATTCTCCCGGGAAGGCGAAGCTTCGTCCGCGCCGGGGTGAATCACGTCGCAGACTCGATCCGCGTGGAGGTGGGGCTTAGAACAGCGCTAACTGGTCCGGCTCATCCAGCGAGGCGGCATCGTAACCCCGCCGGCGCAGTTCGGCGGCGAAGTCGCTGGCGTGACCGTGCACGGTAAAAACGCGTTGCGGGGCAACCTGCTCCACATAGCGCAGCAAATCGGCGTAATCAGCATGATCGCTGAGGCAGAACGCCATGTCGGCACCAAAGCGGAAGCGGGTGGACGGGTCGAACGCCCAGCCGGAGACGATAGCCGTGCGGCAAGGCGGCAGCCGGGGCACGATCCACTTGCGCAGGTGCGGTGGGCACAACACTACGCACCCCTCGCCCATGCCGGGTGACCAGCGTGCGAAAGGCGGGAATGCCATCCCCAACTCCTCGGCGGTGCGCGTCGCCTGGTATAACGCATCGTGCAACAGAAAGCGATACTCCCGATCTGCCAGCGCGGTGAGGATCTCCTGACCCTTGCCCAGCGAGTAGCCCAGCAGCACCGGCGTCATGCCGTCGCGCAGGCAGGCATCGCACCACTCCGCCATTGCCGCGATCACCGCGGCGTCGGGCGGAAAGGCGTAGCGCGGGTGACCGAAAGTGGTCTCCATGATGAGCACCTCGGCCGGCGGAATCACGATGGGCTCGGTGGCTCGGTTGGGACGCAGCTTGAAATCGCCGCTGTAGAGCACACGCTGTCCCTTGACGGCGGCGACAAGCTGCGCGCTGCCCAGGATATGCCCGGCGGGATATAACGTGAAATCAACGCCCAGCAGGTTATGCGTCTCACCGTACGGCAGCACGGTTGCCGCCAACGGCGCCCGTTTGCGCTGGCGCATGAAACGCAGGGTGGCCGCGGTGAGGATGACGTGGTCGTGGATGGCGATGTGATCGCTGTGCGCGTGCGAGACAAACGCCCACTCGCGCCGGTTGCGCGGATCGAGCCACAGATCGATCGTGGAGAGACAAACGGCGTGGTGATAGCGGATCGGGGTCCAGAACATGGGCGCCATGGTCATTGCATCCTACCACATACATTTGTTTTCCGCCAGTCACCCCGGACACGAGCATGCATGTCGCCGTGGCATGACAATCGCGGCGATTGGTTGTTCCGCGCGTGCGGGTTGGCCGTTGCCCATCCGTATACTGATCTCTGGGGCGAGTCACTGTGGGTCCTGAAGCAAATAGCCGTGCCGGGGGTTGAGTGGATCCGTTGCGGCGCCGGGGAACACTCTCGCACCAGGCAGGCCGTCTCGAAATCACGGCGGTAAAGATCTGGGGGTCGTGACAGACATCCTGCGCTGGATCGGCGCGCAAATTCTTCCGGGCGTGGACGGTGCTGATGCAAACGGTCGATGAGATGGTTATTCACGGCGATGCGGATGATATTTTTCTCGCGGCGGCGGATATCGTGCGCTGGCCATCGTTTCTGCCGCACTACCGGTGGGTGCGGGCATGCACAGGGCCGCATGGCCAGCCGGCGGTGGAGATGGCGGCGCGGCGCGGGTGGATGCCCGTACGCTGGGTTTCCGAGCAGCAAGTCGATCTTGATGACCGCCGCATCGACTACCAGCACATCGGCGGGGCGACACGCGGCATGACGGTCCACTGGCACATTCAGCCGGAGGGTGATCTGGTGCGCGTCCGCATCGTGCACGAACTGACGCTGCACGCGCCGCTGGTCAATACCTGGCTGGGTTGCTGGGTGGTCGCCCACCTGTTTATCCACCCGATTGCCGGGCGGACGCTGCGGGGCATACGGCAGTGGATTGAGGACAGGAAGGGGCACCCGTGCGGCGTGCCGTCATTACCGGGAGCGGGCCAGTAACACCTATCGGCAACGATCCGCCTGAGGGAACTGGGGTACGGCGGCGCGGATCTCTCCTGGAGTTGCCCGCGTGATGCCGTGGCGCGGCAATCCACGGAGATGGCAGCGCGATAGGACAGAAACCAGGCGCAATGGGGCGGTAGAATGTGTATACTTCAGAAACACCCCCACCCGGAGGAACGCGATGAACATTGAGCGATCAGTCGTGGCTGAACGATATCCCGTTCTGCGGCTTTCAGGCGAATTGGACCTGAGCAGCGTTCCCGACGTACGCCGGTCCATTCGCGGTCTGATCGAAGAAGGACAGGTGCGCTTTCTCATCAACCTTTCCAACCTCGACTTCATCGACAGTTCGGGATTGGGCGTATTGGTGGGCGGATTGGCGCGTGTGCGCGAAAAGCAAGGCGAGATTAAAATCGTCTGCGCGAACCGCCGCATTCTCCGGGTTTTCGAAATGACGCGTCTTACCCAGCTCTTCGAGATTTATCCTGATGAAGAGGCCGGCGCACACGATTTTCAACTCAGCGAAGCGCCGGGGGAACAAGCGGCGTAACCGAAAACAGGATTTTTCCTGCCGTCCGCGAATTGAAGCGGCATGAGCGATGCACGTCACGAGCACTACTATTCCGAGCAGCCGGAATCGACCAGCCAGCCGATCTGCTACGAGGATACCCTGCGCGGAATCCCGCTGCGCTTCTGGACCGACCACGGAGTTTTTTCACGCGGGCACACCGACCTGGGATCGCGCGAGTTGATCATGGCGATGGATGTTTCCGGGGCCGCACGCATCCTTGATTTGGGCTGCGGCTACGGCGTGGTCGGCATCGCGGCCGCGCGGCTGGCACCCGCGGCGCACGTGGTGCTCACCGATCCCAACGCGCGCGCAATCGAGTTGGCGCAACGGAACCTGGCGACCAACCAGGTACGCAACGCGGAGGTGCGCCTGGGCGAGGATTATGCGCCGGTGGCCGGCGAGCAGTTCGATGTCATCCTCACCAATCCGCCTATTCGCGCCGGCAACACGGTGGTGTTCCGCCTCATTGCCGGCGCCATTGACCACCTGGCACCCGGCGGCCGCTTCTTCCTGGTCGCCCGCACCAAACAAGGCGCGAAAACCTTCGCCGCTGAAATGGCCCGCCACTTCGCCACCGTCACCCAGGTTGGACAGGGCAGCGGGTATCGGGTATATCGCGGTGTGAAAGGGTAAGTGCTGGGTGAGGCATCCTGCCTGCGAATCCATCACGAATCCCTCACAACCCCTCGTTCATGCTCCCGGTGCGGTAGCCTTGCAGGTCCAGCGTAACGTAGCGATACCCCAGTTCGCGCAGGCGGGCGGTGACGCGGGCGCGCGTGGCGGGTTCGACCAGGCGGACGATCTCCGCCGGGGCTACCTCAATGCGCGCCACTTCGCCATGATGGCGCACGCGCACCTGCGGGAAGCCCAGGTCACGGAGAAAATCTTCCGCCGCTTCGATGGTGGTCAGCGCGTCACGGGTGATGGGAGTGCCATAGGGAATACGCGAAGCCAGGCACGCGAACGACGGCTTGTCCCAGGTGGACAGCCCCAGTGCGCGCGACAATTCGCGCACTTCCGCCTTGGTCATCCCGATCTCCATCAGCGGACTGCGTACGCCTAATTCGCGTCCTGCCTGCTGGCCGGGCCGCCAATCACCGACGTCGTCGGCGTTGTTGCCGTCCAGCACCGCCGCGTACCCCTGCTGTTGCGCCAGCGCGGTCAACCGCGAAAATAGGTCGGACTTGCAGAAGTAACATCGGTTGCTCGGATTGGCCACATAGCGCGCATCCGCCATCTCCTCGCTGTGGACCACCATACAACGCGCGCCCAGTTCTTCCGCAAGTCGCGTTGCTTCCGCCAACTCGCGCGATGGATAGCTTTCCGAATCGCCGATCACCGCCAGCACGTGCTCCGATCCCAGCGTCTCCAGCGCGGCGCGCAACAGCAGCGTGCTGTCTACCCCGCCGGAAAAGGCCACCACCACGCGACCGAGTTCGTGAAAGATCGCCTGCAAGCGTAAATATTTCTCCTGCACCGTTGCCGAAAGCATTTGTGTCATCCTGGTTTCTCCCCCTCCCGCGAACTGACCCCTAATTTATCGCAATAGCCGGGTTTCGTCCAGTCCCAGCATGGCATGCATTACCGGTGCGCATAACAGGACGATCACTTCACCCGCCTTGCCCAGGATGGCGGGATGGGGCAGGGGGTGAGGACCGCTCGTGGAAACGAAAGTTCTGAAAATGATAAAGGAGTGGTCAACTATTCGTTTTTATGGTATAAATGTGGAATAAATCAGCGAAAAGACGGAGAGACAGTTCAGGACGCCGTCCCGAACGGCAGTTCCGGATGCTGATCGCTCCTGACTTCTCTTCCACCAGGAGGTCATGCGTTTCCGGCACATTGCCACGTTACAGCAGCAATTGATAAACTATGGCAGCGTCCCAACCATCGTCATCACATCAAGCTTTCGACGCGTTCCTGTTGCTCGTTCTGGGAGCGTTGCTCTTTGCGGGTGCTATCATCGGATGCATTCTGACACTCGTGATTCACGACATCAAGGGGATACCAACATTGGATATAGCCCTCTGGGTTGTTGAAGGCATTCTGTACCTGGTCCTGGCCGCGACATTCGCCCGCCAGGCCGCCGGTGCTATCGGCGGGTTATTCCTGGGGTTCGTCACCCGTCTGGTCGCCAGCACGCTCATCGCACTGCTTGCGCACAAGCCGGAAAGCATTATTGCGTTCGACGGGCAAAACTGGATGCTGCACGCGGTGGCGATTGTTGTCACCGCGCTGGCCTTTATCATCGTATATCGCCCCTGGCTGTCGAGCATGGCCAACGGGACGCGCCGCAGCACTCCCGCAGCGAAAACTTCTGCCGCCAGCAATGCGCCCGCGAAGCATGCGCCGGCCAAGGGCGGCAAAAATTCGCAGTTCAACTTCAATACGCGTCCCGCTGCCCCGGCACGCAACGCATCGTCCTCCACTCCCTACATGCCCGGCCCTCCGCTGGGCGGGGCGAACACGGGGGAAGGCGAAGACTTGCCACCCACCCACCTGCGCCCACCCGAAAACTTCACCCCCGTGCTCCCGCGCGAGGATGTGATCGGTGAAGTGACGGTTCCGGGCAGCATCATTTTGGAATCGGTGCCGGAGGCCAAGGGACTGATCACCGCCAGCACGCAGGCGCGTATCCGACTGGCATATATCGTGCCGCAGCTTTCACGCGGCACAGTGTGGCTCTTCTGGCAGCAGGTGTTCGAGCGCGGCGTGCCCAGCATGATGGGCGAACAGGTCTCGGACAGCGAGTTTCGCGGCCGCTGGATCGCCATCCCGCCGCGCTACTATGTCCCACAGGTGCCGCGCGATGACTTCACTTCCGTGAAAACACCGCCCGCCTGGATGAATCTTCCTGAAGTACCGCAAGAGGCGGAAATCAAATTCCAGTAAGCAGCACCGGTGAGTTATGGCACAGATCAATTACGCATCAAAAGAAATCAACTGCAAGATCGTGTATTACGGTCCGGGGATGTGCGGGAAAACCTCGAATCTGCAATACATCCACGCTCAGCCCTCCGCCAACAACCAGTGCGGCGAGTTGGTGTCGCTGGCGACGCCGGGCGAGCGCACGCTGTATTTTGACTTTTTGCCCGTGAAACTGGCGGAGATTAAAGGCTTCAGCGTCAAATTCGGCCTCTACACCGTGCCAGGCCAGGTGTTGTACAACGCCACGCGCAAGCTGGTGCTGCGCGGGGCGGACGGCATCGTCTTCGTCGCTGATTCGCAATGGGAGAAGATGCAGGAGAATATCGAAAGCCTGCAAAACCTGAAGGACAACCTTGTCGGCTACAATACCCAACTCGAGAGCCTGCCCTATATTCTGCAGTACAACAAGCGGGATATGGCGGATATCGCTCCGGTCTGGTATCTGGATTACCTGTTGAACTCTGGAGGAGTCCCCGCCCTGGAAGCCGTCGCTATCGAGGGACAAGGGGTATACGAGACGCTGACGGCACTGTGTCGCTATGTCATGCGCGATCTGGTGAACCGGCTTGATACGGGAACATTCTAACGCCATACCGGCGTATGCGACAACGTCTGTGAGGGACATCAGTGGAACTACAAGATCTGATACTTGAGCAAGAGGATGCCACGCTCCTCGATCAGTGCCTGTCGCGCTTCATCGAGGATACCGGCGTGCGCGTTGCCGTGCTGATGGGACGGGACGGGTACCCATTGTCCAAACAGGGGGAATCGGAAAAAACCGATATCGACAGCCTCTGCGCCTTGTCGGTGGGTGCCTTCGCGTCGTCGGAGGCGCTGGCGCGACTTAGCGGCGAAGAGACGTTCAACTCCATCTATCACCAGGGTGTCCGTTCGCATGTCTATATTTCATTGGTCGGCGATTCCCACCTCTTGCTGGCGGTTTTTGATTATAATGCCAGTGCACCGCTGGTCCGGTTGCAATCCCGGGTAACGGCGGAAAATATCGTCAGCATCCTGGCGCGCGCTTCCTCGCGGCCTCACACGCCGCGCACCGCCGCCGAATAACGTGAACTCCCGGCACGACCATCCACCGGGGACATAAAGGAAACACCATGGCAGTCAAAGGTTCGTTTAAGGATATTTCGTTTGTCGAGTTGTTGCAATTGATGCAGTTGTCGCGCAAAACAGGCCGCATCGAAATCAACAGCGATAAGAAGTGGGCGATGGTCGTCATTCGCGAAGGCACCGTCTGGCACGTAGAGCCGCGTGGCTTTCAAGGCGCGTCGCCGGATGAGGTGATCTACTCGCTGGTCAGCCTGCAGGACGGCACCTTCATCTTCCAGCGCGTGCAGGTGTTGCCGACGCTGGAGCGGACGGTGAACCAGAGCACGGAAAGCCTGATTATGGAAGGCACCAAACGCCTTGATGATGAAAGCGCGGTCGCCAGCGAGATCGGACAGGATTCCGCGCAGGTGAATTACGTGCTCAAGCTGAAGCCGGGCGCGGAGGCGAAGGTACGCTACGTGCCGCAGAATGTAAAAAAGGTGTTGCAGGCCATCGACGGCAGCCGCAACCTGGCCGAAGTCGTCAAACTGAGCCAGCTCGACGGCACCCAGGCCGGGCAGATCATCAAAGAACTGATCAACCACGGCATCCTGGAAGCAGTCGAGCCGCCGAAGCCGGGCGAAGCCGCACCCTCAGCCTGAACGCCAACGATTTTTACGCGCCGCGGGGCGGGCACCTGGTGCCCGCCCCGCGGTGTGTTTACGCCTCTCAGCCCGCTTATTTCACCCGTTCCCAGATCGGGGTGATGCGGCGCTCGGCGGCTTCACCCACCACCACCGGGGTGACGCCGGCCATCTCGCACGCCTGCACCAGCGGACGCACCAGGTCGCCCGGCGCCGCCTGAATGTGGTTAGCCGGGAAGAGCTGCACAAACTCTTCGAACGATCCCTGCAGTTTGGCATGTACGTGCGGCCAGGTGGGGGTGGTCTGCTCGTTGATCGCCTTGCGCTCTGCTGCCGGCAGTTCCAGCACGTCGCCCAGCGTGATATACATGAACGGCTTGGCGTCGTAGAAGCCCAGGCGGGCAAAAGTCATCTGGCCGCCTTTGGCATCGAACTCCACCGACGCGCCACCCGCTTTGAAGTAATACTTCAGCGCCGGCCACAGGCTGATCTTGCTGAAGTTGACCTGGGGATCGTAACTGCGCTCGGCATACCAGCTCGCATGGTTGCCGGAGTTGCAGAAATCCCAGATGCCCAGCTCGGGCAGATACAGGCGCACATCCATGAACAGGATGGGTAGCCCGCCGGTGATGTATTTCAGCAACTGCATGGTGATCGCCGCGTTGCTGTCCGCCTCGGTAGAGCAGACCATCGTCTCTTTCGGCCCGTTCCAGTCATACGGGTCGTTCATCACCATCTCCGGGATGTCGCCCAGCGTGTAATTTTCCGTCAGTTCGCGCTGGCCTTTCAAGCCGCACATGTTGAAGTCGTACTCTTCGTTGAGCTGCTTCATGGCCAGGTAGATGCGAATCTGACGGCCCAGCGTCTCCGCGGTGAGCATCTCGTTATCCCAGTGAATGCGGTCGCCGATCATCTCCTTGAACCACTGCAACCCCTTGTCTACTTCGCGCTGCGGCAACGACTCGGCGATCTTCACCAGTTGATACTGGTCGATGGAATAGAGCGCGGTGCCGAAGGTTTTCTGTGTTTCCATCATGTGGAAATAGCCGGTTTCCATGCCCATCGAATGACCGCCGTACATGCCGTAGACTTCATTCTTCATGTTGCTGATGGCCTGCGCGGCGCGAATCCAATCGGTCACCTTGGCCATGGTGTTCGGTTCGCCGATGTCGCCGACAATGCGGTGGGTGCGCAGTCCACTCTGGCGCAGCGCGCCGTCGGTGGCCAGCAGGCCCACGTTGCCGGGATACTGACCGTTGTTGTTGGATAGCGACAGGATCGGCTTGTCCTTGCCCACGGTGTTGATGAACGGCATGGACAGGTAGGGGTAATCCCATACGTTATAGCACATGATAATGGAGCGACAGCCAGCGCGGACCAGTTCCTCGCCCACTTCGCGCGCCACGCGCGGGCTGTAGATGGTCTTCGACCCGATCACGATCTCAGGCGTGGTGCCGTCCACGGTCTTGATCAGCGGGCGAATGGCATCGACCCACTGTTGCACGACGGCCATATTCTCTTCGTTGTTCACCTTGAAGACATGCGGGCGCTCGTCATTCAGCATGGCGATGCCAATTGGGGTACTGCGCATGATATTTCCTCCTGCACGGGTATGTGACGATGTTTCGGCGCGTGAACGCGCTCCCCTACGCATTACGACGGCCTGCCGCATTTTCCTTCTTCCTGCCGGGGCTTTCTCGCCTTCTTCGCGCCATGCGCGAAAAGGACCACCCCGGATCGGTGTAGAACAAGGAACAGGCATTGCACCGCCAGTCAGGATGCTTCATCATGCACACGATCGGGCTGCTGCTCATCTCGAATATCTTTATGACCTTCGCCTGGTACGGGCACCTGAAATTCAAGCAGTTCCCGCTGTGGCAGGTCATCCTCGTCAGTTGGCTCATCGCCTTCGCGGAGTATTGTTTTCAGGTGCCGGCCAATCGCATCGGCCACCAGTATTTCACGGCGGCACAGTTGAAAACGATCCAGGAAGTGATCACGCTGGTCGTGTTCGGCGCCTTTTCGGTATGCTACCTGCACGAGGAATTGAAATGGAACTTTCTAGCCGGTGGTGTCTGCATTATCGCGGCAGTGTTTTTTATCTTCCATAAATGGTAAGATCACGTCGTTATTCCGTATCCGAGGGGTAGCCTGTCATGGAGATTACGCTTGGCCAGTTGGCTGTACACCTGGGGGGGGTGCTGTTGGGCGGCGGCGCCGACGCACTGGTGACCGGCGCAGCCGGCCTCGATACCGTCGCGGAAGAGCAGGTCACCTATGTGCTGTCCGAGCGCTTGCTGCCTGAAGCGGAGGCGACGCCGGCGCTGGCTGTCATTGCCCCCGCGTCCATCACGGAATCCGATAAACCGCTGATACAGGTTGCCGATCCCCGCGCGGCGTTCCTGCGCACGCTGGCGTTCTTCGATTGGCGCCGGCCGCCAATGCCCGGCATCGATCTCTCCGCCATCGTGGCGAAATCGGCTGCCATCCACGCCCATGCCTATGTCGGTCCGCTGGCCACCGTCGGTGAAGGCGCGCGCATCGGCGATGGCTGCGTCATTTATCCGCATGCGGTGATCGGCGATCACGTGGAAATCGGGCCCGGCAGCATTGTCTATGGCGGCGCGGTCATCTATCCCCGCTGCACGCTGGGCCAGCGAGTGATCGTGCATGCCGGCACGGTGATCGGCGCGGACGGTCTTGGCTTTCACCCCGGCCCGCAGGGATGGGATAAGGTACCGCACCTCGGCACGGTGGTGATCGAGGACGACGTGGAGATCGGCGCCAACGTGACCATCGACCGCGCGGTGAGCGGGCAGACGGTGATCGGCACCGGCACGAAGATCGACAACCTGGTGCATATCGCCCATAACGTCAAGATTGGACCGCGCTGCCTGATCATCGCCCAGGTCGGTATCGCCGGCAGCTCGGTGTTGGAAGAAGACGTCATCCTTGCCGGCCAGGTGGGAGTGAACGACCACACCCGCATCGGCGCCGGGGCGCGTGCCGCCGTGCGCGCCGGCATCACCCGCGACGTGCCCGCCGGCGCCACCGTTTCGGGCTTCCCCGCCCAGTCACACCGCGACGAGCTTCGCCAGGAAGCCGTCCTGCGCCGTGCGCCCGAACTGGTGGAAACCATCCGCCGCCTGGAACAACGCGTGGCGGAACTGGAAAAACAGCGATCAGACCTCGGGTGAATCGGAGGTACTGCATGGACGAGCAGGTACAGGAGGCGCCGGAGGCGCGCGTCTCGTTTTTCACGCTCAACCCGCGCAAGATTGGGCGCTCGCGGCTGTTGCGGGCGCTGCTGATCGGACTGGTCATCGTCACCATCAGTTGCGTGCCGGTGTGGCGACTCGGCTGGTATTACCCGCTCTATAGCATGCGTGCGTTCTTCCCCGTCCTCGATACGCGCTGGCATCCGCGCGCGGCCTGGCACTGGATCGACGGGCGCGAAATCCGCATCTACGGCGCGCCCGAGGTGGGTTCCGGCGAGGTGGAAGAGATTCGCCAGGGCGTGCAGGCGCTGGTGGATGACCTCAAGCTGGATTTCACCGTGCGCGTGCTGCCGATGCCGCCGGCGGTGTTGAAGGCATACCGGCAGAGCCTGCTGCCGCGCAAGGATATCTCGCTCGCAGCCGCGGATATCAGCTTCGCGCGGCTGGAATCGCGGCTGATCGAACTGCGCGCGGGCGATCCGCACGCCGACATGCTGGTGGTGAATGCGCCATTGAAGGAATGCGGGTGGGCGCACGGCATGGCCACTTTCACCAGCGGCGTGGCGGTGCTGGAAGCGAGCAACGCCTGTTTCCACCTCGGCAAACATGAAACCGGCCACCTGCTCGGCTACCTGTATCACGACAATCTGCCGTTCTGCGTCATCGGTTATCCATGGGAAGGCTCGCTCATGACCCGCGACACGTTGATGATGCTCTACAGCCCGAGTTGCGAGTTGTCGCCCCGTGCCCGCGATGCGCTGACCTGTTTCTGGCAAGGCCTCGAACACCGGTCTGGGAAACCGTTTTTCAGGAAATGATCACCATGGAGTTCTCCGGCATCGATCCCGCGTTGCATCGTTATCACATGCCAGTCCGCAAGGCAGCATGGAGTATGTTTGTCGGCGGCGTGATGGCGACGGCAACACTGATGTTAAGCACTGCCGATGGCCTTGAACGGTATATCGCGGAAGTACAGGGGCGCGTCCCGTTCACCCCGGTCCTGTGGGGACCGCTGATGATTCTGACACCGGTCTGCGCCTTACTCGGGTGTCTGACATTCTTCCTCGGCACCCAACCATTGCGCCGTGCCAGCCGCATTTTACGTGAGATCGATCCCGTACCGGCGAAGGTTACTATAATTCAGGCCTATTTACCGGGCGATGTGCTCGTGCGGCGCTGGTATGTCAATCTCACGTCACTACAGGATACGAGCGTTCCACCGGAGACATTGCCAATCCTGTCGCCTCCAGGTCCCTATGAAAAATTCCAGCGCTTTAGCGAAGACGCCCCTGTCTATAGTGAGAGTCCGCCCGGAATGGTGGTCATCCGCACGTCGCGCGGTATCCTCATCACCGACCGATAACATGCGCATTTCGCCTATTTATACCACGCCGGTGGGCAGGGGAAGCAATACGCGAGGCGAATAGTTCGGAGGGTTATGGTTGGCGCGCCGGTTTTCCGCCGGCTATTCATGTACGAACGGAATATACGATGGCCATTCAGATCGGTATTTGTACAATTTCTTTCTCTGAGCTGCCGGTGGCGGAGGCGCTGGCCGCCTCCGGGGCATCCGGCGCGCGCGGCATCGAGCTGTGGGGACGGGAGCACCTGCCCGCGGAGGCGTCCGCCGCCGAGGTGGCGCGCGTACGGCGGCTGGCGGAGGTGCAAGGGTTGAACATGGCCGCCTACGGATCATACGCGCAGGCGGGAGAAGCGGAGTGGCCGGATGAGCGCGTGGCCGCCATGCTGGACCGTGTCGTCGATCTGGGTGCGCCGTTGGTGCGCGTATGGGCCGGGACGCGGGGCAGCGCGGAGGCAACCCCCGGTGATTGGACGCGGGTGATCGATAGCCTGCGCGCGTGGGGTGATCTTGCCGGCGCCCGCGGGTTGCGCCTGGTCGTCGAGCGCCACTGCCACACCCTCACCGACCTGGGCGATTGCGCGCGACGGCTGATCGATGCCGTCGGACACCCCGCGGTGCGGTTGAATTATCAGATACCCTATCCTTGGCCGGTGGACGCATATCACACCGCGATGGAATCCGATCTGCGCCTGCATCTGCCGGTGAGCCTGCACGCGCATGCACAGAATTACCGTTTCGCCGGCGACGCCATGACCCTCGTGTCGCTGGCGGAGGGCGTGGTGGATTACGCCGCCTGGCGCCCGCTATTGGACGATGCCGCATTCGAGGGATGGGTGATGTTGGAATTCCTGCCCCAGCTTCCCGACGCCGACCCCGTCGCCCTCGCCCGCAACGAATTGACCGCGCTGCGGGAGATGTGGGGCGTTGAGTAAGTCCCCATTCCTGCTGTGCGGTTGGAGCACCAGCCTCCCCTTATGCCGGTGGGTGGCTGGTGAGGGATCATGGCATATCTGACTGTCGGAGGCATTATGCAAACCTGGTTGGCAAGTTCACTCATTCGCCTGTATCCGTCAACGCCGCCGGTACGGCGCAACACGCTCGTGCTGGAAACGGCGCGCGGCGCGCAGGTGTCGTTTCAGGCGGCGTTTCGCCTGGATGACCGCGACGCGGTGATCGTCGCCACGGCCGACGCGCCCGCGGGACTGACCGTGCGGGTGCGCCGCGTCGGCTACGTGCCGATGCCGCATCACACTGTCTCTGTACCGCTGCATGAACTCGAAGGCGTCGGGCACATTCCCGGCTACGTGCCCGATCCGCTGTTTCCCGACGCGCGCATACATGCCGGTCCCTACGAAACGCACGCCTTCTGGATCACCGTGCACGTCGCGCGCGATATTGCCCCGGGCAATTATCCGGTGAGCGTGCGGGTCGGCATCGACGGCGAAGATAGCGAGACGCTGACCGCCAACATCGACGTGCACGCGGCGGTGTTGGAGCCGCGCCGCGACTTCCCCGTCACCCACTGGTTCTACACCGATGCCATCTGCCACTGGTACGGCACCGAGGTGTGGCAGGAAGAATTCTGGCCGATCGTCGAGCCGTTCCTGGCCAACCTGGTGACGCATGGGCAGGACACCATCTACGTGCCGCTGTTCACCCCGCCCACCGACGGCGTGAAGCGTCCTACCCAGTTGCTGGGCGTCCAGCGCGACGGCGAACGCTATCTGTTCGACTGGACGCTGGTGCGGCGTTGGGTGCGACTGGCGCGGCGCCTCGGGCTGACCTACTTCGAGTGGACGCACCTGTTCACCCAGTGGGGGGTGAAGTGCGCCATCCGCATTTATGAAGGGCACGGCGAGACCGGCGCTTTGTTATGGCCGCCGGAGACCGGCGCGGTATCGCCCACCTACCGCAACTTCATGGCGCAATTTCTGCCTGCATTTCAGCAGTTCCTGGAGGACGAAGGCATCTTCGAGCAGAGCTTCTTCCACCTGTCCGACGAGCCGCACGGCGACGAACACCTGGCGAACTACCGCGCCGCGCGCGAATTGCTGCGGGAACTGGCACCGTGGATGCGGGTGATGGACGCGTTAACCGATATCCGCTTCGCCCGCGAGGGCCTGTGCGACATCCCCGCGCCGCTCATCACTACCGCGCCGGACTTCGTACGCGAGGATTTCCACCCGTGGACTTACTTCTGTTGCGGTCCGCGCGAGGAATACCTGAACCGCCTGCTGGATACGCCGCTGATCAAGGTGGCGATGAGCGGCTGGCTGTTTTACCGCACGAAAGTGCATGGCTTCCTGCATTGGGGCTACAACTACTGGTACAAGAGCCAGACGACCACGCTGATCGATCCCTTCGCTGTGCTCGACGGCACCCAATGGCCGGGGTGGACCTACGGCGACTGCTTCCTGGTGTATCCCGGCGCGGACGGCCCCATCGATTCACAGCGCTGGGAGGTGTTCGCGGAAAGCCTGCAGGACTATGCCCTGCTGCAGACCGCGGGCATCGATCCCGACGACCCGAAGTTGGCCGCCATCCACGACTATGCCGAATTCCCGCGCAGCGAGCAATGGATCCTGCGCCGCCGCCGCGAAGCTCTGGCGATCCTGGATCAGTGCATCGCCGTCGCGCCTTGACGGGAAGAACAATACGCGCAGATACGTCGGGACCGGGACGGAGCCGGCCCCGACGACAATACCACTCCTGGCGCGGCGGCATGAAGGCGCGTCAGAACTTCAGCGGATCCGGCAGGAGAACCGTCCGCGTGGGTGAATTACCTCATACACCTATATTCTGACCATCGAACCGAGGCATTGCCATGACCACGTACCGTGATCTCTATTTCGATACCCTGCTCTTCCGCCATCCCGTGCGAATTCCGTTTTTGCCCGGGGGTGGGCGCGAGTCGACGCTGAAGGCGTGGCGCGAACAGGGATTGCCTGCGGATCGCGATCCGCAGGAGGCGGTGATGGAAATACTCGGCATCACCCCACCGCCTGGCGGGTGGATCTGGCTTCCGGTGGACTTCCGCATGATCCCGCAATTCGAAGAAAAGGTGCTGCGCCACGAAGACGGGCATTACGTGGTGCAGGACTGGATGGGCGCGATTACCGAAATCGCCGACACCTTCGATTACACCTACATTCGCTCGGCGAAGGACTTCGTCACCCGCAAGTGGCACAAATTCCCGGTAGAAACGCGCGCGGACTGGGAGGAGATGAAGTGGCGTTACGCGGTGGACGCGCCGGGTCGCTTCCCCGCCGATTTCGCCGCACAGGCCAAACAGTGGAACGCGCAACGCGAGCACAGCGTCACCACCGTACACGTGAACGGGCCGTTCTGGCAGTTGCGCGAGTGGTGTGGATTCGAGAACCTGTGCATGCTGTTCCTCGACGATCCCGACTTCGTGCGCGAGATGATCGAGTTCTGGACGGAGTTCGTCGCGCAGACGCTGGCGCGCATCGTCGAGCACGTGCCCATCGATCGTCTCGGCTTTTCCGAAGACATGGCGTATAAAGCGCACAGTATGATCTCGCCGGCGATGTCGCGGGAGTTTCTGCAGCCGGCTTACCGGCGCTGGGTGGAGTTGGCGAAGTCGGCGGGTGGGCAGGTGTTCGACATGGATTCTGACGGCTACATCGGCGAGTTGATTCCGCTATGGATCGAAGCGGGCATCAACGTCTGCTGTCCTATCGAGGTGGCGGCGCACAACGATATCGTCGAGTTCCGTAAACAATTCGGCACGCAAATGGCCTACACCGGCGGCATCGACAAGCGCGCCATCGCCGCCGGCGGCGAGGTGATCAAAGCCGAACTGGCACGCAACGCCCCGATCATCAAAGACGGCGGCTTCATCCCCGGCTGCGACCACGGCGTCCCACCCGACATCTCCTGGCCCAACTACATCGAATACTGCCGCCAGTTGGCGCGGTTGACGGGATGGGGGTAGCAAATATCCGGATTTGATACTTGACTTCTGGTAAGGTTCTCTCTACCTCTTAGTTCCTATCAAACCAGGAGGATTCTGCCGATCCGCACCTCGACTACCGCCACGTAGGTGCAAACCATCAGATTCCAGGTGGCAAAAGCAGGCAATGGGTATGCTGGTGCCGAACCATTTACTTGGCGCAGAAACAGTGTAATCTAGCAACAGGTACGGTGTTAGCGCAGATGGGGCATATGCATCACGATGGACCTAGTTCCTGGCCTATATGAACTGCTCATTGATACCCGCCTGCAGGATATACTGGCCCGTCTTCCCGACGGACAGCGCTTATGCGATGCGATCGATGCCGGTGAGCGACACGATGCGTTGGCCACCTACCTGCAGCATGTCATCGCTGGCGCGTTGCAGGCGTGTACCGGGCAGGATACCGAGCAGCAGCAACTCGACATCCTCAATCGCGTGCTACGTGTGCTAGCAGAGATAGCGGGGGATGGGCAGCCGATTGCGCTGGCACAGTCGCAACGGTTGCTGGAGCTTCGTGAGTCTGAGCTTGCCCCACCAACACCCCGCCCGGACACACCTCTCTCGCGCAGTTGCCTACTAGCGCGTACCAAACTCGATCCGACTCTGCTCTCCCAATTGAAGAAGGAAATCCATTCCGCCCACCAAATCGATATCATCTGCTCCTTCATCAAGTGGAGCGGTCTTCGTTGTCTGATGGATGAACTGCAGGCATTCGTGCAGAAACCCGGTCACCACCTGCGCGTGATCACCACCAGCTACATGGGTGCCACCGATGCCAAAGCGGTGGAGTTTCTACGCGAATTACCCAGCACCGAGGTGCGCGTCTCCTATGACCGGGACCGTACCCGCCTGCATGCCAAGGCCTTCGTCTTCCACCGGCGTACCGGTTTCGGCACGGCCTACATCGGCTCCGCCAATATGTCGAGTGCCGCATTGACGGAAGGCCTGGAGTGGAACGTCAAGATCAGCCAGTATGAGTCGTCGCACCTCTGGGAGAAGCTCACCGCCTCGTATGAGACGCACTGGTACGATGGGGAATTTTCGCCGTACCTGGATGGCGACCAGCGAAAGTTGGAAGATGCCTTGCGCGAGGCAACCGGGACCTATTCCGTCGATGCCACGCTGCCGGTGTTCGATCTGCGCCCTTTCCCGTTCCAGCAAGAAATCCTCGACCGCATCGCATATGAACGCTATGCCGGGCGTGCCCAACACTTAATTGTCGCCGCCACCGGCACGGGCAAGACGATGATCAGTGCGTTTGATTACCGCAACTTCGCGACCGCCGTGGTCGGCCCTTATCCGCGGGTGCTCTTCGTCGCCCACCGCGAAGAGATTCTCAAGCAAAGCCTGGCAACTTTCCGCGTAGTGTTGCGGGATATGAATTTCGGTGACTTGTACGTGGGCAATTCCCGCCCGCAGCAGTACGATCACCTCTTCATGTCGATCCAGAGTTTTCACGCTGGCGAGCTCTGGGGGAAGCTGCCGCCAGAGCATTTCGCCTACCTAGTGGTAGATGAGTTTCACCATGCGGAAGCACCCACGTATCAGCGGCTCCTCGACCACTTCCGCCCGCAGTCGCTCATCGGCCTCACCGCCACACCGGAGCGCACCGATGGCGGTGATGTCTTCCGCCACTTCGGTTGGCACACTACTGCGGAAATCCGCCTACCGGATGCCATCAATCGCAAGCTGCTCTGCCCGTTCCACTACTTCGGCATCACCGACACCGACACGGCGAACCTGTCGAATCTGCGCTGGCAGCGCGGGGGCTACCTAAAGGAAGACCTTGAGCGCGTCTACACCGGCAACCACATCCGCGCGCGCTATGTGATCCAGAAGGCTAGGGAACTCCTGCTGGATATCCGCCAGGCAAAGGGATTGGGATTCTGTGTGAGCGTCAGCCATGCGCATTTCATGGCCGCACAGTTCAACGCTGCCGGCATCGCTGCGTTAGCACTGACCGGCAACAGCGCCCAGCAAGAGCGCGACACTGCGCAGCAGCGTCTGCGTTGGGGCGAGATCAATTTTATTTTCACGGTAGACTTGTACAACGAAGGTATCGATATCTCCGAGGTAGATACTGTCCTATTCTTGCGCCCGACCGAAAGTCTAACCGTCTTCCTGCAGCAGTTAGGCCGCGGCTTGCGCCATTCACCCGGCAAGGAGTGCCTGACGGTGCTGGACTTCATCGGCCAAGCCCATAAGAGATATCGCTTCGATGTCCGATACCGTGCGCTGCTCGATGACCCCGGTCGCTCCATCCAGCGCCAGGTTGATGCCGATTTTCCGCACCTGCCGGCGGGCTGCCTGGTGAAGCTGGAGCGGATCGCCAAAGACTACGTGCTGCAGAATATCCGGCAAAATCTCACCGGTGCGAGAGCGCGCATCCGAGAAGCCATTGCCGAGGATGTCGAACACCTGGGACGGCTGCCCGGACTCCCGGAATTCCTTGAGCGGCACCAGTTAGAGCCCGATGAACTGTATCGCCGCGGGGTGAGTTGGTCACGCCTATGTGTCGAAGCCGGAGTGCAGCCGACATTTAATGAGCCGGATGAACTACGACTTACCAAAGGATTGCGCCGCATCGAGCATATCAGTGGCCCGCGACAACTCCGCTATCTGCAAGGAATACTCGACCATTCCACTCCGTTACCGACCCATGACCAGGTAACCGCTGATGAGCAGCGCTGGCTAGCGATGCTGCATCTATCGGTATGGGGACCGGGGGAGACAACGGAACACGAGATCGATAGTCTGCGACGATTACGCGCCAATCCCACCTTATGCGCGGAATTGCAGCAACTTCTCACCTACCAGCAAGGTCACCTAGAAACCCCGCCACATGCGCTGGACCTGCCGTTCACCTGTCCGCTCGAACTCCACGCCGCCTACACCCGCGATGAAATTCTCGCCGGTCTGGGGCACTGGACCTTGCAGCGCCAACCCAGTATGCGTGAGGGCGTGCTCTACCAACCCGAATTGCATGCCGATCTCTTCATGATCACCCTGCACAAAACCGACACCGACTACTCGCCGACCACCATGTACGAGGATTATGCGATCAGCGACACCCTCTTCCACTGGCAAAGCCAGAGCACCACATCTGCCGACTCTCCGACCGGCCTGCGCTACCGGGAGCACCGTCGCCATGGGCACACCATCCTGCTCTGCGTGCGCGAATACAAGTCTGTGAACAACCAGGCCGCTCCCTACTACTTTCTCGGTCCTGCGGAGTATGTCAGCCACACCGGCAGCAAACCAATGAGCATCATCTGGCACCTGCAGCAGCCACTCCCCGCTATCTTGATGCGGCGAACAGTACGCGCAGCCGCAGGATGATTATTGATGCGCACTAGGCTTGTTAGCCTGGCACATAGAGACAGATGCTGAGGAGTAGCAGAAGGCGTTGTTGTAAATGGTGATAGAATGTACCTTCCGTCTGCTAGAGCAAAAACTTTCAGCGCCATGCTACTGGTATCCTGCGATTAGAAAACGGAAGCAATGGTTAGAATAAATATTATGGCTATTCATTCGGAAGAACAACTGGAATACACAATTGATGTTTTGAACAGCCTCCGACAACTGGCTAAAGTATAAGAGTATCAAGTTGGCAATAATTAATACATTCTATGTGGTAATTTCCGGAAAAGGCTCCAGGGTTTTTCATCACACCCTTTATTTTGCTTGGTAGACAGCAAACTCCATGATCCAGTATACACCGACCTCCTGCAATTTGTCGCCGTTCCAGCGGTAATCCTCTCTTAAGCCGTAGTATTAGTTGCCGACCCCGTGCAGGCTCACCTACACGAGGAGGCAGTGTCAGTCACCGTCGCCTTTTCACCCCCGGACGACTACCACGAAGGCGATGTCATTACGCTGCAAGCAGTGAGCCGGTAGTCTCCCATCCGACATCGCGCACAGGTGTGCAGACACCGGCGATCAACCGAGTCTGCTGCCTCAGCGCGGGCACGCATCCGGTTCCATCGCCAGGAATGCGTGCCACGCCGCCACAATCTGCTCCGCCGCGCCCGCCGGGCCGCCGGCGGCGAGGATGTCGATCCAGTTGATGCGCGGATCGGCTTTGAACCAGGTATATTGCCGTTTGGCGTAGCGGCGGTTGTCGCGCACCATCAGTTCGATGGCGGTGGCGAAGTCGTACTCCCTGCGCAGAAAGCCGACCAGTTGCCGGTAGGTGATGCCCTTCATCGCTGACAATTCGGGACCATACCCACCCTCGTAGAGCCGTCGCACTTCCTCCAGCAATCCCGCCTGCAACTGCGTCTCCACCCGTGTCGCCAGCCGTGCGTATAACTCAGCACGCGGCAAGGTTAAGCCGAACAGGAGCGGGCGGTACGGGCCGGGCCGGGTGACGGCGCCGGGTTTATACTCGAAGGCCGACAGCGGCGTGCCGGTCAGCTCGTAGACTTCCAGCGCGCGGATAATGCGTTTCTGGTCGTTGGGGTGCAGGCGCGCGGCGGTGACGGGGTCAATCTCGCGCAGCCGGGCGTGGAGCGTCTCCGCGCCATGCCGTTGCGCTTCGTCGGCCAGCCGCTCGCGAAACGCGGTGTCGGCGGGCTGCGGCGGGAAGGTCCAGCGGTCAACGAGCGCGTTGATGTAAAAGCCGGTGCCGCCGGCGACGATGGGCACACGTTCCCGCGCGACGATCTCGGTGATGCACCGGTCCGCCAGCACCACGTATTCAGCCACCGAGAACTCCTGGTCGGGCTCAACCAGGTCGATCAGGTGGTGCGGTACGCCTTGCTGTTCCGCGGATGTGGGCTTGGCGGTACCGATATCCATGCCGCGGTACACCTGCATGGAATCGGCGGTGAGGATCTCACCGCCGATGTCGCGTGCAACCTGCACCGCGGTATCCGTCTTGCCCGATCCCGTGGGGCCCACGATCACTAACAGCGGAATGGCCATGCCCCATTGTAGCCCGCGCGGCACGCTGTGGACAAGAGACCCGCCGTCAAGCCGGATTACGCGCCGTGACAGGGAGATGCTCCGCAGCTCGCTACTTCGCCGTCAGCGACCACTTCCACGTGCGGGCGGCGACGGCCTGGAGGCGTGATGTTTCGCGTGCCGCGATGAGTTGGTCCAGCTTGTTCAGGAATGCCTTGTATTCATCCTGCGATCCCACCGGCACCGGTACCGGTCCGAACTGGCGCCAGCGTTTGAGGTAGAGGCGCTCCTGATCGTAGGACAAGGCGTTGACGCGCTTGCCCAGTTCCAGCCACGGGCCGGGCAGCGCGGCCAGATTGACGCCCACGGCAAGCTTGTCGGCGGTGAAGGTGGCGACCGGTTTGTTGTCCACCGTCAGGTTCCACTCGCCAGCCTTCAGCCCGGTCACCTTGATGGTATACTGATTCAACTCCTCGGTGAGCGGCAGGTATTTCCCGATAGCCGCCGTTTCCGGATCGAAATAGGTGGGCAGCGCGTCGTCGGTACGGATGAAGGTGATGGTTTTTTCGCCCACCTTCAACGCATCCACCTTGCAACGGGTAGGCGCAATGGTGCTTTTCGTCACGTTTATTTCCAGCGACGATGGCTGGTCGGTACACCCCAGCGCCTTCAGCAGCGCGTAAGCCATCACCGCCTGCCCGGCGCGGTCGGGATGCACGGCATCGGGAATCATGGTGAACTTCGCGTTCTCCACCTTGGCCTTCTTCTGCACATCCAGCATCAGCGCGTGCAGATCGTAATAGGTCTGTTTTTCGTTGACGGCAAGTTCTTTCACCCCTGCGCCCAGCTTGCCCAGCGTATCGTTATACGTCCAGTTTTTCCCTTTGAACGCCGCGCGCCGGTCGAGGTCGACGCAACTCGGCGAGAGCAGAACCACCTTCACTCCCGCCTTCTTCAGTTCGGTCACCAGGCCGGTCATCCCCGTCATGTAACGGGTGTAGGCGTCCTGATTGAACTCACGAGCGGCGCCGTCGTTCATGCCCAGGCAGATGCTGACCACCGTCGGCTTCAGGCTCAACACGTCGCGCTGCAGCCGTTTCAGCGCCTTGGGCGCGGTGTCGCCGTGCAGGCCGGCGTTGCGGAAGGAAATATTCACGCCGGGATACCGCAGCGTGAAATAGTTCATCACATAGCGGGTGTAGATGCGCTGCTCGGTGGTACTGTCGCCGAGAAAGACCAGCCGATCTCCCGCTTGCAGCAGCGGGACGGCCAGCGCCGCGCCGACGGTTAGCGCCAGCATCGCAACCAATACGATGCGCACGAATAATCGATTGACAGTTGGCATGGACAGACTCCTTCAGCGATCTCGCGAGGGGGAGAGCCCCTCACTCCGGTGAGTGTAACGCGTGTCTCATCGTGCAGGGAGTCGAGGTGCTGTGACAATGATGCGGATATTCGCACAACAAGGGAGTCTTGCATACAAAATAGAGGAACAAACCGCCCGGAGCCGGAATCAATCGTCAACGCGTTTCCCCGGAGGTCGTATGGCGCAAGCACTCGAGTTATCGGTAACCGCATCCGGTCACATATCCCTGGCATGTCCCGGTTGGGACGGATTCGTGCTGGACGGGCTGTTGCCGGTGGTGACCGTCGACGGCGAGGAGCGCAGGCCGTCAGCGGCGCGCGTGGCGGGGACGGAGATCGTCTACGACTTCGACGGGCGTGTGGCGCTGACGCTAACCTTGATGGAGGAAAGGGGTGGTCTGCACCTGCGCGCGCGCCTGCGCAACCCGGTGGGTGACGCCTGCGTGCTCAATCATGTGTTGCTGCTGGACAGTGCGCGCGCCGCCTTCGGGCAGACGCCGCAACGGGTGCAGGTGCTGTGCCAGTACAGCTACGGCGGCGACGTGCAGCCGCTGGCTGGCAAGGCGCGCGCGGAGACGGCGGGCAACGAGCCGAACACGCTGGGCGATCGCCCAGCCGACGCGGCATGGCGCACGTCGGAGAATGTCTGGGTGGCCTATGATCGTGACGCGCGGCAAACGCTGCTCGTGGGTTTCACCACGAACGCGCGCTGGTGCGGCGGCATCGCGCTGTCGGCTACGCCGGACGGCGCCATCAAGCGATGGCGCCTGGGCTTCGACGGCGGCGACCTGGAACTGGCGGCGGGTGAGGAGATCGCGCTGGAGGAGGCGATCATACTGACCGGCGCCGATCCGCTGACGTTGCTGGACGTGTACGGCGACGCCGCGGCGGCGGGGCGCGCGCCGGAGATACCCGAGTTGCCGCCGGTGTCATGGTGCAGTTGGTATCCGTACCGGCTGGGAGTGACCGAGGAGCGATTGCTGGAGACCGCGCGCATCGGCCAGGCGCGGCTGGGCGCGCTGGGACTGCGTATCATCGAGGCCGACCTGGGTTGGGAATGGGAGCAATTGCCCAGCACCTTCGAGGAGAACGACCAGTTCCCGCATGGCTTGCAGTGGCTGGCGGACGGACTGGCGCGCTACGACATGGCGCTGGGCGTGTGGAAGGCACCGTATACCATCAGCGAGTTTGATCCGCTGGTGCGCGAGCATCCGGAGTGGCTGGTGGCAGATGCGGACGGCGTACCGTTCGTGCAATCGACATGGTACTGGGTACCCCACGGCGACGTCTACCTGCTCGACTTGACCCATCCCGGCGCGCAGGGGTGGCTCCGCGCGCGCATTCACAGCCTGCACGCGCGCGGCGTACGCTACCTGAAGCTGGATTTCATCAGCGCCATTGGCGATGCACGCGCCAAACGGCGGCACGACCGGCGCATCGTCGCCGGCGGCGGGTGCGAGGCACTGCGCCTGGGCGCCCGCATCGTGCGCGAGGAGATGCCCGACAGTCTCATCCTCAACTGCGGTGGACCGGAACTGCCCGGTCCCGGCCAGTGGCCGTTGCTCTACGCCTGCAACGACACTGGCAACGCCGGTTTCATCACCTGGGCGTTCCAGCGTGACAATTTTCGCGCGCTCGCCTGCCACCTGTTCAAGAACCGCCGCTGGGGGTGGATACAGCCGTCGTGCCTGTGCGTGGGACTGCCCGCCACGCTGGAGGAAGCCCGCCTGCGCGCCACCGCCGCCTTTCTGAGCGGGGGGCAGATCGATATCTCCGACACCCTCACCACGCTGCCGGAGGACCGCTGGCAAGTGCTCACCGTCACGCTGCCTCCGCTAGGCCTGTCCGCGCGTCCGCTCGATCTTTTCGAACCGGTGGTCGATCCCGGTTGCGTAGACTCCCCGGCGGTGTGCACGGGTGACGCGGTGACCGTCACGGGCCGTGAGCATGCGCCGGGCTCGGTATGGCATCTGCCGCTGCGGGGCGGATGGGACGACTGGCACCTGCTGGCGACCTTCGCCTTCAACAGCAATCCCACCGCGGAAGCGCCACACTACGCCCGCTTCGCCCTCCCGCTGGGGCGGCTGGGCCTGCATGATGAGGCGTACTGGGCGTACGAGTTCTGGAGCGGACAATTTCTCGGCACGGTGCCCGCCATGCGCCACAATCCAAAGGGATACGTACACTCCGGCGATGTGCAGGACCTGAGCGTGGGCGACACGCCAGGCATCCTGGACATCGCCTTCGCCGGACCGGCGGTGAAACTGCTTTGCCTGCGCGCCATACGCCCGCACCCGTGGGTGGTGGGCAGCAGCTTTCACCAGAGCTGCGGTACGGAACTGCATGATGTGCGCTGGGATGCGGTGACGGGCACCCTCTCCGGCACGCTGGCGCGCCCCGCCGGCGAAACCGGCTTCCTCACCATCGCCGGCGCCGGCCACTCCCTCGCCGCCGAAGTGGATGGCCATCCCGCCGCGCTCCTCCCCACCGCCAACGGCGCCTGGCGCCTGCCCATCCTCACCACCAACCCGCACACCCCCTTCAAAATTAGGGACATTTGAGCGAGATTGTCCCGCTTTTACGCCGGCACGATGGCGTCGTGTTCGCGGAGCAGGGCGTAAATATCCGCCAGCGGAAGCTCTTCCGGATCCCGACCGGTTTGCGCGCTGAGGGCCGCCATCGCTCCCGCGGCCTGGCCCATGGCCATGCACGGGCATTCCACGCGAATGGCACTATTGGTTTCGCGATCGCTGCTGACGCAGCGACCTGCCACGATGAGGAAACGACTGCCGGCCGGCAGCATGGCACCGCGCGGAATCGTGGGGACAATCTGGTCGCCCAATGAACGGTGGTTGATACCGTGGCCATCGTGCAGGTGTTCGTCAATCCAGTAGAAGGCATTGCACATGGCGTCCGGGTAGCGCCGGCCTGCCTCATAATCGGCGATGACCATGGTTGTCTTGCCGCGGATGGTGACCGTCTCGCGAATGCCGGTTTCGGCGCAGAGATACTCGACGCGAAAGCCGCCGAGCCCGGGTTGCCGGCGGAAAAATCGGTAGAGACGCAGCATAGCGCGGCGTGCTTCGATTTCGGCCATCGTCTTCCCCTCGCTCGTTTCGGCGTGCGGGGCACGCGTGTGGCTCGCATTGCCGCCGTGATGGCGCAGGTATCCCTCCGGCCCTACGCCGCCGTACCAGGAGAAGTCAGTACTGTATAACTCCCCGCGCGCGATAGCCTCGTTCGCCGCCACCTTCAGCGCGGGATAATCCAACCCCTGTGTGTCATATCCTGTACAATGCATCTGCAGCGTTGCCGGTTGCACGGTTTCCGGGCGCACGACCTCCAGGCCGGCGATGGTGACCACGTTGGCGTCGCCGGTGGCATCGATCAGCACCGTCGTCCGCGTCGTCCGCAGGCCCGTCTTCGTGCACAGGGAGACCGTCCACGCGGAATCTTCAAACACGGCTGCCGCGGGCATGCTATGGAAAAGCAGTTCGACACCCGCATCGAGCACGGCTTCGTCGCACAGCGCGGCGAAGACGGCTTTGTCCATGTTCAGGTGTCGCGGCTTATTGGTATTGCGGGTATAGTCGGCAGTCGGTATTGGTTGTCCGGTCTCTTCTAACGTCCGGCGCATCAACTCCCAGCCGATGCCGCCGATAATTTGCCGACCCCAGGCAAAGAAGTGGGCGGGGGCATTAACACCTCCCACCGTCATTGTGCCGCCGAGCATGGCGTTCTTCTCAACGAGCAGCGTACGCGCCCCCGCGCGTCCTGCCTGAATAGCCGCGATCACCCCGGCCGTGCCACCGCCCACCACGATCACGTCATATTGTGCCTGCATATGTCCCCCAGTCATGCCAGAATCGCCCTATTCTAACGTTAAAGCGCGAAATAAGGCAAAGGCAGCCCCGGCATCACGGCGCAGGCAGTGCGGAGACAGCTTCCATCACCGACACCTATGATAAATATCATTGCGCGCACGGGAGAGGATGCTATACTGCAGACAGCGGGTCGGCAACGCCCGTAGGGAGGTAATGCGATGAGAGCAACCGTGGAGCAAGAGGTGTGCATCGGCTGTGGGTTGTGTGCCGAGACGTGCCCGCGGGTTTTTATGATGCGTGACGATATCGCCGTCGTTCAGACTGACCCGGTGCCGGTCGAGGTTGAAGCACAATGCCAACAAGCCGCCGACGACTGCCCCGTGTCCGCGATTACCCTTACCGATTCGTAGCATCACTGGTGGGATCGGGGGTTCCGCCCCTTGCGCGTGACAGTGTTTGCGATCAGTCACGCACGGGGGCAATATGGGAGAACGGCTTGAACAGTTGCGCCAGTTGTTCCGGCGTGATACCCGGACCCTGGTCGGTCACCGACACTTCCACGTCACCATCGATTTGCCGCGCGCGCACCAGCACCGGCATTGCGGGAACGCGTATTGCCGGCCGACGGAAACGTGGCTCCATCAACCGGATAACCGCTTCACGCCACTTCGCGCAGCCGGGTCAGCAACGCATCCACCGGGATATGCTTGATTTCGGCTGCTTTGGCAATCGTGATGCGCTTTCCGAGCGTTTGCCGTAATACCGGATTCGCCAGCGGTTCGAATCCCATGGACACAAGAATATCGAGGGTCTGCGGGTAGAGTTCGACCAAACGCGCCACGGGAAGACTGGCCGTGATTTCGCTGGTCGATTCCGCTGCCTCGCCGACCATTGCAAATGCTTCGTCCGGCACCGGGTGGTACAGCGTGCGTAACAGATTGTACCCATACAATGCCAATGCGACGGCTTCCACCCATCCCGACAGACCAGCCACGGCAAATGCCCCATCGCCGACCGGCACCGTCAGTGCTTGAAAGAGTACCCGTAGCGTGCATCCCAGCATGATGAGCGCGAACGTGACATTCAGCAATCTCAGGCTATGCACCGGACGCCCGAGGAATACCGGGAGCGTGCGCATTGAATACCCCAGGATCATGATCGTGATGAAGCCGACGGTCAGCGCATGCCGATAACCGCCCATCAGCGCGTGTGGCGCGGCGGCACCGGTGACCGCATGGTAGAGGGTCAACACGGTAACGCCGATAGTCGCCACCACCAGCCAACCGTATGCCGCATAGAGGTATTTTTCATAGGCACGCGATGCATCGGCAAGGCCGTCCAGCGAATCCACCGTGCGCCGAAAGACGCCCACATTCCAGATGAAGCCGAACACCGCCAGGCATTCGATGACGGCAGGAATCGCCAGCATGGCAGGCGCCACCATCTGGAATTGCACCAGAACATCGACCGCTGCGCGCAACACCAGACCGAGGATGAGCAGGGGGAAGACCAGGCTATCAAGCCATGCACGGGGTTGTGGCTTCCCCAGGAAGACCGGGAGCGTGCGCAGGCTGACACCGAAGATGAACAGGACCGCGAAACCATCCAATTGCACGTGACGGTACGCCCAGTTCCACTGGGCAGGAAGTATGGCGGTATGTGTGGCCGCCATCCAGCTTAGCATCACCGCATTCATGACCGTCATGGCGACGAAAGCAAAGATGCCGGCAACCAGATACTTGTCAGCAAGATCGACGCCGGTGGTGCCTTTACGCATGGTGTTGACCATCACCAAGGCAAAGAGCACGGCAGCAGCGACTTCCATCAAGCCAGCCATTACCGTAATCGGCGCTAACGCCGGGTTGGCCATGAATGGACGGTAGATGGCATGCAGCAGCACACCACCCGCCATCAGCCAATACGAGTGATATGCCAGGGCAACATCCTGGAGCGGCGCGGCTTTCAAGCGGGGCACTACATGGTAGGCAATGCCCATAATGAACAGTGAAACCCACCCGAAGATTTGCACGTGACCGTGTGCCTGGTTGCCCACGGTCAGCCAGCCAACAAATTCATGGTGATATCCGATCAGCGAGAGGTTGATCGCTCCCCACAGCACGCCGCCGGTGAGAACGAACGTGATGGCGGTGACGAGAAAACGCCGGAAAAGGCTGTCGGGATCCAACGCTTCCCCCCCGCGAGGCGGCTCTGCCTGCGGCATCGCAGACTCATGATCGGTCTGTTGCCCGATAGCCTCCTGTAATTCACGCATCAACTGATCCGGATCAACATGATGCACGCGCGCAAACCAGCCCAAGGGCTCATCAGGTCCGGTCGCGCCACCGCACTCCATCAATCCATAACGACTTAGCACCGGGCGCGTCTGCGGATACGCAATCAGGATATCACGCAGCGAAAGATCATTGTGAATCAACAATGGTGTCATCATGTCTCCTCCACCATCACAACATCCGTCCCGGAGCAGGAAAGGCCGGAGCTTCTCCGCGCTACACCTTGCCGATGCGGACGCGCCACACGGTCGGACCTTCCTCCAGGTATTCCCAGGTGAACTGGTCCGGCATCTCGATCAGGAACTGGTAGTAAAGCGGGCGTGGTTCATGGTCGTTCACCAGTAACATGGCTTTGCCGGATTGCAGGCTGGCAAAAGTATCGAAAATCGTCTGATGTTTGATTGGCGCCGGCAGGGGGCGCACATCAACAGTAGCGGCGAAACCGTTGTTCTGCATGGAATGCTCCTCTCATCACAACGAGATGGGTTCACCATAACAAAACTGCCCGGCATTGTCTGTGATTTGAGTCACAAGACATCGCCCATGATGGAAAATATCGGGCAATGGCCACCAACTATGTCATGCTCTCGCGGATTTTCTCTGTCACCCGAAGGGCATACCGGATATCATACCAACAACGCAAGCTGACGCGAGGTGATAGCATGGCACAGACGATATTGACGCCAGACATAGCGGTGGGAGCGGTGGTGACGGAGTATCCGGCGACAGTGCGTATGTTCGAGGCGTTGGGAATCGATTACTGTTGCGGTGGCCAACGGACGCTGAAAGACGCCGCGCAAGAGGCGCAGATGCCGGTCGAATCGCTGCTGGCAGTCTTGCGCACCACCATCGCGCAAGCGCAGCAGGTGCCTGCGGCTGAGCGCAATTGGCAGGCAGCACCCCTGAGCGAACTGCTGGATCACATTATTACAGTCCACCACGCATTCATGCACCGAGAACTGCCGCGCATCGCACAACTCATGGAACGGGTCAATCGCGCTCACGGCGCCAAACATGGTGATCTCCTGACACCGCTGGCAGAGACGTTTACCGCCTTGCGGACGGAGATTGCGGCGCACCTGACGGATGAAGAAGAGCGGGCATTTCCGATGATTCGCCGGTTAGCGGCTGGCATGGTGGATACGCAGGTCGCACAGGCAGTGAGCGCGTTGGAACACGAGCATGACGTCGCCGGGAAGGCACTGGCCCGGCTTCGCGCCATCACACATGATTACCAGGTGCCCACCGATGCCTGCGCGACATATTGCGCGCTCTACGATGGACTCCAGGCGTTGGAGCGGGATCTGCACCAGCATATCCATCTGGAAAACAATATCCTGTTCCCACGGACCCGACAACTCCTGGCAGCGAGCCAGCGGGCGGCATGAGATGCTGCTTATCCGGAAATCACCAGCGCCTCTTCGTTCAGTATGAGGAGCTGTTTGTTGCCGATCACCCGAATGATGCCTTCATCTTTCAACAGTGAGAGCTTGCGACTGACCGTTTCACGGGCAACACCAATGTAATTGGCCATCTCTTCCCTGTTCATGGGTAGTTCCACGAGCACCCCTTCCGGATGGGGTCGACCGTACTTATGCGCCAGTTCCAGCAGCATCATGTGGATGCGCGAATCAACATCACGGGGGCTAATCTTTCTGACCAGGGCTTCCATCTTCTCAAGACGCGCACACAGTATTTCCATAATCTTCAAACTGATCTCGGGAAACTGCAACAGCAATCGCTGGAAGTCCTGTTTGGCGATCATACAGACCAGCGTCTCCTCCATCGCCTGTACAGTCATTTCAGCTACCTGCTCATGAATCAAATCTCTCGCGCCATAGAAGTCGCCATCGGTCAGGACATACATGATATGTTCCTTCCCGTCCATCGAATTGCCAAAGACTTTGACTTTTCCCCGATTGATGATGAGCAGGTGCTGATTCACGCTACCTTTGTCGATAAGGAATGTATCCTTTTTATACCGCTTTTGCACGATCAGCGCGAGAACCTGCTGCAACTCCTGTTCATCAAGGGACGAGAAGATCGGCACTCGACCTGCACACCGGAGGTGATTGCTGCCGTCGCAATGGAAAAATTCTGGACTCATGCGGATACCTGCTATTCCATCGAGAAAAGATGATCGTCATTATACGCGATCTACTCTTTTCAATCAAACTGCTGTTTTCATCTCTACCGCAAACAACCGTTATTTGTCTCGTTGACAAGCTGACTGCCCACTCCGTGAATGGGTGATGTGCTCTTCGGAAGACCACATCCGCGTTGGATGGCGAATATTGCGGCGTGCCCGGTTGTCACCAGGTGAAATATTTGCACAGCGCCTTTCGATAAGGTCGAGAAACGTGATTGTAATCACATACAACGGTGCGGCGACTTGTTACCATCCTACCATCACTGGCATCGAAGGTGTGCCCGTCAGGTTGGATAACCGACCGGGCAAACACCGATGGGTGCTACCTGCGCTCGTGATAATGTGCCTTTCAATTGCTCGAGTTCAGCGATGAGGATGACATCTTTCCTGATCATCCTGAACAAAAGCCATAATCCGTTGCCTGCGGTGCTACCGTATTCGCGATCTGCGTGAGGAGCGTACCTATGAGACAGCATTTATCTGTTCGACGCGCGAACGAACTTGGCGTGTTACGCCATGCACTGATCATCTCGGTGATATTGGGTTTCTCAGCATTGCTGTTCGGCGGCTTCATGATTTTTCAGAATCAAGCGCCGGTGCCGCAACAGGTAGTCGGGCCGACAGGTCAAGTATTAGCCACCTACAGCACCATCAAGGGTGGCCAAGCCGTCTACATGAAATACGGATTGATGAATTACGGAACCGTACTCGGTCACGGCGCATACCTCGGTCCTGATTTTACCGCACAGAGTCTACACCTCCTCACCACACACATGCGTGATTACTATGCGCAGCAACGACAAGGACAGGCCTTTGCCGACCTTTCCCGTGGTGAACAACTGGAGATCGCCGATCAGGTAAAGCACGAGTTAAAAACCAATACCTACCGCCAGGCGGACGGTGTGCTGACCCTTAGCGCGGGGCAGGCCGATGCCTATGGGAAAGTGCGTGCCTTCTATCACACCTTCTTTACCAAGGGCATGCCGGAATGGGCGTTAGCAGCCAACACCATCGCCGAGTCGCACATGCCGCAAAAACACCGTTTGTTCGTAGCGGAAGGCGACCAGCAGAGGCAGATCGCCGACTTCTTCCTGTGGACAGCGTGGCTCTCCACTGTCAACCGCCCCGGAACAACGCATTCCTACACGAATAACTGGCCATATGATGAGGATGCGGGCAACACTGCCACCTTTGCCTCCATAACGTGGAGCGCCATCAGCGTCGCACTCCTGCTCTTTTTCCTGGCCGTGATCCTGTTCATCTATCATCGGTATCGCCTGCAGATGGTGAATGCTTATGAAGAAGGACAATTCCCCATCATACAGGCGGAAAACACACCGCTCACCAAGAGTCAGCGTTACACCGCGATCTACTTCGTCGTAGCCATCGCGCTCTTCCTGGCGCAGACACTGCTGGGCGGCCTGATGGCGCACTACTACACCACTGGCAACGATTTTTACGGTATCGATCTCGGCAGTATCCTGCCTTTCAACGTCGCGCGCTCCTGGCACCTGCAATTGGGCATCTTCTGGATTGCCACCGCCTGGCTCGCGGCGGGTATCTTTGTGGCACCCATCGTTAGTGGTCATGAATACAAGGGACAGAAGTGGCTGGTAGCCATCCTCTTCGGCGCGGTGGTGCTCGTTGCCGTGGGAAGTCTACTCGGTGAATGGGCGGGCGTGAAGGGATACCTCGGAAACCTATGGTTCGCCTTCGGACAACAGGGGTGGGAATACCTGGAACTGGGTCGCGTGTGGCAGGTGCTGTTGTTTGCCGGCATGGGCATCTGGCTTTTCATCGTCGCCCGCGGCATGCGCGATGGCCTGCGCCGGGAGACGGACAAAGGCGGGTTGGTGCATATGCTGCTCTATTCGGCGGTGGCGATCCCATTCTTTTACGGTTTCGGCTTCCTCTTCAACCCGAGCAGCCATATCAGCATGTCCGACTACTGGCGCTGGTGGGTGATCCATCTTTGGGTGGAAGGCATGTTCGAAGTCTTCGCCGTGGTGGTGATTGCCTTCCTGCTGGTGCACATGGGGTTGGTCACGCGAAAATCCGCCTTGCGCGCTGTATACTTCATGCTCACACTGTTGCTGGCCAGCGGCATTATTGGTACCGGGCACCATTATTACTGGATCGGTGCGCCGGAAATGTGGATTGGCCTGGGCGCGGTCTTCTCCGCGCTGGAGGTTATTCCGTTGGCACTGCTGCTGATTGAAGCCTGGGATCATTACCGCGTGGTGCAGGCGGGCGGCATCCAATTCCCCTATAAGGTCACATTCTGGTTCCTCATGGCCACGGCCTTTTGGAACCTGTTCGGCGCCGGTGTACTCGGCTTCTTAATCAACTTGCCCATCGTCAGTTATTTCCAGCATGGCTCCTTCCTGACCGCCAATCACGGTCACGGGGCGATGATGGGCGTTTACGGCATGCTCGCACTGGCGTTGACGACCTTCTGCCTGCGGAATATGGTGAACATCGACGGGTGGAAAGAGCAGTGGTTCAAGGTTGGGGTTTGGGGACTGAATCTCGGCTTGCTGGGCATGATCCTCCTGACGCTGACTCCAATCGGCTTGCTGCAGGTACATGAGAGTTATACGCACGGCTTCTGGTCCGCCCGAAGCCTGGAGTTCTACCGACAGCCGATGGTTCACTTCCTGCTCTGGCTGCGCATCATTCCGGATACCACATTCATCCTGCTCGGTACGGTGCCGGTCACCGGTGCGGTCATCCGGGCTTTCTTCCACCTGCGGAAGACAACCGTGCAGGATGGCGATAATTTCGAGACGGGAACGAATCTACTCGAAGACGCACCGGCAGATGAGAAGATCGGCAGGCATGTATAGCGGCGATCGCCGATACACTCGGCTGCCGGCGAGTAAACAATGCCCGGTGATCCGGGTGCGAGCCCTTCACCGAATTGCCGCGGCAGCGACCAGGTGGTTGTGGAAACAATCGCATCAACCAGGTGATGACATGCCGTGAAGGAGGAGAAAACATATGCCCGATGTGATCTGGGACATGGATGCCAGGCAAGCGATGACCGGCGTTCCGTGCTTTCGGTGTTGCACGAGTGCTCGCAAAAAGCGCGCTAGATCGGTCACCGGGGGAAATCTGGCGCCGGGGTGCGGCAGATGATGCACCGGGAGAAGTCGCAGGACATTGAGATGGTGATAGTCGACGAGTGTCGCGGCGCGCTGAGCAACTGTCCGAATCTCTTGATACCAACCCCGGAGTGGAAAATAGCCATCACGGATTGGGTCCGCGAGCAAGGGGTGTCGGAGCGTTTGCGACAGCGGGTCAAGGGTGATACGATTCTACATCACCATAAACTGCGCATCTCCATTTCCGGTTGTCCCAACTCATGTTCGCGCCCACAGATAGCGGATGTGGGGCTGGTCGGGTTTGTCCGCCCCGCGGTGACACCGGAGGATTGCGTCACCTGCAGTGCCTGTGAAGCCGCATGCCCTGATGCCGCCATTTCCGTCGACGGCGCTCCACCCGTATTTGATCTCACGGCATGCCAGGGGTGTCAGCGCTGTTGCAACGCCTGTCCGGTCAGTTGCATCACGCTGTCCCACCACGGCGTGCGGGTACTGCTCGGTGGCAAACTGGGACGGCATCCTCGACTGGCGAAGATTGCCGGCGAGGACAGTGAACCTTCCGAGGTAATCGAACGGCTTGACCGGATTGTCGACCGCTACCTCGCCTCTGCGACACCCGAAGAACGTATTGCTGACTTCCTGTTCCGCACGTGCCTCGCCTGAACGGTATCCGGCCGTATCGCCGGATACCGCGATGGCAGTTTGGTGTCATCCGTATTCACCCTACTCCGTTCCACCCGACTTTTTGACCAACTCGGCCAACGCCGCATTGTCGGCGGCAAGGGCTTGCCGGAGCGGAGTTTGGCCGGCGTTGTCCTTGGCGTTGGCGTCTGCGCCGTGCGTGAGCAGGAACTCGGTGAGGGCGGCGCGGTTGTTTTTCACCGCCCAGTGCAATGGAGTGCGTCCGTCTTTGTCACGGGCATTCACATCGGCCTGCCGTGCCAGCAACAGCGCGGCAACCTCGGTGGTGTCCGCGTTGGCGGTCCAGTGCAGCGGGGTGCGACCCGTGTTATCCGCCAGTGCGGGATCGGCGCCCTTTGCCAACAACAGCGCCGCCGTCGTGCGCCGGCCGCCGTCCGCCGCCAGGTGCAACGGGGAGCGTCCGTCTTTGCCGCGCGCATTGACCTCCGCGCCGTGCGCCAGTAATTGCGCCGCCACCGCCGCCGCGCCCTGGTAGGCGGCTTCACGCAGTGGCGTGCGGCCACCGTTGTCCCTTGCGTTCACGTCGGCGCCGTGCGCAATCAGCAGCGCCGCCGTTTCCGGCTGGTTGCGCAGCGCCGTCATATACAACGGCGTGCGCCCGTCTTTTTCGCGCACCTCGATATTCGCTTTCGCGGCCAGCAGCAGGCCGATAATCTCGTCCAGTCCCGCCCGCACAGCCAGGTGCAGCGGCACGTTGCCGTCGGCGGTCAATGCCTCCGGCTTCGCTCCCCGCGCGAGCAAGAGGCGGGCGATCTCCGGCCGGCCGTTCTCCAGCGCGGCGTGCAGCGGCAGCATGCCGTTCGGACCGGGAGCATTGACGTCCAGCCCCTTTGCCAGCAGCGTTTCGATCAGCGCGGTGTGTCCGGTCATCGCCGCCCAGTGCAGCGCCGTCCAGCCGGCATTGGTCTTCAGCAACGGGTCGGCGCCCTTCGCCAGCAGCAAGTCAGCCATCGCGATATATCCCAGCCACAAGCAGCGCAACAGCGGCGTCCAGCCGTCCTGATCGCGTGCGTTGCACTCGGCGCCGTGCGCGAGCAGCGTATCGGCGATCGCCAGGTTGCCGCTCGTTGCCGTCCAGTGCAGCGGCGTGTTGCCCCGGTTGTCGCGCGCATTCACCTCTGCGCCATGTGCCAGCAGGTAAATAACCACTCCCGACGCAGCGCCGCCCGCCGCCAGGTGCAACGGCGTCCGTCCGTCCTCACGCGCTGCCAGCGCCAGCGCCGGGTTCTCCGCCACCAGCGCGCGCACCCGCGCCAGGTCGCCTTCCTCAGCCGCGTCGTGAATGACATCCGCACGCGCCAGGGTCATCATAAGCAGACCGCACCATACCATCACCCATCGTCCCATCGCCCACGCTCCTCTCCGCGGTAGCCGGCCTTGCGCTCGACCACGGAACTGTCCTATTATAGCACTCCCCTCGGCGGAAAGGATTCCCGGCATCCGTACCGAAAAGAGGGGTAACAATGTGGAGGTGGCACCGTGAAACTTGTGATGTTCGGCGAACAGTACCAGGAACAGCCCGGAGTAATCATTGACGACCGGTTCGTGTTAAGCCTGGAACGGGCGGAGCTGGAGTCTCCGCACAGCCTGGAGGAAATCCTGGAGTTCGACGTTCTTGGTCAGATCGAGGAACTGCTCGGCGGTGAATTGCCCGAGGAAGCGCTGCTCCCGCTGGACAGCGTGCGCCTGGGTCCGCCGTTGTCGGGCATGGGGAAAATCATCGCGGTGGGGGCGAATTATCGCGAACACATCCGGGAAATGGGCGGCCAGGAGCCGGCCAGTCCGCTGTTGTTCGCCAAGGCTACTTCGGCCATTGCCGGACCAAACGATCCGCTGGTGCTGCCGCCGGCGTCGTGGTCCAGCGAAGTCGATTACGAGGTGGAGCTGGGCGCGGTGATCGGGCACCCCTGTCGCGAGGTGTCGGAGGCTGATGCCCTCGCCTACGTGGCCGGTTACATGATCGTCAACGATGTCACCGCCCGCGACATTCAGCGTGCGGAAAGCCAGTGGTTTCGCGCCAAGAGCTATGACGGCTTCTGCCCGGTTGGCCCATACCTGCTGACCGCCGATGAAATGCCCGATCCGCAGCAGTTGTCGCTGACTACGCGGGTGAACGGCGAACTGCGCCAGCATGGCAACACCGCCGACATGCTCTTTTCGGTCGCACGGCTCATTAGCTTCATCAGCCACGCCATGACGCTGTTTCCCGGTGATCTCATTACCACCGGCACCCCTTCCGGCATCGGCGGCGGCATGAAACCGCCGTGCTACCTGCAGCCTGGCGACGTGCTCGAGCTGGACGTGGAACTGCTGGGTACCCAGCGCTACCAGGTGGCGGCGTACGAGGGATAAGGTCATTCACCACATCACCCGCACGCTCGCGGTGTCTTTGTGGTGGAAATAAACGGAGGTTCCCATGGCAGACATACGCGTATTGGTTTCCGGCGCCTGCGGCAAGATGGGGCGCGAAGTGGTAAAAGCGGTCACCGGCGCCGGGGGGATGGAGGTCGTCGCCGCGGTGGATGTCGTGCACGAAGGCGATGATATTGGCGTAATCGCCGGCATCGAGCCGCTGGGCGTGCCGGTGTTCAGCGACCTGGAGCAGGCGATCAGGGAATCGGATGCACAGGTCATCGCCGACTTCACCCAACCGAGCCAGGTGATGGATAACCTGCGGACAGCCATTCGGCTGTGCACCGCCCCGGTGGTGGGCACCACCGGCATCACCGCGGACGATATCGAGGAATTGCGAGCGCAGTCCGCGGAGTATAACACCCCCGTCTTCATCGCGCCGAACTTCGCCATCGGGGCAGTGCTGATGATGCAGTTCGCGCAGCAGGCAGCCCGGCATTTCGACTACGCAGAAGTGATCGAGTTCCACCACGAGAAAAAGCTGGACGCCCCCTCCGGAACCGCGCTGCGCACCGCTGAACTGATGCGCGCCGCCGCCGAAGGCCGGCTGACCGAGCCCGCCACGCCCGAGCATGGCGAGGAGAGCCGCGGCCTGGCGGTGGGCAATATTCGCGTGCACGCGGTGCGGTTGCCCGGCCTCGTCGCCAGCCAGGAAGTCATCCTCGGCGGCCTCGGGCAGACGCTCACCATCCGCCACGACACCATCAACCGCGAATCCTTCATGCCCGGCGTCATCCTCGCCATCCGCAAAGTGCTCGAACTGCAAGGCGTGGTAGTCGGACTGGAAGCCATTATGTAGGAGAGCACGATGAAAGCTTGGTAAATCCGCATGCGGCACGGCGGCGACCGAGCTGCCAAACAATACTCTCCGTCGAGAACGGGAAGAAGGACGTCATCGGCAAGCATGTCGGTGACGTCCTTCTATTCAGCTTCAAAAGTGAGTTCGATATGGCAGCTCGGTCGCAGCCGCCGAATCTCCACTGTCACCGACACTGTTCCGTATCACCGGTGACTACTCCCCACTCTCCAGCGTGGCGCCGGGGAGGACGCGGAGAAATTTGGCGATGCCGGCGGGATTCACGCGCAGGTCGGGCAGGCGCCAGCGGCGGCGGTTGCCATCAGTGAGCAGCACGGCCAGCTCGACGGGCGTCTCACCCCGGCAGGATTGCAATAGCGAGGCGAGTTGCTCCAGGTCTTCCGACTGTACGAAGTCCTCGGTGACACAGATGCGGCATGGGTTGGCTGGCGCGCTGGCCACCGCGGCGGAGGCGGCAACAGCCGTCGGCGCGGGCGGGGGCACCGGTGCGGAGGTGACCACCGGCACCGGCGCGGGCTCGGCCATGATGGGCGGACCATCCATCGGATCGATGGGGGGGGCGTCGGTGTCCGAGTACTCGACCATGCTGTCCTCCTTTGTTGGACGGGTGGTCAATGCGGGGCGCTGGGGCGCCACATAAGCTGGTGGGGCGAAACTCGCCGGCGTCTGCGAGCGACCATTGCCGTTGCCGCCGTACCCGCCGCGCCGGCGCGGAGCGGCCTGGCGCAATTCTTTGATTGCATCTTCGTTATCGATAGGCGCAATGGCGATCGCCAGCAGCTTGGGCTCCGGCTTCTCCTCGTCTTCCTCGGCGGTGGGGCTGTTGGGCGCGCGCCCGCCGACACCGGCGTCGACGGTGCCTTTGATGAGCACGATGGCGTCAGTCTGCAGGTAAGCGTTGTATTTCTCGTAGGTATCCGAGAAGGCGGTAACTTCCAGCGTGCCGGTGAGATCGTCGAGGGTGAGAAATCCCATCAGCTTGCCGGTTTTCGTGGTGTAAGACTTCACGCCGACAAGCATGCCGCCGACGGTCACTTCTTCACCGGGTCGCGCTTCCGCCAGTTCTTCCACCAATGCGGTGCGCTGGCTGGTCAGCGTTTCCTGATGGGCATTCAGCGGGTGGTCGGAGATATACAATCCGAGAAACTCGCGCTCCATCTCCAATAGTTGCTTGGAGGGGTATTCATCGAGCGGCGGCAATTGCGGCGCCATGATCTGCGCGGATTCGGCGATGTCGCCGAAAAGCGAAATTTGCCCGGCGGCCTTGTCGCGCGCCGCCGACTGGCCCGCCTCGATGGCGTTGTCCAGTATCGCCAGCTTCTGCGCGCGATTGCCCGGCAGTCTGTCCATGCCGCCGGCCTTGATCAGTGCTTCCAGCGCCAGCCGATTGCACAGGGTGGATTCCACCCGGCAGCAGAAGTCGAACAAGTCGGCGAAGGGACCGTCCGCCTCGCGCGCGGCGACGATGGCCTCCACCGCGCCGCCGCCCACGCCTTTGATGGCGGTCAAACCGAAGCGGATGTTGCCCTGCTCCACGGAAAAACCGTCGCGGCTGGCGTTCACGTCGGGCGGAAGCACTTCGATGCCGCGCTTGCGGCTTTCCGCCACATACAGGCTAATCTTATCATGCGTGTCGGCGACGCTGGTGAGCAGCGCGGTCATAAACTCCACCGGATAGTTCGCCTTCAGGAAGGCTGTCTGGTAGGCCACCAGCGCGTAGCACGCGGAGTGCGCCTTGTTGAAGGCGTATTTCGCGAACTCCTTCAACCGGTCCCACAACGCTTCGGCTTCGGTGTCGGTGAACTTCGACGTCTCCTTGACACCCTTCAAGAAGATCGGCTCCAGCTTGTCCATCTTCTCGATCTGCTTTTTGCGCAACGCGTTCAGCAGGTTGTTCGAGTCCACCATGTTCAGGCCGGCGATGTCGCGGCCGATGGCCATCACCTGCTCCTGGTACACGAGCACGCCGTAAGTTTCCTTCAGGATCGGCTCCAGCGAGGGGTGCAGGTAGGTAATGGTCGTGGGATCGCGCTTGCCCTGGCAAAACTTGGGAATTTCCGCCATCGGACCTGGACGATACAGCGCCACCATGGCGATGACATCGGTGATGACGTCGGGCCGGAGCTGGCGCAGCGCGTTGCGCATGCCCACCGATTCGAGCTGAAAGACGCCGGCGGTGTCGCCGCGCGTCATCAGTTCGTACGCCCTGGTGTTGTCCAGCGGCAGCGTGGCCAGATCGTAGGTGATGCCGTGATGCTGCGTGATGTAGGTGAGCGCGTCCTTCAGCACAGTCAGCGTGCGCAGGCCGAGGAAGTCCATCTTCACCAGCCCGGCGGCCTCCGCCATCGGATATTCCCACTGCGTCTGCACGCCGATGCCGTCAGCGGTGCGCTGCAACGGCGCGATCTCGACCAGCGGGTCACGCGAGATGACCACCGCCGCGGCATGGGTGCCGACATGACGCGTCAATCCCTGGATTTTCGACGCCATCTCCAGCAATTGGCGCGTTTGCGCCTCCTGCTCGTACCATTCCTTGATCTGTGGATTTTCCTCGATGGCGACCTGAATGCTTTTCGCCATGCCGATCGCCTTGGACAGCCGGTCGGCGATTTGCAGCGGAATGCCCATGGCGCGGGCGGCGTCGCGCACCGCCAGCCGTGGTTGCAGCGTGCCGAAGGTGGCTACCTGCGCCACTTTGTCCGCACCGTATTTCTGAATGACGTAGTCGATCACCTCACCCCGACGACGGTCCTCGAAATCGCAGTCGATATCGGGCATGGTCGCACGATCCACGGAGAGGAAGCGCTCGAACCACAGGCCGTAGGTGATCGGATTCAACATGCTGATGTCGGTCAAATAGGAAACGATGGCGCCAGCGCCGGAGCCGCGGATGCCCACCAGAATATCATGCTCGCGCGCCCAATTCAGGAAATCGCGCACAATGAGGAAATAGGCGGATAATCCCTTCTGGCTGATAATGTCCAGCTCATAATTCAGGCGCTCCACCGCCACGGACCTGCCGGGATCGTCAGACGGATACACCTGCGCCAACCGCGTCTCGCAAATCGCGCGCAGGTAACTATCCCAACTGTAGCCTGACGGCACTTCGTATTGCGGCAGTTGCGGATTGTCCAGCTCGATCTCCACCTCGCACAACTCGGCGATGCGCGCGGTGTTTTCCAGCGCCTCGGTATCCTCGGGGAAATAGGCGTACATCTCCTCCGGGCTCTTCAGGTAGTGCTCGGTGGAGTACGACATGTCCTTCTGGCGGTGTTCGTCCAGCGTGGTCTGCATGCCGATGCAGATCAGCACTTCGTGGGCATCGTAATCCTCCCGCTTCATGAAGTGGGTGTCGTTGGTCACGACCAGCGGAATGTGCAACTCGCGCCCCAACTCGCGCAGCACGGCGTTGATCTTCGGCTGATCGGGGTACAGCAAACGGTCGGGGGTGTTGTGATCCTGCATCTCCAGGTAAAATCCGTCGCGTCCAAACAACTCCTGGTACCAACAGCAGACGGCTTTCGCCTTCTCCAGGTCGCCGGCACGAATGATTTTGGGGATTTCGCCACCGATGCAGGCAGTAAGGGCGATGAGCCCTTCGGCATGCTCGGCCAGCAACTCGTGGTCGATGCGCGGGTGATAGTAGAAGCCTTCAAGGTTCGCTCGGGTCGCCAGCTTCAGCAGGTTCTTGAATCCGGCATGGTTGCGCGCCAACAGCACCAGGTGGCCGGTGTTGGCCTTCCCGTCGCGTTTCTCCAGCCGCGAATGCTCGCAAATGTAGGTTTCCAACCCGATGATGGGCCGTACCCCGGCGTCCTTGCACGCGCGGTAAAACTCGATGGTGCCCAGCATGGTGCCGTGATCGGTCACCGCCACCGCGGACATGCCCAACGCCGCCGCGCGCTTGGGGATCTCCTTCGCTTTACAGGCGCCGTCCAACAGGCTGTATTCTGAGTGCAGATGTAAGTGGACAAACGGTCGATCGGGCATCGCGACGCTCCAAACCAGCCTCATTGTAGCACGCCCAGGAATGGCGAAGCAAGGCAAATGGGTGCTTGCGGCACGAGGGAATGCGCAAAATACCGCACGAAAAATGCACCGGATCACTCGGGAAGGCAAGGTTGTGCCGGCACACGCGAGCCTACTCCTGCAGATGCGCGATACGAGGGGTCCAGCCGAGTTGTTGCAGGCAATCGAGGTAATCCCGCGGGGTCATCTGGTCGGGACGTTTGTTCAGCAAGGCCATGATAACCCCCTCCATCACGTTGGTGCCGAAGCTGCGGCCATCGATTTCCGGGGTGGTGCTGACCAGCGTGGTGACGCCGCGCGCGCGCAGCATGTCCACGTCCTCTGCGGTGGTGGTGTTGGTGATGACGATCTTCCCGTCCAGCCGCGCCGGCAGATAACGCTTGATGTAGGGATAGTCGCCGGCGATAATATCGGCCCAGGCGTACTGATCGCCGTACTTGTCGATAATTTTCTCCTGTTTGCTGCCGGTGGGGTAAATCATGGAGAAGGGCAGCCGGCAGATGATGGGCAACAGCGTCCACGCCAGCAGCTTCAATCCACCCAGACTGGTGATGGGCAGGGGGATGCCGAGCGAAAAGATGAGGTCGCCGTAACGGACGGTCGCGTCCAGCTCGGGGAACGTCTCCGCCATGCCGAAGCGGTCCACGCCCGCGGTGAGCAGCACGCGCTTTCCACGGAAATCGACCACGCCGTACTCTTGCAGCCACTGCAGGGTGCGGCGTTCCAGCGTGTGTTTTAAACCGGAACCATCCACCACCGGCGTCTGCTTCGCCTCGCGCGCCAGCCGCCAGGCGTCGCGGATCACGAAGCGCTTGCCGGCGGCAATCAGGTAAATGTCGATGCCGCCCAGTCCGATAGCATCAACCTTGCCGTCCAATTCGCGGATCAGTGTGATGGCGCGCTGCATGTCGCCGTCGGTGCCGCGGCGTTCGATTTGCACCTCACGCCCGAGAAACTGCGCCGTCCGCACGCTGTTGCGGGTGGACGATCCCAAGCTGACGGATATGACGCGTAATGGCGCCGAAGACTCGGTAGACATGCCGCACCTCTTAATCGTGAAAGTCGGTACCGTGTTGCCAGTCTTCCTCTTCCTCTCCGAGGAAGAACGCTTCTCCACCATAATAGCGCTCGTGGTATGTTTCCGGCTGGCTGTTGTAGAGCGACGCCATCTTGTGCTCGCCGAACGTTTGCATGGTGGCGACGTGCAGTGATTTCGCCGCCTGGTTGAATTCCAGGTTCAGTGCCTCGTATTCCTGCGGCACATCGGCGAGCTCGCCGGCAAGGTAGGCGCTGGGATCGATATGATATTTCTCCTCCAACCGGGCAAAGCGCGCAGCGTATTGCGTGTCGAACAACTCCAATACGCGCTCGGAGGCGATTTCCTGCAGCGCCCAGCCAATCAGGAAGAAGGTCGCTTCGTCCGGCAGCACGCTGGCGTTGCGAATCTGCTGATACAGTGCCACGCGCTCTTCCAGCGGGGTTTCGAGAGTCAGTTCGCCCACGCGCTGCTGCCATTCGGTGTCTTCCAGCACCAGGTACAGCTCTTCGTCCAGCTCTTCGGTAAAGGCATCCGTCTCATCTTGCAGGTCAAGCGCTTCCTCGTCCGGCAGGAAATCGTCGTGCATATAGGGTTGTTCCATACAGGAGTCCTTTCATTCAATCGTCGTCATCCGACGCGAAAACGGCATCATCGTCAGGCAGACCGGCGGCAAACGCAGCGGCGATGGTCGCATCGCCTTCTACCCGGCGCAACAGCGTTACCACCGCTGTCCACTCGGTGAGGTGCATCACTTCGTCGCGAAAATGCCCGGCGCCGGGAAACCCGCGCAAGTACCAGCAGATGTGTTTGCGCATCTCACGTACGCCGATGCGATGGCCTTTGTCGGCAATGAGCAACTCGCCATGCTCGATCGCCATATGCACGCGTTCCGCCAGCGACGGTCCGGGCAGCATGTCACCGGTGCGCAGGTAGTGCGCCACCTGGTCGAACAGCCAGGGATTGCCTTGCGTGGCTCGGCCAATCATCACCGCGTCGCAGCCCGTCTCCGCGAACATGCGCCGGGCGTCTTCGCCGGTGCGCACGTCGCCGTTGCCGATCACCGGGATGCCCAGCGCCGCTTTCACCGCGCGAATCACCTGCCAATCGGCACGTCCCGCGTTGTGATGCCCCTTACCCGGGCGCGGATGCACGGTCACCGCGGCCAGTCCTTCCTCCTCCGCCACCCGCGCCACATCGAGGGCGGTGGGGCCGTCGGGTTGCCAGAACGCGCGCATCTTCACCGTCACCGGCAGCGGCGTGGCGGCGCGCACCGCGCGAAACGTTGCACGCACCAGCGTCAGGTCGCGCATCATCGCCGCCCCCGCGCCCTGCCGTGTCACCTTCGGCACTCCGCAGCCCATGTTGATGTCGATCAGATCCGGCCCGAAGGGAGTAATCAACTCCGCCGCGCGTGCCAGGTGTTCCGGATGCTGCCCGAAAATCTGCACTGTCACCGGATGCTCGCCGGGGTCGATGCGCACCATGCACTGCGTGCGCCGATTGTTGTAGACCAGCGCATTGCTGCTGACAAATTCCGACACCACCATGCCAGCTCCGTGGCGGTGGCACAGGATGCGAAAGCTCCGGTTGGTAATGCCCGCCATCGGCGCCAGCACCAGCGCGGGCGAAAAGGTGATATGCGCAATCGTGCATGATGCGGGAAATGACATGGGATATGCGCGACATTATAACACATTCAGCCACGGCGCGCGGGAAAGGACGATCTCGCGGAGCCCGGTGATTTATGGTACAACACACGAGGCCCGCTACATCGGGTGTCGCACGGGAGCCGATCACTTCAACCGGGCGATCTTCACTCCAACAACGCGTGTGGGAGCGGCGGTGAGGTAGTCGGCCAGCGGCACGGTGACGACGCGGCCGGCGGTCAGGCTGGCATGCTGCACCAGCACGATGCCGTCGCGCACGCGCAACAGCCCGACGTGGCCGGCGATGATGCCGGGGGTATCGATGACGAAAATCGCCAGGTCGCCGGTTTTCAGCAGGGGCAGCACGTTTTTCACGCGTTCACGGGGGATGTAGCTGGTGGTCGCCTGTTCCTCGGGCAGATCGCTGTATTGCGCCAGGCCTTTTCCGGCGAAAAATTTACCGCGCGCGATGGTTTTCGTCATTGTCGCCGTGGTGCCCGCGCCCACTTCGTCGGTGACGTCGCGTAACAACCAGGCGTTGGCGGGCAGCCAGTCGGAGACAGTGTAGTGGTTGCGCCAGCGGTAATCAACCTTGCCGTCGCGATAACGAATGCGACGCAGGATGTCGGGGAAATGCGCGTAGTCGGGAGCCAGCGCCAGCGCCAGCACCTGCTCGACGTAGGTCACGCAATCGACGTGGGCGAAATCGCACAGCGGATCGGGATCCGGCGTGCCGCCCGGCCCTTCGCCCAGCGGATCGGCCACATAGGCGGCATTGAGCGCCGCCAGATCAGCCCACAACGCTAGGCGCCGCGTCAGCGGCAATTCCCCCGTCACCGCGAACGCCGCCCCCCACTGCTTCGTGGTGAAGGACGCCGGATTACCGCACGGCAACAGCGCCTCGCCTCGCGCCGACATGATGCGCCACCCTCCCGTTGCGAGCACGAGCGTCGATATGCAACAGATCATCAGCAAGCCACCACGCATCATCGCTCTCCCACGGTGATCAAATACCATCACTTTTCCCCGGTACCCGTGGGTGGTAACCTTCCGGGTACATTTCCCTGGATGATGATAACCAGCCACTGCTCTTTCACGATGACGAGTCCGCCCGTCGGATTGGTGAACGTCAGGGTAAAACGCTTGCCGGCCGGCTTCTCTTTTTCATTATGGATCAGTGGGATGGTAATCAGGCGCTCCCCAGCCTCGCCATCTTCCCAGGTCAAGGTGCCCGCGACGCCGCGGTAGTGGATACCGTCTTTCGCGTCGGTCGCCGGCTCCGGTTTCCCGCCAGGCAGAATATGACCATCCCGCGTTGCGAATTGCACGGAAACCTTCCCCGCAGTCTCGCCATTGCGAACCATGGAGACGACCAACGCCTCATCCGTGGCGCGCGCGTAGAGCATGTCCGACACACCATACGCCCCTCGCTCGGGCTGGACATCGACGACGCCGTGCGGAGGATTATTCACCGTCAGCGTTGCGACATTGGAGATGACCGCACCGGCCGCGTTGCTCACCCGGGCGCGTACGTGCAGTCCGTTTTCTTTCGCAGTCACCGCGGGCAATGCCAACATGAACTGGTTCGGGTGTTCCCGCAGCACCGCCCATTGCGTGCCATCCATGCTCGTTTCCCAGGCGATTGCTAACGGATAGGTGGCGCCCGGTATAGAGACACTCATGCGGGCAGGACGCCCCACGGGTACCGTGCAATCCGCCACCCGCGCCTCGGTCGGCGCCAGCACCAGCTTACCGTCATCGGTTAATGCCACGGTGCACTGCAGTGTGGCCGTCACCTCGCCGCCACCCGCTTGTTCCACAGCGGCGCAACGGACAACGTAAGTTCCGGCTATCCGCGGAGTCAGCACAAATTGCCCCGTCCGCCCCACGGTGGATGTTTCGTCCACCGTCGCCGCCGATCCCGCGGGTTGCAACATAATGGCACAGCGATACCTGAGGTAGAGTCCGCGCGCATCATCGGGATCGTTCGCTTCCATGCTGATGCGGATGCTCTTCTGATCGGGAGAATTGACTTGCACCGTGGGTGGTCGCTTGAACTCCGGCAGCTTGCTCGGCGTCACCTTCACTGCCAACGCGCCGGTCTTCCCACCCGCGACGGCAGTAAGCCGGTATTCCCCGGCTTGCGCGGCGGGGAGCAGACGCACGCTCTCGCGTGAGAGCGACACCAGCGTGCCAGCCGGCGCGATGCTCCAGGTGAGCGGCGGTTGCATCGGCATGCGTCGTCCAAACTGGTCCGCCAAAAACGCGCCGCAATCGAGCGGAATGCCTTGCGCGACCGTCGCCCGCGCGGCGACCGGTGAGATGTTGACTGCCGTGGCTGTTGGGACGATTTCGACCGGCACGGTGGCGATTGCGCAGGCCGTCCCATCGGAAACCAGCGCGCGCAGCAGGTAGTGCCCGGCAGCGGAGAAGGTGGCGACCGTCGCCCGTTCATTCGTCGTAAAAGACACCGGAGCCAGCCCATCGAGGTTGTTGATGATCGGCGCGGCGCCGACCGTCCAGCGAGTGGTCAGCGGACCGGCGCCGTCCGCGGTCATCGTCAACGTGAGTTGATTTCCGGTGAGGGTCACCGGACGCGGCGCCGTGAGATCAACGGTCTTCCCGTCCGCCAGCAGACTGGTGATGCGTGGTGCAGGCGTTCCGGGGAGGACCGGAGCGGCGCACCAGGCTTTGGGCAATGGCGCGAGCCGGACGAATGGTCCCCCACGCAGCCAGATCTCGACGGCGAAATTCGTATTGCCGGGCAGCGCGCGCAAGCGGAACAGGTGCCAACCCGCCTGCAGCGCGACCGGTCCATACAGACCATTCTTCCCCCGCAGCAGGCGAGTGCCGTCGATGGCCCACTCGCGCAGGTTCACACGATCAGTGGGGGCGCCGAATTCATACACCGCATTCGCCGGCACGGCAACCCACAGCGACAACTCGATTCCCGGTTTTTTCGCATAATCGATCTTTGCCCAGTTTTCCACAATGCCGGGGCACGGTGTCTGCGCACTGACCTCAACCCTGTCACCGGCAGCTTCGATCACACCTTCAGCGGCAGGGGTCTCCCAGGCGAAAGCCGTTGCCGCGGCTTCGGGGAAGACACGGAGACGCGCAAGTCCGCGTCCGAGCACGGGCGCTGTCGTCGCGGGTCGCTCTACCCAGATCGTCTCCAGCGTGATCGGCATGCTGCTGATCTCCCGACCGTCCGGGAGCGTCGCCACCGCACGAACCGTGCAGCGTCCGGCGAAGGGGAATTGCTCGCCGGGCACGTCGACAACGACGCCCACCGGCAATGGAGCGAGCGTGCGTCCGCAGGCACGCAACTCAACCGTCGTGATGTCCGGCATCCCGTCCACGGTGGCCGAAAACGCGTTCTTCCGGTCATAAAGCACACGGGCGGGCGCACGCAATTCGACGGACTTGCCGGTGTTGCCGACGAGAATCGGCAGCACGCCTTCTCCCTGCGTGCGTACCGGATCGGCATTATAGGCGACAACGCGCAACTCATGCCAGCCATCCGTCAACGAGGATGTATCGAGGGTGAAGCCGTTGGGCGTTCGTATCGCCTTCACCGGTTCATCTGCCGCTTCACAGCGCAAGCGACGCCCATCGACAAAGAGGTCGAGAGTCGGAAGCAGTGGAAGCTCACCCGTTGCGACCGCCCGGATGTTGACCGTTCCCTTCAGCGTCGTACCGGGAGTGGGTGCGGTAATCATCACCTTCGGGAAATGCGCAAACGGTTGCATGAGCGGATCACCCACGCAAATGATTTCCCGTGGGAGCTGGATGGATTCCCAGAATGCTTCCGCCAATGAGGCACCCTGGCGTAAATACGTATGGATATGCGCGTGAGGGAACTTGCCGGCGATAGCATACGGTTCGGCCATGGTGCCCGCGGAACCATCGGCGCCGGCTGCCAGCCAGTCGGTACACTTCATCTGTGCCGGCGAGTCCAGAAAGCCGCCGCAACTGGTCAGGTGATCAACCCATGCACCGGGGAGATATTGATTGCCTTGCACTACCTCGGTGGAAGCGATACCCACCACGCCACCGAGGATATCGCTGCGGTTGCGCACCCATACGCCATCGATAATGGAGTATGGCATCTGAAGTTGATCCCAGATCGGACGCACCGCGGCAATCTCCCACTCGCGCGTGGTGCTGCGGACGTCGCCGTTCAGCGGCCAGTAGATGACTCCCTGGGGCGCTGAAGCATCCGCTATTTTCGCTCTGGTGATGGCGGCCATCGCTGCCGCCGGTGATAGCGCCAGACGATTGGTGGGAGCCACCTGACTGATCGGCCAATAGGTTTTCCCCTGGCACAACGTCCGTGCATCGAGCATGGCGGCGGGTTGGTATGGCATCGCGCGATACCCCGCGTTGAGATCATTTCCCGCGGGTTGCTGCGTTTGACTATAATTGGGCGAAAGGTAGAGGAACGACTGGAACGAAAGCGTGCCGCTCGGTATAGAGTATCCGCTATTGAGCGGTCCGGTGCCGGCGAGGGCAATGGCTTGAAGTTGCTCCTCCACTCCGCGCGCCTTCAATGTCGATCGCAGTTGCTCGACCAGCGTCCAGCCCTGCTCACGTGAATAACCGGACTGCAGCGACATCGGCACCATGTTGCGCTCGGGGATGCCGCGCACTTGCTGGTAGTGACTGGCCATTGTCAGTGAAACGGGATCGCCGTGGTCATACAGGACGATGAGCCCCGTCGGGCCGCCTCCCGCCAGCACGGTTCGCGCCAACAACGCGATGACGCACCAGAGCCACCAGACACGCCGGTACAGCATCATTCCCTCCCGTGATTCACGCTCCGTATGGACGCAGCCAGGCGGGGCGGGAGCGAGATATTTCCACTTCAAAGGCATCGAGCAAGCCGCCGACGGGCGGGTTGAACTTGCGCACGGTGACGGTCACCTCGACCACCGAGGCACATTCCTGCAGAATGGCGGTGGCGATGTGCTCAGCCATCGCTTCGAGCAGGCAGAATTCACGTCCGGTTTGAATGCGCTCGATGAGGCGAAAGATGACGGGGTAGTTGACGGTGGCAGCCAGTTCGTCGGTCAGGCCCGGCCATTGCAGGTCCAGCCGCAGGTCGATATCCACCGCGAAGCGGATACCTTGCTCGCGCTCCTGCGGGAAGGCGCCGTGATGCCCGTAAAAGACCATGTTGCGCAGACGCAGGTGGTCGCCGGCCTGTTGACCTTTGCCGCAATCGACGATGCCGCGCTCGGTGATGATCAGATCGACCGGCATATCGTGCTCGGCGCTGGGCACGTGCGCCGCCAACTGGCAGGCAAAGGCGATCGCCACTCGCCAGCCTTCGCTCAACACCAGCAGCGAATCGTAATACCCCGCGCCGTAGCCGATGCGGTTGCCCGCGGTGTCGAACACCACGCCGGGCACGATGAACAACTCCACCTCGGCCGGATCCACCACGGGCAGATCGGACGTGGGTTCGAGGATGCCATAAGGACCGGGAACAAGCTGGTCGAGCCGCGTGATGGCGTGCAGTGCCAGCCGGCGCTCCGCGGGCAGCGTGCGCGGCAGCACCACGCGCTTGCCTTGGGACAGCGCCGCGCGCACGATGGGCTCGGTGTGCACTTCCTGGCCGAACGCCAGGTAGCTGCATATCGTGCGCGTGGTCGCGAAGATGGGCAATCCGCAGAGGGTGTCGGCGATGAGCACGCTCCACGTGCGCACCTCATCCGGGGTAGCCGCGTTGCGGCGGGCAAGAACCGCCGCGCGCAATTCTTTTTTCACGGGCCGCAGATCAACACGCATGTGCTTTTAAGCCTCGCAACGGTCAGTCGTTACCGTGCTTCAGCGCGCGCTCGCGTTCGCGCGCCACCTCGCGTTCGGCAATCGCTTCGCGCTTATCGTATTGTCGTTTACCGCGGGCCAGTCCCAATTCCACCTTGGCACGGCCGTGGACCAGGTATATTTTCAACGGAATCAGCGTTAATCCTTTTTCACGCGTTTTCCCCAGCAAGCGACGAATTTCGTCGCGGCGCAACAGCGCTTTGCGCACGCGCAACGGATCCACGTTCTCGCGGTTCCCCTGTGCATATGGACTGATATGCAGGTTGTGAATCCACACTTCACCCTGATCCACGCGCGCGTAACTGTCACGCAGGTTGCCTTTGCCTCCGCGCAAGGATTTGATTTCTGTGCCGGTCAACACCAGCCCCGCTTCCACGGTTTCCAATATTTCGTATTCGTGCCAGGCCTTGCGATTATCGACCAGCACGCGATGGTCTTCTGCCATGCAACCTTCCCCGCAACGCCCCACACCCGCCACGACGTGCGTCATGCCGGGTGTGGGCAGTCGAACTATGGCGAGACGTTCTTCCCGGTGCGCGGTTATCTCGCGGAACTTTTCCATGGCAGACCACAGGTAAAAGGATTCTGCCTGTGGTCCAGGATGGAAAATTCTCCACGATGCGCCGGTGCGTACATCTCTTCTCGCGCAGAATGCGCCGTTATTGCGTGAAGATTTGCGCGTTCTTGGGACGGCGGCCGCGCCGGCGCGGAGCCGGTGCCGGCTCAACGCTGGCCTCGTGGCGCAAAGCTTCAATTTGCGCGTCGATTTCGCGAATGCGTTCCATAAAACGCTCGCGACGGCGTGCCAACGTCCCGATCTTGCGCTCGGCGACTTTGCCGGTACGTTTCAATTGCCGACGCCGCTCACGCAGCATCGCCATGGTCTCTTCGACTTCCTGCAAGTTCATATCCTCAATGGTCGGCATGGTGAATTCTCCCCCCAATGTTCTGCGCATGCATAATGCTGGAACGGAGTGTAGCATAAACCACTGAATTTGACAATTGTGTTTTGCACAACATTTCAACTTTATTCTTTCGCGGCTTGTACGGAGATTGCATCGCCTTTCGATCCGCATTCCCATCAATGAAGGACGGTACGCAAAGTGTGACGTTTTCATGCGCATTATGGCAAGCACTTGTTTTATCGTGTCGGGTTTCACGGGAAAATGTCAGCACGAAATCTCCGTTCGAGCACAGCAGGATTTTCCACACCTGAGCGCGAAAGTAGATAAAAGCGTTATCATAACGGAGGCGAAACATGCGGATATTATTATGCGTCTGCCTCGCCGGTCTGGTACTGGGCTTGCTGGGATGCAGTCACCAGGCCACGCCGGGTGAGGCCGAGAGCGCCCTGGTGAACCGGGCGGCTGATCTGATCGGGCCGGCGGACCGGTATCACGCCACGGTGACCGGCTTGACCGCCACCCGGGTGAAATCCATCTGTTTCGTCGCGGTCGGGATGAAACCCGATCCCAACCAGATCATCGATCCGCTCACGCTCACCCTGAACGACGTCCAATACCAGGCGCAGCCGTTTCATGTGACCAGCGTGGGCGACGTGTCTTTTGAGGCACGCATCAGTGAGGCGGCGGTGAACAGTAATCTGCGCCAGCAGGGCCGTACCACCTCCACGAATTTAAAAAATGTGCGCGTGGAATTTCAACGCGGGCTGGTGAAAATTACCACCAGCGTACCGGTCATGAACGCCATCGATGTGCCGGTAGCCACCACGGGCCGCCTGGTGCTGGTGGACGGCGTCCGCGCGAATTATGAGCTGCAAACGGTGCGCGTCAACGGCCTCGGTGTACCGGCTACGCTCCGGGGATTGCTCACCAGCCTGGTGAATCCACTGGTCGATCTGTCGGGTTTGCGCTTCACCCCGCGCGCCACCCGCGTGACCATCGAGCCCGGCGCCATCATCCTGCGGGGCAGAGCGCTGCTGCGCACGCTCGATTAACGGTGCGATTGCTCGACACATCCTCCTGACAGGGCGCAAGGCGCATGTTATAATAAAAGGAATTCCGTGGTGGAGCGCCCATGAAAATTACATTTCTCGGCACTGGCAATGCGTTCGCACCCCAGCGCGATTGGGGTTGCATCCTGGTGAATGAATCAATTCTCCTCGATGCCGGTCCCAGCTTGCTGGTGAACCTGAAGCGCCTGGCGCTGGACCCCACGCACATCAACTACATTTTTATTACGCATTTCCACGCCGATCATTTTTTTGGTTTGCCGTTCCTGCTGCTCGAATATCTGTTCGTCTCGCCCACCGATACCCCGCTGACCATTGTCGGCCCGCCGGGCGTGGAAACACTGATCCGCAACACCATGACGCTGGCGTATCCCGACATTATGCAGCACGGGTGGCCGCGTCCCATCTGCTTCGTCGAAGCCCAGCCCGGCACGGCGACCACCATCGATGGCCTGACCTTCACCGCGGTGGAGATGGATCACGGCACGGAAATCATCATCCCCTACGGTTACCGCATTACGCTGCCCGACGGCGAGTTAGCCTACAGCGGTGATACACGCATGACCGAGGCGCTCTTCGGTCTCGTCGAGCAGGCGCATGTGCTGATTCTGGAAGCCACCTCGGGGGAAACGTCGCCTATCCACCTTGGCCGCGACGCGCTGCGGCAGATTTTGCCGCATATCATGAAAGATTCAGTGGTCTTCCTGAACCATCTGGATACCCTCAGCGCCGATCCGTGGTCGGATTTTAACGTGATTATCCCGCACGACCTGCAGACCTACCAACTCAACTTTTCACCGGAGCACTCCCCCGAGGTGCGGCATGCCTGAGGTCGACGTACAATCCGTGCCCGGCGAAAGCCTGGAGCGCCAACTTCAGCAGCGGAAACGCGAACTGGACGCGGTGCTGCGCATCACCCACGCGCTGCAATCCAAGCTGGAGCTGGACGAGTTGATGCGCCAGGCAGTGCTGGCGGCCATGTCCACCGTCGAGGCGGATACCGGCTCGCTGATTCTCCATGATGCCGAGCGCGGCAAGCTGGTCTTTCGCCATGCCGAAGGTCCGACCAAAGACAAAGTGATGGGGCTGGAAATCGCCGACACGCAAGGCATCGCCGGCGAGGTGTTTCACTCCGGCAAATCGCGCATCAGCCACGACGTCACCACCGACCGCGCGCACATCCTCGATATCGACCGCGCTGTCAGCTATCAAACCCGCAACATGATTACCGTTCCGCTGTTGGCCGGCAACGGCGAAGCCATCGGCGTCTTGCAAATCCTGAACAAGCAAAGCGGGCTGTTCGATGAAGATGACTTGGCGGTGGTGGAAGTGCTGGGCGCCCAGGTAGCCTCCGCCATCATCAACGCGCAACTGTATGAACGCGCACAGGCGGCGGTGATTGTGGACCTGCTCGGGCAGATTTCCCACGACATCAAGAACCTGCTCACCCCGGTGTCGATGTCGGGCCAGACATTGCGCATGATGTTCGACGATTTCCATGATCAGGTGTTGGCGGAACTGGCACGACCCGACACCACGGTCGAGGAGCTGGTGCCGGTCATTACGCAACAGGTGGAACAGATTACCACCGACGTGGAAGAGATTTTTGAGATCTTTGACGAAAGCACGCAGATCGCCCAGCAGCGCACGAAAGAGCTGGCCGACACGGTGAAAGGGATGACCTCGCCGCCTGTGTATGAAGTGGCGGACCTGAATGAAGTGGCGACGGGCGTGTGCCGTGTGCTGCGGCTGGTGGCCGAGCAGCACGGCGTCACCCTGTGCGAGGCGCTGGGCAAGGCGGTGCAGACCAGCTACGACGCCAAGCGCATGTATAATGCCGTCTACAACCTGGTCAACAATGCCATCGGCGCCACTCCCGAAGGCGGCAGCGTCACCGTGCGCACCTCCGCCAGCGAAGACGGCATCTTCCCCGACGGCCACTACGTGCAGGTGGCGATCACCGACACCGGCTGCGGCATGCCGCCGGAAACTGCCGCCATCCTCTTTACCGGCCGCGTGCGCAGCACCAAACCCGGCGGCACCGGCCTGGGCACGCGCGTCGTGCGCAACGTCATCGAAGCACATGGCGGCAAGCTCTACGTCGATTCTGTGGAAGGCCAGGGTACCACCATCAGTGCCCGCATCCCCATTCGCCTGACGCGGTAGATGGATCAGGCGCGCTGCCGGGTCCGCTGACGGCGCTGGCCTGGATTGTCCCCCGCGCATGCGCATACCTCACCATGATCATTTTGCGTTTCACCCCGGCGACCCCTTGACATCTCGACTGTACATTCAATATGATTAATCATACTTTTCATACTACTGTGAGGGTGTGATGATCATTGATTCGGAAAGAATGGAAGATTGTTTCTATGGCTCGGCTACCTTAGGGGAGCGCGGCCAGGTGGTAATCCCGGCGGATGCGCGCCGAGATTGCGACATGCACCCCGGCGACAAGCTGCTGGTATTGCGCCACCCGCATAATCCGCATATGCTGATTCTGGCTAAAATCGGCGAGATGCAGCAATTGCTGGAACAATATTCCCGCTTGCTGGAGAAAGCCAGCAAGCCCGCGCCGACCTCCACCCCCGGTGAAGAGCAGTAAGGAATCCGTGCCATGCGAAAAGTACCCATCGTTATCCTCTGCGTCGTTGTGCTGGCCGCGCTGGCCGTCGCGCCCGTTCTCATCAAAAAGATGCCCACCGGGCGCAAAGCCCCATCCGCCACGGCGATCGAGCAGAAAGTGACCCCCGTGTCAGTATCCGCCGTCACACCGCGTGATCTGGAGGAAGTGGTGGAGGTGACCGGCACCTTGCAGCCGCTGGACCAGGTCAACGTGGGCAACCGGTTCGCGGGGCGCGTTGCGTGGATCGTCGGCGAAGAAGGCACCGCGGTCAAACGGGGAGACGTGGTGGCGCGCATGGAAGATCAGGATGCGCGCACCCAGGTGCGGGCGGCCCAGGCAGCCTTGCGCGCCGCGGAGGCGCGCGCCGCACAGGCGCATGCCGCCTTGTCACAGCAGCAGGCTGCTACCGATGCCGGCATCGGCAGCGCGCAGGCAGCGGTGGACGCCGCACAGGCGCGTCTGGACGCGGCAAAAGCCGGGGTGACGCAACAGGCGACCGGCACCGACGCCGGCATCAATAGCGCCGCGGCGGGGGTGGAGGCGGCGGAAGCCCGGTGGAAACAGGCGCAGTTCACCGCGGACGCCACCGAGGCCAACGCCAACGCACAGGTGAAATCCGCGCAAGCCGCCCTCGACGCCGCGCAAAGCCGGCTGGCCCTCGTGCGTAAAGGCGCGCGCACGCAGGAACAGGCGGTCGCGGAAAACGGCGTGCGCCAGGCGAAAGCAGCCTACGACATCGATAAATTGAATTATGACCGGCTGAAGAAGCTGTTTGACGACAAAGCCATCGCGCGATCGCAACTGGATACCGCCGAGACGAAGATGAGCATCTCGAAGGCGCAGTGGGATTCCGCACAGGAACAGCTTTCGCTGGTGAAGGAAGGCGCGCGTCCGGAAGAGATTCAGACCGCCGAAGCCGCGGTGCGGCAGGCGGAAGAAGGCGTGGCCACCGCCCGCGCCAACCTGAAGCAGATCGACGTGGCGAAAGCCAACGTGGAGATTGCACGCACCGGACTGGTGCAGGCGAAAGCCGCGCTGGAGGGTGCGCGCGCTGGCAAGCAAGTGAATGTGATGCGCGACAAGGACGTACTGGCCGCACTCGCCGGCGTGCAGCAGGCGCGCCAGCAGTTGGCCAACGCCGTCTCCGCCCGTCAGGTGAACGTGATGCGCGAGAGCGATGAACTGGCCGCGCAGGCCGTCGTCGAGCAGGCGCGCGAAGCGTTGACGCTGGCGCTGCAAAACCTTGATGACACCATGCTCTACTCCCCGGTGGATGGGGTGATCGCCAAGCGGTTGGCCGAGGTGGGCCAAAGCCTGGGCGCCAGCGTCGCCGTGGTGACCATCTCGACCAATAAAACGCTGTATTTCGAGGCAGGCATTTCCGAACTGGAAGCGACGCGCATTCACGGCGGGCAGTCTGTACGGGTAGCGGTGGACGCGCTGCAAGGCAACCGCGCCAACCTGTATGGCGGCACGGCGGTGACCACCATCACCGGCACGGTGGAACGCGTAGTGCCGGTAGTGGATGCACGCACGCGCAATTTCAACGTGCGCGTGATTGTGCCCGCACAGTCCGCGCTCTACCCGGGGATGTTCACCCGCGGCCAGGTGATCGTGGCAAGCCATCCGGGCGTGCTGGCAGTGCCCAAGGACGCGCTGGTCAAGAAGGGAGATCGGTATATGGTCTTTACCGTGCGTGAGAAGAAGGTGCGGATGCAGGAAGTCACCATCGGGGCCTCTGATGGTGCCCACGTCCAGGTGCTGTCCGGCCTTATTGGTAATGAGCGCATCGTCGTCGTGGGGCAACAGTCGTTGCTGGATGGCGATACCATCAAAATCGTTCCAGCGCAAACGCGACGCCCATAGCTCATTTTTTTGAATAATGTCGCTGCGAGTCCGGCTATCCTTCCTCTGCGGAATACTCCGGAGTCGTGCAACACGAACAGCGGAATCGCATACTCCCGAGGTGTACTGGTTTCCCGCTCGCTGTCAAAGAACATAGGAATCGATCATGTCGTTAACACGCCTAGCCATCACCCGGCCGGTCACGATCCTGATGCTGGTGCTGGCCCTGGTCATCCTGGGGCTGCAGTCGCGCAGTCGCCTGCCGGTCGATCTCTACCCGAATATTGAATTCCCGATGCTGTTCATCAGCACCATCTATCCGGGCACCGGTCCGGAAGAGATGGAGACGCTGGTCACCAAACCCGTCGAAGACGCGGTGAGCACCATCAGCGGCTTGAAAAAACTCACCTCCACCTCGTCGGAAGGCGTCTCGAACGTGATGATGCAGTTCGAGATCGGCACCAACCTGGACACGGTCTCCTCCGACGTGCGCAGCAAGCTGGACGCCTTGCGCAACAGCCTGCCGCAGGACGCCAAGGCGCCGGTGGTGCGCAAGCTGGACATCGGCGCATTGCCGGTGGTGCAGTTGAATATCTCCAGCACGCGCTATTCCTCGCTGGAAGTGCGCCGTCTGGCCGATGACTTGCTGAAGGATCGCTTCAGCCAGTTGCCGGGTGTGGCCTCGGTGGGCGTCAGCGGCGGCGACGTGCGCGAAGTGCGGGTGGAAGTGGACAAGGCCCGGCTGGAAGCCTACCACCTGAACATTGCCCAGGTGGTGGCCGCATTGCAGGCGGAAAACCTGAATCTGCCTTCCGGCACCATCAAAGAAGCCCGACGCAATTATGCGGTGCGCGTGATGGGCGAATTCACCACTCCCGAGCAAATACAACATGTGCGCATCACCAGCGCGCTCGATCCCAACCTGACTATTCACGACATCGCCACCGTCCACGACACGCTGGCTGAGCCGGAAGCGCTCACCCGCCTCAACCGCGAACCCAGCGTAAGCATCGTCATCCAGAAGCAATCAGACGCCAACACGGTAAAAGTGGTCGATGGCGTGCGCAAGGAACTGGGCAAGCTGACCGGTCGTGACTACACCAACAGCACGGAGGGTGTGGAACCGAAAGTCGCGAGCCTGACGGCGCCGGTGCTCTCGCGCGAGATCAAGGCGGTGGTGGCACTCGACCAGTCCACCTTCATCAAGGAAGCGCTGGAGGACGTGTCAAAATCACTGCTCGAAGGCGCGCTGCTGGCGGTGCTGATCGTCTTCCTCTTCCTGCACAGCCTGCGCGGCACCTTCATCGTCGGTCTGGCCATCCCCATCTCGATGATTGCCACCTTCATGGTGATGCGCGCCCTCGGCTTCTCCATCAACATGATGTCGATGCTGGGCCTGTCGCTGTCGGTGGGGATTCTGGTTGACGACTCCATCGTGGTCATCGAAAATATCCATCGGCACCTGGCGATGGGCGAGCCACCGAAGGAGGCGGCGCTCAACGGCCGCACAGAGATCGGCCTCGCCGCCATGACCATCACGCTGGTGGACGTGGTGGTGTTCGTGC
>CAYYJR010000023.1:0-59735 GCA_964472305.1 uncultured bacterium
GTGGCGCGCGGCACGACCCGTGTCAGCGTGCCCAAGGTGAGCGTATCCAGGGCCGCCGAGGAGACGGCTGGGGCAGAGGAACGACGTGGCATAACTGAAACCCCCGGCATGAGATGGGGGTCTCACGAATATACCCCGCTACGGGGACATTTGAACGATATTGGAATTTGACCAGATATTAATCCGGACCCATTTGATGCAATGAGCCGTTGCACGTCGTCTCTGCGCCTTTCGCCACGCTCATTCACGCGTGATCTGTCTATTGGCCACGCCGATCTACCGCCCATGGGACCATCTTGAAAAACCTGGAATAAGCGGTTACTATAATCACTAAGTAATGCAATCATTCGGATAAGATATGCCTAAATCACTCGCAACGATTCTAGTGATCGATGACGACGAACGCATGCGCCGCTCGCTGCGCGCGATGCTCAACGCCAAGCAGTATGACGTGCGGTTGGCCGCCGATGGCGAGGAAGGGCTAAGCATGGCGGTAGACGTGCTGCCCGATGCCGTGATTCTCGACATGGCGATGCCGGGCTTGAACGGACTGGCGGTGTGCCGCGCGCTGCGCGAATGGTACACCGGGCCGATCATCATCCTCTCGGCACAGGATCGCGAGGCGGACAAGATCACTGCCCTCGATCTCGGCGCCGATGATTACGTGCTGAAGCCTTGCCCGATCGGCGAGTTGCTGGCGCGCGTTCGCGCCCACTTGCGCCGCGTCTCCACCGTCGACACCCCCCTACCGGTCATTCGCACCGGCGATTTGACTGTCGATCTGGGCAAGCGTCGCGTGCTACTCGGCGAGCAGGAAGTCGCGTTAACACCGACCGAATACGACCTGCTGGCACTGCTGGCGCGCAAGGCCGATTGCGTGGTCACCTATCGTACACTCGTCGAGGAAGTCTGGCAGCAGGAATATTTCGGCGATACCCGTGCCGTCAGCGTACACGTTAGCAACCTGCGCAAGAAAATCGAGCCTCTTCCCGATTCACCACGCTACCTCATTACCGAGCACGGCGTGGGCTTCCGCTTTGTGACCGGCTGATCGTGCAGACATTACGCGGATCTTCTCCGCGGATACCCACGAACAATCCTCCGCGATTTGCCTACAATTTCTTCCCCAGACAGTTTCTTAGCAATATCTTTGCACACGCCATTCGCTTCTTAACAGTTTCTTAGGACTCCTGCGGTAAGCTGTTAGTGTAACCGCATTGGTTGTGATGACCAGTGCGCAAGGAGGGCATGATGGCGGATCATGAATATTTAGCAATCATCCAGCAGGGGACCAGGATGTGGAACCACGCCCGCATCATGTATCCGGGAGGACAACCGGATCTGCGCGAGGCGGAATTGCAGAAAGTCGACCTTGGCAACGCGGATCTTAGCGCGGTTGACCTGCAATGGGCGGACCTGCAGCATGCCAACCTTTCCAGGGCCAACCTGGAATCGGCCAATCTGTCGCACGCGAATCTGCGCGGCGTCGATTTATGGCAGGCCAATTTGCGCGGCGCCAACCTGTCGGGCGCCAACCTGCAGAACGCGATTCTGGCGAATTCCGACCTGTCGTTCGCCAAGCTGCACGACGCGGACCTGCGCGGGGCGATCTTGATTGGGGCCGATTTAACGTATGCGAATATGGATGGCGCCATTACGCGGGGCGCCCGTTTCGAGTAGGCGCGGGAAGGCGCCACGGTCCGGCCGGGGGACCTGTCGATTCCGGCAGGAGCGTGTATGATGTTGCAGCAGAATCCAAAGGGATATCGACCCATTCATCGGGCGGTGGCAGAGAACCGCAGCGACGAACTGGTGCGCCAGCTCGGACATAAAGCTGAATTGGAATCGCGAACGCTGAACGGCTTCACCCCGTTGCACGTCGCCATTGAGCATGGTCACGCACGCATGGCGCATATTCTGCTGGCATATCATGCCGACCCCAACGCGCACGACCACCAGGGACGCACTCCGCTGCACCTGGCGGCGGCTCTGGGGTATTCCGAACTCGCGATCGACCTGCTCAGCAATGACCGCTGCGAGGTGAACGTGCAGGACACCACGGGGATGACGCCACTGCACCTGGCCGCGGCCAGCGAGCAGGGGGAGACGGTGAAATTGCTGCTGGCGCATCGTGCTGACGTGGCGATGCAAAATCAGGCCGGTGACACCCCGCTGCACGAAGCGGTCGAGCACGGCCAGGTCGCCGCGGTCGAGTTGTTGTTGACATATCAGGCCGATGCCAACGCGGTCAACCACGTGGGGCGCACTCCGCTGCTGTTGGCCGTGAAACATGGGTGGGTGGAGATCACCGAACGTCTTCTCGATGCCGGGGCTAAGATCGGGGCGAAAGACCAGCTCGGACGGACGCCGCTGCACGAAGCGGCGATGCGCGGGCATGTGGCGATCGCGGAGGTGCTGCTGCGGCACGGGGCCGACTTGTTGCTGAAAGACAGCCAGGGGCGCACGCCCTATTTCCTGGCCGGATTGAGCAACCAGCATGAGATGATGACGTTTCTGCGCAAATATAGCCAGCAACATCCCATGCCGGAGGCTGAATCTATGCCAACAACCGTCCCTGCGCCGTCCGCACCGACGGACGTCCAGTATGTGCAGACGCGGTTGGAACAGCAATCCCGCATGTTTGAGGAAATGCTGAACGCGATTCCCGACCATGTAGTTATCCTCGACCGCCAGTATCGTTTCACTTTCGTCAACAGCAGCGCCGCGCGCGCGTTGGGACGGCGGCAGGAGGAGTGCGTGGGGAAGTCATGGCAGACGTTGGGATTGCTGGCGGAAGGCATGCTGCCGTTGATGGAACTGTGTCGCGCGGTGTTTGCCGGCGGATCTGCGCGTCGGCGTGAATTCGCCTGGCCAACCGTGACCGGCATGCAGCAAGCCGACTGCCTGGCCAGCCCCATTCACCGCGGTGACGGCGAGGTGGGCATGGTGCTGTGCGTAGTCCGCGACATCACCGTACGCCGGCGGACGGATGCCGTGCTTGCCGGCGAATACGCGATGGCCGTTGGCAAACCGGCGGTCATGAACGCATAGACAGTATCGCGGTCAGCAGTCAAAAGGTCGCATCCCACTTCCAAGCCGGCGATCCGCGCGGTGTTGCCTCCATCTTCTCGTGCATCTGCGGATCATTTTTTATCGCAGTCTGTTCAGGCTGTTTCTACTTCGCATCGACGCATGCGCTCCACAGGATGCAAATCAGCACCACCGGTGTCAATACACGGCTGGGCATCGTCGTCTCCTCCGTGTTGGTATGTAGGGATCACGCATACGCCGCGCATGATCCACCAGTTGCCTTGTGGCGAAATATGTTCGTATGTGTATTTGGTATAATGAGACACCGGTCGGCCAGTCGCCGTCGTGCATTCCATCCAGGGAGGACCACGAGAATACGGAAACACATGTTGAGGGTTATGCTGGGGATTGGCGGCGTCGCGCTGGCGCTGGCGGCGGTGCGGGTGATTGCCGATCATTCCTCACCCGCGTCGTGGTCGCAACTGCGGCGGTGGGCGGCATCCGCGCAACCGGGGGCGTTGTACCGGGGCAATCGTGAATTGGCAGCGGCGGGTGGCACATACTGGTCAGCGGTGCATGGGCAGCAGCAGGCCATCCCCTTTCTGTTTAGCGATGCGCCGGAATACCTGCACGACGACGCGCTGGGCAAGGGATTGGCGTACCGGTGCCTGACCAAGGAGGCGCGATATCGCCGCGAGTCCGGCGTTCGGTTGCCGTTCGGCGTGGGGTTTCACCACATCAATAAAACACGCGATACCGTCACCGGGCACCCGCATGCGGCGCCGCTTGCTATTGTCGTGCGCCTGGCGTCCAGTCTTCGGGAAGGTGCACGAACGGTGTGCAATTCGGCGCCGGCAACGGTGCGGCTGGTGCGCGGCGCCTACGGGATGGAGAAAGGCATGGCGATGTTTGCCGGCCGCCAGTGCGCGTTGAACTGGTTCGACCATCCCAACGCGCTGCCCGTGACCGTGACGCTGCATCCGGGTGAAGCACGCGCGATCTTCCGCCTGAATCTGCCCCCGGAGACCGCTGTCAACGGAATGTTCGACCTGGAGGCAACCAACGCTTATTTCATACAGGTATACGTCGTCTTTGGCGAGGTGCGCGACTACGCCAATATTCGCTTCGCCCCATACGATAATACCATCGGCACCAATTGCGGCGCCGGACTGTATTGGAAGCGTACGCTGCAGCCCGCTGCCGGCACGCCGGCCTTCGATGCCGCCGACACCCGCCACGCCAACAAGGTACATTTCCGCTTTTACGATCACCTGAAAACAATGTCGGATGCCGTGGATATGCAATATCTGGTCGATGACACCTGGGAGCAGCGCCCGGAAGGGCCGGGTAAGGCGTTGGTGTTGCGGAAAGGCGGGAAGCGCCGGCCTTTCAAAGGCGATTATAACGTGGAGTATACGATCACACTGCCGATCAAGTCCGGCACCGGCAAACCCGCGTGGCTCGCGCTGGTGGATACGCAGCGCTTCGGCATGTTCACCGGCGCGGCGAAGATGTCGGATGGCACTACAGTGGCGATCCCTCGCGGCAACCGCGCGTTGGTGCGCGCCGACGGTGCCGGCGAAGGAGTGCTGCTCGCACGTGTCTGCGTCAGCACTCGCGCTCCCACCCCGTATACCTTCCACTGGATGCTCCCCGGCGGCTCGTATGGCGACCAGGAGTTTATGCTGATCCCGCTGGGCAGCGAAGCGGTGATGCGGTGATGGGATGACAGTTTCCTGGCGCACAAGTGGGGGTGGAGACAATAGGGGTCCGTGATGCGAAAGGCTGGTGGATCAGTCATGATATTTTCCCGGCGGTCAATTGCCGGATTACCGGTAGACATCCCGTCAACAGGACTTGTTTCTCAACGGTGAACAACACAAGCCCATATGTTCAAAGCGCATGATCGGGACGTCTACCGATCGCTTGGCCCAGGTGCACTTCGGTCGAATGCGGTTCCGCTTTTCGTTGTCTTGTGACCCCAAAGGGAGCAAACCGTGGGGTGCAACGCCGGAACTTCACACCATCACGGTATTCATGGCATAAAATGCTTCACTGCCGGACCGCGGAGAACTTTCAGGTATTTACACCGTCTTCGCAACCGAGTCTTTTTGCTTCTTCGGCTTCTTAACCTCTTTGCGCGGTGATTTATCTTTTCCCATGACGTACTCCTTTCTTCAATGTTGTCTGGATTGAGGTGTGTTGATCGCGGTGGGACATGTGTCCGCAGCCGCGCGGGATTACTCGGCACGCGCTTCTTCCACCTGGCCGGTGGTACCGACCATGGGCCGTCGACGAACTTGTCGAATCCCAGGCCGTGTCGAGGATGTCGCGAATATCAGCGGCACGCACCGCCTCCGGTGCGAATTCTGCCGCTTGCCGCAGGCGTTCTGCGTCGGTATCGACCAGTGCATCAATCCGCAGCCGGTCTTGCAGCGCCTGCAAGCCTTGCAGGAACACCGCAGCCATTCCTCCGCATCCGGTGATGCCTAGCCGTACCATTCGCCGTCTCCCCGTGTGTGTTACCCTAAATTTCCTCACGTGGGGCGGATGTTCCTGCCGACAGCCTCATGGAGCTATCGTAAACTTGGCGCTTGTTTGATGACCCAGCAGATCGGTGGCGGTGAGCGTCCATTCGCCGGGCGTGTCGTTGAAAGCAGTGGGAACGGGAATTTCCACCGGCTTCGCGGCGGCGATAATGATGCGATGCGCCCACTCGGCGTCCTGCCCGTCGGGTGCGGTCAGGCGCAGGCGCACCGCCCGCCTGTCAACGGCGTTGGGAACGCTGAGCGTCGCGTGCAGCACCTGCCCGCGGGTGGCATGGGCGGCGTCCAGCGTAAGGCGCGGCGCCGGTGCCGGGGCAGGCAGCGCCGCGAGCCAGGTAGGGCGGTTGGGGGTGACGATAACCGTCACCGCGGCGGTGTGGCCCAGCAGCTTGCCGGTCCGCAGGTTGTAGAGATACCGCGGTTGCGGCAGCGTCAACCGCAACGGTTCCGCCGCGCCGGTGGTGCGCCACAGCGTGATGAGCTGCGCGTCGCCATCCTGCCAGCGGATAATTTCTACGTTATGCACGGATTGCTCCTGTCGATCCAGCAGGCGCTGGGCGGGGGCCACCCCCGCGGATGCGAGCAGGTCGGTGAGAAAGTCCGCCACCGGCGCGGGCATCCGCGCGATCGGCGGCGTGCCGATTTTTATACACGTGCCGGGCATGGGGTTGCATGAGGAGAGGGTGAAGTTGAGCAGCACGGCACGGCCCTTGCCCACCGGGCGCACAATACACACCGGCGTCTGTTCCGCCGCGCCCAGCGTCCGACCCGTGGTGGCCGCGACTCCGGGATCCACCCGCGTGCCATACGGCGCGCCATATGTCCGGCGGGAAGCGTCCAGGCTCCAGGCCAGCTTGAGCGGTCGTCCCGCCAGGATGCCGTCGATGTGCATGTCCGTCACCATCGCTTCCGGCATACCCGTGCGCGTAATGCCGAACAGCGCATCCAGGCAGCCCGTTTGCCGCCGTGTGCAATGATCGGTGTACAGTCCGGGGCGCACGTCGGCGATCACCGTGCCGCCGGCCTCCGCATACGCGCGAATCGCTTGCGCGGTTTCATTGCTCAGCGCCTCCGCGCGCGGCAATATCAGCACCTTGCAGTCGCGTGGATCCAGCGGCGCCTGCAATAGTCGGCGGTCGGTGACGTAGGTGAATTGCATCCCTACAGCGCGGATGGCTTGCTGCCAGGCCGCGTGCTCGATGCCGTAGCCGTCCGGACTGTTGCGTTGTGCATTAAGTCCGAAGCCGGCGCCGGCTTCCAATCCGCTGGCCGCTTCAGACGGCATGGCGTAGAACAGCGCGATGCCGTCGTGCAGGCGCGGGCAGTGCAGTAGCAAGTCGCCCAATCCGTCGCGCACGATCTGCGTATCCGCCAGCATCTCCTTCGTCGCTGCGTATGGGGCCAGGTCGGGCGCCAGGAAGCCATGAAAGCTGCCCACACCCGTGCAACACCACCAGAAGATGCTGTCCGCGCCGCGGGTCAGCGTGCGCCAGTAGGACGACAGCAGCCCGTCGGCGTCTTTGGCATAACCCATCCAGTTGCTGCGCACCAGCGTGCGCGGGGCGAGTCCGCGGATCAACTCGTCGGTGGAAGAGGCATACGGTCCCCAGAAGGCGAGGGTATCGACCAGCGCCTCCACGTCCGCGCCCATGCCGATGCCGGACCCGCTGGTTCCTTCGAAGCCCACACGGGCCAGTGGATCGTTACGGCGAAAGGCGTCGGCGAAGCGCCGGCTGTATTGCACCAGGTTGTCACGTTGGAAGGCCAGCCGGTCGTACCAGCGCGGATAATTGCGCAGGTGCAGTGAGAGGGCTTCGTCGTTATCCGCCATGGGCAACGGTGTCTCCAGTGCTGCAGGGGTGTCTTTGTACAGCAAATCCTTGGGTACATCCTCCGTCATTTCGGGCATGGAGAGCTCGACCGCATCGAACGACGCAAACCTGGTGCCCCACGAGGCGTTGAGCGCGGCAATGGTGCCGTAACTCCGTTGCAGGAAACGGCGATATGCCGCGGTGCACGCCGGGTCCAGGCAGGAGCCGGAGAGGACACCTTCGTCGCCCAGCGAGTAAACGAAGACGCCGTGGCGACGCGCGGGCAGCGTGTCGTTCACCAGTTTGTCGATGAGCGGTTGCCGCACCGCCAGGTTGTTCCAGCAACCGCCTTCGGTGATGTGCTCTTTATCGAGCACATTCAGCAGGCGCGTGGTATACGGCACCCACGGGAGATCGAAGGCCGCCTGCTCTAACCGCGGGTTGCCGCCCCCCAGCACAGCGGTTACCCCATGGCGCACCATCGACTCCTGCGCATAGGCCGCCATGGTGCCGACCGGACACTGCCACATCACGAAATTGAAGCGGTCCTGTCCGCGGTGGGTGACGTGGAAATACTGATTGGCGGAGGTTACCTCATGTCCCCCGCTGGTGAGCACTGCTTTTACGTGCACCAGCATGGGCATCCATGCCGGGATGGGAAAGGTGAAGGTCGGCGTGTCGGCGCGGGCCAGGATGCGTCCGCGGCGGTCGAGCAGTTGCACGTCCACCTGCTCGTTGGGGAGCGGCACACCGGCGAGAGTCACCTGTCCGGTAATCCGTTCACCGATCTCGCCCCAATCCTGTGTCAGCGCCACTCGCACCGTGCGCGACGTGTCAATCGTCAGTGGCGCCACCGTCCACGTTTCCGTGCCGCGTGGGCTGCGTAGAAAGACGTGCAGGTGGTGTGCGCCGGCGGGTAACGGCGGCAGCGTGAACGACATGGCGCCCAGTGCGGTTCGCGCCGGGATACTGCCCACCGCGAGCTTGCGGCCATCCTGAAGACGCACCTCGACGTCGAGCGTGCCATCGGTCGTGGCGTTCTCCCACTCGACCGTGGCGATGGTCGGCGCGCCCCACGCCGGCGTCGTGGGAGTAAAGGACGGTATCAGCGTCGACGTCGGCTCGCGCCGGGCTGCCCACAGCAGCGCGCGCCCCAACGCTTCCTGCCAGTAATCGTATTCCACTTCCCAGTCCTGGTGATACTCGATGGTGGGGCGTCGCGGCAGGCAGATCACCCGTCCATGTTCCGCCTGATACAGGGAATACGGCGGCAGGCCAGCCAGGAACGGTTGCGGTTCGCGCAACTGTTCTTGCGCGGTAAACAACGGTAGATACTGCCGATCCAGGTCGATCGCTTCCGGATCATCCGGCAGTGACTTTGTCGATGGCAGCGGCTGGTCATCGACCCCCAGCAGCACCAGTCCGGTACCGCCTTTTACCGCCGACTCGAACAGCGCGCGCGCGTCGGGCGGCAGGTATTGCGGTGAAATATGGATGGCGAGAATGACATCATACGGCTGCCGCAGCAGGCGCGCCATGCGCTGCTCGCCCGTCTTACCGCCGATCCAGAGGTTGCCGGGATCCTGCCCCCGCACGAAGTCGCCATACACCGCTTCCAGGCTCACATCGAAGCGCTGCATCAATTCCTCCGCTTCGCGCGTCAAGGTATCCCAACGGCTGGACTCACAGATGAAGAGCACGCGCATCTTGCCGTGTGCGTACGGTTGCGCCCATTTGGTGTGCGGCGTGGCGAACTCCAGCGACAGCCGGTGCTCCTCTTCGATTTCCGCTGTCACCTCCGGCCCGTCCTGTGTGCGCCCATAACGGATGATATTGTCATCACGCTTCGCGGCCGGCGCCAGCAGCGACGTCAGCAACACCAGCCACAACAATCCCGCCGCCCACCCCCGCGCCAGCACTCCGAATCTCATCCGCGCACCTCCTTGCCTGCTATCGTTGCAGTTCAATAGCATCGCATGGAATCCTGCCGGTGTGTGGGTGATAGGATGACATGGTGCATGAGACGGCATGGAGCCGCAGGCACCCTCACCGTGGCACGGGGATTTGTGCCAGTGCTTCTTCCAGGATGTGCGCGGGGAGGATGCCGCCGTAGCGGGCTTTGGTGTCAAGGGTCATCCGGTGCGCGAGCACGGGCGCGGCGAGGGTGCGGATATCTTCCGGCAGCGTGAAGGCGCGGCCTTCCAGGAACGCGAGTGCCTGGGCGCCGCGGTAGAGGGCGAGGGAACCGCGTGGAGAAACGGGCAGGCGCACGCGGGGATCGCTACGGGTGGCGTCCACCAGGCGCAGGGCATATTCGGCGACGGCGCGGTCTACGCGCACCCGGCGTACTGCCTGCTGCAGCGTGAGGACATCGGCGCAGGTAACCACGGTGTCCAGCGCATCGTAAGGTTCGCCGTCGTTGTGGCTGAACAGGATATCCAGTTCATCACTAAGCCGCGGATAGCCGAGGGTGACGCGCACGGTGAAGCGGTCGAGTTGTGATTCCGGCAACGGGTAGGTGCCGTGAAATTCGCTTGGATTTTGCGTGGCGATGACGAAGAACGGCTCCGGCAGCGCGTGCTTGAATCCCTCCACCGATACCTGTTTCTCGCTCATCACCTCCAGCAGCGCCGATTGCGTGCGTGGCGAGGTGCGGTTGATTTCGTCGGCCAGTAGCACGTTGGTGAAGACCGGGCCTTCACGGAACTCAAATCCGCCGTCTTGCGGGCGATAGACGCTGCTGCCGGTAATATCGGCGGGTAACAGGTCAGGGGTGAACTGGATGCGGCGAAAGGCGCCGTCGATGGACCGCGCCAGCGACTTGGCCAGCGTGGTATTGCCGGTGCCGGGTACGTCTTCCAGCAGTGTATGCCCGCCGGCCAGCAGCGCGACCAACACCAGCCGCACCGCCTCCGCCTTGCCGCGAATGACGCCGTTCAGATTGGCTTCCAGCTTCATAATTGTCGCCGTAGTCTCGGTGCTCATGTAATCCGTCCTTTTATTGATCCGTAATGATGTTGTGCTGTCTCTCCTCATCGTGGGGAGAGGGCCGATGTGGGGATGCCGGCTCATGTTCCAATTCACCGAGCATGCTATCCAGTGCCGCCAGGGTGTCGCGGTCTATCGCGCCGAAGCGTGCGGCGCTGTAGGTTTGCACGAAGGCGCGCGCGGTGGGATGCGCGTCGCATTGTTCCAGGTGTGCGCGCCAGGGGAGCGCGGGCGGGCAGGGAATGCCTTTCCGTTGCAGCCAGGCGGTGAAGCGTGCGGCCAGCGCCGACAGTGAGCGGTCGGGGGCGGTATAATCGCCTGCGTCCGCTGCGGCGCGCGCGCGTTGGCGCCGCGCCTGCCAGAACTGGAGAAGGAAATACGGCGCCACCACCGCCACGACCAGCAGGGCCATCTGCGCCGGTGATAATCCTGCTGCCCAGTCGCGGGCACGATGGACGCTATCTTGCAGCGCTTCGCCCAGGCGCATCCACCACGGCGGTCGATCCTCGTCGGCATGGTCGGGTCGCCCGTCGCCGGGGGTGGCGTCCACCGTCACCCAGCCGGTGCCCGGCACCCAGCTCTCCGCCCAGGCGTGGGCGTCGCGCTGGCGCACGATGATTGAATTGCCCAAGTCGCTTTCGTAGGCCAGGTAGCCCACCACATAGCGCGTGGGCACCCCCAAACTGCGCAACAGGATCGTCGCCGCCGAGCCAAAATACTCGCAATGGGCATTTTTGTGCTCAAGCAGGAAATTGGAAACCGGATCGCCGGCACCGGGTTGAGTGGTCAGGCTGTAGGCATGGTGGGTGGTCAGGTAGTTGATGACGGCGTCGATTTTACGCGAGGCGGTGGGGTGCATTCCGCCAATCCGCTGCGCCAGGCGTCGGACGCGGGGGGTGATCTCGTCGGGCACCTGCAGCAGCGCCTTCTGCTGGGTGGCGTCAGGCATAGGCCACAGCGCCTGCGTTCGCTGCAGCGGCAGTATCGCCTCGTAATTCAATAACTCGCGGCCATCGATCCTCATAGGTCCGCCAAGTTGCGGGGCCCACTGCACCGGTGAATCGACTTGCATTCCGACGGCTTCGGCTGGCAGGAAGAGAATGCCGTCCAGGTGGGAGAATTCGCTGATGCGCACGCGGGAACCGGGCGCCGTCGGATGTGCCTCCGCGGGCGATAGCGGCACCAGTTGGCGTTCGGTCAGCGCGGGGCGCCAGCGCCCATGATCGTAGGTGTCGAATGCCATGCCGCGCAAATACGCAATGCCGTGATAACCCGTCAGTCGCAGCACGCGGCGTGGTGAACCGCGCATGCCGTATGTCGCTCCGAGCAACGGGTCGAAGGTGATGCCGGTGGCGGACATGAGCGGATTGAACAGGCGCTCGCCCCAGGCATTGATGCCGTCGCGATTGACCATAACGACGGCATTGCCCAGCCATCCCAGACCGATGGCGCCCAGCACCAGGGCGGCGGCCAGCACGCGTGCGATACGGGGCCGCGCCCACCCGCGCGGACGGTAGTGTGCCAATCCCAGCGTCGTGCACAGCATAAACGCCGGCGCCAATACCGGCAGACGCTGGCCGTTGTAGGTATTGCTGGCGGCCCAGAACATGAAGCACGGCAACAGCAACAGCAGGGCTGGAGCGGGGCGGCGCGACCATGTTTGCACCAGCAGTTCGGCGGCGCACAGGAAGCCGATCAGGTTCATCCAGCGCGGATTGATTAGCCCGTCCAGCGGTGGCGCGCTGCCCAGCAGCGTGCTGAACAGCACCAGCAGGAATAACACGAAGCGCAACATCCAGCTCGACAACTCTGATTCGAGCCGCATGGGCACTAGGTAGACCGCCAGCACCGCCAATCCGAACACCAGCGGCAGCCAGATACCGTGACTCACGAAATGCAACCCGGCCAGCGCGAGCAGGATCATGCCGGTAATAGCAAATGGCAGGCGCGGCGTGGGCATCACAGCACCTCCACGCCGGCGTCAAAGTCGGCACCGGACACCACCGGCATCCCGCCCGGCCACGGCACCGTGCGTGGATCGAGCGTGCACGGGGTATCGCGTGCGATGATCACTTTCACCGCTACCCCGTGCATCGCCAACCGCTCCACGAACTGGTGGCGCGCCTCGTTCCAGTCCAGCAGCACGCAGATGACCAGCGTAATCTTCCCCAGCACCTGGGTGATTTCCGGCTCCAGGTGGGTGAACGGTTCGTGTGGATTCGACTCCACGCAGGCCAGGATGTCGAGGATTTCATCGAGGTAGGTCAGGCTCTGCCCGGCGGTCAGGTGATAGAGGCGGGGACCGGCGGCGAAGATGTCCACCAGGTATTCCTGACGCGCCATGAAGGCGCTCACCGCGGCGCACAGCGACACCGCGCGCTCGAAATTCATTTGCACGGGCGCCTCAGCGTGCTGCGGCACGTGGGTGTCAAGCACTACACCCACCCGCAGGAAATACTCCTGGGTGTATTCGCGCAGGATCGCCGTTTGCAACCGTGCGGTCGCGCGCCAGTCGATATTGCGGATATCGTCGCCGTCACGGTATTCACGGTTGCCCAGCAGTTCGAAGGAATCGCCTTGCCGTGCCTTCAGCGCCACCCCGCCCGGATTATAGCGGTAGCCTTGCGGCAGCGACAGTTCCAGCAACGGCGTGAACCGGGGATAGACCAGCAGCGCGCGCGGCGAAAGGTGGATGCGATAGGCGTTGAATAACCCGAAGGGGAAATCCGATTCCACTCGGTACCCCTGCAGCGTGTATACCCCGCGGCGCGCGGCATACAGCCCCAGGCGCAGGCGCGCCTGCTCGCCGGGCCGCAGCGACGGCACCGCCACGCCTTCCGGCGGTTCCGCGCGTAGTCCCAGCGGCAATCCTGACGGCAGCACCTGCAGATCCACGCCAGGGAAGCGTCCCTGTTGTTCGATATGCACGTCGATGGGCAGTGTCTCGCCCGCGCACAGGCGGTCGGCATGCGAAGACTGCACCCGCACGCGCGGCGGTAGGCACAGCGCCGTCAACAGCGCCACCGCCCACAACGCGGCAGCGTAGATAAACACAACGTAGGTTTGCAGCACCAGCGTAGTGCTGCCCAGCGCCGCCAGTGCCAGCGTCGGCCAGAAAAACCACCGTCCCGCCCGCGTAACCCGGTGGGTGGTGAACCGCCACACCCACCGTGACAACTCGCCGCGAAACAACGGATGCTGCGCGATGTCGTGCGTGCTCGGGCACGCACTGAGGATCAGACGGATCTTTGAGGGAAAACTGTCACTGAACGCCTGTCTGGCCATAGACACCCGATGCATCCTTCTTACACTACATTCGCGGACGCGTCGCATAATCCCTGCGTGGACCTGTAAAATGCCGCGACACGGCGCCGTCCCGCCTTTCGTATCATGCGCCTGCCCCGGGATCATCCGCGCAGAGTCGCGCATGGGCATGTGCCTGTGCGCAGAGTGCGGCAATGTCGGCGTTCTCTTCTTCCCGTTGACGTTGTGCGCGGGACAGGGTATGATAGGCCCGCATAAATTTTCTGTGATGGAGGACTGAGTTGATGGCGAAACAGGCGACAATGACGGCACTGGCAGTGGGTGATCATGTTCGATTGAAAGCCCGCGATGGGAATCAGCACAAGTCCTTCCATGTGAGCAAAGCCGAGTCGGCATCCTTCCGAGAACCGGTGGATGGCATGGTCCTCTCCATCCGCGAGGTGTGTTCCGGCAAGCTGGTGCCCGCCACCACAGGCGAGTTCGACCAGTACATCGTTGAAATGATCTACAGCCATACCTTCAACGCCAAGTTCGCCTCACTGCGCAATGCCCCGCGCGGATCGGAAGATCCGTTGACCACCGTCAGTTGGCGGCGGTTGCGCGCGGCGCTGCGTGCCGCCGTCGAAAAAGAAGAACTCTTTTCCACCGCCATGTCCAGCCTGCTCACCGACAGCCCGTTAGCCACGCTGCTGGACGGCTGGAAGGTGATCAAGGTATGGTCAACCGAGTTGGAAAGCCTGGAGAAACCCGAGGGGCCGCAGGAAACCGCTGCCGAGTGATTCATGGCAGGTGGCAACTATTATCCTCGAATGGTGTCTAACAGGTTATGGGTTCGACCCACATCATGTCGTTACGATTCACCGCATGGATGAGCGGCATGCGCCGACAGTGCTGGCTGCTTGCTATCTGCTGGCTGTGCGGCTTGCCGCCGGCATTGGCGGTGGCCGTGCCTCCACCCCAGGTTGACATCGTCGTGCAGGAAGGTGATTATCTCATCACCACTCCGATTTACAAGGCACGGGTGAATGCGGATGGCAACCTGCACTCGCTCTCCGTGAACGGCATCGAGTTTCTGAATGATCGCGTGGCGGGTTCCACCGGCGCCTCATTTTTCACCGAGCGTCCGGTGATGCTGCCCAATATCCGGCAGGACGAGCGCAAGCTGATCGCCACTGACGGCACCTACACCATCACCTACGAGTTCGACGAAGGTTTTATCACCCTCACCCTGCAGCAGAACAGCGCGCGCGGAGCAGCGTTCATCACCGTGCACAGTCCGCAGATCGACTATGTCGAGAACCTTTCCCAAGCCGGCATCGCGGCGGTACCCGCCGATTATGACTGGCCGGCGGTCGTGCTCACGGTACCCAGCGGCGAGTACCTGGAACTGCGCGGCGGTTCGCGCGTATGGGGACGCGAGTTGGGTCGGCAGGTATGGGAACTGAGCGATATCGCCCCGAAGAAGCGCTACACGGTGATGATGATCCCAGGCCGGCGTATACCGCGCACGCCGGACCTCAGTCAACTCACCACGCTCACCGCGACCAGCAACGCCCCCGATTACCTGGCGCCGGCGGGGCAAACCATCGATGTGCAGGTGCGTTTCACGAACAACGCCAACCAGCCCATCAAGAGCGAAATCGCGCTGTTCGTGAAATCGTCACAGGGCAAGGTGTTGCTGGATGACCGCAAACCGCTGACGTGCGACTCACACAAATCCGTGTCGTTGACGTGGACGCTGGCACCCGCCGACGCGGATTTTTACACCGCAACCTGCACGGTGCCGTTGAAAGGCACCGCGAAAAAGCAAACGACCACTTTCGGTTACAATGTCACCGCCATCGCGCCAGCGGTGGAGCGTCCCGCCGATTTTGACGACTACTGGACTAAACTGACGACAGACGCTGCTGCCGTGAAGATGGCACTGACGCGGCTGGAAGATCGTGTGCGTTCCACCGGCACGGTGACCGTCTATCGGTTGACGCTGACCGCCGGCGAGACTGTCTGCTACGGCTGGCTGGCGGTGCCACGCTTCCCGGGCCGGTATCCCGGCTTGCTGTTGTTGCCCGGCGATCGCGTGCGCTATATCACCCCCAACGCCGCGCTGGCGGATTGCGGTTTCGTGGTGATGACGCTGGAGCCCACCGGTCAGACCGTCGATGGCGCACTCAAGCCGCTCATCACGCGGGCATCGTCCAACCTGGCCGATGCCAACACCGTAGGGCTTCGCGCGATTTTCATCAGTTACCTCCGCGCGGTGTGCGCCCTTGCCACCGTGCCGGAAGTCGATCCCAATCGTCTCGCGGTGACGGGCGTCGGCTTGGGCGGGGGCATGGCGTTAATTCTGGGTGCGCTGGATGAGCGCGTACAGGCGGTGGCACCCGACGTGCCGTACTATTGCTTCATCGAGTGGAACCGCACCGCGCCGGGTTGGCCGTATTGGGAAGTCGCCGATTACCTGCGCGCCCACAGCGACCAGGAAGCCGTGGTGCTGCGCACGCTGCGATATTATGACGCCGCCAACTTCACCGACCGCGTCACCTGCCCGGTGCTGATCAGCGCCGGCATCGATGACACCTACTCGCGTCCGGCGAATATCTTCGGCCTCTATAACCGCCTCACCGGACCGCGCGCGATCAAGGTATATCCAGCTGGCCACGAAGGCGGCGGTCTGCAGCACTGGGAAGAGAAAATTCGCTGGCTGGGCCAGGTGTTGGGCAGCCCCAGCCCGCTGCCCGCGACCGCGGAGTCTGGAAAGCCATGACGGCGCCGGATCATCTTGACCTCACCAATACCGCCACGCTTATTCCCTTGCTGCAGCGCCATGCCTTTTCCACCCGCAAGCGCCTGGGACAGCATTTCCTCATCAGCCGCAGGGTGCTGGACGCTATTGTCGCCGCTTGTGCACTGGACGAGGGTGTGCCGGTGTTGGAGATCGGTCCCGGCATCGGCACCGTCACCCGTGCGCTGGCCGAAGCGGGTGCTCGCGTGACGGCGGTGGAACTGGATGCGCGCGCGGTGGCGGTGCTGGAAGAAACGGTAGGCGCTTTTCCCGGCGTGCGGGTGGTGCACGACGATATCCTGGCCGTGGATTTGCCTGCGCTGCTGGACGGCGCGCAGGTGACGGTGGTGGGCAATTTACCATACTATATCACCACGCCGGTTATCAGCCGCATGCTGGAGACCGCCCCGCACATCATCCGCATGGTCTTCATGGTGCAGCGCGAAGTGGCCGAGCGCATGCTGGCCGCGCCCGGCACGCGCGAATACGGCTCGCTGACCGTTTACGCACAGGTCTACGCGACGGTGGAACGGGTGTGCAAGGTGCCGCGCGGGGCGTTTTTGCCACCGCCATCGGTGGATTCCGCAGTGGTAAAGCTGACGGTGCGCCCGCAGCCACAGGTGCCGGCGGCATTGCAACCGGTCTTTTTTCAGGTGGTACGCGCGGCGTTCGGCCAACGGCGCAAGATGCTGGAGAACGCTTTGATGGGCGGTGGAGTGCTGGGCGGCGTGCGAGAGGCCATTGCGGCGGCACTCCTGGCGGCCGGCATTGTGTCGACACGGCGGGGCGAAACGTTAAGTATCGACGAATTTCGGCGCGTGGCGGAGGAAGTGGCGTGCAGGCAATGAACGGGCGGGCGGAGATACACCTGACGCGCGGGCGCGCGGGGTGCGCGCTGGCGCGACAGTTGAACGCGGTGGCGATTGTGGTGGATGCCCTGCGCGCCAGCACCACCATTGCCGCGCTGTTCGATCACGGTGCGTGCCGTGTGCAGGTGGTCGCGCGGGTGGAGGAAGCACGCGCGCTGGCCGTGCGCCAGCCCGACGCCTTGCTGGTGGGCGAGCGACACAGCGAGCGCCTGCCTGGTTTTCACCTTGGCAACAGCCCGTTGGAAGTGCTCGTTTCGCCGCCGTTGAACGGACGCACGGTGATCTTTACCTCCAGCAACGGCGCTCAACGCCTGACGGCTTGCGCGGGCGCCGACCGCATCCTGGTCGGTACCGTCTCCAACGCCCGCGCGGTGGCGGAATGGACCCGCCCCTATGCAACAGTCGCGAGCCGTCCGGTGGTACTGATTGCCGCCGGGAAATTCCCCGAGGAAGATTTCGTCTCATCGGAAGACGAAGCCGCCTGCGCCTACCTGGCCGAGCGCATCGGTTTGCCCATCGCCGCGGATTCCCGCGCCGACTTCGCCGACTCACAGCGGGAGTTGATCCTGCAAGGTCTGGAACCGATCTTTCGTTCCTCGCGTCACGCCCAGCGGCTGCTCGAAATCGGCTACGCGGAGGATGTCCTCTTTTGTGCCCGCGCCGACACCCTCTCCGCCTTGCCGGTAGTCGCCGGCTCGGTGTGTCTCGATGATCGTTCGATAGGTGTGGAGATACGCTGTAATTCCGAAATGCTTCCGCCAGACAGGCGCATATGACCGGAAGGCGCGGCAGTTGCTTCTCTTTCACGCCACTGGCCATGCGTCTTTACCCCGTTGACAGACTGATCGCCAGTCCATTGACGCCATACTTCACCATGCCGCCCAGACGTTCGACCAGCGGGCGGACGGGGACGAAGGGGGTATCGAGGGCGACGAAGCTCTGCCGGCCATCGGCAGCCAGGGTGACGGTGTGACCGTCACGGGTGATAGTTGCTCCGCTGACGGCATCCCAGGTGTATGCCGCTCCTAGCGCGTTGGCCAGATCGGGGAGCGGCAAAAAGCTCTGCCCGTCGCGCAGTGTCAAGCCTGTTGTCATCGCGGCGGTCGCGCCGTTCACGTTCACGGGCATGGTTGATCCAAGCAGCGGACGGGCGATGCCGTCGGTCTGGCGCAAGCGCGCGGTGAATGCGGCGGGGGTGAGTACCTGCTCCAATCCATAACGCGTTAACCGCGCACGCACGTTTTCCGGCCTATTCGTGCCCCAGGAATAGATGTCGGGCAACATTGTCAGGTAGACCACGCCGTGCTGTTGTCCGACGGTGACGGTGTCATACACGATATCCACCGGCATGCCGACGGTTACGTGGTCGAACAACTCGTGCACGTGCGGAGGAAACATGCGGATGCAGCCATGCGACACCGTTCGTCCGATGGTGGTGGGGTCGTTCGTGCCATGCAATCCGTAACCCGCCTCGCTCAATCCGATCCAGCGGTCTCCCAGCGGATTATTCGGTCCCGGCGGCATCACCACCCCCCCGTACCAGTAGAAGGTGGGATTCCGCTCCAGCGTCGCAATGCTCAATCGGCCGTGTGGGGTATGCCAGCGCTTGGTGATCATGCCGACGGAGATGGGGTACCAGGCGGCCACCCGCTCATTTTCCACCCGATACACCATCAACTCGGGCAGGTTGAGAATCAATCCGTCGCGGATGCCGTAGCGATCCACCTGGTGTCGTCCCGCGATCAGGATGCGCCGGTTCGGCGCGATGCCGGTCGGATTGGCGCGTGTCAGGTGCAGATAACCCGCATGCTCGCGGATGCCGATGCTCACCCAGCTTTCGCCACGCTGTCGGGCAATAGTGATATTTTCGCCCACGCTGGGCGGCAGTGCGTTCAATCGCGCCGCAAGGGTATCATCCGCCGCGTATACGCCGACCCACAGTGCCACTATCAGAATATAAAGCCATATGGAGATCATAGTGATCCTCACAGACCGATGTTGATATAGACGCGAGACCCGGTGAAGTTCACAATTCCGCCCAGTTGGTGTGCCAGTGGGCGGATGGGCACGAAAAGGGCGCCCAACGCCACGAAGTTTTGAGTTGCGTCCGCGTTGATGGTCACCCGGTTGATGCCGCGGGTCAGCGAGGCGGCGCGGGTGTTTGCATCCCAGGTAAGCTTCGCACCGAGCGCCGTCGCCAACTCACGCAGCGGGGCATATGCCGTTCCACCGTGGAAGGTGACGCCCGTGGTCAGTGGCTTCCGGGTGCCGTTGACCCACAGCGAGACCGGGGAACCGAGAATCGGATGCGCTACGCCATCGGTTTGCCGCAGCCGTCGTCGCAACTCCGCCGCGGGTAACGCATTGGCCAGGCCGAAGGTCGCCAGTCGCCGGCGTGCGACCGCGACGGCGTTGGAGTGATACCCGTAGATGTCGGGAAAGACGGACAGGTAGACGATGCCGTTTTGCTGCCCGATGGTTATTGTCTCGTACGTGATGACGGCAGGCATACCTACCTTCACGGCATCGAACAACTCGCGGATATGTGGCGGGAAGAGGCGAATGCATCCGTGCGAGACGGTGCGTCCGATGGAGGTTGGATCATTGGTCCCGTGCAGGCCGTAACCCTCACGGTTCAATCCGATCCAGCGGTCGCCCAGCGGATTGCGCGGTCCTGGCGGCACCGTCCCGCCGCCCGCCCAGTCAGGCCGGTGCCAGGTGGGATTGCGTTCCAGGGTCACGATGCGCAACTGGCCAAGTGGGGTATGCCAGCGTGCGGTCACTCGTCCGATGGAGATGGGGTACCACTCTACCACGCGGCCATTTTCCCAGCGATAGACCATCAGTTCCGGCAGGTTGATTACCAGTCCGTTCTTGACGTAGGCGCGTACCAGGTGGCGGCCCGGGATGCGCAGACGCGGCGCTGCGGTAAAATTGCCGGCATTGGCGCGCCGCAGGTGTTCGAAGCCGACATGCACGCGGATGCCGATCGCGACCCAGTTCTCACCCGACTGACGGGTGAGAATCCTGTTTTCGCCCACGCTGACCGGCAGCGCGTTTAATCGCGTCGCAAGGGTATCATCCGCCGTCCGGCCCGGGCGGCATATCAGGAGCATCGCCAGCAGGAACGACAGGCACGGCAGGAGCCTCCGGCTTCTGCGTGGGAGTATCCGGTTGATTGATCGCAAGGTGTATTCCCTCGTCACTGACAACCACGGTACCACCGAGCTGATCCGCCAACGGGCGGATTGGCACGAAGAGCGCATCCAGCGCTTCGAAGCACTGCGCGCTGCCCGCGGTGAAGGTCAGCGTCATGTTGCCGCGAGTCAAGGTGGTCGTATTGGAGGGGGCATTCCAGGTGAGTTGCGCGTTCAGCGCTGCCGCCAGGTCGCGCAGCGGAGCGAACGCCTTCCCGTTGCGCACGGTGACGCCCAGGCCCATCGACAGCGGCGTTCCGTTCACCAGCAACGGGGTTGTTGAACCGAGAATAGGGCGCGCCACGCCGTCCGCGTTGCGCAACAGGCGCGACAACTCCTCTGTCGTCAGCACATGCGCCAACCCGAAGGTCGCCAGCCGCCGCCGTGCCGCGGCGGGGGTGTTGGCGCCGGTGCCGTAGACATCGGGAAAGACGGCCAGGTAGACGGCGCCGTTGCGCTGGCCCACGGTGATGGTCTCATACGTAATGGTCACCGGCATGTGCACCCATACGGTGTCGAACAACTCCTCCACATGCCGCGGAAACATGCGCATGCAGCCATGCGAAACGGTGCGCCCGATGGAGGTGATGTCATTCGTGCCGTGCAAGCCGTAACCCGGCGCGCTCAATCCGATCCAGCGGGTGCCCAGCGGATTGCCGCGTCCCGCCGGCATCACCCCGCCGCCCGCCCATTCCGGTCGATGCCAGTCCGGGTATTTGCGTTTGGCGATCACCTGCCATTGGCCGACCGGCGTGTGCCAGCGACCGGAGACGCGTCCGATGGAGATGGGATACCATGCTACCGCCTTCCCATCCTGCCAGCGAAAGACCGTCAGTTCGGGCAGGTTCACCACCAGCCCGGTAGGGGCGTAAGGAGTCGTCTGGTGCTGGCCGGGAATGACGATGGGCCGCCGGCGCGTGAAGAATCCGTTCGGGTTGGCGCGGCGCAGGTGCTCGAAACCGACGTGCTCGCGCACGCCCAGCGTCACCCACCCCTCGTTTCGTGCACGGATGACGGTGGTATTCTCGCCCACGCACGGCGGCAATGCGCGTACGCGCGCGGCAAGCGCCTCGTCCGCCAGGCTCGCGACCCCGGCGCCGAACAACAGCGACCATAATAATAACTGCCGATAGACCATCATCATTCCTGTCTGTGTGGCACGCGCCGTTCACATTATCCCCGCGGGAGGCGCGTAACAGCTATTGCGATGTCGTAAGAAAAACGCATCCTGGACCATTCCGGTCAGTATTGCCCGTGCAGCGGTCCCGTCTCTTCCGGCGCGCGTAGCCGATCGTCACGCGTGCCCCGCGATGGCGTGAATCTCGCGAACCTTGTCCGCCGCCAGCGGTTCGGGGTGGTGTTCGAGGATTATATTACGCGCCAGCGCGTCGGCCTGTTCCCGCAGCGAGCGACTGCCGCGCTGTTCCCACGCGGCGAAGGTTTCGTAACTGAACACCGCCGACCGCCATTCACTCTCATGCAGGTGCGCCGCGGTATGGGAATGGGTGGCGAATTTCAGGTCGCGCAGCGTTAAATCCACCGCCACGTCTTCGATGGCATCCAGCGCCAGCATTTCGTGCGAGATGTCCAGCGGGGCGCGCAACGCCAGCAGGTAGCCGGCAATGTCATTGTCGATCACCGCTTGCGCGAAGCTGGACAACATCATCTGGTCCATCATCGCCGTCGGTCCTTGCACCACGTGGGCGCCCGCCGCCATCGCCAATTGTATCAGCGCGGTCATCTCACTCGCTGCCTGCGCGTCGGGTTGCTTCGCATCGGTGCACGCCAGTCCGCACACCGGCAGGTTATACGACCGGCCCAGTTCCACCGCGCCGCGCAGCAGGCGGGCGGCGGCGGGATTGGCGCTGACGGAATCGAGGGTGCGCATATTGGCGCTGCCGGCTCCGGCATTGTAATAGAACGGAGTGCCGGGCCGACAGCATTGCGCCAATAACAGTGCGGTGAGCTGCACGGCATTGCGCTGTACCAGCGTGCCCGCAATCGTTATCGGCGCGGTGATGCCCATCAGCGCATAATCGCCGATGCCGCAGGGGATGTCGTGGCGACTCGCTTCCAGCAGAATCTCCGCCGCGTGCGCGGGGATGCACAGCGGCGGTTCGGCGTTGGCGCTGATGATGAATACCGGGCGGGCGGCCAGTGCCTCGCGGCAACCGCGTACCACGCGTCCCATCTCAGCCATTGCCGTCACGTCCGCGGCGCTGCCCGCCTGCAGACAGCATGGCTTGGAGCTGCCGCACAGCATTTCCGCGGCGATGCGGCGATAATACCCGCTAACCGCCGGCCGCGGATCGACTTGATTGAACAGCAGGTGGATATGCGGCAGCGCATCGAGCAGTATGTTGAACTGGCGCAGGTGTTCCCAGGTGGCCTGCTCGTATTGCCCGTCGAGGGTGAGCACGCGAACGGCGCCGCCACCGGCCATCATGTAGACACTGCTGCCGCCGATGATGAGCGGCGCCTCTTTACGTCTGCCGTAAACCGCAAAGGTTGCCGGCGCGGTTGCCAGCGCCTGCGCCACGTGCTCTGGACCGGGATAAACGCGCTCCAGCAGCGGATCGACGCGCACGGCGTGATCGACAAACACCTCGCGCGCCGCCTCCGACTCCACCCGCACCCCCACATGCTCCAGCAGATGCAGGGTGGCGTCATGGAGCACCATTATGGGATTTTTGGCCATGCAACCCATCTTTCCGGTCAAATCGGCGTGTAGTATTGCGAAACCGGTATCTTTCTTCGCCACGGAGAGCAATAGCTCCTGCCGGCAGGCATACCGGACGCATATCGCGGCATGGTGGAAATGCGACCATCCCGCCGTCGTTCCGATGAAGGCAGGATGGCCGCATCGCAACCATGGCGGTTTGATACAGGACGAGCGCCTACAACGTAATCGAACTGAGTGATAACCGTTCGACGCCGGTGGCGGTGACCAGGTAATTCTGTTCGATGCGGATGCCGCCACGCAGGTTGTCGCCGTAAAGGCCGGGTTCGGCGGTGAAGGTGTCGCCTGCGCGGAAGGTATCGTCCCAGTGGGGATTCAAGCGTGGTCCTTCATGCGGCGCCAGGCCGATACCGTGGCCGAGATGATGCGAGAAGCGCCAGCCGTGTTGCCCGTCGAGCATGGTGAAAACGTGCTGATAGAGTTGTGTGCAACTCACGCCGGGCTTGACGGTGTGCTCAACGTATTCAAGCGCGTCGGCGACGAGGGTAAAGGCTTGCTGTTGTGCGGGTGACGGCGTGCCATCCACCGCGAACGAGCGGCACAGGTCGCAGCAATAGCCGCGATAGATAGCGGTCAGGTCGAAAATGGCGATCTCTCCCGCCTCCACAGATCGTTGGCGCGGCATTCCGCCGGGCGTGCCTGACTGGAAATCGTTGCCGAAGTCACCGAGCGGTTCGCCGGCGGTCTCCACCGCCGCCGCTTGCAACTCGGCGTACAACGCCAATTCGGTGATGCCGGGACGCAATATGTCGCGTGTGCGGGCATAGGCGCCCTCGCAGGCCTTCACCGCGCGGCGGATCAACGCCACCTCGTCCGCGTCTTTCGTGCGGCGCAAGGTGAATAGTACCGGATTGAGATCGGCGAACGTCACCCGCGGAAATAGCCACGGGCGGGGCATCGCGTCGCATCCCACGCGCCCCGCCAGCAACGGCTGCAACGGTGCCAGCAGATTCCCGAGCTGATCGTCCACCAGCGTGCTTAGCCGGCTGGCCTCATACGGCAGGCTGTGCTCCGCTGCCGTTCCCGCCACCGCACCCGGCGCAACCAGGGTGGCGCCGTCCGCCGTTACCAGTAAGGCCGTCGCGGTGTTGCGCGACGCATGCCAGTACCCGCTGAAGTAATAGACGTGTCGCCGGTCGGTCAGCAGTGCGGCGTCCAGACCCTCTGTAACCAGCGCCGCGCGCAGACGCTGTTGCCGCGCGCGACAACAGTCAATATCAAGACCGATCGGTGGTAACATCGTGAGCATGGTATGCCTCTTGTTCGTCAGGTGGATGCCAGTCGTCATTCCACTACCAGACAGCAATGGATGCCCAGCTTGGGCAATAGAAATGACAGCACGCTATCGTTCTACTCAGCGTCGGCAGGCGTGCCGTCAGGTTCCCCGGTGACGCGTCGGTCGGTCGTGGCGCAGGGTGATATCCACCCACGATGGCGCGTCGCCGCGCATGCCGGCATGGGAAATTCGGTGGCGACTTACGGTTCCGCCGGACCCTGGTACACACTGCCGCCGTAGCCGGTGACATAGATGATTCCCGCGTTATCGGGATCGAAGTGCACGCGGTGAGCGCTGCTGAAGGGGTAATCGGTGAAGGGCGTCCAGCGTGCTCCGGCGTCCTTGCTAAGCCACAGCGGGTAGTCGGCAGCGTCATTGCCGGTCAGCGTCAGGTAAATCCAATCGGGGTGTTGCGGATGAATGGTGGCGCCGAAGTGCTGGCTGCCCTTGCGCGCGAGCCGCTGCCATTCTCCCCCACCGTCGGTGGTGGTATAGAGCCCGCCTTCGCGCAGGTCGCGGCCCGGATCGTCGCAGACGCCCAGGTAGAGGATGCGGCTGTCGCGGGGATCGACATCGTAATCGGTGAGCCAGCGCACGTCCAATCCGGCGGTGATCGCTTCCCAACGCGCGCCGTCATCGGCGGAGCGATAGAGCCCGACGCCGTCGCGGATCAGCTTGCCGTCGCGCAGCAGGCCGGTGACCAGGCAGAACAGCGTGCCGTCGGCATGCAGGCGCAGGCGACAGACGCGCATGTTCACCCCGGGTGCGCCGAGTCCAGCCGCGCGCGGCTCCCAGGTGACGCCGCCATCGGTCGAGCGGAACACCCCATGCTCCCATACCGAGGCGTAAAGCGTGCGCGCGTCGCGGGAACTGCGCGGGTCGAGTATCACCGAGATGATGGGTGCCAGCGGCAGGTCGCGCCGTTTGCGGTAATCGGTATCCCAGTCCATCCACTCGGAGTCGTTGATCAACGTGTTCAGGTTGCGTTCGCGCCAGGTTGCTCCGAAATCCTCGCTGTAGCCGACGCAGCCGATGCCGCCGGCTTGCTGCCGACTGAGTACGCTGTTGCGGTTGGGAATGTCGCGCACCTGTGAGAACGCCCCCCACAGGCGACCCGGCACTGCGGGGTCGAAGGCCAATTCATAGGTGTTCGCGCCCGTGTCGCGTTTCCATCTCCACGACGCGCCGGCGTTATCCGTACAGAAGAGGCCCAGATCGGTATAGCAGGCGTAATGACGCTGGTGCTCGAAGGGATCGATGTAATAGTGCCAGGTGGGGGTGTTGTTCAATCCGTTGTTGATCCAGCAGTCCTCGCTGCCCCGCACTTCACCCGCCCACCAACTGGCGCCGCCGTCCTCGCTGATGAACAGCGAGCAATAATGATCGAAGAGCAGGTGCTCGGCGTTGCACGGGTCGATGGCCGCGGCGAACGTAGCCCACCCCCATAGCGAGCGGGGGAAGAAGTAGTTGTTGATGTAGCTTTCCGGCATGTTGAAGCGGGGATCGGTGCGGTCGCAAAACGCCACGGGTCGCCAGCTTTCGCCGCCATCGTCACTGCGATTCACAGTGTCGTCGGCGCTGTAGATGGGCCGCACCGCGTAGACCGTCTGCGGACAGGCGTTGCTTACCAACAGGAAACGCGCCAGCCTCACCTCTTCTTCGCGGACGTGCATCTCCGCCGTGCGGACCCACTGCCGTTCATCGTCGCGCCAGCGGAAGATAGCGCCGATGGCGCCGTCCGGCATTACCTCGTCAACCCAGCAGTAGAGCGCGCACCGGTCGTCGCGCGAGGCGCCGGTGAATGTCCGGATCGGCGCGGCAGGCAGTCCGGCGCCGGCAGGCTGCCAGCACGTGCCGTCTTCGGTGCGATAACAGGTTTCCGCGGTGGCGACCACGGCACGCCGCGCCGCCGGGTCGCGCTGGTCGATATGGAGGCCCACCACCGTACCGGCAACCCCCGTGCAGGCGCGCCAGTGCGCTCCGCCGTCGGTCGAGACAAACACGCCGGTCGTCGTGGCCGCGAGCATATACGCGCCGTCGCCCGCGCCGATAGCCAGGTGGCGCAATCCGCCGGGCAGTCCCGCGCCGAACGGCGTCCAGGTGACGCCGCGGTCGCGGCTGATGCGCAGCGTGGCCGCGGAAGAATGGGCGGCAAAGATCACCTCGGGATCGCTCGGGTGGAAGACCGGCGCGCAAAACGGGCAACCGATAAGCTGTTGCCAGTGGATCATCTCCCACTGCCGCCCACCGCTGGTCGAGCGATACGCGCCGTTCATGTCGCCGTTGAGCAGGATCAGTTCCGGGTCATGCGGCGAGATGGCGGGCGTGAACATTCCGCCGCCACCGCTGATGCCGGTCGGATGCCACCGCGAGGTGTGTGTGGATGTAGTCATGGCGTTGTCTCTTTTTGGACGGCTTCCAGCCGGGGCACTAGCACCGCAGCACCGGTGCGCGGTGTTGCACCCGGTCGCGTGTCTGCCCCCACCGTTACGGAAACCTGCCATACTATTCTTCGTCACGCCCATGGTTTTCCTGCTAACCCCTGCTGCCGTGGGAACAATGTCGAAAGACAGTCCGGACGGACGCTGATGCTGCCTACCGGAGGTGCTTTCATCACGCCTGCCACGACACGCGACCGGCGATCTCGACGAGGGCAGTGCCCGTATACCAAACGATGCTATCCTGCCCCGGTCCCATTCTTGGCAAAAATATGGTATGCTGACGCGGGTTTCCCGGCTGGAGCCGGCGCAACCCGGGAGATGCAACGATGAACGATTTACGTGAGAAAGTCGCCATTGTCACCGGAGCGGGGCAGGGATTGGGCGAAGCGATTGCCCGCCGGTTGGCTGCCGAGGGCTGTAAAGTGGTGGTGGCGGATCTGGTGACGGAAAACGCGGAAAAGGTGGCGGCGTCGCTGCCCGACGCGCTGGCCGTGACGGTGGACGTGACGAACGAGGAACAGGTTGCGGCGATGACGGCGGCGACGGTGGCGAAATACGGGCGTCTCGACCTGATGGTGCCCAACGCGGGCATCCTCATCGCCGAACCCATCGAAGATGCCGACGTGCGCAAGTGGCGCAAGGTGATCGACGTGAACCTGGTGGGCAATATGCTGTGCTGCAAATACGCCGCGCGCGAGTTCATCAAGCAACACAGCGGCGCCATCGTGGCGATCAACTCGAAGTCAGGCAAACGCGGTTCCTTCCGCAACAGCGCGTATGCCGCCTCCAAGTTTGGCGCGATCGGGTTGATCCAGTCCGTCGCCCTCGAACTCGCCCCCTACGGCGCGCGCGCCAACGCTATCTGTCCCGGCAATCTGCTCGACAGCCCGTTGTGGCAGGACAGCCTCTTCGAACAATACGCGAAGAACCGCGGCATGAGCGTGGAGGAAGTGCGCAAGTTCTACGAAGGTCAGGTTCCACTAGGCCGGGGCGCCTCGTATGATGATATCTGCAACGTGGTCGTCTTCCTCGCCAGCGACGCCAGCAGCTACATGACCGGCCAGGCGCTGAACGTCACCGGCGGTCAGGTGATGAGCCCGTAGTGATTGGTGGATGTGGTGAGTGAATGCATTGATAAGATCAGGCGAATCTAGCCCGCGGGCTAGATTCGCCGTGCCGGCTGGATGCCCCCGGTCCTTGCGGGAGCCCGTCTCGCAACCACCTTCCTGCTGCTGTTTCCTGCGTACCCTGGAGTATCACTGTTCATTGCAAATTTTCTATTCTTCATTTTTCAGTCCTCTGTAATGTTTTCCTGGTCGGCCATGACTACAGGGATGTAACCCAATCCGCGGAGGTGAGCTGTATGGATGACATCGCGCTGATTGAGGCCGTGTTGGCGGGCAACGCGGAGGCGTTCGGGACACTGGTACAGCGGTACCAGCATGGCCTGGTCGCCGCCGCGCGACACCTGACCCGGAACGCGGAGGATGCGGAAGACCTGGCGCAGGACGCGCTGGTGGACGCTTACCGTAGCCTGCGCGCATTGCGAGATCGCACCAAATTCCGGGCCTGGTTGTTCGGCATCCTCCGTCACAAATGCCTCACCTACCTCCAAACACGCAAGCCGGAGCATTTGCCGCTGGCCGACGTCGAAGATTCGCTGCCCGCCCCCGCGCGCGGCGACGGCGTCGAGGTGGCGGAACTGCTCGACGGGCTGCCGTTTGCCTATCGTGAAATCCTCGCCGCCCGCTACGTGCAGGAAATGAGCTACGAGGAGATCGCGGTGGCGCTGGGCACCAGCGTCAACAACGTGCGCGTGCGCTGTTGCCGGGCACGCGAGCGGCTGCGCGAACTTTTCGCCGTGCGCGGGCTGCGGGTGGAAGGAGGTGTGTCATGCTGAAACCGTGTGAACAATGGAACATGCGCCTGTCCGCCTATCTGGACGGCGAGGGGAATGAAAACGAGCGAGGCCAGGTCGAGACGCACCTGAAAGAATGCTCCGCCTGCCGCACGGCGGCGGAGATCGCTCGCTGCGACGCGCAGGACGTGGCCGCTACGCTGACCGCCCGCAAGGCTGGCGACAACTTCGCCGCACAGGTGATGGCCCGCGTGGCGGTGACGGCGATTGAAGACAGAGGGCTGGAGCCGAAACCGAAGCCCAAGCCGGCACCCAAACCGATTAGTTTCGGTCGCCGTCTGATGGAATGGGGATTGGTGCTGTGTGTATTGGCGATTTTTTCGTCGATACTGTTTCCCGTGTTCGCCAAGCCGAGAGAAAAATCGCGGCAGACCACCTGTCTGAGCCAGGTGCGCCAGATTGCGACGGCGCTGCAGATGTATGCACAGGATAACCATGGATACCTTCCGAAAGCGGAGAACTGGATAGAAGCTGTTACATCTTATCTGGGTGACTCGAAGAAGATGCTTCTCTGTCCGAGTGATGGTGCTAATTATCATGAAGAGACGATTAGTTATCAATACAATTCGTCACTTTCCGGTGTGAATGTGAATACGATCATCTCTTCAACAGAAACGCCGATTGTCTGGTGTCTTGGTCGCCATAGTGGGGGATCGATGATCGGATTCGCCGATGGCCACGTGAAATATTATCCTGGCGTGAAAACAATCGGCGATTATGTTGCATTGCAACGGAAAGACTTCGAAGCAGCGAATGAACGCGCGAAAGCGATAGGAGAGCCTGCGCAACCGGCACCCGTTATTCCGGTTCCGGGCAGTGAAAAACGCCCCACCATCACCCCGCCGGCGAGGAACTACGGGTTGGCGGAGAAGCTGCAGATCGCGTATCAGGCCAGCCTGTCGCTGCGGAGCGCGGACGTGCAGGCGTCGATGGAACAGGCGGAGTTGCTCTTCCTGCGCTATGACGGCTTCGTGCTGAAGTCCGATTACCAGCGCGGCGAGGACGATGTTGCCACCGCGACGGTGAGCGGGCGGGTACCGAGTACGAAGCTGGGCACGCTGTTGATCGAGCTGGATCGATTGGGCACGGTGCAGGCGCGTACGGTGAACGGTGAGGACCTGACCGCCGCGCATATCGACCAGATCGAGAAGCTCAGCGATCTGGGGGATACCCAGCGCAACCTGGAACACATCGAGACGCGCTCGCGGCCAACGACTGCCATGTCCGCGGAGAGTGAGCGCCACGGCGCCGCCTCGTTGGCGAGTGGCGTGCGGGTGGAGCAATACAGGCTGAAGAGCCGCGTCGCGCTGGCGGAGGTGACGGTGCAGATCGCCAGCCTGCCCAAGCCGCCCGCGCCGGCGGTGAATCCGGTGATTTCCTCCGCGAGTAAATCGTTCGGCGCGCTGCGCGCCTTCGGGTTGTGGCTGTTCACCGGCCTTGTCATCCCGCTCGGTATCTGGCTGCCCGTGTGGGGCCCGCTCGTGGCACTCGGCATCTTGCTGCGCCGTCGGTACCGGATGCGGGAATAGGGAGGGCGAGATCGCGTCGCGATTGAACGCCAGGGAATACCCATTTCCCTGGCGTTCTCCCATAGTCATTCTTCTTATCGGGAGCCCCGTATTCCCTCCGGGTCATGGGCCGGTTTCGGTCAGGATGCACAAAACGCGACGGCCAGTCAGTACTGACTGGCCATCGCGTGGTATGCAACCCCTGCTCGCGGGGCGAAAGGCGGAGATGTATAAGGTCTGGCAGGAATGTTATAACGTCGCGCCGTGGTCGCGCAGCAGCTTCTCGACATCCGACTGATTGCCGATCATGGCCATCTTCAGCGGGGTGCGTCCGCCGTTGTCGCGCGCATTCAAATCGGCGCCGTTGTCGCGCAGTACTTTGATGACGTCGAGATGACCTTTATATGCCGGCCAGTGCACGGGGGTGCGCTCGCCTTTATCGCGCGCGTTCACGTCCGCATTCTGCTTCAGCAACTGCTTCACGGTCGCCACATAGCCATGAAACGCAGCCAGGTGCAACGGAGTACGTCCTTCTTCATCACGCGCCTCGACATCGATATCGAGCACGGTCACGATCTCTTCCTTCGTCTTTTTCGCCGGTGCCTTTGCTCGCCGTGCTTTACTCATGATTTACCTCCTCCGGAAACCTAACAAACTTTCATCACCTATATGATACACCTTTTCCGTTGTGCGGAATAGTCTTTCCGTAAATTCACCGCCTGCCCGGCTGGGGATCGAACAGCATGGCGCCGGGTCGGTTTTTCGAACCGGCGCCATTGTTGTAGAGGGTATCAATAATCGTGATTAAATTCACGAATACGGTCAAATCCCGGGATTTTCTTCGGTGCAACTCGCGTTGTCCGGGTGGCGGGGTGGTGGCGCGCCGGGGTCGCGCGGCGGCGGGTCCGCTTTGCGTCTCGGTGGCGCGAAGTTTGTGCGCGGCAGTACAAATTGTAGGATACGCTACCGTTGCCGGGGAAAATTTCAGAAAAAGACCGATTAATTTGCCGCGAATGGCAGAAAATTGATTTACACCACCCCGAGATTGTGGTATATTTCACTAGTGATAAAATTCACGAATTGGGAGCATCGTATGTCAGCTCACGTCTGTCAATGCACACAGGATGCCATGGGCAAGATTCTCGCGGAGTTCCCGGCCGGACGACGCGAGACGCTGATCCCGCTGCTGCAGGCCGCGCAGGAAACCTTCGGGTATCTGCCGGAAGCGGCAATCGAGGCAATCGGCACGCACCTGGGCGTCGCGACCGCCAAGGTCTACGGCGTCGCCACGTTTTATAATCAGTTCCGCCTGCAACCCGTCGGCCAACACACCATTCGCGTCTGCCGCGGCACCGCCTGCCACGTGCGTGGTTCGAAGCTGCTGCTCGATACCCTGTCCGGCGAACTGGGCGTTCAACCGGGCGGTACCACCCCGGACGGCCAGTTCACGCTGGAGACGGTTGCCTGCCTGGGCGCGTGCTCGATTGCCCCGGTAGTGACGGTCGATGAGCATTTCCACGGCGCGGTGCAGGCGCGCAACGCCGCGAAGATCATCAAGCAGTATCGCAAGGAGGGGAGCCATGACGACGACGGTAAATGATGAACGCGTGATGACGAATCTGCTGGATCCCTGCTGCGCGCGCTGCACCCATACCGCGGTTACGCCGTGCGCCGATTACCTGCGCTGTCGGCGGGACGGCCCGTGCTGTCACGAGGATCCGACGTGCGCGCTGCGGCTGGCGAATGCTCGCCGACAGGCGCTGCACCAGCAGCAGACGCCGATCATTTACGTCGGCACTGGCACCTGCGGCCTGGCGAGTGGCATGGATCAGGTGCTGCCCGTGTTGCGCGGCGCGCTGCGCGAGCACGGCATCGATGCCTCGTTGAAAGAGGTGGGGTGTTTCGGGTTGTGCCACCGCGAGCCGATGCTCGATATCAAAAAGCCGGGCCGTCCGCGCGTCTGCTTCGATCACGTGGATGTCAAAAAGGCACTGCAAATCGTCGAACGCTACCTGGTGAATGACGAATTGCCGGCCGATCTCGCCATGGGGTACATCTCCGAGCCCGACGCCGCGAAGGACAGCGCGGAATATGCGCTGCCCCGGCTGTATGACCAGCCAGTGCTGGCCAAACAACGGCGCACCGTGCTGCGCAACTGCGGCCTCATCGACCCCGATTCGCTGGACGAATACATCGCTCGCGGTGGCTACGGCGCCTTTGCGAAGGCGCTGGCTGCCGGCGACAACGGGCAGATGGTGCTGGATGAAGTCTTGAAATCCGGCCTGCGCGGGCGGGGTGGAGGCGGATTCCCCACCGGGCGCAAGTGGCAGCTCACCCGCGCACAGACCAACACCCCGAAATACCTGGTGTGCAACGCCGACGAAGGTGATCCGGGCGCGTTCATGGACCGCTCGGTGCTGGAAGGCGATCCCCACCGCGTCATCGAAGGCATGCTGCTGGGCGCGCTGGCAATCGGCGCCTCGCACGGCTACATCTATTGCCGCGCGGAATACCCGCTGGCTATCACGCGCCTGCTGCACGCCATTGATCTGTTGGAACAGATCGGCCTGCTCGGCGACAACATTCTGGGCAGCGGCTTCTCGTTCCACCTGAAGTTGAAGCAAGGCGCCGGCGCCTTCGTCTGCGGCGAGGAAACCGCGTTGCTCGCCTCCATCGAAGGCAAACGCGGCATGCCCCGCGTGCGCCCGCCCTATCCCGCGCAAAGCGGACTGTGGGGCCAACCCACCTGCATCAACAACGTGGAAACCTTCGCCAACATTGCGGCAATCATCGACAGCGGCAGCGAGGCGTTCGCCGCGGTGGGCACCCAACGCAGCAAAGGCACCAAGGTCTTTGCCCTTACCGGCAAGATCAAAAACGGGGGACTGGTGGAAGTGCCGATGGGCATGACGCTGCGCGAAGTCGTTTTCGACGTAGGCGGCGGCATTCTCGACGATCGCCCGTTCAAAGCGGTGCAAATCGGCGGGCCGTCCGGCGGTTGCCTGCCGACAGCGCTGCTCGACACCCCGGTGGATTATGACAGCCTGATCGCCGCCGGCGCGATGATGGGGTCGGGCGGGCTGGTGGTGATGGACGACCTGACCTGCATGGTGGACCTGGCGCGCTACTTTATGGATTTCATCCGCAATGAGTCGTGCGGCAAGTGCATTCCCTGCCGCGAGGGCACCACGCGCATGCTGGAAATTCTCGAGCGCATTGTGCGTCCCTATCGCGATGAACGTCCGGAGGAAACCATCCAGCGCTTCAAGTCGGTAATTATGCTGGAAGAGCTGGCGTCGGTGATCCGCGATACCTCGCTGTGTGGGCTGGGCCAGACGGCGCCCAACCCGGTGCTCGCGACCCTGCGTTATTTTCGCGACGAGTATGAGGCGCATGTGTTCGAACGCAAGTGCCCGGCGGGCGGTTGCCGCTCGCTGCTGAACTATCGCATCGACGCGGTGAAATGCAAGGGCTGCACGCTGTGCGCGCGCAACTGCCCGGCACGCTGCATCACCGGCGAAACTAAACAACCGCATTTCATCAATGCCGATCAGTGCCTGCGCTGTGGCGTCTGCGTCGATACCTGCCGCTTCGACGCGGTGATCGCCGAGTAGGGTAGGAGGAGAGAATGGCCGAGACGATTACGTTAACAATCAATGATAAGCCGGTGAGCGCGCAACCAGGACAGACGCTGCTGCAGGTCTGTCGCGAGCAGGGGATCGACATCCCCACGCTGTGCTATATGGAAAATCTCTTCCCCTCCGGCGCGTGCCGCATGTGCGTGGTGGAGGTGGAAGGCGCGCGCGGCCTGGTGCCCAGTTGCGCCTTCCCGGTGGCGGAGGGCCAGGTGGTGCACACGCATAGCCCGCGCGCCCGCCGTGCCCGCAAGACGATCGTCGAATTGTTGCTGGCGAACCATCCGCAGGAATGCCTGACGTGCGTGCGCAGCGGCAAATGCGAATTGCAGACGCTGTCGCAGGACCTGGGCGTGCGCGAGCAGCGATACGACGGCGCCCGGCGCGAATTCCCCATCGACGCCAGCAGCGTGTCGTTGGTGCGCGACCCGGAGAAGTGCATTTTATGCGGCCGTTGCGTGCGCGTGTGCGAAGAGATTCAAGGCGTGTCGTCCATCGACTTCACCGGTCGCGGCTTTCAGACGGTTATCGCCCCCGCGATGGGACGGCCGTTGGGCGAGACCTCCTGCGTCAATTGCGGGCAGTGCATCCTGGCTTGCCCCACCGGCGCGCTGCGCGAGCAGAGCAACCTGAAAGAGGTATGGGATCACATCAACGATCCGGAGATGATCGTCATCGCGCAGGTGGCGCCGGCGATCCGCGCGACCATCGGTGAGGAATTCGGCATGCCGCCCGGCTCGCGCGTCACCGGCAAGCTGACCGCCGCGCTGCGCCGCGCCGGCTTTGACCTGGTATTCGATACCAACGTCGCCGCCGACCTCACGATCATGGAGGAGGGCAGTGAACTGGTGCACCGCTTGAAAACGGGCGGCACACTGCCGATGATCACCTCCTGCTCGCCGGGCTGGGTGAAATATATCGAACATTTCTATCCGGAGATGCTCGACCATCTCTCCACGGCCAAGTCGCCGCATATGATGCTCGGCACCGTGTTGAAGACGTATTACGCGGAGAAGCACGGACTCGATCCGAGCAAGATCATCGTCGTATCCATCATGCCGTGCACGGCGAAGAAGTTTGAGGCTCAGCGTCCGGAGATGAACGACAGCGGGTATCAGGACGTGGATTACGTGCTGACCACCCGCGAGACCGCGCGTCTGATCAAGCTGGCCGGATTGAAGTTCGAGGAGCTTTCGGACGAAGCATTCGATCCGGCGTTCGGCATCGCCTCCGGCGCCGGGGTGATCTTCGGCAACACCGGCGGGGTGATGGAGGCCGCGCTGCGCACTGCGTATTTCCTGCTCACCGCGCCGGAAAGCGAGCGCTCGGATGAGCCGGTGAGCGGAAAGATGCTGGGGCGCGTGGACTTTACCCCGGTGCGCGGCTTGCAGGGCGTGAAGGAAGCGGAGATCGACTTGCACGGGATCACACTGAAAGTGGCGGTCGCCCACGGATTGGTGAATGCGCGCAAATTGCTGGAACTGATTAAGCAGGAAGGAGGCACGCCGTATCACTTTATTGAGGTGATGGGATGTCCCGGCGGCTGCATCGGCGGCGGCGGCAGTCCGATGCCGACCTCCACCGCGATCCGCCAACAACGCATGAAGGCGATTTATACTGAAGACGAGGCGCTGACCATTCGCACCTCGCATGACAATCCGATAATCAAACAGCTTTACCAGGAGTACCTGGGCGAACCGCTGGGCGAAAAATCACATGAATTGCTCCATACGCGCTATACCAAGCGCGGGACATAGCCGCAAGGGAGGGGAGTATGCATACACCGGAACCGATCAGCGGTACCATTCTGCTTATCGACAGCGACGAGCATTTGCCTCGCCAGCAAGCCGTACTGGAAGATGCCGGCTTCACCGTCATTACCGCGAAAACGACGAAGGACGGCCTGGCGATCGCGAAGGCAAAGCAACCGGATCTGGTGATTTCCGAAGTGATGCTGGAAAAACCCGATGCCGGCTTCGTGTTGAGCTACCAATTGAAGCGGGATCCCGCGACTGCCGGCGTGCCGGTGGTGCTGCTCAGCAGCGTTTTTCAGCAGACTGGAACAGTGTTTGACCTGAACAGTCCGGAGGGCCGGCAGTGGATCAAGGCTGATCTGTACCTGGAAAGACCCATTACGCCGGAACGGCTGGTGGGAAAGGTGCGCACGATCATGCTGCACCACCGCGACATCCATTGAACGACGGTTAGTTGGCTTTACTCGGTGATGGAAACGGAGTAGACTACGGGCGCCGTGGGGGATGAATCCAAAGAATACGGCCTGTGATGGCGTCCCATTCGAGCGGGTGGATACACGAGAAAGGTAATGGCAGATGAGAGGCACTTTGCCGACCGACGCGGCGCGCATTATTGATGAAGGAGTCATTTTTGACACCCTCGAGCGCGCACACGCGCCGGAAGATGCCGAGTTGGATGCCATCCTGGCAAAAGCGCGCGAGTTGCACGGGCTCAGCCTGTACGAGGCTGCGGTGCTGTTGCAATCGCATGGCCCACAGTGTGAACGGGTTTTTGCGGCGGCCCGCGCGGTGAAAGAAGCGATCTACGGCGCGCGCATGGTGCTCTTCGCGCCGCTGTATACCACCAACATTTGTATCAACGACTGTCTGTATTGCAATTTCCGCCGCTCCAACACCGCGTTGCAGCGCAAGCGGCTTTCACTGGAAGAGATCGCGACGGAGACGGTCGCACTGGAGCGCCAGGGGCACAAGCGGGTGCTGATGGTGTTGGGCGAGGACCCGCGCGTCTCGATTGACACGATGGCGGCGGAGGTGCAGGCGGTCTATGCGGTGCGCGAAGGCCGCGGCGAAATCCGGCGGGTGAACGTGAACGCCGCGCCGATGGAGTCCGACCGGTTCCACGTGCTGAAGGATGCCGGCATCGGCACCTATCAATGCTTCCAGGAAACATATCACCGCGCCACCTATGCTCGCATGCACCCCGACGGCCCGAAGGCGGATTTCGACTATCGGCTCACTGTGTTCGACCGTGCGGTGGCGGGCGGCGTAGATGATTTCGGTCTTGGTGCGCTCTTCGGATTGTTCGACCCACGCTTCGAGGTGCTGGCGTTGCTGATGCATGCCGACTACCTGGAGCGCACGCATGGCGCGGGACCGCACACCATATCTTTCCCGCGCCTGGAGCCGGCGCCCGGCGCGCCGGTGGCGAACGACCCGCCTTACCCGCTGACGGATATCACGTTGAAATTGATTGTGGCGACGTTGCGGCTGGCGGTGCCGTATACCGGCATCATTATGTCCACGCGGGAGAGCGCTGCCATGCGCGATGCGCTGATCTACCTCGGCGTCAGCCAGCTTTCCGCCGGCAGCAGCACCTCGCCCGGCGGATATGACAAACCCCTGGAGGCCGCGGAGGCGCCGCAATTCATCTTGAGCGATCAACGTGGCCTGGATGATGTGGTGGCCAGTCTGTGCCACAGCGATTTTCTACCCTCGTTCTGCACCGGGTGTTATCGCCGCGGGCGCACGGGCCATGACTTCATGACGCTGGCGAAACCGGGGCACATTCAGACGTTCTGCGCCTCCAATGCGCTGATTACGTTCCAGGAATTCCTGTTGGATTATGCCAAGCCCGCCACGCGCACGGCGGGAGAAGCACTCATCATCCGCCATCTCGCGCGCATCACCGACGAGAAGCTGCAGGCCTGGACGCGCGAACAACTGACGCGCACCATTCACGGTGAACGCGACCTGTATAGCTGACCACCGGCTGGCGCGTCCTAGTGTCACCCATGCATCCGGAAATCCTTCCTGTGTGGAGTGCTGTTGGGCTGGCTGAACAGCGGAAGGATGCGCCCGCACGGTGCGATCTCCCCCAGGCTGCGCGGCTATGGCCTGCACCTGGGCATGCGAGCCGTTGCGGGAGTGGACTTTCGCGCGAGATGTCGATCGGTGGGCGCTCGTTATAGCGCGCTGTCGTCTCGCGCTTCCGGCAACGTAAATGTAAAAGCACTCCCCGCGCCGACTTCGCTTTCAACGCCGATATGTCCGCCATGCGCGGCCACCAGCTTCCGGGTAATATACAATCCCAGGCCCAATCCCGCGGCATGGCGACCGTTTTCCGCGCGAAAGAATCGGTTAAAGATATGGGGCACATCTTCCACGGAGATACCCTGGCCTTGATCGCATACCGAGATAACCACTTCATTGTCACGCGAGACGGCGCTGATGCGGATCGCGGTGTGCGACGGCGAGTATTTCTGCGCATTCATGAGTAAATTCACGAAGATCGTTTCCAGACGGTCGGGATCGGCTTGCACCGCCGGCTGTGTGGCAGGGATATCCAGCGTGATGCGTGAGATATCCAGTACGTTCGCGTAATGTGGGAGCAACTGTGAGAGATAAGCCGTCAGTTCAATGGGTTCCGTCTTCAGCGCGAGCTGATCGCTCTCCAGGGAGGTGACTTCAGTCAGATCAGTGACCATCGTATGCATGCGGTGCAATGCGCGTTGCAGCGCGCCTACGATCATCTCGACTTTCTCGTTTGTCCGGTCTGTGGGGAGCAAGTCCAGCAAGAACGGAAGATAGCCGCTGATGATGGTGGCCGGGACACGAATATCATGGGCGACGATGTCGAGTATCCGGTGTTCCGTCTCCTGCAGCGTGTGGAGAACGGTGACATCGCTGATCGTCATCCGGAAGGCCGGTTGTTGCTCCGTGTCGGTCACGTCGTCCGGCGTCGCGACCGTCAGATCCAGGTGTGCCCAGAACAGTGTGCCATCCGCGCGGACCATCTGCAATTCCGCTGTCTGCGGCGTATCGGTGTGGTGGAGTCGCTGCAGGAGAAAATGATATGCATCCTGCGCGTCCGGGGCAATGAAATGGGTAAAGGGTTGCCGCAACAGAACTCGCATCTCGCGACCGAGCAGTCGTTCAACGGTAAGGTTCGCCTGCATGATGCGTCCATTCCGGCTGAGCGTCACATAGCCGACCGGCGCGAAGTCATAGAGTTCACGGTACCGATCACGTGCGATCAGGAGTTGCTGCTGGGTCTCCAGGAGTTCTTCATTCTGGATTTCCAGTTCCACCTGATGCACGCGCAACTCGTGAATGAGGCGCAGGGTCTGCTCGGGGAGGAGAGCGCGGTCATCCACCGGTAGTATGGCAAGGCGTTCCTCGGCGCGCGAACGTAATGGTCGATCGTCCGACGATATTATCATGGCGATTCCTTACAGGTATGGTGTATGGTTGCTGGTATGCCCGTCAACTACCGGTTGTGCCCTCGCGGTTCGTAACGTCCTCGATGGCCAGTAGGATCATCCGCTGCTCGTTATCGATCCGGCGCAATTCGCGTGCATACAGCCGCATCGTGCGCATCCCCAGGCCCGCGAAGGTCTTCTGCACGCGAAAATCGGTGAAGCTGGTTCGCGTCGGCAAGACCTTTTCCAACAAGGTGCGTAACGTTGCGATGTTCCATTGCCCGTCACCCAGGTCATAAAACAGATGCCCCACCGTTTCGCTTTCCGTGACTTGAAAACAATCGTAGAAAGCGCGATTGGCCGAGATCACCCGCAGATCGGCATCCAGCACGAGCAAGGATTCGCGCACGGTCTCGACGACGCTTTGGGCAAAGAGATGGGCTTGCGCATTTAGCCGCAATTGCTGCATCTCGTCTTGCATCGTCTTCTGCCTGGTGATTTCGACAAAGGTAATGACGACACCGGCGATCGCATTGTGCTGGGTGCGGTAGGGCAGAATGTGCATCAGGTACCAACGCCCATTCGCGCCTTGTATGATCACTTCTTTGGCGACCAATGTGTCAAACACTTGCTGGGCATCCGTCGCCAGATGATTGTAATTCAACAGGTTTGTCGTGAAATGCGCGAGTGGTCGTCCGACATCACCCGGCATCAGGTTCACGATCGCGGTGGCCGCCGGCGTGTAGCGCTGGATGCGCAACTCGGTATCGACGAACACGGCGCCCACCTCGATGCTCGCCAACAGGTTATTCATATCATCGTTGGCCTGCGACAGCTCATCGACTTTTTTCTGCAATTCCGCGTTGACGGTGGTTAATTCTTCGTTGACTGACTGCGACTCTTCTTTCGAAGTGTCCAGTTCTTCATTGGTGGACTGCAACTCCTCATTCGCCGATTGCAGTTCTTCGTTGGCCGCCGTCAGGGCTTCCACGTAGCTTTGCAGGTAGTCTTCCTTGGCATGCAATTCCTGTTCCAGCGCGAGGAGTTGCTGATCCTTGCTCGTGGCTGTCGCACTGGTCAGCGTGAGCGCCGTTTCACCGGTGATATCGTCGAAAACGATTGCGAACACATCCGGCATGGATGGCAGCGGCGTGACCACCAGATTGATGATGCGCGGCTGGCCACCGATCGTGAGGTAAATGCCGGACTGGTGCACACTCTCACGGCGAGTGACGGCCTTCCGAATGGCGATAAGCAAATCCACGCGCAATTCCTCGTGCGCCATGCGGATAATATTCAGGTTCGCCGCGCCGGGCGCGGGTTCCAGATAGCGGCCGGTGCTGCCGTGCACATACAATATTTCCCCGTCGGCATTAATGAGCACGCAGGGGGGAGTATAGTGCGTGAGCAGGTATTGATCGAGCAGGAGACGGAGATTGGCCTCCATCTCCGTGGACGGCTTCGATGGCAAAGGACGCTGCGCGAGATACCCTGCAATCAGTGGGGTATGCAGGCCGGCGAGCAGGCGGTATGGCGTAGCCCCTCCCTTGCGCTGGTAGATTTTCCACTTGCGATTGACGGGTTCAAACAGTTCGGTGTAATCGCCGATGGTTTCAGATGAGCCCAGGAAGAGGAATCCGTGCGGATTGAGGGCGTAGTGAAACAACGGCAGCAGTTGCTTCTGTAATTCCGAACCCAGGTAAATCAACAGGTTGCGGCAACTGATCAAATCGAGATGGGAATACGGAGGATCGAGGAGCAGGTTGTGTTCGGCAAAAACAACCATGTCCCGGATTGGTTTGTTCACGATATAGTTATTGCCGTCCTGGTGAAAAAATCGCGTGAGACGTTCCGAGGTAACATCCGCCGCGATATTGCTGGGGTAGGCGCCCGTTCGCGCCCGCTTGATGGTGACGGCGTCAATATCCGTGGCAAAGATCTGGATCTTCACCCCGGCGTATCGTTCGCCGGCGTATTCGCACATCAACATGGCGAGGGAATAGGCTTCTTCACCGGTCGAGCACCCCGGCACCCAGACGCGCACCGTGTCGCCGGGATTCCGCCCGTCAAACAGGTGGGGGATTACCTGGGTTGTCAGGGCTGTGAACGCCTGGGGGTCGCGAAAAAATCGCGTAACGCCGATAAGGAACTCGCGAAAGAGGGTGGTGACTTCCGCTGGGGTTTGCCGGAGATAACGGACATAGGCGGCCAGTGTCTCGATGCGGTGAATGGCCATCCGTCGTTCGATGCGGCGGAGCAGCGCAGTTTGTTTATAGCCGGAAAAGTCATGACGAGTTTGCGCGCGCAGCAGGATAAAGATCTGCTGCAGCAAGTCGCTCGTGTGTTCTTCCGGGTGTTGCGGTTCGGGCACAGGGTGTGCGTAGATCTGCCTGACGTAGGTGAGCAATGCGGCAGGCATCTCTTCAGGCGGTAATACGTAATCGACTGATCCGGTCTCCAGGGCACTCTGCGGCATGCCCGCGTATTCCGCGGTGTCGGGCGATTGCACCATGATCATGCCCCCGGCCTCTTTAACCGCCCGCACCCCGAGCGCGCCGTCGCTGCCCGTGCCGGAGAGAATAATACCGATGGCACGGTCCTGCTGATCATGGGCCAGGGAACGGAAAAAAGCATCGATGGGCAGGTGCAGCTCATGGGGAATGACCGGTTCTATCAAACGCAACTGTCCGTGGAAAAGCACCAGATCATGATTGGGTGGGGTAATGTAGACGTGTCGGGGTTGAATGGCCATGCCATTGGCAATCTCCTCGACCGGTAGTCGAGTAAAGCGTTGCGCCAACTCGCTGAGCAGGCTTTTGTGGTCGGGGGCCAGGTGTTGCACAACGATAAAGGCTACGTCAGCGACGGCATCGGTGGGAAGATGTGTGAAGAATGCCTCGATGGCTGCCAATCCGCCGGCGGATGCCCCGATGCCGACCACGAGAACATTCGGCGCGGGGCCATGCAGTGCCGCATCGCTCGGTACTGTTGTCTGTGGAGCAGCAGCGATCTCCTCCGGCATGTGGTCACCGGCCTTCGGTGATGCCGGCTGCTCCGCGGAAGGCGGCGGGCTATCGGTTCGGTGGGTATGTTTATGGGTCATGTGACCTCTTCGCTTTCACCAGGCACTACGGCATGGCCAACCTGGCGCCGTCATTATTATACCGTATTCAGCGACGGGAGAGAAAGGCGAGTCGACAGATACACGATCATCGCGCATGCCGTGCCGGGTGCCACATGAAAAGCGGAATCGCAGAAGATCGCGGGGCATGCATATCACCAGGTGCAGCAAAGAATATCTATGCAGGCATATTTTGCCAATTCTTACATTTATATGATAAATTAAAAGCATAAAGTGTCGAAAGGTTCGCTGCTGATGACGCCGACTGCATCCCGAATACTGTTGGTCGAAGATGATCCGGACCAGGCGATGCTCTTTCACCTCGTCCTCTCGGCGGACGGCATCCAGGTCATCACTATTCCTGATGCCGAATCGGCATTCATGTATTTAGCCGATCATTTCGTCGAGTTGTTGCTGACGGATTGGAATTTACCGGGGATGAAGGGTGATGCCTTGATCAGCGCCGTGAAAGCACGGTATCCCGACATCAAGACAATCCTGTTCAGCAACCATATTCACGTTGATACGGCTGCCGCCGCCTGTGGCGCCGATGCCTGGTTTCGCAAAATGGAGAGCACCGCTTCTCTGCGGCAACTTGTTGCCAGGGTATTGCGTGAGGATGCGGACAGCCGGTAAACGTGCGGCGGACGAACCGGCACGCAAGACAGCGTGCGCGGGATGGAATGACCCATCGGCGACTGATGTGCGGCGCGCATCACAGACGGCAAGCTTCCCAGAATGTGCGGCCCCACGGCGTGGCGGTGTCGTCCCACTCGTCGCGCAGGCACACCAGCTCCCGGCGCAATTCCCGCATGGTCTGCGCGTGAGCCGGATCGTCGGCCAGATTGCATCGTTCCCATGGGTCCTGCCGCAAGTCGAAGAGCTGCGTCATCGCATGGCGGCCAGCGACGACGTATTCGATCAGTTTGTGTTGCGCGGTGCGCACCCCGCGATGCTTATCGGTATAGGCCAGGTAGAGCTGTTTGCGCGCGGGTGCGGTGTTGGTTATCGTCGGCGCCAGGCTCATGCCTTCCACACTCGACGGCACGGGGGTGTCCGTCAGCGCGCACAGGGTGGGGAAGATGTCGAGCAAGTAGACCAGCGCATCAGTGCGCACGTCCGGTGGAATACCCGGGCCGGTAAAAACGAGCGGCACACGCACGCTATGGTCATACAGGCTCTGCTTGCCGAACAAGCCGTGTTGCCCCAGCGCCAGGCCGTTGTCACCCGCCAGCACGAACAGCGTGCGGTCCAGCATCCCCCGCCGGCGCACCGCGTCGATGATATCGCCGATACGGTCATCCAGATGCGAGATCATGGCGTAATACTCGGCCAGATGCCGCCGCACCTCCGCTGGCGTGCGCGGGAAGCCTGCCAGCATTTCATCACGGATGTGCAGTTCGCCGTTGTCGAAGGGGTGGCCGCCCAGGAAATTGCCGGGCAGCGAAAGGGCATCCGGCGCATACATGTCCAGAAAACGGCGGGGCATGGTGCGCGGGTCGTGCGGCGCCAGGAAGGCGGTATAGGCGAGAAAAGGTGCATCGAGCGCCGCGTCGTCGATGAAGCGAACGGCGGCATCGGCGATTATGTCGGTGGAGTGCCGTCCGGCGTGGATGTGGTCGCAGGATCGTGCCTTCGTCGTGTTGGACTGCCAGATATTTTCGACATACAGGCAAGTTGCGTCATAGCGTCCGCTGGGATCGAAGTGGTGAACAGGCACATTCCAGTGATCCGCCATGCCGCCGAAGAAGATATCCGCGCCGTCGGTAAAGCTGCGGTGAAAGGCGGCAGGGCCGTTATGCCACTTGCCGACGCCGAAGGTGCGGTAGCCGCGCTGCCGAAAGGTTTCACCCAGCGTCGCATGTTCCGCGGCGATCTGCTCCCCCGCGTCGGTGATGTGAAACAACGTGCGGCCGGTATGCAGCATCGCGCGGCTGGGCATGCACACCGCCCCCGAGGTGCCGCCGGGGATGTGCGCGTGGGTGAACGTGGTGCCGTGCCGCACCAGCCAATCCATGTTGGGCGTCGCTATCTCGCTGTTGTCCAGCGCGCCGATGGTATCGAAACGCTGGTCATCGGTAAAGAGGAACACAATATTTGGTGCTGTCAGCATGACGATGCTCCCACGGTTCCGCAAGTTGTCAGCGCATCTTTTGCTGTGCCATCCATCCACTTGCATCGCAATGCGCCATCAGGTAGGTGGTCTATCCGTGAATGCCGGTTTCGCGCCGATGGCGTCGGTGCGTTTGTGTGTGCGACAGTCCGGGAACGCCATGGCCGGCATCGGTCGTCAGACGCTCCCAGGCGACCACCCCGCGCGTCGCGCGGGGTTGCACCTGTTTCCTGGCACCCGCCGTCGATGTGCCGCACCTGCACGTCGGGGCTGCCAGCGCACCCCAGGTCGCACGCCCACAGCGTATCGGACACGATGACCAGCATATGGATTGCGATGCCATGGCTTTGCTCTTCCTGCCAATGGTATATCGGCAAACCTTATATTGGGATTTCTCGTTCTCCCGGCGTGCATCCTCTAACGGACAGTGAAATATGCGTCGGAAAAAAGGAAATGCACAGGCGCTTCCGTAGATACACTTCAGTGAGCTTTTCACCGGATCAGTCGAATAAGCAACATGGCGATGCGCGCGAGAGGAATGGGTATACGATCAACTGATCTACGCCTGTCGAGCCGTCCACTGTTTCCCGCGGATGCCTACGCCGACAAAGGAACCATGTATGCACCGATCTCCAAATATCATCTTCATGCTGATGGACGACCTGGGTTGGCGCGATCTGGGGTGTTACGGCAGCACGTTTTACGAGACGCCACACCTCGACCGGCTGGCGGCGGCTGGGCTGCGCTTCACCGATGCCTATGCCGCCTGTCCGGTGTGCTCGCCCACGCGCGCCAGCCTGCTTACCGGCAAATATCCCGCCGCCGTGGGCATCACCGACTGGATCGACTCGGGCGGGCGGCTGCATCCATTGCACGGCAAGCTGGTGGATGTGCCGTACCTCAAGCAATTGCCGTTATCGGAAACCACGCTGGCTTCCGCGTTGCGTGACGGCGGTTATCAGACCTGGCATGTCGGCAAGTGGCACCTGGGCGGCGCCGGGTTTCACCCGGAAGACCACGGCTTTGAGGTGAACGTCGCCGGCTGCTACATGGGCGCTCCAAATCATGGTTATTTCAGTCCGTATCAGATTCCCACGCTGCCTGATGGCCCGGATGGCGAGTACCTGACCGACCGGCTCACTGACGAAGCTATCAACCTGATACGCGCTCGCGATGAACGGCCATTCTTTCTGAATTTCTGTCACTACGCGGTGCATAATCCGCTGATGGCACCGGCAGAACTCGTGGCGAAGTATGAGGACAAAGCCCGTGCTCTGGGACTCGGCCGGCAACCGGCACTGGAGGACGGCGAGTATTTCCCCACCGAGCACAAGCGCCACCTGCGCGTGCAGCGGCGTCTGTTCCAGTCGCATCCCACCTATGCCGCGATGATCGAAAGCATCGATACCAATTTTGGGCGGCTGATGGAAACCATCGACGCGGAGGGACAGTGGGACAATACCATCGTCATCTTCACCTCCGACAACGGCGGATTGGCAACTTCTGAAGGTTCGCCGACAACCAACCGCCCGCTGGCGGAAGGCAAAGGGTGGATGTATGAAGGCGGCACGCGCGAGCCGCTGCTCATCACGTGGCCCGGCGTCATCGCGCCCGGACGCGTGTGTGAAACTCCGGTCACCAGTCCCGACTTCTATCCGACGCTGCTGGAAGCCGCCGGGCTGCCGTTGCGTCCCGCGCAGCATGTAGATGGGGTGAGCTTTCTGCCGTCGTTGCACGGCGAGACACCGCCCGACCGCGGACCCATCTTCTGGCATTACCCGCACTACGGCAACCAGGGTGGCACCCCCGGCGCCTCTGTCCGCCTGGGCGATGACAAGTTGATAGAATTCTTCGAGGACGGACGGTTGGAACTGTATAACCTGCGTGACGATATCGGGGAGACGCATAATCTGGCGGACGAACAACCGGAGCGCGTGCGCGAGCTGCATGCCCATCTGACGGCTTGGCGGGAGCGCATTGAAGCGCAGATTCCCCAACCGAATCCGAAATACGTGCCCATCGAATCGTGCTAACCCCCCATCACTTAAAAGGATACTCTCAATGCCAACCAGCACACCGAGTTTGTCCGATATCCGTTTTCGGCTTCTCCCGACTCCCGGCGTCCGTTACGTCAGCGGCGGCCTGGTTTACGACGAAACTTTCGCCGAAGGCCACCTGCTCACACGCTACTGGAATCCCAACGGACAGGTGTGGCCGGAGATGCATTACGCCGGCTTGGCCTGGGCGTCCGATCAACCGGCGGACTCCTTTCGCCTGGCCGTGAACGGGCAGGAACTGGCTGGTGGCTGGGAGTGGATCAGCGGCGGATGCACGCCCGATGCCTCCCGCTGGCGCGCGCGACCGGGCGTGGAGGTCGTGCACGGCGTGCTGCGGCTGCGGCATGCCGCGGCGGGCATCGAGGCACGCGTGCACACGCGGTTGGACGGTAGCCCCTTCCTTATTCGCTGGCTGGAGATCGTCAACCTGAACCGCGAGGCGGTGGCTATCACCGCGCTGTCGCCGTTTTCCGGCATGCTGTGGCAGCATCGCTATGAAGAGCATCTACCGCCGGACGCCGCCGGTCCGTTTGCGCTGGCGTATACCCATCGCTTTAATTGGGGCGAGGAAGGCGACTTCTGGTTCGAGCCGGTCGCCGAGGGATGCACGGTCATCGACGGCGGCAAGCTTGGGCGCAGTGGCTGGGGCCGGCCTGCCTTCTGGGCGCGCAATCTGTGCAACGGCCAAACCTTCGTCTGCGAACTGGCCTGGGGCGGTAATTATGAATTTGCCCTCGATTTTCATCATCGCGACGACGCTGAATCGCGGCGCAAGCATGGCGCGCTTTTCTTTCGCATGGGATTGGGCGGTTGCGACCCGGCATTGCGCGTGCTCGATCCCGGTGAAACGGTGGAGACTCCGGCGGTGCACCTGGCACTCTTCCAGGAAGGCACCGACGCCATCGTGCAGGCGACCCACGATCACGTGCGGCAGGTGGTGATGCCCGCACAGCTTCCGGGACGGCATATCGAGGTGGAGGCCAACCACCGCGGCTACCTGTGCGATCGCGAGAACGTGCCCGATATCTGCAAGGACATCGACGTGGCGGCCGCCGTCGGCGCGGAGCTTTACGTGATCGACGCCGGTTGGTACGGGAACGAGCCGAACCAGTGGTGGAACAATACCGGCGATTGGCACGACGCTCCGTGGATGGCCGCGGGCGGTGGGCTGAAGGCCGTGGCCGATTATGCGCACGCCCGTGGGATGACCTTTGGCCTGTGGGTGGAGATTGAGGCGGCTGGTGCCAACAGCGCGTTGAAGCAGGCACACCCCGACTGGCTGCTAACACGCGACGGAGCGCCGATCGCCAACGCGCGGGCACTCGATCTGACCAACCCGGCGGTAGCGCACTTCGTCGAGAGCGAAATCGACCGCGTCATCGGCGCCTATGCGCTGGACATGTACCGCATCGACCATAACCATTGCCTGCAACCTGCCGGCAACCGGCATTATGCGGGCTTCACCGAAGATCTGACCTGGCGGTATTACGACACCTTCAACGCCATCTTCGACCGGCTGCGTGCGAAATACCCGGCGCTGGTGTTCCAGAACTGCGCGGGTGGCGGGGGACGGCTGGACTGGGGCACGCTGTCGCGCTTCCATAACACCGAGCTGTCGGACTGGATGCGCGTGCCGCGCGGGCTGTATATCCTCAACGGCGTCACCCTGGCGCTGCCGCCGGAAATCCTGTTGCGCACCTTCGGTACCGAGGTGCCGGAGCACGTGCTGGACGGCGACCTGGATACCCAACTCCGGCTGTGCTGTTGCCGCATTATCTTCCGCGGCATTGCCCCGTCGCTGGACGAATTGACGCCGTACCTGCGCAAGCGCATCACGCATTATCTGAACCTGTACAAGGGACAGATCCGCCCGCTGCTGGAAGCAGGCGCGCGGGTGTTCCACCACACGCCGTTCCAGCCGATCTTTCAGTCGGCGCCCTGGTGCGTGCTGGAATACGCCCACCCGGACGGCCATGCCGCGGTCGCCGCGCTCTTCCGCACCGGCGCCGGCGGTGAAGACGAATTCCTGCTCAAACTGCGCGGCCTTGATCCCGGCAGGCAATACCAGGTGACCTTCGACAACAGCAACCGGACGGTTACCCTCGCCGGCCATCACCTCGCCGCATCTGGCCTGCCCATCCGACTTGAGGCGCAGCTCACCAGCGAACTGGTGTTGGTACGTGCGGTTGAATAAGACAGGGAAAGTCCGTAGCGAGTCGCAGGAACGCAAGGGCTTTCCCGATCTCCTTATTTAACCCGTGCCTTCCGTGGCGCGTGTTGCCGTATGTGCAATAGCGTGTATACCTGGTGATCAAGGGCCGTTACGCGCCTCGCGGCTGGTCATCAGATACTGTCACGTTGACGTCCGGAATGCATACACAACGCGCAAGAAGCGGGAAATCTGTCGGAAAATCTGTGCGCGGTACTATCCATGATCCGCTACCCTGAGAGAGATTTATTGGGTGGGAGGATATGGAAATGCGGCGTCTCCGATTACGCATAGTATCGCTGGCAAGCATATTGCTGGGTGGGACAATTATCAGTTCACTGCTCTTCGCGCAAGGCTCACAGCCGCGAAATACCATCAGCGGTGACACTTATGAACGTGCCGTCAGCCAGCATCAGCGCCAGGGATTCACAAACGGACGGAGCATCTTCCGTTACGATACCTTCGGCGATGAAGTGTTTTGGGGTGACACGATCAAACTGCACCAGGCGATACAGGGGGAGAAATTCGGTGGAGTCGGCGGTGGAGTGAGCCCGAAAGCCGCGCTCGGGCTCGGTTTGAAAGTCGATGTTGATGCCTTGCCCCAATCGTTGCAGAGCGATCTCAAACGCGGTCGGGTCAATCTCGATGATCCGTCTGTCACCCTGGCGTTGCTCAAATTGAATGCCGTCGTGGGCGTAAAAGGATTTTTTACGACCGGTGGCGGACGCCTGCGCGCGGTGGGCATCACCTGCGCCATTTGTCACTCCACGGTCGATGACTCCTTCGCGGCGGGAATCGGTAAACGGCTGGATGGCTGGGCGAATCGTGATCTGAACGTTGGCGCTATCGTGGCCGCCGCGCCGGATTTAAGCGTATTGGCGAATGCACTGCTGACCGACCAGGCCACCGTGCGCAAGGTGCTCATGAGTTGGGGACCGGGAAAATATGATGCCGAACTCAACTTCGATGGCAAAGCCTTTCAACCCGACGGCCGCTCAGCCGCCACACTGATCCCACCGGCGTTCGGCATGTCCGGCATCAATCTGCATACCTGGACATCCGGTCACGGCAATGTCACCTATTGGAATGCCTATGTGGCGGTCACCCAGATGCATGGACAGGGAACGTTTTATGATGCGCGATACAATAATCCGGCGCAATTCCCGGTAGCCGTGCGCACCGGCATCTGGAATACACGGAGTCCGGTCGATATGGTCACCGCCAAGCTGCCGGACCTGCATACCTACCAACTGGCGCTGGTGCCCCCGAAGCCCCCGGCGGGTTCATTCAATGCCGACATGGCGCAACGCGGACAGGTGCTCTTCATCGGTAAAGCGCGCTGCGCATCCTGTCATGTCCCACCGGTTTTTGCCGAGCCCGGCTGGAATGCACACCGGCCAGAGGAAATCGGTGTTGATGGCTTCCAGGCGAGTCGCGATCCGGAAGGCGCGTATACCACTCAGCGTTTGTCCGGCTTGTGGACGCACCAAAAGGGTGGCTTTTACCACGATGGCCGCTTTGCCACGCTGATGGAAGTGGTCAATCATTACGATGCATTCTTCCGGCTTGGGCTGACTTTGCAAGAGAAGAATGCGCTGATTGAGTATTTGAAATCGATTTGACCTGAGTACCGAGCAGGCTGCCCACCGGTTGCCGCTAGTGTTGGCGGTCAGATAAATAAGGAGACGCGCATGCCAGCGATAAAAGTTGCGGTGATCTATTACAGCGCCACCGGTACCACCTACCAGTTGGCGCGTGCCGCGGCCGACGCCGCACGCGGGGCGAAGGTCGAGGTGCGCCTGCGCAAGGCGCAGGAATTTGCACCGGATGTTGCCATCGACAGCAATCCGACTTGGCGGCAGCACGTGGATGCGACACGAGAGATACCCGAGGCGGCGTTGGAAGACCTGGATTGGGCCGACGCATATCTGTTCGGCTCGCCAACCCGCTACGGCAATATCGCTTCCCAGCTCAAGCAACTCTTTGACCAGGCGGGCGGATTGTGGCTCGCGGGGAAGCTGGCCAATAAGGTGGTCTCCTGCTTCACCAGCGCCCACAATCCCCATGGCGGTCAGGAAACGACACTGCTTGCGATGTATAACACCATGTATCACTGGGGTTGCTTCATTGTGCCGCCCGGCTATACCAACCCCAGCGTCTTTGGCGCCGGCGGCAACCCGTATGGCACCAGTTGCGACGGCACCGTCGGCGAACCTGTTCCCCCGGAGATCATCGCCGCGATGCAATACCAGGCGCAGCGGGTGGTGCAGGTTGCCGTCTGGCTGGCGGCAGGACAGGCTGCGCTGGCGGAATGACGCGCTGGGGGAGTGCTTTTGCCCTCACCCTCAAATCGATATCATAAACAGTTACCGGCTTTCACGACATGTTGATCGTGTAGGCACACAGGCGCTGCCCCCACATGGATTTCACCAGATCGAGGAAGTCCTCATGGTGGTGATTTCGCTTTCGATGGTAAAATGAATAAATATGGGAAATTGTTTGGCGCGGAGCTCAGTTTCGGCCAACGGATGCGGCAACTGCTACCCGGCACAAACATCGCGTTGATTAAGTATTCGCGCGGTGCTACCGGTCTTGAGTTTGTGGCGGCCGAGGTCGGCTGCTGGGATCCCGACTATAAAACGGGTAACGGCGTCAACCAGTGGGACCACTACCTGGCCACTATCCGGCGGACGTTTGCCGTCGATGATATCGATGGCGATGGAGAAAAAGATCGGCTCATCCCCGCGGGCATCATCTGGATGCAGGGTGAAAGCGATGCGCACGAGAAAGAGATTGCGCTTCGGTACCAGGCGAACCTCAAGCGGTTGATGATGCTGATGCGGGCTTCCCTGCGACAGGATGACCTGCCGGTGGTGATCGGACGGATATCCGACTCGGGGCAGGATGTCGATGGAAAAATTTGGGACTTTGGCGAGCAGGTCCGGGTGGCACAGCAAGGCTTTGTCAACCAGGATGACCATGCGGTGCTGGTCACCTCCACCGACGGGTATGGTTACTCGGATAAATATCATTACAACTCGGCGGGCTTTATTGATCTCGGCATCCAATTTGCTGAAGCGATGGTCGCGTTGATCGGCCGTGACATGAAATTCCCCAACGAAGGCAACATGCTGATGGTGCGCGAGAAGCAATCGGTCAGCGTGGGGGATTTTCGGGTAAGCACATCCGGTGCGCAGCCAAAGCAGGCAACGCGCGCAACCGTGAGTTATGAGACGAACGGCCTTGCGATCGTATTTGACTGTACCGATACCGGCATCGTCGGAGATCAACATGGGGACGACAACATCAAGCTCTGGAAAGATGACAGCGTCTATATCTGGTTCGATCCCGGCCACACCCACCATGCCGAACACTATCTGATGGTGCAGGTTTCCGCCAGTGGCGCGTGGCTGGACCAGCGCGATAGCGATCCCAAGTATAACATCGAAGGCCTGGACGCGAAGGTCAGCCGCACCGATACGGGTTGGCGTGCCGAGATCCGGATTCCCTGGAAGGGATTGGGGGTGCCCGCTCCGCAACCCGGTGATGCGTGGAGCATTAACCTGACGCGCATGGACCAACCGGGTAAAATCGATTTCGCGAACATGGAATCCTCCTCGTGGGTAGCCTTGCCGGATGGCGATGCCACCGCATTGGATCGCTGGGGTCACCTCGTCTTTGTCGTGGGAACGGATGAAGTGCAATCGAACGTGAATGCGACGGCACTGCAGGCGATGATGAAGACGCATGAAGTGAGGCAGCAGGTGCTTATCGAGAAGAACACCCGGTAGACCTGCTGCCCCATGGATATGATACAGATACCAATGGTGAATCCCAGTACGTCCTGACACGGATGGCCGTCCCGGTGGTTGAGTCGGCCCGTTGCTGCGCCTGGAAACGATCATGTACCGGGCAAGCCATCTCGATACCCCGGCGGTGAAGGTCATGGTTGCGTGATGGATATCCTGTCCTCCTCAACCGACGACCATCGTCTCCCGTACCAAAGCAGGGAGTGCAACCGTATCACAACTGGTGTTACATAGGCCGGATGCCCGTGCCACGCCGGCAGCGATGCAGAGTATTGAACGGTATCGGGGGCAGTTCAACTCGCGTTGCGCTGTATCAGGTGAAAACGTAGAGATGGGCCGGGATGGAGCCCAATCTCGTTTCAAATATTCGACAGGTATTGCCCGCCGCAAACGAAAAAGGCTTCAGACAGGGAGAGAGTGACGATGGATTCAGCAGTTACGCACACCGGCGCGGAAACGGTCACGGGGGCATGCAGATGAAACGCATACGCTGGGGAGTCATCGGCGCGAGCGGCATTGCCGCGCGGCGGACGATACCGGAATTCATCACCATGGCGCATAACGCGGAGATCGTGTCGGTGATGGGCGTCTCCGCCGAACGGACACAGGCGGTCGCCGAGCGCTTCAGCGTACCGCACTGGTGCACCTCGGAAGAGGAAATGCTGGCGCAACCAATCGATGCCGTCTATATCGCCTCGCCGCAGCACCTGCACTGCGCGCAGGTGATTCACGCGGCTGAGGCAGGCAAGCACATCCTGTGCGAAAAACCCATCGCCATCTGGTTGAATGAGGTGGATGCGATGGAAGCGGCGGTGCAACAGGCGGGTGTCAAGTTCATGCTCGGCTTCTGCATGCGCAATAATGTCTACCACGCGCAGGCGCGCGCGCTGGTACAGGCGGGGGCGCTCGGGCAGATGGTGATGGGCCGCGCGCAACTGACCTGCTGGTTTCCGCCCATCCCCGGTGCCTGGCGGCAGGACGCGGCTATCAGCCACGGCGGCTGTCTCATTGACATGGGCACCCACTGCCTGGACCTGCTGGAATGGATCATGGGCACGCGAATCGTGGAGGTGACCGGCTTCCAGGATTTGATGACCCACGCCTATCCCACCCGCGTCGAGGATGCCTCCACCATTCTCGTCCGTTTCGCCAATGGCGCGCACGGCATCATCGACAACTATTTCAACCTGCCCGACGCCGCCGCGCAAAACACGCTGGAACTGCACGGCACGAGAGGCTCCATTCTCGGCCAGGGTACCATCGGTCAGGATCCCACGGGACGGTTGTGCAGCATCATCCAGTCGGAAGAAACCGGTTACGACGCCAACCAGGTGCGCAGCATGGCGGTGGACCGCCAGGAGTACCGATTGGAAGGCATCGGTCTGTACGGTCAGATGATCACCACCTTCAGCGACTGCATTCTGCACGATACTGAACCGCCGTGCACGCTGGCCGATGGCCGCCACTCCGTGCAGGTGGTCAACGCTATATACCAGGCCGTCACCGAACGCCGCATTGTGCGCGTAGACGACGCGGTGGGGGCGCGGTAATGCCCGTGGTGTTGCCTGCTGCAGAGAACACCACGGGTCGCAGAGAACAGGCACGGTTACGCCGCCGAGCAAGCGCACTCCCGCGCCAGTTGCAGCGCGCGCGGGAAGAGGATGTTATTTTCCAGGTGAATATGCCGGTGTATATCCGCTTCCAGTATCTGTAACCCATCGTAGACGGCGCGGAAGGTGGCACAGGCGTCGGCAGGCAGCGCGTAATTCGCGGTGGTCTTCCGCATTGCGTGCAGCACGGCGCCCGCGGCATCGTGCTCGTCGGCTAACTCGGCGATGGTGACGGTAGCCGTCTCGTCGTATCCGCGCTCCAGCAAGCGCTCGATCGCCGGGAAGGTCACGTCTTCTTCCTTCTTCAGGTGTACGGTAAGTTCGTGCCGCAGCGCCAGGTATTGCTCCAGCAGCGGCCGCAACACCTCGCCGTGGTTGGGACCATGTACGCGCGTTACCAGCGTCAGTAATCCTTGCAGACGCGGCATTTCGCTGTGCATATAGGCGTGGTGCGTCTGCACGATGTGGTGCATCAGTTCGGTCAACGGCGCTTGTTGCCAGTTTGTCTCCGGCATCGCCGCACCGGCGGATTGCGCGATGGCGGTCTGCAACACAGCGATCGCCGTCGCGACCGGTATCCCAGCCTGTGCCGCCGCCTCCGCCAGCGGCAGCTTGCCGCCGCAGCAATAATCGATGCCCAGCGCTTCCAGCATCCGTAGCGTCACGGGATACGTCGCGGCAATAGCGCTTACCGGCAGTTCAGGGGTTAACGTCAACGGCTCATTCATGTGCATCTCCTCCCGAGTCCATCACTGTCTAGAGCATACGCCGCGACACGCCCATCGGCTACGACAATTGTCATAGTTTATTAGTATAAGTAATGAATTAATTGGGGTCTGCATGCGGAGTCCAGGAGGTATTTGTTGAAGATCGATCGCACCTGTCACACACAGAAGGACGTGACAGGCATGAATTCTGTCACGTCCGTGGATACGTGCTTCAGCCCCTGCTCGATTCGCGTAGACGCGCATAGGCATCGATGCACACGGCCGTTCATTCCTTCCACAACGCATTGATCGCGTCTATCGTCCATTCCGCCAGTTCACGACCGCCGGCAGGGCCGATGGGGGTGCTTGCGGGTACCGCGCCGTAGCTGCGGCCGGCGATGGCACGCTCGGTGGGAACGTAGGTGCCGCCGCCCACGTGCTGGATCAGGAAGGTTTGCACCGCCTTGCTGCGTGCCTTGATCTGCATGCCGAAGTCGAGGTAGTACTCGAAGGGATTGCTGGCAAAAACGACATCGCCCAGGCGGAGCACGTGGATCTCGAAGGGAACCGTCGGTTCGGTTTGCTGGCGATGGAAGCGTACTGCGACGCTTTCGTTCCATATCATCATACGGTAGGCGCCGGTGATGCCGACATACCAGCGAGGTTCCGCGCGCTGTTCGGGGTGTGCCTCCAGTTCGTTGCGCAGTGTGTCATATTGCACGCGCAAGCGTTCTGCCTCCGCCTGTGCATCCAGCACGTCCTGCTCGGTCAGCAAACGGCGGGAGAGCTGGACCGTTTCCACCCGGTGAGCGAAGGACGGATTCCATTTCGTTTCCGCTTCGATATAAGGGAGCATGGCGGTCACGGTGTCGGCGATGCGCACGGCGATCTCCTGGCGCTGGGTGCGACCCGTCAGCCGCCACATGCGCGCTTCGGCCGCTTTCCCGAGCTGGATATGCGGCGACTGGTCGCCCGCTGCGCTGTTTTGCGCCAGCACGAACAGCCCCGAACCCAGCCGCCGGCGCAGTTCCTCGCGTGTGTCGTGCCAGTAGTCGGCGCTGAGCTGGAAACTGTGCTCGCTCACCTGCGAGGGACAGGCAAGGTTGACCACCAGTCCGGTCAGGCGGCATTCGGCATCCCACACGCCCAACACGTTGACGTTATGGTCCTCGTATCCCTCCACGTGGCTGAAGTGCGGGTCATCGGTGTTGCCATACATGCGGCTTTCACCGCCGAAATAGCTGATACGCCGGTTGCGGCCCACTACCGCCTGTCCCAGTCCGAAGCCGATACGGCCGGGCGCGCGCTCCGTCCACGCCTGTACTACTGCCTCCGCAATGCGCTGTGAGGCGAAGGCAAGGTAGTCGGTCACCGGCATGACATCCAGTTCGACGCCTACCCGCATGGTAGGCACGTTGCCGCCGCCGAACTGCTGGTTGTCGCTTGCCACGCGAACTTCCGGCGCGGCGTGGGTGTGGGTGGCGTTGAGAAATACCAGGGTGGGATCCAGTTCCGGCAGCAGGCGCCGCACCACATCGCGCACCGCGTCGCGCAGCCCGTCAGGTATTGCCACCAGGTCACAACTGACCATCACCGCCCGCGCCGTCGCCGACTCCAGCGCCAGCGCGGTGGCGGTGATCGGATCCATCACCCCTTCCGATACCCGTGCGTAGAATTGTCCCGTCACCAGCACCGGCTGGTCGGGCGTCAGATCAACCGACGCCCATCCGACATGCAAGCCATGCACAGCGGTCATACACACATACCTCTCGTAACCTGGTGCTTATACCAGTTGTGATTACCGTCATATCCTGTCATGCCGGACGGCGACGGCGGTTGAGTCGGCTTATATTGCCTCTGGTCACGCAGATGCACCCGGCAAGTCGTCTCGAAATCATCCTTGCATCCGGTATGGTCCCGACGCGGGATGCATAAAATCGGTATGGGCATCCTGGTCTGCTCAACCACCGACCATATGCCAACTCTATGCATACAGGTCGCAGCAGAGAACACCTCTGGTATTCGATCGACAACGCAGCAGTGTAGATCGTCCGCGGGTTGGCCGTCAACACCGCGCTATTCAGTTCGAAGGTTTCGCGGGCATGCATGCCTTCCCCTCTCTTGCCGAACGGCGTAAAAGGCGGCACAATGGGGGAGATATTGTGCGCGGAAGGCGGCGGCGATGTATGGTCGATGGGTGATCGGCTGGTGGCTGGTGATGTTGCTGGCGGCGGTGTGGGCGGGAGCGGCGCCGGTGCGATCAGTCATCATGCTGGTACACGGAGTGAACACGGATACCCGGTCCTACACGCGCTTCAAGGAGCGCATTTGGGCACCGGAACTGGCGGACAGCGCGTTGCTGGAGGTGCACTGGGGACGTGAATCGTGCGTGCACGCCAGCGGCTCGGTGGGCGAACGCCCGAACTTGGTGGTGGGCATGAGCAACAAGGCGTGGGTGGGCGTCTCCAAGTTGAAGGACGTGACGGCGCAGTGTCGCCGCATCGTGGGGCCGTCGGTGCCCATTACCGTGCTCTGTCACAGTCAGGGGGCGGTGATCGCGCTGGCGGCACTGCAGGAAGGATTGACGGTCGACAACCTGATCATGCTGGGCGCCACGCTGGGCACCGAGAGCGTGCGCACCGGCGCGCGCAACACGCGGTTGGGATTGGCGGCACGCCAGGTGCGCGGTACGGTCTTCAATCTATGGTCATCCTCCGACCAGACGGTGCAGTTCGCCAAGGGCGGCATCGGCGGGCGCGGATTGCCCGGGCAGATTCCCGATTACACCTCCGGCAACTTGCGCGACGTGCGCATTGATAAGGTTGATCACACCGGCGACACCGGCTGGTGGGCGATGGGCTGGTTGCGTCCCGAGTATCATAAATCCTGGCACGGCGCCACCCGCGACGAAGTCATGGCGGCGTTGCGCGGTCCCGGTCCGACACAGCCGCTCACCACGCAGCAACAAACCGAACTCGCCGCGTTGCAGGACTACGCCCGGCGTGACACCTTCGCCGGTTGGTTTGGCGAGGGTGATGATGATGCGCTGACCTACACCTTTACGCTGCTGCCCGGTCTGATGAACGGCGTCCATTTCGATGACAAGGACTGGTGCCAGGCGACCGTTACCTGCCGCGAGGGACGCGTGCGCTGCCGCATTCAGGCCGCGCCATGGTCGCGCTTTGACCGTGGCACCGCGTGGCGCACGCTGGACGCCGGCCAGACGGCCATGCTCAGCTACGCGCTGGAGGGAATTCACAAGGATGCCATGGTCTTCCTGCAGGTTGAGGGGTTGTCCACTCCCTTCGCCCGCGCGGAGTGCGCCTTCACCGCGAAGGATCGGTGAAGGGACAGGCGTAGACACAATGCGCAACGCCTCCCATGACGCGGTTTTCATCGCGCGCATTACCGTCGCAGCAAGGGAATAATTTGGTGCGACAGCAATTGGCGTCCGCGGGCGGAGGTGTGCAGGGGATCGACAAACAGTGCCGGATCAGTGGGATCGAATGTCTGGGGGGGCAACGCATAATACGGCACTCCGTGCGCGCGACCCAGCGCCTGCAATTGTCCCCGCACCCGGGTATAGGCTTTGCCCCGCATAATCGGCAACGGCACCGGCGGCTCCATGAACACCAACGGCACCCGGTGCTGACGTGCCAGACGAAAGATCCGTACCAGTGCCGTTTGCTCCGGCAGGGTGATCCGTGGTGGCAGCGTCTGCATTTCCTTCGGCTCGTTCAGTACGCGAAAGCGATCCGGGGGCATGCCGGGAGTAGGTTTGTCCGTGTAACTGCCGTTGTAGGTTCGCTGCTCGATCAGCGAGCGGGTGAGACATGAGGTGAGCAATACCTCATTGCCTTCCGCGACTGTTAACGCATACAGGTCAGTCAGGCGCATGCCATTGCGCCACAGAGTCTGCAACAGTTGCCATTTCAGTGCCGGTGGTGCGGTGTAGAACAGACGGGTATCTTGCAGCTCAGGCGCCTGCATCACGTTGTACGGATATGCCTCCAGTACGAGCATGCCGACTTTCAGGTGGCGCCGGTTGAGCAGATATTCGAGCAGATCGATCATCAGGTGTGGCTGCAGACCATTATACGACAACAGGTATGCGCTTTTTCCCGTGGTTTCTTCGATGCTGCGGACATCATACGCATGCAGGCTGCGGGATGAGCCGATAAACAGATAGTCTACCTGACGGTGCTGCAGCAACCCGTTAATCCCCAGGGTGGCGGAACAGCAGGCAGACGCGAAGAGGAATTTAATGGTTTGCACCGAGAGAAACAGCAGGAGAAGGATCAATAGAAAGCGTAGCATCTCACGCCACTGCGCAGCGTGCACGCGATGGGTTTCCATCAATTCCTTTGATAAGTTGTAACGGACCATCGGTTGCGGTGATACGATCATCCCATTTCTCCCGGGGCGATGGCGGTGAGTACGGGACGGAGATCCCGCGGACTGCGAGGAGACGTGCCGGGTGAGCACCTCATCCTTGACAAGTGATTATACCGGGGCTCTGGATTATTCAAGGGTGAGATTTCCGCGACAAAGTCAGAAAATTGCCGGGCATGTCGATGGAATACAGACTTCTGACGAGCACCCACCGAGCAGGCGCACCTGGATAGGGATGATGCCTATACATGCATGCTATCCTGCCATCCGAGTCGCACCGTCGTGAAGCGATTTCTTATGCTATAATTACTCGGCAAAGTGTCGTGCAAACGTCGTGAAACGATCACACCGGCACCAAGGCGCTGAAAGGCAGTCGCGTCGACTGCATAACGTATCGGCTGCCATGTCAGTCGATCAGGATACCGCAAACCAGGAGGAAACCATGCTGATTACCCCGTACCGCGTTAAAAATCCATGGAAAAAGCTTGACCTGTCCCGGCTTTGATGGACACCGAACTTAGAGGGATGTACAATCCCAG
>CAYYJR010000024.1:0-54591 GCA_964472305.1 uncultured bacterium
TGGTGATGAGGGACAGCGCGAATGTTGAGCTTTCCGGGTTTAATGCGAAACCCTCGACGTCGGCTATCCCGGTGATCGAGGTCGAGCGGGTGCAGGATGCCTGGATCCACGGCTGCACCGCGGCCGCCGGCACCGGCACCTTCCTCGGCGAGGTGGGCGCGGATAACGATGTGCTGCTGGAGCACAACCGGCTGGCACACGCGGAGCGGGAGCATGGCATCGTCGAGCCCGACAACCGCTGGAACACCTGTTCCCACGCCTTCACCGGCAGTCGCTGGATCAGGGACACCGGCACGCGCAACCTCTGGCTGCCGATGCCCGATGCGGTAGACCGCTTCGTGCGAGCGCGCTGGATACCGGAGCAGGTGGACGGCATCTACTCAGTTTCACGGGTTGAAGCCAATTCCCGCGATGGCGCCGAGGTGGCGGCGATGAAGCCGGAGGATTTCGCACGGACGAAGTCTCTGCACAACGTGGACCGCCGCGAACTGCGCCGAATCTACCTCATCGAGTCGTGTTATGCGAACGAGCGGCTGGTGATCTTCGAGGACGGGGAACTGCTTCGGATGGTTGACAACCCCGAGTTCCATCCGCATTTCGAGAAACGGCAGAAGGATCTCGAGGTGGCACGGCTTGATGCGTTGAACGTCGCTTCCGAGCAGGCTGGCAACGGCGATGTTGCCCCGCTGGCGGCGAGTGGTTGTCAGGGGTGCGAGAAGGCCAATAGAATTGGGGCCAACGTTGGCGAATAGCTTCCTTTACCCCGCGCCTCATGGCATCCCTGCCTCCTCCCGTTACGCGGTGACGGTGGATGGGCAGCCTTCGTTCACCTACGTGACCACCGGACCGGCGGACGCCGAGTTCACGGCGGGACACACGGCCTCGTGGACGAGTTTCGACTTGAAAGGGCCGGTGACGGTCCGCGTGCGGCGCTTGGGACGCACCATCAGTCAGGCGTTGGTGCGTCCGCGCGCCGCCGGGGTGGAGGCGGAAGTTGTGCAGGGTGAAGTTGTCCTGCGTTTGGCGAATCCGGGGAAACTCTGCCTGGAATGCGACGGCGATCTGACCGACGTGCTCTTCCTCTTCGTCAACGAGCCGGAGACGGAGATTCCGGCGCCTGATGCTCCCCGAGTGGTCTGGTTCGGGCCGGGGGTGCATGCGATCGGCAAGTTCTATCCTCTCCAGCCCGCCACGACGTATTACCTGGCGCCCGGTGCATTTCTCAAGGGCTCGTTGGCCGGCGGCGGCGACGGCACGCGGGTGATCGGCCGCGGCATCGTTTCGGGCGCAGATTATCCGTGGCCCGGACATTTGCAGGAACAGAATCCTGAACGCATTGACCTGGTGAACCTGACGGGGGATGGGCTTGAGCTGGCTGGCGTGACGCTGGTCGATTCTCCTTACTACGTGGTGATCGCCGGCGGGCAAGGCAACGCCTTTCATGACCTGAAGATCCTCGCCTGGCACTTCAACACCGACGGCATCTCCGCCGGGCCGGGAGCGCGCATCGACGACTGCTTCCTGCGCGTTGGGGATGACGCCTTCAAACCCTTTGTCAGCGATACGCGCATCAGCCGGTGCGTGCTGTGGGTTGACCGCGCCGCGCCGTTTCAATTGACCTGGAATGCGCTCCATGACAGCGGCGGCTCCGAGGTGCGCGACTGCGACGTGATTCACCATATGCCCTTCTGCACGCAGCAGAACGAATGGACCGGCGCGATCTTCTGGAGTTGGCACGGCGGCACGGCGCATATCCACGACCTTACCTTCGACGGCATCCGCGTCGAAGGCCAGAGCCCCTGCCTTTTCAATCTGTTCCTGCAGCGCAATCCATGGTCCCCGCAGGAAGGCGAGTGGGGCCGTTTCAGCCGGTTGCACTTTCGCAACATCGAAATCGAACAACCCAGCCGCTTTTTGAATCGGATGCTGGGGCACGATGAGGCGCATGGGATCGACGACGTGCTCTTCGAGAACCTGCGCATCGGCAAATGCCGGATCGAATCAGCGCCAATGATGAACCTGTCAACCAACGCGTTTGTGCGTCATCTGCGTTTCTGTTGATCAACGCGTTGGTTGTGAATGTGCACCGGGGTGGGGTGAGCGAACACGGAGGACATGATGATGGAAGTACACGGCGTCGCAATTGAGCAAGGTGTCTCGGATTGGCAGATTTTCCAGCAACAGACGGATAGCACCGCTGATATCGCGGTAGCCGGCCGGTGGGGCGGGGGTCAGGGGGTTGTGGAACTCAGGCTGGTGAGGGAAGACGATTCGCAGCTCGTGGCCTCCCACCTGAACTGGCAGGAGGCGGAAACCCGCGCGGATGGGACCTGGTCAGCCATTCTGAAGGATGTCCCCGCCGGCGGACTGTACCGCCTGGAAACGCATCTCCGAACCGACCCCTATGGACCGGCCGAGTGGCAGATGCACGGTGACATGCGGCATTTTCTCGGCGTGGGAGACCTGTGGGTGATTGCCGGGCAAAGCAACGCTGCCGGATATGGGCGCGGTGGTGCCTGGGATCCGCCGGAATTGGGCATCCACCTGTTCAACAACGCGATGTGCTGGACACTTGCCAGCCAACCGCTCAATGAAACCACGGGAACCGTTCACCCGGAGAATCGGGAGGGCGCCAACAGCGGTCACGGGCCGTGGCTCCACTTTGCACGACTCATCAAGCGCGAGTTGAACTTTCCAGTGGGACTGGTGCAGGTGTCACTCGGCGGATCAGCGTTCGTGTCGTGGAATCCCACGGAGCCGGGTGAGCATCCGTTGTACGATCTCATGATGCGCATACACCAGGCGGTGGGCGGTCACATCCGTGGTATCCTCTGGTATCAGGGCGAGAGCGAGACCGAGCCGGACCACACGACCGACACCTACGAAGACCGGTTCGTGGCGGGAGTCACCGCCTGGCGTGCGGCCATGGGCCAGCCGAACCTGCCCGTGCTGACAGTGCAACTCGGCCACTGGACCGGTCCCGCTCGGGACGGTTCGGACGAGCGCTGGACGAGGGTGCGCGAGGCGCAGCGCCGCGTGCCGAAGCGTTTACCGGGAGTCACGGTGTCGCCAACCCTCGATCTCACCCTGACCGACGGCATTCACGTCTCCCCGGCCAGCAACATGGTGCTGGCGCAGCGGATGGCCAACGCCGCGCTGGCGACGGTCTATGGCCGCAACGTGCACTACCTCGCGCCGGAACCGGTCGAAGCCAGGTCTGCCGCGGATGGCAGCTCCATCGTATTGCGGTTCGACAACGTGGTCGGCCAGTTGGGCACTATCGCCCCGGAGGCGGCGCCGTTCCGCGTCGTGGACGAGCAGGGCGTGGTCGAGATTCAAAGCGTGGGGATGTGGGCGGACCGGGTTCGACTTCAACTCGCGCGGAGCCTCGTTGGCGTCGCCCGTGTTCACGGCGGTTACGGGATCCATCCGGCTGTGGTTCCAACCGACATGGATCGCGTGATGCCAATGCTGGGATTTTATAACCTGCCGGTGGAATGAACAGCCTGAATGTGAAGCCCGAGAGAAAGTCCGGTCACACGATCTATTCCGAAATGATTTCGCCCACTGATGAAAGGAATCAGACGATGGAAACGACATTCGATGTTCGATGTTTCGGCGCACTTGGCGACGGCAAGACCGATGAGACGGCGGCATTTCAGCGTGCCTTGGACGCCGCGGGATACGCGGGCGGCGGCGTTGTGCATGCCCCGCGCGGGAACTTCTTCTTTGCCGGTCACCTGAATGTGCCGGCAGGAGTAACGCTCAAAGGCGTCTGGGAATCTGTTCCGGCTCACACCGGGGTACGCGATGCCGGTCTGCCGAAACCGACCGATGACGGCACAACGTTCCTCGTCACCGAAAGCGCCGGCCGGGAGGACGGACCACCCTTCATCACGTTGAACCACAACAGCACGCTCACTGGCGTGGTGCTGTATTACCCCGACCAGGAGCCGGCGGAGGAGCCGGTGCCGTATCCCTATGCCATTGCCATGCGGGGCAAGAATCCCGCCGTGCTCGCGGTCGAGTTACTCAATCCGTATAACGGGATCGATGCATCGCAGAACGAGCGTCATCTGATTCGCGATGTGCATGGCCAACCGCTTCGCCGCGGGATATTCGTGGATTTCATCTACGATATCGGACGCATTGAAAATGTCCACTTCAATCCCTGGTGGAGCATGCAGCCAAAGCTGCTCGCGTGGCAGCAACAGCACGGAGAAGCGTTCATTTTCGGCAAGAGCGACTGGCAGTATGTCTTCAACACCTTCTGCTACGGCTATCATATCGGCTACCAATTCATCGAGACCGCGTCGGGGTATTGCAATGGTAACTTTCTTGGCATCGGGGCGGACGATTGCTTCACGGCATTGAACGTTGACGCCTGCTCGCCCATCGGCCTGCTGATTACCAATGGCGAGTTTGTGGCCTACCATGGTCCTGATCCGACGATGGTTCGCGTGGGAGCCGGCAACATGGGCAGCATGCGGTTCGTGAATTCGGCGTTCTGGGGGTCATGCAACCGGATTGCGACGATCGCCGGCACGGGCACCGTGGGATTCAGCGACTGCACGTTCGTCCAGTGGGATGGCCGTAATGAAGGACGGGCTGCGATCGAAGTCGAAGGCGGCAGCGTGCTCGTGCGCGGCTGCGAGTTCCAGGAGGACAAACCGCAGGTGTCGCTCGGCCCGGCGGTAAGGCGGGCGGTGATTACGGGCAATCTCATCAGCGGCCGCCTGCGCGTGCAGGATCAGACAGCCGGCAAGGCTGTCGTGAAGGATAATGCGGAAGATGAGGAGAAGGGAGCATCATGAGTTCGCATGGCTTCGGTGCGCGCCGCATTTATTACAACAATTTTGCCGAACATTTGCAAAATGCTTACAACCCCAATATGTTTTATCCTGGTCTGCCGAACCGCTGGTCGGACGACGAGTGGTTTCGGCTGGTTGACATGCTCGCGGCGTTCGGTTTCAACGTGCTGGAATACTGGCTGGTGCCACGGCTGTTCTGCCGCCAGGCGCTGGAGTCGGCGTTCGGCCGGGAGTTCGCGCGCCAGATGAATGCCGTGACCGACCACGCCCATCAGCGCGGGATGCAGGTGGAATTCATCTGTTCCCTGTCCACCATCGGCGACGCCTGGTATACGGCGTGTCCCAATGATCCGGCGGATTGGCGAGAGATCCAATACCTGTGGGATGAGTGGACGCGCCGGCTCTCCGGAACCGATATTGTCGGCATCTTCCCCGGCGACCCAGGTGGCTGCAGCCGCAACGGATGCACCGCCGAGACGTACATCGACAAATCCTGCGAAATCGCGGCGCTGGCCCGGCGCAATCTGCCCCATGCTGAAATCGATCTCAACACCTGGGGACCACCCTTCTTCGGCTGGGGCAACATCCAGGCGCCGGCGGACTGGCGAGGCGAGTTCATTGCGGAATACCAACACACCGCCTGGACCTTCGATAAGAAACGCGCCGACGATGCGATGCGGCATCTCCTGCGGCGCCTGCCGGATTTCCCATCCGGCACCTGCGTGGGGATCAATCTGGCCTTCGACAGCGAGTGCAACGCGGTGAACGAGCAGGATGCCCGCCCGTGGGCGCGGGAGATCGCGCGGACGCATCCGATCCAGACCTGGGATTTCGGCATGACCGAGGGGGAGAACAATATTGTGCCGCATTGGCGCTTCGAGCGCCTGTTCCGGCGCCGGCGCGAGGAACGTGCCGCCGCGCCTTACCAGGGTGGCATCTGCTTCACCATGACGCCGAAGCTCAACCAATTATCGCTGTATATGGCAGCGCAGTCGTTCCTCCAGCCGGATGCGGATACCGACGCCCTGGCCGGCATGTTCCTTGCTGATACGCTCGGGCCGGCCGCGCGCGATCTGGTGCCGCTGTTACCGCTCTTTGAAGTGATCAGGGACTGGGGTAGCTACCACGACATTCGCCTGCCGCGGGAAGAATATCACGCCCGGATGCAACGGATGGTCGAGATTCTCGCGAGTTGCGCGGGACAGGAGCGCGACACCTACCCCTTCTTCCCCTCAACCACCGCATGGCGCGAAGAGCTGTGCTTTTTCGCACGGCTCTTCGCCGACCTGTCCGCACCTGCGCCGGACTTCGACGCACTGCAAGCCCGCTACTGGCAGCGCGTGTACGCAATCTATGATCACTTGCCCGAGCATGTTGACCCCCGTCCACGCTACGCCACCGCCAACCTGATCAAGCATTTCATCCGCATGGACCGTCCGGTCGCAACCAGCCCAAGCCCCTGAAAATGGGGATGGGTCAGCGTTGTAACGCTGTTTTCGCCAATCACAAAGGAGACTTTATATGATCGCAAGCGGCAAAAGCCAATTATCGGTGAAGGAACGGATTCTGGGCACGATCGAAAACACGGAAGTGGATCATACCCCCTGTTCCTTTATGCTATATCACCAACTGGCGCAGAAAAGCAGCAGCCAGGAGGATTTCATCCGGAAACAATTGGACATGGGGCTCGATCCGTTCGTGTCCGCGGGAAACCTGGAGCACGCCGTTCATCCCGACGTCCGGTGTGAGGTGACTGTCTCCGAAGAGGGTGGCACAAGGGTGTATAACAGGACGTACTATACACCGGAAGGCCCGTTAACCCAGAAGATCGAACAGGTGCATGGTTACCCCGCTACCGAGGACTTCCCCTTGTTCCATGATTACAATGTCACGCGGGCGCGGGAGGTGCTGGTCAAGCCGGAGCAGGATCTCGGCAAACTCAAGTACCTGTTCGGGCCTGCCCGACAGCGTGACATCGATCGTTTACGCGAAGAAAGTCGGATCAACAGGAAGATCGCCGAGCAATACCATCTTCCGCTTGTCGCGGGGCAGATCGGGTATACCACCGCCTGGATCATGGGCGTCGATGCGATGGCGTGGCTGTCGGGTTTCGAGGATATCATGCTGCTGTCCCTCACGGAGAGTGACTTGATTAAGGCCTACGCGGATATCATCCACCGGTGGAACATGGAGCAGATCGAGATCTTCCTCGATATCGCCGATCCTGACATCATCGTGCGCAGGGCTTGGTATGAAACCACGGAATTCTGGACCCCGGAAGCGTATAAACAGATTATTGCGCCGGGATTGCGGCAGGAGTGCGAGCTTGCGCACCAGGCGGGGAAGAAATACGGCTATATCATCACGAGCGCGTTCCTGCCGCTGCTGGACCATATCCTGGACACCGGAATCGACGTGCTGGTCGGGCTGGATCCGAAAGAGGGCAAGGGCACCGATCTCGACATCGTGAAGCGCAAGTTCTCTGAACGAAAGCGAACCCTGTGGGGCGGCGTCAGCGGCGCCATCACGATCGAGCAAGGCACCGAGGACGAGACGACGACTGAGGTGAAACACGCGCTGGAGATATTGGGACGGGATGGCGGATTGATCCTCTCCCCCGTGGATAATGTCATCGAGGATACCGCGACCACGGACCGGAATGTCCGGCGCTTCCTGGAGACCTGGAAGGAATACCGGTCATAAAGGGATCGAGGTTTGACCGGGAGTGACGCTTCTTCCCCCCTGCACGTTGAAGCGTCACTCCGAGGGATTTCGGGAGCGTGTCGCCGTCGCAGGTGCATCTGCGCTGCCAGGTGCTGCCTGTCTTTCACATTCCAGGCGCACTGTGGATGACCATGCTCGCGATCATACGCAGGAACACACGGAAACTCATTACGTTGCACTGACATCGGGGAGAGACGGGCATGTTGAACAGCAAAGAGCGCGTGAAGATGGCCTTTCAGCACCAGGAACCTGATCGGGTGCCGGTGACGGAGCTCTATATCAACTCACCGGCAGCATCCGAGATTATTGGCCGGGAGGCGCTCACGGGCTGGGGCGGCAAGGTTCGCTGCAAGATGCACAACGACATGTTGCTGCAGGGGCGCGGCGACGAGTTCTATCACCAGGAGGTGGTGGACCTGGTGGACGTCTACCGGGCCATGGAACTGGATACCATCATCATCGAACGGCCTCCGTTGCGCCATCCACAGATTCCCGTGAAAGTGGCCGAAAATGTCTGGCGCTTCGAGGACAGGGCCGCCGGTACCTTTCGCGAGGTGCAGTATTGCCCCGAAACCGATCTTTTTCACGAAACGGACTCCTGGCTAGCCTCCGGCGGCATGGATGCCTTCGCGCGCTACGTTGACTTGCTCGACCAGGACGACATCGACATGGATCGCTGGTCGTGGCAGCAGGCGGAATATATCATCGACCGGTGCGGCGCCGACATGTTTGTGATGGCGGTGGTGGAGATCGACTTTCCTCCCATGAGTTTCGGATCGCTGGGCGGTGTATTCCTTGATGCCATGGCTTTCCGTCCTGACCTGGTGGAGCGGTACCTCGACTACCGCGTGCGCAAGGGGCTCAAGTTCGTGCAAAAGTATGCGGCGATGGGTGTCGACGCCGTGTTCGACGGCGAGGACCTTGCCGGCAACGGCGGGCCGCTCTTCTCCCCGCGCGACTACCGAAGATTCTACCTGCCCCGCTTCCGGCAGATCATCGACGCTTGCCATGACAACCACATGCGGTATGTCCGGCACACGGACGGCAACATCATGGCCTTTGCCGACGAGTTCCTGGTCCAGACGGGGATCGACGCGTACCACTCCATCGATCCGGGCGCGGGCATGGATATCGGCCTGCTCAAGCGGGCGTATGGCGGTAATCTCACCCTGTGGGGGAACCTCGACTGCGCGATGCTGCAGACCGCCACGCCCGAGGAGATTCGCCGCGAAGTACGGCGAATCATCAACATTGCCTCGCCGGGAGGAGGCCACGTGTTCACCTCCAGCAACACCATCGACAGCGAGGTGCCGGCCAGGAATTTCGTCGCCATGGTCGAGGCCGTGAAGGAGTATGGCACGTATCCCATCAACCTCGATTGACAACAGGAATCGCACGGAGACCCGATCGGCAGTACTCGGTGTTTTTCGCGGACGACGCCAGACGATTGCGAGCAAAACGATTCTGCAGCACCCACAGACGAGCTGGACTGTCACGGATCACGGCGGCGATGGACGCCTGCGTGACGGCTGGTCGAAGTTGCGAAGGCATGCTGGATCGAACCCTTGTTCGTTGGACGAATGCGACGGATGCCGGCTGCACGATGTGCAGCACATCAGTCGGCGGCTCCGGGAGTGGCCTGCCGAGATTGCTTGAATTGCTGCCGAAGGGAGTTGAATAATGTTGCCGTTGACGCGTGAAGAAGTGCGTTCCGTCGTTGCCGGTCGCGGGTGTGCGAGCCGTGTGCCGGTGCTCCTGCACCAGTGGACGTATCCGGGTGCGTTCGGGGAGCGCGAAGCCGAGGTCCAGGCGATCTGCGATCGTTTTCCGCAGGATGCCCTTATCATCAGCTACCAGGCACCGGACATCTATTATGCTCCGGCGGACGATCCTGAGTACCGCTGGATGGACTGCGACAAACCCGCCGACACCGGGACCGGGCACGGCATTGACGAGCAGGTCGCCCTGCGGGACTGGTCGCAGTTGGATGGTGTACTGGCACATTTTCCGAATCCCGACTACCCCGGACTGTTCCAAGCGCGCCCCGCGCCCGACGGCCGTTATCGGATCGCCCATTGGTGGTACGGCCTATTTGAACGGCATTGGTCCCTGCGCGGTATGACCAACGCCCTGATGGATTTTTACACAAATCCCGAGGAGGTGCATCGCCTGTATCGTGCCTACACCGATTTCTTCCTCCGTTTCACGGAACGTGCCCAGGAGGAACTCCAGGCAGATGCGATCTATTGGACCGATGACCTGGGCACGCAAAACGATCTCTTCTTTTCGCCGGAAATCTTTGACACGTTTTTCCGCCCGTATTACGCCGAACTGATCGCGAAGGCGCATCGTTTGGGGATGCAAGCGTGGATGCATTCCTGCGGCAATATCCTGAAAATCCTCCCCCGGTTTGTCGACATGGGCCTGGATGTCATCCACCCGATCCAGAAATACGCCATGGACGAGGTTTCCGTTGCACGCATGTTCGGAGACAAGATCGCCGTCTGGGCCGGTTTCGACGTCCAGCGAATCATCCCGTACGGCACATCGGAGGACGTCCGGCGGGAGGTGCGGCATCTGATGGACACCTATGCACGGCCGGAAGGCCGTTTCCTGCTGACCGCCGGCAACGGGATCACCCCTGACACGCCTGTCGAGAGTCTGCGTGCCTTGTTCGAGGAAGCCTATTCGTACGGCCGGATCAAGGCCTGCGCGATCGGCGGCGCGTAATACGGATTGTGTCATCGCATGGCACGGGGCACATCAGGACATGCCCGTGCCCGGTCAAGTGGTCGAGCAGGCCGGCTGGCGCCCTAGCAGTTCAATAGCAGTTGGTGATGGTGATGCCGCCATCCGTTACAATGACTGCACCGTTGACAAACGACGCTTCGTCGGAAGCGAGGAACAAGGCCACGTTGGCAACCTCGCCTGCTGTCCCCCACCGGCCCATGGGGGTGACCTTTTGAAAGTGCTCGTAGTCAAACGCCGGATTGTTGATGTTACTTTCGTACACCATAGGCGTATAGATACCCGCCGGGGCGATGCAATTGACGCGAATGTTCATCTTGCCGTATTCCACGGCCATGGAGCGGGTGAGCGAGATGGTCGCGCCCTTGGAGGCCGTGTAGGCGTCGCATCGGGGAATGCCGATGAGACCGGCACTGGAGGCCGTATTGATAATGGAGCCGCCGCCACTTTGCACCATGAGGGGAATGGCGCATTTGCTGCAGTAGAACAGGCCATTCAGATTGATCCCCGTTATTTTGTCCCATACCGGCAGCGAAAGGGCGGCGACATCAGCATCCTCCATGCCGAGATAGACCGATGCGTTGTTGTAGAGGATGTGCAAGGCGCCAAATGTCTCCTGGATGCTGTTGAACGTGCTGCGAACATTCTCGATATCCTGGACGTCGGTCGGGAACAGGACCGCCTTGCCGCCTGCCTGCGTAATCGCTTCTCGGGTTTCTTCCCCCAGGGCCTGGTTGACTTCCAGGATGGCGATGGCGGCTCCTTCTCTGGCGAAGATTTCAGCCGCTGCACGTCCGATACCTCGGCCTGCGCCGGTGATGGCTGCCACTTTATTTTGCAATCGCATGGTGTTTGTCCTCGTTGGCACGTTGTATACTCTGGTGATGGGAGGCTTCCCGTCGCGAAATTCTCTGCTCGACGCCGGTGCACTGCTATCATGCCATCCGTGATATGCCTCCCCCGCCACAAGTTGGCGGAGGCGGCACTTTCAGGTATCCCCACGGCATGATGGACTGCCGCTCTCTCCTCAACATTCTCCGCGACAGGCTCGGATTCCTGCTCACACGCCGTGCGAGCGCACGCAAAGACTATTGGGCTTTATCACCCCCTGGCCGTCTGCCGGATGATCGTCATGATAAGGAACACTGGGCTGTCGTAGGGGCATGGGCCTGCACCACCTGCTTGATGACGGACTCGATGCGCTTGCTGCCAATGACCATGACTGATGAATTGGCCAGCGCTAGACTATCTCCAGTGGTTTATCCCATGTCACACGAACGGGACAATGGCTCTTCCCGCGGGGAATTGCATCTGTTCGGCAACAGAGTATACGCTGACAGGTGAGAGAATAGAGAATTCATACACCATTGTTATCACGGGAGCCACCGCGAAGCAGGCCCGCGAGACGATAACGAGCACTTTCAATACAGTGCTAAAGGAGGACCGCAAAGTTGCATGCCGCACAACAGCCCCGAATGCTCATTGCGCCGTTGTGGTTAGCAGTGGCCGGCCTTACGTTTCTGACCGGTTTCGCCGTATTGGGAATACTGGCGTATCTTATTCACACCCAACACCCCCCGATTCCCGCGACCGTGACGCGACCGGATGGCACCGTGCTCTACACCGGCGCCGACGTCATGGCGGGACAGCACCTGTTTCAGCGACGGGGGCTGATGCAATACGGCACCCTTTTCGGGCACGGCGCATACCTGGGGCCGGATTTCACCGCGCAATATCTGCATGAAGCCGCTGCGACATCAGTGCAATTCTACCAGGCACAGGGAATGTCGCCTTCGGATGCGCGCGATCGCGTGCTGCGCGAATCCAAGGCCAACACTTTCAATCCAGCCAGCAACACGCTGACCTTCACCCTCGGTCAAGTCGCGGCATTCACCCGCCTGAAAACCTTTTATCGCCAGTGGTTCGGTCCGCCGCAGACGCAGCAAGGGTTGCAGCGTCCCCACATCACCGACCCGCGCGACATTCACGCCATCACCGCCTACTTTTCCTGGGCGGCATGGACGACGGCGGCGATGCGCCCCGGCGTCGGCTATTCCTACACCAATAATTGGCCGGCTGAGCCGTTGGTGGGGAACAGCCCGACCGCGGAGGCCTATTTATGGAGTGCGCTCAGCCTGATCGCGCTCCTCGGGGGCATCGGTATGATCCTCTTCCTGGTCGGACGCTACAATATACTGGGGTGGCATCGTACCGGTGAAGACGAGCTGGAGTATCGCATTGCCTTCCGCCCGCCGGAGCAAGTGCACCTGACACCGTCACAGCGCGCGACCGTCTGGTATTTTCTGGTCGTCGCCGGACTATTTCTCGCGCAGGGATTGCTGGGCGGTGTGAATGCCCACTACCACGCCGAGCCGCAGGGATTTTACGGATTCAATCTGTCGCAACTGCTGCCCTATAACCTGAGCAGGATGTGGCATGTACAGCTCGCGCTCTTTTTCGTCGCCACCAGCTTTCTGGCGCTGGGCATCTTTCTCGTGCCGATGATCGCGCGGCGAGAGCCCAAGCATCAGGATAAGCTGGCGATCGGCCTGTTCGGCGCGGTTGTGCTGGTGGTGATCGGCAGCCTGTTGGGCGAAGCCGTCAGCCTGCGTGGGGTTTTCACGGAAAACAGCCCCTGGTTCTGGCTGGGTGCGCAAGGGTGGGAATACCTGGACCTGGGACGATTGTGGCAGGTGCTGCTGACGGTCGGCATGCTGGCCTGGGTGGCGATCCTGGTGCGCGGCATGTGGAAACGCCTGCCGGGCGAACACCCCGGCAATATGCCCTACCTGTTCCTGTACAGTGCGCTATCGATCCCGCTTTTTTATGCGGCGGGCATGTTTTTCGGCAAAATGACGAATTTCGCGGTCATGGATTTCTGGCGTTTCTGGGTGGTGCATCTCTGGGTGGAGGATTTCCTCGAATTGTTCACCACCATCATGGTGGCCTATATCTTCGTGCTGCTCGGAGTCGTGCGACCAGTGACCGCCACCCGGGTGATTTACCTCGACGTGATCCTCTATTCCGTCGGAGGCGTCATCGGCACCATGCACCACCTGTATTTCAGCGGCGCCCCCGCGGCGCACATGGCGCTGGGAGCCTTCTTTTCCGCCATGGAAGTCATTCCGCTGATGCTGCTCACCTTTGAGGCCTGGCGCTTCATGCAGTTGGGACAATGGCGGGCACAACATAATCCCGCCCTCAGCGACGGCTTTCCGCACAAATGGGCTGTCATGTTCCTGATTGCGGTCGGCGTATGGAATTTTCTCGGCGCCGGGGTCTTCGGGTTCCTGATCAACCTGCCGGTCGTCAGCTATTATGAGATCGGCACGCAATTCACCGCCAACCACGCGCACGCGGCGTTGATGGGTGTCTACGGCATGCTGGCCATCGGGTTCTTCATGTTTGTCTCCCGCTATTTCATTCAGCCGGATCGGCGCAGCGAAGGGGCGATGCGTCTCTCATTCTGGAGCCTGAACATCGGATTGCTGTGGATGGTGCTGGTGAATCTCATTCCGGTCGGAACGCTGCAGTTTCTGGATAGCGTGCAGAACGGCTACTGGCACGCCCGCCAGGCGGAGTTCTTTGCACAACCGGCGTTGCGCGCGCTGGAATGGCTGCGGTTACCGGGCGATGTGCTCTTTATCGTCGGCGGCATCCTGCCGATCGTCTATCTCGCGCTGCGCATGGTGGCGTCCTGGCGGCAGTATGCCCGTTCACCGCGCACCGGCGAGTTCGATCAATTCTATGAGCCGACCATGGAGGAACCGCCATCCGCGTGAGCCATGCCGGCGTTCTCTGCTTTCGTGGCATCGTCCGTATGACAATACAAGTGTACGCTTTGTCAGGCGATCTATGGGGTATGATACCCCCCAAGCAGGTGTGGGCGTACCGGGCAGGGAACGATAGCAACGCTAACTTCGTTGTAACGAGGAGGGAGACATGCAGGCACCGCCGGTGCCGATCTGGCCGCTGCTGGTGTATTTCATCCTGGTCGCGCTGCTGATCGCGGCCATGTTGCTGATCGCCCATGTCGTGGGCGAGCGTCGCTCGGAACAGGCGACGGGAGAACCCTACGAATCCGGCATGGTGCCCACCGGGTCGGCGCGCATCCGTTTTCCGGCCGACTTCTACCTGATCGCCATGTTCTTTGTGATTTTCGACGTGGAGACGGTATTCATCGTCTCCTGGGCGATCACCGCGCGCACGCTGGGGTGGATGGGTTATACGGCGGTCGCGCTCTTCATCGGCGTGCTGCTGGTCTCGTTGGGATACCTCTGGCGGGCGGGTGCGCTGGATTGGGGTCCCGGACGCTGGCGGCACGGGATTTTGGGAGCGCACGAAAGGGAAGAGCATGCGGAGAACCGCTGAACCGCCTGCGGGCTACACGACGGATGCCGCCGGGTCGCTGACCACCCCGGTGAAACAATCCGTGCTCCTGTCACGCCTGCAAGACTTGCTGGCGTGGGGGCGCAAGAATTCGCTCTGGCCATTTAACTTCGGCTTATCATGCTGCTACGTCGAGATGGCCACCAGCCTCACCAGCCGTTACGACATTGCCCGTTTCGGCGCGGAAGTCATCCGCAGCACTCCCCGCGAGGCCGATCTCATCGTGATCGCCGGCACCGTCTTCAACAAGATGGCGCCGGTGATCGTGCAATTATACGAGCAGATGCTGGCGCCGCGCTGGGTAATTTCCATGGGCTCCTGCGCCAATTCCGGCGGCATGTATGATATCTATAGCGTGGTGCAAGGCGTAGATACATTTCTCCCGGTCGATGTGTATATCCCGGGATGCCCACCGAGTCCTGAGGCGTTCATGGAGGGTTTGCTGCTGTTGCAGCAGGCCGTCGGCCAGGAAAAGCGACCATTGAGCTGGGTGGTGGGGCCGCAAGGGGTGTATCGACCGGAGATGCCGATACAGCGCGACGCGAAGCGCGAGGCGCGCCGGCAACAGCGGGAACTGCGCCCGCCGGACAGCATATAGGGGGTCGTGTGCGCGAACATCCGGATATCATCGAAACGCTCCGCGAACAGTTCCCCCGCGCCGGCATCACCGAGCAGTCGACGGCGGATGGCATTCCGACTGCCTGGGTGGATGCCGCACAGGTTAAGGCGGTGCTGGGCTATCTGAAGACAGAGATCGATAACCCCTACCGCGTGCTTTACGATCTCACCGCCATCGACGAGCGCGAACGCACCCGGCGGCAGGGACAACCCGCCGCCGATTTCACCGTCGTCTATCATCTGCTCTCCTACGCACGGAACGCCGATGTGCGGCTGAAGGTGCCGTTGACGGGCGAGACACCCGCGCTGGACACGGTCACCGACCTTTGGCCCGCCGCCCATTGGTACGAGTTGGAACTGTGGGATATGTTCGGCATCACTCCCACCGGCCTGCCGCGCCTGCGGCGCATCCTGCTGCCGCCATGGTGGGAAGGTCATCCGCTGCGAAAGGAGCATCCCGCCCGCGCCACGGAGTTGGGGCGTTTCACCCTGACGCCATCGCAGCAAGCCCACCGCGAAACCCTGCTGCAGTTCACACCCGAAGACTGGGGCATGGAGTGCGAGTTGGAAGGCTTCGAGTGCATGTTCCTCAATATCGGACCGCACCATCCCGGCACACACGGCGTGCTGCGGGTGGTGCTGCAGTTGGACGGCGAGGAAATCGTGGACCTGGTGTGCGACATCGGCTTTCACCATCGCGCCGCGGAGAAGATGGGCGAACGACAGAGCTGGCATACCTATATTCCCTACACGGATCGTGTCGATTATCTCAGCGGCGTGCAGAACAATTATCCCTATGTAATGGCGGTGGAGCGGTTGGCCGGCATCGCGGTGCCCGACCGCGCACGGGTGATTCGCATCATGATGGCGGAGTTATTCCGCGTCATCAACCACCTGGTCTATTTCGGCACCTTCGCGCAGGACCTGGGGATGATGTCGCCGGTGCTCTATATGTTCACCGACCGCGAACGCGCCCTTGGCATCGTGGAAGCGGTGACGGGGGCGCGCATGCATCCGGGGTGGTTTCGCATCGGCGGCGTCGCGCAGGATTTGCCCGATGGCTGGGAAACCCTGGTGCGCGATTTCCTCGCGTATATGCGTAAGCGCCTCGCCGGTTATCAAAAATCGGTGCTGCAGAATCGCATCTTCCGCGCGCGTACGCGCGGCGTGGGCACGCTAACCCTCGATCAGGCCATTGAGTGGGGCGCCACCGGCCCGATGCTGCGCGGCAGCGGCCTGGCGTGGGATGTGCGCAAGCAACGGCCGTACGGCGGATATGACCAGTTCGATTTCGAGGTGCCGGTGGGAACGTCCGGCGACTGCTTTGATCGTGCGACGGTGCATGTGGAGGAGATGTGGCAGAGCTTGAGCATCATCGAGCAATGCTTGCGGCAGATGCCGGCCGGCCCGTATAAATCGCATCATCCGCTGGCCACGCCGCCGGTGAAGGCACGCACGCTGCATGATATCGAGACACTGATCGATCACTTCCTCGGCGTGAGCTGGGGACCGGTGATCCCGGCGGGAGAGGCCTGCATCACGGCTGAGACGCCGAAAGGAAACACCGGGTATTACCTGGTCAGCGACGGCGGCACGATGTCGTACCGGACGCGCATCCGTACTCCATCCTTTCCGCACATCCAGTTGGTGCCGTCGTTGAGCCGCGGGGGCATGGTGCCCGATCTGATCGCGGTCATGGGCAGCATCGACTTCGTGATGTCGGACGTGGACCGGTAACGGCACATCACGGTGGCAGCAACACCACAGGCCGCGCCGGCTTTCGACACGCGGGAATGCCGGATCGCCATAGGATACAGCGATGTTAAGCGCAGCGGAACAATACGAGATCGAGGAGGCCATGCGGCAGCATGATCGCCGGGAAGCCGTGCTCCCGGACGCCTTGCTGATCGTGCAGCGGCACCGTGGCTGGGTGGCGGACGACGCCATCGCGGCGGTAGCGGATTTCCTCAGCCTGTCGCGTGAGGAAGTGGATGCGGTGGCGACCTTTTACAGCCGCATCTACCGGCAGCCGGTGGGACGGCATGTCATCCTGCTGTGCGACAGCGTCAGTTGCTGGATCATGGGCGCGACCACGCTGTATGACCACTGCAAAACACGGCTGGGCATTACCTTCGGCGAGACGACGGCGGACGGACGCTTCACGCTGCTGCCGACGGTGTGCCTGGGCGCGTGCGACCGTGCACCGGTGATGATGATCGATAATGATCTGCACGGCGAACTGACCCCGGAGCGGGTGGACGACATATTACGTTCCTACGCGTGATGCACGATGGATAAACCGCTGACACAATTAATACGGCCCGACGGTGAACCGCTCGACCTGGCAGCCTACGAGAAGGCCGGCGGCTACCAGGGATTGCGCCGGGCGCTGCAGTTGTCGCCGCGGCAGGTGCAGGAGGAAGTGACGCAATCGCACCTGCGCGGACGCGGCGGCGCCGGCTTTCCCACCGGCACCAAGTGGAGCGTGGTGCCGATGGGCGAAACGGCGCGCCGTCCGAAATACTTCATCGTGAACGCCGATGAGATGGAACCCGGGACAATGAAGGACCGGTGGTTGCTGGAAGGCAATCCGCACCAGTTGCTCGAAGGCATCATTATCGGCGCATATGCCATCGAGGCGGAGCACGCCTATATTTTCCTGCGCTGGGCGTATCAACTGGCGGGCCAGCGCCTCGCACGCGCTATCACCGAGGCTGCCGCGCGCGGCTATCTCGGCGCGAGGATTCTCGGCTCGTCGTTCAGCTTGGCGCTGCATGTGCATACCAGCGTCGGACGTTATATCTGCGGCGAGGAAACAGGTTTGTTGAATGCCCTCGAAGGCAAGCGTGCCGTGCCGCGCAGCAAACCGCCTTTTCCGCAGGTGAGCGGCTTGTGGGGCAAGCCGACGGTGGTCAACAACGTAGAAACGGTCTGCTGCGTGCCGCATATCCTGCATCGGGGATGGGAGTGGTTTCGCCGGCTTAGTCGGTCGGCGAACGGCGGGACAAAAATCTACGGCGCCAGCGGCCGGGTGAAGCGACCGGGGTTGTGGGAACTGCCGCTGGGCACCCCGGCGCGCGAACTGCTGGAGGAGCATGCCGGCGGGATGCGCGCGGGTTATGCGTTCCGCGCGCTGCTGCCGGGTGGCGCTTCCACCAGCTTCCTGCTCGACGAGCATCTGGATGTGCGCATGGATTTCGACACGGTGGAACAGGCCGGCAGTCGCCTGGGCACCGGTACTATGATCGTGCTGGATGACCGCACCTGCCCGGTGGGAACGCTGTTCAGCATCGCGCAGTTTTTCGCGCAGGAATCCTGTGGCTGGTGCACCCCATGCCGCGAAGGATTGCCGTGGGTGCGCGACACCCTGCGCGCCATCGAGGATGGACGGGGGGAGCCGGTCGATCTGGAGGTGCTGGACCATCACGCGCACACCATCCAACTCAACCGCACCTTCTGCGCGCTGGCGCCCGGCGCCATGTCGCCGCTGGAGAGTGCGCTGCGCTACTTCCGTCCGGATTTTGAGCGACATATCGCGGACAAACGCTGCCCGTGGAGATAACGCGTGCCAACGATTTTTATCGATAACCGGCCATATCAGATCGACGACGAAGGCAAAAATCTCCTGGAGGTTTGCCTGTCGCTGGGTATCAATTTGCCGTTTTTCTGTTGGCATCCGGCGCTGCATGCCGTCGGCGCCTGCCGGCAGTGCGCGGTAAAGCTCTATAAAAATGAACAGGATACCCACGGGCGCATCGCGATGGCGTGCATGACGCCGGCGAAAGACGGCATGCGCCTCTCGGTGGACGATCCGGAAGCCGTCGCTTTCCGGGCCGGCGTCATCGAGTGGCTGATGGTCAACCATCCGCATGATTGTCCGGTGTGCGACGAAGGCGGTGAGTGTCACTTGCAGGACATGACGCTGATGACCGGCCATGTGTACCGGCGCATGCGGTTCACCAAGCGTACCTACCGGAATCAGGAACTGGGTCCGTTCGTGAAGCATGAGATGAATCGCTGCATTCAATGCTACCGCTGCGTGCGCTTTTATCGCGATTTTGCCGGCGGGCGCGACTTCGGCGTCTTCGGCGCCCATGAACACGTGTATTTCGGTCGACACGAGGAGGGCACGCTGGAAAGCGAGTTCAGCGGCAACCTGGTGGAAGTGTGCCCGACCGGCGTCTTTACCGATAAAACGCTCTGGCGGCATTACACCCGCAAGTGGGATTTACAAACCGCGCCGTCCATCTGCGTGCACTGCGGACTGGGGTGCAATACTATTCCCGGCGAGCGTTACGGCATGCTGCGGCGCATTCGCAATCGGTATCACGGCGATGTCAACGGCTATTTTCTCTGCGACCGCGGACGCTTCGGTTATGAATTCGTCAACAGCGACCAGCGCATCGTCACCCCGCTGCTGGGAACGGGCGAAGCGCGCCAGGCGGTCACCCGCGCGGCGGCACTCGCCCATCTGGCCGGCGTGCTGCACGCGGGACGCATCATCGGCATCAGTTCGCCGCGCGCCTCGCTGGAGACCAACTTCGCGTTGCGCACGCTGGTCGGCGCCGACCGCTGCTACCCCGGCGTGTCGCCGCGGCACCACGCGCTGCTGCGGGCCGTGCTGGCAATACTGCGCGACGGGCCGTCGCGCACGCCGACGCAGCAGGAGGCCGCCCGCGCCGATGCCGTGTTCGTGCTGGGCGAGGATGTCAGCAATACGGCACCCATGCTGGCGCTGGCGCTGCGCCAGGCAGCATGGCAAGCCCCGCGGGAGCAGGTGCCGCCGGCGCTGGGCATCCCCCCATTCGACGATGCCCCCGCGCGGGAGGCGATCCAGCAGGAGCGCAGCCCGTTCTTCATCGCCACCCCCCTGGCAACCCGGCTCGATGACGTGGCGACGGCAACGTACCGCGCCGCGCCGGATGACCTGGCCCGCCTGGGCTTCGCGGTGGCACATGCACTCGACCCCGCCGCACCGCCGGTCGCAGGGCTATCGGTGGAGATGCAAGCGCTGGCGCAGCAAATCGCCGCGGCGTTGAAGACGGCGAAACGCCCACTGGTGATCTCCGGCACGGGCTGCGAGAGTCTGGCAGTGGTGCAGGCGGCAGCCAACACGGCATGGGCGCTGGGCCAGGGATTATGCTACACGGCCCCGACCTGCAACAGCCTGGGCCTGGTGATGCAGGACGGCGGCGACATCGATGACGCCGTAGAGGCGTTGCGGCGGGGCGAGGCCGATACGGTGGTGGTGGCGGAAGCCGACCTGTATCAGCAGTTCGGCGCGGCAACCACCGAGGCGATCTTCACCCATGCCCGACAGGTGATCGTCCTCGATTCCCTGCACCATGCCACCACCGAGCGGGCCGACGTGGTGCTTCCCGCCGCCGCCTTCGCCGAAGCGGACGGCACGCTGGTCAACAGCGAGGGACGGGCACAGCGCTTCTTTCAGGTATTTACCCCACCGGAGGATATTCAGGAGAGCTGGCGCTGGCTGGACGCAATGATCGCCGTCGCCGGAGGAACAGAAACGCCGCGGTGGCAAAATCTCGATGCCGTGCTGACCGCATTGGCCGCCGAACTGCCGGAATTGGCCGCGGCGGCGGAGGCCGCACCATCGGCGTCGTTCCGCCTGATCGGGCAGAAAATTCCACGCCAGACACCTCGTTATAGCGGGCGCACCGCCATCACGGCCAACCTTGATGTGCACGAGCCGCCGCCCCCGCCAGACCAGGATGCGCCATTGAATTTCTCCATGGAAGGCTATGCGAATCAGCCGCCTCCGGCGCTGATTCCGCGCTTCTGGGCGCCGGGATGGAACTCGGTGCAGTCGGTGAATCAGTTCCAGCAGGAAGTGGGTGGACCGCTGCGGGGCGGCAATCCGGGCATGCGACTCATCGAACCGTCGCCGGGCGCCGCACGGTATTTCATACAGGTGCCTGCCGCCTTCGTCCCGCGCCCCGGGGTCTGGCTGCTGTTGCCCGCCTACCACGTCTTCGGCTCGGAAGAATTAAGCCTGCGGTCGCCCGGCATCGCCGAGCGCGCCCCCGCTCCATATCTGGCAATCAACACCGCCGATGCCGCACGGCTGCACCTCGTCGATGGGGAGACGGCCATCATCCGAGAAGGCACGCAACAGGTCGAGGGTATCGTCCGCCTGCGACCAGACCTGCCGACCGGCGTCGTCGCGCTGCCGGTGGGATTGCCGGCAACGCGCGGCATCGACCTGCCCGCCTGGGTTACGCTCACTCCGGTCGGCGCGGAGGAGACGCCGTGATCGTGCAGCAACTGCTCGCTATCGTCGTGGTGCTGCTGGGGGTCTTCCTGATCGCCGCCGGCTTGATCTGGGGCGAGCGCCGGCTGTTGGCGTTGTGGCAGGAGCGGTATGGACCTAACCGGGTCGGTCCGTTCGGACTGTTGCAGGTTGTGGCGGACATGATCAAGATCCTCGCCAAACAGGACTGGATTCCGCCATTCGCCGACCGTCCCGTCTTCATCCTCGCGCCGGCGGTGATCGTCGCGGCCACGTTGATGTCCTTCGCGATCATCCGCTTTTCGCCACGGCTTGCCGTTGCCGACCTGAATATCGGCTTGCTCTTCTTCCTCGCCATGTCATCCATGGCGGTCTACGGCATCGCCCTTGCCGGGTGGGCGTCGAACAACAAGTATGCGCTGCTGGGCAGCCTGCGCGCGGTCGGGCAGATGCTGAGCTATGAGGTGTTCATGGGTTTGTCGCTCATGGGCGTGGTGATGCAGGTCGGCTCGTTCAGCCTGGGCGACATCGTCGTCGCGCAGCAGCAGCTCTGGTTCTGCATCCCGCAGTTCCTCGGCCTGTTCATCTTTTTCATCGCCGGACTGGCGGAGACGCGGCGCATTCCCTTCGATCTGCCGGAAGCGGAGAACGAACTGGTGGCCGGCTATCACACCGAATACTCGGGGATGAAATTCGCCATGTTTTACCTGGGCGAATATCTCGGCATTACGCTGGTCTCCGCGCTTATCGTCTCCCTCTTCTTCGGCGGCTGGCTGGGGCCGTGGCTGCCGCCGGAGCTCTGGTTTTTGCTAAAAACACTGGTGGTCATCGCACTGTTCATTCTCATTCGCGGCGCGCTGCCCCGCCCGCGTTACGACCAGTTGATGGAATTCGGGTGGAAGCTGATGCTGCCGCTGGCGCTGGTGAACCTGCTTGTCACGGCCGGGATTGTGCTGACCACGCATACGTGAGGCAAGAATGCTCAGCATCGTGCGGACATTATGGGACGTTTTCCTGCACCTGTTCAATCGACGGGTGACGGTGCAATACCCGGAGCAACGGCGCGCGCTGCCGCCGCGCTGGCGCGGACGCATCATCCTGTCTCGCGATCCAGACGGCCAGGAGCGCTGCGTCGCCTGCTACTTGTGCGCGGCAGCCTGTCCTGTGGATTGCATCGCGCTGCAGGCGACGCAGGATGATTCCGGACGGCGTTATCCGGCGTTCTTTCGCATTAACTTTTCGCGTTGTATCTTTTGCGGTTTCTGCGAAGAGGCCTGTCCGACCTGCGCGATTCAATTAACGCCCGACTTCGAGATGAGCGAATACGTCCGCACGGGCATGGTCTACGAGAAAGAGGATTTGCTCATCAGCGGGCAAGGGAAATACCACGGCTACAATTATTACCGGGTCGCCGGGGTGGCGATTGCCGGTAAAGACAAAGGAGACGGGGACGAAGAACGCGCGCCGGTCGATGTGCGCAGCCTGCTGCCCTGACGAAAGCGAGACGACATGACCTATGTATTTTTCACGGCGGCGGCGGTGGCGGTGCTGGCCACCCTCATGGTCATTACCCGCACCAATGCCGTGCATGCCTTGCTGTACCTGATTACCTCGCTGCTCGCAATTGCGATCGTTTTCTACACGCTGGGGGCGCCGTTCGTCGCCGCGCTGGAGGTGATCATTTACGCGGGGGCCGTTATGGTGTTATTCGTCTTCGTGATTATGATGCTGAACCTGGGTCCGCAATCCAGCGAACAGGAGCGCGCCTGGTTCACGCCGCGCTTGCTGCTCGGTCCCGGCATCCTGGGGAGCATCCTGCTGCTGGCGACGATATCCGCCTTGCTGCTGCCGTCCGGCACGGTGGCGACGGTGGCTGTCGTCACGCCGCACCAGGTCGGCGCGGCGCTGTATGGTCCGTATCTGCTCGGGGTGGAGCTGTCCTCACAACTGCTCCTCGCCGGCCTGCTGGGCGCCTATCACCTGGCGCGACGGTGAGACGAATATGACGACAATTCCGGTGCAATATGGATTACTGCTGGCAGGCGTGCTCTTCACGCTCGGGCTGGTCGGCGTGCTGTCGCGACGCAATATCGTCTTTATCCTGCTCTCGATTGAGATCATGCTCAATGCCGCCGGACTGGCCTTCGTCGTCGCCGGTGCACGCCGGCAGCAACCGGACGGGCAGGTCATGTTTCTCTTCATCCTCACTCTGGCGGCGGTGGAAGTCTCGGTGGGGCTGGCGCTGGTGCTGCTGATGCACCGGCATTTCAAGACGCTTGACGTCAACGCCGTGAGCGGAATGCGAGGCTGACGATGCTGTTCAATCTGCTCTGGCTCATGCTCGCGCTGCCGTTGGCCGGCTTCCTGCTGCTGGTGGCGGCGGGCGCCCGCTGGCCCGGACGCGCGGTCGCGGCGGTGGGCGTGGGATCAGTCGGAGTAGCCGCACTGCTGGCTATCGTGCTGGGCATCGGTTTCATCGCCGCTCCACCGCCGGATGCGGCGTTTACCCAGGTGCTGTGGACGTGGATGCGGGTCGAAACCTTCGCGCCGGAGATTGCCTTCCGCCTCGATCCGCTTTCGCTGGTGATGGCGCTGGTCGTGACCATCGTCGGCTTCCTTATCCACCTGTATTCCGCCGGCTTTATGGCTCGTGAGGAAGGGTATCACCGCTTCTTCGCGTATATGAACCTGTTCATCGCCAGCATGCTGGTGCTGGTGCTGGCGGATAACCTGCTGCTGCTCTATCTGGGATGGGAAGGCGTTGGCCTGTGCAGCTTCCTGTTGATCGGGTTTTGGTATCGCCACCCGGAGAACGGCCGTGCGGCAATGAAGGCGTTCATCGTCACGCGCATCGGTGACGCCGCCTTTGTCGTCGGGTTGTTCCTGCTCTTTACCACCCTGGGCACGCTGCAGATCCAGGCAGTGATGCAACAAGCCGCGGCACAGTGGGCGGTGGGGTCGGGACTGGCCGTTGCCGCCGCCGCGCTGCTGCTGGCCGGGGCGGTGGGCAAATCCGCCCAGCTCCCGCTGCAGGTGTGGCTGCCGGACGCCATGGCTGGCCCCAGCCCGGTGAGCGCACTCATTCACGCGGCCACCATGGTCACCGCCGGTGTCTACCTGATCGCACGACTGCATGTCCTCTTCACGCTGGCCCCCGTCGTGCAGCACCTTGTCGCCGTCATCGGCGTGGCGACGCTGCTGCTTGCCGCCTTCAGTGCGCTGACACAGTGGGACGTGAAGCGTGTGCTGGCTTATTCGACCATCAGCCAGGTCGGCTATATGTTCCTCGCGCTCGGAGTGGGCGCGTGGTCGGCCGCCATCTTTCACCTCGCCACCCACGCCTTCTTCAAGGCGCTGCTTTTTCTCGCTGCCGGGGTGGTGATCCTCAACTTGCATGACGAGCATGACATGCGGAAGATGGGCGGACTGCGCGACCGATTGCCGCTGGTCTACCGCACGTTTCTGATCGGCGCATTCTCGCTGGCGGCGTTGCCGCTGGTCACGGCGGGATTTTACAGCAAGGATCTCATCCTCTATCAGGCGTGGGCATCAGCGCAAGGCAGTGCGTGGCTGTGGGCGGGCGCGTGGCTCGGGGCAATCCTCACCGGACTGTATGCCTTCCGTATGGTGTTCCTCGTCTTCTTCGGCAGGGCACGCCAACAACCGGCAGGCAACCTCGACCGCACGATGAGCATTCCGCTGGTGACGCTGGCGATCTGTTCCGTGGTCGCCGGCTTTATCGAGTTGCCGCCCATGTTCGGCGGCTTTACGTTCCTGTCCGATTTCTTGCATCCGGTGCTGCCGTCGACACTGCCGGCGCGGGGAACGCCGGGCATCGAGATCGCGTTGCAGTTTGCCTCGGTGTTGGCCTCGGTCATCGGTATCCTGCTCGCGTATCAGCTTTACCGGCGCCGGCCGGACGTCAGCGAACGCTGGCGGCTTGCTCCCATCGGAGCGGCGCTGCACCGCCTGTGGCAGGAGGGATGGGGATTCGATTGGTTCTATGACCGCCTGTTCGTCCGCCCCTACCACTGGCTGACCGCGGTGAACCGGCAGGATGTGGTGGATTACTATTACAATTCGCTCGCGTGGACGATGACGCGCGTCGCCGCGCTGGCGCGCGCCGCCGAAAACGGCAACGTGCGCTGGTACGCCGCCGGGGTGGCGATCGGCGCCGTGCTGCTAATCGCGCTGTTGGTGCTGTTATGACGCTGGTCTGGATATTACTGTTGCCGTTTTTCGGTGGAGTGCTGGCCTGGTGGGCCGCGCGCTGGAGTCAACTCGCCTCACGGTGGGTGGCGTTGTGCGCGCTGTTGGCGCAGTTGCTCCTCGTGCTGTTCCTCGGCACGCAGTACTGGGCCGCCCCGCCGGTGTCCGGGCACGCGTTTATCGACTTCACCCTGCCATGGATCCCGCAAATCGGCATCAGCTTCCATCTGGCACTTGATGGGTTGAGCCTGCTGTTGCTGCTGCTCACCGCCTTCCTTGGCGTGCTCTCCGTGCTGGCCTCCTGGACGGGCATCCACACGAAAATTGGCCTCTTCCACTTCAACCTGCTGTGGAGCATCGCCGGCATCAGCGGGACGTTCCTGGCCATGGATCTGTTCCTGTTCTACTTCAGTTGGGAGATGATGCTGATCCCGCTCTATTTTCTTATCGAAATCTGGGGACATGAGCAACGGCACTACGCGGCGGTGAAGTTCTTCCTTTTTACCCAGGCCGGCGGACTGTTCCTGCTGGTGGGTATTCTCGGGTTGGTCATCGCGCACGGCGCCGCCACCGGCAGCTATACCTTCGACTATTTTGCGCTGCTGCATACCCCGCTCGCACCGGCGGTGGCGTTCTGGCTGATGCTGGCCTTCTTCCTCGCCTTCGCGGTGAAGTTGCCGGCGGTACCGGTACATACCTGGCTACCCGACGCGCATACCCAGGCGCCGGTGGCCGGCAGCGTTGACCTGGCCGGACTGGTGCTGAAAGTCGGCGCCTATGGTCTGCTGCGCTTCGCCGTGCCGCTGTTCCCGGCAGCCTCGTTCGCCTTTGCCAGCGTGCCGATGGTGCTTGGTATCGTCGGCATCCTCTATGGGGCGCTGCTCGCTTTCGGCCAGACCGATTTCAAGCGCCTGGTAGCCTACACCAGCATCAGCCACATGGGATTCGTTCTGCTCGGTATTTACGCCTGGAACACACTCGCACTGCAGGGAGTGACGGTCATCCTGCTCGCTCACGGCCTGAGCACCGGCGCGTTGTTTATACTCATCGGCGCCCTCAGCCAGCGCACCGGAACGCGCGAGATCAGCCGCATGAGCGGACTCTGGGCCTGCTGGCCGCGCTTGAGCGGGGTGGGCTTGTTCCTGGTGCTGGCGTTGCTCGGTCTGCCCGGACTGGGTACTTTCATCGGAGAATTTTTAGTACTGCTCGGTGTCTTCCGCGTTGCCCCGGTCTTCGCCGCGGTCGCGGCTGCCGGCTTCATCGTCTCGATGATCTACGCCGTACGCATTGTGCAGCAAGTGTTCTGGGGCCCACCCCTGACCAGCGAACCGGCTGCTGATCTGGGAGCACGCGAGATGGCAATGCTGGTGCCGGTGATGGCGCTGCTGGTGTGGATCGGACTCTATCCGCAACCGCTGCTGCGCACCGCCGCGCCCGCGTTGGACGGATTGCGCGCGGCGGCGGGAACCACCTACGGCGCCGGGAAGGCGGTGGAAGTCGTCGTGGAGGGAGGTGCGCATGACTCGCCCTGACCTGCTTGCGCTGCTTCCGCTGCTGGTATTGGCCGGCATGGTTGTGGTAATGATGATCGTCATCGCTGTCCGGCGCAGCTACCGCGTCACCGCGGCACTGGCCATGCTCGGACTGGCGGGAGCGTTGGCGGCGTTGCCGCCGGCGCTCGCGCAGGCGCCGCATCGGTTGACCACGCTGCTGCTGATTGATGCCTACGCGCTCTATTACGCCGGGCTGATCCTGGGGGCTGCCTTTGTCATCGCGCTCTATTCCTACGGCTATTGGGCGCGGCGCGGCGGCCTGCGCGAGGAATATTACCTGCTGCTGCTGTTGGGCACGCTGGGCGCCGTCACGCTGGCGACCAGTACGCACTTCGCCTCGTTCCTGCTCGGACTGGAAATTTTAAGCGTCGCCATCTACATCCTGGCGGCATATCACCGCGTCAGCGGGCACGGCATCGAGGCGGGAATCAAATACCTGATCCTGGCAGGCGTTTCCTCGGCATTCGTGTTGTTCGGAATGGCGCTGGTATATTCCGCGCTGGGAACAATGAAGCTGCCCGACCTGCTGGTACTCATCATCCTGGAGCGCCGGGTGGACGTGCTGATGTTGACCGGCATCGCGATGATCCTGGTCGGTGTCGGCTTCAAACTTGCGCTGTTCCCCTTCTTCCTGTGGACGCCGGATGTTTTTGAAGGGGCGCCCGCCCCGGTGACCGCGTTCATTGCGACGGTCTCGAAAGCCGCGGTGGCAGCGCTGTTGCTCCGTTTCTTCGGTCCGTTGTCGACGTCTGGCGTGGCATCGCTGGCGCCCACGCTGGCGATAATAGCCGTTCTCACCATGTTCGCCGGCAATCTGCTCGCATTGCTGCAACATAATCTGAAGCGCCTGCTGGCCTATTCCTCGATTGCACATATGGGCTACCTGCTGGTCGCCTTTTTAGCCGGCGGCAGTCCGGCAGCCATGGTGATAACCTTCTACCTGACAGCCTATCTTGTCACCACCCTCGGAGCGTTTGGGGTGATCGTCTATCTTTCCGGCGGTGCGCGCGATATCGATCAACTGGAGGCGTATCACGGATTGGCCTGGCGCCACCCGTGGGTCGCCGGAGCGCTCACCGTATGCCTGCTCTCGCTGGCCGGATTGCCGCTGACCGCCGGCTTTATGGGAAAATTTTTTATCGTACTCGTTGGCGTGGGAGCGCAGTTGTGGGTGCTGGTTATTGCACTCATCCTGAACAGCGCAGTAAGCTTATACTACTACTTGCGCGTGGTGCGGACGCTGTATCGGGCACCGGAGGACGCGTTGGCGCCGGCCGCGATGCCGGTCACCATCCGGCTGGCGGGAGCCGTACTGGCGCTCGTGGTCTTACTGCTGTTCTGGCTCGGGATTTATCCAGCCCCGTGGCTCGCGCTGATTGGCCGCATGGTGGGTGGGACACCATAACATCTCAAGTCTGGAGGCTGTAATGGATGCTGCATTACTGGCGCGCATACAATTTGCCGTGACAGTGGGGTATCACTTTATCTTCGCGCCGCTGACCATCGGATTGAGCTGGTTCATCGTCGGGCTGATGACGCGCTACTGGCGCACGGGAAGCATGGACGACCGCAATCTGGCACGCTTCTGGATCAGGCTTTTCTCCATCAACTTCGCGGTCGGCGTGGCGACCGGCATCGCGATGGAATTCCAATTCGGCACCAACTGGGCGACCTATTCCAAATATGTCGGCGATATCTTCGGACCACCGCTGGCCAGCGAAGTCATCTTCACCTTTTTCCTGGAATCCACTTTTATCGCCGTACTGCTGTTGGGGTGGGACAGAGTCTCGCGCCGCGCGCACTGGTTTTCCGCGCTGATGGTGGCTCTCGGTTCGACCATGTCGGCGTTCTGGATCATCTCCGCGAACTCGTGGATGCAGACGCCCGCCGGCTATACCCTGGTGGACGGTCGTCCGGTGCTGTCGGACTTCTGGGCTGCCATCATCAATTATTCGACTATCCCGCGCTTCCTGCACACGCTCAACGCGGCGCTGATGACCGGGGCGTTCTTCGTGCTCGGTATCAATGCCTGGTTCCTGCTCAAGCAGCGTCATGTTGCCGCCGCGCGGCGCATGGTGATGCTGGCGCTGGTGGTAGCCTTTGTCACTTCCGTCGCCCAACTCGGCCTCGGGCACTATCATGCCATTCAGGTTGCCGATACCCAGCCAACCAAGCTGGCGGCCTTCGAGGGATTGTTCCAGACCCAGCGCTATGCGCCGCTCCTGCTATTCGGCATCATCGACGGGCCTCAACGCACCGTGCATTATGCCATCCGCCTGCCCGCCGGATTGAGCCTGCTTGCCAGACTGCGCCCGGATGCGGAGATTGCCGGCCTCGATCAGACACCGGAAGCGCTGTGGCCGCCGTTGCCGTTGACGTTCTATCCCTTCCATCTCATGGTACTCATTGGCTTGTTCTGTATCGCCTTTCCGGCGCTGGGATTGCTGCTGAACTGGAAACGCTGGCTGGATGGCAGTCGCTGGTTTTACCTGGTTGCGGTGCTTGCCATTCCGCTGCCGTTCCTTGCCAATGAGTTGGGCTGGATGACCACCGAGGTGGGACGTCAGCCGTGGATCGTTTATCACCTGATATTGACCCGTGACGCCATCTCGCCCAATGTGCCCGCATCCTACATTGTGTTCTCGATGATCGGGCTGGGCGTGCTCTATACGGTATTCACCGTGTTCTGGCTGGGATTCATGGGTCGGGAATTGCATCGCGGGCCGGAATCCGTTGGTGAAACCCCGGCAGAGGGAGGGACGCCATGAGCGTGCTGCAGGTGACATGGTTCTGGTTGTTGACGTTCGTGCTGGTGGTGTTCACGCTGCTCTCCGGCTTCGACCTGGGGCTGGGCATGCTGCTGTCGCGAGCGCGGGACGAGCGCACACGGCAGACGCTGTTCGCTGCGATCGGCCCATTCTGGGACAGCAACGAGGTGTGGCTGATCGCGCTGGGCGGATTGCTGTTCGCGGTCTTTCCCCCGGTGTATGCCGCGGTGTTCAGTGGTTTTTACCTGTTTATTATGCTGTTGCTCTTCGCGCTGATCATGCGCGCCGTTGCCATCGATTTTGGCGCGAAAAGCCACACGCCGAAGTCACGCGCCTACTGGAGCGTCGCGGTGGCGGCCAGCAGCACGCTGGCGGTGTTGCTGCTGGGGGTGACGTTCGGCAACCTGCTGCGCGGTATTCCACTGGATGCCGGCGGCACCTTCACCGGCACGCCACAGTCGCTGTTGAACAGCTTCGCCGTGCTCGTCGGGGTGCTGAACCTGGCGATGATCGCCACCCACGGCGCTCTCTACCTGGGCATGAAAGCTGAAGGCGAGGTCATCGAGCGCGCGCGGACGTGGGCACGCGCGACGTGGACGCTGTATTTCACGCTGCTCGTTGTCACCGTCCTCCTCGCTACGGTCGCGTTGCCCCACCTGCTGCGCAATTATCGGCAATTTCCGGCGCTCTGGTTGCTGCCGACGCTCGGAATGGCCGCCGTGTTCGCCACCGGCATCGCCAACGAGCTGCGCCGTCGCCGCCTTGCCTTCTTCCTCTCGTCGATCGCCATCACTGTATTGCTTGGCGCCGCCGCCGTCGCGCTCTTCCCCCTGCTCGTTCCCGCACAAGGCAATCCCGCCGCCAGCCTCACGGTCGGCAACGCCTCCTCCTCGCCCCTTGCGCTTCAGGCGATGCTCATCATCACCCTAATCGGCATGCCCCTCGTCCTGATCTACATCACCTGGGTTTACCGAATCTTCGGCGGGAAGCTGAAAGAGGAAGCGCACTACTGATACCAGTTATGAATCACTGTGCATCCTGAAACGGATGGCAATCCCGGTGGTTGCAGGATCGTTGCTGCGTCTGGGAATGATCGTGCACCGGGCAAACCGTCGCGAAACCACCGAACCGGGCACGGGCAGGCAAACTGCAGCCTGACGACCTCGACAGCTCCCGATGCCTGAACGAAAGCGCCTTTCGCTATGACCTTCCGAATCCGTTCCATTGACAGCACGAAAAACCACGGGGCTGTCCAGGCGGACAACCCCGTGGCCAATGCGCGTCGATCGAGGGTTAGAACAGTCCGACGATGTTGCCGTTTTCGTCGATATCCACCTTAGTGCCGGCGGGCACGGTGGGCAGCGAGGGCATGGTGGACATTTCGCCCGCCAGCGGGTAGAGGAATCCCGCGCCCGCGGAGGGGCGGATGTCGCGGATGGGCACCACGAAGTCGCGCGGACGGCCCTTCAGCGTGGGGTCGTGCGACAGTGAGAGGTGCGTTTTGGCCATGCAGATGGGCAGCTTGTCCAATCCCCACTCGGTGTAGAGCTTAATGGAGTCTTCGGCCTGCGCCGCATAGGTCACGCCGGCCGCGCCATAGACCTTGGTCGCGATGGCTTCGATTTTCTCCTTGATCGTAGCATCGTCGGGATAGAGGAATTGGAAGTTGCTGGGCTTGTCGCACGCCTTGGCAACGGCTTCTGCCAGGTCGGTGCCACCCGCGCCGCCTTCCGCCCACACCTTGCTCAGGCAGGCATCTTCCGCGCCGGCCGCGATAGCCCGCTCACGGATGAATTCAATCTCCGCCGGAGTGTCGGTGGGGAAGTTATTGATGGCAACCACCACCGGAATGCCGAACTGGCGCATGTTCTCCACCTGCTTTTCCAGGTTGCCGATGCCGTCGCGCAGCGCCTGCAAATCTTCTTGCTGCAACCGCGGGTCGAGTGGCTTGCCGGCGACCACGCTGAAGCGTCCGCTGTGCATTTTCAGCGCACGCACGGTGGCGACTACCACCGCACAGCTCGGTTTCAGGTTCCCCTGCCGGCACTTGATGTTGCAGAACTTCTCCGCGCCCATGTCGGCGCCGAATCCGGCTTCGGTGACCACGTAATCGGCCAGTTTCAGGGCGATACGGTCGGCTAGCACGCTGCTGTTGCCATGGGCGATGTTGGCGAACGGGCCGGCATGCACCAGGACCGGGGTGTGCTCCAGCGTTTGAATCAAGTTGGGCTTGATGGCGTCTTTCATCAGCACCGCCATCGCGCCGGCGCACTTCAAGTCTTCCGCGGTGATCGGATTGCCGTCCATGTCGCGCGCCACGATGATGCGGGCGAAGCGCTCGCGAATGTCGCGCAGGCTGGTGGTAAGCGCGAGGATGGCCATGACTTCCGATGCCACCGAAATATCGAATCCCGTCTCGCGTGGGACGCCGCCGCGGCGCTGGGCGGGCAGATCGGCGCCCAGCCCGATGATCACATTGCGCAGTGCCCAGCCGTCGCTGACGTCCACCACGCGACGCCAACTGATCGTCTGCGGATTGATGCGCAGCTTATTCCCGTGCTTCAGGTGCGCGTCGATGAACGCAGCCAGCAGGTTGTTTGCAATCGACACGGCGTGAATGTCGCCGGTGAAGTGCAGGTTGAAATCCTCCATCGGGATCACCTGCGAAAAGCCGCCGCCCGCGGCGCCGCCCTTGATGCCGAACACCGGACCCAGCGACGGCTGGCGCAGCGTGATGCAGGTGCGCAACCCCAACCGGTCCATCGCCTGGCCCAGGCCGAGCGTGGTGACCGTCTTGCCTTCTCCGAGCGGTGTTGGGGTAATAGCCGTCACCACAATCAACTTGCCGGTGGGCCGGTCGGCCAACCGTTTGAGGATCGAGAGGTTGATTTTGGCCTTGTAGCGACCATACAACTCCAACTCATCCCCCGGCACCCCCAGCTTGTCGGCAATCTCCTGCACAGGTCGAATAGTCGCCTGTTGCGCAATTTCGATATCTGAAAGCACGTATACACCTCCTGAAGAGTCACCGGCATTTACCGGCGACTACTATAGTTCTCCATTCCACTGCGAGTTCCTGTCGGTAAGGGAAAAAACCACCGTCGACCATCATCGTTGTCGTTTGAAGAGAACGCGCACGTACCGCAAGCGACCGGACGCCGTGCCGGCCTCACGGGAAAAACACATTTTCGATTGATAAATTGGCGAAAAAGCCGCAATTGACCCCATAAAATGCGCTATAATACAGCGTACGAACCCTCGCATGAAAGCAGTCCCGGTCCATGGCACAACTTCGTGTAGCCGTTCTGATGGGCGGCACATCCAACGAACGCGCCGTGTCGCTCCGCAGCGGCGCGAATGTCGCGGCAGCACTTGACCGCACACGCTACGCGGTCACTCCGGTGGACTTCACCGGGGATGTCTCCACGATTATCGCCTTGCGCGGCCAGGTGGATGTCGTCTTCCTCACCCTGCACGGCCCCGGCGGCGAAGATGGCCGCATGCAGGGGTTGCTCGATTTGCTGGCGTTGCCGTACACCGGATCCGGCGTGCTGGGAAGTGCGCTGGCCATGCACAAAGGCCTGGCGAAGATGATCTATTGCCAGGAAGGCATCCCCACCCCTACGGGCATCACCTTGTCCGCCTCCCCCGATACCGAGGCGCGCGTGCTGGCTGAGGTGGGCGTGCCGTGCGTGGTGAAACCGGCCAACGAAGGCTCGACCATCGGCATCACAATTGTGCGTGACACGGCCGCGCTGGCGCCGGCGCTGGCACAAGCCTTCGACTACGACCCCGACGTGGTGGTGGAACGTTTCATCGACGGCGTGGAGATCAGCGTGCCGGTGCTGGGCACGGCGAACCTCCGCGCTTTGCCCGCAGTGGAAATTATCCCGCAAAGCGGATTCTACGATTACACGATGAAATACACACCCGGCGCCACCGAGGAAATCTGCCCCGCGCGCATCAGCGCGACCGCCGGTGCCCGCGCGGCGGAGTATGCCATCCGCGCGCATCGAGCATTATGCTGCCGGGGAGTGTCCCGTACCGACATGATCGTCACCGGTGAGGCACTCACCGTGCTGGAGACAAACACGCTGCCGGGGATGACCGATACCAGCCTGCTGCCGCTGTCGGCTCGCGTGGCGGGCATCGACTTCCCGGCACTGCTGGATTGCCTGCTGGACGACGCGCTGGCGGGAGCGCGCGGCTAGTTTGATCGACCGGGATGCGGGTATTACAGCACTAACCTGACCGTTCTTGCCGGAACGCTTGCGTATGCCGGCAAGCCGTGGAGACGAGGAGACCGGGATTAACGCCTACATGGATATGCCGTTGCCCCCCATGAATCCGGAGGTCGCGCACCTGCGCCGCAAATCGGCGCAGCGCAAATACGTCCGGCGGTTGCGGTACGTGCGTATCCTCTGGGCGATTGCCGGCGTGCTGCTGGTGCTGCTGATGGCGGAGGTGCTGGTCGCGCTGTGTTTCTCACCCCGTTTCTGGATCTATCGCATCGAGGTGAATGGCGGTGACACCCTGACGATGCCAGAAATCATTCGGCTGGTCAATCTGCCCGAAGGCACGAACTTCTATCGCGTTTCGCTGGGTCGGCTGGCCGAACGTATCCGCGCCGGTGAGCCACGGGTGTTGGCGGCTACGGTGCGGCGCGGCGCGGTAGGCTGTCTGACCGTGCAGGTACAGGAACGCCGACCGCTGTGCCGCATCGGTGATACGCAACCGGCGCTCTACCTGGATAATCAGCGCGTGCTGTTCTCACGACCCACGGCGCCCACCCCGCCGGTGCCGGTAGTGGACGGCGTCGCCTTCCCCACACCGAACACGGCTTTCGGCAAGCGGGTAGACGCACCACACGTGCGCGACGTCATCAACAGCCTGCAGGCTATGCACGAGGTGTTTCCGAAGGAACAGGGACTGGACGTGGCACGCGTGATCGTGGCGCCGACGGGACGCGTATCGCTGGTACTGCGCCAAGGCACGCAAATCTGGCTGGGGCAACCGCGGGAACTGACCGCCAAAATGTGGGTGGTGAATAATACGATAATCGCCGCCAGCGCCCAGGGGAATACACTGGAACAACTCGAGTATATCGACGCGCGGAACATCACCCGTGACCGGGTCGGGTATGCCGCCTATTACCGGCTCCGCGGTGGCTGGGAAGCGAGCACGCCATGAGAATGCACGTGCCGCTGCACAGACCACAACCCTGGGTGATGCCGGTTACGCTGGTCTGCCTGGCCCTTGGGGCGCTGGTCGCATCGATGTTGAGCGTCACCACCCCGGAGGCGATCGACCCGAACATGCGCCCGGATGACAAGCTGCGCTACGTGATGATGAAAAACGAGGAGTTGGAAACCGAGACCAAGAAGCTGCAGATGGAGAAGGATCAAATCGTCAATGACATCGCGAAGAATGTGCAGAACCAGAAGATCATCATCGACGAATTGAACAAGCTGCGCATCGCCACCGGCAGTACGCCCGTGGAGGGGCGCGGTATCGTGGTGACGATTGATGATACCGGATTGGTGAAAGGCAATACGCCTGACCTGAGCGAAGCCCCGCAACTCACACACGACGTGGACCTGCTGTTGCTGATCAACGAATTGCGCAGCGCCAAGGCGGAGGCGCTCGCCATCAACGATCAGCGGGTGGTGGCGAGTTCGGCCATACGTTGCGTCGGCCCGGTGATCAACGTCAACAACCAGCCCGTCAGTCCGCCGTTCGTGGTGCGCGCGATCGGCAAACCCGATGTCCTCGCCGGGGCGGTGAATCTGCCGTACGGCGTGCTCGATCAACTGAAGGCACTGAACATCCACGTCACAGTGGCGAAACGCGATAAGCTGCGCGTGCCGGCCATCACGGTGCTGCCGACGCTGGATGAGGGCAAAGTCGCCCCGGACGCGGAAGGCGCCGCGACCAAACCGTGACCGACGGCACGCCGCTGGCGGCCGTCGGTGGAGTGTATGACGATGTGGCTCCCGATACTGGCGTTGATCATCGGCTTTTGCGGGGTGTATCTGCCGCATGTGAAGATCAGCCCGCTCTACTCCGAATACCTGGGACTGGCTGTGGTGGCTGGCTTCGATTCCATCGTGGGTGCGCTGCGCTCCCACGTGGAAGGGAAGTTTAACGACCGTGTCTTCGTCAGCGGTTTTTTTATCAATGCCTGCATCGCCGCGCTGCTGCTCTACCTGGGAAACACCCTGAATATCCGCAATGTCGCGGTCGCCATCATGGTCGCATTGGTCATCCGCATCTTCAATAACCTGGGCTTCGTCCGCCGCTACGTGGTCGCCCGTCTCTTCGAAAAACGCATCACCGCGGAAAACGTCTTCCCGGAGCCGTAACCGCCGGGGTGACGAATACCGAAGTGCGCGAGCCGGTAACCGTCTCCGACCAAACACACCTCCCCGCCATCATGCGATGGCGGGGAGGTGTGTGTTTGGTCATGCTCCACGGGCGGATCAGGCGCGCAGATTGTAGAACGCGTCCATTCCGGCGAAGAGGGCGGTGCCGCCCAACTCTTCCTCGATGCGCAGCAACTGATTGTATTTCGCCACGCGGTCGGTGCGGCTGGGAGCGCCGGTTTTGATCTGGCCGGCGTTGGTGGCCACCACCAGATCAGCGATCGTCACGTCTTCCGTCTCGCCGGAGCGGTGCGACACGATGGCGGTGTAGCCGGCACGCTTGGCCATTTCGATGGCGGCCAGCGTTTCGGTGAGCGTGCCGATCTGGTTGACCTTGATCAGGATCGAGTTGGCAACGCCCAGCGCGATGCCCTTGGACAAGCGCTCGGTGTTGGTAACGAACAGGTCGTCGCCTACCAGTTGCACCGAACTGCCAAGGCGATCGGTCAGCATTTTCCACCCATCCCAGTCATCCTCGGACATGCCGTCTTCGATGGAAATGATCGGATAGTTGGCGGCCAGGTCAGCCCAGAACGCCACCATTTCCGCCGAGGTTTTCATCATGTTGGACTTCCAGAAGAAGTATTTGCCTTCCTCGCCCTTCTTTTTCGCTTCGTCATACAACTCGGTGGCGGCGGGATCCATGGCGATCTTGACATCGTCGCCAGGGGTGAAGCCGGCGGCGTCGATGGCGGTCATGATGACATCCAGCGCTTCCTGGTTGCTCTTGAGGTTGGGAGCATATCCGCCTTCGTCGCCGACGGCGGTGCTGTATCCCTTGTCCTTCAGCACTTTCTTCAGCGCATGGAAGATCTCCGCGCCCCAGCGCAAGCACTCGGAGAAGTTCCCCGCGCCGGTGGGCATCACCATAAATTCCTGCAGGTCCACGCTGTTGTCCGCATGCTTGCCGCCGTTCAGAATGTTCATCATCGGCACCGGCAACGTGCGGGCAGAGACGCCGCCGATGTAGCGGTACAGCGGCAACTGCAGCAGGGCGGAGGCGGCTTTGGCGGTGGCCATCGATACGCCGAGAATGGCGTTGGCGCCCAGGTTGGCCTTGTTGGGGGTGCCGTCCAGCTCGATCAACAGTTCATCGATCTCCACTTGTTCGGAGGCGTCCATCCCCTCCAACTCCTGGGCAATCACTTCATTCACGTTTTCGACGGCTTTCAGCACGCTTTTACCGCCGTAACGGCTTTTGTCCCCATCGCGCAGCTCGACGGCCTCATGTGCCCCCGTCGACGCGCCGGAGGGCACCGCAGCGCGGCCCAGAGTACCGTCATCGAGAACGACATCTACTTCCACCGTTGGATTGCCACGCGAATCAAGAATCTCGCGGCCCACGACCTGTTCGATGATCACGGGAGGTCTCCTTAACAGAAAAATGGCCCTCGATCGCTGACCGGGGCTCCTGACATCGCGCAAAGTATAGCAAATCGTGCGCTCATTCACAAGGGCGAGACGTGAAATGATGATACAGCACTGCTGCCGGGCGCCGGGCACGCCGCGTCGATCCTGCTTCAAGGCACCCCGGGAGTCAGCGGCCCAACAACTCGTCCAGCACCACTTCGCGGTCAGAGAGGCGGATGGCGCGCACCAGCAGGCTGTAGGCGATCCAGGCATCCGGATCTGCCGGGGGTTCGAGGGCGATAGCGGCCTGTCCGCGCTGGGTGGCGGTCCAGCCGGCGCGGTCCAATCGACGCAATTGGCGTTCCTCCAGAATGGGCGCCGCCAGTTCGATAAGCGTGGGCCAGCCTTCGGGGTGCGGGTCCAGCCTGCCATCGGTGACCGCCGCCAGCCCGTGATGATGGCTGAGCGCTGCCAGCGTCCCCTGCAACAGCGCGCGCCGGGTGCCCAGCAGCACGCCCAGGCTGCGCGCCAGCACCCGACCGCTCAACGGCGCGTGATCGGGGCATGGGTACGGTCCGTCGCGCCGCGCCTGATAATCCACCCGCGCCAACACACCTTGCATCGGACGGCGAACACTCTCCGTCTGCCAGCGGTGGGCTGCCTGCTGCCACGCGGCGGTCAGCTTGCCGGCGTCGTGCCACAGGATGCACAGCCGCAACCATTGCTCCAGTTCGACGGTGGGAATACGCCAGTGGGTGCCCAGGTGGCGCAGCACGTAACGATGCCAGGGAGCCAGCAAGTCAAAAGCGGCCAGTGCGCGCGCGGCATGCTCCGTGTAACGCTGCACGCTTTGATCGAACGGGCTCCACGTGGTGTGCTGTACCGCCAGCCGCTCGCTCTGGTAGGGAGCACCCGGCGTCAGCTCCAATCCGATCACCGGATCGTAGCTCACCGCATCCGAGTTCAGCACGATCAACCGCGCGGCCGTGGTGAACTGGCGCGGGTGCTCCACCAGCGACCAGACGGGAGTGTGCGAGTCGTCTGCCGACCATTGCGGCAGCAACGCGAACCACTCGCCATGGCAACCACCCGCCTGCCACTGGCGCCAGCCGCGCTCCAACGAAGAAACAGCCAGCGAGAAACGTTCCAGTTCGAATGGGTCGGACACCGTCTCCGGCACCATATGCAGGCACACACCCACGCGCGGGAACAGTCCGTCAGGCAACGGCGCGGCGCCGGTAAAGATACGCCGCGGCGCGTCGTCCACCTCGTCCGCCTCCGGCAGCGCCTGCAGCGCCGCGGGCAGTTGCGCCGGTACCGCGGCGTCCCACACGGCATCAAGCGCCGCCAGTTCGTCGGCGAAACTTTTCCAGGAGCCGTCGGCCAGCCGCTCAAGCAGCGCCTTGGCGGGGGGCGCCGGGTAGCGCGGGTTGGGTGGCAGGTCAGTGAGCTGCGCGACAATCACGCGGCCGTCATCGCCCGCGTGACGCGCACAGCGACCGGCTCGACGCACCAGCGCGTCGGGCGCGGCTGGATCGGTGATCACGGTATCCGCCGACAGGTCGGCGCCGATCTCGATGCCCGGCGTGGTTACCAGCAGCGCGCTGCCCGCGCCTTGCCGGGTGAAGTATTGCGCGGCACGCGCTTCCAGTGACTGCCGGTCACGATAAAATTGGTGCTGGTGCAGCAGCAAGAGTGCGTCGGGTGCGTTGTCCTGCGGTTGCGCGCGCCGCAACGTGCGGTAGAGCCGCTGCGCTCCGCGTACGCTGTCACAGATCACGATGGTGCGCTTGCGGTGCAGCCGGAGTATCGCCTCCGCGCCCAGCGTCCGCTGGCTGGCCCACACCCGTCGCCCGCCCGCCGTGTGGTCGCTGACATCAAGGTATTCGGCATCGAGCAGTTCGGCCATGCGCCGGGCTAGCGCGCCCGGCAGCGTGGTGGTGGTGAACAGGCATGGCGTAGTGGGGTAATAGCGTCGCAACAAACCCAGCCACAGCACCAGTGCCTCGCGCGACGCCAACGCGGGGAATTCGTCGAACACCAGATAGGCGCCGAACAGCGCGGCGGCGTTCAGATTGGAGAGTCCGGGGTGCAGTCCCAGTGGACGGTGGAGCGCTACGCTCAACATCTCGTCCACCGTTGTGATGGTGGCGTCAGCGAGCAGAAACGGATCGAAGGCGTCGCCTTCCGTCTGAATGCCCACCCGCAGGCCGGGCACGGTGTCGGCCAGCGCGCGCAGCCGCAACTCCAGGTCGCCGAACAGGCTGCCGCCCGGCATGATGTGCAACAATTTCGTGGGGAAATCATGCGATTGCTGGCGCGCCGCCAGCCAGGGGAACCAGGCTGCGAGCGTCTTACCGCTGCCGGCGGGCGCGCGCAACACCACGCGCCGGCCGGAAAGCAACGCTTCAGCCACCGCCATTTGATAGGGAGCTGGCTCGCACGGTTCCGTCGGCATGACCGAGGCAGCGAGGTGGTGGAACGCGGACCGCAAGATGTCGGGCATCCTGTCCTCCACGAGAATCGTGACGTTTGTCACTAACTACCGCCGCGCACATTGAACGCTTCGCAGCAACTGATGGGGATCATCGGGTTTGGCCTGACCGCAGAAAGGCCGTGCGCGCGGCATCGTTGAAGTGCCGATGAGCACATCAGTACGTGAAAAAGTATACGGCGTTGCATCCTGCTTGACAAGTAGGTACTGGGGTGGGGATCGCTGTGGTGGTTGCGCGTGTGACACGACGCGAAAGACACGAGCAAAAACTGTCTGGCGCCTGGCCGGAGATGGCGGCGAGAGTACGCCGCGTGGCATGGCCGTCTCGACCATACGGCATGCCGGTACCGCACGGGCATGCTCGGCATACCGATCATCGTACGATCAGATGCCGCATCACGGAGCCGGAAAATGCCCGGGGTTATCCTGGGCAATTACCGCGAGCGTTACTGTCCCCGGTGTGTTCCGGGATAAGGTCCACCCCCCGATGTCCGGGTGCGTATCGGGGGGGGGGGATGCGTTGATACACGACCGATCAGGCCCGTGGCGAAGGGGTGCTGTTGGGTGCCTTCGACACTTTCGCTTTCTTCGGTTTCTTGGTGTCTTTCTTCGGAGATTTGTCCCCCATACTCCACTTCCTTTCACGTCGAGAGATTATGCCGGCGCGTCGATTGTCGCGCTGGCAGCCGGAGATATTTCCGGCAGACGGCTTGCTGCATCAGCAGACCGTTTGGAGCAATCTACAACAGAGCGCCGTGCCCAAGCAGAAATGCTTCGACGGCGGATTGCCGTCCGATGAGCGCCATGCGCAGTAAAGTGCGTCCTTCATTATCGCGCGCATTGACATCGGCACCGGAGGCCAGCAACATCGTGATCACCTCCAGGTGTCCTTTATAAGCACACCAATGCCCCGGCGTCCGCTGTTCATTGTCGCGTGCATTGACGTCAGCCTGTTGCCCGAGCATACGGCGCACGGTGATGTCATACCCGAAAAAGGCGGCTAAATGCAGCGGGGTGCGTCCCTTGAAATCTCGCGTGGTGATATCCAGCGGCGGCGTCGGGGTGGATTGGCGTTGCGTGGCGCTCACCTTGGCCGGCTTGGCGCGTTTTTTTACCATGGTTTCCTCCTGCGCGATCGTGCGCGGTAAAGTATCTCGATCCGAGGGGACGGCAAGCAGGGGGATGCGTGGTATGTTTCCCGGATGGAAACCGGTATGGCGCGCGGTGCGGGAGAGAGGAATCCGCCATACGACACCCTGCGTTCGTCATCCTCGGTCAGGGTAGTCGCGGTGGTGGCAGCGAACATCATCACAGCCACCCGTTTCCAATAATGATAACTCACGGTAACAGGATTCCCTGGTCGTGTCAAATATTGCCGCGTATCGTCGTTGCACATCTATTGCAGGTACACCTGAAAAACTCTGATTCCCAATGGAGTGACCGCGACGGCTCTCGTAACGGAAAGGGGACAATGCGGATTGCGCGCACACCGGGAGCGGCGGTGATGCGGGAAGACGCATATCTTCAGGACATTCCGCGTGGATCTTACAGATCATTTCCCGAATATCTGCTATAATAGGCCTGGATGCCGGGAATCCCCCATTATCGGCAGCAGAATCGTTTCAAAAAGTGAGTGATACGCCCATGGGGCACTCCGGTGACAGTTATGACAACACGATTATCCTGACCGAACGGCAAACCGCCGTGCTGCAGGCGCTTGTCGAGGAATACATCGCCTCCGCGCAGCCGATCAGTTCATCGGCGCTGTCGAACCGTGCGGAAATCATGACCTCATCCGCCACCGTGCGCAACGACCTGGCTCGCCTGGAAGAATTGGGGCTGGTGTATCAGCCACATACCTCAGCCGGGCGCATCCCCACCGACCTGGGCTACCGCTACTACGTCGATCATCTCATCACCCAGTTCCATCGCCAACCGCAAGCGTTGATGCCGTTGCTCTCGCCCAGCGATCCGGGCGTAGAGTCAACCTGCCGCCTGTTGGGCGAGTTGACGCGCTATACCACGCTGGCGCTGGTGCCCGGCTGGCAGGAGCACCGCCTGCAGCACATCGAGCTGGCCCCGGTCGGCCCCGATCAACTGCTGGTGATGCTGGTGACCGACAACCACCAGGTGCTGCATAGCCTGAGCGTGGTGACCGACCGCCCCACGCCCGCGCGACTGCGCCAGTTGAATGACCTGCTGAATTCCGAATTTCGCGGCAAGCTGTTAGCGGAGATGACCGAAGAGGCGCTGACCACCGCGGTGAACAAGCTGCCACCGAGCGAGTTTTTCCGTCTGGCAGCGGAGTTGGTGCGGCGCGGGCTGGAAGAAAACCACCCCTCCGCGCGTATGTATGTGGAAGGCACCACGCATATTTTCGAGCAACAGGACTTTACCGACGTGCCCCGCCTGCGCGCGTTAATGGAAGCGTTGCACGAGGAATCGGCGTTCGAAAAGCTGTTTTCGCGCACGCAGCCAGGACAGATCGAGGTGAGCATCGGCACCGAAAACCTGCATCCCGGCCTGCAGGATTGCGCCGTCGTCTTCACCAGTTATCACCTCAGCCAGCATACGACGGGCCGCGTCGGCGTCCTCGGACCCAAGCGCATGAAGTATCGCCAGGTCATCGGCACGATGGACGCGATCGTACAGAATCTCGATCAGCGGTATAATAATCCGTCGCGAGAGCGATAATCACTCGACCGCGGGAATACCATTCCCCGGACCAAATATCCATCAATATCGCCCATACGTACGCGCGGTGTCGATCATGGCATGCAGGTTCTCGTATGGCGTATCGCGTCCACACTGATCGCCGGTGGAAAGAATGAAGCGTCCGCCCGCCGCGGCATCGTCGATGGCGCGCCGGCTGGCGGCGATCACCTCGTCCACCGTGCCTTTCAGCATCACGTCAGTGGTGTGCAGATTGCCCTTCAGGGTGAGCCGATGCCCGTAGCGCCGCTTGAGCGCCGCCAGGTCGCAGTCGCCCATGGGTGGAATCTCCAGCGGATCGATGACGGAAAGGTCGGTCTCTTCCGCCATGACCTTCACTAACTCCGCCTCAGGACCACACGAGTGAATATGCGTGGGCAGACCGGCGGCGGTCGCCAGCTCGATGGCACGCTTCACCGCCGGGAAAGCGAGCTGGCGGAAGATCTCCATCGTCTGAAAGACCAGCGTGCCGGAACCGCCCACGCAGAGGAAGTCGGGCTTCACATCCAGCGCCATGATCTGCGCGAAACGCCGTTCCGCCTCCTCGACACGCTCCGCCGCCCACCGCGCGTGCAAGTGGGAGTTGTCGTAATAGCGGTAGATATCCTCGGCGTTGCCCAGGCCGCAGGTACTGGTGACGAAGACGCCCACCAGCCCCTGATCGCCCAGCCGCGCCTTCACCTGTTTCAATCCCTCCGGCCCGGTATCGACCGGCATCACGCCTTCCAGCGGTTCCCAGCGTTCCGGCACGGCCGGTAAGCCGATCTTCACCGGCGGCACGTTCCAGGTGGGGGGATCAGCCACGTAATAGACGTCCACCGCCGGCGCCCAGGTGCGTGCGCCGCGCGCGATGGTGCATGACTGTGTCACGATGCGCCCGGGGTCGCGATAGACGATATGCCTTTCCACGGATGGCCCGTCGGCGACCGGCGACGAAAAGGTGAGGGGAAAATAGCCATCCATCACCGCGTCGATGTCAAAGTATTTCGCGCAGTCGATATATGCTTCCCAGATAGGCGGGTTGTTGTACAGGTACAGCTCCCAGAACGGCTTGCCGGTCAGCCGCGCGGGAATCATATTGGAAAAATCCGGCGCCACCGGCACGCAATCGGGGATGTTGCCCCGCAGCACCTGCAGCAATCGCTCGCGTGACGTCATGCCTTCCTCCGAAGCAGTCACCAGTCATGAGTGACAAGCGACTCGAAACTGTTATCACGAGTGTAACACGTGGAACTGGACTTCCACGTGTTGCCCCCACGTCCTGCTAACTACGGGGCTGCCAGGAACCCCAAAAAGTAAAATCGCATTTTACAGATTTGTACTGGAGAGAGTTCGCTGGAAAAGGCGGTAATCCTGCCGCCGTCAGAGTGCGTCTTATCATCACAGGCGTTCATGGCATCCGTGTTGTCCATGGCGCTGTCGTGGCATGAAAGCCATGGTTACCGCAGATGAAACGGAATATTCCGCTTTCCCGAAGGGTATACGGTCATTATGACCACGAGCTCTCGACTGGCTCCCCTCTGCATTATCGCCATCGGCCTGTTATTGGCCGTTGTCACGTCTGCCGCCGCGGAGACGTTTCAGATTCAAGCGGTGGCCTACCCGTCCCGCCTGGTCTACGCGGCAGATAATACGGTGACGCTGACCGTGTCGGTGACCGACGGTACGGGCAATCCCGCGCCAGACGGCACACCGGTCTACTTCCACACCACGCTGGGCACGCTGCCCACGCTGGCCTACACCCAGCAGGGGCGTGTGAGCGTGATGTTGAGCAACACCACCGGCGCCGGCATCGCGGTGATCACCGTCACCGTGAGCGGCAGCCGGCAAACGCTGAACGTAGAGTACCTGGGCCAGGGTGCGGCGACCGCGGCGCCCATGAAGCGCATTAAATATCGCCTGAAGGCGCAACAGGTCTACTACAGCGTTGATAAGCAGATTTTCGACCTGCGCGACCAGGCGCAATTTATCACCCCGACCTTCACCGTGGTCGCCAGCGCCATGCAGTACGACATCACCACCGGCATTTTGTGCGCACAGGAAGGCGTCACCCTGACCACCGGCAAGCACACGCTGGCGGCCAAGAACCTGCGCTTCACGGTGGGACAGGGACAGGGTACCGTTATTGTCGTCGATCCGGATATTGCCTACAAAACCGTGACCTTGCCCGATCTGACGGTCAAAGACGATACCGAGCAGCACGACATCGATTACTATCGTCCGCTGAATACGCTGCCCACCCACACCTGGATCGTCTGTCGCGATGTCACCGTGTTTCCCAACGAACAGATTCAATTTCGCCACCCGCACTTTTACCTGGACTCTTTCAGCCACGAAATTTATTCGCTGCCCTATCACGTGATGAATATGCGCTCCACCGCGACGGGCACGCTGTTCAACAGCGAAATCCGCTTCACCACCGACGCGGGATTGAATGTGGATTTCCCCATCTACTATGTTGCCAACGACTCGCACGTCGGATCGCTCCACCTGCGCAACGTCACCAAGGGCTCGTCGTTCTTCCAGGGATCGACGGGGTTGGAGATGAGCATCGAGCAAGAATACCTGCTGGGACAATCGGCGGATGGCGGCCTATATCTGGATAACCTGACGTCGCCCACGCGCAGCGCCAGTTGGGAGCATCGTCAGGATTTCGCCAATACGCACCTCAACCTGGGCATGTCGTATGAACGCTATGCCGAAAATACCCCGTATACCAAGCGCGTCATGATGGGACTCGCGCACCAGATGGGTCCCGTCGGCATGAACCTGAATACGAACTGGAGCGGATTTGGCGACAACCAGGATGGACTCGCGGAACTGGGCTTCCGCTTCCCCGCGCTGCCGCTGGGACACACCGGCTTCAACCTCAGCTTCGCTCCCTACCTCGGCTATGATTATACTCGCCTTGCCGCCACCGCCCTCGCGCCAACAAGCAACGACGAGAGCTTCTACCAGGGCGTGCGGACCAGTCTCGGTATTCCGCAGGTGCGTTTCCTGGGCGGAACGATCTCCACCAACGTCTCCAATGAACTTTCGCACGACAGCAAAGACATCATCACCAATTACCTCGATGCCGGCGTCAACTATCAACGCCGGTTGTCGAAAATGTTCTCCACGTCGCTCAACTACACGTATGGCTTGGCGCACTCCAGCAACAACCAGACAGCCAGCCGGCCCAACCAGCGCCTGAGTATGAATCTGGTCGGCCGGAGCGGCCGCAGTTGGAGCCTGTATACCTACAGCACGTACAACATCGACTCCCAGGCCCTGTACCATACCATCAACAGCACCTACAACCTGCCCTGGTTCCTCAAGCGTAATCGTGAGCCGCGCTGCTATCTGCAGTATCGCGCCAGCCTGAACAACGGCGCGACCACGCTGGGAGCCGACCAGTTGTTTTCCCTGGGGATCAACCTGGGCAGCTTCGACTTGATCGGCCACTACTCGCCCACCAGCAACAACGCGGTGACCGGTCTCGGCTCCGGCACCGGGAAGAAGTGGGCGGTCGAACTGGTGCGCAGTGCGTGGTAATGCGTTGCCCCGCCGGCGGAATGCCAGCGCTCCCGCAGTCAGCGTTGTTTCGCTCTGCGTCCCACCAGGCGTTCCAACGGGCGTTGGATGAGTTTGGTGACCCACGCTTCGCGGGACGACATGGGCTCGACCAGGATGGTATAGAGGCCCAGCCGGTTGCCGCCGAAAATGTCGGTAAACACCTGGTCGCCGATGACCGCGGTGCTCTCAGCGGTCGTCTCCATCAATCGCATGGCGCGGCGAAATCCGCACGGCAGTGGTTTGCTCGCGCGGGTGATCCACGGCAATCCCAGCGCGTCGGCCACCGGGCGCACGCGCTTCGCGGTGGCGGCGTTTGACACCACACAGCCGCGTAATCCCGCCGCCGCCAACCCCGCCACCCACGCGCGCACTTCCGGAAAAATTTCCAGGCTGCGCCAGGGAGTGAGGGTATTGTCGAGATCGAGAATGACGCCGCGCACGCCGCGCGCGGCCAACGCGGCGCTATCGACGTCGAAGAGCCGCCGGGCAAGCAGGTGAGGTCGTAATGATTCGGCCATGCCTTATTATCGAAAACCGACGCCCGGCTGTCAACGGCGCATTCGCCCACTCGTCCTCTGGCCAAAACAGCAATTCTGTGCTATGTTTTTTGCACGCTCACCTCGAACAGAAGGACCACTGCATGCAGATCGCACTTCTCTCCAGCGGTGTGCGCGGCGCCAACGCCGGCGACGCCATCATCGAAGACAGTATCCGCCGTATCATCGGCGCGGATGCCTACCACCGCTTTCCGTTGCGTGAGCCGTTAACACCGGAGGACCTGGCACGCATCAATCAGTGTGATGCCGTCGTCATTTGCGGGACCAATCTGTACCAGACTGCCTTCAAATGTGCGCTCACGCCGGAGGTGATCCAGGCCATCACTGTGCCGATCGTGCCCATGGGCATTGGCGCCAGCGCCTCCATCGGCGCCATCCCGAAGATGGACGCCGCCGGCATCGCGACCGTCCGTGCTCTGCACGCCCGCTGTACAGTGTCCAGCGTCCGCGATCCGGCCACCTGGCATTTTCTTCACTCCATCGGCGTCCACAATACCATGCTGACCGGGTGCCCGGTGCTGTTTCATGGGCTATGCTGTCCGCAATTCGACGGCAGCGGCGATGGCTTCACGCTCACGCCGCGAGCGCGATTGCTGCATATCGACCCCCGCTGGCGCCGGCGCCAGCGCGAGGCGATGACATTCCTGTGCGAACGGTACCATCCGATGCTGCTGCTGCAAAGCCCGGCCGACCTGCCTATGGGCGAAGAACTCGCCGCACGTTACCAGCTTCCCCTGCTCTACGATGCCGAGTGGCAGTCCGAGTGTTATGTGGCGCGTGCCCGGCAACAATCGCTGACCTTCGGTTTTCGCCTACATTTCGGCATGCTCTCGTTATCCTATGGCAAGCCGACCTACTTTGTGGCACATGATACCCGCATCTCGGAATTCTGCCGATTAATGCAACTGCCGTGTTATGACATCACCGATTTCCGCAACGATGCGCTGGCGGAACAGATCGACGGACGGCTGTTCGACACGGAGGATTTTCGTCGTCGCTGGCTGGGACTCGCCGCGGAGATGTCGGCATTCCTGTCTGCCAATGGCCTGAAGAGTTGTATCGAAACCGCTGTGACACCGGCACTCGCTCCCATACCGCCCGCCGCTCCGGAGAGTTTCGCGCCGTATCACATCGAGGGACGGGGAAGCTGGTTGACACGACAGTGGCGAAAAATCGGCGCCAGCATCGACAAACATCTGCTGGGCAACCGTTAGCACCGCTCGATGGCATCGGCGTAAGCCTGGATGATGACCGGCAGCGCGAAGGTGCGCTGGGCGAATTCAGCGGCGGCATCCACCCGCCGTTGCGTCTCCTCGGGGTGCGCCACCACCTCCAGCATCGCCGCGGCAAGCGCCGCCGGCGAGCGCATCTCCACCAGCTGCCCGTAGCGACCGTGCTGGAGAATTTCCGCCGGCCCGGAGGGACAATCGGTGGAAATGATGGGCGTCCGCACGGCCATCGCTTCCATTAGCGTGCATGGCAAGCCTTCGACCACCGAGGAAAGGACCAGCGCACGGGCGTGACGCATATACTTCCATACGTTTCCGGAAAAGCCGCGAAATTCGACGAATTCCTCTAACTGCAACTGCCGGCATAACACGGTGACTTCCCGCAACAACGGACCACGACCGAACAGCAGCAATCGATAGGGTGTTGGCGACTGCCGCAGGAACAGATGAAATGCTTCCAGCAGCGTCGCATGATCCTTCTGGTAGACGAAACGGCCGACGTTGATGAAGAAGGGAGTTTCCGGCAAATCGTCGACCGGATCCAGCGATAATCGCACGATGCTCTCGATAGCGAGCGGGTTATAAATGGTGGTGATGTCGAGTGGTCTTCCGGCGAGTTGCCGCAGATCGTCGCGCACGCCGTCAGAGACGGTGATGAGCTGGTCGAATTGGCTCAACATTTCCAGCAATTTCGCGCGTCGCTTCGGGCTCTTCTTCTGAAAATACGGCGCCTGGGAGAGGGTGGTATCGATACGGGCGAGATAGCGCCTGGGGAGATGGCGCTTTTCGTTCAGCAGTTTACATCCGTGCACAATGGCATCAGTCGCCATCACCAACCCGGACACAATGACATCGTAGTGCTCACTCAATTTCGCCAAACCGGCAATCGCTTGATAATGGTGGATAAAGCGCGGCAATCGGCGGTGAATGCAGTGCACGGCGATATCGGGGTGCAGGTCTTTGAGATAATCGCCGCCGGGTTTGAACGAAACGATGCCGACCCGGTAACCGCGTTGCGCCAGCCCGTTGGTGACGTTGACCGTGACGCGCTCTGCTCCGCCGTTGCTCAAACGCGGAATGACGAATAACACACTTCTCATGTCGACATCCCAACTGTGAAGATAACGAATGACCACCAGCGTTGAGCGGCACAATATCCCATCAATTACCGTGTTCCGGCTTTGTCCCGATAGCCTATTTCACGGTCGTAATGCTTTTTACGCGCCTTCTGATCCAGCCGAAACAGCTTGCGGATCGGATGAATCAGCTTGCGGAGTGGCCACCAATGGTCCTGTGGGAACCAGCGGCGCAACGACAGGTACATCCGCGGGCGGGTGATCCAGCGCACGCGCGGCTGCGTCGCAAACACGCGCAGGCAATAGTCGGTATCCTGATGGCAGCCCAACGGCTTCACCCACCCGCCCACCTGGCGCGATAATTCGGTGCGGACCATGATCGCCGAAGTATGCACCCGGTCGGGGATGGTCATGATGCTGACCCAGCGCTTTTCGCGGCACAACGCGCGCACCCAATTCATCACCCAACGCAACCAGCGCACGGGGAACTTGGCGAAATACCAGCGCGGAAAATGGCGCAGCGCCCACACAAAGCTGGTGGAGTATTTATCCGGCAGCACGGGGTATTGCACTTCAAGCGGATAATGCAGGAAGCTAAGGGTCACGTCCGCCGTGCCGTCGAGAATCGGACGGGCCATCGTTTCCGCGTAGTCGGGAGAGAACGCGACATCGGCATCGACAAACAACACCGCGGTGCCGCGCGCCATGGCCAACCCCAAATTGCGTCCTTTGGTGACGTTCGTTTTTTCCGGGCAGGGAACGACTTGCGCCTGATACGCGCGACTGACCTCCGCCGTACGATCGGTGGAACTGTCATCCACGACAATGATCTCTCCGACCAGATCCGTCACCTGTTCCGTGATGCTGCCCAGGCAATATGGAAGATATTTCTCTTCATTAAAGGCGGCGACCACGAAGGTGAGATCGACCGGAATATCTGCGGTAGTGACAATACGCATTGACGTGCTTTCTGCGACGGGATACCGGCTCGGACGCGGTGACGAGAGGCCGTACTGCTTCTATTCGCATACCATCGTTAAAACTCCTCCTCGCATGCGAGATCGGGTGCTGGACACCGTCCGATACTGCTTTTATAATGGGAGCGGCGTCCCGGCGCGCCGATCCCCAACCTACCCACATGGAGCAAAGGCCAGCGATGAACATCATACAGTTTTACGGGCACAGCGGCACCAACGGCGTCACCTGGGCGACGACCGATATCTGCCGCCACCTGGTCGCACGCGGGCACCGGTGCACGGTGGTGTGCCGCACCGATTCCTCCCTGCGCGCCGTGCCGGACAGCGTGACCTATCGCTACGCCCTGGGCCTGCACCGTCCGGGACTGCGGCGGCTGTTGCGGCGGATTATCCGCGAACACGACATCGAGCTGATCAACGCCCATTCACAGCGCGACGCCGACGTGGCCATCGCGGTCGCGCGCGAGATGGGCATCCCCGTGCTCTTTTCCGCGCACGAACTCAGCCGGAAGGCGTGTGATCTGGCCCCGCGCGCCGATGGCGTCATCGCGGTGTCGATCGGCGTGGGGAATTTCCTGCGCGACCAGTATGCCCTGCCCGATCCGGTGCGCTATGCGGTACCCAACGGCATTGATATGAGCATCTTGCCGCGGGACGACCGCGCGGTGTTGCGTGCGGAGTTGGGATTTCGACCGAACGAAGTGTGGTTTGGCTTCATCGGACGCGTGGTGCCCAACAAGAACGTGCACGGACTGGTGAGCGCTTTCGCGCTGGCGGCGCAACGCTCGCCGCACGTGCAGTTGATCATTATCGGCGCGGGCTCGTATGAAAAACAGGTGCGCCGGATGATTGACGAACTGGGATTGCAATCGCGCGTGCGCATGCAGGGCTGGCAACCGCGCGAGCAGGCGCTGCGCGTCACCGCCGCGCTGGACGTGCTGGCGCTGCCCTCGCTGGCCGCTGAAGGACTGTCCAATGCGCTGCTCGCCGCCATGGCGCTGGGCGTGCCGGTGCTGGCCTCCGATATTCCCTCGCAGATCGGCGGGCCCATTCGGCACGGCGCGACCGGCTGGCTGGTCGATATCGGCACCCCGGCGTTACTCGCGGAGGCGATCCTCGCCACTGAGGCCTGCGGAGCGGACGCGCGCGCGGCACTGGGCGCGGCGGCGCGACAGGAGATCGAGGCGCACTACCGCATGGAGCGCGTCATCGACCAACTGGAGACGGCGTTCCGCGAAACGTTGGCGCGCGCGGGCAAGACCGTGCCTACGCCGTAGCCAGCTTCTGCAACAGGCGCAGGTTCACCGCGTGCTGCTCCTCGCCGCCCGAAGTCTCCAGGATCTTCGGCACGCCGGCCAACCGCGGATCGCGCAGCAACCGCCGAAACGGCTCCAGTCCCAGTTGTCCCGTTCCGGGGCTCAGGTGGTGGTCGGCATGGCTGCCCAGCGCCTTGTCGGTATCGTTGACGTGGATCACCCGCAGGCGTTCGATGCCGATCTGACGGTCGAAGTTATCCCACAATCGCGCGTATTGCGCTTCGTTGCGCAGGTCATACCCCGCGGCGAATACGTGGGCGGTATCCAGACACACGCCCAGCGCCTGCTGGCGCGCGACCCGCGCGAATAACCGCGGGTACTGCGCGAATTCACCACCCAGGTAGGATCCCTGCCCGGCGGTCGTCTCCAGCACGATCTGCACCCCAGCGTCCTCAGCCGGCGGGATCAGCAGGTTCAGGCTTTCCGCCAGCCGCGTCATCCCTTCTTCCAGCGTGCCGCCCTTATATGAGCCCCAGTGGATCACCACCGACGGCAATCCCAGCACGCGGCAGCGCTCGATCTCCTGGCGGAAGGCGAGTCGCGACTTCTCCAACAGCACGGGATCGGACGAAGCCAGGTTGATCAGGTATGATTCATGTGAGACGATGGGCGCCACCCCCGCAGCTGCGCGCGCGGCCTGAAAGGCTTCCACCTCCTCCGGCGTGTAGCTCTTGTCACGCCACTGCTGCGGACTGGCGGTGAACAACTGTGCGCAATGCGCGCCCAGTTCCACCGCGGTCTGCACCAGCGCCGCCAGCCCGTGGCTGGTGGACAGGTGGGCGCCGATCAATGGGACTGTCATGCTCGATCCTCCCGAAGAAGACTCTGGTGCAAAGACTTCGCCGTAGCCCGGCATCCTCCTGCTCGTGCCGGCCGGCGGTATACTCCGGTGGATTATGCGGATTGGCACAGAGTGATGCCCCCCTCGGCAGCTTGTGGGACATTATCGGAAAATATTTTCGCGGACTTAACACATCTTTCGCCTTGTTATGGAATAAGCAGACATACCGAGCAATCCCGTGGTTGTGGACGTACCGGCGAATTGCCGATACCGTTGCTCGGTGATCCAAGGGGGTCAGGGATGAAAAGACGCCTGTACTGTGTCGCAGCACTGCTGTGCCCGGTATTGATGAGCGTGGTAGCGCCGAATTGTCGGGGTGAGGCATCACCTCCAACACGGCTTGCCGCGTCCACCAGCACAGGTTCCCATCGCGGGACTCACGCCACGCCGGCCACGGCGGTGCGGGGGGTCACGGCATCCGCCTCTACCGGCTTCCAGCACAGCCTGCGGTATCTCAGCTATTCCGGCGAGCAGTTTGACGAAGAGGCCGCGGCGTGCGGCGCCGCGCAGCCCGTGCAGCTAACCTCGTCCACAGCGTCGCACACGTCACCGGCGATCACGCCCGTACAGTTGCCGTCCGCCGGCGATGTCCGGCGGCACACCGGGGGCGTCGGCGCCACCCTGCGCGACGTCGGCGACAATTTCCGCCGGGGCATCAGCAACCTCGGCCTGGCCATCAGCGGCCAATTACAGCGCCTGCAGGCGCTTGGCCGGTGGTGCCGGAAGACCGCCGGCATGCTGGCAGATATCAACCATCTCTTCGCCGAAGCATATCAGCGGCTGCAGGGAGCATCCTCACGCCTCTCCGCCGAGACGATGCCGGTGGTGCCCGCACCGCGCACGCCCGCGCACGATGCCCGTGCGGTGTCGGTGTCGGAAGGATATCGCTATATCTGGCAGAACTCGCAAGGTGATTGCATCCTGTCGCAGGATCCCAACTTCGATCCCAACGCCGGGGCGGGTCACGCATGGCAGCGCATCCAGCGCACGACACCGTGATCGATACGCGCCGCGGACGCTTGCCCAAATCGGCGAGACGGTGTATAGTCCTGTCGGTGTTGCAGAAGCCAGCCGCCGCGAGGACTGTATGGAACGTTTTGGTTTTTTAATCCACCCCATCTCCGTCCGCAAGGATCTCGCTCGTAAATATCCCCTGGCACGCTTTTTCCCGGAGTCCTGGGTCGAAGCGGCGATCACCCGGGTTCCACCCAAGATGATTTCGCACATCACCGGCGTCCGCTCGACCACCGGCACAGAGGCAGAAGGCTGGTTTGTCGGCTGCCCCCTGACCCCGCGACAGTTCCTGCAACTTGACGAGGAATTCGTGACGCGTAAAATCATCAGCGCCGCGCGCCTTGCCCAGCACACCGGGGCGAAAATCGTCGGCCTCGGTGCCTACACCTCCATCGCGGGCGACGGCGGCATCACGGTGGCGCGTAACGTGGATATCGCCGTCACGACCGGCAACAGCTACACCTGCTACACCGCCATCGCCGGCGCGCGCCAGGGTGCGGCGTTGCTTGGCATGAACCCGACGGCAGCCTGCGTCGCGGTGGTCGGCGCCACCGGCTCGATTGGCCGCGTCTGCGCTCACCTGCTGGCGGAAGACGGCGTGGGGGAGATGCTGCTGCTGGGGCGCGACCGCGCGCGGCTGCAGGCGGTGGCGGAGGAGTTGCCCGCCGGCACGCCGGTGCGGATTTCCACCGACATCGACGCCGACCTGCCGCACGCCGATATTATCATCACCGTCACCTCGGCGGTGGACGCGGTCATCGAGCCGCACCACCTGAAATCCGGCGCGGTGATATGCGACGTCTCCCGCCCCCGCGACGTTTCCGTGCGCGTTGCCCAACAGCGCGACGACGTGCTGGTGATCGAAGGCGGGGTGGTCGCCGTGCCCGGCGCGGTGGAATTTCACTTCAATTTCGGCTTCCCCGCGCGCACCAGCTACGCCTGCATGGCGGAGACGATGATCCTGGCGCTGGAAGGCCG
>CAYYJR010000025.1:0-51683 GCA_964472305.1 uncultured bacterium
AGACATACATTGTTAACCTGGCGGAATTGAGACATTTTTAAGTTGACGGCGACACCGGGCCTGTTTCGCCACGCCATACACACTCCGCACGAAAGGCAATGTGGAGAACATCCAGTTCGTCGAGCGGGACTTCATCCGCGAGGTGACCGAGCAGGTGACGGATCTCGCGGATCTCAATACCCGGTGGACCGCCTGGGTGCGCTGGTACAACGCGCAACGCCCGCATAGCAGCCTCGGGGACGTGCCGCCTGCCCGGTGCTACCAGGCGAGTCGGCGGGTGGCGCCCGCCGAGGTGGAGCGGTTGTGTCGGGTGGAAGTCCAACGCAAAGTGGCACGGGACGCCACCATCATCCTGGCGGGCCAGCGCTATCCCGTGCCCGGAGACCTGATGGGGCACCATGTGTGGATCGGGCTGCTCGGGAATCGGATTGTCATTGAACATGCCGGGCAGGCTGTGGCCACTTTTCGGAGCTGAGGACTGTTCAGTTTTGGAGTTACAAGATTGTTCAGTATTGGCTGTTACAGGACAGCCGACTATGGCAGGACTCTCCCCCTGCGCGGCGAAATAGCCACAGACGCGCATGTGCGCGTATCCCATCACGAAGGATTATCGATGAACGCAGCCAAAACCCTCAGCGTGAATACCCGCCTGTGCGCGGTGATCGGCAACCCGATCGCGCACAGTTTGTCACCCGCCATTCACAACGCCGCCTTCGACGCGCTGGGATTGGATTACGTCTATATCGCCTGCCGGGTGGAGGATGTGCGGGGCGCGCTGGCAGGGGTGCGGGCGTTGAGCAATTTCCGCGGGTTGAGCGTGACCATCCCGCATAAAATCGAGGCGATGCAATACGTGGACGAGATTTCCGACGAGGACCGCTCCATTGGCTCCATCAATACGGTGATTCACGAAGGTGATCGCCTGATCGGGTTGGGCACCGATGGGCCGGGCGCGTTGAAGGCGATCCGCGACGCCGGCGTCGAGGTGGATGGCCTGAACGTGTTGATGCTGGGGGCGGGCGGCGCGGCGCGGGCAATAGCCTTCACGCTGGCACGCAAGACGCGGCTGCGCGAGCTGACCATGCTGGATATCGACGCGGCGATGCTGCAACGGCTGACGGCGGATCTGCGCCAGGGCACCCCCGCCGTCATCACGGATGCGCTGATGACGCCGCAATCGCTGGCTGCGGCGATGGCGCGCGCCGACCTGATTATTCACTGCACGCCCATCGGTATGCACCCCAGGGAACATGTTTCGCTGGTGCCGCCTGAGCTGTTCCGCCCCGGACAAGTGGTTTTCGACATCGTCTACACCCCGCTGGAAACGAAGCTGCTGTCCGAAGCGAAGGCGTACGGTTTGAAAATCATCCCCGGGGTCGAGATGTTCGTCAACCAGGCGGTGCTGCAATTCGAGCAGTTCACCGGTGTGGACGCGCCCATCGAAGTAATGCGCCGGGTGGTATTGGAGCATTTGCACTCATGAATATCGTGCTGATTGGTTATCGGGGCACCGGGAAAAGCGAAGTGGGACGATTGGTCGCCGCGCACCTTGGCCTGCGCTACATCGGGATGGACGCGCGCATCGTCGAGCAGGCGGGCATGTCGATCCCGGAGATCGTGGAGCGCTTCGGCTGGCCGGGTTTCCGCGATCGCGAGACCGCGGTGGCGCGTGAACTGGCGGCGCTGGACAACGTCGTAATCGACTGTGGCGGCGGGATAATCGAGCGCCCGGAGAACATCACGGCGCTGCGGACGAACGGCCGCATCTTCTGGTTACAGGCGTCGGTGGCAACGATTGTCGCACGCATCCAGGGCGACACGCAACGCCCCTCACTCACCGGCGGCAAATCATTTACCGATGAAGTGGCGGAGGTGTTGGAACGCCGCACCCCGCTTTACCGCGTTGCTGCGGATTGCGAGATCGACACCGATCCGCTCACCCCGGAACAGGTAGCGAAGCAGATTCTCGCGTGCTGGAAGGAATAAGCGCTGATGGGCGACATACAGTATGATACCTTTATGGGCCATGGGCCCAAGAAGATCCCGCACTGGGAGCACTGGTCCAACCCGGATGCCGCAACCTACATCACCGGCATCGATTTCTACGAAAAGCCACGAACCTGTCTTCAACGGTTGAATGTGCTCTATCCCGACCTGGGAGTCTGGGTGGGAGAGAGCGACACCCCGCTGCCGCGTCCCGAGGAGCAGGAAGACAAAGGCTGGGGACGCTGGGGACATGAGTACCGCGACCACTGGCAGCAGGACGTCGCGGCACATCACTTCAGCAGCGACGCGGAGGTATTGCGCTTCAGCCCGCTGGAGCACGCGGATTTCTCCGCGTGGAACGTGGTGGAAAGCGCCGACTTTTGTGACGAGGAAACGATTTATCGGCGTTACCGCACCGGCATGCCCGCCGAATGGGGTGACACGGCGCCGGAAGGGGTAGCAGCCAGCGTCTGTTTTTACAACACCCTGTTCATGTGGCCACTGCTCACTTTCGGCTACGAGCGTTTCCTCTCCGTGTGCCTGGAGCCGGAATTCGCGCGCGTGATGGAGGAGTTCGCGGAGATCAATCGCCGCGTCTTCCGCGCCTTCGCCCGATTGCCCATCAACTTCGTCATCTGCCACGACGACATCGTGCTTACCTCCGGCCCGGCATGCAGCCCGGCGTGGATGCGCAAGTTCATCTTCCCGCGCTATGAGGAATTCTGGTCTATCTTGAAGGCGGCGGGCAAAGAAGTGATCTTCATGGTCGACGGTTGCGTGGATGCTTTCGTGGATGACGTGATGGCCTGCGGCGCGCGCGGCATCATCAGCGAGCCGTATACCGACTACAAGGCCATCGCGCGCAAATACGAAAATTGCTTTATCGCCGGCGAAGGGGACAACCGCGTGCTGACGCGCAATGATCCCGATGAAATCCGCGCCATGGTCGAGTCGATGGTGGAAACAGGCCGCATGTCCGGCGGCTACATGATGTGCATCGGGAATCACATCCCGTATAATGTCACACCGGAAGGCGTGAAACGCTACCTGGATCTGTCGGCGGAGTTGGCGTATCGCTAACCGCATCGCCGCCCATTCAGGCGCGTCGATGCTACCGAGGCGGTCTGTCCGCTGGGCCAGCATCTGCACACATCGCACCTACGCGACTTATTCAAGCCATGCTGTTATGCCGCTTGCGGCAGGAACATGCATGGGCAAAATGGAACATGCCGACTAGAGGTCATACCCGATCGGAGTACCTGTATGCGTTACCACCTTCCGGATGACGAGCGCGCATATCTGCGCGGCCTGGCGAAGCGCCAGGCGGAGATTGCCGCGCTGCCGATCATGCAGTTGCGCCGGCAAATGTGGACGGACATGAACGACGGCAAGCCCGGCACGCGGCCGCCGTTCGTCATCGAAACGTGGACTTTCGATCGTGATTTTCTGCCGGCGTCCATTTATCACTGTGCCACCGACTACGGCCGGAGGCTGGAAAGCGACTTCCTGCGCAACATTCGGCATCACGAGTTGCTCAACGACGATCATGTCTGCCCCGACACCCTCGACATGGGCTGGCACGTCTGGTGCAACGAATTCGGCATCGACATCCCGACCCAGTATGTGCAGGATGCCGAAGGCGCCACCCTGGGCTATCATTTCGACTGTCCGATCACGGATCTCAACGAGGGCTTCGACATGGTGAAGCCCGCCGAGTTCGGGGTCAATCGCGAGAGTACGCTGGAAGAGAAGCAGTTCCTGGACGAGACATTCGGCGATATCCTGCCGGTGGTGATCCGCTCCGGTACGTATGGCTCAGCCAACCTCACCCAGCGACTGATGCGGCTGATGAGCATGGAAACCTTCTTTACCGCCATGTATGACTGCCCGGATAAGCTGCATGGCATCATGGCGCTGCTATGCGACAACGCGGTGCGTATGTCGCGCTGGGCGGAAGAAGAAGGATTGCTGGTGGTGAATAACGGCAACGAATGCACCTGCGGCACCTGCTTCAATTTCACCACGCTGCTGCCCAAAGGCGCGGTAACGTCCGGGCAGGTGAGGCTGACCGATATGTGGGCGGGCATGGATAGCCAGGAGACGGTGGGCGTATCGCCGGAGCTGTTTCACGAATTTTGCTTCCCGTATTACGCAAAGCTGGCCGCGATGTACGGACTGGTCTACTGGGGCTGTTGCGAGCCCGCCGACCCGCTGTGGGAGACATCGCTCAGCAAGTTGCCGAACCTGCACGCCATCTCCATCTCGCGCTGGGCAGACCAGCGTTACATGGCGGAGGCGCTGGACGGCACCGGCATTGTCTTCTCGCGCAAACCCGATCCCAACCTGCTCGGTGTCGATCGCGTGCTTGACGAGGACGCATGGGCGGCGGAGATTCGCCAGACGCTGGAGACCGTCGCCGGCAAGAACGTGTCGCTGGAGATCGTGGTGCGCGACGTCTACACCATGCATGGCAATCTGGGCAAACCCCGCCGCGCGGTTGAGATCGCCCGGCGTGAGATCGACGCATTCTTCCCGCCGTTAACGTAGCAAGCCCCCGCGCGCATGCCGCGACTGTCACGGTGATATATATCCGTTACGTGTGCTGTCGCTAGTCGTTGGTTGAGCAGGACAGGATGTCCGTATCGCAACCGCACACCCATCACCGGTTGGTTACGCTACGACCCTCCTTATGCACGACCGAGCACATGGGGAGTAGCAGTATCAGGTTCAACTTTTTTACCAGGGGAGCAACCATGCGCAAAATCATTGGGATTGTCGGCAGTTATCGCGCGGGCGGCGTGCACGACCAGGCGGTGATGGAAGTGCTCGCCGGCGCGGCGGAGGCGGGGGCGGAGACGCGGCGCGTATTCCTGCCCGAGGTGACAATCAACTTCTGCACCAACTGTCGCGCGTGCATGCAGGAACCGGGCGATGCACCCGGCCGCTGTGTGTTTGACGACGCGATGAGCGAGCTGCTGGAAGCCTGCCTTCGCGCCGACGGCCTCGTGCTGGCCACCCCGCACAACTTCGGCAGCGCCACCGCCATTTTCAAACGGTTCCTGGAGCGCTTCTCTCCGCTGGCTTACTGGCCGTGGGGGATGACGGCGCCGCGAGGACGCAAAGGGATTCCGCCCAAGTCGGCGGTGCTGGTGCTTGCCAGCGCGGCGCCGACCCCCATCTGGGGCCTGGGTGGTTTTACCGCCGGGTCTACGCTGCACAAAACGGCCCGGTTGCTCAACGCGCGCGTGATCCATACGTTGAAATACGGCATGGTGAGCATGGAGCAACACCCGCAACTCACCGGCAAACAGCGTGCCGTCGCGCGCGCCAGTGGACGGCGGCTGGTGACTGAATAACCCGGAACGACCGGTATCGCGATCTGTTCTCCACGGTGCGCTTCACCTGCCGGCGACACCGCCATTCCGTGTTGAGCAGGGCAATATCTTCGTCAGTACCATCGAATCATTCCACACCATTCGCTCCGCCGAATGACGGTCATCCGTTCCGCCGTGCGTACTGAATGCGGCTCAACATGGTTTTGCACGGCTGGCTTTGCGCATGTTGTCGCCCAGCAACCGGTCGCTGTTCGGCGACAGCAGTCCATCTGGAGCGGGGAGCATTTCCACCAATTGCCAACTCCGTCCCGCGTCATGCGAGATAGCGTGCCGGCGCGGCCTCCACCATCATAATCGGTTCGCCAAAGGTTACGTCACCCCCCTGCGTTGTCGTGCTCTGCCGGTTACACGCCACGTTGACCGACCGCTGTCGTCGGCTGCCTGGGACGGCTGATCATTTTTACATTCGTGGCCAGGCGCAGTCGTACTTTCCCACCCGGGATCACGTTCACAATCAACTCCGTCTGTTCCGTGAAGTTTAGCGTATCAACCGGCTCTCCATTGGCATTGAACAGGCAGCCTCGGGTGAGCGGCACAACGTAAAAATGGCCGGTAGCCGGACGATGGGTGATAACCAACCCGAGATTCCACATGGTCTGCTCGGGCATATACGTGAACTCCAGGAAGTGATACGTTTCGTGCTGCTCGTGCCAGTAATACACACGCAGGCCTTTGTGTGGGATGAGCATGTCGATGACGCGCTGATAGCCCAGCACGAGCACCATGGCGCCGAACAACAGCAATGCGAGCACCAAGATACCGAGCACGCCGAACAACAAGCCCAACAGAGTGATGTGCGGGTATTTACGCGGCACGGGGACGGGGCGTGGCGGGGAATATTCCTCCTCGCTGCCCGATGGCGATGGTTGGGGATTGATATTCGGCAAGTTGGGCCTGCCCGGCGGATTGGCCGATTCGGGTACGGGTTTACCTATCCCGCGGTTGGCATCGGACGCAGGCGGAGTAGCGTGTGGAGATCCGGACTGCGCGCCGGGTGAACCGGCATGCGGAATGAATGAACTGCCGGGAGGTTGATGGCGTATCGAGGTCAGGCTTCTTGCGATTTCTTCCAACGGCAGAACGCTAATATCCTCCGGAAGGGTGGATACGGCATCCTCGCCTTCCTCAGGCGCCAGCGCGGCATCCATTTCACTGGCGTCGTTGCTTCCGGATGTGCCGGCGTTACCGCCATTGCCGTTACCGCCACCGTCGCCGCTACCACTGCCACTGCCGCTTCCACCCCCGCCGCTGCCGCTGCCGTTGCCGCTGCCACTGCCACTGCCACTTCCACTCCCGCCGCTGCCGCTGCCGCTGCCGCTGCCGCTGCCACTGCCGCTGCCGCTTCCACCCCCACCGGCACCGCTCGTGCCGCCGCTGCCGCGGTGACCGGCGGAAGAAGCGTTGTCGCCGTCAGCCGCCTTTGCCGTTTCGGCTGCATGCTTGCGTACCAGGGAGGTGAATACCATGTATTGATCTTTCTCCCCCTTGGGTACCGGCATTCGCCCACGCAACTGGTTGCCATGGGGTTTCAACTCGGTGGCGGAGACCACGTGCTGATTTTTTCGATCATAGACCTGTGCCACGGCTTTGTATTGCTGCATCAACGCCTTCGTTTGTGCCGGCGTCAGTGGTTTTCCGGCCTGCTTTGGCTGACTCGCCACATCGAGTGATTTTCCAGCGAGTAGATGCCGTGCTTCTTTGCAGGTAGAGTCCAGATACGGCGTCTGGGTGATGGGCAGTGCGATCGGCTGTTCTGATGCAGGATTGCCATCGACATCGGTCTTCAGATTCATCTCCAGCGTGCCCGTCTGATCGGTCGGTGTGGGCAGCGTTTCCGAGCACAGCAGGCCGTCATCCAGTTGTTCGGCGGGAAAGTTGAGGGTCCGCGGCGCCTGCTCGCCCGGCATCTTCACCTCCACGGTGGGCTGCACGGGATGCTGTGGGTTGATGGGCACGCGGGTGCCGTCCGCTTTCGTATAGGCGGCAGTGACCCGCAGCGGTTTGCCCGCCGGCTGGCGCGTGGTGGGCGAGACGATGCGCAGGCGCAATGGCACCAGGTTGCGCACCACCCGTACCGGCTTATTGCATTCCAACACCTGATACGACCAGGCGCCGGGCGGCGGATCGTTGACGGCAAGCATGTCACAGGCCAACAGCCGCTTGACGGCCGGCACGCCGGGATCCACACCGGGAACGACTTCACTGCCATCCGGTTTGCGCAGGCATAAGCGATAGCGCGGGGCCGCGGTGAAGATGTAGCATTCCAGGCGTTCCTGGTAGGAAGGCACCGTGAAGGAAATGGGCTGCGATGCCGCATTCATGGTGGCTCCCTCGCCGGCAGGCAGCGCGCACAGGCGCTGGGTGATGGAGTTGAACGCAACCTTCATTTCGTCCATTGAGGAAACGCGCACGACGTGATCAGCCGGCATAAACTGCAGCCAGTAGGGTGTGGTGGCGCTCCACCGTTTACCCTTTGCGTCGATGCCGATCACGAACAGGTCGATGTGCCGGGGATCGAGTTCCCGATATTTGTACGTATAAATCTCGCGGAAGTATCCATCGGCACCGATTTTACGGCGGTCGTCCGGCTCGCCGTCGGTGAACAGCACCAGCACTCGCTTGCATTGCGGCACCGGCGGTTCACCCATCAACTCGACGCCTTTCCGCAACGCGGCCAGGATGTTGGTATCGCCCAATTGCATCGGTCGGGCCACCCGGCGCAAACGGCTGGCGAGTGCGCTTTGAAGCTGGAGCACATCGGTTAACGGCAGGCACGGGTTGGCGACGGTGCTGCCAAAATTTACCAGCCCGTAACGCATTTTCAGCTTCGTTTTTGCACGCGCGGCGAGGAAGTCAACCATCGCCAGGCTGCCGGCGACGCGCAAGCAAGTGGGATCAGTCGCCAAACGTCCCTGACCCATGCTGCCGGAGTGATCCATCAGCAACATCAGGTCGGCGTATTGCCGTGCTTCGACCAGCGGCGAAGCGGCAAATTCTTTGGGCACCGGTCCGCTGGCGACCGGCGGAAGCTGTGTGCGGTCAAACCAGACCGCGTAAAACAGACCCAGCACGATCAGCATGAGGACGACGACGCATAGGCGCGGGAGAACACCTCGCTTCATCAACTTTTCCTCCGAAATGACAACGCATCATGCCATCATAACGACTGCCGAAATTGCTTTGTATTATTCTAGAATTACGTTGTTGTACCTTTTTCTGAACACTCCTTTACTTTGGATATTTAGGCGGTCGTTATTATAGCAATAGCAACAGCAGCGTGACGGAAACGCGCGGCGCGATCACCGTCACGCGCAGGAATACAGCCGACGACTGTACAGCATGACGGTACGCGGGTGGTTGCTCACGCGCCAATGAAGCGCTGGGTGGGACATCTGTCGGGCAAGACCGCGACGGCTGCCTTCACCTGCGCATGCCGGTCCGGCACGACGCCGGACTGCATTGCCGCTTCTCTCCGAAGTGCAGGCGGGAATGGACGTGCTGGAAGTGCACAAGCCATACAGGCTGTCTCTGCGCGGCTGAGCGGCGTGGATGCGCGCGCCTCGCAATGGTTCCGCCGGCATCGACACCGCGTTGAAGCGCGTCACAAATGGGTGGCGGGTGAGGCGATCTTCACCCGTGTGACGCGCCGGCGGGGGTGGCGGCGGGGGTGAAGGCACGCACGGCGGCGATGATGGTTTGCAGGTCGTCGTCGGTCAGCGCGGGGTGCACGGGGAGCGAGAGCACCCGGTCGGCCATCGCACGCGCGATGGGCATGTCATCGCCGGTATATCCCAGCGACTGGTAGAACGGCTGATCGGGAATAGTGCGCGGGTAATGCACGTCGGAGCCGACGCCGGCAGCCTGCAGGTGCTCCTGCAGACGGGCGCGATCGCGCACCGTCAGCACGTATTGATGGTATACGTGGGTGCAGTTGGGGCGCACGCGCGGGGTGGAGAGCCAGGGTAGATCGGCCAATCCGGCCGTGAGCACGGCGGCGTTAGTGCGACGACGGTCATTCCACGACGGCAGGCGCTCGAGCTGGCATACGCCCACCGCGCCGGCGACGCTGGTCATGCGGTAGTTGAAGCCAAGCATGGTGTGCAGGTAGCGCACCGGGCTGCCGTGGTTGAGGATGAGCTTGCAGCGCTCGAGCAGCGCGGTGTTGCGTCCGGTGATCATGCCGCCTTCGCCGCCGGTCATCATGTTCTTGGTGGGGTAGAAGCTGAACACCCCCAGGTCGCCGATAGCGCCCACCGGTTCATTGTCTTCGGCGGCGCCATGCGCCTGCGCGCAGTCCTCGATCACGTAAGCGCCATGGGCACGGGCGATCTCGACCATGGCGTGAATCTCACACGCCTGGCCATACAGGTGCACCGGCAGGATGGCGCGAATCTCCGGATCGCGCGCCATCGCCTGCGCAACGGCGTCCGCGGTGAACATAAAGGTGTCTGGATCAATGTCGAGAAAGACGGGACGGCAGTCGGCGGCCAGGATGCAATTGGCGGTGGCGATGAAGGAGAAAGGCGTGGTGAGAACCTTGCTGCCGCGCGGTAGATCGAGCGCAGCCATCGCCACGCACAGACCGGCGGTGCCGGAGGCGCAGGCGATGCCGGCGGGCGAGTGGCAGAACGCGGCGAAGGCGTGCTCAAAGTCACGCACGCGCGGGCCGTTAGCCAGCATGCCGGAAGCCAGCACGTCGACGACGGCGGCTTGCTCTTTCGGTCCAAGGTACGGTTTGGCAATCGGGATCACGGATTATCCTCACTGTTGCGGCGCGAATTTATTCAGATTTCATCACGAGTTGTTCACGAATGCAGGTTTGGATGTCGCCGGCTAACTGTACGGATCGCAGGCCGATGACGGCGCCGGTTTTCGGCGGCGTGCCGGTGCGAATGGCCTGGAGAAAATGTTCCTGTTCCAACGCGAGCGGATCCTTGGTTGGCACCGTAATCTGCTCGATGTGCCCGGCGGCATACGGGACATAGCTTGATTTGCCATGGCGTTGCACCCACACTTCGCGGGTGGCGCAATCGACGGTAAACTGTACCTCGCGGGTAAGGATACGCAGTTTGCGCATACGCTCCTGGCTGATGGCGGACGCCGTCAGCGTAAACGTGGCACCCGTTGCGGAGCGCAGCATCGCCGTCGCATAATCGACAAGATCGCCGCGCAGGCAGTGGCCGGTGGCGGCTACCAGCGATACCGTGGTGTCCGGGGTACACGCGAGCATCAGGTCGAGGTCGTGAATCATCAGGTCGAAGATGATATCGACGGATTGATCGCGCCCCAGCGTGGTGCTCAGTCGCGTTGCCTCGCATGCCACCACTTCGCGGGGGTCGATGACCGACAGCAGCACGGTGATGGCGGGATTGAAGCGTTCGACGTGACCGACCATCAGGATGCGCTGAGCCTCGCGTTCCAGCGCGACCAGCGCCTCCGCCTCCGCCGGGGTGGCGGCGAGGGGTTTCTCCACCAGCACGTGGCATCCGGCGCGCAGACAGGCGGCGGCGACGTCGGCATGCGTGGCGGTGGGGGTGGCGACAATGACCGCTTCCGTCGCCGCGCATAACTCGTCACATGAGCGAAAAGCGGCGACGCCGTATTGCCGCGCCATGTCGTCAGCGCGGGCAGGGTCGGCATCATGAATACCAATGAGGGCGCACCCCGGAAGCATGGCCGCTACCCGCGTATGGTAGCCGCCCATCACTCCGGTTCCGATCACCCCGACCCGGATATCGGGATTCTGCTGCACTCGCGAGCCTCCCTTGTTGCGGTGCCGGCGGCGCCCCCTCCGCCAGCCGTGGGAATACGCATGATCTACTCCCACTGTGCCAGCATTGTATACCCTCTGGTACAAATGTGCAAGCCGAAGGGGTGTCCGGTCAGGTGGAGGACGGGCAAAGCAACAACAATACGCCCGGAAGCGGAGCGCTGCCGGGCGCATATTGCGGCAACCCTTCTGTTGCAGAGGGAGTTAGACGCGTGCCTCCAGCGACACCACGCCGCCAGTGCGAATCGACTCTTCCGCGGCCAGCGCCATACGGATAGTTTCGCGGGTTGAGCGGGGTGCGGCATGTTCAGGATAGGTATCGTGCGCCACGCAATCGAGGAAGTAGGCGATTTCGGCGGTCATCCCGTCGACGGTCGTCATTTCCGGCGAATACTGCTCGCCATCAAGCGGATGCACCGTCAACGAGCCGTGATAATCGATCACCGCGCCTTCCAGATAGATGATGAAGTTCATGCGGAACGCCACCCCCTGCGGGCGGAACCAGGCGCTGTCGGCGAAGATCACCGTGCCGTCGCCATAACGGTATTCGGCGGTGATTTTACTGGTGCCGTAATCTTCCACCACCCCGCGCGCGTTCACCGCGGTTGGCACGCCCAGCAGGAAGTTGATAAAGTCCACGTCGTGAATGTGCAGATCCATGGTGCAGCCGCCGCCGCGCCGGGGATCGGCCATCCAGTTTTCGGAAGTCCACAACGGCAGCGAACTTATGCGGCGAAAATCCGCGCTGAGCAGCTTGCCATAGGTGCCGCGCTCCACGATCTGCTTGACGAAGAGATATTCGGGAGCGAAACGGATGACCTGGGCGATCATCAGCTTGCGATCGTTGGCCTCCGCGGCGGCGATCATGCGGTCGCAATCCGCCACGTTCAGCGCCATCGGCTTTTCGCACAACACGTGCTTGCCCGCCTCCAGCGCGGCGATGGCCACCGGCGCGTGCAGGTCGCTGGGCAGGCAGATATCCACCACCTCAATCTCCGGATCGCAGACGAATTCGCGATAATCGGTATACGATCGCTTCACCCGCAACGGCGCCGTTTCGCCCGTCGCGATGTTGATGGGCACCGTCCGCCCCTCGCCGCGGGCGCGCTCGGGGATTTTGTCGCACAGTGCGATGAGTTGGGCATTTTCCAGCCGCGCATACGCACTGAGATGCCCACCGGCAATACCGCCGTTGCCCACCAGCCCAACCTGAATCATTACACGCCTCCCCGGGCCACAGCACGACCCACACGCTAATTCGCGCTTGGATAGTGAAATCCTGCTCGGAAAAGAGGCGAAAACGCAATACCGCCTTGTTCACCCCCGCCCCTGCCTATAGATGATCTCCAGCATTGCCTCGGGAGTGGTGGGCGTGGGAGTGGTGGCGAGGGCGCGGCGGATCATTTGCTGTGCGTCATTGCGGTTGTGTTGCAGTTGCAGCAGGATCGTCATCACCTCGTCTTCCAGTTCGCGCGCGGTGCCGGCCGGAGTGTCGGCAGGTACCATCGCGTCGCCACCGTCGAGCAGCATGAACGTGGTCATCTTGCCTTGCAGTTTGGCGACGACCTCGCGCGCTTTCTGGCGTCCGATGCCGGGCAACTGGGTGAGCAGGTGCACATCACCGCTCTCGATGGCGGCGGCGATTTTGGTAATCGGCTGCGCGATGGCCTTCACCGCCGTGCGTGGGCCGATGCTGGCCACCTGGATAAACTGCTCGAAGAACTCGCGCTCCAGCGCATTGCGAAAGCCGATCATCACCGGCGTGGCGCGCGACTGGTCGATCTGCAAATAGTAATACACTACCAGCGATACCTCGGTGCCTTCTTCCGCTGCCGGCAACGCCGCCAGCACCGCCGGCGGCACCAGCACCTCATAGCCCAACCCGCCTGCCATCACGACCAGCGAGGAGGGCTTGCGTTCCAATACTTTGCCTTGAATGTAGGTAATCATCGTCACAATCCTGTATTAACGCGGTAACAGCATATTACCCCGTTCGCGGTAGGCATGACACACCGCCAGTCCCAGCGCGTCGGAAACGTGGTCCGGCATTACCTGCGCCGGCAGCCGCAACAGTCGCAGCACCATCGCCTGTACCTGTTCCTTGCTGGCGCGCCCGTGCCCGGTCACCGCCCGCTTCAACTCGGTGGAGGCATAATTGATCACCGGCACTCCGCGCTGGGTAGCCGCCAGGCAGATCACCCCGCGCGCGTGGCCCATCAGGATAGCCGTCTTCGGGTGCGAATACGTGGTAAACAAATCTTCCAGCGCCAGCGCGTCGGGAATGAACTCGTGCAGCAGCTTCGTCACCTGCTCGTGAATGTGCAGCAGGCGCAACGTCAGTTCCTTGCTGGTGGGGCGAATCACTCCCGCCGCCAGGCAGTCGAGTCGATACGGCTCCGCGATTTCGATCATCCCGTAGCCGGTGGCAATCAAACCAGGATCAATCCCGAGGATGCGCATGAATTCGTCCACAGTGCAAAGTCGGGGGAGTGTCCCCCGCGTTTCCCGCTGCCAGTATAGCAGACAATCTCCCCGTGAAACAGGGGGCATGTCACCAGGTTCGGGAGGGTCGGGCGAAAGCAGCCGTGGCGGGGAGAAGCAGCAGCAAGGCGAGGACGATACCGATGGGGACCATGCCGTAGGCGGGGAGCAGCAGCGTGCCGGTGAGCGCGCCTGCCAGGGCGGCGCCGAGCAGGTCGGCGCTGTAAACGACGCCGGGCGACAGGCCGGCATCCACCGCAAGCGGGAAGATGCGTCCGACCAGCAGACCGAGTACGAGCATGGCGAAGGCAAGCACCGCCAGTGTCAATGCGAACGGCCATCCCGCTGCCGCGTTGGCAAACGCCGGCAAGCTCAACACGATGCCGATGCCGAGGGCAATCCACGGCGGCAAACCGCGCCAGCCGCGGCGGGGGGCATCCCACGCGCCCAGCGCCAGCCCCGCCATACCCACCGCCGTCAGCGCGCCCAGCAGGTGGTACAGCGCACCCAGCAACTGTTGCGCGAGCACGAGCAGCAGGATGTTGCCCGCCATGCCGACAAATCCCACCGCGATAACGGCGCTGAACACGAGCCAGCGCGCGGGCCAGCGGCGCCGCCAGGGGACAGCGGGCAGCATGGCGCCGACCAGCGCCAGCGCCAACAGCACCGCGCCCATTTGTATAGGCTGCCAATCCGCCAGTATGGCCAGCGCGCCTGCCAGCCGGCCCGGTTGCTGGCGCTGGCGATAAAGCGCGTCATGCAGGTAGGCGATAGGCGCGGCATCGCGGTTTGTCGCAGGCTGCGTGCGATACTGCACCGCCAACTCCGCAATGCGATCGACAGACAGGAGATAATCGAAGTAATACGCGTTCACCAGTTCGGTGGCGATCCGGCGTTGCGTCAACCGTCGTCCCAATTCTGCCGGCATGAGACACAGCGGCTGATCGGACGCCAGGCAATAGTTAGTCGCCAGCGGGGTGGCGGTGACGTGCGGGAAGGCGATGTCCAGTGCGCGGTAGATGGCGCCGTTGCGTGCCAGCAGTTCGGGACCGTAATAGTTCTCCGCGCCGGGCAACGGGAAGGCCAGCACGCCGCCGGTCCGCAGCGCCGCACGCGCCTGAACGAAGAATTCGACAGTGTAGCAGCGGTTCGCCAGCGCCGTCGCCGGCTCTGCCCCGTTGAGCAGTACCGCGTCCCACAGCCCGCCGGTCGCAATCAGACGGCGGGCATCACCATAGACGATACGCACGCGCGGATCGTCCATCGCCCGGCGGGTGGCCGGATCGGCAGCGTTGCGAGTCAGCCGCGTCAGGACGGTATCCACCTCCGCCACCACCACCTCGCGCACCGGATGCTTGAGCACTTCGGGGAGTAACCCACCCAGCGCGCCTAGCACCAACACGCGCCGCGGCGCCGCCACCTGCAACAACGCCAGGTGCGCCAGTTCTTCCGCGGTCTGTGTCTCGCCCAGCACCAGCGCCAGGCGGCCTTGTTCGTAAAGCGCCCGTTGCCCGTTGCGCTCCAGCACTACCCCGTGCCCGTGCGGCGTATAGGCATCGGCGACGATCTTCTGCTCGGGCCAGCGCAGTTGCAGCGTCTGCCGGTCCAGGTCATTCAGCCGCGCCGGCGACAGCGGGATGAAATGTCCACCACATAATCCGAACAGCGCCACTGCCGCCGGCGCCCATCCCGTACGCCACAGCAATAACGCGGCGGCAGCGGTGAGGTAGGCGAGGATGCTGAAGATGGTGAAGGGGGACAACGTGACGAAGAGCCAGGTGGCGGCGGCGCCACCGAGCAGCCAACCTACTGCCTCCGCCAGGTAGACCACACGCGGCGGCACGCCGGGCAACCGGCAGGCCAGCGTGAACATGACGCCGATGAGCAGGCAGACGGGGCCGAGGGTGAGCGTGCCGATGCCGATCTGCTGGGCAAGGGTGAGCAGTTCGCCGGGAACGAGGTGGCAGAGATGCGTTGCGGCGCGCGCCGACAACAGGGCGGCAAACGGCGCGGCCAGCGCCAGCGCGGCCGCCGCCGTCAGCGCCGTGCGAGCCAAGCACACCGGCACGAGCGCGCCCAGCGCCGCGCCCGCCGCGACCCCCAACAGCCACAACGTGAGCGCCAGCGCCAGCGACAACTCGCTGCCGTGGGCGGCCTCAAGCGTTTCGCGCAGCAGTGTCGCCTGGATGACCGCCATCACCAGGCCAAGCAACGCAATGGCCGTCAGCGGACGCGCGGATGGCGCCATCACTGCCACTCGCCGGCGATGTGCTGCCGGCAAGCCGGGCATGCGCCGTCCTTTACGCGATTCTCTTCGACGTGGAAGGCGACGCGGCGGATGAGTGTCTTGCCGCACTTCGAGCAATATGTGTTGGCCCACCGATGCCCGGGCAGGTTGCCCACGTACGCGTAGCGCAATCCCTCGGCCACCGCCATCTCGCGTGCGTCCTCCAAAACCTGGGTGGGGGTTTGCGGCAGGTTTGCCAGCTTGTAGCTGGGCCAGAAGCGGTCGAGGTGTATGGGGGTGTCGGCGCCGAGATTGGCCTTCACCCAGCGCAGAAAGCCGCGCATCTCCTTCAGGTTATCGCTGACGGTGGGGATCACCAGCACCACCACCTCCAGCCAGCGCCCGCTTGCTCGCACCGTCTCCATCGCTTTCTGAATGGTGGTCAGCCGGCCGCGTGCATATGCGATGTAATCCTGATCGTTGAATGCCTTCACGCTGATAGAGAAGGCATCGACGACCTGGCAAAGCTTTTTCACCGGTTCCGGGTTGACGTAGCCGCCGGAGACGATGGTGTTCCACATGCCGTTGTCCTTGGCCAGTCTGGCGATGTCGGTCATGTATTCGTAGAACATCATCGGCTCGGTGTACGTGTAGGAGATGGCTTTGCACTGCTCCTGTCGCGCCAGCGTGATCACCTTCGCTGGTGGGGCATCCACCGTGCTCACGTCTTCAGTGCGCGCGATAGCAAGCTGCCAATTCTGACAACCCTTGCATGCCAGACTGCAGCCGGGGGCGGAGACGGTGAGTGCTTTGACCGCGGGGTGGAAGTGGTAGAGCGGATTTTTCTCGATGGGATCCTGGCGCAGCACGCCCGAGCGGCCATAATTGGTCACATACATGGTGCCGCCACGGTTCATCCGCACGTTGCACACGCAAGTCTGCCCATCAATGAGCCTGCCGCCGTTGCAACTATTTTTCAACTGTTTATCAGTCAGTAACGTGGGGGAGCAGATCGGCGAGCATGGGCACAGCGTGCACTGCACGTCGCCATTGGGCAGTTTGGTGTAGAAATCCGCCTCGTGCAGCGTGCTGGGATAACGGCCCGCGGCCAAAGCGTGCACGGAATCCAGTCCGGTCAACGCGGCGCAGGCGCCCAACGTAGCGAGCGTGCATTGGTGCAAAAACGCACGGCGTGTCAAATCGGTCATCAGGACTCACTTTCCGGCAAGACGCGCCTCCAATAGCGGAGGGAGATGCGGACTGAGCAGGTAGTCGACGATGCGGCGGTCCAGTCGCCCCCCGGTGGCGGGCGGAATGGGCGGCACCGCGATTTGCTGTGCCAGGTCGCACTTCTTCAGTTGAAATTCGGCATCGTCCATGGCACGCCCTTGCGCGATTATGGTGGGGATGCGTGCCGTCACTTCCTTGATATACTCGTCACGGTAATGCTTGTGCTTGTACGCCGCCCGCACGCGCTCTTGCAGCTTCTCGATTGCCCGCGGCAATCGCGCTTCCGGCAGGCTGCGCAATCCCTCCAACGCGCGTTCCAATCCGGTGTTGTCGTTCGCCTGCCCGATGCGCTCCGGATTAGTCAAGCTTTGCACCGGCACCGTGCAGGGGACAAAATTGGCAACCATATCTACCTGGTTCTCGGTGAGCAGCTTGCGCAACTCGCCCAGATAGGTGGCGTTGATGGTGTCTTCCTGTGCGCGCAGGATGTCGCGTTCTTTCTCGATGGACGCGAATGCGTCGAGTGACGCCTGTTCGGGCGTTCGTCCGGCGCGGTAGGCGTCGCACAGGTGCCGCAACACCGGGATCGAGCGCTGGGCCAGCACGACGCGGCGCGTTTGCACTACCCGGTATTCCTCGCCAGCCCGCCGGCCCAGCGCCGCCAGCGCCGATGCTTGTTCCTTCGCCAGGTAAAGACTGTTCACCAGGTTGAGCACGCGCACGTCGGTGGTGGCGCCCTGCACCGCCGGCGTATCATTCGGCGCAGGGGAGGGCAGCGGCACGGCGGGATTCAGCAGGTGCAGCGCCTTTTGCGAGAGCACGGTGCTCCGCAGTTGCCGTGCAGTCCGCGCGTCGAGCTCGGTATCCAGCACGCCTGTCGCCGGCAGTGCGAGCAGGCGGCGAGTGTATTCCACCCGGCGCGCCCGCGCTTCCTGCTCCGGCAGCTTCATCCATTCCGCCAGTATCGGCTGTCCGCAAGGCAGCGCGCGCGCAATCTCGCCGCGCGTCAGACCGTATTGGTGATAGAAGAGGTTCAGCGCGCGGTCGCTTTGCCGCGGTGCCCGCGGCAACTGAGCGGCGGCGCGGGCAATCCACGCCTCGTTATCGTCAGCCTGCAGCGGGGCGTCCATCATGCGGCGGAAACACGCGCCTTGTGCGGTGGTGAGCAGCGCCCACACCGTGGCGGCGCGTATCGGTCCCGCCTGTTCCAGTTTCTCATCCGCCAATTTGTACGGTGCTTCAGCAGCACGCACCGCGTGCTTCACCGCATCGGAAATACCGTTGTTGGCAAAGACGGCCGCGCGCAGCGCCCCCATCGCCTGCTCCACCCGCGGCTGCGCCGCCGTTTGCAGCTCGCGGGCGGTAATCATTTCGTTCACGTGGGCAGTGAATATCGGCAGCAGCGCCTGTCGCTGCGCGTCGGTCAACTTGAGCGCGGTCACGATGCGGGTGACGGTTGCCTCGTGCGCAAGCGCCGCCGCTTCACGCTCATCAGCGGTCATCGGCATTCCCATCGGCAACGCGAACGCCCCCGCCAGCAACAGCGAGAACAGCGCGAATAGCATAACAAATCGCATAATAACACCCCCCGTGCGGAATCATCTGTCGGGACTTTCGTTTCCACCCCCGTGTCTCATCACCCGCCCCTCGCCCAAGCCGGGACGATAGGGGATGTAGCGAACGTCCTGATCGGTAATACGCCTTGCACGTCATGCGGTTGCATCCGGCAGCGGATCGTCGCCATTCGAAGCATAAGCCGTACAGACCGGCAGGTCAATATCCTTCATGCGCGGCGTTCCCCGCGCACCGGGAAACACGGGGGCCATTACGTTATACGTGCACCGTAATCCGGCAAACAGCACGCATACGTTCGTATCTGCATCAAGATAGGGTGTTTGTCATCCGGGTGAAAAAGCGGGTGTTCACGAGCAGGGACCAGTCTTGTTTGAGGTGCGCGCTGGGAATGTCGCCGGCGAGTCGCGGATAACCTGTTGCCACCTTGCACCGCAAAGTGCGGCAGGAACGAGCGGAAACAGCGGAACACCCGCACCTGATTCAGTACAGCGCTGCGGCGATGGGCTCACCGGTTCGCGGGTTGAGACCGGCGACATCGCAGTAGGTAGCCCAGACCAGTCGGACGTAATTCTGCGTTTCGCTGTAAGGGGGAATGCCGCCGCAGCGTTTCACGCTGTTGGGTCCGGCGTTGTAGGCGGCCAGTGCATGGGAGAGACGGCCGAAGGTGCGTAGTTGCATGGCGAGGTAGCGCACGGTGCCGTCGAGATTCTCGACGATGTTGAACGGGTCGCGCACGCCCAGTCCGGCGGCGGTGCCCGGCATCAATTGACCCAGACCTTGTGCGCCGGCAGGCGACACCGCGCCGGGATTGAAGCGCGACTCGCGCGCCACCAGCGCGAACACCAATCGGGGATCGACGCCGTAACGCTCACTTTTATCGAGGAGGTGGTAGGCAATCTTCTCCGCCGTGTTATCATTCAATTGGCGATTATAATTCTTGATGCGATCCGTGTAGCATCGCACGACCACCGCTTGTTGCGCCAACGGCGCGGTCTCGGTGGTGATGGTCTGGCTATCGTCCCGCGCGCGGTAGTAGGTGGTGGTCGGGCGCGTGTCGCCGGCAATCGATTCGCCCGGCGCGGGGAGATTGCCCAGATCGGAGCCAGAATTCCTGACCGGCGCGGTTGCCGCGGTCACGGGCGTGTCGCCGGCCTCCGCCGTGGCGGTGGGGGATGTGGCGACCAGACCTTCCAGTACCCGGCCTTGCGCGGGGATGCGCGCAAGCACCCGCGTCGGTTCACCCACCTCGATGTCCGGATCTTCCGCCTGCAAAGTGACCACCAGCGTCTGGCCGGAGGCAAGTCGCAGCAGAAAACCATTCGCACCGTTGCCGGCAAAGCTGCCCGACACTGTCCCGTCGAGTTCGACGATCTGACCGGCATGTATAGCCAACTGGCCGAAAAACGCATCCATGTTATCGATGGTCGTCAACGGCGTCGTATTGCGCACGGATGCATATGTTGTGGCGCTGACTGCCCGGACTGTCGAGGTAATGCCACCGAGACCCAGCGCCACGGCCAGGATGAAGCCTGGAAATCGCACGAGTATAATTCCTCCTCATACAGACGACGGGTATCGTCCGCGGGGGGGCACGTTATTTTACTATACTCTAGCTGTTCCATCTTTTCAAGCGATTGTGAGCAATGAGCATCACAGACCAGCATCACGTGTATGCGCACCGGATATATTGTGCCCCCTTGACGCTGGCAAGTCACCCCCGTATGCTGTGCATGGGAGTTACACGCGAATGGCGCCGTTGGGGCGGAAAGCCTCCCCCGGCATGGCACTACGGCATGGGTCAGTTTACCAGCAGAAAAAATAATCGCTGATTCAGCAAAAGCCATGCAACTCAAGTTGGGTAGGTTACGTATCAATTGGTGACGCAACGAAAACGTGCGAAAGGAGTGACTCTCATGAAAACACTGTTGAACTTCTTGCTGGTGGTTGCCATGCTGGGTATCACCGCGCTGACGAGTACAGCCCAACCGGCTCCGGGCGGCGGTCACCAGGGTGGACCGGGTGGGCCGGGGGGCATGCGCCCCAAGGGTGAGGTGGTGACGCTGGACGGCACCGTGAAGGATGTCACCGTCGGCATGCCAGGCCGGAATATCCAGGCCGTGCACTTTAAACTGACCACCGCCGATGCCACCGTCGTGGTGGGCTTGGGCCCCGAAGCCTATTTAAAACAGATCAACCTGACCCTGAAGGACGGCGACAAGGTTACCGTCACCGGCTGGAAAGAAACCCTCAAAGCAAAGACCCTGGTGCTCGCAAAAACGCTGGTTGTCGGCGGGCAAACCTATACCTTCCGCAATGATGACGGCAAACCGTCATGGAATCCGTTCATCGGCCAGCCGCTCGTTACGGTCAGCGGAACGGTGAAGGAAGTTGTACTCCCCGCACCGCCGACCGCCGGCGCCAAACAGCACGGCGCGGCGAAGATGGAAGGCGACGCGAAACCAAAAGGCGAGGGCAAACCGCAAGGCGACCAGCGCCCGCACCTGGTGTTGACCACCGAGAACGGCGACGTGATGATACCGCTCGCTCCGCCGAAGTACCTGAAACAAATCGGTTTCGCCCCCGCGGTAGGCGATAAGCTGATCATCACCGGGTGGAAACCCGAATTGGGCAAAGAGAAGATCGTGGTGCTGATAGCCCAGCAGGTTGTCGCCGGCGACAAAACCTATACCTTCCGCGACGTCAACGGCAAGCCGGCCTGGGAAACGATGATGCAGGGTAAAGGCAAAGGCGGCGCCAGGCATGAAGGCGATCTGAAGCGCGAGCGCCCCAAAAAGGGTGGCGGCGCTGTGGCTCAGTAGCGCGTTCCGACACGAATAGTACCATTTCCGGCGCCCGCAAGGGCGCCGGAGCCGTTGGTGATGGTGAACAGATGTCTGTGCTGTCATCGCCCGTTGAAGTTGCGGAGAAGTTGCGCCGGGCTATTGAGGATGTTACGGACGAAGAGTCCCACATCGCGATAGCAAGGAGCATTTCCATGAAGAAGCTGATTGTCTCCCTGGTCGGCGGTGCCATGTTGTTAACCGCGCTCAGCGCCGGTTTTGCACAGGCATCCGCCGCCGCCAAGCCGAAGCCGGCTGTGAAAAAAGCCACCTAAAAGGTTGTCGCGCCTAAAAAAATCACCGCGCAACACTGGCTTAACACAGCACCGGCCCTCGTGTATGCACGAAGACCGGTGCTGTGTTATGCCAGGGAGCAGACTATGCTTACGCCTGCACTTTCACCCCGGCAGCCTTGCGGATGCCTTCCAGGATGCGGCGGGTGTTGGGCTGGAATTCGTATTCCAGCGTAGCAGCCATCGGCGGCGGGCAATCATAGGCGGCGACGATCTGCGCCGGGCCTTTAAAGTATTCGAAGCCAATCTCCTGCATGCGGGCAATGATATGCTCGGCGAAGCAGCCGGTCTTTGGCGCCTGGTTGACGCAGAGCAGGCGACCTGTCTTCTTCAACGAATTCAGCACCGTCTCTTCATCCATCGGGATCAGCGTGCGCAGGTCGATCACCTCGCAGGAGATGCCTTCCGCGGTGGCAAGTTCGGCGGCTTCCTGGGCAAGCAGGATCGGCATCGAATAGCCGACAATAGTCACGTCCGTGCCTTCACGGCGTACCGCCGCCTGACCCAGCGGCACCAGGTACTCCTCCTCCGGACAGGCGCCGCGCAGGGTGTAGATGGACTGGTGCTCGATGAAGATGACCGGATTGTTGTCACGGATGGCGCTCTTCAGCAGGCCTTTGGTGTCATAGGCGGTACTCGGAGCTACCACTTTCAGGCCGGGGATCATGGTGCACACCGCTTCCAGGCTCTGGCTGTGCTGGCCGGCGTATCCTTTGCCGCCGCCCACGGTGGTGCGGATGACCATGGGGATCTCCGCCTTGCCGCCGAACATATAGCGGTTCTTCGCTGCCTGGTTGCCCACCTGGTCCATCGCCATCAGGATGAAGTCAATATACATCATTTCGCACACCGGCCGCATGCCCGCCGCCGCCGCGCCCACCGCGGTACCGATAATGCACGACTCAGAGATGGGGGTGTTGAACACGCGGGCACGACCGAAAATGTCGATGATGCCGCGGGTCACCTGAAAGGCGCCGCCGTAATCGGCTACGTCCTCGCCGTAGAGGATGACGCGGCGGTCGAGCAGCATTTCTTCCACCAGCGCTTCTGCCACCGCCTGGCGCACGAAGATGGCCCCGTCTTTATCACGGCGGACTTTCCGCGGTTCCTTCTCCAGCACGGTGCGCCACTCGGGAGCTGGTTCCACGCAGCAGTTGGGCGAGTAGAGACCGTCCAGCATGGAGGCAGGGTCGGGATCGGTGCTTTGCGTGCCGGCCATCACGCCGGCGGCCTGTACGCGCGCTTTCACGGTGGCCAGCAGCGTGGTGCACTCGTCTTCGGAGGCAAGGCCGGCAGCGATAATCTGCCCGGCGAAGCTGTTGATGGCATCGCAGGCCTTCCATGCCGCTTCTTCTTCCTTCGTGCGATAGGTGTCGCGCAAGTCGGAGAGGGAATGGCCATAATACCGGTAGGTTTCGCACTCCACCAGCACCGGGCCATGGCCTTCACGGCAGAATTGCACGGCGCGGCTGATAGCCTCGCGCACCGCGAGCACGTCCATGCCGTTCACCACCTCGGCATGCATGGCGTCACGGGCAAAGCCGGCGGCGCGCTGGGCCAGATAGTCGATGCCGGTGACTTCCTTATCCTGCTGTCCGCTCATGCCATACTGGTTGTTTTCAATAAGGAAGACGACCGGACATCCCTGCTCGAACTGGTCCATGGCGGCGAAATTCATCGCCTCGGCACCGATGCCGTTGTTTATCGCGCCGTCGCCGATGAAGCTCACGCACACCTGGCCGGTATTCATTTTCTGGGCGGCCATTGCCGCGCCCACCGCGATGGCAAACGAGCCGCCGACGATAGCATTGGCGCCCAGGTGCCCCACGTGAAAGTCGGCGATGTGCATGCCGCCGCCGCGACCGCGGCAATAGCCTTCTTCCTTGCCGAATAATTCGGCGAAGGTCTTATAGAGATGGATATCGATGCAGCGCTCGAGCAGCGCCTCGCGATCTTTGGCGAAACTGGCTGCTAATTCTGCTTCGCAGGCGCCGGCGGTCTCCATCCAGTTCAGCAACTCGGCCTTAGTCATGTCCAGCAACGCGAAATAGCCTTTGGCGATGCCGTGGCCGTGGCCCCGGTGGGTGGAAGTGATGAAGTCGGTCTTCGAGATGGTGCTCAGCGCGCCTGCCGCCACCGCTTCCTGCCCGATGGACAGGTGGCTGGCGCCGATGAACTTAAAGCCTTCCTTCGGCGACCACTTGCCATCTTTCATGTCCACAATACATTCTTCGAAACTGCGAATCGTCTGCATGATGGTCAACAACGTCAACGCGTCATCGCGCGTCATCGCGCCGGCGGACAACTCGTCCGCCAGCGTGCGCTGATAGCGGAACTTCGGAATCGACGGCAAGGTGATCTCGCCGGGCGTAAATAACGGCAGCACGCAGCATTCTTTCATCGGGGTGAACTCCTCGCGGTGTATTATACCTGTTTGGCGCACGCGGTACGCTAACGACGCATCAGCACTCACCTATCGGCAAAGACGCACGGATACGCTTGACAAGGAGAGTATACCTGTTAGAATGAACACAGTCAAGCAGAAAGCGCGCATAAACGAAAGACCGGACATGAAGGTCGGACTCCCCTCCCCAATCCCTCCCCGGCGTATATACCGGGAAGCGGTTGGGGAAATGTTCCGATGACAGGGATACCGTATGACGACCCCGGAGACATTTAAAGAAGAGCGCTGGCAGGCGATTCTGGGCATTCTGGCCGAGTTGGGACGGATTCGCGTGGGGCGGCTGGCCGAACGATTGGGGGTGTCCGAGGCGACGGTGCGGCGCGATCTGGAGGCGATGCAGGCGCGCGGATTGTTGCAGCGCACGCATGGCGGCGCGATGCGACCGCAACCGGCGACCTTCGAGGTGTCGTTCGATGAGAGCCGCACGCGGGCGCTGGCGGAGAAACGCGCGATTGGCCGCCGCGCGGCGGCGTTGGTGGGCGAAGGCGATTCCATTATCATCGAATCCGGCTCGACTACACTCGAATTCGCGCGCTGCCTGGGCGAGTTGCGGCACTTGACCATACTGACGAACTCCCTGGCCATCGCGCGCGAGCTGTCGGCCAACGACAGCATCGAGGTGATGATTCTCGGCGGCTCGCTGCGCCGCCAGAGCGCCAGCCTGGTTGGCTCGTGGGTGTCGGAGATTTTACAGAACGTGCGCGTGGACAAGGCGTTTCTCGGTGCCAACGGCATCTCCGCCGAGTTCGGCATCTCCGCGCCCAATCCCTTCACTGCCGAGAGTCGCCGCGCCATCATCGCTGCCGCGCGCGAGCGCATTGCGCTGGCCGATCACAGCAAGCTCGGTATCGAGTTGCTGCATCGCGTCGCCCCGCTCACCGCGCTGGATATCCTCGTCACCGACGCCGCCGCCGACGACACGCAACTGCTCCCCATCCGCGAGGCCGGGGTTGAGGTGCTGGTGGCAGAATAGCAGGAAGGAGATGACATGCGCGCAGTGCTTCAACGGGTGTCGCGGGCGTCCGTCACGGTCGACGGCACGGTGGTCGGCGAGATGGGACAAGGCTTGCTGGTGTTGCTTGGGGTAGGGCACGGCGACACCGCGGCGGACGCTGACTACCTTGCGGACAAGATCGCGCACCTGCGCATCTTCGAAGATGACGCCGGCAAAATGAACCGCAGCCTGCTCGATGTGGACGGCGCGGCGCTGGTCATCTCGCAATTCACCCTCTACGGCGACGCGCGCAAAGGCCGTCGCCCCAGTTTCACCGACGCCGCCCCACCCGGCGAGGCCAACCGCCTCTACGAATATTTCTGCACCCAACTTGCCGCCACCGGCCTGCCCGTCGCGCGCGGCATCTTCCAGGCCATGATGTCCGTCGCACTGGTCAACGAAGGCCCGGTCACCCTGCTGCTGGACAGTAAGAAGCAGTTTTGACATCAGGGTGAGCGCGTGGGCGGGGACAGCGTTTTACCGGGTGGAATATTCACGACAGCGGTTCGATGCAACAGGCACCGGTTGTCGGCATGCGCACTCCGTCAATTCTCGCCTTCATGCGGGAACGGCACTTCCGGTGGCCACGCCGTCACGCGAAACTCCCGCCGTCCCGGGTCGAGTTCCACGGCGTATAACTCGTCGAAGCCTTCGGCGTATGACGGGCATTCGAGCTTGCGGCGGGTGACGTGGAGGGCCACGTCGGGGACGCGGGCGTCGGCGGGACGCGCGCGATTGCGGATGAGGGCTTCCGGCAGGCGGGAGGAAAAGTAGTAGCCGATGACACGGGCGCCGTATGCGCGGGCGAGGGCAATGAGCGGAGCGCGGTCGGCGACCGTGGGATTGGTGTTGTCGATTACCACCGTCCGGCCTGACGCAAGCGCCTGCCGGAGCAGCGCCTCCTGCCGGCGCCCTTTGTTCCTGACGTTCCGCATGGCGTCTTTGCTCACATACACCGCGCCGCCCAGGCGCGACCGCGCGAAGGTGGTCTTGCCGGATGCCTGCAGGCCGATAAGCACGATCAGATCCATATCGAGGATATGATAGCAGAAACGCGCCGGCGTTGCCGGGCCGCACGCCCACCTTCATCTTCCGGCTGCGTTATACCCGGCCTTCGCGCTTAATGGCGAGGTAGCGGTTGACGACGGCGACGGAGAGATCGCTGGGGGCGGCATCGACGGTGAGGATGCCGCGCTGGTGGAGAGTGGCAAGGGCGAGTTGGCGGTCTTCCAGCACGATGTTGGCAATAGTCTGCTGGTACATGCCGGTATAGCCATCGGGTGGGCCGGCGAGGATATCGTGCAGTTCGTAGTCGCTGAGGGCGACGCACAGCACCATATGTTGCGGGTGCAGCAACGCCAGGTTGTCCATCAGGCGTCGCGAGGAATCGGCATCGATGAGGTCGGTGAAGATCACGATAAGCGCTCGCTTGCGCAGCCGTTTGGCGAGGAAAGTGAAGGCGGCGCGATAATCGGACTCCACCAGCCGCGGGTGCAGCGGGTAGAGTTGTTCCAGCACCAGCGGCATCTGCCCGGCGCCTTTGCCCGGCGGCATGTAGGCGACCACCTCGTCGGCGAAGGCCATCACCCCCACACGGTCGGCGGCCTGCGCGGAAACGTAGGTGAGCAGCACGGCGGCGTTTATGGCATGATCGAGCTTGCTCATGTAGTCGAGGTGGCTGGCCATGGTGCGGCCCATGTCGAGTACCAGCATGATTTGCTGGCTGCGCTCGATATCGTATTCGCGCGTCACCAGGCTATTGCGCCGCGCGCTGGCCTTCCAGTCCACCCGGCGCAGTTCATCGTCGGGCAGGTAATCGCGCAGTGACTCGAACTCGGTGCCTTGCCCGCGCAGGCGCATGGCGCGCAGGCCCATCTGCCGCGTTCGCAGTTGGCGCGACAGCAACTGCTGCTGCGCGGCCTGCTTGATGTTCGGGTAGACCTTCACCAGGTCGTCCGCGGTAAATTCGTGCTGGCGAATCCACAGCCCCAGCACCGTCTTCACCCGCAACACCAGCGGACCGAAACGGCACTCGCCGCGCTGCAACGGCGTCAGGTGATACTCGAGGGAAAAAGTGGCAAAGGCGGCCAGCGGGGCGACGGCGACGGCGGGCTCACTGGTGCATTCGTCGGGCGGCGCGTCGCGCAGCGCGATGCGACAGGGAAAAGGCGTGGGATTCTCCACCAGGAGGGTAACCCGGTTGGTGGCACCGAGTGAGAGGATGTCGCCGTGTGACCGCCGGGCGGTGACGCGATCCAACCGTCGCAACAGCGCGGCGTCCGCCGCCAGCGCGACCGCCAACAGCACGCACAACACCACCGCCACCCCTACCAATGGCTTCGCCAGCGGCGCCGCCATCAGACAGACCGCCACCAGCGCCAATCCTGCGATCGCCAATCCGCTCAAACGCATTCCGATGTCATCCTTGCCATAATCTTCGACGCGGGGGGCGCATGGCCTGCAAAGGCCGTGCGACAGTAAGACGCCGGATGAATCCGGCGTCCGATGTTATGACTTCGCCTCGAGCATGCGCTGGATGGTACAACGGGCGCGGTCGGCGATGTCGGCGGGAACGGTGATCGGCGTCTGCAAATCCTGCAGCGCCCAGAGCACCTTTTCCAGCGTGGTTTTCTTCATGTTTGGGCAGATGACGGTTGGCGTCAGGTGGTAAAATTCTTTCCCCGGATTCTCCAGGCGCAGGCGGTGGACCATCCCCTGCTCGGTAGCGACGATGAACGCTGTCGCGGGGCTTTCCTTCGCCACGCGCACCATGCCGCCGGTGCTCACCACGTGATCGGCCAGGTCGATCACCTCGGCGCTGCACTCGGGGTGCACCATCACTTCGGCGCCGGGGTGCGCCGCACGCGCGGCCTCGATGTGCGCGGGCAGAATGCGGTTATGCGTCGGGCAGTACCCCGGCCACAGTATGAGCCGCTTGTCGGTGTGGCGCTGCACCCACGCGCCCAGGTTGCGGTCGGGTACGAAGATGATTTCCCTTGCCGGCAGGCTGTTGACGATCTTCAACGCATTCGCCGAGGTACACGCAATGTCGCACTCCGCCTTCACCGCCGCTGAGGTGTTCACATAGCACACCACCGGCGCGTCCGGATGTTGCGCTTTCAACTCGCGCAGCGCCTCCGGCGTCACCATGTCCGCCATCGGGCAACCCGCGCCGGCGTCGGGCAGCAGCACCGTCTTTGCCGGCGCCAGCAGCTTCGCCGTTTCCGCCATGAAATCCACGCTGCAGAACACGACGACATCCACCGCCGGCAACTGCGATGCCTTGATGCTCAACTCCAGCGAATCACCGACGTAATCGGCGATCTCCTGCACCTCCGCCCGCTGGTAGTTATGCGACAGAATGATGGCGTTTCGTTCCTTACGCAATCGCCGAATCTCCGCCGTCATTTCTGCGTCTATGTCCCGTGTCTCGACCATGCCACACCTCACCGCTATTGTACCGGTTTTCGCCGTGCAGGGACAAGCAGCGGACAGGACGGACGAAAAGCAACGACAGCATAGCTGGAGTATACTGTGAACTGTTCAAAATCCGTTCCCGTTCCGAATTCCGCCTGGCTCCTGCCCCTGTCGCTTACTTCGCCGTGAATCCCCCATCCACCGGGATATTGGCGCCGGTGATGTAGGCGGAGGCGTCGGAAGCAAGCAGCACGATGATGCCTTGCAGGTCGGTGTCGTTCGCCATGCGACCCAGCAGCGTGCGCTCGCTGTATTGCCGCACAAAGCGATCCGAATGGGACGACGTTTGAAAGCCGCCGGGACTGAGGCAATTGCAACGCACGCCCCGCAGGCCGTAATAACTGGCGACGAAGCGGGTGAAATTGATGATGCCGCCTTTGTGAAAGAAGTAATCCGGATACCAGGGATGCACGCCGGTGCCTTCGTAATAGGTGCGGTCCGGGCCGACCATGCCCATCATCGAGCCGATGTTGATGATCGATCCCGCGCCTCGTTCGGCCATCACGTCGCCGATGGCGCGGGTGATGACGAACAGCCCGGTGGCGTTCACCTGCATACTCGCGGCGAAGTCGGTGGCAGCTCCCTGGTAGCCGTCCTTCATCGGGCGCAGCACGGCGTTGTTCACCAGGATGTCGATGCGCCCACTGTCGGCGAGCAGTGCGTCGCGCAACGCGAGGATAGACGCCTCGTTGCCTTGATCCAGTGGCAGCGCGCGCACATCGGACCCCTCGGCACAAAACTCGGCGGCCACCTGTTGCAGCGCCGCCAGCTTGCGCGACGCCATGTAGACGCGCGCCCCCGCCCCCGCCAGCGCCGCGACGATCTGCCGTCCATACATGCCGGCGCCGCCCGTGACCAGCGCGACTTTCCCGTGCAACGAGAATGACGCCAGGATATTGCTGCTCATGATGACCCCCGATCTACGCCTGTTTGCACTTGGTGCCGCCGTACTTGCTGAACAACCGGCACGGGCTATCGTTTTGCCGGCACGCTATCCGGCATGCGCTGGGTCCAGTTGCGCGGCGACAGAATCTGTTCCGACAATGCCGGCACCGCGTCCAGCGCGGCACGATGCAGGTCGGCAGGCAACGGACCGCGGACGGCGAGTGTCAGGTTCTCGCGCACCTGCGCCACCGTCTCCATCCCGACCACGATGCTGGTGGCGCCGTCCAGCCCCAGCGCGAAGCGCAACGCCAATTCGGTTAACGGCATGCCTCCGCCGCGTGCCAGCGTCTCCAATCGCCGCCGCACCGGAATAACCTCCGCCAGTTCAGGCTGGATGTGTTCCTCCGCCAGCAGCAACAATCCCTGCAGGTAGATGCTGCGCACGAAAAGCGCGATGCCGGCCGTCGCCGCGTCGCGCAACAGCCCGCGGCGGATAAAACGCTGATCGAGCACGCTGGTGGGCACCTGCAGCGCCTCCGCGCGCCCGGTGGCGATGTGCGCCGCGCAGGCGTCCGGCGTCATCATCGACACGCCGACGTGGCGGACTAACCCGCGTTCCTGCAGCTTCAGCAGCGACTCCATGTAGCGCGCGTTTGTTTCCAGGTGGAACATACACAGCGGCAGCACGTCAAGTCCCAGCCGCGCCAGGCTGCCGGTAACGTGCTCCTCGATGAAGGCATCGACCGCTGCCACGGAGGAAAAATCATCCGCCATGGGGGGAATTTTGGTCACGATCACCACGCGGTCGGCCAGTCCCAACTCGGCCAGCGCCCTGCCGATCATCTGCTCACTCTCGCCATAGCCTACCGCGGTGTCCAGGCAGTTCACTCCGCCTTCCACCGCGCAGGCGATGATGTCGCGCGCGACGGCGTAACTCGGCTGACCGGTGGTGTTCGCGATGCCATAACGCAAACCGAGTTGCACCGTGCCCAGCGTGAGCGCGGAGATGGACAACTCAGCAAACGGTCGCATATGCATACGGTTGCTCACCCTCAACAGTGTCATCAGGGAGACAATCCGCGGACTGTCATTGCCGCCGGCGTCCGTTGTGCGACCGAAGGGCGGTCGCAATGGGCGTACCGGCAGGTTGCCAGAGGCCGCATTGGATGGTTCCGTGTCTCCCGAAGGTTATTTCGGGAACGGGAAGCGGTTACCTTCCGCCCAAAGGTGGCCATCTGTCCTTCCCCGTCTGGCCGGCGCCGCTATTCTCATGATTTAATGCCTCATTATGTCAACGCTTTGTCACTTAACTTTGTTTCGTGCTTGTGTTCACAGGTACAAGGAGTTTTGACGTATTTACGCTCAATTTTTGCAATATTGCCAGTCGATCACCGGCAAAATCGGCAAAACCCGTTTACAAAGGCGAAAAGTTCGTGCTATAGTTCACACACTGGAATGAGCGTAAAAATCAATTAAATTGCGAGATAATTCACGAATTATTCGTTGCGCGACTGCTGCGTCACCGCACCGGCCGCGCACGAAAGACACGGTCCGAGGAGGAACCATGGAAACGCGCGCACCGCAGTGCTCCTGCGGCCACGAGACCGAAGAGGACAAACGAGCAATGGTCCTCGGCATCATCGACGAGTTCAAGGATCAGCCGGGCAGTCTGGTGCAGATATTGCATCAGGTGCAGGTGTCGTATGGCTACCTGCCGCTGGAGATTCAACAGCTCATCGCCGAACACATGGACCTGCCGTTGTCCGAAGTCTACGGCGTCTCGACCTTTTATTCGTTCTTTTCCACCGAGCCGCGCGGCGAGCACACCATTCGCGTGTGCATGGGCACCGCCTGTTACGTCCGCGGCAGCGCAAAGATTCTCAAGCGGCTGGCCGAGCTGCTCAACGTCGAGGTTGGCAGCACCACCAAGGACCGCAAATTCACCCTGGAAGTTGTGCGCTGCATGGGCGCGTGCGGGCTGGCGCCCGCCATCAGCGTGGATGGGGAAGTGGTGCCGCAAGTGAATCCGGACAAGCTGCACCGCGTGCTGGAACTGTGCGATTAGAGAGGGAATGCCATGACGACGATAACACAACGGGTGACGTCCCGTGAAGGATTGGAACAGATTCGGGCGCGCTTCCAGGCGCAGGAAAAGGACAGCAAGTATCGGCTGTTGCTATGCGCGGGGGCGGGTTGCGTCTCGTCCGGGTGTTTGACCGTGCGCGACGCGCTGCACGCGGCGCTGCAGGAAGCGGGCATCGCCGACCAGGTGGTGATCTTCGAAACCGGCTGCATCGGCACCTGCGACCTCGGTCCCACGCTGGTCGTGCAACCCGACGGCATTTTTTACACCAAATTGAAGACGGCGGACATGTCGCGCATCGTGCATCAGCATTTGATCAACGGGCGCGTGGTGGATTCGCTGTGCTACCACGATAAAGCGAAAAACGAGCAGGTGCGCAAGCTGGAGGACATCGAATACTTCAAGCGCCAGTCGCGCCTGGTGACCGCGCGCTGCGGCAGCATCCCTTACGCTTCCATCGATGCCTACATCGCCACCGACGGCTATGGCGCCCTTACCGAAGCCATTACCGAGATGACCCGCGAAGAAGTGATCGATGAGATGAAGCGTTCCGGGCTGCGCGGGCGCGGCGGCGGTGGCTTTCCCACCGGCGTCAAGTGGGAAGCCGGGTACAAGGCCGTCGGCGCGATGAAATATATCGTGTGCAACGCCGATGAGGGCGATCCGGGTGCGTTCATGGATCGCTCGCTATTGGAAGGCGATCCCCACTCGGTGCTGGAAGGCATGGCGCTTGCCGCTTATGCCATCGGCGCCCGGAAGGGCTACATCTACGTGCGCGCCGAGTATCCGCTGGCGGTCGAGCGCATCGCGGTAGCCATCGCGCAAGCCCGTGAATACGGCTTCCTCGGTGACAACGTAATGGGTACCGACTGCTGTTTCGACATCGAGATCCGCGTGGGAGCCGGGGCGTTTGTCTGCGGCGAAGAGACGGCGCTGATGGCCTCTATCGAAGGCCAGCGCGGCGAACCGCGCCAAAAACCGCCTTTCCCCTTCGAGCGCGGCGTGTTCGGCATGCCGACCATCATCAACAACGTCGAAACCTTCGCCAATGTGCCGCTGATTATCCGCAACTCCGCCGAGTGGTTCACCAAGTACGGCACGGAAAAGAGCACCGGCACTAAGGTTTTCGCGCTGGCCGGCGACGTGCAGAATACCGGCATTGTCGAAGTGCCGATGGGTATGTCGCTGGGCGAAATCATTTATGACATTGGCGGCGGGCTGCAGCGAGGCAAAGCGTTCAAAGCCGCGCAGACGGGCGGCCCGTCCGGCGGCTGTCTCACCCGCGAGCACCTGAACACCCCGGTCGATTACGAATCGCTCACCAAGCTGGGCACCATCATGGGCTCCGGCGGCCTTATTGCCATGGACGAAGACACCTGCATGGTGGACGTGGCCCGTTTCTTTATGGATTTCGTGCAGGACGAATCCTGCGGCAAGTGCGTTCCCTGTCGCATCGGCACCAAGCGCATGCTGGAGGTGCTGGAACGCATCACCAAAGGCAAGGGTATGGATGGCGATATCGAGCTGCTGGAAGAGTTGGCAAACACCTGTAAAGAGACCGCGACTTGCGGATTGGGCATGACCGCCGGCAATCCGGTGCTCTCCACCATCCGCCACTTCCGCGACGAATACGAAGAGCATATCAAGCACCACCACTGCCGAGCCGGCGTCTGCTCCGACCTTTTCCTCTCCCCGTGCCAGAACGCCTGTCCGGCGGGGGTGAACGTGCCCGGCTACATCGCCCTCATCGCCGCCGGCCGCCCGCGCGACGCCTACAACCTGGTGCGCAAGGAGAATCCCTTCCCCGGCATCTGCGGCCGCGTATGCACCCACCCGTGCGAGAGTAAATGCCGCCGCGCACAACTCGATGAACCGGTAGCCATCTGCGACCTCAAACGGTATGCCGCCGATTACGTCTTCGAAAATGAAGAACCGTATATGGATCTGGTCTTTCCGAAGAAAGCCGAGTCGGTGGGCATCGTGGGCGCCGGCCCGTCCGGCCTCACCTGCGCCTACTACCTGGCACGACTGGGCTACGACGTCACCGTCTACGAGGCGCAGCCGGTAGCCGGCGGCATGCTGGCCTACGGCATTCCCGAATATCGCCTGCCCAAGGCCATTCTGGCGAAAGAAATCCGCATGATTGAGCAGGTGGGAGTGAATATCCAGACCGGTATAGAAATCGGCAAGGACGTCACCTTCCAGCAACTGCGCAAGAAGCACAGCGCCGTGTATATCTCCACCGGTACCCAGTTCCCCAACAAGGTGGACGTGCCGGGCGAGGAGCTGACGGGGGTTTATCACGGCCTTGATTTCCTGCGCGACGTCAACCTGGGCAAGCCGGTGGCGGTGGGCAATAACGTGGTGGTGATCGGCGGCGGCAGCACCGCTTTTGACGCCGCGCGCACCGCGAAGCGGTTGGGCGCGGAGAAGGTCACGGTGGTCTATCGCCGACTGTTGGAAGACATGCCCGCCGACCCGCGCGAAATCGAAGAGGCGCAGGAGGAAGGCATCGAGATTCGCCAGTTGATGGCGCCGGTCGCCTTTGTAGGCAAGAAGAGCGTGAGCGGAGTGCGCTGCATGCGCATGGAACTCGCCGGATTCGATGAATCGGGACGCCGTAAGCCGCGCGCGGTGGAGGGACTGGAATTCGTCATCTCCGCCGATATGGTCATCCCTGCCATCAGCCAGCATTCCGACTTGCCGTTCATCAGTCGTGATGACGTGACGGTGACGAAGTGGGGCACGCTGGTGGTGGATCCGGAGACGATGATGACCGATATCCGCGGCGTCTTTGCCGGCGGCGACGTGGTACGCGGTCCCGATACTGTCATTCAGGCCATCGCCGACGGCAAGAAGACCGCGCAGGCCGTCGACCGCTATTTGGGCGGCAACGGCAACCTGAACACCGGCGAATCGATCGATATCCCGAGTGCGGCCGACGAAAAGGACGCGATGGAGCACGAACGTTTCTCCATGCGCTTCCGCGATGCCGAAGCGCGCGCGAAGAACTTCCAGGAAGTCGTGGTCGGCTTCCATCGGCTGAACGCCATCGCCGAAGCCATGCGCTGCCTGCGCTGCGACCGACGCTAGACCGGACCCGCCGTCCGATTCCTCTGGCGAGGAACCGGGCGCAGGTCTCGTGAGGAGAGAAGATCATGGGCAAGGTACACCTGACCATTAACGGCAAGCAAATCGAGGCCGACGCCGACATGTCCGTGCTGGAGGCGGCCAAACATCACAATATCCTCATCCCGCACTTCTGTTATCTGGAAGGCGTGCACCAGATCGGCGCCTGCCGCATCTGCGTGGTGGAGATCGAAGGCGCGCGCACGCTGCAAGCCTCGTGCCTGGTGCCGGTGCGCGAGGGTATGGTGGTGCGCACCAACACGGAAAAGGTGCGCAAGGCGCGCAAGGTGCTCTTCGAGATGATGCTCTCCGATCACCCGCGCGACTGTCTGAGCTGCACGCGCAACCAGAACTGCGAGTTCCAGAAGCTGGGCGAGCTGATTCAGATCGGCGAGTTCCGCTTCGAAGGCGAGCGTTCGCGCACATCCATCGATAAATCGAGCCCGTCCATTGTGCGCGATACCTCCAAGTGCATCCTCTGCCGGCGCTGCATCACCATGTGCAACCAGATTCAGGGCGTGGGCGTGCTGAACGTGCAGCGCCGCGGATTTAAGACGGTCATCGGCCCGGCGGACGAACTGCCGATCGGCTCGGTGAACTGCGCTTTCTGCGGGCAGTGCACCACGGTATGCCCGGTCGGGGCATTGATGGAAGCTGACTCCACCGAACCGGTGTGGGAGGCGCTGCACGATCCGAAAAAGCGCGTGATCGTACAGACGGCGCCGGCCATTCGCGCCGCGCTGGGCGAAGAATTCGGCTACGCACCGGGCACGCAGGTCACCGGCAAAATGGCCGCCGCACTGCGTGAGATGGGCTTCGACGATATTTTCGATACCAACTTCACCGCCGACCTGACCATCATCGAAGAGGGGCACGAATTCCTCCAGCGCGCCACTGCCGCCCTCACTGGCGGCGAGACGGTGCTGCCGATGATCACTTCGTGCTCGCCGGGGTGGATCAAGTATGTCGAGCACGAATTCCCGCACCTGGTAGGGCATCTGTCCTCCTGCAAGTCGCCGCACATGATGCTGGGTGCGCTGGCGAAAACGTACTACGCGAAGAAGATCGGGGTTGATCCGGCGGATATCTACGTGGTCTCCATTATGCCGTGCACGGCGAAGAAGTTCGAGATCACCCGTCCGGAGATGTTCCTTGACGGCATGCCCAACGTGGACGCGGTGCTCACCACCCGCGAACTGGCGCGCATGATTAAGGACGCCGGCATCGAGTTCACCCAGCTCGATGACTCGACTTTCGACAACCCGCTCGGGTACTCCACCGGCGCCGCCGACATCTTCGGCGCTACCGGCGGGGTGATGGAAGCCGCACTGCGCACGGTATATGAGGTGGTCACCGGCCGCCCCATCCCCTTCAAAAACCTGGACATCACCCCAGTGCGCGGGCTGGCGCAGGTCAAGGAAGCGGCGCTGACCATCGAGGACGCCAAGCCGGAATTCGCCTTCCTCAACGGATTTACTGTGCGAGTGGCGGTCACCAGCGGACTGCTGGGCGCGAAAAAGCTGTTGCGCCAGATTCTCGACGGTTCTTCGCCATACCATTTCATCGAGGTGATGGGCTGTCCCGGTGGTTGCATCAGCGGGGGCGGCCAGCCGCGTCCGACCAACCGCGCGGTACGCGAGGCACGCATGAAGGCCATCTATGCCGAAGATAAAGGCAAGCCGGAGCGCAAGTCGCACGAAAATCCATTTGTCGCGCAGCTCTACGCGGAGTTCCTCGGTGAACCGCTCGGTCACCTGTCGCACGAGTTGCTGCACACCCACTACGTCCCGCGTGGACGCTACAACCAACTGCTGAATGAAGACGAGACACCGGAGATGGTGAAGACGTAACGCGGCACGCAAGCGAATCCCAGACGCAAGCGACGCCGAGGAAGACGCACGTATCTTCCTCGGCGTCTTCATGTATAACAGCTCTTCTGCACACAGCTCGTGCAGGACGGGGCGGTGCTCCGGCGGGGATCGACCAACAACAATGGGTCATCCGCATAGCAGACGGATGACCCTTTCAGCAAGAGGGCAACTCGGCGGTGGGCGGCGCGGCGGAGGCGCGCACGTTCTCGCGCGTGATTTCCTGCAGCAATTCTTTACGATACACGCCGACGGAGCGCGGGGCATTAATACCCAGGCGCACCTGGGTCTGGTTCAATTGGACCTGGACGATGGTAACTTCGACCTCGTCGCCGATGACGACCGTCTGGCCGAGTTTTCGTGTCATGATCAGTATAGCACACCCCGCGGCGAATAGACTGTAAAACAGGCGTGAATTCCGGGTCTTTGCAGAATCGTAAACAATCATACGGTCAATCGCCCAGTCTGTCAAATACGAGGACTCCGCAAGGCTGTCCGGTTTTCCCTTGGCGGCACACCCGGATCGCACGATAATTCCGTTATGGAGCAGGACCGCCGCGCACCGGCATGCCGTTGCGCATCCGAGTGGAGATGCGTAGCAGAATATGATAACATAGCAGGCGGACGATCACCCACTCATCTTCCATGGCGTGCTTCCCGGACATGTCCATCTACCGTCCGACCTTCACCCTGGCTGGCAAGATGGTCGGCATCGTGGTGGTGCGTACGCACCGCCGGTCAGGAACCGCAATCGAAGGAAACCAGGGGGAACGATGACTGCTATTCGTATTATTTTGGCGGGAGCGTCGTTGCGGGGCGAATACCTGGCGCGATTGCTGCACGAAACGGGGCAGGCCGAGATTGTCGCCTGCGTGGACCCGATCATCGCCCGCGCGCAATACCTGATCGACACACACGGTTGGGCAGGATGCCGGGCCTTTGCCCAGTTTACCGATGCGCTGGAAGCAGTGCCGTGTGAAGCAGTGGTGGTGGCATCGAGCGATCCGCACCACGCCGAGGTGGCTATTCCGGCGCTTCAGGCAGGCAAGTTTGTGTTCTGTGAGAAACCGCTGGAAACGTCGTTGGCGAAATGTCGTCAACTGGTGGAGGCCGACCGCGCGGCAGGGGGAAAAACCTTTGTCGGGTTGAACCTTCGCTTTGCCCCCGTATATGCCACCCTCAGGCAGGAGATTGCCAATGGTACCATCGGGCGCGTGCTCACGATTCAGGCAGACGAATTTTACGATGGCGGGCGCACGTATTTCCGACGCTGGAACCGCTTCATCGCCAATGGCGGGCTGTGGCTGTCCAAGGCCACGCATGATTTCGATCTCATCCTGTGGATGGCCGGCCAACCGCCGTTGGATGTCTACGCGACCGGCACACGCAGCTACTACACGCCGCGCGCTGACGCCGCCATGCGCTGCCGCGACTGTGCGCTGCGCCCGAACTGTCCGGATGCGGCACGGGAGCCGCACCCGCTGGTGCAGATGAGCGAGGACGCCACCGGGAATCCTTACGATCTCTGCCTGTTTAATTCCGACGGTGACACCTTCGACCACGGCATCGCGACCATACGCCATGCCGGCGAGGTGGTCTCCACGTATACCTGCAACGTGGTCAGCGGCTTCACCGATCGCCGCATGCGCGTTTCGGGTACGAAAGGCACGCTGGACGGCGTGTTGAGCGGGACGACGCTCACGCTGCACCGCCGCGATCCGAGCGAGGTGGTGGAGATTCCATTACTCGACGCGGGAGCGGGTGGACATGGCGGTGCCGACGGTTATCTCGGTGATGAATTCATTCGCTTTACCCGCGGGGAGGGTGAACCGCGCTGCCGTCCCGAGGAAGCGGCCCAATCCGTGCGTGTCGGCCTGGCCGCCACCCGCGCCTGCGCCGAAAACCGCGCTGTGGCGATGAGCGAGTTCCCCTGGCCGTGACATGTACCGGAATGGGATTGATACGCATCCGGTTCCCATCGTGTTACGCTGGTCGATGGTTGAGCAGGCGGGGATGTGAAAGCCACCGGTATCACTTGTCACTCGTCTCTCGTCACCACACCGCCAATCGCGTATAATCAACGCGTGACATCGGAGACCATTTATCTGGATTACGCGGCGACGACGCCGCTGGATGCCGGGGTGGCGGCGGCGATGCGGCCTTTCGGGAGCGAAACCTTTGCCAATCCGTCCAGTCTGCACGCGCCGGGTCGGCGGGCGCGGGCGGCGATTGATGACGCTCGCGACGCGGTGGCTGACCGGCTGGGGGCGCGTCCGGCGGAGATTCTCTTCACCTCCGGCGGCACGGAAGCGGACAACCTGGCGGTGAAAGGTATCGCCCGCGCGCTGCGCACACGGGGCAACCACCTGCTCACTACCGCCATCGAACACCATGCCGTGCTGGATAGTTGCCGCGCGCTGGAGCATGAAGGGTTCCGCGTTACTTACCTGCGTCCCGACGCTGACGGGCTGATCGCGCCGGCGCAGGTGGCGGACGCCATCACGCCGGAGACGATCCTGGTCTCGGTGATGTATGCGAACAACGAAATGGGCGTGGTCCAGCCCATCGCGGAGATCGGGCAGGCGTGCCGAGCGCGGCGGGTGACTTTTCACACTGACGCCGTGCAAGCCGCCGGTGAGTTGCCGTTGGACGTAGCCGCGCTGCACGTCGATCTGCTCAGCCTCTCCGCTCATAAAATATATGGTCCCAAAGGCGTGGGCGCGCTGTATGTGCGTACGGGCACCCGTTTGCAACCACTGCTGGACGGCGGCGGACAGGAGCACGAGCGACGCGCGGGCACCGAAAACGTCGCCGGCATCGTCGGCCTGGCCGCCGCGCTGCGGCAGGCGCACCGCGACGACGAGATCGCCCGCTTCCGCGCCTTGCGCGATCAACTCATCGACGGACTGCTGGCCATGCCCGACAGCCGCCTGCACGGCAGCCGCACCCGACGACTGGCCAACAACGTGAATATCGGCTTCGCCGGCGTGCCGGGCGACACACTCTTGCTGGCGCTGGACCTGGCCGGCATTGCCGTCAGCACCGGCGCGGCTTGTTCGGCGGGGGCGGCAGAGCCGTCGCATGTCATCCAGGCCATGGGCTATCCCTATGTGCATGCGCAGGAGGCAATCCGCCTGTCCCTGGGACGCTTCACCACCGAGCAGGATATCCGGCATACACTGGCAGTGCTGGCGGAGCTGGTTCCGCGACTGCGGCGCGGCGGTGGACCGACGACACCGCCGACCGCAAGTTGTCCGTCATAATGTTTTCGTGATACGCGATACGATTTCGCTCACTCGCGCAGGGGATATTGCGCTCCATGCCGAAAGAAGTGACATCAGGTCACTCCGAGGGTAACAAAGGACCGTATGGACTGGCGATCATGGTGGTATGACAAAACTGGCCGCTTGCGTAGCGGGTGGCGCGCGCTGCTCTTTCTGGCGCTGGCGTTTCCGCTCGCGACAGTGTTGGCGAGTTTCTTCATCGATGCTCTTCCGCAGTCAGTGATGCGCCACGAATTCCTGAAAGGATTCTATACGCAATTGGCGATTTCCGCGGCGTTCGCCGTAGTCTTCACCGGCGCCGGCATCTGGGCGGTGCGCACGTTCGACCGCCTGCCGCCGCGCACGCTGGGAATGTCCTTCGAAGGCGCCTGGGGAGGCATGCTCGTCGGGGGATTCGGACTGGGCTTCGCGCTTATCACCCTGGCGCTGCTCGTTTTGCAGGTCTGGGGATTTGCCGCATTCAAAGTGGCTGCCGGTATGCCCAACATGCCCTTCATTCTGCTGGCGGCCGTGGGTAGTTTTTTCCTCTTCGCGGTTGAAGAAGAGATCGTCATTCATGGTTATCTCTTCCAAACGCTGCTGCGCGGCATCGGTCCGCTGCTCGCGCTGGTGGTCACCTCGGTGCTGTTTGCCGCCGTGCACATGCTGATAAATCCCAATCCCACGATGCTCGGTATCACCAACATTTTCCTGGCCGGCATGGCGTTCGGCTTGCTTTACCTGCGGCTCGGTTCGTTATGGCTGCCCATCGGCTTGCACACCGGGTGGAATATCGCGCTGTATTGTTTCCACACCACTATCAGCGGCATTGCCCCACCGCCGACGCCAACCCCCTTCATCGCCACCTTTACCGGGCATCCGTTGCTCACCGGCGGACTGTTCGGTCCGGAAGGCAGCCTTCCGATTTCTATCGCCCTGCTCGGTCTGATCGCCGTCACCGCCTTCGCCAAACGCGGCCTCTCGCTGGCTTCCGCCTGGTGGGAATGGCACGACCTCATCGTCCGCCCCCGCCTCCCCTCCGTATGGGATTTCTCCATCGACTCACGCTACTATCAGTGGAAACTGCTCAGCCGCGACCAGTCGGAGTGAACGCTGGGTCCAAGGGTGTTTGATGTCGACGGGAACCGACACCCTGCACCATGCGTCCGGCTTTGGGTCAGATCATTGCAGCATTGTGCTCCGATATGCGATCGGCAGCACGGTGCGGATCATCGTGCGATGCGGTGGCTGGCATGTCCTCATACTGTGCTTACCGCCCGTGTGTCTGTCCCCGCCGTGAGGCGGTGAACGATTCAATGCGCTACTCGGCAAAGGATGCCACTCCCTGACCGTCATCGCGGTGGCGTTTCCTCTTCATGATGTAAAACCGCCGGGATTATTTCCTGGTGTAATTCATATACATCAGGAAGAAGCTATCCGGATCCTCATCGACTTTGTACCCGGGTGGGGTGTAGAAGGTGATACTGATCACGCGTCCATCGTCATAGCGCAGCGTGAGCAAGTAGTCGGTGATGCTGTAGCGACCTTTCCCGCCGGGGATATCCGTCATCGTCGCTTCAATGTCTCCGGCGCGGTTCCGCGAGGTTTCGCACAGCGCCCGCCATTCCACAAACCGGCCGTCCGGGCTGAACTGAATGAACGGACAGTTGGTATTACCGGAGCGATAGTACCGGCCTTCCAGCAGCAATCCCGCGCAAGGGTGTACCCGTCGATATGCGGCACGGAAAGGCACGGCATCGCGCCAGCCCAGTTCACCGTTTGCTCCGCGCACGAAGTTGATGTTGTTGCCGGTAACGCGGCGGACGATGATCTCGTTGCCGTTCACCGTGTAGGCACCGCAATTGTTGCGCATGGCTACCGTCAGATTGCGCTTCATCTCCTCATATTGGGTGACGTTCAATCCGGCTTCAGGCACACCCTCAAAGAACTGGCCGTCGGCAAAGAAGGTGATCCAATCCTCGCTGACGCTGTTAATGTAGGATTTGCCCCAGTTGATCGTCGTCTTCAGCGTGTAATAGATACCGGCGATGCCGGGATCTTGCACGGTGCCGGCGGCGGGTGGCGGCGTGCTGAACTTCGCGGGACGCGGAGCGCGCTCCTCCGTCAGCGAAATGGGATCGACTTTGCGGACGAATTTGCACTTCCACAGGTAGATGCTTCGCGGCGTGCGTGCATCTTCATAGACCCCGATCGCGAAGGAGCAGATGATCGTCACACCCCCGTCGTAGCGCAGCATCAGGCTGTTGTGCTCAATCGCATAAGTACCCGTACCACCTTCGAAGCGGATATTCTTCTGCCCCGGTACAACGGTGTTGGGTTGGTAGACGTCGATATAGCGCTGAACGCCGGTATCCACAAACCGGCCATCGGGGGAAAAGGTGATGCTTTCCGGCTCGTATCCATTATCATATGTGCCGTCTAACCGCAGCCCCGTGCTGTACGGCACCGGTTCATACGGGATGCGCGCGGTGGGGGCGTTGAGCATGGCCAGCGCGCCGTCCGCCCGGCGGGTAAATGTCGTGTTGCCGTTGGGCATGGTGACGATGACGCGGTCATCCGCCACGGTGTAGGTGCCGTACTGTTCGATCGGCGCGGCAAGCCGTTTGGCCGCTTTGTCGGCCAGTCCCGCGAACGGCAGCGCCCAGATCACCCGGCCGTCGGGCAGAAAGGTGAGCCAATCCGGCTCGTATTTCACGATCGACTTTTTCGTATCGATCTCCGAGACATAGATGCCGTCGAGTGTCGTGCCGGGGGCGGATACGCCGGGCACGGCGGCGGGTGGCGCGGTGCCCCCGGCGGCTTCCGCCGTCCGCCATACCGCCCAGACGAGCACCGCGCCGTCATTGGTGATCTGCCAGATGCCCAGTACGCGTTGAGCTTCCTTCTCGACCAGCACCAACACGGAGGTGGTGGTGGGATTTTCGTCGCGTTTCAGTTCCTGGTAGCGATACCCCGCCTGCGTCAGGGTTGTTGCCAGTGTGCGTGCAAGCACCGTACCCTGCTGGCGCCCGCTGCCGGGCGCGGACCACATCAGCAGTTCAGGGGTTTCGAAGATATTTCCGGTGGCGGCGCCGAGTTGTTGCAATCCCTCGCTCGCTTGCCGCAGTGTGACGGGGTCAGTCACGCGCAGCGCGCCTGCCGGCAGCGCTGCGCCGGTAAGCACCGAGGTGGGTGCCGCTTCGACGCCGGGTTGCGCGGTGAGCGCCGGCGACATAAGAAACACCACCAGCAGTAACGAAAGCAATCCGAAATTGCGCATCAAACCGTCTCCCTTCGGTCGTTCGCAGCGTGCCGGTGACACGGCTGCCAACAAATACGGCGTATACGCTCACTAAACGCTTATTGACTGAGTAATTCTATAAGTTGACCGATATTCCTTTTTCTCCGCACATTCTCGCGAGAAGAGGTGTTGCCGGTGGCAGGGGGCGACTCCGATTATCCCTCTCGCCGCGAAATCTGCTACACTACAGCCGTGGATTTGATTGTCTCGCACACCAATGCGGATTTTGATGCGCTGGCGAGCATGGTGGCGGCATCGCTGTTGTATCCGTCGGCGGCAATGACGCTGACGGGCGGTGCGGATCGCAACGTGCGTGAGTTCCTGTCGCTGCATGGCGACGTCATCACGCTGCTGCCGCCACAAGATGTGCCGCTCGACCGCGTGCGCCGGTTGATCGTGGTCGAAACGCAGCACGCCCGCCGGCTGGGGCGGTTCGGCACGCTGATCGGTCGTCCGGACGTGCAGGTTATCCTCTTCGACCACCACACCCCCCAGCAACCCACCATTGCGGCGCAGGAATCCACCATCGAATTCTATGGCGCGAACACCACGCTGATGGTTTCGCTGTTGCGCCGACGCGACATTGCCATTGATCCGTTGCGCGCCACGCTCTTCGCGCTGGGTATCTATGAAGACACCGGCAGCCTGACCTTCAGCGCCACGACGCCGGAAGACGTCGAGACGGTGGCATGGCTGCTACGCCAGGGCGCGAAGCTCGATCTGGTATCCTCATTTATCAATCGCACCCTGACGCAGACTCAGCGAGAGGTGCTGAACCAGTTGCTCACCTCGGCGGAAGTGCAGCGCATTCACGGGCTGTCCATCCTGGTCGCCACCGCGCACGCCGGCGACTCGCCTGACGAATTGGCGCTGCTGGCGCACAAGCTGCGCGATATCGAAAGCAGCGACGCGGTGATAGTCGTCATTCAGATGGACCAGTCGGTGCTGCTGGTGGCGCGCAGCAGCGTCGACGCGGTGGACGTGTCGGTGATCGCCCGGCACTTCGGTGGCGGCGGCCACACGCGCGCCGCCTCCGCAACCATCCACCATGCCACCATCGAGCAGGTGAAAACGCAACTGACCGAGGTGCTGGAACATGCGGTGCAGCCGCGCGTCACCGCGGGTACGCTGATGTCCTACCCGGTGCGCACCATCACCCCGGACACTTCCGTCAATGACGCGGCGAAGCTGATGTTGCGTTACGGCCACAGCGGATTGACGGTGGTGGAAGATGGGCAGGTGGTGGGGATGATTTCGCGACGCGACGTGGACCGCGCCCGCTACCACGAGTTGGGCCACGCGCCGGTGCGTGGGTATATGACCCGCGCCGTAGTCACGCTGATGCGCGATACACCACTGCCGGAGATCGAGCGCATTATGATCGAGCGCGACGTGGGCCGGCTGCCGGTGATGGACAACGGGCGGCTGGTGGGCATCGTCACCCGCGGCGACGTGCTGCGCGCCATTCACGGTGAGCGATATGCGGCGCGGCACACCCTGTTTCGTGGCGCGGGGGCGCCGCGCAACATCTGGGGCTTGTTCGGTGAGCGCGTCGCGCAGGAACGCCGCGCGTTGTTGCTGCGCATCGCCGATATTGCCGACACGATGGGCCTGACCATCTTCCTGGTCGGCGGCGCGGTGCGCGATCTGTTACTGGGCAACGAGACCATCGACCTGGATCTCCTGGTGGAAGGCGAAGGCATTCCGTTGACCGAGACGGTAGGCCGGCAACTGGGCGGGCACGTGACTACCCACCCGAAATTCCATACCGGCACGGTGGAATTCTCCGGCGGGCGGCATATCGACTTCGCCACCGCGCGCACCGAGTTTTACCAGTTTCCGGCCGCGCTGCCCACCGCGGAGCACAGCTCGGTGCGCGAGGACTTGTACCGGCGTGATTTCACCATCAATGCCATGGCGATGCAGCTTAACGGCGACGAGCCGGGTCGCCTGCTCGACCCCTTCGGCGGTAGCCGCGACCTGGCCGAAGGCACTATTCGCGTGCTGCACAATCTGAGCTTCGTGGAGGATCCCACCCGCATCCTGCGCGCGGTGCGCTTCGAGGCGCGCTTCGGATTTCATCTGGACGAGCGCAGCGAAGAGTTGGCACGCCACGCCATCGAGATGGAGTTACTCGACCGTCTTTCCGGCGAGCGCATCCGCGAAGAGCTGCTGCACCTGTTCGCCCGCCCCTACCCGGAAGTAGGCCTGCGCCGACTGGATACGCTGGGCGTGCTGACAGCACTGGAGCCGACATGGATGCTGCAAGGCCCGGCGCCGGAGTATGGCCGGCTGGAAGAAGCGCTGGCATGGGCTGCCACCGAGCCGGCAGTGGCGTCGCACCTGATCGATCCCGCTCACCAGCGCCTGCTGCTGGCGTTCACCACGCTGTCGGAGGAAGTCGCGACCCGCCTGGCTACCCGGCTGCGGCTGCGAAAAAAGGAACTGACGCTCGCTCGCCGCGCTGGCGAACTCCCCCTATTGCTGCCAACGCTGGATAGACCGGAAATGCGTCCCAGCGAGTTGGAGGAGCGCCTGCGCACGCTGCCGGTCCCGCTCTGCCTGCTGCTGCTGGCGCTTTCCGATAACCCGCGCGTCTGGGAGCGTGTCAAGCACGACCTGACCGTGTTGCGCCTGTTGCCGCCGCTGGTCACGGGTGACACGCTGAAGCGGTTGGGCATCCCCCGCGGCCCTGCTTATACCCGCATCATGTATGCCCTGCGCCGCGCCCAACTCGACGGCGTACTCGCCACCCCCGCTGAAGCGGAAATCCTGGCACAACGGCTGGTGGCCGGCGGATAGCCGTTCAATCGCCGGTCACTCCTGCGCAATGCCGTGCCGGTTTTCGCATCGCTGCATGGGTGCTCGCATTGACGCGAACGCGAGCATGCTTTTCCTCCTGCCGGCGGGCGAAAATTCATAAAAAGCATGCTATACTGAGCAACGGAACTACGAATTACGGCATCCATGAGGCGGAAAGGGGGCTTATATGCGAAACGCTATCCCGTTCGGCTTGTGGGCATTCGTGCTCTCGGTGGCGTCAGCGATTCCGCTGGGGTGGCACAGCACACCCGTGGAGCGCGAGGTGACAGCGCTGACCCAGCGGCTGGCCATCGTGCGCGCGTTGGACGTGCTGGCGCTGACCCCGGCACAGCAAATGACGTTGCTTCCCTTGATCACAGCGCAGGTGGACGCGCAAAACGCCATTCGTGACGCGCAGGTGAAGGCGCAACCCGACATGGAACAGGCTATGTTGGGCTTGCGCGCGGCGTTGCTCGACAATAATGGCGTCCCTGACCGGGTGAAGCGTGCCGTCTCCGTTGCCGAGGTACCGTATTACGGCGCCGCACGCAAGCTGGGCACCGCGCAACTTGATCGTGCCGCATCGGTATGGGCACTGTTGACCACCGCACAAGGTGCGCGGCTGCGCCGGGGCTTTACCACCGACGCGCAGTGGCTGACGGCCACCGCCAGCCAGGTGAGCGTGCCGCGCAAGGATGTGCCCCGCGGATTGCGGTGGATCTACACCCAATACGGCTTACGTGGCGAGGAACTGGACAGTGCCGTCGAGTTCGGCAAGCCTATCGTGATCCGATGGCGGCAACAACCGGAACCCCTGACCACCGAACAAACGCGGGAGTTTGTGCAGCAGCTCATCGCTCTGCCCGATAAAGGCATTCTCACCCCGGAGCCGGATCAAGACGCGCAGCGCAGCATTCTCTATCACCTGCTTACGCAGAAAACCCTGCATTATCTTACCGGCAAAACGCCGCTGCCGCCGATAGATGACGCGGAAACACTGGCGGTGAAGACCGCCACCGACGATGTGCGGGTGCTGAACCTGGCAAACAGCCTCTATCTGACTCCCGAACAGATGAAAGGTCTGATCGATATCACACGTCGGGCGAAGGTGGAATACGACGCCGTGCAGACGCAACGCGCCGACTGGTTCCGCCGCGTGCTGCCGATAGTGCAAGCGCAACTCGAATTGGCCGAACGCAAGCAGGCGCCCGACCCCGCGCTGGGGGAACGGTATGCCGCGTGCCGGCAGGAGTTGACCACGCTGGCCGCCGCGCCGGAAAAGCTCGATCGCGGCTATCTGCCTGAAGTGAAAACACTGCTGACCGCCAACCAGCTCGACATGGTCGGCAACTTCGTGCCGTGCATCATCCCCGTGCAAAGCCTGACCAACCCCGAACGTATTGGGCAGGTTATCGACCGCGGCGGCATGGAGCGTACACTGGGCGCCATCCGCACGCTGCCGGAAGAGAAAGTGCCCGCGGCGGTGACATCGCTGCAACGGACGGTGGCAGAAGATTTCCGCCGTCACCATTACAGCGATGGTAACGTACAACAGGCGGTGGCGCAGGTGCCTCGCGTGGTGGCGGAGGCGCGGGCGCTGGACGACGCCGAATTCGCGCTGCAGAAATGCACGCTGGCGGACCGCATCAGCGTGCCGGCCATTGCGCCGGTCACCGGGCGCGCCATTGATGACCGTTTGGTCTATTACCTGCTCTCGCCCAACCTGATTCCAGTGTTGGAGGCGCGCACCGCGATAGCCGATACGGTATGTGCCCCGTGCGCTTCTTCGGTAGAGGAGTAGGCCAGGCGTGCACGACAACCAATGCGTGCATGCGTCTTTACGGTGTCGTCAGCGATTCTCATCTCGGTAGTGATTCACTGGCTTCCGCAAGTGTATCGCAACGGCTCATCACCGTCGCGAACAGGCAGGCCGTAGCGGGCATCGGCAATTCAGCCCGGTGAACGATCGCCAACCGATGCGGCTTTGGTATCCGTTTCTCGGGCTGGGGAACCGTGTCACGCGGCACCGGTTGCCCCCCGAAAAAATATCTGAAAAATATTCCCCCCACCGCTAAAGTTCCTCCACGCACCCGCCGAAAACTTGAGTAGATGGCACGATGCCTCTCCGGAGGCCGTGCGATTAGTTCCCCCGAATCATCGGGGTATTCAGTCAAGGAGGAAAATCCAATGTCACTGCAAGTCTCTCAGAATCTTGCCGCCATGAGCGCACACCGCTGGCTCAAGACCAACGATGCCAGCATGGCCAAATCCATCGAGCGTTTAAGCTCGGGCTTCCGCATCAATTCCGCTTCCGACGATGCGGCGGGTCTCGTCATTTCTGAAAATCTGCGCACGCAGATTTCGGGCATCACCCAGGCGTCGAAAAATGTCCAGGATGGCATCAACATGTTCAAGACGGCTGAAAAGGCGCTGGACGGGGTGGAGACCCTGCTTCGTAACATCCGCGACTTGACCCTCGACGCGGCGAACTCCAACGGGAATACCTCGAAGATCGCCGCCGACCAGGCGCAAGTTGCGCAGGCGCTGACGTCCATCGACCGCACGGCCAACCAGACGGAATTCGCCGGCTTGAAACTGTTCGACACGAATGACCAAGACGCAGGCGTTGTTGCTGGAACTGACGGCATCGCTCGATCACGGTGCCAATCCGGAGATCGCCAGTCGCCTGGAAGCCTGATACCTGTATATGTATGATGAGTTGACGAAGGCGAACGTGTATGACGATGAGAATGGCGTCAACGAGGTCGCCCGTCTTTTAGCCACCTGCGCGAGGCGTGGGTGGAAGCCGAACGCCAGACGCGCTGCCAGGAAGGCGCCGCGCAAGCCATCGGTGCGGGAGGATTCGCAGCATGATCACAGTCGAGCAGGATACTCTGCAGCCAGTCTATTCGCAGTTAGTCGCCGAGGTGCACGCCACGTTGCGACAGCTCCAGTCATTAGATCGCGTGCTGAGCTTGCTGATGAGCCTCAGTGCCGCGCAGACGCAGCAGGAGAATCCTGACGAGTGGGACAGTATTCTGGCGCGCAAGCAGTCGCTGCTGGACGAATTGGAAGCGCTGCATCCAGGGCGCATCGTGCAGGAAGCGCGCGCATTGATGGTGCGGCTGCATGACGCGCACCTGCCGAACATGGCGGACGAATTGCGCGACGCGGTGGCGCACAGTCGCGACCGGTTTACCGAACTGGCGCAGTGCGAGCACGCCGCCGAGCAAGCGTTGCAGCAGCAGATCGAGCGCTTGCATGCGCACCTGCTGGCAGGCGAGCAGCAACAGCAGATGCGCCTCGCGTACCGGCGAGTGGGCGAGGGCTCCACCCCCAGCGCGCGGTTCATGAACGGCACGCGCTGATGGCGCGCCTGTCACGCCGGGGGCCGGGCGGACATAGCCCATTCCGGCTCACGGCGTGTCATGATTCGATGATTATTCACGCCCGGCGCGCGCTCGGCGCAAGCTAAACAGCAAGTCCACTTCGCCGCGCGCAATGGACAGGCGCCGCGGCGAACGACGGCCGGCACAGCAGCAGACCGAATCCGCAGGCACAGACGGCAGCGAGCAGAATACGATGAATGATGGCAATCAGGGGGACGATGGCGCGCATGGCGACTCCTAATTCTCCGGGCAGTCGGTGAGAAAATCGACGACTTTCACCGCCAGCCCGCCATCCACGACCAGCGGCTCACCGTGGGCGACCAGCCGGTCGTTGACGAAAATCTTCACCAGGTCGGACGGACGTTGCTGCAGCGGCAGTTGATCGCCGGGACGAATGCGCATCAACTCGCGCAACGGCAGGCGCGCCTCACCCAGTTCGACCAGCACTTCCAGTTCCAGGTCGATCACCATGTCGAGTGAACCGAATTGCGGATGCACCGGGGCGGGCGTACCGCCCAGCATTTGCGCGACGGTGAGAAACGCATCATCGGCAAGCGGCGTTGCATCGACCGTGGGCATGGCCGCCGGTTCGGCGGTGGCGGCGGGATGCGGTGCTTCGGCTGGGTTCGGCGCGGAAGGCACGAAGCGGTCGGTGCCAATCCCATCGATGTCGGCCAGGAGATTGTCCAGGTCCATCATTTACTCTCCTTCACATGGCTGTCTATGGTGACGACATAATGGCCGCTCTGTACACAGGCCTTGCCACTGAGTTTGGGACGGTTGTTGATACGAATTTCGACCGGTGCATCGGGTTCCTGGTCCAGGCAGATGATATCACCGGGACGCAGGCTCATCAGGTCGGCGACGGTCATGCGCGTGTTGCCAAGGACGGCGCGCGCGGTGACCATGCACCCGCCGATAGCGTCGAGCAGACCGTTGGATTGCATATCCATGGGGCGTTCCTCACTTGGTGTGTGGGAGTGTGCTCGCAGTGCGTCCTGCCAGGCCGTCAGGCGCAGCACGAAGGCCAGCCGGCCAGTGCCGGTGGGTGTGGTGATGCGATACGAGGCGACATACAGGGCTTCGTCGGATGACAGCGGCTTGCGGCACGTCTCCAGTTGCGGCTGGAAAGTCACGTAACGCCGCCACAGTTCGGCATAAGCCTGCACATCGGCATCAGTGCAGTGTGCAGCAGGCGGGCTTCGATCTCGCTGGGGGCGCGCTGTTCGCGAGCGAGCGTGCCGCCGCAGCGCAGCAAGTGATCCAGCAGATGCAGAGCCAAGCCGTCCGCGCACTCCAGGCGGCCGGCGTGGGGTTGCAGCGCGGAGAAATCGATGGTGAATTCAGGGGCACCGGGTTGCGCGTCGTGCACGGCGGGCGTGGTTTCCTCCAGCGCGTGCAGCGCCACCGACATGGTGTCGGCCACCTCGCGCAGCGCGGCGGCCAGCAGCGGAGTGAATTCGGCATGCAGAGAGTGCAGCGTGCGGATGTGCTCAGTCCCGGCCGGGGTGGCTTCCCCGCGGCTGCGTCCCTTACCGTGTGATGACGTAATACGAAATAACACCTGTTGCCCCACCATCGAACTCCGAACTCGTGTTGCGATTGGTCTACGAACGAGTACCGTGATCAGGTCGGGGCAGGCGCGCGGCGTGTTGAACTATCGCAACTCACGCCGATTACTGCGTTCCCATCACCGGGGTCAGAGACGGTACACGTAATCAGTGAGTTCGTCCGTGAGGCACCACCGAAGGACTCGTCCCGTCAGCGGGACACTTCGGTAACCGATCGCCGGCTTGCCGGAGCATACCTGCGCGATCAGTAACCTTATTCCACACAACCCGGCAATGTTGAGATGAATATTTTCGGTAACTTTGTCGAGAAACTTGAGGGGTGGCGAAAAAGAATTTTACGGAGGGATGGCGGGCCTGTTCAACGACAGCGGGGGCGTCCTTCACGCAGCGCGACATTCCATGCGCAAGGAGCAGCAGCGCCGAATGCGAGATGCGTACTGCCATTCCACCCGCGGCAGATTCAGGCATCCCCGCTCGGTGCGGTGGGTGGGCGGTGGTTCGGGCGATACCGGCCCGGGGGCGGTCCGGCGGACACGGGGGTAGGAGCGCCGGGCGTACCGGCAGGCACGGCCTCGCCCCCCTTGCCCTGGCGGCGTTTGCGCGGGCGGGCGCGGCGCGGGCGGGCCGGCTCCGTGGCCTCGCCGGCGGGGGCGTGCGCGG
>CAYYJR010000026.1:0-50027 GCA_964472305.1 uncultured bacterium
TGAGCAGCCGCAGCGCCCGCAGCACGCGCAGGGTGCGCAGCACGGAGAAGACCCCGCTGGCCGGCAGCAGTGAGATGCCCACGATAAGGAAGTCGAAGACATTCCAGCCGTTGGTGAAGAAGCGTCCGCCGACATGCAGCAGCTTCAGCACGATCTCGACCACGAAAATGCCGATGATGACGTGATCGATCACGTTCAGCATCTCGCCATAGCGCTCGTGCAGCGCCGGCACCGTGCTCAATCCCAGCGTGAGGGAGTTGAACAGGATCGCCGCCACGATAAATGCCTGCTGTTGTGGCGCCTCGATCCATTCACCCGCCCGGATGCACCAGACTCGCCATGAGGACATACCCACGTTGTTCATGCTGAAAATCCTTCAAGTTACAAGTTCTGCCCCAGCAGGCCGGGAAAAAGGGGGACAGTTGTCTGTCCTCCCCTTTTTCCTCCTCGGTTTTCTTCGGGCACCCGCGTTTGTTGACGCGGAGCTTCACGCCGGTGAGGGCTTCCAGGCGGTCCAGGAAGAATTCTTCGCGATGGCCTTTCGCGAAACGCTCTACACCAGCGTCGAAACGCTGCAGGTCGATCTCGATGCCTGGCTGCACCACAACAACTACGGACGGCCCTATCTGGGGTACCGCGATCAGGGGCATCGGCCCTGGGATACCGTCTCACAAGTTGTTAGAAAAGATGCTTAAGACAGCACGTATTGTAGCCATATGGCTCGTCTGACAGATCGGCGTTGTTCCCCTGCGGGTCTTTGCTGGCGACGAGGGCGCCCCAGGCGTCGCGGCGTCGCTGGAGAGCAGCACGCCGGTGGCGTCCAGGCGGTGGGCGCCGTTGCCGAGGGGGTCGTATAGAGAACACGTCCCCGCGGCAGGGAACGCATCTGATATTACTCCCGCAACTCGCGCAGTGCGCCTTCCCAATCGAAGTCCTGCTCGCCGGCGGCGGGTTGGTAGTGCTTTTCCAGCAGGCTAAGCGTATCGATCCAGTTGCGCAGGATATCGGTCAAGCCCGCGGGGTACAGGATATCGCGGCCCGCGGTGAAGTCAGCCAGCGGTTTCCACACCGCGCGCAGCGGGGGGTCGCCTTCCTGGCCGCAGACCACGTCGAGCTCGTAGAAGATCGGATCGGCGAACTCCGCGGCATACACCTGCACAAGCTCATGGCGTGGCGCGCCTTCGTGGATGCAGATGTTTTCCAGCGTGTCGATCAGGTGCCGGTTGCCAATTTCGGCGCCGATCTCCTCGCGCAGCTTGCGCGCCACCGTATCGCGACCAGGCTCACCGAACGCGATCTCCCCGCCCAGCGGCCGGTAGTACACCTGTGCATTCACCCGATCCTGGGCGGCACTCACGAAGATTTCATCCTGGCGAAAAAAGACGCACAGGGCCAGCAGTCGGATTGTGCCTTCGGTCATGTGGTTCACTCCAGCGCGCCTGCCAGCTCGCCCAGCTTTTCCGTGCGTTCGGCAGCGAGCATGGCGTCGAAGATTTCCTGGATGTCGCCGTTCATGTTCGCCACGATGTTATGCCAGCTTACGTTGATGCGGTGATCGGTAATGCGATTCTGCGGGTAGTTGTAGGTTCGGATTTTCTCGCTGCGGTCGCCGCTGCCCACCTGCGAACGGCGGTTGGCCTCGATTTCCGTGCGCTGCTTCTCGATTTCCATCTCCAGCAGGCGGGTGCGCAACACGCGCATCGCCTTCTCGCGATTCTGTTTCTGGCTGCGCTCGTCCTGGCACTGCACCACCATGCCGGTGGGCATGTGGATCAGGCGGACTGCGGTCTCGTTCTTCTGCACATTCTGCCCGCCGGCGCCCTGCGAGAGACAGGTCTCCATGCGGATGTCGCGCTCGTCGACCTGCACGTCCACCTCTTCCGCTTCCGGCATCACCGCCACCGTGGCGGTGGAGGTGTGGATGCGACCGCTGGATTCGGTCACGGGCACGCGCTGCACGCGATGCACGCCGGATTCAAATTTGAAGAGCCCGTAGACACTGTCGCCGGTGATGGCAAACACAATTTCCTTGAATCCACCGATGCCTTGCTCGTTCTCACTCAAGATTTCCACGCGCCATCCGCGCGACTCGGCGTAGCGCGAATACATGCGGTACAGATCGCCGGCGAACAGCGACGCCTCGTCACCCCCCGCGCCCGCGCGAATCTCGATGATGATGTTCTTATCTTCATACGGGTCCTTGGGCAGCAACTGGATGGCCAGCATGTGCTCGTATTCGGCCTGGCGCACGGTCAACGTTTCGATCTCCGCCTCCGCCATCTGGCGCAACTCACGATCGTTTTCCTCACGCAGCATCTGGCGTGCGTCTTCGAGCTGTGTTTCCACGTCGCGCAGTCCGCGGAAGTTGGTCACGATTTTTTCCAGATCGGAATATTGCTTGGACAGTTGCCGCAGGCGCGCGGGATCGCTCGCCACTTCCGGTTTGGCCAGTTCGGCGCTCAGTGATTCGAATGTGAGTTCCAATTCGGCTAAATGTTCGCGCATAACAGGTATCAGCTCCTTACCACGCCATATTGTAACGGATTTTCCTGCGTTCGTCTGCCCACGCGCAAGGGCTTGCCAAGTATGATTTTAATTTGAATAATATGCAAATAATGGGAGGAGCATATCCCTCCTGCTACCGGCGGCAGTGCCCGCGTCGCCATCAGCCTGGGAATACCCGCGCTACCACCCTCCCAGAGACTGGCGGCGCAGGCGGGACACCGTTGGCCCGTCCGGCGCAAAGGGAATCGGCGGCGCGACGGGAGCCGGCAGATGCAGCGCTTCCGCAAAGGGCGTTTGCGCAATTTTTCGATTGTAGGCGAGTACCATCAGCGCTTCCAGATTTACCGTGTCGACCATATTATAGGCGAGGAGAGTTTCGAGCGCCGCGCGGTTCTTCTTTTTTACGTAATCATGCCAGAGGACCACCGCAAAATAGCCATCGACATCCGCCAATTCGCCACGGTCGAACCCCAGCGTACGCTCGATGAGCTTCAACCCACCCCGGTAACCCAGGCTGGCGAGCACGAAACGGAGATCGATGTGCGGAGTCGGCAACTTCATCCTGAAATACGACTCGATAAACGGAACATCAAAGCCCTTGCCGTTGAACGACACCAGCAAGTCGTAGGCGCGCACGTCCTGCTTGAACTGCGACAGATTGTCGCCATGCACGTAGTGCCGGATCGTCGTGCCATCGTACAAGGCGATGGTGGTGATATGGTCGCCGGGGGCGCCAAGGCCGGTCGTCTCGATGTCGAGATAGGCCAGGCGGTCGCGAAAATGCGGAAAGAGACGCCAATGCTGGTTGGATGGGAGCCGTTCGGCAAAGAACGCCACATCCCGTGTCTTCAGCCGCTCCAGCGATTCGCCGGCATACTGGGTGAGCATGGCGGCGCGGCGCGGAGGCAGTCCCGGATGCCCCGCCACTTCGTGCCAACGGCGGACACCCGCCATCCATAAATCCTGTTCCGTCTTCGGCCCGATGCCGGGGATATGGCAAAAAGTCTGTTCCAACATCGTCAGCGCACCTCATCGTTTCTTTCCTGTCGCTATTCGCCATTATACGCGAAATTGCCGGTCGGAGTGGAGGCGTTCTCCCGCGCGGACTACGCGCCGCCAGGAGCATTCTACCACGCACGAAACTACACCGCGTGAGGGTGTTTGCAGAAAATCAGCGAGCGAAAGCCGGCCGGTTTTCTGTGCCAACTCGTCGTTTCGCACCGATTGTTGCGCGCTTAGCGCGTCAAGGCGCGAGGTTTCGGCGTTTTGGAGATGGGCTGAAAAAAGCGGATATCGGCGTAATCGACCCCGCTGGTGGTCACCACCTGTTCGAAATAGGCGGGTGATGCGAGTTCGCGCCGGTGATGGGCATCCAGGCCAAAGGCCACCCGCACCCCCAACTTGACCGCACGCGCCAACACCTCCGCGTCGCGAGCGAATGGAGCATGCGCGTTGATCTCGATGGCCACCCCCGCCTGGCGAGCGCGCAACAACGTCTCGTCGAGAACCTCGTCCGGCACCGGGCCGGCATGCGAAATCTCGCGGAAAGGATGACCGAGAATATCGATGGGATAGGTGAGCAGCATATCGAGTTGGCGGAAATGCTGGGCAATCCATTCGTCGTGAGCGCCGGGCAGATAGTGAATAGAGCCGATGACCACATGCAGATACGGCCAGAGCAGCGATTCCATGCTCAACGAACCGTCGCAAGCCACCTCGACCTCCAACCCGCTGAACAACCGCACGCCGTCGCAGGCCTGTGCCATGCGTTCCAGGAAACGCGCGGTTTTGTCTTCGCGAAAACCGCGGTGCTGCCACAGACGTTCCGGCTGGTGAAACCACTGGTGCGGCCATGGCTCCTCGTCGGGAAGCGCCAGTGCGAACGCGTGTTCTGTCAACGCGAACGCACGCCAATTTCCCGAGCGCGCGGCGCGCCGGTAAAATTCCGGGGTCAGGTCGGCATGGGCGCAGTAGGAGAAACGCGGCCCATCGCCGGTATGATTATGCCAGCTACTCCAGAGCATGATATCGATGAAGTGGATTGGCGTTCAAGCCGACGCCAGGACCAGGTGGCGCGCCGAGGTGAAAAACGGTTCGGCGGCAAAGGTGCGGCCCAGTTGTGCGCGCAAGGTGAGATCGGTATCGCGCACCATGTCGATCGGGACGCCGGCGACGCCGCGGGTCGCGGCGGATTCCGCGGTTTCCAGCACCAGCGCGCAGGCGCCTTCCCCCAGCACATCGTCGTCCAGCGCGTTCTCCGCGATGAGCGCGCGATACAGTGGTTCGCTGATGGTGTCTACGCCAATGGCCAGCACCAACTCGGCGCGTCCAAGCCTCAACGCTTCCACGGCGCCCTCCAGTGCCTGCCGGCCGGCACCGAGGCCGGTATAGGTGCCGTGATGGCCCCCCAGGCCGAATTCGATGGCCGCCAGGCTGGGCGGCGTGTTCACGTAGAGATGGCTGAACAGCAGCGGGTTGGCCAGCCGCGCGCCTTTTTGCTGCAGGGTGGTGGTGAAAAGCTGCAGGGTATTCAAACAGCCGAATTCACTGCCCAACACGACTCCCGCGCACCAGCGATCGAGGGTGCCACGCGTGATGCCGGCATCAGTCAACGCCAGATGGCCAGCGGCCAGCGTGAATCCCGACGCCCGGTCGAGGTAAGTTTTCTGGCTGGGCAGGATGGCGTCGAGATCGAGGCCGCGCACCTCCGCGGTCGGATGCTCCGCGGTAAACAGGCTCAACGGCGAGATGCCGCTGCGCCCGTCGCGCAGTCCCCGCTGCCAGGCGTCACGTCCGATGCCAATGGCGGATACCGGACCGATGCCGGTGATGACGATGGTTGACATGCTGCTTACCCCGCGAGTAGACGCTGTTGACGCCGCATATCGTAGTTGTGCAGCACATCGCGCGTCTGATGCCAGACGTAGGAAATCGCGGCGAAGTCGTCCGCGAAGCCAATCAGGGCGATCCAATCAGGGATGAGGTCGGAGGGGATGACCAGATACAACAGCGCCGCCCCGATGAGCAGCTTGGGGCCAATCGGTTCCGCCGGATCGCGCAGGTAATCGTGCATCAGATGGACGCGATCCAGCAGTGTGCGGCCCATCTGCGAGCGCCGGATGCTGTGTTCCAGCCGCTCGGCGATCAAGCGACGACCCTCCGCGCTGCTGACCAGCGCGCGCAGATCATCCAGCATTTTCAACAGATCACGAAAAGAAAACGGTATTGATTGTGTCATAGCGATATAGCGTCCCGGTGCGTGCGGGGGTGATGCCGACTTTCCATCGGTACCCGCGCGATGGATCTTTCCAAACCCGTCGCGACCGGCGACTAATCAGTAAACTCCAGATCGATGCCGCTGATGAGCACATGGTCGCCTTGCTTTACTCCCCGCTCGCGCAGTGCGGTGAAGATGCCGCGACGCTCCAGCGTGCGCTGCATGCGCGCAATGCCTTCGTCGCTTTCCAGGTCGCTCATTGCGATTAACCGCTCAATACTGCTGCCGGTCACTTCCCACAGCCCTTCGTCCACAAGGCTAATCTCCAACTCACGCCGCTCGCGTGGGATCACCAGGCGCTGCGCCGGCGCTTCCGGCCGTTCGGCGACTTCCGCGTCCTCCTGCGCGCGAATCACCTCATCCAGCGCGAACAGCAAGGCCGGGATGCCTTCCCCCGTCAGCGCGGAGATGAGGAAATACCGATAGCCGGCGCGATCGAGATTCCGCATCAAGTCGGGAAGGTAGTCCTGCGCGGAAGGCTGGTCGATCTTGTTCAGCGCCACGAAAATCGGCAGCCGTTCCAACCCGGCGCCGTAGAGCGCCACTTCGCGGTTGATCGTCTGGAATGCCGGCCACGGTTCCGACTCGCCGGCGAAGCCGCCGGAAGCATCCAATACGTGCAGCAACACGCGGCTGCGCTCGGCGTGACGGAGAAAATCCGTGCCGCGACCGCGCCCTTGCGCCGCGCCTTCGATCAATCCGGGCAGATCGGCCATCACGAAGCTGCGGTCGTCCACTGCCACCACGCCCAATTGTGGCTCCAACGTGGTGAAGGGATAATCGGCGATCTTCGGGGTGGCGGCGGAAACGCGCGCCAGCAGCGTGGACTTGCCGGCGTTGGGCAGCCCGATCAGCCCCACGTCGGCCAGCAGTTTCAGTTCCAGCCGCAACTCGCGCTCTTCGCCCGGCTCGCCCTTTTCGGAAAAGCGCGGGGTTTGGCGGATGGAGTTGGCATAATATGCGTTGCCGCGCCCCCCTCGTCCGCCGCGGGCGATCACCACCGACATGCCGGGGCGATCCAGGTCGGCCAGTGGCTCGTCGTGTCCTTCCTCGTATACCACGGTGCCCGCCGGCACCGCGATGATCACGTCGTGGCCGTTGCGCCCATGGCGATTGTTGCCGCCACCGGATTGGCCGCTGTCAGCGACGAAATTGCGGTCATAGCGAAAGCGCAACAGCGTGCGCACGCGATTTTCCACCACCAGCAGCACATTGCCGCCTTTGCCGCCGTCGCCGCCGTCCGGTCCGCCACGCGGCACATATTTTTCGCGGCGAAAGCTCATTGCGCCGTCGCCGCCTTTGCCGCTGCGGATGTGAATTTTTGCTTGATCGATAAACATAACGCTCATATCACCCGCGTACCGCGGGGTACAAAAACGGCCCCGAATGCTCGGGGCCGCAAAAGAGTGACGATCGTGCACCCGCCGTCGCGCAAAACATTCCAGACGGCCACGGCGCAGGTGACTCCGGCCAGGCGATCGGCGGCACACGACAGGGACACCTTACCGCTGCTTCGTTCCCGACCTGACGGGGTTCGATGCTTGTCGTTGCGCCGGACCCGGCCCTCAACATTCCTTACGCCGCCCAGACTCCACAACATCCGTGCTCGGGCTGGGAATTCAACCCCGCTGTAGCGGATTGCGGGTACAGGGTACCGCTAGCCCCCCGCCTAGCACGATCGCGCATCCATTATTGCACATCCGCGGGATGCGTGTCGAGGGCGAAGGAGACATCTGCCGTGCGGGGGTATTTTGCAACACACACGGCACGGCAACCCATCCTTATCGCCAGAAGCGCACGCCGGCGCCAAAGGTGCGCCAGCCGGAGGGCACGTCACGGAAGGCGATGGCCGGCGTATCAAACAGGTTGTTGACGTAGGCGAAACACTGCACGTCGCTGGTGAGCATGCGGGTGTACCAGAGGTCGGCGTAGGTTTGGGCCGGAAAGAGCGGGCGCGTGGGCGCGGTGACCACCGGGCTGTCCTGGAAGAAATCGCCGTTATGCGTCACCGTCAGCGCCAGCGCGGTGTTAGTGGGCGTCACGTAGATGAGCGACAGTTGTGAGGTAAACAGCGGCTGATATGGCGCGGTGAAGCCGTCGAATACCTCGCCGGGGGCGACCGCAGTGGTGCGGCTGCCGATCATCACCAGACTGGCCAGCAGTGTGGGCGTCAGGCGCTCCTCGATTCGACCGCCCACGCCGTAACGGCGCAGTTTCGCCGCGGAATAGTACGGCGACGACGCCGAGACATACCCGGGAGAGATGGTCGCCTTGCTGATGCGTGCTCCGAACAGGAATAATTTCAATGTGCGGTCGGTTGTCGGATGGCGTTCGAAGTCAATCTCCGCCAACTCCTCATTCCCCCTGAAGTCCACCGTCGCATTGGCGCGCACGCCGGGCTCGATGAGCAATTGCGCTTCCATCGGCAGGAACGAGCGGATGGAGAAGCCGGGGGACCGCAGATAAATGCCGCGCAGGATGGTGCGCGCATCAGGCTGATAGGCCAGCAGCAGGCTGGGATGCAGACTGACGAAGTGCTCCTTCCGCACGCTGTTCACGCCGTATTCGGACTTGCCGACCGCGACGTTCAGGTGCGGAATAATCTGCCATTGTTGACCGATGCGCCGGAACAACTGCGCGTAACCGACCAGGTAGTTATAGCCCTCGTCTTTGGCGCGCACGTCGGGTATCACCAATTTCTCGTAGAGCTCCGAATAGTTGGCCTGGTCGCGTGCGATGCCCAGCGTGAGCGAGGTGTAATTCGCCGGATTGGCGCGTAGCTGGATGTCGCGACGCACGCCCAGCGTATACCATTGATCCTTCAGCGTATATCGACCGGTGTCGTCGTACGGCAGGGACTGCAGATCGGGATTATTCGTTCGCTCACGATATTTCGCCCCCTCGAAGCCTGCCCACCAGTACTGCCCATACCCCACCCGCCGGCGAGCAGCCAGCGAGGCAAAGGCGCCACGAAATTCATAGGAATCGTCAAGATCGTCGCCATACGGATTCGATACCAGCCCGGGCAGTCCCTGTGTTGAGTAACCGGTATAAACGGTGGCGTGCACATTGGTGCGCGGATCGGCGACCAGCGTGATGTCCTGTGAGATGCCGACATTTTTATACTCCGCGTTTGCGCGGCCAGGCTGGCCATCGTCCCGCGTTATCCAGAGCTCGCTATATCCCTGCAGCCGTTTGTTCAGCCCATCGAAGCGTCCCTGCAGCCAGGTGTCGCCGTAGGCGGAATTGCCGGCGATGGCACTGCCACTCAGTGAACGTCCGGTACGCAACCAGTGCTCGGGCAAGGTCGGATCCTGCAAATATGCCTGCGTGAGACTGGCATACTTGGCATCGGGATTATCGGTAATCAACGCCAGGTCAGCGCGCGCCCGTGCATTTTGCGGGTCCAGCCGCAACGCCGTCTGGTATTCATAGGTGGCACGGGCATTCAAACCCAGGTTATAATAAAATGCTCCCAATTCCGCGTGATAGGCCGCCACCTCCGGCGCCAGCGCGACCGCCTGCTGGGCGGCGCGGGTGGCGGCATTGAGTTGATTGGCGTCGTCGAGGATACGTGCCATCTCGGCATAGTAATAGGCGCTCTGCGGATTGAGCGCGATCGCGCGACGATATTGCGCCAGTGCGGCGGGGTAATCACCTTGTTCGTGATAAATGGCACCCAGCGCGGCACAGACATCCGGACGGTCCGCTGCGCGTGCCAGCAGGTCCTTGGCCAGCGCGACAGCCTGTTTCACGCGTCCCATGCGGATGAGCACGCGCGCCTGCATGGTGACGGCGGGCAGGAAATCGGGCGCCAGCCGCAGGCAAGCCTGGAATTCGCCGGTCGCTTCATGATAATCGCGACGTTGCGCGTCGGCGATACCGAGCAGGTAGTGCGCTTCCGACAAGCCGGGATCGAGCGCCACCGCGCGCGCCAGTTGGAAAGCCGCCTCATCGACGTCACCCTGCGCCAGCATCGCCTGACCGAGGACGCAACGGGCAGCGACGGAATCCGAGTTGGCGCGCAATGCCGCCTGCGCCGCGTTCATCGCATCGAAGGCACGGCCGGAGAACAGGTAGACCAGTGCCAGGTTGCCGTGCGCCAGTGCCGAGTCGGGGCACAACCGCACCGCTTCGCGGGCTGCCGTCAGCGCGGCATCGGGATTGTTCTGTGCCTGCAGCGCCAGTGCCAGCCACGCCTGTGCCTGGTAGTGCGCCGCGGCGGGTTGCTGACGCAGTGCGGTCTGAAAGGCGTCGATGGCCGGCGCAATCTGGGCCGGCTGCCGCATGAGTGCCAGCCCCAGCGCGACGAACGCGCGTGAGGTGGGCGCAATAGCCAGCGCCTGTCGGGCGGTGACCTCGGCTTCACGCGGCCGGTTTTCCTGCAGCAATGCCAGCGCCAGCACGGTCGCGGCATCGCCGTCAGCGGGAAACGCCCGCAGTCGGGAGATGCCTTCCCCCGTCTGCCCGAGTGTGAGCAGACTGTAGCCCAGGCGTACCGCGATGGCGGCACGATCCGGCGCGAGCTTTTCCGCGCGTAAGAAGGCGTCGCGCGCCTCCGCGTAGCGTCTCGCGTCGAACAGCGCCTCGCCCAACGCCGTTAGGTCCTCGGCATCATCGGGGTGCGCACTGGCTCGCTCGCGCCGCGCGGTCAATTCGCGCGTCAGCGCCGCGCCGCGCAGATCGAGAAACTGATGCTCAACGGGGATGATGGCACGGTCCAGTTCCAACGTCCACTCAACGATGAAGCCGGCATTGTCGATGGTCACCGGCGGGGTGGGCGCGGCGTCGGTGCGTGCCATGCTCTGCTGCGATTCCGCTACCACCACACTGCCGAAACTATTGGAAAATTCCACCTCACCCGACAGCACCGTCAGCGTGGCGACATCGTGTTCGCCGACCTTGAGCAGGAATTCCGTGCCGCGCACCGCCGCCAGCGCCGCCTTTGTTTGCGCGGCCTTGCCGGGTCGCATGCGCGCCCACACCTCACCGGTGACGGCGGCAAACAACGTGGTCTGCCCCTTGCCGACGGAGACCGGCGCGGTGATGCGGATGGCGGAGGCGGGCGCCAGGCGGGCCTGCGAGCCGTCATTGAACAGCAGTGCGGCTTTCCCCTTCGCATCGGTACCAATCAGGTCGCCCACGTAGAGCGGATCGCGCACGACAGCGTTGACAAAGCGACTTGATTTCGCACGCTGATAGGTGACTGCGCCCGTCAGGCTTTGAATCGTTGCCACCGGACGCGCGCCTTTCTGCTGCGTCCAGCCGAGGGAGGTCAGCACGCAGAGCAGCAGGATGGTGAGCGTCATGCCACGGAAACAGGAGGTGAATACAATTACCATGAGCGTGTCTACTTTCATAACCGACCGCATGCCATCAGGTTACGGCGTGGCGTTGTAATCCGCCACCATGCTCCAATAACCACCGGTGCACAACCCGGAGCCGGTACCGTCGGGATGCAGACGGCCCACGAAGTGCACGGTTTCCGGTGCGCTGTCCTCGGAGATGGCAATATCGTCAACGTAGAAATCCACGCGACCGGAGCCGTCCACCTGCCCGCGCAAGGCATACCCGTTGATGCTCACGATCTCGCCGTCACGGTCGATGTTAACCTCGATGTAGTCGTTTTTCAACTGGAGCTGGGCGGAGATGAAGTAGGTGGCTACGTAATCCAGCGGGACGTCGATGCGCGGCTCAGCTATCCAGGTGCCTTGCACGCCGTCGTCGCGGGTGAAGGTTCCCTGCCCGACGCCCCGTGATGACAGCGTGCCCGTGCCGGTGACGTGCACCGCGTGCGCCAGCGGAGTGGCGAGGTCGCCGGTGAAGGGCGAGACGATGCTGTCATCCTGTGCCAGGGTGAAGTCGATCGCCACATGACCATCGGCGTCGATCGTGCCCATCGGATTGCCGGTGTTGTAAAACATCTCCAGCATGGTCAGCGTGCCGTCCGGGCCAATCTCCACGCGCGCCGTCCCCACACGCAGTCCATTGGCGATGGCGTTGAACCGCGCAACGGTGGGCGACGGCCGGCGTATCTGGTCGCCGGAATTGCTGCACCCGACCAGCAGCAGCAGCAGCAGCGCCGCACCGGCGATAAGTCTGATTGCTCTCATCATCCCGATCCTTTCCGGCGCGCTCACGGGGCGGCCTCCCCATCGACCAGATTGTACGCGGTGAGGGTGAAGTGGTAGGTATCGACCGATCCGTTGGGATAGGTGTAAATGACGGTCGATTTCACCACGGCGCCCAGCGTGGGCGAGAACCAGTCGAAGCGGCGCATCACCGCTTGCGGTTCGTTGGTATTATCGCTGTTCAACAACCAGCAAGCAAAGGTGCCGGCCGGCACCGTAACGGTGGCGGTGTCTTTGGTAGACTGCTGAAGAATATTCGTATCGCCGTTCTGGAAGTTCAAGCTGGTATTCACCGCATAGCTGTCCGACCAGGTGCCGGGAAGGATTGCCACCGGAGCGATAAGCTGGCGATCGACAATGGTATCGGTGCCCTGATCGTTCCACCACTGTCCCAGCAGCATGATGTCGCCGCTGCCGGCATCCTGCGTCACGTAATCAATGCTTTCGAATGGCGCATAATATACGTAGTCGAACTGCCGACTCAGTCCCAACACGGATTGCTCATGATACGTTTGCTGCGTCACCGCGACCGCCAGCGTACCCAAGTCGCTCCAGGTGTTGCCATACGTGGAACTGAAGTCCTCGGTAAATGTATACTCCCAGTAGTCGCCAACCTGATAGCGGCGCAGCGTGGTGGCCGGCGGTTGCCCGGCGGTCACTGTGACGGTCGCCGCCGGACTGGTGACGCCGTCTACCGCGGCGGTCACCTGCGCTTCGCCAACCGCCAATCCCTGTGCCTGGTGATCGATGAATTGCAGCACATCGGTAGCGGCGGCAGTGCTCCAGGTAAACGATCCTGGGGTGATCGCGATGAGTTGATTGTCGGCGCTGTATGCCGCGGCATCCAGGGTTTTCGTCTCGCCTTGGGAAAGGTGCTGTTCCGGCAGCACCACGACGTGGTCGATGCGCGAGGTGAGCATCAGCGTTCCGATGCCGCCGCCGTTGGCATCAATGGTGACCGCGGCTCCCGCAATCTCGGCAACCAGGTCTCCCGTGCCGTTCGGCCCAGCATAAAACACCATGGACAGCGTGTAAGCGCCGGGACGAATGCGCTGTGGCGCGGAGGTATAGGTATTGGTATAAGCCGGTGGCTCGTTTCGGCGATTGATAGGGACGACCAGGTCGGCGCCATCGGGCAGCGCCTGCGCCAGCGTCAGTACCAACGACAGCGCCGAAGCCGGGGCATACAACGGACTGCGGGTGCGTTCCGCCCAACTGACGGAAAAATAGAGCGGCGTCGTGCGGACGCGCGGGTGATCGCTGCCGCCGCAGCCAGCCAGGAAAAGTGTCAGGATTACGAGGATCCAACCGCCGCGGAACAGATGATGCATCACTGCTGCCTCCCGGTTGTGCAATAATACGAGCAACGAGGGTTACTGAACGAGTGTTTTCCGAGCAAACGACTAAATTGTAGCTGGTTAGGTGCATCCTGTCAAAACAGCGTTGACACCGTTCGTTCCATCAACGTCGAATGCCGGGTCGTAACGATACCAATTTGATTATAAGCCAAACTTCGTCAAAGTCAACGGTTGCCTGCACGGCTACTCCGCGCAGGCTGGCACGACTTTAACCTCGAAAATCTGGCGGCGATCTTGATGCCAGGAGATGGCTTGACGCACGGTAATGCTCCAGGCGATCTTGACGTGCGTCCCGGTATAGGTGATGGGTGAGGCGGGCGGCAGCGTCAACTCGCCGTCGCATCGCCCAGTAGACCAGCGCTCGGTCGGGAAGGACAGGTTCGCCACTTGCGTGAATTCGGTACTGCCTGACCCGGAAACCCGGTAACCCAGTTCCACCCATAGGTAGGGAGCGGGTGCCGACCCGCCGGGGGCGATGCTCAGTATGAACGGAATGCGTTGGCCCGGCTGAAAGATGGGCATGTTCCGCTCGGTGACCGGGCAGGTGAACGCAATGCGGGCATTCAGCTCTTTCAATTCGGGCAACGTGTAGGCGGGCGCACTCATCGGCAGCGGCGCGGCGGGGGTGCGCACGGGCAGCACGGTGAGTGGGACGGTCTGGCGGATATCGGGATACCATCCCGGAATCCCGACCCATAATTCGGCGCGCCAGTTGATGCCGTTGGAACGACCGGAGAAGGATGGGATCGCGTCGACCGGTACCGTCAGCCGGGTGGCGAAGACCAGTTCGCGCTCGCCCGGCCAGCGCGGCAAGGTCGGCAATCCGGCTGTCCTGTCGAAAAGGGAATGGGTATAGACGCGCCGCGATTTGCCGCTGCCGATCTCCGCGCGCTCCTCGGCGACGAAACGGAGTTGAACGGCGTCAATCGGGAGTTCACGCAAGGTGCGGATCGTCACCTCGATCGTGGTGACGACGCCCAGGCACAACGGCGTGAGCGGCGCTACCTTGATCGAGTGAATGGCGCTGCGGAAGATGGCGACGCGCACCAGCGCGATCAGTCCCGCGACCAGGATGCCCAGCCAGAGCAGACCAAAAAAGGAAAAATCCTCGCCCAGGCCGTGCAACTGGAAGAGTAGCAGTATCGCCACCACGACCGCGCCCAACCCGGCCAGCGTGGAGTGGCCGCGGCCTTCGCTCAGTTCCGCGGCGTTCAGCACCCGGCGCACCTGCGGCGCGCCGGCGGTGGGGTGCGGCTCGTCCGGCTGCGGTCGTGGCTGCGGCTGCGGCACGGGCACGGGCACGGGCACGGGTTCCTGCTCGGGAGAAGGCAAGGGGATGATCGGGGGCTGCGGGATGGCGGGATTGGGCTGCGGCGTCAGCGGCGCGGGAATAGGCCCTGGTTCCGGCAGCGCCGGCTGTGCCGCTAGAGTCGCTTCCGGCGACGCGGGCAGTTCCGGGGTGCTCACCTCCGGGAGCGTCAACTCCGGCATGACGATCTCCACCAGGGTGATCGTCAACGGAATGGCCGCCACCGGCGCGTTCGCGGATTCCACTCTGACCGGTCCCGTCACGGGCTTCGGCGTCGCGGTGTCGCTCGCCTCCATCGGCACCAGGTTCACCAGGCAACTTCCGCACATCGTGCGGAAATCGGTATCCGCGTATTCCGTACCACACCGAGGGCATTTCCGCATTGTTCACCCTCCCTGTCCGTTACTTCGCCATCATCGCCCCGATCCCTGCCGCCGTGCGCGGTTCGTCTTTCCGGGCTTTGCCGATGCACGGCCTCTCCTGACAAGGCGAGCGCCGGCATGGTATACTGCGCTTATGACAACCTCTGCCGTAAAACTCATCGTCGCGCTGGATTACTCCACCGCTGCCGACGCGCTCGCCATGGCGCAACGCCTGTTGCCGCGGCGGCCGTGGATGAAGGTGGGGCTGGAACTGCTGATGTCCGCCGGGCCGGCGGTGGTTGCCGAACTGTGCGCCATGGGCTTGCCGGTGTTTCTGGACGGCAAGTTCCACGACATACCCAACACGGTGGCCGGCGCGGTGCGCGCGGCGGCACGCACCGGAGCCGGCATCATCAACGTGCACGCTGCCGGCGGATTGCGCATGATGCGCGCGGCGCGAGACGCAGCCGACGCCGCGCCCGGCGCGACGCGCCCGCTGGTGATTGCCGTCACCGTGCTGACCAGCCTGGCGCCGGAAGAACTGCGCGACGAGGTGGGGGTTGCACGCCCGCTGCCGGCGCAGGTGCTTGCACTGGCGCAACTGGCGCGGGAGGCCGGCTTGGACGGCGTCGTCGCGTCAGTGGAGGAAGCGGCGGACATTCGCGCCGCCTGCGGTCCCGACTTCCGCATCATCACCCCCGGCATCCGTCCCGCCGCGGTGAATGATGACCAGCGCCGCGTCGCCACCCCGCGCGCCGCCATCGCCGCCGGCGCCGATTTCCTGGTCGTCGGCCGCCCCATCACCCAGGCCCTCGATCCCGTCGCCGCCTGCGCCGCGGTGATGGCGGAGATCGAAAAGGCAGGATAAGGTACCCTTCAGAACGTCCACGTCATCCCCATCCCCGCGCCTTTGGCACTGAGCGAGAGGGCGGGAACCCAGTTGGGCACGTCGCGGCCGCACAGGCGCCAGCAGTCGAGGACGGCGGGGAGTGCGAGATAGGCGGCGAGGGTGCCGGTGGGCAGGCCGCTTCCTTGCGAAATGCCGGTCAGATCGCCTTCCGGGTGGGTGCGCAGCACGGTCAGATACGCGGTGGTGACGGCGAGGTGTGACACCACCAGCCCGGCGCGGAAGGGATCCATCCGTCGCCGCGTCTTCTCAGCCTCGTGGCAACGCAGCACCGTCTCTGCCAGCAACCATTGCGTTTGATAGCCGGCGGAAGCCACCTGGCGGTGGTCGCGATCCGACATCGCGGCACCGGGATACACGATGGAAAATCCATGCAAGCCCACGCGATACCCCTTGGCCGTTGCCACCAGCACGTGCCCGGCTTCATGCACCCCAATGCCGGTGACCACACCGAGGCAAAAGCGGCGCGGATTGTTCCGCACGTCGGCAGGCCGCCATGCCTGCGCGCCGGTGGAGAGACACGCCAAGAAGCATACGGCGAACAACACGAGCATGCGCATCGGATGGCAGCAGAGCGAAGTCATCACACAGCCTCATGGAATCTGACGCATCTCCTGCTACAGCGACAGCGTCAGGCTCTCCGTACCCAATAGCTTTTGCGCTTGTTTCAGACTGCGTTTCAGGCGGTCTTCTTCCCATTTCAGCACGTCGCGCTCGGAGGCTTTGCCTTCGTGCGGGAAGAGCAATTCGTTTTCGGCGTAGACCAGGGTGCCGCGGCGCAACAGGCCGGCCAGCGCGCGGGCGGTGATGCGCGGGTATTGGCGCAGGAATTCGTCATTGAGCACCGGCACCGGCACGCGCTCGGCGGCGGTTTGCAGGAAGACGAGTAATTCGGGCTGGTGAGTTTTCAGCACGCGCAGCACTTCGGTCAATTCCACCACGCCGTCGCCGATGGGACAGTTCACCAGCATGGCGCCGGCGACGTCGCGATACACCTGCCAGTCTTTCAGATGCGCGCTCCGGCAATAGGGACCGAGGATGGCGGCGCTTTCCACCGGATTTTCCGGCACGGTCAGTGGATTGCCCAGGTCGAAGCAGACGCCGATCCACTCGCTCTGCGCGGCTTGAATGAAGGCGGCCAGGTCGGCGGCGGCGGTGTGACGCCCGTTCTCGATCGCCAGCAGTATCTTATACCGCTCGGCGGTCTTGATGGCCACGTCCAGCTCGGTGAGCAGCGCTTCCAGCGCCTTCTGGCGCTGCTGCACGTTGCCGGTCAGGCATGACAACCCCACCGTGACTTGCACGGCGCCCAGCGTGTAGGCGGCGCGGATCGTATCGGCCAAGTGCTCGCCGTTGAGCTCGTCGGTCGACAGGTGCAGCGCCAGCGCGGCGTCGGTAGCCTGCTGGCCCAGGTTCACCAGTGTGACCATGTCCCAGTCAGCGATGTTGCGGCGGGCGAATTGCAAGGCATCGCATTTGAGCTTCGCCGTCTTCTCAATCAACGCGGAAGCCGTCAGCACGCCGCGCCCGACTGGCTGATAGTCGCGCAGCCCGGCCGCCAACAACAGGGAATGTGCATGCAGTCCCATTTTCATCACGGTAGCATCGACCTCGCGGAAGCACGTTTGCCATGTATTGTACCTGGAATGGCCGGAAAGGTCACGCGGGGAGACGGGCGCCTGTTCAGTAACGCGACGCGCGGGGGCGCGCGAAGAGATTCACCAGGATCATGCCGGCCACGAACCCGCCGACATGCGCCCAGTAGGCTACGCCGCCGGTGGCGGTGGTCTGGGTCAGGCTGGCCGTGCCGTTGAACAACTGCAGGATAAACCAGAACGCCAATACGATCAGCGCCGGCAGGCGGACCACGGTGACGAAGATGAACAGGAACAGGCACGAATCGACCTGCGCGAAGGGGTAGCGCACCAGGTAGGCCCCCAGCACGCCGGCAATCGCGCCGCTGGCGCCGAGCATGGGCACCGCGAGGACCGGCGAATCGGCAGGCAGGCTGTTGGTCAGCATGAAAATGTAGGCCAGCGTAGCGAGCACGCCGCACAACAGATAGAACATCAGGAAGCGAAACGACCCCATGGCATCTTCGATATTGTTGCCGAAGATCCACAGGAACAGCATATTGCCGACCAGGTGCAGCGGCCCGGCGTGCATGAACATGGCGGTGAACAGTGTCAGCCATACCGGCTGCAGCGGGGTGACGCCGGGCAGATCACGCCCGACCAGTTCGGCGGGGATGACCGCGGCGTGCATGACAAACGCGTTCAGCGCACTCTCGCTTTCGGCGGCGAGGCTTGCCATATACAGGAACACCAGCGTGTTGAGCACGACCAGTGAGACCGTGACCAACGGGAAGGTGCGGCTGGGGTTATAATCGCGAAACGGCACCAGCATAGCACTAGGATACCATAATTTTTCCTGACTAGACAGCAGGGGCGGCCTTATCCTCGCCCATCCCCATGATTTTCCATGCGGCCGGCTGCACCGGCACGCAAGGGCGTGCCCCCGAACGCGTGGTGACCGGCACGGCACCACTCGACCGAACAGGCTGGTATGCGACGGACAATGCACGAAACCGCCGTCCACGTTCTTGCGGTGCAACGGGGGAGTATGCTACACTCAGAAACGTGCAACACCCCGCGCCGGGCCTCCTTAGCTCAGTTGGCCAGAGCAGCTGACTTGTAATCAGCAGGTCGTCGGTTCGAATCCGACAGGAGGCTCCAGGTTTCCCCTCAGTATCGTGCTTGTTGAGCGTGCGTGAATACTCCTGCGTGTCCGTGTATTTGCTGGAGTTGCATGGAGTTTTTTATAAAATTTTCAACCTCGTCCCCTGGAAGCTTTGCCGGCGCGCATGCGCCGAAGGCATTGCCGCAACTATTTTGCAAAATAATCCGCTGATCGCTCGAAACCCTGGTGATATCGCGGCGCGTGTCAATACTCAATAACACGATGGCTTTACAATACGTGTTTTTCGAGTCGTGTCAAAATGCGATGGTCTTGTCCCAGGCTACAAATGGCTTCGCAGTGTTGACAAAGATCAGCGAAGAGCAGATAGGCGATCCGGATATTATCCTGTCCCTTCAGCGATGGGCGACTTAGCTGGGCACGCACATCCTTTTCCCGTTCATTGGGTGCAACCAGATAGAGCTTTACTGGGCTCGTTGACGGCAGGGTCAGCGCGAGATCGGTCAGACGCAATATGCCTGAATAGATGCTGGTGCTCTTCTCAATTTCAAAGGCACAGACCACCGTATTGCTGCCATGGGCTAACCAGAGCACATCAATCAATTCGACGGTGCGCCGCACGTCTTCCTGTACACCAAGCTCCGGCAGTCGTGGCAATGTCAGGAATGAGAATGACTGATCGGCACAGGTTTTCGTGCGGTCATTCGACGCTACGACGACATCATACCCTAACGCCTTGCCCATTGTGATCAGTACATATTGAAGCTGGGTGTGCGTGCCTTCTTCCGCAAGGGTTTCCTGCACCTCCTTATGCCGTCGTTTCAGCGTCTTCTCCCGGTCAGTGGCAACCATCGCCAGGGTGAATGATAACGCCGCATCCACCGGGAGCTTACCGACCCCCACATCGAAGAGCAATCCCGACAGTGCGCCAAGGTCCTTGGACAACACCTGCTGGTAGTCTGTAGAGACGTCGAGAATGGTGTCACGCATCTCCAGGTAGCTTTGCCAGGATCCCAACTTGATGCGCCGCTGAAACAACGCATTGAAACCCCGCACCATCGCCGTATTGAAGGGTGGCATGAGCGTGGGGTGCAGGAAGTAGAGGATATTAGCGACAGCAGGGCCCAACCCTTTGATTCCGCGCTGGTCGAGCCGGTGGATTTCACGCAACACGACGTCCGCTCTATCCGTCTGCAGGCACGCCTCCAGAAATTGCCCAAAGGCGCGCTTATTGGCATCGTCTTCATAAATATCCGGAATGCGGAGTTTTGGTTTCCAATAGAAAGGATGAGCCGCTCCTTCAAAGACTTGCTTCTGTTCGGTGATCGCCGTCAGCACCACCTCCAGCGATGAGCCTTTGAAATCCGTGGGAAAGAGACCTGCTTGAATATCCGTCACCACCTGCTCTACACCTCGGCGAATCGCACGAAAGGCCTTCAGACGCGCTTCATTCTTGATAAACCAGGTATGGTAGACGCTCTCAGGATCATTTTTATATGCGGTAATTGTTGAGAGCAAATGGTCGGTCTCTTGCATATGTGATACCTTCTATGACCGAATAGGCCCATTCCATCCGCAACAGGGAGCCTTCACACTGGTGGGTGATCACTCCCCAGCAGGGGCACAGCGTCCGTGAGACAGGCCAACGCGGTAGCCAGCGTCGCGTGATTGGTCGCGTAATTCATCCGAAGAAAACCTTCCCCCGGTATGCCATATATGCTCCCGGCATGCAGACGAACGCGCGCATGCTGAAGGAAATACTCAGCCAACACCTTACTGGTATATCCAAGCGCGCGGCAATCGAGCCAGGCCAGGTACGTGCCTTCCGGCTCGATGAGTGAAATGCCTTCCTGTGTCGTCGCCCACTCACGTACCAATGTCTGGCTCGTTTGAAGATAATGCAATAAATCGTCCAGCCAACCGTCGCACTCCCGGTAGGCCTTCTCCAACGCGAGCAGGCCGAACAGATTTGGCTCGCTGATACCGCAACCGGACTTCTCCTGCCGGATTTTTCGCCGTAGGACGGGGTTGGGGATGATCTCATATGATGTCTGTAAACCGGCAATATTGAATGTTTTACTGGGCGAGAGGCAGGTGATGCTATTCTGCGCGAAATCCGGATGCAACGCTGCAAAGGGACAATAAGGCGATGTCCAGGTGAAATCGGCATGGATATCATCCGAGATGACGGTGACGCCGTGATCCAGGCAGATGCGTCCCAGTTGCGTCAATTCCTCGTTTGTCCACACACGGCCGATCGGATTATGCGGATTGCAGAGAATGAGGAGCCTGGCGTTCCGGGCTTGCTGTGCCAGGAGATCAAGGTCCATGTGATAGGTACCGTGATCCAGTACGAGCGGATTTTCGATAACCTGGCGATGATTCTGCCGGATAACCGAAAAGAAGGGATGATACACCGGTGGCTGGATAATGACGCCCTCGCCTTCCGCAGTCAGCGCGCGGATCGCCATGCACAACGACGTCACTACCCCCTGGTTCAACAGGAGCCACGCGGGATCAATCGCCCACTGATAGCGACGCGCCACCCAGGAGACCATCGTCTCACAGAGCGAATCCGGAGATCCGGTATAGCCGTAGACACCGTGGGCGGCGCGCTGAACGATGGCGGAGAGCACGGGGACCGGTGCCAGAAAATCCATGTCGGCAATGCACATCGGCACCGTGTCATCAGTCGGTAAACCACTCCATTTACTGCTCTGTGTCTCCTTGCGATTTACCGGCACAGCAAGAGCTGTCACAAAACCAGCGAGTTCCATCTCCCCCACCTATGCCTTCTTACGGATCAATACCCGCCAGTGGTCGCTGTGTTGGGTCAGCGAGACGATCTCATAGCCGTCGTTTGTCGCACTGGCGGGGACATTCTTCGCCCCTTCGCCATCCAGTAAAACCGCGAGCACCTGATCCGTCTTCAATCTCGCCAGCGCCATTTTCGTTTTGATATAATTCAAGGGACAGGAGACACCACGGTAGTCTACGGATTTATCGGCCGGCACGTCGGCGACGGCGGGGGTTGCCACCGGCGTGATCCCGCAGGATACCGGCGTCGTGACACGCAGGGACGGTCCCATGTCTTCATACACGTTACGCACTTCCCCCAGCAGTGCGGCAACCTGTGCCGCACCCACCTCGAACGCGGCTTCCGGGTCAGGCGTGCGTCCGGCGTTGAGTGCGTCCGTGATCACTGAATGCAACGCGGCAGAAATGAGGTTTTGCGCGATGAAATGCTGCTGGAAGAGGGCCAGCGCCTGTTGGTGCGTATCGGCCTGCTCACCGCGGGTGACCAGCAGGGCGCGGGCGGTCAAGGCCGTTGCGGCAAAGTGCTTGCCAGCATCCAGTGCTTCGGCAGCGCTGGCCAGATCGACTTCGATAAGATCGAACACCCCCGCGCCGCACTCACCCGGGCCACGGCCCGCCAGGGAGAAGAGCTCCCGTGCACTCCAGTCATAATAGGGATTCTTATCTTCGTCAAAGTCGGGGATCGCCAGGTGCTGTTGAGCGATCTCTTCGACGGCGCATCTGCCATCGTTTGCGAGAAAAGCAGTGAAATCCGGATACTGCGATGAGGCCTGAAACGCCTGGAGCAGGTCAACCAGGAAGGCTGGAATATTGCGCGCCGGAATAGCCGTGTTTCCCGCTGCCAGCCGCGTATGGCCTTCTTCGACATGACCGTTGACCTGTAAGACGTAATGCGGGACCAGGTGACCGCCCACACGCCGGGCCGCGCCATAGAACCCTACCTGCGCGAGGGGGTGCCGTCCACAGGCGTTGGGGCAACCGCTGATATGCAGGTTCACCGCACCGGTCCCGTGGGTAAGATCCAAGCCGCTCTTTGCCAATGTGGACGTAATGGCCTCTGCCAGACCGCGCGACAGACAGATACCCAACCGGCAGGTGGAGGCACCGGCACAGGTTACCATGCGGCGCAATAATGTGGACTGATTATCACCGAGACCAATGGCGGACAACTCCGCATGTACGGCGGGAAGCTGATCCTCGGCAACCCAACGGAGCAACGCGCCTTGCCAGTTCGTCACGCGAAGCATCCGTTCACCATACCGTTCGATGACCCCGGCCAGCGCCACGAGTCGGTCGGCGTCGATATTGCCCAGACGTGGCGAAATTTCGACGGTGCGATACCCTTCCTGCTGCTGGTCGCTGACATGGGTCGTCCGCCAGGCGTCGAATCCCGCAATAGCCTGCAGTGCGGCCCCGCCGGTGGTGGGATGCGGCGATATGAAGGCAGGAACACAGGCATCGGTGGCCGGTAATCCGGCCAACTCGGCCTGGTAGAGCGCCTTGAATTGCGCAAGGCCGATCTCTTCGAGGAGAAATCGAATGCGTGCGCGATGCCGGTTCTTGCGATTGCCATTTTTGTCGAAGACGCGCTTGACCGCCTCCGCGACGCGACACGCCTGGGTTGCGGGGATAAATTCTTCCAGCAACATGCCCACACGACTGTTCGCGCCCATGCCCCCACCGACATACACGGTAAAGCCTTCCACCCCATCGCGAATCTTACTGATGAAGCCCAGGTCATTCACGGTGGCAGCGGCGCAGTCCTTGCCGCAGCCGGAAAAGGCGATCTTATACTTCCGCGGTAACTGATAGGAGAGTGGGTCGGGGAGCATGTATTCTGTCAGTCCGATGACGTGTGGCGTGACATCGAAGGTTTCATGCGGGCAGACACCGGCCTGCTCACAGGCGACGATGTTGCGCACGGTATTGCCGCCACCGCCCCTGGTCGAAAGGCCCGCGTCCGCCAACGCGACCAGCGCCGGATGGATCGCCTCTACCTCGACACGGTGAATCTGGATATCCTGCCGACTCGTGAGGTGCAACAGCCCGTCGCCGTATGTCTGCGCCACCGCGGCGACCGCGCGCATTTGCTCCGGCAAGATCATCCCCGCCGGGAGGCGCACGCGCAGCATATAGGTGCCGTTCTCACGCTGTTCATAGACGCCTTGCGGCACGCGGAAGGCCTGAAAGCGTGCGGCGGGGATGTCGCCGGCTGTGAATTGCGCGACCATCTGCCGAAACTGCTCGAGATCATCGCGCAAGCCGACGGGAAGGCGATACAGACTCTGTAGCGTACTCATGTGGACTCCTGACGGCATATGCGTGCCCGTTATTCGGGTAAACCTTCATCTCCGAGAATATCGATAAAAAAGCTGGCGTATTTAAAACCGCTATCCGGCGAGATGGCCACGGCCAGACCGGGTTTCTCCTGCATCACCTGTGCGGCGGCATGCACGATGGCACCCGTAGACGGGCCGACAATCAAACCTTCTTCACGGAAGAGCCGCTTGGTCATGGCATAGGCGGCATCATCGTCAACGCGGATGACCTGATCGATGATACTGTAGTCGAGAATGCCGGGCTGCTTGGACTCGGTCATATTTTTCATGCCCGGAATCCGGTGCCCTTTATGGGGCTCAATCGCGATAACCTGGATGTTCGGATCGCGCTCCTTCAAATACCGGCCCGTGCCGGTGATGGTGCCACAGGTGCCGAAGCCGGCAAAGAAGTAGCGCACCTGACCTTCCGTCTGCAGCCAAATTTCCGGACCGGTGGTCTCGTAGTGTGCGGTCACGTTATCCGGATTCTCGTACTGGTTGGGCATGACGTATTGGTCTTTGGTGGCTTCACTCTCGACAAAAGAATGCGCCAGCGCGATGGCGCCGTCTTTGGGATGATTGATCGGGCAGAGATCATCGGGCGTCGCCCAGACTTCCGCACCGAGCATGCGCAGCAGCGTCTTCTTCTCCTCGGGTACACCATCAGGAATCGTCACCTTGATTTTGATGCCCATGAGTGCGGCCAGTGCCGCCAACGCAATGCCAGTGTTGCCGCTGGTGGGTTCAACCAACTGCTTGCCTTCCAACTCGCCGCGCTCTGCCAATCCCTTGAGGAGATAGAACGCGGTGCGATCCTTGATCGACCCGAAGGGGTTATACCACTCCAGCTTCAGATAGACGGATGACACCGCGGGCTGTACCACGCGATTGAGCCGCACCAGTGGCGTCGGATTCGCGATGCTGCCGATCAACTCGCGGATATCCTCGAACCGTTGTAGACGGGAGTGGAGACTCTCATGGAGCAGATCATTCTGACTTGTCATTACTATTTCCTACTTAACTGGTAAGAATACATGCTATTATACCATACGCAATGGTTCTGGGGCAATAATTACCGGTTGTTTCAAAGTACGAAGATTAAAGTTTACCTGGGAGAGAACGGTATCACACGACATTCCTTATGGTATTATTCGGAATTACCTACCGTTTTCACTGACGCATATACCGTGTGTCGCACCCTCATTATTTCATCGGTGATGGCCAACGGTACATGGGATTACGCCGCTGGTTTCCGTGCCGAATAATACGAGAGTGGGCCGAACAACGTGAACATCTGCATGCATTCTTCGACGGTTTGGAATCCAGCTTGTGTGAGAATGACGGGGAGCAATCCGGCATAGTTATCCTGCGTATCCTCAAAGTGGCGCATCACCAGAGTGACCAGGCGCATCCCCACCGTGTGGGGTTTTCCAAAATCGAGCAGGTAGAAGAATCCCCCTGGACGCAACACTCGGTAGATTTCCTGTGCCGAACGAATTTTTTCTTCACGGACCAGGTGATAAAAAACGAGACTCGAGACCACACGATCAAAGGTGTCATTGGGAAATGGCAACGCAGAGGACGTCCCGTGAACGAGCGTCACGTCACTCCCCACACGCGATAATTTCTCGTGCGCCAACGTCAGGACAGCCGCGTCAGCATCGAGGCTAACGAGGTGCGCCTGTGGGTATTGCGCCTTGATCTGCAACAGCAAGGTGCCGGTGCCACATCCGACATCCAACACACGGTCGTTCTCGCCGATGTGCGCCAACTCGATCAATTGCCGCTTGATGCGCGTGTCATACATGGTCCAGCGCATGAACGGATCATACAATCTGGTCAGGCACCTGTAGTGTAACGCTGGGATCGTCGTAGACGAACGGTCTCGCATGCTGTCACCGTCATTCGAATTAAAGGAGTTACGCCTTTTACGTCACCTTACCGGATTGATTTTGAGAGGTGGTGATGTCTCTGGCGGTGGGATTTGAACGGGGAACAACGCACAAACGCCACCGGAGTGCTCCGATGGCGCGTTAACATCCTCTATTTGAGGCAGATATGACGTGAAGGAAGTAGCTCCGCAACCTGCCATCCAGTAGGTGATATCGCCTGTCCAGATAACCTGTTTCGGCAGATCGCCCTGTTGCTAGCGGAGCAGCGCGTCACGCACCCGACACCTGCTTGTTGAACATCGCCTTCAGCATCTCCGTCGCGGCGGTGACAATCATCTCCAGCGCATCTGGGCACAACTTGGCCCAGTAGGAAAAATTTACCTCATGTCCGCCGCGCGGGAAGGCATGCCGCACCGGGATGTAGCCGACATACTGGGTGGTGGCATGCGCGACGAAGGTATACGGCGCCGGTGAAGCGATCTTGATGGCCAGTTGACCCTCCACAAACGGTTCACCCGGCAGGCCGACAAAGGCAACGTCACCCACACGCAGCACCTGGATTTCATACCGCAGTTCGGGACTGCGCTTGCGCATGATCTCCACGCTCATCACCGAGGCAGCCTGGAACCACTGCGGATCGATGAGTCCCGGATTATCCGTTGACCACAACGGCGTCGGGTGTTCCGCCAGCAGGCGCTCGGCATGCGCCAGCCGCTCGGGATCGGCGGTTTTTAGTGGAATGGCGATTCGGCGCACCTGCCAATCTACGCCTTTGGTCTCGGTGAAGCGCATCAACGCGATGGCGGTGGCGGCGGAGTCGCCCAGCGCCTGGCCCATGCGTCGGTGGTCTGGCGTGAAGTCAGCACCAAAAGGCGGCCAGGGATTGATGTTGCCGCAGCAACCGTTCAGCACCAGCGGCACGCATCCCGCGCCGAAGCGCGCCTGCATCGCCGCGCCCCATGCACCAGGCCAATCGGCGGAAACCGCGTAGTAGCGGGTGGCGAAGACGTTCACCGGGTGGCAGGTGTGGTGCAGCAGCATCGCCACTATATTCATTGCCTCGTCGCGCGCGCACAGCACGCCTATCTCCGGATCGACCGGCCCTTCCACATAAGCCAGGTGTGTTGGTCCCAGTGGAGCGTTGAGCGATGAGAAATACCATGGCATGCAGATGTTGCCGTCGCGCGTTACCGCGCGCCGGTTGAATGCCAGGTCGTCACGCACCGCACGATTCGTCCCGATTTGCACCGGGCGCAGTGCCGCGTTGGCCACGCCGATAGCCTCGATCGCTTGCGCGACGGCGAACGCGTAATACGACGTCTCACCGCCACGCAGGTATTCGATTTCCTCCGGCAGGTCGGGAAACGCCGGGTCGAACATGATGTGCCCCAGCGTCGGCGCGGAGTGGGTCTGGATGGCGTGCACCAGCACCGCGTCGCGGTCGAAGCCCCAGCGTTCCGCCGCGGCGGTGCGGATGCGGTCGGTCCACTCCTCGGTAACGAGTGTCACGTCGAGTGCCAGCAGGCAGATTTTTCGCCCACCGGACTCGAAAACCACAGCTTTGGCGTGCAGCGGATCGAGCACCACCTCCGCAGGCCGGTGTTCGCCCGCCCCGCCGCCCGCGATATGCGTCCCCGCCGCCGGGGTAATATCCGTCATCGCCGCTCCGGCTCGCATCATGGATTTCTCCTTTACTCCGTCGTGACGACGGGAAACAGACGCCAAGATCTTTCAAGCAGCCATCAGCCACGCTGTAGATCAACCCATGCGCACGGGTTTCCAACGATGCTTGCACGCCCCGCGACCATTATGCTCACAGACGATAATATGCTTGACCCACAACAGATCAACGGCATACTGCATCACCGATAAGCAATTCGCGTCGCTGTGGATGACGAGATTTGCCACGTTACGAGACACGAACGATTCACCCAGCAGCAACCCGATAATTTCATTTGCCGGCACGCGACTGTCGGAGCACCCAATCACAGGTATTCGGGGGGTTGTTGATTCGCAAGCCGTTGAAAAAACAGCGGATCATGCTGCGTCATCTGCTCCGCACACCAGCGATTGTTTCCAAATAGCTGATCTAATGCCTGCATACCATACCCCGTTGTCAGTCTTGCACATCAACGACCCGGATCGTCGGGGGGATTATTAATTTATCATCTGGCACGATCACCAGGCACATCCCCATCCCGCGAACGTGCTCAACAGTTGACCGAACTCTCGTATCGACAGTTCCTCATCATCGATTACGCTGGTCGCCTCGCCGTCTTCACCACCATCCTCAATCAGACAGCGCAGCACCTCACCGCGGCTTGATTATATTCTCGTGCCAATAAGTATATTGCCAAATTGACGATGTGTCTCTTGCCGTTGACAAAGCGGAACGAAAACTGGGCATGTTTTTGCGCCCCATCCGAGAGAGGTAGCGAACCGTTTTCTGTTAAAAGATGGGCGTGTTGATAAGAATTCAGCTTTTACCGAGCGAATTCCGGGTTTGCGGTACTTTCGTTAAACAGTTCCGCATTGCCTCCATTGTGAGCGCCTCAAGTTCGCCCACCTTCACCTTCAGGCTGTGCGGTAGACCACTTCGCCAGTGCGCTCCACTTCGTGGAGGAAACCACTCTCATTATGCGTGCGAATGAGTAGATAGGGCTCAATCATCGAGTCGATGCCATTAACCGTGATCCCTCTTCCGATGAGCACCGTTCGTCCGTAAAAGGTTGTGTCGTTGGCGCGGGGGATTCGTCGTTTCGCGTGCGATACTCGCTCGGTGAACAGCCTGCCTGCTGCTGGAACACGCGATAGAAATGGGTGTAATTGGTGAAGCCGACGGCGAGGGCGATGTCGGTGATGGCGCGGTCGGTGTCGCGCAACAGAGATTGCGCTTCTGCAATGCGCAGGCGATTCACGTAGTGGGTGTGAGTCACGCCGGTGGTCTGTTTGAAGCGCGTGCTGAAATACGCGGGGGAGAGGTGAACGGCGGCGGCCGTCTCCGCCAGGCCGTCGACAGTGCGATAATGCTGTTGCAGGTAGCGCAGCGCGCGGGCAATGGCCTGTTGCTCCCCGCGCGACTCCGCTTCTTTGAGGCGACGCCCCATCACGCAGCAGTATTCGGCGAAGAAGGTGCAGAGGCGTAGGATCATCGTGAGTCTGGTCGCGGTCAGGTAAGGCGTGTGAAAGTATACCGAGCGCAGTTGCACTTCCGGGATTTCAAGTGAGCGCAGGCGCAGCAGCAATTGTTGGAAGCCCTGCTCCGAGGGTGGTTCCGGCAATACCTGCCCGCTGTTGATGGTGGCGATGTGGCGGCGTTCGATGTAGATGGGCACCGCCATGTCAATGAGACCGGCATGGCAGTGATACTGCAAGCCCTGCTTCTGTCGCGCGGCGTCCGCGCAATTCATGCGATCGGTGTCCTGACAAGCCTGCAACCCGGCCGGACGCGATTGAATCAGACGGCACAGCGGATTGAACGCATCGTCCGGGAAGAGCTTCTTGCTTTGTCCCCCGGATGCATCGACGAGTACGACCAGCAAGCCACTTAACTCACGGACAATCCCGACGAATTCCACAAATTCTCGTGAGTCGGCAAGATCGGCGAAAGCGATACCGTTTTCCATCACTCCAGTATAACAGCATTTTCGGAACATCGAAAGAATTGTAAGCACGACAGAAAAGGATGTATTTGCCTGGCGGTCGCCATCGTGTATAACTCAATCAAGCAACACCAGTCTGCCCATACGGGAGTGGTGACGTTGAGGAGGCAGCATGAACGTGGTGGCAATCATGGCGCATCAAGACGACGAAATGCGCTGTTTGGGCACGATGCTCAAGTGCCGGGCACGCGGCGACCGCCTGCATTTCATCACGCTGACCGACGGTTCGGGTGGTTTTGTCAATCAGCCGGAGCTCACCCGCGAGGAAGCTGCCCGCATCCGGCACACGGAGATGACGGCATTGACGGGCGCCATCGACGCCACGTACCGCAATCTGCGCGAGTGCGATGCGTATCTGTACGATACGCCGGATATTCGTTTACAATTAATCGAAGCCATTCGCCAAACCGGCGCCGACCTGATTTTCACCCACCACGCGGAAGATTATAATGAGGATCACGTGACGACGTTCCGATTGGTCAAACACTGCTGCATGTTGGCGTCACTGGCGTTGGCGCCGACGGCGACGCCCCCCCTTGGCGCTCATCCGGCGGTGTTCTGCGTGGAGCCGCATGGCCCCATCCCATTCATGGCAACGCACTTCGTCGATATCACGGAATACGAGGAAGCGAAGATTCAACTGCTCCGCAGGCATGCCTCGCAGGAGGAAGCCATGAGCCTGGCGGTCGGCGCGGGCTTCGACAAACTGTGCGCACGCCCGGATGCCTATTGGGGCGAGAAGGCGGGCTGCGCCTACGCGGAAGCCTTTGTGCCCATGCCGGCGCGCGGCGCCATCAAACCTTTTCCCGTGTTGCCCTGAGAAACAGTCCCTGCAAAAGGAGCATTTGCGATGGGATACCACTGGACCCTGGTGACGAACGAAGCGGCTTTCCCCCCGCGCGACGGGGCGGGAGCGCTGGTGTACCAGGATGCGATGTGGCTGATCGGCGGGTGGAACCCCGAGGATCAGGTCACGAATCCGAATATTGCCGGCACCAACAACGAGGTCTGGCGCTCGGTGGACGGGAAGCTGTGGGAGAAGATCAAGTCCAACACACATGTCAATGATTCGTTCGACCCGGCCTTCGACTGGGAAGCGCGGCATACGGCGGGGTACGTCGTCCACCAGGACAATATGTGGATTGTCGGCGGCGACTCGAATCTGGGGCATTACCAGCCGGATGTCTGGAACTCCGCCGACGGCAGGACGTGGACGCGCGTGCTGGCCGAGGTGCCGTGGGCGCCGCGCATCCTGCACTACACCGTGACGCACGCCGGCAAGATTTGGATCATCGGCGGGCAGGTGGTGACCCGGCGGGTCAAGCTGGATGTCTGGCAGTTCAAGGGCGAGAGCAGCGAGGTTTGTTACAACGATGTGTGGAACTCGATTGATGGCGTGAACTGGACGCGGGTGACGGAACATGCCCCGTGGTCGCCGCGGGGGCAGATTGGCGGCTCGGCGGTAATGAACGGCCGCATCTGGATCATCGGCGGTGGCACGTATTACACCGACTACCGGACTGATGTCTGGAGTTCGGCGGATGGCGTGGAGTGGACCTGTCACACGAAGCAGGCCCCGTGGTTCCCGCGACAGTACCACGACGTGGCGGTCTTTGACAACCGCCTTTGGATCCTGGAAGGCGCCGCCACTGATGGCAGCCGGGAAGCGTGCAACACCAGGGATGTCTGGTATTCGGACGACGGCGAACACTGGACCGAACTGCCCGGAACGCCCTGGATGGAGCGGCACGCCGCGAGCGTGTTTGTGTTCAAGGATGCGCTGTGGATGGTGGCCGGGAACCACATGGGACGGGACATCTGGAAGCTGGAGAAAATATGATGACACAGCACAAACTACGCATGGCACTGGCAGGCGCGGGGTGGATCGGACGCGAGCATGGGCGCAACATCGCCCGCCATCCGCGCGCCGAACTGGTCGCTGTCTGCGATCCGCAAAGTGACAACATCGCCACGTTGTGTCGCGAGACCGGCACTGACGTGCAGGCCTACCGCTCGTTTGATGAATTGCTGGCGGCTGATATTGATGCCGTCGTCATCGCGACGCCCAACGCCCTGCACGCGGACATGTGCGTGGCGGCGGCGCGGGCCGGCAAAGCCATCTACTGTGAGAAGCCGATGGCACTGTCGCTGGACGATTGCCGGCGCGTGCGCGAGGCAGTCGACGCGGCGCGCGTGCCGTACCTGATCGGCTACCATCGGCGCATGAATCCGCTCTACCGGCATGTCAAGGGACTGCTCGACGACGGAACACTGGGCACCCCCTTCATGGTGGAGTCGGACTACCTGCACCACGTGCCCGGCGATTTGGCGATCTGGTCGTGGCTGGGCAAGGAGCAGGTGGCGGGCAGTCTCTTCCATGCCGGCAGCGGCCACAATGTGGATTTGATTCGCTTCTTTTGCGGCGACATCGTCGAGGTGTCCTGCATGAAGGGTACGTTCCTTCCTCGCACGGAGCAGGTGGAGACGGAAGATACCGCGCTGGCCATCTTCCGCTTCGCCTCCGGCACGGTCGGCAAGGTGCAGTTCTGTATCGGGCCGGTGTTGCCGTTCCGCTTCAATTTCCGCCTCTTCGCCACGAAGGGAACGGTGATGGACAACCGCATCTGGCTCGATACCATGCCGCGCTTCGACGAGGGCGGTCGCGAGGGTGACGGCATCACCCTGCCGGCGGCGTGGATTCCGGACAATGTCCAGGGTGGAGTCAGTGAGACGTGGGACAAGCTGATGGATCACTTCATCGCCATGCTTGCCGATGGAGCATCCTGCATCAACGACATCCACAGCGCCTTTCAGACCAGTGCCGTCTGCTTCGCGGCGATGGAATCCACGCGGCGCGGCACAACCATCTCGATTCGAGAAACGGAGTAAAGCATCATGGAATACGGACCTTTTGCGCGTCAACTGCGAACGCTGGGCGAACCGGAACTCACCTACCTGCGCGAGGTGTTTGAGCGCGGTCGCCTGAGTATCTTCTTCAACGAAGGTGGAATGGTGGACCGCTTCCAGCAGGCTTTCGCCGCCTATACCGGCGCACGGGTCGCCCTGGCGCGCAACAACGGGATGTGCGCGCTAGCCGAAGCCGTCAGCGTCAGCGGTGCGAAGGCGGGCAATGAAATTCTCTGCGATCCGGTGGTCCATTTCGGTGCACTAGCCGCCTTGTATTGGAATTGTATCCCGCGTTTCGTGGATATCGAGCCGGACACGTATCTGATGGATCCCGCATCGCTGAAGGCCAACATCACTGACAACACGAAAGCCGCGATTGTGACGCATTTATGGGGCCTGCCGGCTCGCATCGATGAGATTCGCGACATCTGCCGTGCGCATGGTGTGTTTCTGATCGAGGACTGCGCTCACGCCGTGGGCACGCGCTGGAACGGCCAACACGTCGGCACCTTCGGCGACATCGGCATGTTCAGCTTCCAAGAATTCAAACAACTCTCCACCGGTGACGGAGCCATGGCGACCGTCAATGACCCCGAACTCGCGGAAAAGATGGAGAACGTATGGGCGTTCTCCGGCGAAAGCCCGGTGAAGTTCACGCTGAACTGGCGTATGAACGAAATGACGGCGGCGGTCGGGCTGGGGCAGCTTGAAAAAGTGGACCGCATCGTTCAGGGCACCTACAACGTGACGCTCGGTATCCTGAACGACGCCATTGCCGGGTGCCCGTGGCTCGAACCGCGCCGCGTGCCGTCGGAAGCGACGCAATCCGGGTACTGGTTCGCCTGCGCCTGGCACGGCGATCGGCACGGATTGGATTACGCACGCTTCAAACAGTTGAACGAGGAACTGGGCATCGGCCTGCGCTTCGGCTTTAACGAGCAGGCGCCGTACCAGTTTGATTTCTTCCGCGACGGCGACATCTATGGCAACGGGGCGCCGTACCACACGACGCCATTTACACAACTGAGTCATTATCGATACCGCGACGGCCTGTGCCCCGTCGTCGAGGACATCATGCCGCGTCTGGTCACCGTCAACCTGATCTTTCTCTCCATCGAAGAAGCAACACGGACGGCGGACAAGCTGCGAACCGCCATCGAGCGCATCGAACGAGGGTGATCCACATGCAAGAACCGACGACGCTGGTCGAAACGGTGCTGGGTCCCGTGCCTGACGATCACCTCGGCATCATTATGCCGCACGAGCATTTCCCGGTATATCGCAACTGGGAAGGAATCGAGCCGCCCGATGGCTATCGGGAAAAGCTCGAGCAGATGCAGGCCGCCGCGATGCGCGACGCGGCCACGTTCGGGGTGCGCACGCTGGTCGAGGTGACGCCGCGGGGGCTGGGGCGACTGGTGCCGATGATGCAACGCCTGAGCCGGAGCACGGGGATGCACGTGGTGCCCAGCACCGGGTTCTATACCGAGACCAATCATCCGGAGTGGGCGAAAAAGAGCAGTGAGCAGGAACTGGCCGCTTTCTTCATCCGCGAGTTGACTGAAGGCCTGGATGGCGTTTTCGCCAAGGCGTGGATGATCAAGATCGCGTCGAACTCGGCGGAGTTATCCGCGCAGGACCGCAAGGTGTTCCGCGCGGCGGCGGCAGCCTCTCGCGCAACCGGCGCCGCCATCACCACCCACTCCTGCGGCGCCGTGCAGGCGCATTTCGACTTTCTCGTCAAGGCTGGCGCCGATCCGGACCGCCTGTACCTTGGCCATGCCGACTTCGGGCCGGAGGACAACCGGGAGCAGTTGCATGTCGCCCGCAACGGCGGGCACCTGATCTTCACTTGCTGGGGCATCCATCACTTCGTGGATCAGGACGTGTTGCGCAACCGCGTCGTCTCACTCGTGGAGGCCGGTTTCGAGGATGCGGTACTTCTCTCCATCGATTATGCACTCGAACTGCACGAGAACCGGATGTTCCTGATGTCAACGGAATACGAGTGCGCCCACCGCACGCCCGGCTTCCTGTTCCGCTACGCCTTGCCGCGGCTCCGGGAGCGGGGCATCACGGATAATTTGATCCATCACTTCCTGGTCGAAAACACGCGCGCGATGCTGCGCCGTCCGACCGGCAAGGCGCTCCTGGCCGCGAGCGCGCCACAACGTGAGGCGATGGCGATCCGCTCCGGACTCGAACGACGGCCGTTCTCGGAGCAGACTGAAGCCGACGCCTTGACGGTGGCGAACAACTCGCTGACAGGATGGCCGTATACGCGAGCCATCGACGCGCACCTCGTCGAGTACTGGAAAGGCTTGCCGCAATTCCAGCCCGACCATCTGTGGATTGCCTACCGGGATGGGCATCCGCGGGCGTTCCTGCATGGCGAGCGGGAAGGCGAGTCGCTCTACATTCACCTGCTGGCCTTGATGCCGGGTGCGGTGGAGGAGGGCGTGTGGCTGCTGGGTGAGATGGAAGCCCATGCCCGCCGGCAGGGGATAACGAGACTGGTCGGGCCGCACTACCGCGCCAGCGCGTTTTACGGGGCGTATGTACTCGGCTGCGAGCCGTATCACCCACACTGGGCCATCGACGGAACCGAAGCCTGGGTGCGCGCCGGCTTCCGTATCAGTCATCCCGCCGTGCTCATGGTGCGCAAGCTGGCAGCGCCGGTAACGGTGAATGCCGTGCAGCCGGACTACGAAATCGAGGAATCGCCGGCGCGCGAAGAATTCGATGCCCGGACTTTCGGCTTTCACGCCGTGTTCCACGGGGAAACGGTGGCGCACTGTTACGCGAGGCTGTATCCGAACTTGCTGGACCGCGGCGGATTGCCCGTGGGGCAGATCGGTTATGTCGGGACCGCTGATGCGCACCAGGGCAAAGGCTTGGCAACCGTCATGACCCGCATGTGCCTCGCCCGCTTGCGCGACTGGGGCGCCGGCGAGTGCCTGATCGCCACCGGTCTCGACAATTATGCCGCCTTGCGCGCCTATGAGAAGGCCGGTTTTGAGCGGCGCTATAACCTGAACGAGTGGTCGAAAGCTCTCTCTTCACAGACATCGACAGTGAGGGCATGACAGCGTCCAGGCTACGCTGGAAAACGCCATCATGAGGCATCATCGACCGGCGGTGTTGTTACAGACGGGAGATGATGAACGGCATTCTCGCGCAGCTGCCTGTGCATAGGGATACACACGATAGCAGGTAAGCGGCCATTGAATTTTCCGGTGTAATTCCAAATTCACCACGAACCTGGAACGCATACAGAGGCATGCCGGTATGCTACGAAATGAAATTCGGAGAAAGGAAATGCCCAAGATGATCGATGCTCACACGGAAATTGATTTCAAGACCGCCAGTAGCTGGTGGCCGGAGATTTCCAACAAGTGGACTCCAGTGGCGTGGCGGGATCATCGTTTCCGTTTCAATGTGCTATGGAACGGCAGTGTGATGGTGATCCCGTGGCCGACCGGCACGCAGCGCGCCGAGGATCTGAAGAACGAGCCGAGCTTTCACCTGAACATTATCCCCGCCAGGGATGAAGAGCTGCCCGGGGAGTGGGCAGTAGCCATGGGATGCCGCCGGGTGGATGACGGCATGGTGCGGCAGGGCTGGCTGGAGGATGATGTGCCGATTCTCTGGTCAGAATGGGCCCATGAAGGCCTCGCGCTGCGCTCCGAGATGTTCGCGCACACCCCCGGCGGCGGGGAGGTGCAAAGCGGCGAGGAACCGCTGTTCGCCTGGATCCGTTTGCGCCTCCACGACTTGTGCCATCCACTGCCGTTGGATACGGAGCATGGATTCCATTTGCTGCTGGAGAGCCTCTGCGTGTGGGCGACTATGAGCCTGCGCAACTTCACGGTGTATCCCGATTTTCATCCCTATAGCCGGGCACTGCAGGTGGAACCCGCAATCCCATCGCCACTCGACGGCTGTCGCGTGCTGGAGCCGGACGGCCGCGTGCGGATCGGCATCGCACCCGGCTCCGATTGCCGGCGCATGGTGTTTACGCCACCGGGGGAGAAACTCAACTGCCATCGCCTGTTTGTGCAGTTGCCGGTACACAAGGATGCCTGCGTGGATGTGCTGCTGCCCATGCTGCCATGCGACCGTGAAACCTTTGACCGCGAGCTGGCGCTGGGCTACGAGGGTGCCCGGCGCGAAGCAGATCGTTTCTGGAAGCGGAACTTGAAAACAGCCACCCGCTTCGAGACGCCGGAAGAGGATGTCAATGAGGTGCTGCGGCAGAGCGTCCGCTTCAGTCTGAACCTGACCGAAAAGAATCCCGGCACCGGCAAGTACTGCAAAGTCAACGGCTCCTGGGTCTATGCCGACCTGTGGACCACGCCCATGGCGATGGACCTGGGCATGATCATGGATCCCCTTGGTCATCATCACACGGTGCGGCGGTACCTGGATATTTTCAAGGACGAGCAGGGAACCGTAGTTCCGCCGGGTGCCGGCTACGAGAAGCACCCGGGGTATTATTCGACGCCGGCGCTCTACAAATCCATCGACTGGCTGTCGGACAACGGGGCGGTGCTGTGGACGATCTGCCGGCACGCGCTGCTGTCGGGCGACAAGGCATTTGCCACCGACTTTGCCGACAGCATTGTCAAGTCGTGCGACTGGATCAAGGTGAACCGCGCGCGCACGGGACATGGCGGTTATGAGGGTGTCTTGCCGGCGGCGGTGGCTACCGATGCCCAGACCAAGATCCAGGCGGTTTGGTCAGTGGGCTGGAACTACCTCGGGCTCTGTTCGGCGGTGCAGGTGCTGAACTGGCTGCAGCACCCGCGCGCGGTCGAATTCGCGACCGAGGCGGTCTCCTACCGCGAGGACTACGTCAAGGCGTTGCGCGACAAGTGCACATCGATGCCGACCTGGAAGGATGCGAAAGGCCGCACGCGCCGCTTCGTGCCCACCGCGCTGACCGGGGATGACCCGTCGGAAAGCCGACACGGTTTCTATCTCGACACCGGCCCGCTCTTCAACGTCTTCGCCGGCCTGCTGCCGGCCAGCGATCCACTGATGCAGGACGCGCTCGCGTGGTTCCGGGAAGGGCCGCAGCACCGCTTTTATCGCCGCGATTCCAACTGCTGGCAGGTGCCGGTACTCGACCATGAGATGTCGAGCTGTGAACCATGCTATTCGTGGAACATCTTCCACTCCTGGCAGTTGGGTGACCGTGAGAAGTTCTTTGAAGGGATGTACAGCCTCTTCGCGGGCGGCGTGTCGCAGCAGACGCGGATCTCCTGCGAAACACGCGGCGGGATCACCGGCTCTGTTTTCTCCGCGTCACTGGCGATCTACCTTGCGCGGCTCGCGGTGATCGACGAGGAATTCAAACCCGGCGAACTGCACCTCCTGCGCCTGACACCGCTGGCGTGGTTGAAGCCTGGTGACAAGGCTGTGTTCCAGTCCGTCCCCACCACCCTGGGATCGGTGACGCTCGAAACCCGCGTCTCCAAAGATGGCGAGACGCTGGACGTGGTCTACCAGGCTAAGTTCTGGGTGACGCCGGACAAGGTCGTGCTGCACGTGCCGCCCATGCCGGGGCTCAATACTGTGAAGGTGAATGGGAAGAAGGTGATACCGAAGAAGATGAGAGTGGATATCGAGTGAATCGAGGTGAGACGCGTGACAGTGAAGATCAATCAAGAATGGAACCTCCGTGAGGGGGCGCTGGCCGCGACCATCAGTGCTGGGGGCGAACTGCGCTTCTCATACCAGGGCGAAGTGTTGCCGTGGTGCGTGGATCTCGGGTCGGACTCTGCCTGGGTCGCGGTCAGGGAGAACGGCACCGAAACCCGGCATCCGGTGCGGCTGGATCAGCTTGAGGCCCGGCCGTTGACGCCGGCCCGCCTCCAGTGGATCGGCGAGATCGGTGGCGCCGGCGTGGCGTTGGAATTGGAGCTGGCCGGGGGCGCGCTGCGCTGTTCCGTCGCGCCGCTGTGCACCGGCACGAGCACGCTGACGGCGGCCTGCTGGCCGGCGGACGTTGCCGGCGAAGGCGAGGCACGGGAGCTGGTCTGGGGCGGCGACGGAAACTGGGGGCAGGGGCGCCTCTTTCGGTCCGACGGCAAGCCATGGCAGTACTCCACGCAGTGGGAGACCAACGCCATCCGCCTGGCGGGAGTGACGTGCGACCACGCTTCGCTCGCGATGATTCTGGAAACCCCGTACGACGCAGCGAGCGAGATGATGGATGACAGCGTGGGACGCATCGTGCACCGCGTGGTGCAGCACGCGTCGCTCGGGGAGCTCCGGTATCCTCGCATCCTCCATCTAGTCCCGATGCCCGAGCCCGGCTACGTGGCGATGGCGAACCTGTTCCGGGACTACGCCCAGCAGCATGGGATGTGGGTATCGTGGGAGGAGCGCGTGGCGGAGAATCCCGCGCTGGCGGCACTGCCGGGCGCGTTCTTCGGGTTTGCCGGTTACCTGCACGACAACGAGGCCGACATCCCCGGCGTTATGCGGAAGATGAAGGCCTACGGATTCGAGCGCGGATTCGTGTATTCACCCAAGCTGCGCACGTTCGACGACGCGAACTGGAGCAAACACCTCGGCCGGTTCAACTCGCTGTCCGACGCGCAGATCCGCGAGATCCAGTCGCTCGGTTACATTTGCGCGCCGTTCCTGCAAGTGGAACTGTCTGCGGAAGGCATGGGGACGCACCTGATAGCCTGCGACAGGGAGGGCCGGCCTATCAAGCGCTGGCAGATCGGCGATGTTGAGTATTACGAGATCGTCAAGTGGCGGGTGCCGGGCATGATGCGGCGGCTCGATTCCGAGCTGATGGAGGTGAAGGCGATCCACTTCGACACACTCGCCGCCTCGCCGCTTGTGGAACACTACGGCGCGGGCTCGTATGACCGGGCTGGTGACGTCCGTGGGCGCTGCGAGTTGGCCCGGCACCACCGCCGGCAGGGCAAGATCATCATGGCTGAGGGGCTGAAGGACTGGGCCAACACAGTTTGCGACATGGGCAGCTCGCATCCGTTCGCGCCGCGGCTTGGACCGCGGACGGGCGTCACGCACGGGGCGGACCGGGTGTGGAACGTCCCGCTCACGGATCTCGTGTATCACGATTCCTGCATCCGCTGTTGCTGGGAGCATCACTACTACCATGACGACCACGCGATGGCCGACTACGACCTGTCCACGTGGCACCCGTTCGCGATGCCGCTCATGGACACGCTCACCGCATCGCCGCCGGTGCTGTTCCCCGAGGGGAAGATGTATTGCTACCGCCTGAAGGATACGACGTGGGAGGACGGCCGGGTAACGCGCGAGACATGCTGGGACCAGCCGCTCCTGTACCGGAATCGGTTCAGCGATCCCGCCTTGCAGGCCGTGCTGCCCGAGGCGTTGCGGATCTGCCGTCTGAATATGCGCCACGGCACGGCGCGCATGCTTAGCCACCGCTTCCTCGACCCCGGCTCGGCGCTGGTGCAGGAGACAACCTTCAGCACCGGCTTGCGGGTGGTCGCCAACTTCGGTGACGAACCTTACACCGGCAGTGACGGCAAGACGGTGGCCGGACGATCGGCGCTGACGGAGGAGTAGTTCTCGATCGCGTGATGTCGAATTGCAGCCGTGCTATTCGTGGGACATCAACCATACGTGACAATTCGGCTACCATGAGCAGTCCCTTGGAGGGATGTCTTGTGTATTTGCCGGCGGTGTATCGGAAATGATAACTGATTCGGAGACCATGACATGCACAATTCTATGAAGTCCCTCATCGGCAAGGTGTTGACGGTGACCGGTCCGGTCGAACCCGAAGCGCTGGGCAAGGTACAGATGCACGAACACCTGCACGCCGACCAGTTTGATTGGGAGAAGGACTGCCTGATCCGCGAGGAGCGGCCCATCACCCAGGAGCGACGTGAGCTATTGATGCGGGAGGCGGTGCCGCACATGAAGGCTTGCGTGGAGCAGCACGGCGGATGCGCCTGGGTAGAGACGTCCGTGTATCCGTGGCGGGCATGGCCGACCTTCTACCGCGAGGTTGCGCAGATGACCGGTATGCACTGCATCCTGATCAGCGGCTTCTACCGGCAGGTCGAGGGCGGTATGTATTGGGCCAAGCACCGCGCCGAGGACGGCATCTCGCCGCTGCTGCTCGAGCATTCCCCGGAGGAGTTGGTCGAGTTCTGCGTGCGCGAGATTGCGGAAGGCATCAACGGCACCGATGTCCGGGCCGGCGGGCTCAAGTTCGGCACGAGCGACCCGCGGATGACGGACGTGGAAATCACGGCCGCGCGGATTGTGGCCCGGGCACAGAAGCAGACGGGAGTGCACATCACCACGCACTGCACGCAGATCGGCGCCGAGACCACCCAGTTGCAGGTGATGGAGGAAGAGGGGGTGGACCTTTCGCGCGTCGTCCTTGGCCACACAGCCTGGCATCTAGTCGATCCGACGTGCCGGAAAGTATGCATGGCATGGATGAAGAAGGGCGCGAATTTCCTGCCGACCAACCTGGGCATTGACGACCCGACCAACATCGAGGGATGGCGGCCGCTGGTGGAAGCGATCCACGACATTTTCGATCGCGGCTTCGGCGACCGCATCTGCTTTAGCCTGGATGGCGCCTTCTGTTCTGAATCTGGCCCGTTCGTCTTCTGCGTCGCACCGCCGCCTCCCTTCCTGCATATATATACGCACACCCTGCCGGCGTTCCGAAAGCTGGGCTTAACGGCTGAAGAAGAAGATTGGATCATGCGGCGCAATCCGCAGCGGATCTTACCGGTGCAGGCCACCTGAAGGAGTGACATCCATGGCGCGCTCCGCCGACAACGGGCTCACCTGGTCGACGCCCGAACTGGTTGCGTCGACCAGCGTAACCCCGCATCTCGTGCCACTGGCGAACGGGGTCGTGGCCCTGGTCTACAGCCGGCCGGGCGTCCATGTCCGGTTCTCCGCCGACGGATGCCGCACCTGGAGCGCACCAACCAGCCTGATCGGCCGGACGCTCGAGCAGGAACTTGCCGCCGGACGTGATGTGGCGACCGCCATGTATTCCGACATGCCGAGCTACAGCAACACCCGGGTTGCCGTGACCGGGCCGGACCGGTTCCTCGTGCTCTTCACGGATTTCAAGTACGGGCCCGGCGGACGGGGCAAGGCCATTGTCGTCCAGGAGGTGACGGCGGTCCCGGCCATGGCGCGGCGGGGGACGTGACCTTGACGGGAGATTAATAGCCGGCCTCCCCGGGGGGCCAGAGAGGTGATAACCATGAACAGGGTCAAGGTGGGTAGGGCGACCAAGCAGGCTTTGGCCAGCGAGGCCGAGCGACTGTTGTGCCGCATGATCGAGACCGGTACGGGTATTGTGCCGCTCCGGAGCGAGGGTGCCACGGCCGATGTTGTTTTGGACGTCCAGGCGGGGATTGGCGAGGAAGGCTTCCGGATCGAGGGGGAGGCCGGCGGGCCGGTCCGCATCACGGGCAACGATGGGCGTGGCCTGATCTACGGAGTCGGCAAGTTCCTGCGCGATTCGCGTCTGGAACAGGACGCCTTCACGCCCGGCACCTGGCGCGGCGTGTCCGTGCCGCAGAAGAAGGTGCGGGGCATGTACTTCGCGACGCACTTCCACAACTGGTACCACGACGCCCCCATCGAGGACATCGTACGGTATGTCGAGGATCTGGCGCTCTGGGGCTGCAACGCGTTGACGGTCTGGTTCGACATGCACCACTACAGCGGGATCGATGATCCCGAGGCGCAGAAGATGGTGGACCGCCTGCATGCGATCCTGGCGGCGGCGCAGGCGGTGGGCATTCGACCGGGCTTGCTCGTACTCGCCAACGAAGCCTACACGACAACTCCGGATGCGCTCCGCGCGACAAACGCGAAGGACCAAAATGGGTACTTTGCCTCTCCTGCGGGATTTTACGGCATGGAGATCTGTCCGAACACACCGGGTGGGATCGAACTCATTCTTGACTGGCGCACCAGTGTGCTTAACGCATTCAGTGATATCCGGTTCGAGTACTTTGTGATCTGGCCTTACGACCAGGGTGGCTGCACCTGCGCGCAGTGCGCGCCGTGGGGATTGAACGGCTACCTCAAAACGGCCGAGTCGGTTGCCCGCATGGTCCGCGAGCGATTCTCGACTGCCAAGATCGTATTGTCCACCTGGTATTTCGACCGCTTCGTCAAGGGTGAGTGGGCAGGATTGCAGGAGGCGTTCGCCAAGAAGAAGCCGGACTGGGTAGACTACCTGATGATCGACGGCTACTGGGACTTCCCGGCGTATCCGCTCGAGCACGGCGTTCCCGGCGGTTTCCCGGCGCTCAACTTCGCCGAGATCAGCATGGCCACCATGTTCCCCTGGGGCGGATTTGGCGCCAATCCGTGGCCGCGCAAGTGGCAGGCCGACTACCGGAAGACGAAGCACCTGCTCGACGGCGGCTTCCCGTACTCCGAGGGCCTGTACGAGGACCTGAACAAGGTCCTGCAGTTCCAGTTCGGCTGGTCGCCGGACCGGGAAGCAAGCGATATCGTTCGCGAGTATGCGGCTGGCTATTTCGGTCCGGATCAGGCGGATGACATTGTCGAGGCGGTGCTGATGATGGATGAGATGTCCGGCCTCAGCATGGAGGAGACGCCGGAAGGGTTGCGCTTCCGGCATTGGAATCCGCCGGCGAAGGCCGAGGTGTGCTTCGCGATCATGGACCGCGTTGACCGCGAACTGCCCGAAGGCGTGCGCCGGTCCTGGCGCTGGCGCATCCTGTGGCTGCGCGCGGCGCTGGACGCCGAGATCAAGCGCACCGGAGGACTGCCCAGCGAGGCCGCCGCCGGCTATTTCCGCGAACTGGTCGAGTTGTATCACGCCCATCAGGCCGAAGGCGCCGTCCACCCGCCCGTGATTGGCGCGGTCAACCGCATCGACACCTCCGTCCAGGCGGGGTAAGGGGAATAGAGGAAAGCAGGAGGCGGAACCGGCATAATGAACGCTGACGTAACGGAACAGATCATCGGGGCCGCGAAGAAGGGAATCCAGGCATGAACATCATCGTCTTCTGGGAAGACAATTTCCCGTGCGTCGATTCAACACCGGTGCAGCGACAGGCGCTACAACAGGCGTTGGCGGGCCATCGCGTTGCATTTGTCGAGACCGACCGGCTGGCGGAGGCCTTGGCGGAAACGCCCGACCTGCTCGTGTTGCCCTATGGCGCCGCCTTTCCAAAGGCGGCCTGGACAGCGATCGTGGCTTACCTCAAGCGGGGCGGGCGCTGGGTCAACCTGGGCGGCGCCCCCCTGACGCGCCCCGTGCGGCGGGAGGGCGACGGCTGGCAGGTTGAAGTCCTCCAGCCGAACTACGCCAAAGCGTGCATGCTCCGCCACACCTGGGAGGTGCCATTGCCGGATTCGTGCGCGCTGCAGGTTCCTGAAGCGGAACAGCAGATCGCCGGCATTCAGGAATTGATGGAAGCATTGACGGCATTGAAGCCCCAAAGGATCTGGTCCCTGCAGGTCATGTTGGCGGATTCCGGCAGCCTGCTTTTCCCCATGGAGCCGGGCGCGAGCGGTGTCAGGCAAGCCGTGTTCCGGCCCGTCGTGCAGGTGATGAACAGTGTTGACCCATACCCTCTTGGCGCGGCAGTATCGGTCATCGATTCTTTGCAGGGTCCGTACATGGGAGGACGCTGGGTGCTGGCCGCCTGCCAGACGCAAGTTTCCTTCAGCGCGGCATTCATTCGTGCCGCCTGCGAGCTGGCGCTTCAGCCATTGGTGCGTCTCGAGGTGCGTCCGGGATTCGGCTGTTACTACGCCGGTGAACAGCCGACGGCTGTTATCCGTGCCGCCACCCGGCATCAACTGGCGCTGCAGATTGAATACGAGATGGTCAGCGCCAGCGACAGCCGGCGTCTGAGCGCGGGGAGAATCACCGTCGCGTGCGGCGGTGCGGACACCGTCATAACCATGCCGCCGGTGGCGGTGACGGCTCCCGGGCTTTACGCGATCCGGGCATGGGCATGTTTCCCGGACCGCGACGAGGTCATCGCCGCGGCGGCGAACGGCTTCTGGCTGTACGATGAGGATTTCATGGCCTCGAGCGAACCGTTTGAACTTGACCATGATTATTTCCGGCGCGGCGGGAAGCCGTACCCCGTCACCGGCACGACCTACATGTCCACCGAAACCCATCGAAGCTGGATGTTCGAACCGACGCCGCTTGCCTGGGACCGGGATTTCGCAGCCATGAAACAGGCTGGGATCAACATGATTCGAACCGGCTTCTGGATGGGATGGCGGCGAATGATGCCGGAACCGGGCGCCATGGACGAAGGCATTCTGCGTGCCATCCAGGCTTTTCTGTTGACCGCCCGACAGCATGACATACCTGTCATCCTCACCCTTTTCGCGTTTCTGCCCGAAACCTGGGGCGGCGGCAATCCATATTGCGCCCCTTCGGCGATCGCCGCGCAATCGGCGTTCATCAATGCGCTGGCGCAACGGCTGGCGCCGGCCAACCACCTGCTGTGGGACCTGATTAACGAGCCCAGCTATGCGGATCCCAAGGCGCTCTGGAGCTTCCGCGCGTCCGGCGACGCCCCCGAGGCCGCCGCCTGGCAGGCGTGGCTGCGCGACCAGGGCGTGGCCGAGGACGAATGGCGGGAACGCTGGCGGCTGCTGCCCAACGAGGCACTCTCCGTCCCGGGCCCAGGGGATCTGTCCTACTGGCACAATCAGCAGTGCGGAGCCCGCCCGCTGATACAGACCGACTTCGCCTGCTTTGCCCAGGATGCGTTCACAAAATGGGCGGCGGCCTTGCGCGATGTCCTTCGCGCCAACGGGAATGCGAACCAGTGGGTGACGGTGGGACAGGACGAAGCCGGGACGCGGCGCAGTCCGAGCACGCATTTCCACGCGGCAAGCGTTGACTTCACGTCTAACCATCCCTGGTGGGACAATGATGATATCCTGTGGAACAGCGTGGCCACCAAAACCCCGCTGTGCCCGAACCTCCTGGAGGAAGCCGGTGTGATGTTCGCTGAGAGCGTGGCGGGGTTGCCGCAACGCTCGCCCGGACGCGTGCGCGACCTGCTCGAGCGAAAGCTGGTACTCTCCTTTGCAGGCGGTTGCGCCGGCTTCATTCAGTGGCTCTGGAATACCGCCATCTACAACCCGTCCGACAACGAAGCCGGCATCGGACTGCTGCACGCCGACGGCAGCGCCAAGCCGGAATTGGCGGCGCTGAGCCGGATTGCCGCTTTCATGAAGCGCAACGCCGCGCATCTGGAAAAGCACGAAAAGGAGCGGGTGGTCGTTGTGCTGCCTCACAGCAATATCTTCAGTGTGCGGGACACGGCCAACGAAGCAGCCCGGCGCGGCGTCCGCGTGCTGGAGTATCATCTGGGGCTCCCCTCCCGGGTGGTCAGCGAGATGTTTCCGGCACGGGCGGGCGATGCCGATCTGATCGTGTTGCCGAGTCCGCGGATACTCCGGGAAGAGTGCTGGCAGGCGCTGCTGGCCAGGGCCAGCAGCGGCGCCACGCTGCTGGTGACCGGGTATGTCGAGGACGATTCCTACTGGCGGGCCGTTGCACGGCTGGCACCGTTTTCGCTCTCAACGCACCCTGTGGAAGTGGAACACGAAGAATGCCTGGCGTTGCCGGAAGACCACGAGGAATCCTCGCTGCGCGTGCTGTTTTCCCCGTCCCTGGAGATTGAAAAGGCGGTGGCGAAGGACGGCAATCCGTTGCCCCTGCAGGTTCTGAAGTGCGGACGGGGACGGATCGTCTACTGCCCGTTGCCGATTGAGCATGCCCGTTCCGAAGCGCATACGGCATCGGTCTACCGCCTGGCCGCGGAAACGGCCGGCCTGCGCTGTGCCGAGAACGGGTCCAGCCCCGGAGTGTTGGTGCGGCCTGTCCTGTTTGGCGACTCGGCCCTCTGCCTGATTGCGAACGAATCGAATGGAATCGGCAGCGTCCTGCTGGATCATCATGTGACCGGCTGCGACATGACAGAACTCAAACATCGCGTATCGGTGCCCGCAGGCCGCGCCGCCATGATGCTGGTCGGACGGAAGTGCGGCCGCATCCTTGACACATGCGGCCTGGCGACAGTCGAACAAGCCTGAAGATCGCCCGGGCATGAATCTTCACGCAGGCGATTGGCAATGGAAAGGACGGAAGAAATGGCAACTGCGCAGAATTGGCATGACTGGAAGCGTGCGGTGTTGCAACATGAGACGGTTTCATATTCATATCTCTGCGGGGGGCAACGCGGCGACGCCTCCGGCGGGACGCCCGGCGGTGAAGCGGTCATTGCGGACTGCACGCGCCAATTGTTCCCGGAGTCCGGGTGCGTCGAGTGGACTTTCGGACTGCGCAACACAGGCAAGACGGACACGCCGTTGCTCAGCGAACTGCGCAGTCTGGACCTTGTGCTGGCGCCGTTGGAAGGGGATGCGAAGCCGGTGATTCACGCCGTGTGCGGGAACTCGAACGGCGATGCACCCTTTGCCCTCCGGCGCGACGTGCTTGCGCGCGGCTCGTCCTGGCGAATCCACAATCCCGGCGGCGGCAAGAACGGGGCGCTGCCCGGCGACTGCCTGCCGTTCCTCAACCTCGATCTCGGTGACCGCGGACTTCTTGTCGGACTCGGCTGGCCGGGGCGCTGGATGCTGGCCGTCGAGCACGGCCAGGACGGGACGCTGCGGATCACGGGCGGCATCGAAAAGGCGGACCTCGCGCTCCGTCCGGGGGAGGCGATCAGCCTGCCGTCGGTGCTCGTGATGTTCTGGGAGGGCGACCGCATGGACGCGCATAACCGCTTCCGCCAGCACATTCTGAAGCACCACAGCCCGACGGTGAACGGCGAACCGGCGCCGGACCTGCTGGCCTGCGCCACCTGGGGCGGCATGAAGACGCACAATCACCTGCGGCTGATCGAGGCGCTCAAGGCCCACGGGGCGAAGTTCGACTGCTACTGGGTGGATGCCGGCTGGTACGGGGAGGACCACGAGACCGAGGAGTACCAGAGCTTGAAGACCGAGGACTGGGCCTTCCATGTGGGCGACTGGAAGCCCAACGCGATGGTGCATCCCAAGGGGCTGAAGCCCATCAGCGACGCCGCGCACGCCGCGGGCATGAAGTTCCTGCTCTGGTTTGAGGTGGAGCGCGCCATCGAGTCCGCGCCCTGGGTGCGGGAGCACCCGGACTGGTACTTCTCGAAGCGCAACCCCCATCAGTGGCTGGGGCGCGACATCGCCCCGCGCATCTTCAACTTCGGCAACCCTGAGGCGCGGCGGGCCATGACCAAGCAGATCGCCCGGCAGATCGAGGAGAACGGCATCGATGTGTTCCGCCAGGACTGCAACACCTGGCTCACCGGATGCTGGGATGAGGAGGACACCCCCGGCCGCATCGGCATGTCCGAAATCCGTTATGTCGAGGGGTTGATCGCCTTCTGGGATGAATTGAAGGCGCGTTTCCCGCATCTCCTTTTCGACATCGTCCAGCGCCGGGATCTGACCTCGCTCGACCGGACGTTGGACATGTCCCGGTCCGACCACGAGTTCCTGCCGCGCACCGATCCCATCTCGAGCCAGGGCGCGCAGTATGGACTTTCGCACTGGACGCCGCTGTCCGGGACGGGAGTGCCATTCGGCACGGGCCGGGACTACAATTGCCTCAGCGGGCTGTCGTCCTCCTACGGCACGGCGGTTTTCCCCTCGATCGGCTACGATCCGGTCAGCGTCGAGCCACCGGCCGACTACCCGTGGGACTGGCTCAAGCGCATGCTGGACATCCATCGCCGGGCGCGTCCGTATTTTCGCGGCGATTTCTATCCGCTGCTGGAGCATGTCCACTCGAACCAGTTCTGGGGCGCGATGCAGTTCCACCGCGCCGACCTTGGCGCCGGCATGGTGATGGTGTACCGGCGCTCCGACAGTCCGTTCCTCTCCGCACGCTTCCAGTTGCGGGGCGTGGCCGAGGGCGCATTCTGCCGGTTGGTGTCGGCGGAAAACGGCGAGTTCAGTTTGACAGGAACTGTGCTGGACGTGCGCCTGGATCAGGCCCCGACGGCCGCGGTCGCATTCTATTGCCACGGATGATATCCGCGCCCGTGCCCGACTGCGGGTGCCGACCGGCGAGTTGGTGGAATTGTGAAAGGTTGGCAACAGGAGATGCTTGAAATGCACAATGACACCTCGGTCATGCTGTCGCTTTCGGGGGAACGCTGTACCGCCACCGTGCCGGACACGCTCGACCTGGCTGATCGCGCGGCGCTGGCCATTCGCGGCATGGCCAACAGCATCGACACCGAGCTGATGACGATGTACGGGCAGATCTTCTTCCATACGCCGCGCCCGCATCAGTCGCACTGCGCGTCGGCCGAGACGCTGGTTGACCCGAAGTTTGGCGAGTCGTTCCCCCTGATGCGTTTGATGTGCGGGAGCGATGCGTTTGCCGATCTCGAAGCCCGGTTCCGCGCCACCTTGCGTTCGCGCATCGACGACGGTCTATATGCCCCAGGCCTCGACCAGAACGTACCGGCGGCGTCCGATCAAGCGTACCGCTTCGACGGCAGCAGCGCGTACGGCTCCACCGTGGCCCTGGACGATTCAGAATTGCTGGCAATCTACGACTGCTTCACCGATGAGCACTTCGGCATCTACGTCGTGCGCGCAACCATCGGCAAGACATAGTGGCAGAACGATATGCATGAAATCACGACCAACGACTGCAAAGGAGCAGTGACCATCTCTGAAGAACGACTGATGGTCCTCGAGGATGGCACACTGCCGCGCATGGTCACCGATCCCGCTTTCCACCCCCATGACGAGAAACAACGGAAGGACGAGGAACTGGTGCGTATTGCCTTGAATGAACAGAACAATTGGGAGGAGAGATCACGATGCCAATGGGTAACGCCACGTCAAGCGGATTGCCAAGCTCGTTTCACGTCAGGCATGTGGATGCAAAAGCGACGCATCTGGGGTATTTCGACCCTGCGCCAGGATCGGTTCCCAACCCGGGAATGGGCGTTTCCGGATACGTGCTTACCGATCACATGCACGTGGGGTATACCGAGGAGGAATGGTCGCGTACCGAAAAGGAACCGCCGCTTCCACTGGATCGGACTACATTCCAGCAGATGGCGGAACTTCCCTATGTCGAAAACCTGTATATCCGGGTGGAGTGGCGGGATATACAGCCAGCGAGGGGGAAGCTGAATCTGCCGGACGCATGGAAGTGGATGCTGGAGTGCGTGGAAGAGCGAGGGAAGAGCTGGGGTTTTCGCATCATGCCGTTCTCCCCGCACAGCATTCACGCCAGTGGACTGCCCGAGTTTCTCGACGACCGGTGCGTGATGAAGCCGTACTGGCGGCAGCAATTCACGAACGGCCCCAAGTTTTTTCCGCTCTATACCGACGACTACCTGGATTACTGGCAGGAACTGCTCTACCTGTTGGGAGAGGCGTTCGATCGTCATCCGCTGCTGGAATTCGTCGATGTGTCCGGATTCGGCTTCTGGGGCGAGCTCCATCACTGGGCACGTTTCAATGGACCGGATTCGGTCTTCGAGAATTATGAGCCGGACAACGCGGAAGAAGTCATCGACCGATTGATCAGGGACCATCTGCAAGCCTTCCCACAGACGCCTGCCGCGCTCGGCATCCATGCGGCGGAATATGCCTCCGGCCTTGACGCGTTCCAGCAAGGCCTGTGCTGGGGGCGTAGAGACAGCTGGATGACCAACTACTCCCCTGCAGAAGCCATCCTTTCGCAAGGTCTGGCCCTCGGACAGGGGATGGTCTGGGAGGTGATCCGCCCCGGTATCCGCTGCCAGGTGGATGGCGCAACAGCGGCGCCGGGTCAGTATCCGCTTCCCCAGCGGTATTTC
>CAYYJR010000027.1:0-48045 GCA_964472305.1 uncultured bacterium
TGATGTATATGTCACCCTCCATATTTCCCCAAATGTATTCGACCGAACTTAATTGTGACATCTTTGTTAATCCTGGATTCGCTTCTCCCGCGCTATTATCGAAAACCATACTCGTTGAATCCATGTCATTCCTCACAAAAATTAATTGTGCCCTTCTGTCGGGCAAAATCGGTAAATGCCGTAGTTACATTACTGCGTTTCCTCGCAATTCAGCAGCATAAAACGCAGTATAACACCTAGGGTAAGTGTTATAGGTAGAGGTTTATCAGCAATGGTAGTCAACAAATTTTACAACGACCGGTGATTCTTAACGATTACGGATGTGCATCGATGAAAAAGAAATTGATATAACGTCTTATATAGTATATATCAGCGTTTGCATGACTGTCAAGTAATCATATTCTTATGACTCGATGCCCAGGTCGCGGATGGTGAATAGCGGTGCGTAGGCGTAGCCCGCGCTTTCCAGCCGTTCGCGTCCGCCTTCCAGGCGATCAATGAGCGCCAGGACGACTGCCACCGTGCACCCCTGCGCCTCGACGGCGGCGATGGCTTTCAGCGCGGATTCGCCGGTGGTCACGGTATCCTCGACGATAGCCACGCGCGCGCCTTCCGGCAGGGGGCCTTCCACCAGCTTGTGCGTTCCGTGTCCCTTCGCCTCTTTGCGCACCAGAAAGGCGGGAATGGGCTGCCCTTCCTGAAAACTCACCACGGCGACGGCGGTAGCGATAGGATCGGCGCCCAGCGTTAACCCGCCAACCGCTTGCACGTCCAGCGCGCGGAGTTGCGCGAACATCAGCTTGCCGATCAGGTACGCCCCTTCCGGCCACAGCGTCACCATGCGCCCGTCGAGGTAAAAGGTGCTCTCGCGCCCGGAGGCGAGCACGAAGTGCCCGCGCTTCAACGCGAGTTGTTCCAACAGTTGCAGTAAACGTGCGCGTTCTTTGTGCATGAATGCTCCTTCAAGGCGAGTGACGGCGGTGCAGCAGACCGGCGAGGGAGATGCCGAACCAGACGATCTCCAGCATCACGAATCCCCAGCGGTGCGCCAGGAATGCGATGAGCCCCAGCAGCACCGAACCGAGCAGGTTCAACCAGAGATACGCCGCGGAATCGCGCGACCAGCGCCCACCGGCATTGGCCCAGTATGCCAGCAAGATCAGCGCCGCGCCCGTTAGTTCCACGATGAGCCAATAGGATGCCACACCTACCGGATACCACGATCCGGTGCCATCTGAACGGCGGCCGCGTGCGCGCCAATGACGTAATTTCGCCTCGGTGTGCGGTGTTCCTTTTGTGAAAGGTCGGTAGGCAGTGAAAAGAAACGGAGTGCAAAGACAGAGCCGCATCTCCCGGAACTTACAAATCAGAAGTTGCCAATGCCGAGTAACCGGTAAAACAGGAACTCCGTCCCCTGTTGTCGAACATCACCAACCTTGACGCATGTTGGGGGTGAAGGTTATGGGATCCATGCAACGGAGAAAGACACTGGCGTTTGGCGCGGCGGTGGTGGCCGGCGTAGTGGCGGCCGGCGTTGCCTACCTCCTCTATCTGCGGCCGCAGTGGCGGCGCCAGGTGGTGGAGGTGGGGCGGCAATTGTTGAACGCCGCGGACGGCATACTGCGGCACGCCGGTACCGAGCTGGCGGCGGATGACGAGCGCGCCTGACGTACCGTGACGCCGCACTGCGCGGGGCCGTCCGTTCGGGCGGCCCCGCGGTTCACGTTACAGTAACGGCAGGTATTCGCGGATTTCGAAGTCGGTGACGTGGGTGCGATACCGATCCCACTCGAAACGCTTATTCGCAATAAACTCGCGGAACACATGCTCGCCGAGCGCGTCGCGGACCAGATCGGATTCTTCGCACAGCGTGAGCGCCTCGATCAGGCTGCCCGGCAGCGTCTGAATATCCAGGTCGTCGCGCTGCTGCTGGGTCAGGCGATACAAGTCCAGTTCCACCGGCGGGGGACACTCCAATTGCTCCTCGATGCCGCGCAATCCGGCCGCCAGCATCACCGAGAAGGCCAGGTAGGGGTTGCATGCCGGATCGGGACTGCGGAATTCGATGCGCGTGGCCTGCTCCTTCCCCGGCTTGTACATCGGGATGCGCACCAGGTTCGAGCGGTTGCGCTGTGCCCAGGAAATATAGACCGGCGCTTCGTAGCCCGGCACCAGGCGCTTGTAGGAGTTCACCCACTGGTTGGTGACCGCGGTGAATTCCGGTACATACTTGAGGATGCCGGCGATGTACTGCTTGCAGGTATCGCTCAGGAAATATTCGGCGTTTTCATCGAAAAACGCGTTATGCTCGCCGCGGAACAGCGATTGGTGCACGTGCATGCCGGAGCCATTCTGCCCGAAAAGCGGTTTGGGCATGAAGGTGGCGTAAACGCCGCTCATGTAGGCGACTTCCTTCACCGTCATGCGGTAGGTCATCAGGATATCCGCCATCGACAGCGCGTCAGTATAGCGGAGGTCGATCTCGTGCTGGCTGGGGGCGACCTCGTGGTGGCTGTATTCGACGTAAATGCCCATCGACTCCAGCGCCAGCACCGTTTCACGGCGCAGGTCCATCGCCTCGTCGCGCGGGATCAGGTCGAAATACCCGCCCTGGTCCAGCGGTTCCGGGTCCTGCGGGCTGCGGAAGTAGAAATATTCCGCCTCCGGGCCGACGTAAAAGGTGAAGCCCATGTCGGCGGCTTTTTTCAGGTTGCGCTTCAGCACCTGGCGCGGGTCGCCGATGTAGGGCGTGCCGTCCGGGTTCAATATGTCGCAAAACATGCGCGCGACCGCCTTTTCGCGCGGGCGCCACGGCAGCACGATGAATGTGTGCGGGTCCGGCACGGCCACCATGTCGCTTTCGTCGATGCGGGTGAATCCCTTAATGGACGATCCGTCGAATCCGATGCCTTCACTCATTGCTTTGTCCAGCTCTTCAACCGGAATGCTGAAACTCTTCAAGAAGCCCAGGATATCGGTGAACCAGAGTTTGACGAACTTGACGTCGTTCTCGGCGATCTGTTCCCAGATCTGCTCGCGTATGTTTGCCATAGCTGAATTCCCTCCGATCAGGCAGCCTTGCGGTGTGACCGCCGCACCTCCGCATAGTAGCGAGACTACGCGGTATTTGTTTCCAAAAGATTACCAGGATGGTGAACCAGCCTCCTTTTTCGACGCCGCGGCGCGGATTCCTTTCCGGATTGATGTCGTGCTCTAACAGCCAAGACCGGTTAGTTCTCATCGCGGGAATATGGCTTCCGTCTGCCCGGTAAATTAACGCAGGCATGAATGCCATCGGCATGTCACATGTGATAAAGCAGTGTGCGAATGTTTCACCCTCATAGTATTACACTCGATAAAGGGGCGTTTTCGATTGCGAAATGGCGCTCCTCCAGCATGAGTAAACTCCGCTTGCACCCTTGACAACGACTTACCTCCGTCTGATAATGAGTGAGCACTCACTTGCTAACGGATAGGCGGGATCATGATGGTTGACGAGGCACTGAAGAAACGGCAGCGGCTCGATGCGGCAACGCGTAAGACCGCGATTTTACGCGCGGCGGCGAAGCTGGTGGCGGAACGCGGGTATCAGCGGACCACCACGAAGGCGATCGCGCGGGAAGCCGGCATCGCTGAGGGCACCATCTACAAATATTTTGCCAGCAAAGAGGAACTGCTTTTCGCCTTCCTGAAGCCGTTGGTTGTGGATCCGCTGTCGTCACTGCTCGAAGCCACGGCGGGTCATCACGATGATCGGACGCTACGCGCGTTGATTGCCAACCGCGTCGCGTTGTTTGAGCAACATCGCGACCTGTTGAAAGCGGTCTTCAGCGAGGCGCTGTTTAATCCTGCGCTGGCGAAGGCGATGATGCAGCAACTCTTTCATCCGGGTAGTCAGTTGGTGGGCGAATATTTCGCTCGTCGCACCCGCGAGGGTGCGTTTCGCGCCATCGACCCGCAAGTCGCCATTCGCGCGCTGATCGGCGCGCTGGTCGGTAATTTCCTGCTGTGGGAGATACTGCACGCGGAACGTCCCACGCCCACCCAACATCAGCAGCTAATCGACGACTTGTCCACGCTGTTTCTGCGCGGCTTGTTGCAACATCCGGACGTCGCGGGGGAGGAAGTGCCATGAAGAAGCAGGTGCGCCCCATCATTTTGGCGCTGATCGTATTCGCCGTGGTGGGCTACCAGTTTTGGAAGAAGATCGAAGCCGACCGCCTGTCGCCGCGCGATGTCATCCTCGGCAACGGCGTGATTGAGGCCACGGAGGTAGAGATCAGCGCCAAGGTGTCAGGTCGCATCCTGACGCTGCCGGTGCACGAAGGCGATGACGTGCGGGCAGGGCAGTTAATCGCCACGCTGGACAGCGGTGAACTGCAGGGACAGGAAGCGCAAGCACAGGGCAACCTGCAAGCAGTCGAAGCGGCGCTGGCGGAACTGCGAGCCGGCACGCGCGCCGAGGATATTCGCCGCGCGCAGGCGCAGTTTGACGCCGCGCGGGAAACGCTGTGCCAGGCGCAAGCCCGCCGCGATCTGATTCGAGCCGGGGCGCGTACGGAACTGCTTGCTCAGTTGCGCGCGGCGTATGCGACAGCCAATGCCCAGCTTGCGCTGGTGACCGCCGGGCCGCGCAAGGAAACCATCGCCCAACTCCGCGCCGCCTATGCGCAGGCGCAAGCGCGGTTGGCATTGCTCCGGGCCGGCGTCCGTCCGGAAGAGATCGCGCAGTTGCGCGCCGGGCTGAAGCAGGCGCAGGCGCGGCTGGCGCTGGTAAAATCGGGTGCGCGCGCGGAGCAGCTTGCCCAACTGCGGGCGAATCTCGAGCAGGCGCAGGCACGACTGGCGCTGGTGAAGGCCGGGGCGCGCCCGGAACAGCTTGCGCAGTTGCACGCGGGAGTGGAGCAGGCCGCGGCAACGCTGAACGACGCGGAGACCGAGTTGAAGCGCGCGGTCAACCTGTATGCGCTGGGCGCTATTCCCGGCCAACGGGTAGATACCGCTCGCACGCGGCGCGACGTGGCGGCGGCACAGGTACGACAGGCGAAGGAAAAGCTGGCGGAAGCGCAAGCCGGCGCGCGTCCGGAAGAGATTCAGGAGGTCGAGCAGGCGGCGGAAGCGGCGCGGCAACGCCTGGCTGAGGCGCAAGCCGGCGCGCGTCCGGAGGAGATTCAGGAGGCGGAGCAGGCGGTGGAAGCGGCACAGCAGCGATTGGCGGCAGCCCGGACGGGTGCCCGGCCAGAGGAGATCGCGGAGGTGGAGCAAGTGGCCGAAGCGGCGCGGCAACGGCTGGCGGAGGCGCAGACCGGCGCGCGACCGGAGGAAATTCACGCGGCCCGCGCGCAGGCGGAGGTGGCACGTCAGCGCTTGGCGGAGGCGCAGGCAGGGCCGCGTCCGCAGGAGCGACGGGAGGCGGACGCGGCGGTGGCGCAGGCGCAAGCGCAGGTGGATGCCGCCCGCGCGACGCTGGATCTGGCGCAGGCCGGGCCGCGACGGGAGACCATCGACGCGGCGCAGGCGCGGGTGGCGCAGGCGCGCGGCACGGTGAAAACAGCGGTCACCACCCGCGAGCAGACGCAGATTTACGCCCCCACCGCCGGACGCGTGATGTTGCGCAACGTCGAGCCGGGCGAACTGGTTACCCCGGGACTGCCGATTATCAAACTGGCGGCGTTACAGCAGGTATGGTTGCGCATCTACGTGCCCGAGCCGCGGTACGGCAGCGTCTGCATCGGCCAGCGTGCCGAAGTGATCACCGATACCACGAATAAACGCTATACCGGGACGGTAACGGAGATTGCCCAGGAACCCGAATTTACCCCGAAGAACGTACAGACAACGGAAGAGCGCGTTAAACTGGTCTACGGGGTGAAGATCACCATCGACAACCCAACGCGCGCCCTCAAGCCGGGCATGCCGGCGGACGCGCGTATTTTTCTCGCCGAGAAATAACATGGCGGAACAGCAGACAGACGCGCGGTATGCCATTCGCACCCGGGGATTGTGCAAGTCCTTCGGGGCGCAGCAGGCCGTCGACGGGTTGGAGCTGGAGGTAAAGGCGGGGGAAATTTTCGGGCTGGTCGGCCCGGACGGCGCCGGCAAGACCACCACCATGCGCATGCTGACCGGCATCCTCGATGCGGACGGCGGCACGGCGGAGGTGGCGGGTCACGACGTGCTGCGCCGTCCGGAAGCGGTAAAGCGTCACATCGGGTACATGCCGCAGCGCTTCAGCTTGTATGGCGATCTCACCGTGGGCGAGAATCTGGATTTCTTCGCGCGCATCTATCACGTCCCGCGTTCCGAGCGCCTGGAGCGCGAGCAGCAACTGCTCAATTTTAGCCGGCTGGCGTCTTTCCGCGACCGCCAGGCGCAATACCTGTCCGGCGGCATGAAGCAAAAGCTGGCGTTGGCATGCACGCTGATGCATACGCCGTCCGTCCTCTTCCTCGACGAGCCGACCACCGGCGTAGATCCCATCTCGCGGCGTGACTTCTGGAAGATCCTCTACATGCTGTTGCAGCAGGGGGTGACGCTGTTCGTCACCACGCCATATATGGACGAAGCGGAGCGTTGCAACCGGGTGGCGTTGATCGATAAGGGGCGCATCGTGCAGTGCGATACTCCCGACGGGCTGAAACAGCGCATGCGTGGCGAACTGTTGGAGGTGGTGGCGGAGCCGCTACTGGCCGCGAAAACGCAGGCTGCCGTGCTCGACGTGGTGCAGGGCGTGCAGGTATTCGGCGACCGGTTGCATTTATGGGTGTCGGATGCCGCGACCGCCGAGACGGCGGTGCGCGCGGCGCTGACGACGGCGGGGATCGCGGTAGCCGGCGTGCGCCGCATCGCGCCCGGTCTGGAAGATGTGTTCATCTCACTGGTGTCCGGAGGTGACGCATGAGCGAGTACGCCGACGTGCGACCGGCGGTGGAGGTGCGGGAGCTGGTGAAGCGTTTTGGTGACTTCACCGCGGTGGATCGTGTCAGCTTCACCGTGCCGCGTGGTGAAATCTTCGGTTTTCTCGGTCCCAACGGCGCGGGCAAATCCACCACCATGCGCATGCTGTGCGGCATCCTGCTGCCCAGCGCGGGCAGCGGCAGCATCGTCGGCTTCGATATTTGCCGTGAATCGGAACGCATAAAAACGCGCATCGGCTACATGAGCCAGAAGTTCTCACTCTACGAAGACCTGACCGTAGAGGAGAACATCGAATTTTACGGCGACATTTACGGCGTGCCGCCCGCGCGGCTGGATGCGCGCAAACAATGGATCCTGGCGATGGCGAACCTGACCCAACGCCGTCACAGTCTGACGAGTGAGCTGGCGATGGGGTGGAAGCAGCGGCTGGCGCTGGGCTGCGCGATGGTGCACGAGCCGGAGTTGCTTTTCCTCGATGAGCCGACCGCGGGCGTCGATCCCATTTCGCGCCGCAACTTCTGGGAGTTGATTTTTACCGTGGCGCGTGGCGGGGTGACGGTCTTTGCGACCACGCATTACATGGATGAAGCCGAGTATTGTGACCGGTTGGGGATGATCTACGGCGGCAAGTTGATTGCGCTGGGCAGCCCGCACGAATTGAAACAGCGTCACATGAACGGCGTGCTGCTGGAGGTGGATGCGCAGCCGCTGATGACGGCGCTGGAACTGCTGGATGCGGAGCCGCTCGCTGTCGACGTGGCCATCTTCGGCATATCGCTGCACGTGGTAGTGGCGCACGAGGCGGATAGCGCGTCCCTGCGCGCGGTGCTGGAGCGAGGCGGTGTCACGGTGTCGCGCATCGAACCGATCCTCCCCTCACTGGAAGATGTCTTCGTCGCGTTGATCGAGCAGGCGGACCGCGCGCGGGAGGGGAGGTAGACCATGCTGCTGCGCCTGCGCATGATGGCCTGGAAAGAGTGGATACAGATCGTGCGCGACCCGCGCCTGCTGGCGGTGGTGGTGGCACTCCCCATGCTCATGCTGCTGCTCTATGGCTATGCCATCAATCTGGACGTGCGCCACGTGAAGCTGGCGGTATACGATCAGGACCACAGCCAGGCATCGCGAGCGCTGATCGGCGCCTTTTCGCGCAGCCAGTATTTCACCATTGTCGAGTATCCCGACAGCTTCCGCGCCGTTACCGACGTGCTGGACGACGGCCATGTCCGGCTCGCGCTCATCATCCCGCTCACTTACAGTGGTGATCTGGCGGCAGGGCGTACGGCGCCGGTGCAGGTGCTGGTCGACGGCGCCGATTCCACCACCGCCAGCACCGCCATCGGCTACGTGGGCGCCATCATGCGTGAGCAATCACGGCGGATCGCATTGCGGGCGATCCAGCGGGCAGGCGGCGGAAGCGCCATCGCGGTGCAACTGGTGGATAACCGCGTACGCTACTGGTACAACCCGGAGCTGAAGAGCAGTTATTTCCTGGTACCCGGGCTGGCGGCGGCGATCTTGATGATGCTGGCGGCATTGTTGACCTCGGTGTCGGTGGTGCGTGAACGCGAGCGCGGCACGTTCGAGTCGCTCATTGTCTCACCCGTGCAGGCGAGTGAGGTGCTGCTGGGCAAGCTCATTCCGTACGTGATTATCGCCTTCTGTGACATGCTGCTGGTGATGCTGGTCAGCGTGTTCGTCTTCCAGGTGCCTTTGCGCGGCAATCCGCTGCTGGCGCTGCTGTTGTCGCTGGTGTTCATCATCGCCGCGCTCAGCATCGGCCTGCTCATCTCCACCGTGGCCCCCTCGCAGCAGATTGCGATGACGGGCGCGATCATGGTGTCGCAACTGCCGACCATGCTGCTCTCCGGTTTCATCTTCCCCATCAGCAGCATGCCGTACCCCATCCAGTTGCTGACCAACATTATCCCGGCGCGCCATTTCATCACCATCCTGCGCGGCATCTTCCTGAAAGGCAGCGGTGTCGCGCTGATCTGGCCGTCCGGCCTGTTCCTGCTCGCTATCGGGGTATTGTTCTTATCCGTCAGCATGGCGCGTTTTAAAAAGAAGTTGAGTTGAGGCAGTGATGAACATCCGGCGCATTCTCCGCCTGTTGAAAAAAGAACTGTTGCAGACGCGGCGTGATTACCGCATGCTGCTGATTATCTTCTTCGCGCCTATCTTTCAGCTTTTCATTTTCGGCTATGCCACCAGCACCGATGTCAACAACATCTCCACCGCCGTCCTCGACCAGGATCGCACCTCTGCCAGCCGCCAATTCGTCGACTCGTTCATCCATTCCGGCTATTTCGACTACCGCTACACGCTGGAGCGTCCTGCCGAGGTGGATGCGTTGCTGGATGCCGGCAAGGCGCAGGTGGTGCTGGTGATTCCGCGCGGATTCAGCCGGGACGTGGCGCGCAACCGCACTGCGCAGGTGCAGACCATCCTCGACGGCACCGATTCGATGACCGCGCGCATCATCGCCGGTTACACTAATGCGGTGGTGCAGCAATACACCGGCCGTCTCACCGTGCAGCGGCTGGATCGCGCGCGGCATTTGCTGCCGCGCGTGCCGGGAGTGGATACGCGTTTGCGCGTGTGGTATAACCCGGAGTTGAAGAGCGTGAAGTTCATGGTGCCGGGCATCCTTTGCCTGATTTTACTTATCATCACCATGATGATGACCGCGCTGGCTATCGTAAAGGAAAAGGAAATCGGTACGCTGGAGCAACTGGTGGTCACACCGATCACCGCCGGCGAGTTGATGCTGGGAAAAACACTGCCTTTCCTGCTGATCGGCATGATCGACATGGTGTTCGTACTGCTGACGGCGGTTTGCTGGTTCCATGTCTACCCGGCGGGCAGTCTGCCGCTGCTACTCGGCACCAGCGCGCTTTTCCTGCTCACCACCCTCGGTCTGGGCATCTATATCTCGACTATCTCGAAAACCCAGCAGGAAGCTACCATGACCTGCTTCTTTTTCTTCATGCCGTTCATCCTGCTCTCCGGATTCATGTTTCCCATCGCCAACATGCCGCCCATCATTCAGGCGGTCACCTACCTCATTCCGTTACGGTATTTCCTGGAGATCATCCGCGGCATCTTCCTGAAAGGCATCGGCCTTGACGTGCTGTGGCCGCAGGCGCTGGCGCTGGCCATCTTCGGCGTCGCCATCCTCACCCTCAGTGCCCGGCGGTTCAGCAAGCGATTAGGCTAACATTTCTCATCGCACACTATGATATTCATCATAGCGAATCCTTCTGTATAACGGTAGACTGCTCGCATCACCAGCCTGACTGTGCGATTTCGCAGACCACGGCATCGGATTGCGTGATATATTCCTGAAGGAGGGTATTGATATGAGAGTGAGATTAGTGAGGATGGCCGTCTTTTTCCTGGCGGCGATGATGGTGTTACTGCTTCCCGCTATCGCGAGCGCGCACTGTGATACCTTAAGCGGTCCGGTCGTGACGGAAGCCCGGCAGGCGTTGGAGAAAGGCGATGTGACACCGGTGATGAAGTGGATTCGACCGGCGGATGAGGCGGAGATTCGTGTTGCCTTCGAGAAAACGCTCGCGGTTCGGCGGTTGAGTCCGCAGGCGAAGGAATTAGCGGATCGGTATTTTTTTGAAACACTGGTGCGCCTCCACCGCGCGAGTGAGGGGGAAGCATATACCGGTTTGAAGGATGAGCCAGTCGAGCCGATTGTGGCAAGCGCGGAGAGGGCGATTCAAACGGCAACGGCGGAACCATTGGTCAATGAACTGCAACAAGCGGTCGCCGCGGGCGTGCGTCAACGTCTGACGCGGGTGCTGGAAACGAAGAAACACATGAACGACAGTGTGGCGGCGGGGCGGGAATACGTGGAAGCGTATGTCGATTACCTGCATTATCTCGAGGAGATCCACCTCGTCCTCGCCGGCCATGCCGATCATGGCGCGCCGGAAATGTCAACCACCTGCAACCAATGCGCCGAATAAGCTGTTCACGACGGACATGCTGTGATGGTGCCAATATCCCGTTGGCGCCATCACGGCTCGTCGAACGTCCACTTCGGATTATCCGCGCGGTAGTGCTCGTTGCAGGCGTCGCGCGAGCGGATGGCTTTGCCGAGTGCGCGCGAATAGGCGGGGAACGCCAGCGCTATGAGCACCATGATGATACTGATGGCAATCAACATTTCCAACAGCGAGACACCGCGGGTACGCATGCCGATGCTTACTTTCCTTTTCGCACCATGCGGAGTACCTGTCAGACAATACCTAGTTTAACTATACAGCAACATATTTAGTTGGTTAAAGCAACCTCTGCTTACGCTTTATCGCCTTCATGGGGATGCCGCTGCATGTCACGATTGCGATAGCTCATCAATTCTTTCATCATTTCCGCTTGAATCTGCTGAATTTCCAGCAATCGCTGCCATTGGTGGTTCAGCAACAGGTCGATTTTGGTATTCAGGGATTGAATTTCCAGTTCCGCCTTCAAGTTAATGCGGTAATCGTGCTTCGAGCGCATGCGATCTTTGGCTTCGATGCGATTCTGGCTCATCATGATGAACGGCGCCTGCACGGCAGACATGCAGGACAACACCAGGTTGAGCAGGATATATGGGTAGGGATCGAACGCCTGCCACTTCCACTGGAGCGAGTTGAGCGTAATCCAGATCGCCATGACGATGGAGAAATTCGCGATGAACTTCCAACTTCCCCCGTAGGTGGCTACCTTGTCCGCGATGCGCTCACCCAGTGTGAGCTGGGTATCGAACTCCTCGTTCAAGTTACGAGTGAGCGGATCCTGTTCACCCAGGCTGCTGAGCACAGTCTCGTCGAGTGCGGAGAGTTCGCCTTTCACCTGCGCCAGGTTATTGCGAATATATTCCATGCGGTAGGCATTTAAATCATCCAGGCAAATGAAACCATCCGACTTCCAACCGGCATGATGCGCGCGAATTACTTCCACCAGCGACTCGCGTACCAGTTCGCCCGGCAGCACCCGGCTCATCGGTTTGTGAAGCCGGCAGATCTGGCACTGAATCAGCGCATGCGTGCGAGTCATGGTGCGGTTCCCCATTGCGGAGTATAAGCCTGTCGCCGTCGGCAAGCAATGTCCATTCGCGGCCAACATCATGTCGCATTGTTCGTGCTGGTAGGCTTTGCTGCTCGTTCGCGTCAGTGGCGATAGCGCCCGTTTTGTCATCATCGCCGCATCCGATCTGAGATTTGTGCAAGAGCCGCACATCGCGCATCACCGGGAGCGTCAGTCCGCATGAAGGTGGGGAATCCTGTGGCTGAGGGCATGACGATGACATCGCAGCAATTACACACGCACATTATCGAGGAACTCTGGGCGGATGACGGCCTGGACGCCCGCCACATCCGCGTGGTGGTCAATGGGCGCGATGTCTGGTTAGAGGGTGAGGTGCCGACGCCGGCCATGTATGACCTGGCGGAGCGCATCGTGTCGCAGATCGGCGGAGTGGGTGACTTGACGAATAACATCACCTGCACCGAAACGCCGTATGACATTCGCGACCACCGCGATGGCATCGACCTGCGCATCGAGCCATCGACCGATGTCAACGCGGTGGGCCGGATGATGACGCGCATCGACCCGTTCGGCGAAGAAGCCGACGAAGCCTTTCCCCCGGAAGGCAATGAGATGGGCGGCCCTGTCGGCGGCGACGACGGCGCGCCCATGCACCCGATGGACCTGAACGAAATCGCGCCGCTGGCATCGGATATCATACGCGCTGAGGAACCCTGGCGCTACCAGTCGGACGGCCCCAACGCGCATCTGGATCCGGAACCGGTGCTGCCGCCGGATGAGGATGAGGTGTAAGAGATTTTGTGAATCGGCGATTCTGCTGTACGTGCCTCGTTCGTCCGCAGGAGAGTGTCTTCGTATCAGTGCACCCGGCCGCAGCCGTGTCGAGTTTCGGTCAACGTTGTTCGCCGGAAAAGGATTCCCCATCCGTGGACGGAATGTAAAGAACTGTTTACCGTATTCACTATGGTGATCGAGGAGGACATTTCCTGTCAGGCAAGTCGACCGGAAAAGACTCACGAGATGCAGGCGCAGACTTTTTCATGGTTTAGCGGCGTAATCGGCGGCGCCGGATTGGCGCCCATCGTGAAACAGACCGATTCAGCATTCCACAGTTCGTGCCGGAAACCATCCTGCTGCCTCAGGCGATTCACCTGGCAAGTGTGGGTATAAGGAACAGGGCGCCAATTGAAGAGGCAGCCGGCGTCATGGGGCACGCCATCGGGTGTGAAGACGATGTTGTCGTCCGCCGGGTACTGAGCGCGTACCCATCACCCACTGTTTATCCGTTGCGACAACGGAAATTTACCAAAGGATCACAGAAACATGATGAACTTGTTCACAGCCGCGCTGGGCGGCGGGGAAGGCAAACTGGCCGCGCCGACCGGCGAGGCGATCGCCGCTGTGCAGGCGCAGGGGCGCTACCTGGCGACGATTACGCTGACGGATGGCCGCGCGATCGAGGTGGTGCTGGAAGGCGCCAGCATGCCGCTCACCGTGGCGAATTTCCTGCAACTGGCCAACGCGAACTTTTACGACGGACTGACCTTTCACCGCGTCGAACCGCGTTTTGTTATCCAGGGTGGTTGTCCCGTCGGCAACGGCACCGGCAGCCCCGGCTACCGGATCAAGCTGGAGATTGCCAAAACACTGCGCCATAAAAAGGGTGCCATCTCCATGGCGCGCTCGCAAATGCCCGACAGCGCCGGCAGCCAGTTCTTCATTACGCTGGCCGATACCCCCTTCCTCGACGGACAGTATGCCGTCTTTGGCTGGGTAAAGAGCGGCCAGGATGTGGTGGACGCGGTGAAGATTGGCGATCGCATGCAATCCGTCACCGTCGCTCCGTATGCCGGAACGGAATCCTGCCCGTTGGGATAACACGATAACGATGCTGCCGCCGACCCCGCGCCGGCGGCGATTCCCCCGATAATGACCTGATGCAAAGGAGTTTCCATGCATATGCGGATTTGCGTCATATTGGCGCTGCTGTCGCTGTCGCTGTTGTCGCTGGCCGACCCGCCTGCGCTCACCCCGCCTACCCGTGACGAGGTGGCGGCGGTGCGCGCCCAGGGGCGATATCTGGCCACCATTATGCTGGCCAACGGCAAGGCGGTCGAACTGGTGCTCGAAGGGACGGAGATGCCGTTTACCGTCGCGAACTTCGTGAAGCTGGCGCAGGCCAGGTTTTACGATAGCCAGACATTTTATCACATCGAAAACCAGTCGGGCGGCGCAGGTATGCCGGCGGTCAATCTGATCCAGAGTGGCGACCCGAACAATGACGGCACCGGCCACGCCGGCTACGCGTTGAACCTGGAAATATCCCCCTGGCTGCGGCATAAGCGTGGCACGATCTCCATGTTCCATCGCAGCACCCCCGACTCGGGCGGCAGCCAGTTTTTCATCACGCGCAGCGATCTACAGCCGCTGGATGGTCGCTTCGCGGCCTTCGGCTGGGTGAAAACCGGCATGGAGATCCTCGATGCGGTGCAGCAAGGCGACAAGATCACCAGCATTACCATCGCGCCGTACGCGGGCGCTGAACCCTGTCCGATTCTCGCCGCCGCGAAGCCGCCGCTGCGCTACCCCCCGACCAAGGACGAAGTGGCGGCCGCGCAACAGCAGGGGCGCTTTCTGGCAACCATCACCATGGAAAACGACAAGACGATAACCCTGGTGCTGGAAGGCAAAGAGATGCCGTTGACGGTGGCGAACTTCGTCAAATTGGCGCAGGCACAGTTCTATAATGGCTTGTCCTTTCACCAGGTGGAAACGGAACCCGGCTTCCAGCTCATTCAGGGCGGCGATCCCAACGGCGACGGCTCCGGCAATCCGGGGTACGGCATCAAGCTGGAACAATCCAAACTGATCCATAAGCAGGGTGCCATCGCCATGATTCACTCGCAGGATCCTAATTCCGCCGGTTGTCAGTTTTACATTACCTGTTGCGACGTTCCCGACCTTGACGGGAACTACGCGGTGTTCGGCTGGGTGAAGGATGGCTTCGATGTGGTGCAGCAGGTGAAAGCCGGCGATAAAATGAAGAGCGTCACCATTGCGCCTTACGCGGGCACCGAACCCTGCCCGATGCTCGCGGCCGAAAAGCCGACCGAAAAGCCGAAGCCGGCGGACACCGTAAAGCCGAAGCCGGCGGACACCGTAAAGCCGAATACGCGTGTTGCGCCCACCGCGGCGGAGATCGCGGCGGCGCAGAAGCAGGGGCGCTACCTGGTGACCATCACCCTGGCGAACGGTAAAAAGGCCGAGGTGGTACTGGAAGGCAAAGAGATGCCGCTGACAGTGGCGAACTTCGTGAAATTGGCGAAGACGAAGTTCTACGATGGCTTGTCTTTCCATCGCGTGGAAACCGGAACCGGTTTTCAGCTTATTCAAGGCGGTGATCCGGAAGGCAACGGCGTCGGCGGACCGGGATACGAGATCAAGTTCGAGAAATCGAAGTTGATCCATAAGAAAGGCGCCATCGCCATGGCGCGTTCACAGGACCCCGACTCGGCCGGCAGTCAGTTTTACGTCATCTTCTGCGATATTCCGCAGTTAGACGGCAACTATGCCGTGTTTGGCTGGGTGAAGAGCGGCCTCGACGCGCTGCGGCAGGTGAAGGTCGGCGATAAAATGAAGAGCGTCACCGTCGCCCCATACCCCGGCCAGGAGCCCAGCCCCATCAAAGGCAAGTAATCTATTGTCACAGTGGGGATCGATCCGCGGATGCCGTGGATTGCGCAGGATCACGTTTTGACTTTGCGCAATCGGCGAATTCCGCGGATCGCTTCTTTTTTTGCATACTTTCCCGCGCTGGCGGGCACAAGGTAGCTACCCCTGGAGCTTTTCACACTTTTCCCCGGCGTTGACGGCGCGGCATATCCGCGGCGACCTGGTGTCGCTTCCCGGCACGCGGTTGCCACAACGGGCGGGGTACGATGCGGGAGGGGTGACGATCATGTGCGGTATTGTCGGCTATATCGGGGCGAGGAACGCGACGCAGATTCTGCTGGAGGGGTTGCAAAAACTGGAGTATCGGGGGTACGACTCGGCGGGCGTCGCTATTCTCTCCGAGGGACATATCGCCATCGCACGGCGCCAGGGCAAGCTGGAACGATTGGCGGGCGAACTGGCAGAGCATCCGCTGCCGGGGCTGGTGGGCATCGGACATACGCGCTGGGCTACCCACGGCGCGCCTTCCGACGAAAACGCGCACCCACACGCCGACTGTTCCGGGCGCTTTGCGGTGGTGCATAACGGCATCATCGAAAACTACCTGGCGTTGCGCGAACAACTGGAAGCGCAGGGGCATATCTTCACCTCGGAGACCGACACCGAAGTGCTGGCACACCTGCTGGAGACGTATTTCGACGGCAATCTGTATACCGCGGTGTGTCGTGCGTTGCGTGGGGTGGTGGGCTCCTACGCGCTGGTGGCGGTCAGCCGCGACGATCCTGAGACCATCGTCGCCGCGCGCCTGCACAGTCCACTCATCATCGGCCACGGTGACGGCGAGCATTTCGTCGCCTCCGACGTGCCTGCGATTCTCGCCCACACCCGGCGGGTCACCTATCTGCACAACGGCGAGATCGCGGAAATCAACCGCGACGGCGTGCGCCTGGCACGGCTGGACGGCGGCGCGGTGACGCCGGAAATCGCCACCGTCGCCTGGGATCCGGTGATGGCGGAAAAGGGCGGCTATCGTCACTTTATGCTCAAAGAGATCAACGAGCAGCCGGTGGCGCTGGCGGAGACGCTGCGGGGACGGTTGAACGAGGCGCGCGACGGCGTGCTGCTGCCCGGGTTGCGGTTGGGCGTCGATGCGCTGCGGCGTGTTTCTCGTGCGCTCATCATTGCCTGTGGCACCGCCTTTCACGCCGGGTTGGTGGGTAAATACGTCATCGAGCGGTTGTCACGGCTGCCAGTGGAGATCGATGTCGCCTCCGAGTTGCGCTATCGCGATCCCATCATCGATGATCGCACGCTGGCTATCGTCGTCAGCCAGAGCGGTGAGACTGCCGACACGCTGGCCGCGCTACGCGAGGCGAAGGAGCGCGGTGCCCACGTGCTGGCCATCACCAACGTGGTGGGCAGTTCGGTGGACCGCGACGCCGACAGCGTGCTCTACACCTATGCCGGTCCGGAGATTGCCGTTGCCTCGACCAAAGCCTATTCCACCCAGTTGATGGTGCTGTACTTGCTGGCGCTCCATCTGGGCGAGGCACGCGAGACGCTGCCCACCGCCGACCGCGCGCGGCTCATCGATGGCCTGCAACGCTTGCCCGAGCAGTTGCAGGCGGTGCTTGCCGGTCACGAAGCGGTGCGCGACTTTTCCCAACGCTTTCACGGCGCGCACAGTATGCTGTACCTGGGCCGCGGAATCAATTTCCCCACCGCGCTGGAAGGCGCGTTAAAGTTGAAGGAGATCAGCTACATCCATGCCGAGGGTTACGCCGCGGGCGAGATGAAGCACGGCCCCATCGCGCTCATCACCCCGGAATGCCCTACTGTCGCCGTTGCACTGCCCGGCGGCGTCTATGACAAGATGCTGTCCAATATCAAGGAAGTGAAGGCGCGCCGCGGCCACGTTATCGCCATCGCCGCAGCCGACGACCGCGAAATCGGCAAATACGCCGACGACGTTATCGCCATCCCGCGCACGGACGAGTTGCTTTCCCCCGTGCCCGCCGTGCTCCCGCTGCAACTGCTCGCTTACTACTGCGCCGAAACCCTTGGCCTCGACGTCGATCAGCCACGCAACCTGGCGAAGAGCGTGACGGTGGAGTAGGGACGCTTACATGGCCTTCACGGGTCAGGTTGCCGGTAGATGCCCGCCACACTATTCCCGGGATTGCGCGACCGGTTACACCCCCTGTTGCGGTTCGCTCACCTCGAAGCCGAGGTAATATCCGAGTGCTTCGCGCACCGGCGTGGTGACGGTGCCTGGGGTAAGGCTGACGTGGTGGCGGTAGCCGTTGCGCCCGATGTGCAGCAGCACGTCCTGCAGGCGGTCGATCTTCGCCACACCCGCACAGCCGAAGAAGTCCTGCGGGATGGCGTCGCGGGTGATGTCACAATCACCCAGGTAGCAGCGCACCTTGCCGGCGTCGGTGATCAAGCTGCCGAAGCTGTACGTTCCCGGCGCGATGCGGCCGACGTTGCAGCCGAAGCTGCAGCCCGGTCCCAGCGCGTTTGCCAGGATGGGATTATCGATCACCTTGCCCGGTTTCGTCATCAGGCTCAACGGCACCGGCCCACAGTGGAAGAGGATGCACTTATCCTCGTCCTCCTCATAATTGTTGTTCCAATCCAGGCAGGTGGCAGCCTTGCCGGAGGCCAGTCCCAGTGCGCGCATGACGACGGCGTTGCAGACATCCACCTCGCAGGCGGTGGCCACGCCGCGGTCATTCAACTCGCCGACCAGCGTGCATGGGGTGATCCCGAGCTGCTGTTCCAGCTCGGTCCAGCAGCGGATGGCGAGAGCGTCAAGCTGCATCTCGTCGATGATATTATCGATCACCACGCCCAGTCGGATCATCTTGTCGATCGCCTCGCCCGGCACGCCTTCCCAGGTGGACGCGTGCGCCAGCGCCTGCCCCTTGGCCCGGTATGCGTCGCTCTGTTGCGCGACATCGGCGACACGCTTCACCACGTCGGACAGGTCGACCGTCTCGGTGGTGATGCCGTGGCGCTGCAGGGCGACTTCGTCGAAACGCACGGTCTTGAATGGGGTGGTGCGCGCGCCGATGGCGCCGACCACCATGCCGTTCACCCCGTTGACCACCCGGCATACGCGGTCGAAATGCTCGATGTTGGCCTTAAACGCTTTGCTGTCGGGCGTGACGACATGCGGTTTCAGCGTGGTGAACTTCACGCCGTACTGATAAAACACGTCCATCACGGACAGCTTGCCGCAGAACGAGTCGCGGCGCAGCGCGGGAGCCATTTTATCCATCTCGTCGGGATAAGCCTGGATGAAAATCGGCACGCCGGCATCCTTCAGCGCCGCCACCGCGCCCGTCTCGTCGCCGAAGTTCGGCAGGCACAGGATAACACCGCCGAACTCGCCCCGGTGCTGTCGCAGGAAGTTGGCGTAAAGCTGGCCTTCGCGCGTTGTTTCCACCGCGCCGTAACGGGTGGCGCCTTCGTCCATCATCAGCGTGTTATGACCCCATTCCCGCAACAGCCGCGGCAAGTCCTGCCGGGCCTGTGCGAGCAATGTCGCGGGAAAAAATCCACGATTACCGAAAAACAATGCAAAGGTGGTCTTCTGCTCTGTCATGGTGCGCCTCCTCTGGAGATGTTGCGAATGCGCCCGGAATTCACGCCGGGTGGGATAGTCAGCCGGTCTGCTGGACAGCGTCCGGTCCTGCACGCTATATTACCCATGGCCGTGTCGTCCGGTCAATCCATGCGGAAGGTGTCACTGTGACCGTTGCCCCCAACATCATCTTTTTCTTCACCGACCAGCAACGCTGGGATACCGCCGGGTGCTATGGCCAGCGCCTGGACGTGACGCCTCATCTCGACCGTATGGCGGCGGAGGGTGTGCGCTTTGAACAGGCCTTCACCTGCCAGCCGGTGTGTGGTCCCGCGCGCGCCTGCCTGCAAACAGGACAATACGCCACCGAAACGGGCTGCTTTCGCAATGACATCGCGCTGCCGTTGGAGACGCGAACTATCGCCCACGCACTGAGCGACGCGGGATACGAGGTGGGGTACCTGGGCAAGTGGCACCTGGCATCACAAGGGGCGGAGCATAATTACCAGACGCGCGCGGTGCCGCCCGAACGGCGCGGCGGTTACCGGGATTACTGGTTGGCATCGGACGTGCTGGAATTCACTTCGCACGGGTATGACGGCCATCTGTTCGACGCGGAGATGCGCCGGGTGGATTTCACCGGCTACCGAGTGGATTGCCAGACCGATTTTGCCCTTGATTACCTGCGCACGCGCGACGGTCGGCGTCCATTTTTCCTCTTCCTCTCCTACATCGAACCGCATCACCAGAACGATCATCATCGCTTTGAAGGTCCGCACGGTGCACGGGAGCGCTTCGCCGACTATGACGTGCCCGGCGACTTGCAGGACACTGCCGGCGACTGGCGGGAGCAGTATCCCGATTACCTGGGCTGCTGCGCGAGTCTGGATGCCAACCTGGGGCGCCTGCGCGCGGAATTGGGTCGGTTAGGCCTGGCGGAAAATACGCTGTTGCTCTTCACCAGTGACCATGGCTGCCATTTTCGCACGCGCAACAACGAATATAAACGCAGTTGCCACGAGGGATCCATCCGTGTCCCGCTGGTCGCTTGCGGTCCTGGCTTCTCCGGTGGGCGCGTGGTTGAGGAATTGGTGAGTCTGATCGACGTTCCGGCTACTATCCTGGCGGCGGGCGGCGCGCAACCGCTGGCGGGCATGCGCGGGCGCCCGTTGCAACCGCTGGTCAACGGCACGGCGGTGGAATGGCCGGAGGAGGTGTTCCTGCAGATCAGTGAATCCCACGTGGGCCGTGCCATCCGCACCCGGCACTGGAAATACTCCGTATGGGCGCCGTCAGATCAGCCCTGGAGCGGCTGTGATGTCTCCGGCAGCGCTATCTACGTGGAAGAATGCCTGTACGACCTGCGGCGCGATCCCCACGAGCGTGACAACCTGGTCGCTGATCCCGCCTGCGCGGCTGTCCGCGCCGAACTCGCCGAGGTATTGAAACGCCGCATGGAGGAGGCGGGCGAGACCGTGCCGGAGATCCGGGGCGTGACGAAGTAATATTGTTGAGTGGGGTGTTGACTGGAGACGATAACGCGGGCGTAATTCGCTTACTCCAGATTCGAGTGACGGGCCATCATCATGCGTTCGTCCTGTCGCAGACGGTCTTTCAGCAGCAGCACGATGGCGTCGAGGAAGAGCAGCAGGGATTGTTCGAAGAGGGAGCCCATGGGCTGAATGGTGGTGACGGGGGTGACATCGCTGGTTTCGCGCACGGGGGCGGGCAGCACCACGCGCAAGTCGGCCATCTGGCTCAACGTGGACTCCTGGCGGGCGGTTAACACGCCGATCATACCCCCCAGCGATTTTGCGGATTTCGCCGTCAGCACCGCGGTGACGGTTTCACCCGAACCGGAGCCGACCAGCAGTAAATCGCCGGGGCGCAGGTTAGGGGTGGTGGATTCGCCGACGACGTGGCAGTGAATGTCGAGGTGGGTCAGGCGAATCGCAAAGGCGCGCATCATCAAGCCGGAACGGCCGCGGCCATCGAGGAACAGCCGCCGGGTGCGGATGATCGCCACCACCAGGCTTTCCACCTCGGCGGGGTCGATGCGGGAGAGCACGTTATCGATTTCAGCGACTAATTGCGGCGTATATGTGGCAAACACGATTGGCTCCGGCCTTTCTCGCGACGATCCGGGTAAATTGTCACCTGTGTCCGGTAAATTTGTCAACCCACGCGGGGGAGATGTCGTCCCAGGTGTCCACGGTTAACCGGCCAACACCGTAACTCCACTGGCTGTCGCACGAGATCACGGAGGCGGAACCGCATTTTTCGAAGTGCAGGGGAATGCATGCGTATTATCCGCCAACCTGCCCGCGTTGTCCAGTCGCCGCGCACAACCTTTCTCCCTGTCCGCGTGTCGAAAGAAAAGGCGAATGATGCGCCGGGGCGAATGAAACAATGCGCGGAGAGACGTGAGAAACAGCGCACAAACAGGTTGCAGACTTTGCGGTGGAGGTGGCGATGCGGCGGGTAGTGGTGACCGGCATGGGCGTGGTCTCGTGCCTGGGCAATGACGTGGAGCGCGTGTGGCGCGCCATCTGCGCGGGGCAGAGCGGACTGGCGACGATGACGCGCTGGGATCCGGCCGGGCTGCGCAATGCGCGCATGGGCGAGGTGAAGGATTTTCCGTGGGATGATGAGCACGATGAAGCCACCCAGTTCGCGCTGCACGCGGCCGATGAGGCGCTGCGGATGGCGGCGCCGACCGACCGAATCGGCCTGGTGTCGTCGACCAACTTCGGCGGGGCGTCGTCGTGGGACCAGTACCTGACCTTTGTGCACGCGGGCAGAGTGGACGCGGAATCGGCAGAACTGTTTCGCGAGTTCACCTACAGCCGCGCGGCGGAGTTGCTGGTCGAACGCCATGGCTTGACCGGGCCTGTCCGCGTGCTGTCGCTATCCTGTTCCAGCGGCACCGCTGCCATCGGGCAAGGGCTGGATCTGATTCGCCTGGGCAAGGCTGACGCCGTGCTGTGCGAGGGGCATGACAGCCTGGCTTACTCCAGCATGGCAGGGCTGTCCATTCTGCGCACCATCACCGCTGAGGAGATCCGTCCCTTTGATGTGCGGCGGAGCGGCACCATCTTCGGCGAGGGCGCGGCGGCGCTGGTGCTGGAGGATGCCGACCACGCGCAAGCGCGCGGCGCGACGATTCTCGGTGAGGTGCTGGGATATGCGGTGAACAACAACGCCTATCACCTGACCGCGCCGGACAAGGACGGCGAAGGCATCGTGGCGGTATTGCAGGCAACGCTGCGCGACGCGGGGGTGGACGGCGCGGAGATCGACTACGTGAATGCCCACGGCACCGGCACCGCGTATTTCGACGTAACGGAAACGAAGGCGGTGAAAACGGTGCTCGGCGCGCGCGCCGCGCGGATTCCGATGACCAGCATCAAACCCGCGGTCGGGCACATGATGTCCGCCGCCGGCAGCGTGGAGGCGCTCGTGACGCTGTGCGCGCTGCGCGACGGCCTGGCGCCGCCCACGCTCAACCTGGAACAACCCGATCCCCTCTGCGACCTGGATTACGTCCCCGGCACGGCCCGCGCCGCCGCCATGCGCACCGCGCTCTCCATCTCGTCCGGCATCGGCGGCAACAACGCCGCGGTGGTGCTGCGGCGGTGGGACGGATAAGCATGCGCGGCCTGCGTCCCCCCACACCCCGCGCGTCGGAAGGTATTGCCGCCGGGCGTGCGGAATATGCGCTATATCTCCTGTGAAATGATGGACGTACATGCTACAGATGCGACAGATGACACCGGCGGATATTCCCACCGGGATGCGCTTGAAGGAAGAAGCGGGATGGAACCAGACCGACGCGGATTGGCAGCGCTTTCTCGCGCTGGAACCGACGGGCTGTTTTATTGCCGAAGACGGCAGCGAGGGCGTCGGCACGGTGACGGCTTTCGTGCTGGGCTCGGTGGCGTGGATCGCCATGGTGCTGGTAGACGCGCGCCGGCGTGGGCAAGGCATCGGCACGGCGTTGATGGAGCACGCGCTGGCATATCTGGATGGCCGCGGCGTGCCGACCGTGCGGCTGGACGCCACCCCGTTGGGCAGCCCGGTCTATGAGAAGCTGGGGTTCACGGCGGAATACGAGCTGTCACGCTACACCGGCATCCCCGCGGCGGGCACGCCGGACGTCCACGTGCGCCCCTATGCCTCCGCCGACCTGGAGGACGTGCTGTGGCTCGATCGCCGGGTGGCGGGCACTGATCGGTGCGCATTGCTCACCCGCCTGCTGAACGAGCGTCCGCAGGCTGCCCGCATTGCCGCGCGCGACGACCTGCTGCTCGGTTGCGCCACGCTGCGTCCGGGCACGCGCGCGACGCACATCGGCCCTTGCCTGGCGCTCACCCGCGCGGCCGGGCGCGCGCTGCTTGCCGACGCGCTCGCTCGTTGCGCCGGCACGCCGGTAATACTGGATATCCCCACCGGCAACACGGAGGCGGCGGCGCTGGTCACGGAGGCTGGGCTGGCGGTCGAGCGATCCTTCCTGCGCATGTATCGCGGCGTGCCGCCGGTGGACGAAGTGGAGCATCTCTGGGCCAGCACCGGTCCGGAGAAGGGGTAAGCGTGTGGTTGCACGTTGTGTGCAACTCGTCTCGGCTGGCGCCGGCGGCTGGGAACGGTCGGGCAGCCGGGCACGGAGCGGGAACAACGTCCGGCCGCCATTGACGCGGATGATCACAGGATGCTTCCTGTGTTACTCGTCCACCACCCTTGCGCCGAACCGCGTAGTATTGTAGCGGAGAACGGGTGGAACGTTTCGCAACGAAAGGATCGCGGATGATTCGCAAAGCAGTTATTCCGGCTGCCGGGTTCGGCACGCGCTTTTTACCGGCTTCGAAATCGCAGCCGAAAGAGATGCTGCCGGTGGTGGATACGCCGACCATACAATACGTGGTCGAGGAAGCGGCCGCGTCAGGCATCACCGACGTGCTGATGATTATCGGCAAAGGCAAGCGGGCGATCGAGGAACACTTCGACCGCAACACCGAACTGGAGCGCGAACTGGCCGAGCATGCGAAAACGCGCGAGTTGGAGTTGATTCGGCGCATCTCCGACCTTGCCAACATTCATTTTGTCTGGCAGAAGGAGCTGAACGGCCTGGGTGATGCCATCTCCTACGCCCGCGATCACGTCGGCAACGAGCCGTTCGCCGTGCTGCTGGGCGATACCATCGTGCAATCGGCAGTGCCGGTGACGCGCCAATTGATGGACGTGTTCGAGCGCTATCACGAGCCGGTCGTGGCGTTGGAAGACGTGCCGCACGACCGCGTCAGCCGCTACGGGGTGATCGGCGGCAAGCTCATCACCGACCGCGTGTATCTGGTGGAGGATTTCGTCGAAAAGCCGACGCCGGAGGAAGCCCCGTCCAACCTAGTCATCGCGGGGCGCTATATCTTCACCCCGGAAATTTTCGATCATATCGACCACGTCACCCCGGGGAAAAACGGCGAGATTCAGTTGACGGACGCGATGCACCTGATGGTCGCCACCCGCGCGATGTATGGCCTGCACTTCGACGGCAAACGCTATGACATCGGCAGTAAAGTCGACTTCGTGAAAACAAATATCGAATTCGCCCTGCAACGCGACGACATGCGTGAAGAACTCGCCGCCTTCATCAAGGCACTGGCGGAAACGTTGTAAGCGCACCGTTTCGCCTCGTGAGCTCGACGTGGTTGCTGCGCATGCAGCGATAACCGCACCAGCCATCCCGTGCATCAGGCGATGTGCAACGGCAGATGGCGCCGTCGCCGCGGACCGCAACACCGCGGCGCATAAATGCCTCCCGATTATGCCGTCTGCCTGGGAGAACGACCACAGTGGTAATAGAGGGAGCTAATTACCGAATCCCCCATCGTGAGGCACCGCGCCCGCTTCTTTCTCGCCTTGGTGTCCCCACTCATTTTCCGGCAGCCGTCGCCGGTTGTCGAGGACGTCGGGCCGGTCGGGAACATCAATGATTGCCTTTGCGTGCTTTCGGGCGATGCGGTGCAGAGCATGAAAAGGCGATTCCGTCTGGCTGAGTTCCCGATAGCCCCGTCGTTGGCGGGACGTGGGGTGTAATGCGTCGTTCCCCGGCGGACGGCCTGCGTTTGGAACGGTCTGGTGCTTGTGCTCGATGTGCGATGGAGTATTTGACAGGCGGAATCGCCTCGCCTATAATGTCGACAACAAGCGCATCGGTGCGTTGCTGCAGATGGTGCGTGGTGGTCGGAAGGAGTTGAGGAAAATATGGTTTCGGTTGATGTCCGCGAAGGCGAATCGCTCGACAGTGCCATCCGCCGCCTGAAACGCCAGGTGCAGCAGGCCGGCGTGCTGGAAGAAGCACGTCGCCACGAGCGCTACGAGAAGCCCAGCGAGCGTCGCCGCCGTATGGCCGCCGCTTCGGCGCGGCGCATTCGGCGCAACCAGTCGACCGGCGAATAAATTTCGCAGGGTGAAGGGCGGCAGCGCCCTTCACCCATTTTTATTCCCGCCCACCGGCATGATCGGGCCGCACATCGCCTCCTCCGCGCTCTTCGCCGCACCGCACGTCCGATCCGTTCACACAAAAGGAGTTACACCTACTTGCCCAACGTGGAAATGACCACGGCCACGAAACCTGCTGCCGCGGAATCTTCCGTGGTAACAACGATTCCATTTGCCGACTACGATGAAGCCGTCGCGGTACTTGGCCCCCGCGATGCTCACCTCCGCTTGCTCGAGCGCGAATTCAACGCGACGCTCGTGCTCCGCGAGACCACCCTGGAGATTCGCGCCACCCCGTCCGTCGCCGCGCAGATACAGCCCTTGATCGAGGAGCTGCAGCGCATGGTGCGCCGCGGGCACGCATTGACGCGCGCCGAGGTGGAATATGCCGCCAATGCCATGCGCCACCGCCACGTTGGCGCCGAGCAGGCGCTGTTTTCCGAGGTGGTGCTGACCACGCATCGCGGCAAACAACTGAAAGCCAAGTCCCCCAACCAGCGCGAATACCTGCAGGCCATGCGCGAGCAGGAGCTGGTCTTCGCCATCGGGCCGGCCGGCACCGGGAAAACCTACCTGGCGGTGGCGATGGCGGTGGCCGCGCTGAATTCCAAGCTGGTGCAGCGCATCATCCTCACCCGCCCGGCGGTGGAAGCCGGCGAGCGGCTGGGATTCCTGCCCGGCGACTTGCAGGAGAAGATCAATCCGTATCTGCGCCCGCTGTATGACGCGCTGTACGACATGATCGAGATGGAACGGGTGGACCGGCTGCTGGAAAAGAAGGTTATCGAGGTGGCGCCGCTCGCGTTCATGCGTGGGCGCACGCTCAACGACGCCTTTATTATTATGGACGAAGCGCAAAACACCTCACCCGAACAGATGAAGATGTTTCTCACGCGCCTGGGCTTCGGGTCGCGCGCGGTGGTCACCGGCGACATCACGCAGACCGACCTGCCGTCCGGCCAGCGCTCGGGGTTGATCGAGGTGCGCCGCATCCTGGACGGCGTGCACGGTCTGCGTTTTATCACCCTCGATGATACCGATGTGGTGCGCCACCCGCTGGTGCAGCGCATCGTGAGAGCCTACGAGACCGAGGCGAAGGGATCGCAGCCATGAAGCGCGTCACCCGGTTGCCGCAGTGGCCGCCGCGCCTGCCCGGCCTGGCCGGGTGGTTGCGCTGGTACGTGCTGGCCCGGTTGTTGCTCGCCCTGGTTACGGTGGGCGTGTTGACGACGCTCGTGTATTACCATTTCGATTCCCTGCAGATCGGCCAGCGCGCGCCGCGCGATATTCAGGCACCGGCCAACACCACCTGGGAAGACGTCACCGAAACGCGGCGGCGGCAAGATGAAGCCGCCAGTCAGATTCAAACCATTTACCAGTTCGACCCGCTGGCGAAACGCCTGGCGGACGCCGACCTCACCCGCGCCTGCGGGTTGTTGCGCGCGCCGCAATTGACGGATGCCGACCGTGCCGTACTCGACCAGATGAAGATCCCCGATTCGCTCGTGGAGGAGACGCGCTCCTGGGATGCGCGCACCTGGACGTCGGTGCAGCGCACTGCCGGCGAGCTACTCGCGGAAGTGATGAGCACCCGCATCGAGCAAGGCAATACCGAACAGCAGGCCCAGCAACAGATTAACGTGCTGGCGCAAGCCCGCGTCACCGACGCGCAACGCAGTCGCGCGGTCGCCACGCTGGTGCGCGCCGTGCTGCGGCCCACCTGGTTGAAGGATGAGATACGCACCGAAGATCGGCGGCAGGAAGCGCGCCGGCAGGTGAAACCGGCGATACGCAACCTGCGGCTGCACGACATCATCGTGCACAAAGGCGAAATTATCTCCGCGGAGATGATGGCGCAATTGCAGGACAAGCAATTGCTGGCGGCTCCGCCGCTGTCGCGCCTGATGCCGGCGGCGGCCTTGATGCTGTTCGCCGTCATGCTGCTCGGTGTGTATCTGCGCGCCTATTGCCGTCCCATTTTCACCAATGATCGCAAACTTTTGCTGCTGGCCAGCCTCATTATCGCCTCGCTATGGGTGTATATGACGCTGGGACGCGAGCAGAGCAGCCTGGTCGCGCTGACGGCGATCCCGGCGGGCAACATGGCGGTGGCCGGATTGCTTGGGGTGCCGGTGGCACTGGTCACCACCATGCTCACCAGCGTCACGGCCGGACTGACCGCCGACAACCAGTTTGCCATCGCGTTACTGACGCTGGGCAGCTCGCTGGTCGGGATCATGGCAGTGTCCGCCATCTGGCCCGCCAGCCGCGCCATTCCCGGCGTGCTCTCGCTGGTGCTGGTCAACCTGGGATTGCTTATCGTGGTGGAGGGGATCAAGCCTGGCGGCGGATTTGATTCGGTCTGGCAGGATCTGGGCGCCATCGCGCTGTGTGCCGGCGCGGGGGGCGTCGGCGCGACCTTTGTCGCCGTCGGCGCCATTTATATTCTCGCCCGGCCGTTCGGCATCACCACGCACTACCGCTTGATGGAGTTGACCAATCCAAATGAAGCGTTGTTGCGGCGCATGATGATCGAGGCGCCCGGCAGCTATCATTCCAGCGTGATGGTGGCCAACCTGGCGGAAGCCGCCGCCGACGCCATTGGGATTAACGCGCTGCTCACCCGCGTGGGTGCGCTCTACCATGACATCGGCAAGCTGAAGCGCCCGGCCTTTTTCGTGGAAAACCAGGCGCCGCTCGGCCTTGAAAACGTGCACCAGCGCCTGTCCGCCAAGCTGTCATACCTGATTCTGATCAGCCACGTGCGCGACGGCATCGAGCTGGCGCGCAAGCACGCGCTGCCGGAAGAGGTGACCGGCATCATTCGCGAGCATCACGGCACCACGCTGGCGGCGTATTTCTATCACCGGGCGCTGAACGAATCGGCGCGCGGGCACGTGTCCGAGCACGATTTTCGGTATGCCGGTCCCAAACCCACCACACGGGAAGCGGCGGTGGTGATGCTGGCCGATTCGGTGCAGGCGGCGGTGAAGGCGATCAAAGAACCGACGCCCGGACGTATCGAGAGCATGGTACACGAAATCATCAATAATCGCCTGGAAGACGGGCAGTTGGAAGACTGCGACATCACGCTGCGCAATCTGCGCATGGTCGGCGAGGTGTTTGTCCGTATTTTAAGCGGCTTGTATTCGTACTCCCGGTTGGAATATCCGGATATTAAGGGAGGGGGGACACGTCTCCGTGCCCATCTTCATTCAGCAACAACATCCGTTGCGGACGAAAAAGCGACCGCTGCGCCGAGCCATTAACGAAACGCTGATTTCAGAAGGCGTTCCGACCCGCGGAGTCGAAATCAGCATAGCACTGGTGGATGACGACGCGATGCGCGCGTTGAATGCCCGCTACCGGGGCATCGACGCGCCGACCGATGTATTGTCATTCGCGCAAGAACACGATATTATCGTGCCCGGCATGCCAAAATTATTGGGCGATGTCGTGATTTCCGTGGATACCGCCCACCGGCAAGCCGCCGCCGCCGGGCGTACGCTCGAAGATGAATTGGGCCAGTTGGCCATTCACGGCGTGTTACATTTACTGGGGTATGACGATGCCACTACCGAAGGTTATGTGGAGATGGTCGAAAAGGCAGAAAAAATCCGGCGACGCCTCGGAGACGAAGCCGGCGATGCCGAATCCGCGCCACGCGGCCATCAGTCCGATGAGCAATAAGCATCTGGGCGAAAGCTTCGTCCACGCGTTTGAGGGTCTCTCGCATGTGTTGTGGACGCAGAAGCACGTGCGTTTCCAGATGATCATCGTGATCCTGGTGCTGTTGCTGTCGTATGTGTTGAAGCTCGACAAGCTCCAGGTGCTGTTCGTGCTCTCCGCCATCGCCATGGTGTTAATCGCCGAGTTGTTCAATACCGCCATCGAGGTGGTCGTGAACATGGTGACCGAAACCTATCACCCCCTGGCGAAGATTGCCAAGGACGTGGCGGCGGCCGGAGTGCTTATCGCCAGCATGTATGCCTTCCTGGTGGGCTGCACCGTCTTTCTGAATACCAAAACCATCAGTACCTGGCTGCAGGGTGCGCCGGTCGATGCCACCACGCAATCCAATCTGGTGGTGCTCGCGCTGCTGGGCATCGCGCTGGTCTGCATCCTGGTGCCGCTGGCGAAGATTCGCATCGGACATGGCACCATCTTGCGCGGCGGGGCTGTCAGCGGGCATTCCGCGTCGGCATTCGTGCTGTGCGCCGCCATTTTCATCGCCAGCGGTAAAAACCCGTTGATCTCCATCATGGCGCTCGCGCTGGCCATCCTGGTGGCGCAAAGCCGGGTGGAAGGCAAGATTCATACCCTCTCCGAGGTGCTGTGGGGCGCCACGGTGGCGCTGGTGGTCATGGCGCTGTTGATGCTCTTTACCTGATGGCGGGCGCGTGTTCCCCCACCATCCCGCAGACCTGTTATACTGTAGATCGTTCCTATCGTTTTCCTGTTCTCGCGCTCGAATTGCTTGTTTACGTTTACTGCACAACCTGGTGACTGGGCTTTCATCGCGACGGCGCTCCTGCTGTTGCTGCTGGCGGCGGTCTTCTCCGCGGCGGAAATCGGACTCCTGTCGGTCAACCGATTTCGGGTCCACCAGCTGGCCGAGGGGGGGTCCGTGCGTGCGCGCCTGCTGGAACGCCTGCTGAAACAGCCGTCGCGCCTGCTGACCGCCATCCTCCTCATCATCACCGCGCTCAATTATGCCAACGAATCGCTGGTCACCTACTGGCTGGGCGAGTTGCACGGATTGCCTGAATGGGTGCCGTTCACCTCGCTGCTGGTGTTGGTGCTCATCATCGCGGAAGTGACCCCGATCAGCTATGCCGCCGCCAACCCGGAGATTGTCGCCACCCGCCTTGCCTCGCTGCTGACGGGCGTGATGGTGCTGTTCCGTCCGGTGGTGAACGTGGTGAACAGCGTGGCGAACTCCGTGCTGCGCGCGCTGGGCGGCGAACTGCGCATCCGCCCGCTGGTGACCGAGGGTGAGGTGCGCACCATCGTGGATATCGAAACCGAGCGGGGTGTGCTGGAGGAAGAGGAGAAGGAGCTCATCCACAGCATCTTCGAGTTCAGCGACACCATCGTACGCGAGATCATGATCCCGCGCATCGACATCGCCGCGGTCAGCGAGGACGACAGTATCGCCCACGCCATCGACGTCATTATCGCCCGCCATTTCAGCCGTCTGCCGGTCTTTCAGGGAAATATGGATCACATCAGTGGCCTGGTACACGCCAAGGACCTGTTGCCGTACCTGATCCGCCGCGAAACCCACCTGCCCGTGCGCGCGGTGATGCATGCCATTACTTTCGTCCCGGAGACGAAGCGGGTGAGCGAACTGCTGCACGAACTGCGCGAAACCAAGCAGGCGCTGGCTATTGTACTGGACGAATACGGCGGCACCGCCGGCATGGTGACCGTGGAAGACTTGCTGGAGGAGATCGTCGGGGAAATATATGACGAATATGATGCGGTGACGGCGCCGGTGGAGTGGCTGGACCCGCGTACGGTGGTGCTTGACGGAAAACTGTCGGTGGACGAAGTGAGTGACTTGCTCGACTTCGAGTTGCCGCGCGGTGAATACGATACCATCGGCGGATTTCTGTACAGCCGCTTCGGCGACGTGCCGGCACGCGGAGAAAGTATCATGGAGGAAGGCTACACCTTCGCGGTGGAGCGCCTGGATGGGCACCGCATCACGAAAGTACGCATTATCACCCCACCCGCCGAAGAGGAATGACGCGCCGTGATGGCGCGTGGTGAAACGAGCAGGCATGCCTGAAATCATCGACCCCTACCCGTATATACTCGGTATTGTACTGGCCACCGTGGGATTGGCGTTGATCAGCCTGATTGAAACGGCGCTGGTCAGCGTCAGCCGCGTGCGCCTGCACCAGCTTGTTGAAGAGGGGCATCCCACCGCGCTGCTGGTGCACCAACTGGTGTCGCGCCCGCAGGAGTTGCTGGTAGGGCTGGTGATTATCATCAATAGCCTGGTGCTGCTGATCGCGAACCTGGTTACGGTCATCGTACACGCCCACTGGGGTGCAGGGGCGGTGGTGTGGGTCAACCTGCTGGTGCTGGTCGTGCTGCTGGTGTTTGGCGAGATTACCCCGAAGACGATCAGTGTCTACTACGCCGAGTCGATCGCGTTGCGCACCGCGCGGCTGGTGCACTTCCTTACCATCGCGCTGTGGCCCATTATTTTCCTGTGCAACACCATCAGCATGCTGCTGTTGCGGGTGCTGACAATGCTGCGCATTCTGCCCGGCCGCGTGCATGCGGCCCCCACCGCCTTCAGCGAAGAAGATATCAAAGACCTGATCAGCGCGGGTGAGCAGAGCGGGGAGGTGGAGGCTAGCGAGCGGGAAATGATCCATGGGGTGATCGAATTCTCCGAAACCACCGCGCGCGAAATTATGGTGCCGCGCACCGACCTGGTGGCGTTGCCCGATGATGCCATGCTGGCGGAAGCGATCGACCTGTTTCTACAATCCGGTCACTCGCGCATTCCGGTTTACCACGAAAACGCCGATAACATTCTCGGCCTGCTCTACATTCAGGACATTATCATTCGGCTGCAATCGGCGGAAAAAACCGGCGCCGCCTCGCCGACCATCAGCGAGTTGCTGCGCGCCGCGTATTTTGTGCCGGAGGTGAAAAAGAGTGATGAGCTGCTGCGCGAGATGCAGCGCAAGCGGGTACATATGGCGGTGGTGGTGGACGAATACGGCGGCACTGCCGGCATTATCACCATCGAGGACCTGCTGGAGGAGATCGTTGGCGATATTATCGACGAATACGACAAAGAGCGGCTGGAGGTGACCACGCTGCCCGACGGCACCGCCGTGGTCAGCGGCCGCGCCAGCCTGGAAAAGGTTCAGGAAACCTTCGATATCCCACTACCCGAGGACACCGAGGCGGAGACACTGAGCGGGTTGGTCACCGAGATGCTGGGCCGCATTCCGGAGGTGGGCGACCGCGCGGTGATCGGCGGCGTCGCCTTCACCGTGCTTGAGGTCTCGCACAATTGCGCTGAGCGCCTGCGCGCGGTCGCGCCGCCTGCAGACGAGATAAAGAGTGACGAGTGAACTGCGGAACCGCCGTCCGCATCGACATCGCGCGTCTCTTTTCCCGCGGCGCTCTCCTCTGCGTTGTGGGGATTTTCGCATACCGGCGCCGGACTGAGCAGGAGATCCGTCGCGGGGAAGCGAACCTATCGACAATATGGATCGCACGGGCCAGGTGGCACTGATTACGGGAGCGGGGCGCGGCATTGGCCGCGCCATTGCTGTGACATTGGGGCAGCGAGGACTGCGTTGCGCGTTGACAGCGCGTACGGCGGAAGGTGTCGAGGAGACGGCCGCGCTGGTGCGTGATGCCGGGGGCACGGCGACGGTAATGCTCGCGGACCTGGTAGATCCCGCCGCGCCGGAGCGCATTGTCGCGGAGACGATCGCCCGTTTCGGTGCGCTGGACGTGCTGGTGAACAACGCCGGCATCTTTCTGCTGAAATCGTTCGCGGAAACCACCATGGACGAATATGACCGCCTGATGACGGTGAACCTGCGCGCGCCGGTGGCGCTTACGCTGGCGGCGCTGCCGCACCTGACCGCTTCCGCCGCCGGCACGGTTATCAACATCGCCTCCTCAGCGGGACGACGTTTTTATCCCAGGCAATCGATCTATTGCGCCGCCAAGCACGGCATGCTGGGCTGGAACAAAGTGCTGGCGGCGGAATTGCGCGCGCAGGGTATTCGCGTGCATGCCATCTGTCCCGGCGGGGTGGCCACCGAGATGACCACCTGCCAGCGCCGGGATTGGAAGCCGGAAGACCTGATGCGCCCGGAAGACATTGCCGACGCGGCGGCATTCCTGCTGGATTTGTCTGACCGCGCCACCGTGGACGAGTTGCCCATGCGGCGCATACCCGCTGATCCGATCTGGGGGTAGACGCGTATGGATTGCGCGGATCACAACACAAAGGTTCGATGAGGCTAACGTCGCGTACGCCCGCGACGCGCACAAGACATTCGGGTATTATTGGAGGCTGCTATGTCGACCACGACAACGCAAATATTGGATCAGTTGATTGCTATGTCGCATGAACTCGGCAAGCCGGAACATGATCTGGCCATTTTCGGCGAGGGCAACACCTCAGCGAAGTCCGGGGAAGGTGATCGCTTCTGGGTGAAGGCCAGCGGCAGCGAGTTGCGCACCATCGACGAGAGCGGTTTTGCGCTGCTCGATCTGGCGGCGACGGAAGCATTGCTCGATGCAGATTTGCACACCGACCAGGAAGTGCTCGCCGCGTTGCTCAGCATGCGCGTGGATGGGGGGACGCGCTACCCCTCGGTGGAGACAATGATGCACGCCCATCTGCTCGGGCTGCCGGGGGTGCAGTTCGTCGGCCACACGCACCCCACCGCGTTGAACGGCTTGCTCTGTTCCACGCGGGCGGAAGAACTGGTCAACATGCGCCTGTTCCCCGAGCAAGTGGTTTGCTGCGGTGAAGCGCCGGTATGGGTGCCGTATTGCGATCCCGGCCTGCCGTTGGCGCGCACGGTGCGCGAGTGCGTGCGCGCGTGGAGGGAGTGCTATGGCGGGGTGCCCCGCTCCATCGCCATCCAGAACCACGGTCTCTTCGCGCTGGGCGGCACCGCCCGCGAGGTGTTGAGCTGCACCATGATGTGGCAGAAGACCGCCCGCGTCATTCTCGGCGCTCTGGCCTGCGGTGGCGTCAACTTCCTCCCGCAGGATCAGGTCACCCGGCTGTGCACGCGTCCGCAAGAAAAAATTCGCGAAGCGGTGATTTTCGCGACGAAATAAGACGACAGCGGTTGTCCGGTGAAACTCAGGTGGAAGGGAGGAGAAAGCATGAAAAGAGCGATCAGGAAAATCTTTCTCCATCACGGCCGGCGTTGTGTTTCACTTCACCCGTTCACGTCATTAAATCCGATAAAAAGGAACAACGATGTCTGACACTCTTGCACGATATCTCACTGTCGATTACTCCATCCCCACGCGGGAGCGGAGTTGGTTTTTGTATGGCGTCGGGTTGGAAAACCTGGGCAAGGACGGCAAGCCGGTTGAGCACGACGTGCCGACGCCGGGGCCGGATGAGTTGCTGGTGCGCTGCGATGCCAACGGATTGTGCTTCAGCGATACCAAAATCATCAACCAGGGCGGCGAGCATGTGCGCATCAAGCGCGACATCGCCAAAGAGCCGGTGATCATGGGGCACGAGTCGGTGATCACCGTGGTGCAGGTCGGCGCGAACCTGACCGGCCAATATCGGGTGGGCCAGCGTTTCGTGGTGCAGGCGGATGTCTATCACAAGGGTGTCAATAAGGCGTACGGCTACGCGTTGCCCGGCGCGCTGACGCAATACGAGGTGATCGGCGAGGAGATTCTCAACGGCGACGACGGGTGCTATCTCATCCCCATCTCCGACCAGACCGGCTACGCGCAGGCCGCGCTCACCGAACCATGGGCGTGCGTGGTGCACTCGTATACGCTCTCCTTTCGCCAGGGGGTGAAGGCGGGCGGCGTATGCCTGATGATCGGCGGCGATGGCGCGAATGCGCTCACCCTGGGCAGTACCTTCGCCGACGCCGTGCCCGCGCGCATCGTGGCTGCCCACCTGCCCGACGTGTTACTGGCGGCGGTCAAGGCGACGGGCGCGGAAGTGATCGAAGTGGAGTGCTCAATCTGCGATGGCGGCATCGACCGCTTCGTGGAGCAGCACACCGACGGCAACGGTTTCGACGACGTGATCGTCTGCGGCAAGATCGACCCGGAGTGTCTGGAGCGCGTGGCGGCGAAGCTGGCGCGCAACGGGGTGTTGAACGTGGTGTGCGATCAGCCTCTCGCACAGCCGTTGTCCATCGACGTGGGCCGCGTGCATTATGAATACTGGTACTACTGCGGCAATCCCGGTCCCGACATCAGCGCGTCATACGGCGTACACCGGCAAGTCACCGACCTCAAGCCGGGCGGCTCGGTGTGGTTCCTGGGCGCCGGCGGGCCGATGGGCCAGATGCACGTACAGCGCGCCTGCGAGATGCCCAACGGCCCGTCGCTCATCGTGGCGACCGATATCGATCCAAACCGGTTGCAGGAGTTGCGCGACCGCTTCATCCCCGCCGCCGAGTCGCACGGGCGCACGCTGGTCGTGCTGAATCCCAACGACTTTGCCGAGGGTGAATTCGAGCGGCGCTTGTGCGAACTGTCCAGCGGTTGCGGTTTCGACGACGTGGTGGCGCTGGTGCCGGTGCCCGCGCTGGTGGAACAGGCGGCGGCGCACTGCGCCTACGGCGGCATGGTAAATATCTTCGCCGGGCTCGCGCGCGGTACCAAGTGCATGCTTAAGCTGGAAGACATTTACCTGCGCAACATCCGCTGGATCGGCAGTTCCGGCTCGATGATTTCCGACATGCAGGAGACGTTGCGGCTGGCGGAAACCGGCGAACTGCTCACCGCCAACGCGGTGGCGGCCATCGGCGGCTTCAATGCAGTCTACCACGGCCTGGAACTGGTGAAGGGACAGGCGGTGGCCGGCAAGATCGTCATCTACCAGCAGATCGAAGACCTGCCCATCACCCTGCTCTCCGAATTGAAGGACGTGCTGCCCACCGTCGCCGCCCAACTCCGCGACGGCAAATACTGGACGCGCGAGGCGGAAAACGAACTGCTGCGTCTCAAGCTGCACTTGCCGGAAGCGGTCGGCGCGAAGTAGTGATGATTGAACCAAGATAGCACGGTGGCGCGGAGACATGACCGCGCTGTATGCCGCTGTGCCCGTCACGATATGTCGAGACTCGTCTTCCGATTGCTATCCCCGTAAGTAGGCGTCGATCGCTTTCGCCGCGCACTTGCCGTCGCCCATGGCGAGGATGACGGTCGCGGCGCCGCGAACGATGTCGCCGCCGGCGAAGATGCCGGGGATGCTGGTCATGCCGTGGTCATCCACCACGATGTTGCCCCACTTGTTCAGCGTAAGGTCGGGTGCGGTGGCGGTGAGCAGTGGATTGGCGCGGGTGCCGACGGCGACCACCACGATGTCGCACGGGATGACGAATTCCGAACCGGCGATGGGCACCGGGCGGCGACGGCCGGAGGCGTCGGGTTCGCCCAATGCCATGCGCGTGCATTGCAGGCCGGTCACCCAGCCCTCCGCGTTACCCTGCACTTCCAGCGGGGCGACCAGCAGTTCGAAAATGATGCCTTCCTGTTCGGCGTGATGCACCTCTTCCACGCGGGCTGGCATTTCCGCTTTCCCGCGGCGATAGGCGATCACCGCCTGGTCGGCGCCCAGCCGCTTGGCGGTGCGCACGGCGTCCATCGCCACGTTGCCGCCGCCGACCACCACCACGCGCTTGCCCTTCAGTACCGGCGTATCCACCTCGGGGAAGGCGTACGCAGCCATCAGGTTGACGCGGGTCAGGTATTCGTTGGCGGAATAGACGCCTTTCAGGTTTTCGCCGGACACGCCCATAAACACCGGCAGACCGGCGCCGTTGGCGATGAAGACGGCATCAAAGCGCGCGCGCAACTCAGCCAGTGTGTAGGTCTTGCCGATGATCACGTTGCACTCGATCTTCACCCCCTGCTGTTGCAGGCGCTCGACCTCGTGGCGCACGATCTCCTTGGGCAGGCGGAACTCGGGGATGCCGTAGACCAGCACGCCGCCCGGGGTGTGGAACGCCTCGTAGATAATCACTTCGTGTCCCAGCTTCACCAATTCGCCCGCGGCGGTCAGGCCGGCCGGGCCGGAGCCGACCACCGCCACCCGCTTGCCGGTCGGTGCGGACGGTGTCGTCGGAAGCACATCACCGTGCTCGCGCGCCCAATCCGCCACGAAGCGCTCCAGGTAGCCCACCGCCACCGGCGCGCCCTTGATGCCGCGAATGCATAACTCCTCGCATTGCGTCTCCTGCGGACACACGCGTCCCGTCACCGCCGGCAATGCGTTGTCGCCCAGCAACGACGCGGCGGCGCCAGGCAGGTCGCCGTCGGCCAGCAGGTTGATGAAACGGGGAATATCCACCAGCACCGGACAGCCGTTGATGCATTTCGCCGACTTGCATTGCAGACAGCGGCGCGCCTCCAGCAGTGCGAGTTGTTCGGTGAAACCCAGGTTGACCTCGCTGAAGTTGCGGCGTCGCGCCTCGGGGTTTTGTTCCGGCATCGGCTGCCGGTCGATAGCCATCCGCTCTTTGGCGGAAAGATGCTCATTCACAGTCATGATGGATCCTTATGCGAAAATATCATAGCATCAACGGGACGCTGCCGCTTACTTCAGCCCAAGACGACACTGTTCGTCGTGGCGGGCCAGTGCATCTGCCTCGAAGACGCGGTAGGTGCCCAGGCGGTCGCGCAGTTCGTTGAAATCAACCTGGTGGGCGTCGAATTCGGGGCCGTCGACGCAGGCGAATTTTGTTTCGCCGTTTACGGTGACGCGACAGCCGCCGCACATGCCGGTGCCGTCGATCATCACCGGATTCAGTGAGACAATGGTGTGCACGCCGCCGGGGCGGGTCATCTCCGCGACCGCGCGCATCATCGGCACCGGGCCGACCGCATAGACCGCGTCCACCGGCTCAGCATCCAGCACGTCCTGCAGCGCCTGCGTCACGAAGCCATGACGCCCGTAGCTGCCGTCGTCGGTGCAGACGATCACCCGGCCCAGCGCCGCCAGTTCGTGTTCATAAATCACCCAGTCCTTCGAACGCCCGCCGATGATGTTGGTCACGCGCACGCCCAACCGCTGCAGTCCCTGTGCGATCGGGTGTACCACCGCCGTGCCCACGCCACCGCCCACGCACACGGCGTGGCCGGTCTCAATCAACTCGGTATCGCGGCCCAGCGGTCCGGCGATATCCTGGATCACCTCGTCCGGTTGCAGCGCGACCAGTTCGCGCGTGCTCTTGCCCACTGCCTGAATGACCAGCGTGATGGTGCCGGCGGCGGGATCGGCGTCGGCGATGGTGAGTGGTATGCGCTCGGCACGCGGCCCTTTATGGACAATGACGAACTGCCCCGGCCGGCGAATCTCCGCGATGCGGGGAGCGGAGACGATGAGGCGCGTGACGTTGGGTGCCAGCAAGGTGCTGGAAATCACTTTGTGCATGGGAATCCTCGATATTGTTGTTCTCGGTTGCGCCGGTCGTCGCCGTGGCGACCGGTTGTCGCAGCATCAGGTTCGTCCGTATTATCCGACAAAACCTATCAGAGTTCAATAGAATGGCGGTGCATGCAACTCGTATGGAAAAAACCTCGAAAAATGGCGTGAGCCATCTTCCGAGGTTTCCCTATCGCGTCATCTTTGGTGGAGCCAGGCGGACTCGAACCGCCGACTGGTCCGTGCGAGGGACCCGTTATCCCGCTTAACTATGGCCCCGAAGCCGCAGAGAGTATAGCAAACCTGCTATCGGGTGTCAATGAAGTATGCCAGGAAAGATGACGTGTCATGAGGGAAAAATTTCCCGGTCCGCGGTTGCTGTTCCTTCCGGGCGGAATACGCTAGAATGAGGTGAGACCGCTGCAACGGGAGGGAGTCGTTTGACATCGCGTGAGCGCGTAAAGGGCGCGCGGGTTCTGGTATCTCTGCTCGTAGGCCCATCGGTCTGGCAGTGCACACCCGCCGAAAGAGAATCGCTTCCGGCGGGTGCGGGAGAGGAACGGCGTTCCGCGGCGGGGACGTGCGAAGATCCCACGGCATCCGGGCCGTTCCAGGGGGTCCGGTGCGCCCGAACGCTGCAGCGAGCGACCGCGTAAATGAAAAGCGGGCGCACACACGCCCGACAGGTAGGATTCTGGTGTAAAAGGGGGAAGATAAAGAAGGTACGTAAATTATCCGGCTTGCTCTTCCCACTGTCAAGCCCCACGACGGTGTCGAACCCGGGAGAGTCGGAGTATGCGTTGTTGCCAGCGTTGAAGTAAAGGAGCGGGAGTGAAACTCCTCGATCGGTATATTATCAGCTCAATCGCCGCCGCATTTCTCTTCGGCATCGCCATGTTCATGGGACTGCTGATGGCCATGGACCTGATGCGGCAACTCGTTGAGTTGATCGCGGAAAAGGGCGTGCCTGCCGGCACCGCGTTGACCATCTTTGCGTATCGCATCCCCAGTATGCTGGCTTACGCCTTCCCCATGAGCGTGCTGCTTAGCATTCTGCTGGTGTTCAACCGCATGTCATCCGAAAGCGAGATGGTGGCCATACGCGCGGCGGGTGCGAGCTTCCTGCGCATCACGTTGCCCACGCTGGGCTTCGCGCTGGTGATCACCGGGGCAACCTTCATCATCTCCGACATCTTTGCTCCCTTCGCCAGTCATCGCGCCGCGGAGTTGACGAAAGCCGCGGTCGCGAAGATCCGGGATACCGAGCCGATCGCCTATTTGCATCAGGAGCAACAACAGATTGCCTATGTCGTGGTTGCGAACAACCTCGATATCAAGCGGCAACGCATGTATGATGTGTCGCTGTCGCTATACAGCAGCGGTGAACCGTACTTCGTGATCTACGCCGATTGGGCCGATTGGAAGGCGCGGGAAGGCCGATGGATCTTCCATGCTCCCACCGGCCGCATGATTGGTCGCCAGGTGGCGGGAGGCATCAGCATCACGCCGAATGCGCCGGATTCCACCCTGGATTTGGAAGCGTTCGTGCTGCGGTTACGGGAAAGTCCGTTCGACCTGGCGGCCGGAAAGAAGAAACCGGAGGAGTATTCCTCGCGCGAGCTACGCGACTACCTCGCGCATATGCGCCAACTCGGCATCGACCGGCGCACGGTGGGCGAGTGGCAGATGGGGCTGGCGCAGCGCTTTTCCGTGCCGTTTTCCTGCCTGGTCTTCGCACTCATCGGCGCGCCGTTGGGGCTGCGTCACCACCGCACCAGTTCCGCCATCGGTCTCGGTATCAGCCTGCTGGTCATCTTCGGTTACTATTCGTTTTCCGTCTACATGAACACATTCGGTGAAAATGGCCGCATGCCCGCTGAATTGGCTGCATGGCTGCCCAATATTGTCGGCGCCGTGCTGGGCGCCGTGTTGATCTATCGGGCGAATAAGTAAGGCACAACTCCTGGGTGAGAGGAATTCGCATGGACCGTTATGAAAATGTCACTGTCGTGAAGCACGCAAACATTTATTTTCAGGGCAGCGTGACCAGCCGCACCCTGCTCTTTGCCAATGGCGAGAAGAAGACGCTGGGCATCATGCTGCCCGGCGAATATGAATTCGGCGTCGGTGAGCAAGAGATTATGGAGATTCTCGCCGGCTCGCTGGACGTGTTGCTGCCGGGCAGTGACGTATGGCAACCGATCGCCGGCGGGCAGGTGTTCACGGTGCCGGCGCAGTCGAAATTTCGCTTAAAGGTGCATGAGATCACCGATTATTGCTGCTCCTATGTACCGTGAGGGAAACGATGGCAACCCGCACCGAACACGACCTCCTCGGCGCGCGCGAGGTGCCGGCGAAGGCGTATTACGGCATCCACACGCTGCGTGCGTCGGAAAATTTCCCGCTGCTGGGTCAACCGCTGCATCCGGAGCTGATCGCCGCGCTGGCCCAGGTGAAGGCGGCATGTGCGCGCGCCAATCTGCGTGCCGGGCGGATGGAGGCGCGGGTGGCGGAGGCTATTATTCGCGCGGCGGACGAGGTGGCGGCGGGTGCGCTGCGCGACCAGTTCCTCACCGATGCGCTGCAAGGCGGTGCCGGCACCAGCGCCAACATGAATGTAAACGAGGTGCTGGCCAACCGCGCGCTGGAACTGCTGGGCGAGTCGAAGGGGCGCTACGATATCATCGATCCGCTGGACCAGGTGAACCGCGAACAATCCACCAACGACGTCTTTCCCACCGCGGTGCGCGTGGCGGCGCTGCGCCTGTTGCTGCCGGTCATTGAGGCCTTCGCCGAACTGCAAGCGGCGTTGCAGGAAAAGGAACAGACCTACGCGGCAACGCTGGCGCTGGGACGCACCGAGATGCAGGATGCCGTGCCTATCACCTGGGGTCAGCGCTTTGCGGCGTGGGCGCAGGCGGTGCAGCGCGACTGGTGGCGGCTGCACGTGGTGGAGGAGAAGCTGCGTCAGGTGAATCTGGGCGGCACCGCGGTGGGCACCGGCCTGAACGCCGATCGCAAATATATCTATGTGGTGGTCGATTACCTGCGCCAGGCGACCGGGCTCAACCTGGCCCGCGCGGAGAATCTAATCGACCTTACCCAGAACGCCGATGTCTTCGCCGAGGTGTCCGGTCTGTTGAAGACCGCCGCCGTCACGCTGGTCAAGATCAGCGCCGACCTGCGCCTGCTCTCCGCCGGCCCGCGCGCCGGCATTCGCGAAGTGGAACTGCCCGAATTGCAGGCCGGCTCCTCCATTATGCCCGGCAAAGTGAATCCGGTCATTCCCGAGGCTGTGACGCAAGCCGCGTATCAGGTGATGGCGAACGACCTTGCCATCACCCTCGCCGCGCAGGCCGGTCAGCTTGAACTGAACGCCTTTCTGCCGCTGGTCGCGCACAACCTGTTGCAATCCCTCGATCTGCTGCACGGCGGCGTGCGCATCTTCATCGACAAATGCCTGCGCGACCTGCGCGTGGACGAAACGTGCGCACGCGAATGGCTGGAGCGGAGCTTCGCCCTTGCCACCGCCGTTGCGCCGTATCTGGGCTATCATGTCACCAGCGAGGTAGCTCGCGACGCTGCCGCCCGCGGCCTCACCGTGCGCGATGTGCTGCTGGAACGCTGCCTGTTCACCCCGGACGAGTTGGCGAAAATTACCGCCGCCTACGAACTCACTACCCCCGGTGTCGCCGGCGAAAAAACCGTGCACAAGCCGGTGGAGACGGAATGACGCTGCCGCACCCCGGCAATTGCGCTGGCCAGGGAGACGCGTCGCGGACACGAGCACGGAATAGGCGTGCCTGCCGTTTATTGCCGGAATGAGCGCTTTCCAGACCAGCCAACCCGTGACGTTCTCCCCCATTGTGCGGTATGATGAGGTTAGCATTCTGTATGAGGTAGATGTATTGCACGAAACTGAATTGTTCCATGCCACCAGGCTACCGAGCGGCGTGATGGTGCTCACAGAGACTATGCCGGGAGTCGAGACGGTGGCGGTCGGCGTATGGAGCGATGCCGGCTCTGCCGATGAAGGCGACAACGAACATGGCCACGGGCACATGCTGGAGCACATGTTCTTCAAAGGAACCGGACGCCGCACGGCATATGACCTGGCCGAGGAGATCGAAAACATCGGCGGGCAATTGAATGCCTACACCGAACGGGAGATCACCCACCTGTATGCGCGGGCGTTGGCCGAGCATCTGCCGCTGGCATTCGATCTGCTGGCTGATATGGTGTGTCACAGTGCCTTTCCGCAGGATGAGATGGACCGCGAGTGCCAGGTGATTATCGAGGAAATTCGCAAATACGAAGCGATGCCGGAAGAGCGCATTCACGATAGTTTCATGGCTGGGCTCTGGCACGGCGGGCGTCTCGGTCACTCCATTCTCGGCAGCGAGGAGAGTGTGCGGCGCAGCACCCGCGACGACGTGGTCGCCTGCTGGCGCCGGCATTTCGCTACCAATCGCGTCGTGATTTCCGCGGTCGGTAAGGTTGAACATGCGCAAATCGTAGAGATGAGCGCGCGCGCCTTCGCCGCGCTGCCCGTTCCCACGAATGGCGTGCCGTCGCTGGCGATGGGAACGCGCCTCCCGCGCGTGGTGGAGGAGGAAGATTGCGAGCAAGTGAATTTCTGCTGGGGCGGTCGCAGCTACCCCGCGCATGATGACCGCAACTTCGCACTGGCCATCCTGGATGCCATTTTCGGCGCCAGCACCACCTCGCGGCTGTTTCAGGAGATTCGCGAAAAGCGCGGACTCGCCTATGACGTCGTCTCGGAGACCGAGGGATTCCGCGACACCGGCCTCATTTGCGCCGGCGGCGCCACCAGTGTGGAGACCTTCCCCGAGGTGCTGGGACTGATCCGCGGCGAGATTGCTGCCTTGCGCGCGCAGGGGGTGACCGCGAAGGAACTGGCGCGGGCGAAAGAGCAGATCAAAGCTGGCCTGGCGCTGGCGCTGGAGAGCACGCTGGACCGCATGCGCCGATTGGCCATCCATTATTTCACCTGGGGGCAGGTATTCTCGATTCGCTACCTCATCGACCGCCTGAACGCGGTGTCGCTGGACGACGTGATGCAGGTGATCGATGAGGTCATGGATGTGTCGCACTGGACCTTTGCCGCCATTGGCCCGGTGACCGATGCGCGAGTGGCGGAATTGTTAAACGAATGAGAGGATCATCCCATGCAAGTCACCGCCTGCCGCACCTACCATTCCCGCACCGACCGCGTGGAATTGCTGCGCCTGCCGGATGGCATTTCAGCCTTCAAGGTGTATTATATCAGCATCATCGGACGCGACACGCCGGAGAAATTCGAGTGGCCGCAGAGTGCATTCACCATGCACGACTTTTGCGCGCGCTTCCGCGACAGCGGCATTGAAGGCGTTGGCTTTGTGACCGCCTTCCCGCACATCACCAAGGTCTTTCGCTTCGCCCCGGCGATGGAAACGGTGCTGCACGTACGCGCGTTCGACACCCCGCACCTGGCGCCACTCGACCTGGCGCGCAACGAGGCGTATACTGAGTTCGCCTGCTACGCGGAAGCCGCTATCGCCGCCGACGAATACCACGCCTGGGCGCGCGCCGCGACGGTAGAGGACTACCTGGCCACGCGCAGCGACTTCACCGATGGTCCGATTCTCGATCACACGAAGCTGGGGCGGTATGTGCGGGCGTGAGCGCCCGCAGACTTTGTCATCCCGTCACCCTATCACCAGTTCAAACTTCTCCCCCGGTGCGGTGAAGATGCGCAATATGGTTCCGCTGATGATCTCCGCGGGTTGTCCCTTGCGGCGGATGGCGACGGGGTGGTCGTCCCACGGGTTCGCGAGGCTGAAAAGGCCGCCGGCTGGGCTCTCCACCGTAATACGCTTCACTTCGCCGTTTTCACGGTTGCCGCTGATCAGGAAGGCGCCATCGGTGCGCGCTGGCAAACTGGAAGCAGGCATTGCGCCCCCATGGGAACAACCTCTGCCGAGCAGGGGAGATTCCCACGCCTGTTCAGGTATGTGACAGCCTTCAGTGGTTGACAGGGCGATGGCATGTGTTACCTGTGCCGGCGAGTCTTCCCTGCCCTCCACCCCATCACTTCCCCCCGTGTTTGCGGAAGAGTTCGGCGATCTTAGTGTTGTGCAGCATGTCGGCGAACTGCGCGGGGGTGCTGCCGTCGTAGGCACGGGCGTTGACGTCGGCGCCGTGTTGCAACAGCAACTCGGCGACGGCGGTGTGGTCATAAATCGCGGCCCAGAATAGCGGTGTGTAGCCTTGCTGCTGGCCGGCGTTGACTTTCGCGCCGTGCTGCAACAGCAGCGCGGCCACCGCGCTGCGCCCCTGGATGGCGGCCTCATGCAGGGGCATCGCGCCGGAGTCATCGGGGGCATTCACGCGGGCGCCGCGCGCCAGCAGCAATCGTACCGCGGGCAGCGCGCCCAGCCCGGCAGCCAGGTGCAACGGCGTCTGGCCGGACAGATACATGCGAGAGCAACCCGCGTTGACATCCGCCTTGTGGTCGAGCAGCACTGTCATCAGCCGGGTATCGACCAGCGCGGCGGCCAGGTGCAGCGCGGTGGCGCCGCGATAATTGCGTGTGGTGGCCAGCGTCTCGTCAGCCGCCAGCAGCGCGCGCACCGTGCCGAGGTTGCGCGTGCGCACCGCGGTGAAGAACTTAGTCGTCGTCGCGGGATCCGACGGCAACGGGGTTGGATCGCTCAATACGTCGATGGGCGGCGGCGTCTTCGTCGCCGAGGTGGCTGGCGCGGGGGATTCCGGCGTTGGCGCCGGTGTTGGCGTCGGCGTTGGCTCCGGCACGGACGGTACCACCTGGCCCGGCCCGTGTCGCGGGGTGGGAGTGGTCGTGCGGGGGGTGCGGCTGGCCGGCGGCACGGGCGGGGTCAGATGTGAGGCGACTACGCCGAGAAGCACCAGTGCCAGCGAGACGGTGATAATGAGCACCTGGGCGAAGCGTGGCGGCGACGGCGTCGACGCGGCGGGTGGCGGTGGCGCGCTCGTGTTCTCGCGCCGTCGGCGTTGTTTCAGCCGTTGGCCGCATTTCGGACAGCGCAAGGCCGTGGTCTCCAGCCGGGCGCCGCATTGCAGGCACTGCATGGGTGTTTTACCTCTCCGGGAGCATTCTTCGCCATATCCCGCGCCGCTCCTGCCGAACCGCGCGCGAAGGAGGAGTCATCGGCAAGTATACCCGAATCCGTCGGCATACACCCGCACCTGCCGGTGATGCCGTGTTTATCCGCCAGTTCCGTAACAGACAAGACTGGATAGATTTGTAACTCCATAAGTGAACAATGATGCTGTCGTCAGTGAAGGAGGAACAGATCTGTCCAGTATTGAACGTTATGGAATTGGCTGTGGCCGCGTGTTGCAGTCATGCCGGACAGAAAAGGAATACGATCGGGTGTGCCGGGTGGCAGGCACCGGCAGCCCGGCGGGAAAGCGTCGGTGAGACGCACAGGAAAGGTGAATGATGCAAATCGGGATTCCACGTGAGGTGAAGACGAAAGAGAACCGGGTGTCGTGTACGCCGGGCGGCGTGCGCATGTTCGTGCAGCACGGGCATCGCGTGCTTGTCGAGCAAGGCGCCGGAATTGGCAGCGGTTATGCGGATGACGCCTATCACGAGGCGGGGGCGACGCTGGTGCCGACGGCGCAAGATGCATGGGCATGCGACATGGTGTTGAAAGTGAAGGAGCCTGTACCGGAGGAATACCCGTACCTGCGTCCCGATCTGCTGCTGTTCACCTACCTCCACCTGGCCGCCGCGCGATCGCTCACCGATGCGCTGCTGGCGGCGAAAACCGCCGGCGTCGCGTATGAAACCATCGCCGTCGGCCATCGTCTACCGCTGTTGGAGCCCATGAGTGAAATCGCCGGGCGCATGAGCGCTATCGTCGGCGCGCACTACCTCAGCAAGGCACAGGGGGGCAGCGGCGTGCTGCTGGGCGGAGTGCCGGGCGTGCTGCCGGGCAACGTGCTGGTGATCGGAGGCGGCACGGCGGGCATCAACGCCGGACGCATGGCCGCCAACATGGGCGCGGACATTACCATCCTGGAGGTCGATATCGAGCGGATGCGTTTCCTCGACATCACCCTGCACAGCGCGGCGCACACGCTCTATTCCAACGAACAGAACCTGCTCGAACGTCTCACCTCGGTCGATCTGCTTATCGGCGCGGTGCTGGTGCCCGGCGCCCGCGCGCCCAAGCTGATTCGCCGCGAGATGCTGAGCCTCATGAAGCCCGGCGCGGTCTTCGTCGATATCGCCATCGACCAGGGTGGCTGCGCGGAAAGTTCGCACCCCACCACCCACGACGATCCCATCTATGTCGAGCATGACATTATCCACTACTGCGTGGCGAATATGCCCGGCGCCTACGCGCGCACCGCCACCCAGGCGCTCACCAACGCCACCCTCACCTACGCGCTGAAGATAGCCGATCTGGGATTGGAAACCGCTATGCGCCAGATGCCCGACTTGCGCCAGGGATTGAATACCTGGAACGGCAAGATTGTCTACCGCGCCGTCGCCGACGCGCACGGCCTGCCCGCCTTCCCCAATCCATTTGAGGACGAATTAGGGCACGGGATGTAACGGCGATTGACACCATGTGGAGTGCGCTGGCTCGACAGTGCACTCCAAAATTTGCCTTACTTGATTTTGGATATGCTGGTATATTATTAGTGCGTCTGAAACGGTAATCTGACTATCATCCACCGGAACAGGAGGTGAGGCATGGGAGCACCGTCCGAAAACTATGACCTGTGGGACGCCATCAAAATGCACCCCATCCTCGCGGGGACGGCGGTTTGGTTCGGCATTCTGGTGTTCACGCAAAATGATGCCGGAGTTGGATTTTACACCTTCGCGTTTGCTTTTCTAAGTGGTTTCGTGTTATTCGTCGGTTTGCTGGTTAGCATTATCACCACCATTATTCGCTGGATCATAAAAACGCCGCAACTGTATTCTCGTCCGTTTCTGCATACCTGGTTGCCGATGCTATTGCTGATTGGCGGATGTGGTGTCGTTGTATTTCGTCCGATGTTTTACCTGCGTTTCTATTGCAGCCTGCCGGCAATAGATAAATATGTAACAGCAGTGCAGTCCGACAAGGTTGCTTATAGTGGACCCCAAAATCTGTACAATAGAAAAGGGGTAGCTTAGGTGGCAGAC
>CAYYJR010000028.1:0-44924 GCA_964472305.1 uncultured bacterium
TTTGTCTATTCTCGTCAGCGATTCTCAGTCTGGAAGCTCGGCCGCAGCCGCGCCGTCTTTTTGTAGCGCGCGCTACCGAAAGAGGCACCACCCAGTTGGTTGAGTAGGCCAGTGCGGCGGAACGCCCTTCCTCCCCACCCTCGCGGCCGTAGCGAAACCACGCCGCCTTGTCCGCCTGTCTTACACCGCGTCCGGCCCGCGCATGCGGTCGCGCACGCGCACGGCGTCCTGCAGCGGCATGATGAAGATTTTCCCGTCGCCATGCTCGCCGGTGCCGGCGGCGTCGCAGATGGCGTTGACCACGTCATCCACCGGCACCTCGTGCACCACGGTGACGATGCGGATTTTATGCAGCAGGTTGACCTTCGTTTCCAGGCCGCGATAATATTCCACGTGCCCGGCCTGGTGGCCGCAGCCGAGCACTTCATCGACGGTCATGGCGAGCACGCCGATGGCCTGCAACGCCTCTTTGACCGCCTCGAATTTTTCCGGGCGGATGATTGCTTCGATGCGCGTCATCGTCTGTCCTTTTCCGGGGCCAGCCGCCCCGCGGCGCGTCGGCCCGCGCGCGAAGTGACCGGCTTCGGCGCGAGCATGGGCAAAGATGACTCCCTCTACGCTATTCATTCGCCCGCCGCTAACGGAATCCTGTCGCCGCACGGGCGGAAATTCCGGTGGGCGGAGAAGCGGCTCGCTCTTGACACTGACGGGAGAACGTGATAATTTGGCGGTGGTTCTACAATACGACTCATCACGAAACTGGCGGATTTGTGGAGCGTACCACAAGGGATCGTGATGGGGGGATCTGCCGGCCGCCTGGGCGCCACATGAGGTGTCCGGGTTTTTTTTATGCCTGGGGATCGTTCGGTGGGTGATTGACACGGCGACACCATTTTCAGGAGGCGGCTATGACACCAGTAAAATTGGCGTTGATCAGCGTTTCGGATAAGACCGGGCTGACGGAGTTCGTGCAGGGGTTGCACGCAATGGGCGTGGAGATCATCTCCACCGGCGGCACGAAAAAGGCGATCGCCGAGGCAGGCGTGCCGGTGCGCGACATTTCCGATTACACCGGCTTCCCGGAGATGATGAACGGGCGCGTGAAGACGCTGCACCCGAAGGTGCACGGCGGACTGCTGGCGTTGCGCGACAACCCGGAGCACATGGCGCTGGCCGACGCGCACGGCATCCGCATGATCGACATGGTAGTGGTGAACCTGTATCCCTTCGAGGCGACCGTCGCCAAGCCGGGGGTGACGCTGGAAGACGCCATCGAGAATATCGACATCGGCGGCCCGTCGATGGTGCGCTCGGCGGCGAAGAACTACCGCAGCGTGGCCATCGTCACCAACCCGGCGATGTATGGGCAAATTCTCGCCGAGATGCGCGAGCACAACGGCGCGGTCACCGACGGCACCCGCGCCGAACTGGCGGTGGCAGCATACACGCTGACTTCCGGCTACGACACCGCGATCTCCACCTGGCTGCGGAAAAACATGCTGGGCGAGACGGGCCTGCCGTCGCTGATGAGCATCCGCGGCGCCAAGCAGCAGGACGTGCGCTACGGCGAAAACCCGCACCAGGCCGCGGCGTTCTACCGGCTGGCGAACACCGCGCCCTACGGGCTGGCCGCCGCCGAGGTGCTGCAAGGCAAGGAACTGTCCTTCAACAACTTCCTCGACCTGGAAGCCGTGCTCGCCGGCGTGCGCGAGTTCAGTGCGCCGACCGCCTACATCGTGAAGCACACCAGCCCGTGCGGCGTCGCGAGCAACGCGTCGCTGGCGCAGGCCTATCGCGACGCGCTGGAGTGCGACCCGCTGTCCGCCTTCGGCGGCATCGTCGGCTTCAACCGCGCGGTGGACGCCGACACCGCGGCGGCGCTGCTGGCCGGCATGGAGCGGTACGGCTTCCTGGAGTGCATCCTGGCGCCGTCCTTCAGCCCCGAGGCGCGCGAGGCGCTGGCGGCGAAGAAGAACCTGCGCCTGGTGGCGCTGGCCGACCTGCGGGCGATGGATCCCTACGACTTCAAGCGCGTCACCGGCGGCTTCATTGCCCAGGAGCCGGATACGCAACTCGAGGATGATCCAGGCCAGTGGAACGTGGTGACGAAGGTCGCCCCCACGCCCGCGCAGATTGAGGAGTTGAAGTTCGCCTGGCGCGTGTGCAAGACGACGAAGTCCAATGCCATCGTCTACGCGAAGGGCACCGCGACCGTCGGCATCGGCGGCGGGCTCTACAGCCGCGTGGACGCCAATAAGCTGGCGGCGGAAAAGGCCGGCGCGAAGGCGCAAGGCGCCGTGCTCGCCTCCGACGCCTTTTTCCCGCAGCCGGACAACATCGACGTCGCCCACCGCGCCGGCATCGTCGCCATCATCGAACCCGGTGGCTCCATCAAGGACCAGGAAGTGATCGACATGTGCGACCGCTACGGCATCGCCATGGTCTTCACCGGCGTGCGGCACTTCAAGCATTAAGCGGGCGACGGCGCCGCGTCCTGTCTCGCGGCGCAAAGCGCGCACCGGGCTTTTCCGGTGCGTGCTTTGCGCCGTTGCGTGCATTTCATCGTTTCGTAACACCGCCGTCATTGCCGCTTCATCACCCGGACGTAACATGCCATTATGAAACGTTTCCACGTGTTATTGCTGTTGCTCGCGCTGGTGCTGCTGGCGCTGCCGTTTCGGGCACAGGTGCGGGCGGCGGCGCGGACGACGCGCGACCGCGGCGCGGTGGAAAAACGCGTGCGGCAATACGGCCCGGCGGCGCGCGAGCGCCTGCGTCCCTTTTTCCACAAGGCCGGAGTCTCCTATCCGCCCGCGCGGCTGGTGCTGGTGGGGCTCAAGTCGGAAACGTCGCTGCAGGTATACGCCGCGAATCGCACCGGACCATTGCGCTTTCTGCGCGCATATCCCATCCTCGCCGCCAGCGGAAACATCGGGCCGAAGCTGCGCGAGGGGGACTGCCAGGTGCCGGAAGGGTTGTACCGCATCAGCGGGCTTAATCCCTATAGCGCGTATCACCTTGCGCTGCGGGTGAATTATCCCAACGACTTCGACCGCCGGATGGCGCACCGCGACCAGCGCACGCCATTGGGCGGCGACATCATGATCCACGGCAACGCCTGTTCCATCGGCTGCCTGGCGATGGGCGACCCGGCCGCGGAAGACCTGTTCGTTCTTGCCGCCGAGACCGGTCTTGCGCGCATCGCCGTCATCATCAGCCCCTACGACTTCCGCCTGCCCGCCCATGCCGTCCCCCTGCCGGCGGAACCGGCATGGGTGAACGTGCTGTATCGCGACATTCGCGCGGCATTATCCGCACTTCCCGCGCCGTAAAACTGCCGTATACTCATGGGAAGCGAGGGGCAGCATGCGCGAGCAGGAGTCACGGGTGCAGACCGTGTTGATCACCGGCGCTTCCGGGGCATCGGGCGCGAGTTCGCCGTGCTCTTTGCGCAGCATGGCGACAACCTGGCGCTGGCGTCGCGCAATCGCACGCAATTGCTGGCGCTGGGGCAGGAGTTGCACGCGCGGCACGGAGTGGGCATCCCCGTGTTCACCCACCTCGTCCGGCGTGCTGACCCGTCTGGCGCGCGCCTGGCAAGCGCAGGCGGAAGACGACACCGCTTCCGCGTAATGAAAGCGCGACACCCTCTTGCATCCGCGTGCGGGTTATGGTAGGATGTGTCGTTCTAATTTTCCAGACACGGAGATGAACCTTGGATCCATTAAAACTTCTCGGAACGGCACTGGTCGTCATACAGGTGCTCGCGGCGGTGCTGCTGATCGTCATCATCGCCATTCAGACGACGAAAAGCGAGCAGAGCGGGACGGGCATGGGCTGGGGCACCATCGGTGGCCAGGCCAGCACGTCGGTGCATAAATTCGGCCTGGAAGCCCAATTGACGCGGACCACCACGATCATCGCCGTACTCTTCTTCGTGTGTTCGTTCCTGTCGGCCTGGGTGGAAGCCACCATTCGCAGCGGTGGCATTCGCTAACGACGGAACACGGTGCGCCCGGGTGGCGGAAATGGCAGACGCGCCAGGTTGAGGGCCTGGTCCTCGTTATTGGGGGTGCTGGTTCAAATCCAGTCCCGGGCACCATCTTCGACAACGCGCTCGAAACAATTGTTTCGAGCGCGTTGCCTGTTGGTGGCGAGGGATCAGCGGGCCTTCAGCCGCCCTTTTTAACATACGCGATTCGCAACATGTTGCCGCCGCGGGTGACGATGCCGACGGGCTGGCTGGTGACGGCGACGATGACGATGAGGTCGCCGTCGTGGACGATACCCTGGGCGGCAGCCTGGCGCACCGCGCGGTCCACGCGTTCATCGGGAGTGTCGCTTTCCGGCACGAGCATGGGGGTGACGCCCCACAGCAGTGGGAGTTGGGTGAAGGTGTCCGGCGACGCGGTGACCGCCACGATGGGCTGGCGCGGGCGGGACTTGGAAACCAGCACCGCGGTATGACCGTGCGCGGTGGCGGCGAAAATCGCCGTGCCGGAGAGGTGGGCGGTGATGTCCACCGCGGCGGCGGCCAGCGCGCCGGTGGGACGATGATAGCGTGGCGCTTCCTCAACGGGCACGACATCTTCCGGCAGCAACGTCTCCGCGTTTTCCGCGATGACGGCCATGGTGCGCACGGCGTCGACCGGGTATTTGCCCGCCGCCGTCTCGCCGGAGAGCATCACCGCGTCGGTGCCGTCCAGAATGGCATTGGCGACGTCGGTCACCTCGGCGCGGGTGGGCCGCGGGTTGCGGATCATCGAATCGAGCATCTGCGTGGCGGTGATCACCGGCTTGCCGGCATGGTTGGCCTGGCGGATAATCATCTTCTGCAACAGCGGAATGCGTTCCAACGACACTTCCACCCCCAGATCGCCGCGCGCCACCATCACGCCGTCGAAGGCATCGATGATCTCGTCCAGATGGTCGATCGCCTCATGTTTTTCGATCTTGGCGATCACCGGGCGGTATATGCCTTCCTCCCGCATCACCTCGCGCACGGACTCGATGTCTTTGGCCGAGCGCACGAAGGAGAGCGCAATCCAGTCGGCGCCCACGCGCAGTCCCTGGCGCAGATCCTCAATGTCCTTTTCGGTGACGGCGGGGATCGGCAGGCTCTCGCCAGGCAGGTTGATGCCTTTGTGGTTGCTCAGCGGTCCGCTCACCAGCGCGCGGCAGACGATGTCCGTCCCGTTCACCGACACCACCTCCGCCTCCAGGTTGCCGTCGTCAAAGAGGATGTGCGTGCCGGGATGCACGTATTGCGGCAGCTCGGTAAACCCGAGCGGCACCTCGTCGGGAGCAGGCGATTCGCGCGCGGTGAGCACGAACTCCTTGCCCGCTTCCAGCATCACCGGCGCGGCCATGTCGCCGGTGCGAATCTTCGGGCCGGAGAGGTCGTAGAGTACCGACAACGCAATACCCGTCTCCTTCGCCAACCGTCGCACGAGCCGCAGGCGCTCGGCATGCTCCTCCGGCGTCCCATGTGAGCAGTTGATGCGCGCTACCCGCATGCCCGCGCCGATCATAGCCCGCAGCGTCTCCGGATCGGATGAAGCGGGGCCAATAGTGCAGATTATCTTTGTGCGTGCCATATTCCTACTGTTCCAGGCAAGCGCTGGGATTCCTGCCTGGCGCGGAAACGTGGCGGAGCGCGCCTGCCCCTTCCGCAAGAAGGTAGTTGCCCGTGCGCCAGCGAAATAGCTCGGTACCAATCCCGCTGCCAGGAGGAGCCGTGGTGAGTTATCGTCCCCGACCACTGGACACGTCAGGCATTATTCTTTCCGCCGAGTTGTTGGCGTTAACGGAGCGGCTGGCGGCCAATACCCACGACCTGTGGGCGGCGCGCCGGCTGGCGGAGGGCTGGCGCTACGGCCCCCGGCGCGATGACGCGGCAAAGACGCACCCCGATCTGGTTCCGTATGCCGAGTTGCCGGAAGCGGAGAAGGAATACGACCGCCACACCGCGCTGGAAACGCTGCGCGCGTTGCTGGCGCTGGGATATCGCATCGAAAAATTGGCAGAGTAGCTGCACGAGCAATGCGGCGCCACGGTGGTAGAATGCGGGAAGTATCGCCGTGGAGGGGATCATGCAAATCGCGTGCAGTTCGTGGAGTTTACGCCGGGTTATCCCGCGAGAGCTGGTGCTGACGCAGTTTCCGGCCTGGTGCAGCAGCCGGGGATTCGAGGCGATTGAGATTACCGAGGCGCAGGTGCCGGACCGGGAGCCGCCATACCTCAACGCGCTGCGGCGCGCCTGCGACGATGCCCTGATCCCCATCGCCTGTCTGTCCGCCGCCACGGACTTCACCTACCCGCAGCCTGACCGGTTGGCCGCCGAGTTGGACCGCGTGCGCCGCCTGCTTGGCGATCTCGCGCGACCGCTGAACATCCCGCGAGTACAGGTGACCCTCGGCACCGCCGATCCCGGTGTTGCGGGCGAGGAACGCGCGCTGGAAGCATTGCGCGCGCTGGTGGTGGATCTGGAGATGGCCGGCATGACGCTGGTGGTGGAAAACCATGACCGCGTTCAGACACGGTCGGATGCCTTCGCCGCGCTCATCGCCGGGGTGGGCAGCCCCCGGGTGCGCGCGTGCATCGACCTCGGCAGCGTCCCCGCTGACCGCCGCGACCTGGCCGTGCGCGACCTGGCCGGCCTGGCGGACTTCGTCCATGCGCGCGCCAATACCTTCACCACCTTCGGCGAGGAGCGGGATATCGACTACAAGCGCGCCATCGCCGAGTTGAAGGAAGCCGGTTACGACGGCATGCTCTCTGTCCTCTACGACGGCGCCGGCAATCCCTATGACGACACCCTCGCCACCCAGGCGCTCATCCGCAAGCACTGGTACCACCCGGAAGCGGGGTATGGGGAGCTGGCGGCGTAGAACTGCAGTGCACGACGCGAGCATCCGGATGGTTTCGCGGCAAGCGCCGGGATAACGAGTGCTGACAGGAGTTGCCGTGCATTGATGGCGCATGGTATCGTGATGCCGTGACACTCAACGCGATTATTGTTGTGCTGGCGGTGGCGCTGTTGTGCACGGGACATCACGCGCCGGCGCCCGTGCGCGTGATGCAATCACGGGCGGTGGACCGCGTTGCGGTGCAGCGGGACGGCAAGACCGACCTCGTGGCGATCTGGAGCGAGCACGGCATCGGCAACGCCACCCTCGCACTCGGCGATGGCCCACGTCCACGCCGGCTAGCCTTCCGCCTGCACCTGCGCGGATTGGAGCACTTCCGCCTGCAATACGGCAAGCGCACGCTGATCGTTACCGCGTCCAGCGGCGCAGAGCCCGACATTCACCGCTATGAACTGCGCGAGACATCGCGCGAAGAAACGCCCATCGCCGCCGGCAGCCCACTGTGGATGCCCGTGCAACGCGGCGTCGATTACTTCGAGATCGAGGCTCCCGCCGACTTCCTCACCGGCACGGACCGCACGCTGACGTTGCACTGGATCGATTTTTACCGAAATTGAGCCATAAATCTATTGAGGCACGGAGCGCATCACTCTCCGTGCCTCGTTGCCACTCCGGATTCCGGTATCGCTACGCCAGCCGCGTCCTGCCAAGAGCGGCGGGATCGTCGCCGGGGGCGATGGGGCGCAGGCGCACGACGTAAACGAAGGTGCCGGGTTTGATGAGGTATTCGTCGTGCACGTTCAGCGACCAGCCGGTGTCGCTGCCCAGGCCCATGTGGGCGGCGTCCAGATGCAGGTACACCTCCGGGCGCGGAGTCAGCTCGTAGTAGTGCTTCACCGCAGCCAGGTCATGGGTGCTGTAATGCAAGGCATCCATATGGAACGCCGGCGCGCCGATCACCTGCAGTCCGCGGCCCGCGGCGTCGGTGAGCGTCGCCCAGCGCACGTCCTCCTTGCCGCCGCATTCCCCACCCATCAGGAAGGGGAAGTACTGTTCGGCCACGGTGCCGGTGTAGCGTCCCACGCCGGCGGCGGATTTGCGATCCACGTAGTTTTCGAACGGTCCGCGGCCATACCAGGTCAGGTGCGACAGCGCGCCGGGCAGCACCAGTTCCAATCCCACGCGCGGCAGGATGGGGAAGGTGTCGCTGATGACCAGGGTGCTGTGCACCACTACGTCACCGCTGCCGAAAACGTGATACAGCAACTCGCTCTGAATACGCTGATCGGGGTTGGCGCCTTGCAGCAGGGCGGTCACGCGCACCAGCGCGGAGGAAGCGCCGGGTTGCGCCGCCTCGACGGTCAGCACGGTACGCGCCAGCCGATCGAGCCCGGCATCCAGCCACATGTTTTGGTAGCTGGCGGTCTGCCCGTTGTTGAAGTCATTGTCGGTGGGCGCGCGGAAGAAATGCTCCGCCGGACCGGCGATCAGCAGTTCCTGCCCGCCGGCGGTAAACGTCGCCAGCCGCCCCGCCGCGCGGTCGAACACCAGCCGCAACCCGTCGCCGGTGATGGTGACGGCATCCGTCGTCGCCTCCAACGCCAGCGCCGGCGCCTGCGCGGTGAGCACGACCGGACCGAGCGCTCGGCGAATGGGCAGCGCGAACTGCCCCCAGGTGATGACGTGCCCCGCCGGCGCCCAGGGGGTATCCCGCGCCAACAGCACGCGCAGGTTCAGCCAGTATTCCGCTCCGGGCATCGCCGCCGGCCACTGGAAGGGCAACGACAGTTCGGCCTGCGCGCCCGCCGCGACCGCCGGCGCGGGCAGCGAACCGGACTGCAGCACGGCGCCGTCCTCGGTGACTTCCCATGTAATGGTCAGGTGACTCAGGTCGAGGAATTGGTACTTGTTTTTCACCGTGACCTTGCCGGCGCGCAACTGATCCTCGCTGGCGGCGAATGCCACCGGCGCCTGTACCTGCTTTACCTCCATTGCACCCGGATGTGGAGTCAGATCGGGACCAACGATGCCGTTCAGGCACATGCTGGGCGATTCATCGTACTTCACGTAATCGTACCCGCAGCCCAGGTCACCGCCGTAGCCCCAGACTTTACGACCGTCGGGCAGCGTCACGGTGAGCGCTTTATCCGCCCAATCCCAGATGAAGCCACCCTGGAAGGACGGTTCGGCATCGACCAGGTCCCAGAACTTCTTGAAGTTGCCGGAAGCGTTGCCCTTGGCATACGCGTACTCGCACATGATCAATGGTCGCGTCTCGTGCGGGTCGGCCATCACCTTGCGCACCCAATCCAGTTCCGGATACATCGGCACCATCACGTCGGAGATCGCGGGTCCGGGATGACCGCTCTCGTATTGCACCGGACGGGTGGGATCCTGCTGGCGCATCCATGCCGCCATCGCCGCGTGATGCGGCCCGTAACACGACTCGTTGCCCAGCGACCAGAAGAGCACGCTGGGGTGGTTTTTATCGCGCAGCAACAAGCGGGTCGCGCGCGCCAGGTAGGCCTGCGCCCACTCCGGATTGCGGCTCAGTTCCCCCTCCACGCCGTGGGTTTCGATGTTGCACTCATCCACCAGGTAGATGCCGTATTCGTCGCACAGGTCGTACCAGCGCGGGTGGTCGGGGTAATGGCTGGTGCGCACCGCGTTGAAGTTCAGCCGCTTCATTTGGATGATTTCGGCGCGCATATCATCATCGGTGAGCGCGCGCCCGCGCACGGGATGGTGCTCGTGACGATCAACCCCGCGCACCACCATGCGCACGCCGTTCAACAGCACCTGGCGGTGCTTGATCTCAATCTGGCGAAAACCGACGCGGCAGCTTTCGAAGTCGATGGCGTTGCCGTTGGGATCGCGCAGCGTCAACACCAGCGTATACAGGTATGGTTCTTCCGCCGACCATTTGCGCGGAGCGACGATGGGCTGGTTGAACTTCGCGCACGCTTTCTCGTCATCGTGGACGGACGACATCGGCGAAGCACCCTTCACCTCGCCCACCGCCGGCGCGGCCAGCACCGGCCGACCGTCCGCGTCGAACAACATGCCTTCCACGCGATACGCGGTCATGTTGTCCACCGGCGTGATATACGCCGCCACCGCCAACACCGCATCGCGATAGTCGCCGTCGAAGGTGGTGCGCACGGTGAAGTCGCGCAGGTGCGCCACTGGCTTGGCATACAGATACACGTCGCGCTGGATGCCGCTCATCTGCCAGTAATCCTGGTCCTCCAGATAGGTGCCGTCGCAGTAGCGCAGCACTTTGACGGCCACGGTGTTTTCCCCCTCGCGCAAATAGGGAGTAATATCGAACTCCGCCATGAGCCGGCTGTCCTGGCTGTAGCCAACTTCGATGCCGTTCACCCACAGGTAGAAGGCGGAATCGACCGATTCAAAGACGATGTATACCTGCCGGCCTGCCCAGGCGGCGTCCAATGTGAAGGTGCGCCGGTAACAGCCGGTGGGATTGATCTCCGGTACGTTGGGTGGGCTAAGTTCGAACGGATAATGGGTATTCGTGTAGATCGGCTTGTCCCAGTAGTCGAATAACTGCCAGTTGCTCGGTACGGGCAAATCGTCCCAGCCGGAAACGTCGAATGTCTCCGTGTAGAATCCTTCCGGCGCCCGCAGCGGCGATTCTGCCAGGTGGAACTTCCACGTGCCGTTCAGCGATTTGACGAAAGGTGAGATAGCGCGGTCGCAGGATTTCGCCATGGCGGCGTCCGCATACGCCCCCAGCGGAACGTGGGCCGGTTCGCGATTGCGCGCGATGACGTGGATATTTTCCCAGTCGTGACGTTGCACGGGACGATCAGTCTGCAGCACGGAATGTTCTCCTCTACCGATGAAGTCGCAAGATGCTCACGGATTGTAATGCGGAAAGGGAAGAGCTGTCTACCCTTTTCGCCGGATCAGCACCGATGCTTTGTCCGCGCGATGATATGTTCCTGCATGTCGGGCGCAAGCAAATTGAATTGCTGACTGAAGCCGGAGACACGCACGCAGAGGTTGCGGTAGCGTTCGGGATGCTGTTGTGCGGCGCGGAGGGTGTCTACATCGACGATGTTGAACTGCAACTGGCCGACACCCTGGCAAATCGCGGCGATGAGCAAGTCGGTGAAGCCGGCGCGTCCGTCGCCTTGTAGCAGCGTGGGATCGGCTTCGAGGATGGCTGAACTGCTGGCGGCGACCAGTTCATAGGGAATGCGGCTGAGCGAGTTGACCACCGCGGTCAGGCCTTCGCGGTCGCGCCCCTGTGCGGGAGACATGCTGTAGGCCAGCGGCTCGCCAGCCAGGCGCCCGTCGGGAGTGGCGCCGGTGGAAGCGCCGAAGGGCAGCATCAGCGTGAAGGTAAAGAGGTGCACGAAGAAGGTTCCTCCGCTGGGGGTGGCATACCGCCCCAGCAACTCGCAATATTGCCGCGTCAACTCAGCGGCAAAACCGTCTGGCAGCGGGTGATCGTTGCCGTATTTGGGCGCTCGGTGGCGCAACGCCAACCGCAGTTCCTCTTGCCCGGCATAGTTCTCGCGCAGCGCCCGCAGCATCGTCTCGCGCTCCACACCCCCGTCGCTATAAACGAAGGTCCGCAGTGCCGCCAGGCTGTCGGCAACGTTGGGCAGGCCCATCGCCGCGCTGGAGTGATAGTTGTAGCGCGCGCCGCCCTCGATGATATCCATGCCCAATGCCACGCAATCCTCGGTGAGCAGCGAGAGATACGGCAGGCGATACTGGCTGCGGTGGGCCAGTTCGAGGGCATTGGATCCATAAACCGCCAACTCGGCGAAATGGGTGAGCTGTCGCGTATAGGCGGCCAGCACGTCATCCAGCGTGGCGCAGTCGGCCAGCGTGCCGGTGCGCGGTCCAATCGGCGTGCCGTCCAGCAGGTCGCAGCCATCGTTCAACGCCAATTCCAGACACTTGGCCAGGTTGATCCAGTGGCTCACCGCATGCGGGCTGGCCTTGCCGGGGATGGTGATCTCAATGCAGCCGATAGGCGCGTAATCGCGGGCATCCTCACGGGAGATGCCCTTGGCAACCAGCGCGGGCACCAGCACGTCATCGTTGAAGAAAAAGGGAATACCGCCGCCTTTTGCCACCAGATCGACGCAGCGCTCGACGAAGGCGCGCGGGGTATCGCGGTGCAACCGGGCGGAGAGGCAGCGCACGAACTCTAATCCCTCCGTCACGGCAAGCGCCAGATAACTGAGCGGATTTACCGCGTCGCTGCCATCGACACGCACGCCGCCAATGGTCATCTGCTGCACGTCATAGGGCTGATACAGCTTAATCCACAGTGCCGCCAGCAACTCCGCTGCCGCGTCCCAGGTGAGGCGTCCCGCCGCCAGATCGTCCTCCAGATACGGCCAGAGGAACTGGTCGATGCGCCCCAGGCTGTTGGCGTTGACGCTGTCCTCCCACACGGTAATCATATGTGCAAACCATAGCGCCTGCAGCGCTTCACGGAAGGTACGTGCCGGTTGCGCGGGCACGCGTTCGCACACCTCGGCGATCTCCTCCCACTCACGTCGTTGCGTGGGATCGGCACATGTCGCCGCCAGTTCACGCGCCCGTGTGGCATGCCGTGCGCCCAGTTCCAGCGCCGCGTCGCAAATGCGCCGCCAGCCCAACCACGCCGCCCGACGCGGCGCCGCGTCGGGCGCGGTGAGCGGCAGCGCGGTCAGCGCCGCCTCCACCTCCGCGCGCAGGCCGGCAAATCCCAACCGCAGCACTTTCGCATACGCGCGGATGCTGTGGTTCAAGTCAGTGCCCCATACGGTGACGACGCCATGCTGCTGCGCCAGGTGCAGTTCCGGCGGAAAGAACGCGCCCGCGTCCAGCACCTGGCCCTGGTACGGATGTTGGGCCGCCCATGCCAGGAATTCTTCCTTCTCCCCCGCGATCAACCGCGGACTGACGACCACCCTGCCGCATTGTTCCTCCGTGAGCCCGACGAAATTGGACAGGTCGCCGTTGCCGTGTTCTCCGACCAACAGTTCACCGGGCGCCATCACGACCGGCATCCCCTCGATCACGTTCGCCAGCGCCGCCGCACTGCGCAGCGCCAGCGGCTGCCCCGCCGCCGCCATCCACCCCTGCAGGAAGCAATAGCTGCGTCGCGCGCCGTCGTGCAGTTCCGGCGCCCCTTCCATCACCCGCCGACGCAATCGGAGCAGGCGAGGTGAGGGTTGGTATCGGTAAGCAAGATGATCAGTGGTGTCCATGCCCGCTATTATAACAGCATCCGTTGGATGGTAGCATGCGGCAGCACGAGTCTCCTCGAAAAAACTGATGACAGCACGCCGGTTACGCACAGGAGGAGAGCGGGGGATCGGAAACAGTTCTTGATTTCGACAATCCGATTTGATGTCGATTGCTGCCAGTAGCACGGCGGTTGTCCGCTGGAACAATGGGCGTCATCATATACGGGCGCACCGTGGCGGTGGCGCGACACAGCTGATGATGTGCGCATTTCCGCCCATACCCCGTCATGTGTGCCTGCGGTTACATCACTTCATTTCCCTTGCCCGTATGCTATTCCCAGCAGATCGCCCATTATGCCGGGCTGTCTGCTGCTTCACCAACACTCCAGTTTCATGAGAGGGTGCGCGATGCGTGTGTGCATTTTAGCCGGTGGATTCGGCACGAGGTTGGCCGAGGAAACAGCGGAACGGCCTAAGCCGATGGTCGAAATCGGCGGCTTGCCGATCCTCTGGCATATCATGCGGATATTCGCCGCCTATGGACACACGGAATTCGTGTTGGCGCTCGGATATCGCGCGGCGATCATCAAACAGTTTTTCCTCAATTGCCACTTGCTGGAGAACGACGTAAGCATCGACTTGCGCACCGGCGCCGCCACTGTCTATACGGACCGGCAGCCGGACTGGCGGGTGCACATGGTGGACACCGGCCAGCACACCCGGACGGGTGGGCGCATCAAGCGCCTGCGCGCGTGGCTGGATCACGAACCCTTCCTGCTCACCTACGGCGACGGCCTGGCGGATATCGACCTCGACGCGCTGCTGGCTTTTCATCGCGGGCACGGACGGCTGGCCACGGTCACGGCGGTACGTCCTCCCGCGCGCTTCGGCGGCTTCGCCTTTCACGGCGACCGCGTCGTGTCGTTTTGCGAAAAACCGCATGGCGGCGACAGTTGGATCAACGGCGGCTTCTTCGTGTTGCAGCCGGAAGTCATCGATTACATCGATAGTGACGCCACCAGTTGGGAACGCGAGCCGTTAGAAAAATTGGCCACGGCGGGCGAATTGATGGCCTATCGCCACGAAGGATTCTTCCAGCCCATGGACACCCTGCACGAGAAACGACAGCTCGAAGCGCTGTGGGCGTCCGGCGACGCGCCATGGCAGGTGCGCGAGCGCGCTGCCATGCCGGCCTGACGGGAGGGCGCGGATGTTCGACCGACAGGAAACGGCAATTCACGGCGCCTGGTTGTTGCATCCCCCGGTGCACGACGACCGGCGCGGCCGCTTTGTCAAAACCTTTCACGCGCCGACCTTTGCGACTCTCGGACTGTCCGCCCATTTCCCCGAGACGTATTACTCGGTATCGGCACGGCGCGTGCTGCGCGGATTGCACTTCCAACGTCCGCCGCACGATCACGACAAGCTGGTTCACTGCGTCAGCGGCGCGGTGCTGGATGTCTTGCTCGACCTGCGCGCGTCATCACCCACCCACGGGCAATATGCCGTGCTGTCGTTGTGCGGCGAGATACCGTCGCTGCTTTACCTGCCGCGCGGAGTGGCGCATGGCTTTTACGTCACCAGCGAAGAAGCGGTGATGCTGTACCATGTCACCGCCGTCTATCAACCGGACATGGACGCCGGAGTGCGATGGAACTCCGCCGGCATTCCCTGGCCGGACGACGCGCCCATCGTTTCCGCACGCGACCGTACCTTGCCGTCGATGGCGCAGCTCGACCAGCTCTTTCCGTAAAGGAGAATGACCAGTGCCCGTCACTCCGCATGTCACGATCGTCATCCCCACCTGCAATCGCCGTGAGTACCTGGGCGAAACGCTGGATTCCGTCAATGCGCAACGCGTGCAGGATTTCGCCCTCTACATCTCAGACAATGGTTCGACGGACGGCACCGAGGAACTGGTGCGCTCCCGACGCGATCCGCGCATCACGTACCACCGCTTTCCCAGCAACGTCGGCATCGTGCGGAACTGGCAACAGGTGCTCACCGGCCACGCCACCGAGTTCGTGGCGCTGATGAATGACGACGACCTCTGGCTGCCTGACCACCTGGAGACCGGACTTGCCGCGCTACGCGCGGAGCCGGAGGCCGTCCTCTATTGTTGCGCCACTGAATCGTTCGGCGCGCGGGAGGGGCAACGCTACACCGCGCTCTTTGCCGCCGACCCGGTGCATCCCACCATCATCGATACCCGCGTGCGCTTCACGCCCATGCTGCGCGGCATCCCCGCGCTGCCCATCACCATGATCTTTCGCCGTGCCGCGCTGGAGCAACTGCGTTTTCCACGCACGCGCACCCTGGGGGCCATCGACTGGTTCGTCAGCGCCCAGGCGGCACTGTACGGCAAAACCATCTACGACCCCGCCATTCGCGCTCGTTATCGGCTGCACGCCGCCAACTGCAGCGCCGCCTGGTGCACCGGCCGCCGCGGGGTGGTGCAGTCGCGCTATATTCTGCGCACATTGGCGGAGATGGCGCTGCGCCGCGGCGCGCTCACCTACCACGAGCTGGTCGATGAAGTCAGCACCTTGTGGAATGCCAAGCACGCCTCCACCCTGGTGGTAGCGCTCACCGCGTGCGACACCCACCCGCTGCTCCGGCGCGCCGCCTTCGCCATCTTGCGCCGCCGCCGCCTCGACATCCTTGCCACTCCCGACGCCTCTCGCCACTGCCGTGCCGCTGCCCGCTTCGGCCCCTGGTTGCTCGCCGGCGCCGACGTTGCCGACCGTCTCCCCGCCCGCTGGTGGCCGTGCCCCCTCACCTGAGCCGGGTCACTCACTCCACTCATCATTGCCCCTGACTCCCCGGATGGCTGGTGCGTCGAGACGGGGGTATGCTGACTGCCGTTCGTTCGTATATCGGGTTTCTCCCACCCAATCAGGTACGCGGGGATGATTTGCATCCGCTTCCATTTTTTCATTGATCTTCCGATCACATCACTGAACTCTTGCTAAAATACAGAAAATGCGTTATCTTCCTGGCGGTCGATTTGACAATTCGCGTGAATACAACCGAATCTTCAGGTTACACGGTAGACATCCATGTCTGCCGATGGCACAGATATGCCACGACGGCGCCTTGCGTTCACTCCTATTGCAGTCGATACTGAGTGCAATCACACCGATCCCTTGCGCTTCCCTGGAGATGGCATACATCGCTATCGAAGGTTTGCCGGGCGACGGATCACTGGGAGATGAAGATGCAACGGATGCTGCGTTCGGATCTACCGAACGAACCGACCGGCATCGCGCCGGCGCCGCCGCGTCCGGCACACTTGACACGGCTAGCCTGGTTGCCGATTCCGGCGTATATCCTGGCGATGATCGTGGTCTACGCGCACAACCTGCAGACCACGTACGAATCGCCGGTATTGCTGGCGACGTTAAATACGCTCTTTTGCACGGCGGTTTCGCTGCTGATCGTCTACCTGGCGGCGCGCAGTTTTCTGGAGACCGGTTCGCGGGGCGTGCTGTGCCTGGGCGCCGGCGCGCTGGCGTACGGCACCGTAACTATACTTGCCGGCTTGTTGCTGCACGAAACGAATGCCGTGCTCACCGTCTACAATACCGGCTGTGGCGTGGCCGGGGCGTGCTTCCTGTGCAGTGCCGTTCTCACCTTGCGGACAACCGTGCCGGCGGCACAGCACCCGCCAACGGTACGCCAGTTGGCACTGGTATACTTGGGCGTTTTGCTCGTGCTGGGTCTGCTGGTGCTGGGAGCGATCGCAGGGGCATTTCCGCCGTTTTATCGTGAAGGCATGACGCCGTTGCGGCAAAGCGTCCTCGGCGTCACTGTCACGTTGTTTCTGCTGGCCTCATTGGGGTATGGCCTCCTCTACCGCCGAATGCGCATCATTTTCCTGCACTGGTGCTGCATCGGATTGGCGTTGATCGGCCTGGGCTTATTGACGGTGTTATTAATAAAAAGCATCGCGTCGCCGCTCAATTGGCTCGGGCGGGGGGGGCAATACCTGGGCGGGCTCTACCTGCTGTTCGCCATCCTCAGTGTGGTGAAGGGCGCCTGGCTGTTGCCGTTGGAGCGCGCGTTGCGCGAGAGTGAGGACCGCTTCCGACTGGCGCTGCAACACGCGCCCATCACCGTGGCCACCTTTGACCGCGACCTGCGCTATACCTGGATCTACAACACACCCCATGGATTCCAGCCGCAACAAGTGCTGGGAAAGCGTCCCGATGAATTGATTCCTCCCCACGATGCGGCGGAGTTTATGGCGTTGTTGCGCCAGACGCTGGAGTCCGAGGTCGTGATCCGCGGTGAAGTGTCGGGGCATACCCACGGCGAGCGCTGGGTGTATGACATCACCGCCGAATGCTTGCGCGACGCCGACGGCCGGGTGATCGGCGTGAATATGGCGATTATAGACATCACCGAGCGGGTGCAGGCAGAAGAGGCGCTGCGGGAGAGCGAAACGCGCTATCACGCCCTCTTTAACAGCATGACCGAAGGATTCGCTCTGCACGAAATCGTCCTTACCGCGGATGGAACACCATGTGACTACCGCTTCCTGGATATCAATCCCGCCTTCGAACGACTGACCGGACTGCGACGCGAAGACATCGTTGGTCGCCTGAAGAATGACGTGCTGCCCGACGATGACCCCTTCTGGATGCAAATCTACGGCGAGGTAGCGCTCACTGGTGATCCGAGCCATTTCGAGCATTATTCGCCGGCGCTCGATCGGCATTACCGGGTGTTTGCCTATTGCCCGGCACCACGACAGTTCGCCGTGTTGTTCATGGACATCACCGCGCTGAAAGAGGCGGACCACGCGAAGGACGAATTCCTCGCCGTGCTCTCGCATGAATTACAGACGCCGCTCACCGCCATACTGGGCTGGTCGGCCGAAGCGCTGCGCCAGGACAACCCCGACTTCATCAATCACGCAATGGCGGTGGTGCACCGCAATGCCGTGCGCCAGGCGCGGCTGGTGAATGAAATCCTGGATATGTCGCGATTGATCCATCGCAAGATCACGTTGGAGCCGGTGCCGACTGATCTCTGGATGCAGGCGAACCTGGCAGTGGAGAACGTGCGACACCTTGCGGCAGAGCGAACATTGTCGCTGACGCTGGCACCGACGGATGAGCCGCTGCCCATCACCGCCGATCCGGAGCGCCTGCAACAGTGCATCGCGAATCTGCTGCACAACAGCGTGAAATTCACGCCGACGGATGGGAGCATTACCGTGCGCTGTTGTCGTGTGGGCAGCGAGGCGCTCCTCAGCGTTTGCGACACCGGACGCGGCATTCCGCCGGAGGAGTTGCCGACCGTGTTTGCCGTGTTTCGCCAGGTGAATCGTGACGAGAAGGCCGGCGGGCTGGGATTAGGATTGGCGGTCACCCGCGGCATCGTGGAGTTGCACGGCGGACGCATCTGGGCGGATAGCGCGGGGGTGGGTCAAGGCAGCACCTTTACCATCGCCTTGCCAAGCGACGCAGCGCGCAACGAAACAGAAAGGAGTAGCCCGCATGGCAACACGCATCCTGCTGGTTGAGGACGACGAGGATATCCGCGAACTGACGAAGCTGCTCCTTGAGATGGCCGGATATGAGGTGCTGCCCGCCGCCGACGGGGAGGACGGACTGCGCCTGCTGGCGGATGAGCGCGTCGATCTGGCTATCCTCGACATCATGCTGCCGGGCATCGACGGCTGGTCGGTGTGCCGCGCCATCCGCGCGGATCCGCGCATCGCCGGCTTGCCCATCCTGATTTTCACCGTGCGCAGCCAGCACCTCGACAGCGACCGGCACGCGGGGGTGCGCTTCGACGGCTTCTTGAACAAACCGTTTCAGCGCGACGAACTGCTGCGGGCAGTGACGCGATTGCTGCCGGTGGGGTAAACAGGAGCTGAAGCGGTTTCATCGTCGCGTATCCGGTGCGGCACCGGCCTCATGTCCATTCACGGCGCTTGGGCGCCGGGAGAATTCGTCACCGCGGGCGCGTGATCCAATCGCAACTGCTGGGCGGGCGTGAAAGTCTGGCGCACGGCGGCGACGACGGCGAGTATGCTGGTGAAGGTGGCGGCGGCGGTAATCATATACATCACCATCACCTGGTACAACGCAGCCTGGGTGGGATGCTGGCCGGCGATGATCTGGCCGGTCATCATGCCGGGCAGCGAAACGATGCCGACCACCAGCATGGCATTCACACTGGGAATGATGGCGGTGCGCAGCGCGTCGCGACGCACCGGGTGCACCGCCTGCATGGCGGTGGCGCCGAGGGCCAGCGCCGATTCCACCTCCTGGCGTCGCCGCCGCAAGTCACCCGCATAACGCCCCACCGCCAGCGTGGCGGCAGTCATCGCGTTGCCGACGATCATGCCTGCCAGCGGTAACAGGTAACGCGGATCGTACCATGGCGTCACCCGCAGCACCAGCCCGGTAACATACAGCAGCACCACCAGGCTGCCGCTGACGATGGCGACGGTGAATACCCACCCTTTGCCATACGCCAGTTCGGTGACGCGCCCCGACGCGGTGTGCACCGCCACCGCCAGCATGACCACCAGCGCCGCCAGCACCCAGTACCAGTGCCCGTCGCGGATGAGGAAGACCAGCACGTAACCGACCAATCCGAGCTGCACGAACGCGCGCACCGCACCCCACAACAAGTCGCGCTCCAGTCCGAGTTGCAGCCGCCACGAACCGATCACGCAGCCCAGCACCAGCAAGGCGGCGATCAGCAGGTCGGGATAATGGAGGGGAATGGGCATCGTCTACTCCAATTGCACCCGCGCGCGCTCCGCCGCGTGCAGCGCGGCGTTAGCGTCGGCATACCATTGCGCCCGCCCCGCATGCACCATCAGCGCCGCGCCGTCCAGGCGCCGAACGATGTCGGGCACGTGGGTGACCATCACCAGCGACAGCCCCTGCTCGCGGTTGCGCCGCAGCAGCGTGTCCAGCAACCGCTGTGCGCTGTCCGCGTCCAGCGCGGAAGTGGGTTCGTCCAGCGCCAGCACGTCGGGACAGAGGGTTAACGCTCGCGCCACCGCCACTCGCTGTTGCTGTCCGCCGGACAGTTGATCGCCGCGCCGCGTCAGCAGCTCCGCCGGCAACCCGAACTCCTCCAGCAGCGCCGCCGCCTGCTCGCGCGGCAACTCACGGCGCAACAGGCGCAGCGGATACGCCAGGTTGCCTTCGACGGTGAGATCGAAGAGAAATGGTTGCTGAAAAATCATCCCCACCCGCCGCCGTACCGGCACCACGTCCAGCCGGCGCATGTCCTCACCTTCCAGCAACACCCGGCCTTCGGCGGGATCGTCCAGCCGATTCAACAGGCGCAACAGGCTGGTTTTCCCCGCGCCCGAGGGGCCAAAAATGCCTAATCTCCCCCCTGCCGGCACGGTGAAGGTGACGTCCGACAGGATGCGCAGCATGCGCGCCTGTCCGTCGATGACGGTGGCACGTTCCACCGCAACCTGTTCCAATGCGAGTGACGCGGCCATTATACGTAGAGATTCGGTGCGTGCGCGAGTGATCCCTGCCGCTAAAGATACGAGGGTGTAAGTGGCAGTGCGAGCCATTTCCTGTTCGGTTGCCAGCCGGTCTTAAATAATTTATAATAGTTGTGTCTGTTGTTGTGATTATTCTACATGGATAAAGGATTCTGTCATGGCACTCACCGATGAACTCCTCAAGGAAGGCAATTTCCTCTTTCGCTGGCGCTCGTATGGTCCCGCGCTCATCCTGCCCTTGTTGGTGGTGGCACTGTGGCAATCCGAAGGACTGGCGCGCATGTGGGGTGAGCATTTCAATATCCTCTGGAAGCTGGGCGCGCTGGGAGTGGCGGTGCTGGGATTGCTCGTTCGCTGCCTGGTCGGGTGCTTCGTGCCTGCCAATACGTCGGGCCGCAACACCAAAGAGCAGTTGGCGTTCAGCCTGAACACCAGCGGACTCTACTCCATCGTGCGCCACCCGCTGTACCTGGGCAATTATCTCAGCATGCTGGGCTTGCTGTTATTCGTCGAGGTCTGGTGGCTGGCCGTCATCGCTTCGCTGCTGTTCTGGCTCTACTACGAACGTATTTGCCTGGCTGAAGAGGCCTTCCTGGCGGAGCAGTTCGGCGAGGAATTCTATGAATGGGCGGCGCGGACTCCCGCGTTTATCCCCCAGTTCCGCCTGTGGCGCGCGCCGTCATGCCGGTTTTGCTGGCAGGCGATGCTGCGGCGCGAACATACCGGATTCTTCCTGCTGATCACCATTTTCCTCATGATGGAAGTGCTGGTAAATGGGATGGGCGAAGGCATCTGGGTGATAGATTCGTCGATGACCACCCTCTTTTTCGCCAACCTGGGCCTCTACCTGACCATTCTGCTGATCAAGAAAAAGACGCCGTTGCTGGCATTTGACGGCCGCTGAGACACTTCGGCTCGTTGCTGCGGCTACGCCTCCGGTTGCTTGTATGGCGCGTTGACCACATTAGTCGGCGCGCCGGACAGGAACGCGTGAATGTTGCTGATAGTCGTCTGCATAATGCGCTCCGTCGCCTCGCGACTGTAAAAGGCCATGTGCGGAGTAATCAGCACGTCGGGGCGGCGCAACAGAATGTGCCGGCGGATAAGCATGCGCAGATTCTCCGCCGCTTCCGGGGTGTTCAGCAAGCGTTCCTCTTCCTCGACCAACTCCTCACCTTCCAGCACATCCAGGCCGGCGCCGGCGAGAATGCCTTCGTCCAGTGCCTCGATCAGGGCTTCGGTATCGACCAACCCGCCGCGAGCGGTGTTAATGAGCAGTGCACCGCGCTTCAAGCGCCGGATGCTGTCCTTATTGATCATGTGGTGGGTGGCAGGCGTATAGGGCGCGTGCAAGCTGATGATATCCGCACGGCTGAACAGGTCGTCGAGGCTGACGTATTCGAAATCGAGCACTTCCGCGATCAGCGGATTCGGCTTCACGTCATAGGCAATGACATTCATGCCGAATCCGCGGGCGGTACGAATCACGTGCAGGCCGATGCTGCCCGCGCCCACCACGCCGAGCGTCTTCCCCTTGATATCGAATCCCTCCAGCCCCTGCAGCGAAAAATCGCCGGCAATGGTGCGCTGGTAGGCGCGGTAAATCTTGCGTGACAGCGACAGAATCAGTCCGAAGGTGTGCTCGGCGACGGTATTTTCGCCATAGCGCGGCACGTTGGAAACGGGGATGCCGCGTTCGTTGCATGCTTCCAGATCGATGTGATCGTAACCGGTCGAGCGGGCGGCGACGAAGCGCAGGCGCGGCATTTGGTCCAGCACCGCCCGCGTCACCATCGAGTGTACGAAAACGGAGACAATCTCGGCATCTCGATACTGTTCTACCGGACACTGATCGAGAGGACAGTCCAGGTAGCTCTCCGCCTCGGGCAAATGCTGCTGGAGGTAGTCTAGTTCGCCGGGTTGTACTTCCACCACGACGATGCGTGCCTGTGTTGTAGCCATGTGCGCGTCCTCCCCCCGGACTTGTCTCACAGCATTGCTGCCGGCTTATACCCTGATGCAGGTAGACCGCCGCGTCGGTCGATGCATGTGACGCAGCACCGATATTGTAACAAGTATTTCCCGTGGCGGGGTTTTCGTGTGGTTCATTGCCCGACAGGGAATGATGTCCTGGCGGCGAATGACAGTTTCATGACCGTCAGACACGGACATCGACGTCATGCGACGGGGATCATCGGCCTGCTGCTAACGCTTGCGCTGCTGGGCATAAGCCTGTACCAGTTTCGCGGCGACCAACTCGTGCCGATACCCCCGCCCGCGGCGCGCACTGCCGCGGGGGAGACCACCGCGCGGGTGGCACGAGTGGTGGATGGCGATACCATTAAGCTGTCCGGCGGCGAACGCGTGCGCTACATCGGTATCGACACGCCGGAACTGCACGCGCGACGCGGCGGGGACGCGGAGCCTTATGCCGCCGCGGCCACGCGCGCCAACGCCACGCTGGTACGCGGCAAAACGGTGCGGCTGGTCTTCGACCGCGAGCGGCGCGATCGGTATGGACGGCTGCTCGCCTATGTCTATGTGAATCAAACCTTCGTCAATCTCACCCTGGTCGAGCAAGGGATGGCGGTCGCGAAAGCCTTCCCGCCGAACACCGCGCACCGCGCGGAATTCGAGGCGGCGGAAGCACGCGCCCGCGCCGCCGGCCTGGGCCGTTGGGAGCACCGCACACGATGACAACCCGTTTCGAGTTAGTAACGGTCGGCAGTCTGCTGGTGGAGATCACCCCATCGCAACCCGGCGAGACCCTTGCCACCGCGCACCGCTACACGCTGGTCGCCGGCGGCGCCGCAGCCAACTTCGTTTTCGCCGCGGCGCGATTAGGCATAGGCGTGCATTTCATCACCGCGCTGGGCGATGACGAATTCGGCGTGTTGATGACCCGCGAGTTGGCCGAGTTCGGCGTGGACGTCTCCGGCGTGCGCCGCGTTGCCGGGCAACTGTCGCCGGTGTCATTTTGCGCCGTCGATCAACAGGGGGGCAAGCAGTTCCGCTTCTACCGCTTCCCCGGCCACAGCACGCCGATGCAGGCATTGGCGGCGGAGGATTTCCACGCCGCCAGCGCCGGCCGGCTGTTCGACTTCAGCGAAGGCAGCATCCGCGATGCCGCACTGCGCCCGCTGGTGCTGCAGGCGGCACGCGATGCGCGGCGGGCGGGGGTACCGGTACTCTACGCGGTCAACCTGCGCCTGGGTGCGTGGGGCGTACCCGCGGCGGAGGTACTGGCGGTGGAGCGGGAAGCGGTGGCGCTGGCCGATATCGTGGTGCTGAACACGGAAGAGGTCGAGTTCATCACCGGACAGCCGGGCGACGACGGCCTGCGCGCGCTGCAAGCACTAGGACCACGAGTGCTGGTAATGACCCGCGGCGGCGACGGCGAAATGCTACTCCGTGCCGGCAATGAGACCGGCGCCGTCAGTCCCTACCGCGTGCCGGTGGTATACGATGTCGGCGCGGGCGACACCTTCCACGCCGGCCTGGTCGCCGCTGCCCTGCGCCGAGATCTCGCCGCCATGACCCTTCCCGACTGGCTCGCGGCCGCCCGCCTTGGTGCCGCCGCCGCCGCCATCCGCGTCTCCACCTCCGCTGATCCCCGCGACCTGCCCACCTACGCGCAGGTGGAACAGTGGATAACGGCACGCAGTTCTGAGACGTGATCTGTGGGAAAGGATCATTGCCAGGAAGATGCGCGATTCCCTGATTTCCGCAACATATCAGTCCATCATCCCAGGCTGTCGAATCCCACGATGGTGATGCCGCGTTCCGCCAGGTATGCGCGCCACTGCGGGTCGGTGAGCGCGGCGAGTTCGCGGGCACGGCCGGCGCGGTAGCTGCCAGGGATGGCGGGGTCATCGAGGCCGGGGTGCGCCATGATCTCCAGCGTGCCACCGGGGCAGTCGTCAACCAGGCGTTGCAGCGTCGCCACGGTAGCGTTCTCGCCGTAAAACTCCATGCTGAAGTGATCGGGGGTGGCAAGGCCGGCGGCGCGCAGGTTGGCGCGCATCTGCGGCATGGTGGCGCGCACGGGCAAGCGATGCGCCCGTGCCAGCTCAATCACGATGGACAGCACCTCGGGGTAGGCGTGCACGTGGTGATGACTGTCCAGGTGCGAGGGTTGGCCGACCAGCGCGCTGACGCGTTCAAGCTGGCGCGTTAGTTCGCGCCGCACCTGTTCCGTCGGGAGCGGTAATACCCACTGCTGCCGTTTCACGAACCGGCCGTCGATATCGACCAGCGCCGGGATGTCAGCGGGGTTGCACAGCGGATGGCCGTAGGTCAGGTTCAAGTGCACGCCCACCGGCAGTCCGAGCGCGCGCGCCGGCGCCAGCAGTTCGGGCAATGCCGACGCGTTGGCGAAGACGGTGCTGTCACCCACCGCGCCTGCCTGCCATGCGGCGATGATGCCGCGGTTTACCGCCGGGCACAGCCCCAGGTCATCGGCGTTCAGGATGACGCGGTCGGCGGGCATCAGCGCGCCTCCAGCCGCCGGTACAACTCAATCAATTCACGAATCAGCGTGCGCTCCGACATGGCGGTCATCAGTTGATCCTGCGCGTGGACCAGCAGCAAGCTGGGCGTCATTCCCACTCCTTGCGCCTCGCCGGCGAGGAAGCGCGTCTGCGCCGCGTGCGCCATGCTCAACTCGCGTTCCGCCGCCGCCAGGTGCTCCGTCGCACTCGCGAAATCGTCCCGCTTCGCTGCCGTCAGGGCGTCAAACGCCTCTGCCCGCCCGTTGCCGGCGTGGGTGATCAACTCCAGGCATAACGTTTCCTGTTCCTGGGTCATGGCTACTCCTCCGTGTGATGTGTGAAACGCAGGGCCTTCCCCCAAACCCGATTCATCGGGCATCTATCCCCGGCCCGGCGGTTGACCGCCGTGACGAGGTTTCAACCCACCACTTCTCACTTGCCACTCGCCGCCTCATCGCTCAACTGTGTGCCGGGGTAATAGGCGTGTAAGATGTTGCGGTAGCTCTGGCCGGCACGGGCGCGGCCTTCGGCGCCCCACTGGCACAGGCCGATGCCATGACCGCGACCGGCGCCGCGAAAGGTATAGCGGGTGAGGGCACCGGCGGCATCGCGGGTGAGTGTTAGCTCAAACAGCGTACCCCACAGGCCGCTGGGGCCGGGTGCGCCGTTGCCGAACAGCCAGCGCACCTGATCGCCGCGCACCAGCACGCTGACGCCGTCGCCTTCCACGCGCAGTGAGGCGATCCGCCCGTTGGGTGTGCGCTCTTCCACCGCCATGTTCGTCACCCTGCGAATCTGCGCCATCGGATCGGCGGTCACCAACGGCAGGTTCTTCGCCACCAGCGCGTTCACTTCGTCCGCGGTGAACTGCCGGGTCCAGCGACTCCATCCCGACGATTTGCAGTAGGCATCCTCTGCCGCCAGCAGCGTACTGGCGTCCAGTGCCGGGGTTTCCGCGCGCGCCAGATCCGACACGCCTTCCAGATACGGTCGCGCGTATTCCGGCCCCCACAGCGTGCCGGCGTCATCGGTCGCTCCGCCGCAGGTGGAAGAATAATACGGTTCGGCCAGCTTACCGTTATACAGCAGCACCAACCCGCGGGTATCGGCCAGCGCCTGGTCGGTCTCCTTTGCACGCCGCGTCTCGCCGCCATACATCTGGCAGTGTTCCACCGCGCACAGATCTGCACCCACTGTGGCGTGCCGGCCCAGCTTGCACAACGTGTAGGTGCGGGCGATGATCGCCTGCGCGCGCAACGCCTGTGGGTGGAATCTTGCCGGCATCTCCGCCGGCACCACGCCTTGCAGATAGGTTTCCAGCGCGATCTCCCGTGCCAGGCTGAACGCTCCATCCGCCGTAGGGGTGATCACCAGCGGCCCGGTCAGCGCCATCCAGGTGTCGGGGGTGGGCATCCAGATGTTGATCGTCTTGCTCGCTTCCAGCCGCACTGCGCTTGACGCCTCACAAAAATTCTCCCCGTTGCGGCGCAGCCAGCAACTGCTGTCCTCCCCTGCGCGCACTAACCCAACCATCTCGCCATCTTTCGTGGCGTAAAGCAGGCTGCCGTCTGCCGGGTTTGTCGCGCGCACCTCGCTGTTGCTTTTCCACGCCAACATGCGCTGCCGGGTGGTGACCAGCACCCGCAATGGCACTTTGCCCGCCAAAACATCGCGATAATTCGGCGTAGTGTAACGCGGAGGTGTCGGCAGCGGCGGTGGGGGCGTGGACGCGGAAACCGTGGTGGATTGCTGCGCGACTACCACGGCAATCCCCGCGGTGAGCAGGAGCACACACGCCAGGCACAGATATTGGAGTATGTTGCGTTTCGGCATCATGAGCTTTTCGTCGGAACTGTGCGGGTATCCCGGTGATTAATGATCCGTGGCCAGCACCGGTCTACGCGACGGACATGAAGCCACCCGTCGAAGATGCTGTTGGCATCGATCGACAAGTTCTCCAAAATTCCCCTCCCTGATTGAACTCCCGGCCTTGGGAAAAACGCCGGTATTGTATTATCGGAAAGGTCACGGCGGAGCACACGTCAGTTCTTAGAAATGCCCGACTCGTCCCGGCATCAAACCTGCGGTTACCAGCGCCGTGTTTCGGGAGCCGGAGACGCCGGCGAGGAGATGGGAGTGGATGACGACGGGTTGGATGGCGGTGGAACGGCCTCGGGTGTGCCCAGCGTGCGCCGGCGATAGGCCAGGTCCAGCTCTTCCAGCCAGCGCAGGTAATTCATCCCGAGCGCCGGCACTTGATAACTGAATTTATCGATGAACTGCTGTGCCAGCCGCCGGGCGAACTCTACCTGCAACGCGGACGGCAACTCGTTGCGCCGTTCCAGGAACTGCTGCACCAGCCGGTATTCCTTGCGACTCAGCCGCGAGAGCTGGCTGAGGGTGGCGGCGTCGAGCAAGCGCATCACCTGCGCCTCGCCCAGCAGCGGTTTATCGGTCTCTTCCGCTTTTCCATGGCGCACCACCACCGTGCCCGCGGCCAGATCGCCCAAGCGTTTATATTGTCCATGCAGCAGGACGGAGACGAATCCCAGCCCATAAAACGGCAATCCCGGCATGCCGGGCAGTGCGTCCGCCGCGCGCACCAGATTGCGAATTACCACGGAACGGAAATCGACCGGATAGCCGCCATCTTTAATTACCCGCAGTCCCAGTATGCGCTTGCCGGGCGTTTCGCCGTTCCATAACGTTTCGAAAGCGATGTAATACCCCCACATGATAATGAAGAAGCTTAAAGTGAGCAGGCTGATCAGGATCGCAGTGCTCATTTCATCCCAGAAAGGAAGCGCAGTGAGTTTCATCAGCAGCGTGATGGCGCCCAGCAGCGCCGCGTAAATGCACAACTGCGCCAGCGCATCCAACAACGCCGCCGCGCCGCGCGAGCCAATGCCCGCCAATTCGTACTGGATGACCACCTGCTCGGGAGTAACGATTTCGATGGTTCGCGACATAGATGCCTCATGCTCAAGATACTCTGGTATATTTCAGAAAATACGGCACCGCTTGCTCGTTGGCCTTTCCCCCATCGGAAGCAAACCGTGGAGGCAACAGGTGGAGATTCTTTCCATCTGTTGCCTAGTATACTCGCTGGCGATAGAAGCGGGAATGCGGTGGGTGAAAAATGTCTTCGCTCATCGTGTCGATGCCCATACTCGCGCCATATCACGTCCCATCGCCCATGGTACCGCCGTGCTCTGTGATATGTCGTGCCTTCCCTCCGACGCCGATCACGGCAACCTGCGACATGTTATTTCCCGTGGATTCCTCGGTTGTTGCCGGGAAGGGGGGTCTTTTTACCGAAATTCCACGGCGTTGCCATGCGCTCGTGAATTCTGAGTTGAGACTTCGGTATGATAAACTCGAAGAAGCGCCTGGCTGGAAGCAGGAACCCACTGGGGCGGGGAGAAGAGCGTACAATATCTCGAGAACCACCCGGCAGCGACCGACGGGGATGAAGTGGGCGCTTGAACATGAGATCACCTGCTTCGGCTTTTGCTGGTATCCCACACCCGTCAACAGGGGGCAACCGCCGCCGATTCGCCTCGGTGGCGGGAAGCGTCTCGTTTTCGGAAAGGTGAAACACCCATGAACGATTATCTGCTCGGTTTCGATATCGGCGGCACCAAGTGCGCGGTGATCCTTGGCAGGGCGGCGAGTGACGGAGTTGAAATACTCGACCGGCTGGCTTTCGCGACCGAGACCGCGCGCGGGCCGGCGTATGCGCTGGGACGGTTGGAAGAGGACGCGCGGCGGATTACCGCACGGCACGGGGTGGCGCTGGAGGCAGTGCGGGGCATCGGCATCAGTTGCGGCAATCCACTCGACAGCGCGCGAGGCGTCATCCTCAGCCCGCCCAACCTGCCGGGGTGGGATGCGATCCCCGTCACCCGCCGTTTCGAAGAAGCGCTGGGCATTCCGACACGGCTGCAGAACGATGCCAACGCCTGCGCGCTGGCGGAGTGGCGGTGGGGCGCCGGTCGCGGAACGCGCCATATGGTCTTCATCACTTTCGGCACCGGGTTCGGCGCCGGGTTGATCCTGAACGGGCAACTCTACGCAGGAGCGAATGATTTTGCCGGTGAGATTGGCCACGTGCGGCTGTCGCGCACCGGTCCCATTGGTTTTGGCAAGCGCGGCTCGTGCGAGGGTTTCTGCAGCGGCGGTGGCATCGCGCGACTGGGGCAGCAGATCGTGCGCCGCCATTGGAAACGTGGAGAGACGGTGGCGTTTTGCCCCACGCGCGTGGAGTTGACCGCGCTCTCCGCCAGATCCATTGCCGATGCCGCGCGGGCGGGCGATCCGGTGGCGACGGAGATTTTTACCGTGGTCGCGCGCCAGTTGGGACGCAGCCTGTCCATACTGCTCGATCTACTGAACCCGGAAGTCATCGTCCTCGGCAGCATCTTCGTGCGTGCGCATGACCTGCTGTGGCCCATCGCCGCGCGCGTGATCGCCGAGGAAGCGCTGCCGCACACCGCCGGCGTCTGCCGCGTGGTGCCCGCCGAACTGGGTGAAGCGCTGGGCGATTACGCTGCCCTGTCGGTCGCGCTGGGGGAGTGAGGGCTCGCATGTGCGCCTACCCCGCCGTCCCGAGGCAATAGAGCTTCTTCAACGTGCGAATGTAGATGCGGTTGCCGTCAAAGACGGGGGTGGTGCGGAAGGGCTCCAGTCGGTTTGTAGCCTGGATCGTCGGGGGATTGCCCGGCTCCATCACGATGGTGACTCCGCTATCGCTGCTGATAAAGAGACGGTTGCCGGCCAGGCAGGGGCTGGGATAGACAGTGCCGCCGCCCAGTTCCAGCGTGGTCGTGTATACCACCGCGCCGGTGGCGGCGTCGATGATGCTGAACACTTTCGCCTGGGTGATGTCGTAAATCAATCCCTGGTGGATGAGTGGCGCGGCGTAGTAGCGGTCGTTTTTCGGATTCGTTTGCCACAGCACCTGTGGGGCCGTGCCGTCGTCGGTTGTCGGCAGCTTTACCGCCTTGCCGCCCGCTTGAATGAAGTAGGCGATGCCGTCCGCGACGATGGGGCTGTTGTAATCCAGGGGACGCACACCGCGCGTCAGCATCTGGCCGTCGGCGATGCGCAGGATGTCACCGTGCGCGGTGACCAGCACCGGCACATCGCCAAGACGCGTCACGACCGGCGTGCCCCAGAGCTCCGGCGATGACGTCTTCCACTTCACGGTGCCGGTAGCCGCATCGAGGGCATACAGGTTCACCATATGCAGCAGCAACGTATTGCCGGACAGCACCGGCGACACGCAGTGCCCCCAACCACTGGCACCGGATGACTTCTCAAGGAATGTGATCCACTGGCGGGTGCCATCCAGATCGTAGCAGGCGGCAATGCCGGTGCCGAACAGCACGTAGACATAACGTCCGTCACTGGCGGGGGTGGATGAGGTATAGCCGTTGGTCGGGTGAGTGCCGGGTTGACGATACCACAGGTTGGCCAATGGCGCGAGTTGCTGTTTCAACGCATCGCGGCGCGGCAGCAACTCAGTCTGCTTCGCCAGCAAGTCGGCATCGTCCGGGGTGGCTTTCAAACCGTCGGCGACTTTGCGCAATTCCCCTTCGACGCCGCGCAGTTCGCGGGTGAGCTGGTCGGCGGACTGCAAATCCTGCTTCATCTTCGCGCCTTCGTCCGGACTGACCATCTCCTCCCAGGTGTTGTTTCGCTGCCAGCGAATCTTCCCGTCGGCGCGATCCACGCAGAGCAGCGTGGCCGGTTCGGCGCAGACGAAGATACGTTCGCCCACCAGCACCGGCGAGGCGTTGCTCCAGTTCGGCAGCGGGGTGGACCAGAGCACATTCTTATCGATTGCCCATTCGATCGGCGGTCGTGCGTCCGGATAGTGCCCGGTGCCATCCGTCCGCCACCCCACCGCTGACGCGTGCAACGCCAGCAGGCAGAAGGTAAATAATGCGCAAGGACGATAGATACGCGTGATGATCAGCATAGACCCTCCCCGGAGGATAGCAGCAATCATACACAATTCTCATGCCTTCGCCTAGCCGTCGAATTGACAGTGCTCCCGATTACGCTTACCATCGGCGTCGGAACGCTTTCCCGACAGAGCAGCAGATGATCAGCAACGCACAGCTTTTATGCAACGCGGCACGCCTGGCGATGGCCTGGGGTGATCCTTACCCGACGCCGGAGGAGCAGACCCGTCCGATCGCCGATCGCGCGGTGGATGGCATTATCTCCTTTTATCACACCAAGCACACCCGGGTAGGACGGGTAAATATCGACTGGAGCGCACCGCAGCATGCGCACCAGGAATGGCCCGCGCAACTCAACCGCTTCTACGCGCTGTCGGCACTGGCTGCCGCCTATCGCGCCACCGGCACGGAGTGTTATGCGGAGGCGGCGCGCGACTACATCGCCGACTGGATACGCGCCCATCCTACGTGCGCGGAGTGGACCATCGCGCCGTATGACAACACGCTCAACCTGTCTGCCCGCGTCGGCGGCTGGCTCGGTGTGCTGCCGGTTTTCTGCACCAGCTCGGCGTTCGACACCGCGTTCCGCGGACTGATTATCGACTCAGTGCGCGCGCAACTCGCTTTCCTGCGCCCGCGCCTCACCCCCTTCGGCAACTGGCGTCTCGCACAGGCGACGGCGTTCCTGCTCTGCGGCATCCGGCTGGATCCGCTTCCCGACACAGCGGAGTGGCGCCGGTTCGGCGTGAATATCATCAACGATGCCGCGCACCGGCAGATATTACCCGATGGCGCGCACATCGAGCGGACACCCAGTTATCATGGCGGTGAAACGCAGCGCATGACGCACCTGTGGCGGTTGGGGCAGGTGATCCCTGAACTGGGATTGGCTATAACGGCGGAAGCCGTGGCACGCATGCATGACTACGCGCTGGCATCCACGCTGCCGCATGGGGTGTGCAATCCGCTGCACGACAGCGGCGGCCCGCGCGACGGGCAGCGCGACAACACGGCGCTGCGGGCGCGGGCGGCATTCCGCGCTGACGCCGGACTGCCGGACGCTTTGCCGCCCACCACACAATTTTTCCCCGCGGCCGGACAGGCATTCCTGCGCGACAGTTGGGCATCGGATGCCGTGTGCCTCACCTTCGATGCCACCACCTGGGGCGGCGGGCACTGTCACCGCAGCCGCAACGGCGTGCAACTGCATGCCTATGGCCGCTCGCTGGTAGTCGATCCCGGCATCCTGACCTATGAGGTGCACGATCCGGCGATGGCGCATGGGCGCTCCACGCGCGCGCATAACACCGTGAACCTGAACGGGTGGAACCAATCGCAAGCCAATCCCACCGGCACTGTTGTCCGCTCGGTGCCGGGTTATGATGTGGTCGCCTCCTGCTACGAGGGCGGCTACTGGCCGGGACGCTATACATGGTATGTGGATCAAGGCTACGGGCAGGGGGTGTGGGGTCGGCATCACCGCACGCTGTTATGGGTGCGTGGGCGCTGCGCGGTGGTGCTCGACGTGATGAACACGGTGGGTGAGCACTCCTGTATCGAGAGCAACTGGCAGCTTTGTGAAGGACCTTACGCGCTGGACGCGGCAAGCCGGCGCGCACACACCTGCCACCCGGACGCCAATGCGTTGCTGTTGTTCCCATTGGTGCCTGAACAAACGACGCTGGCCGCATACGAAGGACAGGAGGAGCCACGACGCGGTTGGCTGCAGAGCGATTACACCGGTCCCGGCACCCCCGCCGCGCAGATCGTGTTGCACAGCACCTGCCGTGACTGGTGCGCCGATTTTGCCACCGTGCTCATCCCCTTCGCCGGCCCTGATGCGCCGCGGGTGTGCGCCACGGCCCATCAGGTGGACGGAGCGAGCGAACTGACGCTCAGCTGGGAAGACGGCACCACCGACACCGTGTTCTGGACGCGCGAACTGAGTCGCATGCTCGGGGCAATGGGCGACCTCGACACCGACAGCGCCCTGGTGCATGTCACCCGCGACGCCGACGGCGCGGTGCAGCGCGCTTTTGCCTTCGACGCCACATATCTGCGTCCGTATGACGCGCACGTCAGGCCGGCGCCGGAGGTGATCGTCGTGGGGGGATAGCGGCGAGTATATGCGGTTTACCGCCGGAAACGCTGGAACTGCGCCCGGTACGGTGGACCGATCATCAACACTCGCTACTCGCCGACAACTCCCACCCGCTCAGCGCGTCAGCAACGGGGTAGGCGGTGAGGTCGAGATGCAGCGGGGTGATGGAAATTTTCCCCGCGCGGACGGCTTCACCATCGCTGCCTTCACCGGCGACATCTTCGATAATCTCGCCACCGAGCCAGTAGTAAGGCCGGCCGCGGGGGTCGAGGCGGCGCTCCACACGGCCTTCATAACGGCGTTTCCCCTGGCGGGTGATGGCCACGCCCATCAACTCGTTTTCGGGCAGGTTGGGCACGTTCACGTTCAACAGGATATCCGGCGGCAGACCGCGGTCGAGTACCTGTTGCACCAGCTTCGCGGTAAAACGCGCCGCCGGACCATAATCGGGATTCTCGTAATCCGCCACCGACACCGCGATGGCGGGTTTGCCGCAAATGGCACCCTCCATCGCCGCGGAGACTGTGCCGGAATACGTCAGGTCCTCGCCCAGGTTGGGCCCCAGGTTGATGCCGGCCACCACGACGTCACAACGCTCCATCACCGCGAGGATGCCCAATACCACGCAATCGCTGGGCGTGCCGCTGGCGGCATACCCCTCGCCGCCCCACGGCAGGCGCACCGTCTCCACGCGCAAAGGTTTGTGCAGCGTGATGGCATGCCCGCTGGCACTGCGTGGACGTTCCGGTGCCACCACCGTCACGTGGCCGACCGTTTCCAAGGCATCGCGCAGCACGGACAGCCCTTCGGCATAGATGCCGTCGTCATTTGTTACCAGAATATGCGGGCGAGTATCACGCATCAATTCACAGTCCTTCCCAGTATACTGTTCCCGCCAGTGGGCATTTTCCCTGCCGGATGATGCGCGGAGTGGCGAATTGTTTCGCCAGGCCGCGATCCACTCGACCACGTCACGTTTAGCCGACCCGTCGCGCGGGCAACATCTTTTCGGCAGGTGATCACAACCCCATACACGCCGAAAACCATATATCACCTACAGCCCACCTGCCTCACCAATTTCCCCCACACATTGCCAACCACGCGTCCCGACCCGTGCACGTCCGGCGTCTGCGGCCGGCGGCGCGATCGACAAGGACGTACCCATGGTTTTTTCACTCTCGTTACCGGCGGCACGCCGCCTGTGCGTACTCGCGTTCCCCGTGCTGCTCGCGGTATTGTCGCCGGCGCTGCCCGCGCATGCACGCCAGTCACCCCTCGACGTCGGCCTGGAGCTGCGCATAATCGATGCCCCCAGTCGCAATTTCACGGCAGCCGTTTCACGACACATCGACACAGTGGTGCTCCACTACAGCAGCGGTATCAACGTGAAGCCGTCCCACTGGGCGGACCCGGCGCTGGTGCTGTCCATCTTTCGGCGATACCGCGTTTCCGCGCATTACCTGATCGCACGCGACGGGCAGGTGTATCGGTTGGTAACCGAGCAGAACATCGCCTGGCATGCCGGCGGCAGCATCATGCCCGCACCGGATAATCGCCGGGGGGTAAATCGTTTCTCCCTCGGCATCGAATTGATCGCCACGCCCCGAAGCGGATACACCGATGCCCAGTACACGGCGCTGGCTGCGCTGCTGCGCGCAATCGCGTCCCGCTACCCAATCCGGCACATCGTGGGGCACGATGAAATCGCCGGCTCGCGGACGGTGCGGCTGGGATTGCGCGACGACATCAAACGCGATCCGGGACCGTTATTTGACTGGAACCGCATACCGGATCGTTTATCGGGGACGCTGCTGTTTCGGCACGACAGCGATTGACGGCAGACCTTTGACAACGACGCCCACTCGCGGTATGCTTATGGAGAACAGGTGTCGTGATCCACGATGGTTATCTTATCGTGGCGCTGTTCGCCCGTCCTGCAGAAAGGAGTGCGCCTATCATGACTCGTCGTGCACCATTTCAGCGCTTCGCCCGTTTCGGATGGGTATGCGCCCTGAGCATCGGATTTACCCTGGCCGCCCGCGCCGCAATACTGGATGAAACACCGGTGGACCGCCCATTTGTGAAGGTCAAGGTGCTCGGCTCGCTGCCGCAGGTGAACGCGGGCGCCGTGAGCCCGTGGGATCTGTTGCCGCTCGATACCTCCCACTCCATTGCCGCGCTGGGCCACGGCACGCTGGGTCGCTACAACGCCACCGGAGAGATGCTCAGTTTCGCCGGTCGGACTTTCATTCGCGCCATCAACCCGAAGACCGGCGCCGTGCAGGTCGTCGAAACGCGCGATCCCTACCAGTCGCCCTTCGCCATCGTACTCGGCCCGCCGGCGGGGAACGGCCTGCAGCCCGAGATGGTTTTCCCGCGCACCTACCGCTTTACCGAAACGGAGCCGCAACTCCTGCATACGGTGCTGGAGCGGCTGGCGGTCGAGGTGAACGGTCCCATCGGCGTCATCGGCTGGGCGGAGATGCCGGAAGTGGAAGGCGCCGCGCTGAAACGCGCCCCGGTCGAGAATGAACCGCTCACCAGCAGTAAAAAAGACCAGTACCTTGAGGCTGTGCGCGCACGAGATGCCCACATAGTGTTTTTCGCGGTGGTCTCGCCGGTGCTCACCCTGCCCCCCGTCACCAACACGCTGCTCACCGCAAAAGCTTTCGATTACACGCCGGAACAGGGACAGCCGGCCGCCGCGCTGGTGCATATTCACGCCGCGCTGGTGAACGAACCCACCCCCATGCCCTGCACCACCACGCCGCTGTTGCTGGAGGGTTTGCGCGCGGTGACGGTCAATGACATTTGCCACCTGTATGGCACCAGCACGGTACAACGCGGGGTGCTCATGGTGTTCCAACTCGATCCGCGGAAACGCTAACAGATCACACCGGTCTACCACAGCACCCGCCGCACCCCGGCCAACCGGGCACGGCGGGTGTTTTTCGTACCAATGCGACCGCACCCAGGGTTGCCACACAACCCGGTAGTGCGGGTCGTGCGCACGGTTGGGCTTTGGCAATCACCAATATCTTCGCATCACGGCAATGTCACGCGTTGAAAACCTGCTGTTCCCGCCTTGCGCGTCGAAAGGTGAATCTCGTTGGATGGGGTTGTCGGCTGCTGGCCTGACCACGCAGACATCGTTGACGTGCTCGATGCGCACAGCAATGGCCGGTACGGAAGTTGGATGGGCGGCGTGGACGTCAGGCGTCCAATACGTGATCCTGGCGGGCGTAGGCTTCCGCGTCATCTACCTCGGCGCAAGCCTGGCAGTCGAGTTCCGTGCAGGCGGCGTCGGTCAACTCGCCGCGGGTGATGAGCCACGCGCGGAAACGCGCGATGGCGTCGCGATCAGCCCACTCGGCTTCTTCCTCGCGCGTGCGATACACGCACAGGTCACCGCGGGAGTGACCCAGCGTGCGGTAGGTATTTGCTTCCAGCAGGGTGGGTCCGCCGCCGGCGCGTGCGCGGTCGACGGCGTGTTGCGCGGTGTCGCGCACGGCCAGCACATCGTTGCCGTCCACCGTGTGACCGGACAGCCCGTAGGCGGCGGCGCGGTCGGCAATATGCGCCACGCTGACCATCGCGCACGCAGGACTGGACATCGCGTAACAATTATTCTCGCAAACAAAGACCACGGGCAGGCGCCAGATGGCAGCCATGTTCAGCGTTTCGTGAAACGTCCCCTGGTTGCTGGCGCCGTCGCCAAAGAAAGCCACCGCCACCTGTCCGCTGTGCCGGTATTGCGCCGAGAAAGCCGCGCCGGCGGCGATGGGGAGCATGCCGCCGGTGATGCCGTTCATCCCCAGAAAACCGAGCGACAGGTCGGCCATGTGCTGGGTGCCGCCGCGCCCGCGCGAGTAGCCGCCTTGCGTGCCGAACAACTCGGCCATGACACGGCGCGGCTCCGCGCCGCGGGCGAGAAAATGTCCGTGACCGCGGTGGTTGCTGGCCAGGTAATCGCACGGCTGCAGTGCCGCGCATACGCCTACCGCGATGGCTTCCTGGCCGACGGACAGATGGGACGTGCCGCGTAATTCACCGGCGGCGAAAAGGCGATCCACCCGTTCTTCGAACCGGCGGATCAGCAGCATGGCGCGCAACAGCGCCGCAGGTGTATGTAACGGTCGTAAGGTGGTACTGGTCACGGTGGATTAGACACGCGCGAACGCAAATGGTTGCGCCCCTCCCCCCGCGGGAAAGGCAGCGACGGATTACCCGCGACGGGGCGTCAATACGAACGATAATCCCGGGTATAGCGGGACGGGCTCGAGCGCGACCGTTCCGCGCGCTGCACGTTGGAAGCCGCGTGATGATGGAGAGAGTGATAGATCATCTCCACCAGGAACGATATCCACAGCAGTTCCATCACGATCAGCATGGAAAAGCAAAACCAGGTGATAGGCGGCCACAGCACGGCATCCGTCCCTTCCGGACGCAGCAACAACAGCAACGTGAGGACGCCGACCACAATGAAAAAGATACCGGAGTCGCGCACGCGCTGCTGCCAGTTTCGGCTCCACAGATACGATCCGGTTGCCCACAGCACGATGCTGACCAGGCAGAATCCGGCGATGTAGCGCGAAACCCAGAGAAAAATCACATTGGTGAATAGATCAAATGGCATGCGATCCCCCTACCGGCCGAAGCACTCGTCGTCGTCATTCATGCCCCGCGGCACTGGCGCGAACCGCAGACTCTACGGCTTATTATCTATATTCCATATTCGGTGATCAGTCTACTATCCCCGCGGAGGAAAAGAGACCCTTGTCAGCATGATACCGAAGACATCTGGTCAGTGCAATAGGCTCCATGCTACAATAATAGGGGAGTGCATCATGGGATTGGCGATTCTGCTGGCGGCGGCAATAGTAGCCGTGACGGCGATGGCGGTGCGCGAGGTGATCGCGTATCGGCGTACCCGCCCTGCCTACACGTTGCGGCGGATCACCCTGCGGCTTTCCATGGCCATCATGCTGCTGTTCCTCCTCGGCAGCATCTATGTCGGCGTCTATCTCTTCGACCTGGAGACACCGATGGGCCATGTCGGCCCGTGGATCGCCTTCTGGGGGTGCATCGGCATGCTGGCGTTCGGTGTGTTGTGCCTGGTAATCGCCGACGTGCGCGCGCTGGGCGATGAGCTTCGCCAGACGCCGAACACCTTGCAGCAGGAGATTGCCGCGATTATCGCCGAACACACGCGGGAACACTCCCCGGATCAGTAACGCATGCACAGCACCACCGACGACCTACGATTTCTGCGCCGTACATTGACGCTGGCCGCACGCGCCCGTGGCCGCACCGCGCCCAACCCGTTGGTCGGCGCCTGCGTGGTGCGCGACGGCGTGCTGGTGGGCGAGGGTTATCACCCGCAAGCCGGCCAGCCGCACGCGGAGGTATTTGCCTTGCGCGCGGCGGGTGAGGCCGCGCGGGGCGCCACCCTGTATGTCTCGCTGGAACCCTGCGCGCACTTCGGCAGAACACCGCCTTGCGCCGACGCGATCATCGCGGCGGGCATCAGTCGCGTGGTCATCGCCGCGGAAGACCCCAACCCGTTGGTAGCCGGGCGGGGCATCGCGCGACTGCGCGCCGCCGGGGTGGAGGTAATCATCGGGCCGCTGGGAGCGGAGGAAGCGCGGATGAACGAGGCATGGCGCCACTGGATGCGCACGCGCCAGCCATTCGTCACGCTGAAGCTGGCGGCCAGCCTGGATGGCAAACTGGCCACCCGGACCGGCGAATCGCGCTGGATCACCGGCGACGCGGCCCGCCGCGACGTGCATCGCCTGCGCGCCGCGTCCGATGCCATTCTCACCACCGCCGCCACCGTGCTGGCGGACAATCCGGCGCTGACCGCCCGACTGCCCGGCGCACACCAACCCCGGCGCGTGGTGGTCGATACCCGCCTGCGCACCTCCCCCGACGCCCTCGTCTACGCGCCCGGCACGCCGCCGCCGTTGCTCGTGACCGCGATGGATGCCCCGACGCGGCTGGCACCCTATCGCGCACGCGGCGTCGAGTTGCTCACGCTGCCGCCGGCCGGCGATCACCTGGACCTGGCCGCGGTGCTGGACGCATTGGGCGCGCGGGAGATCGTCAGCCTGCTGGTCGAGGCAGGCGGGAACTTCGCGGCGGCACTGCTGGCGGCAGGCCTCGCGGACAAGCTGCGGCTCTACCTGGCGCCGATGCTGATCGGCGGCGCGAAGGCCACCCCACTGCTCGGCGGGGAGGGGGTGGCGCGGCTGACCGATGCCTTGCGACTGCGCGACATTACCTGGCGACGCATCGGCGACGATCTGCGTCTGGAAGGCTATCCGCGAACGCCGGCAGCGCGATAATCACCCGATTTTGGAAGAGTCGACACCCGGCTGAATGCGTATTCCCGCCGATCAAGCCCTGATGCGGCAAGGCAACACGCCTTGCACGGTGTCACGACGAAGAATTTTTCCCGCACCCCTTGACATATCACGAGGAGGCCTGTATATTTCTATGACGACCGGATGGCAGACGCCTCCGGTCAGTTGTTTGTTCGCGTGCCGGGGTGCCGGAGTGGTCAATCGGAGCAGACTGTAAATCTGCCGGCGCAATGCCTACGGAGGTTCAAATCCTTCCCCCGGCACCACGCGACAAAAAAGACAATCGAATACGGACACACATTGCAGTTACCATTACAGTCACACACCGGCCTCCATAGCTCAGTCGGTAGAGCGCGTCCTTGGTAAGGACGAGGTCACCGGTTCAAATCCGGTTGGAGGCTCCACCGGATTTTACGGGGAAGAGCAACCCTTTTCGCCGTTTCTCGCATTTTGAAATTCGTAAGGGAGCCAGCGATGGGCAAAGCGAAATTTGAGCGCACTAAGCCGCACGTGAACATTGGCACGATCGGCCACGTAGACCATGGGAAGACGACCCTGACGGCGGCCATTACCATGGTGTTGAGCCTGCGCGGACAGGCGACGGTGAAGGCGTATGACGCGATCGACGCGGCGCCGGAAGAAAAGGCCCGTGGCATCACGATCAACACCGCGCACGTCGAGTACGAGACCGAGAACCGGCACTACGCGCACGTCGACTGCCCGGGACACGCCGACTATATCAAGAACATGATTACCGGCGCGGCGCAGATGGACGGGGCGATCCTGGTGGTCTCCGCCGCCGACGGCCCGATGCCGCAGACGCGCGAGCACATTCTGCTCGCTCGCCAGGTAAACGTGCCCAGCATCGTCGTCTACATGAACAAGACCGACATGGTGGACGATCCCGAACTGCTGGAACTCGTCGAACTCGAACTTCGCGAATTGCTGTCGAAATACGAATTCCCGGGCGACGACATCCCCATCATCAAGGGGTCGGCGTTGGTAGCGATGGAAGCCTATGAGAAACAGGGAACCCGCGACACCAGCGCGCCGGAGTTCGCTTCCATTTTCGAGCTGATGGACGCGGTGGATTCCTATATCCCGACGCCGCAGCGCGAAGTGGACAAACCGTTCCTGATGTCCGTGGAAGACGTGTTCACCATCTCCGGGCGCGGCACCGTGCCGACCGGACGTGTGGAGCGCGGCATCCTGAACCGCGGCATGGACGTCGAGATCGTCGGCCTGCGCGAAACCCCGCGCAAGACCGTCGTCACCGACATCGAAATGTTCCGTAAGAGCCTCGAACAGGCGCAGGCGGGCGACAACGTGGGGCTGTTGCTCCGCGGCATCGACCGCAAGGACATTGAGCGCGGCCAGGTCATTGCCCTGCCCGGCTCCATTAAGCCGCACACGAAGTTTCAGGCCGAGGTACTCATCCTCTCCAAAGAAGAGGGTGGCCGCCATACGCCGTTCTTTAACGGCTATCGTCCGCAGTTCTACTTCCGCACCACCGACGTGACCGGCGTGGCAACCCTGCCCGAAGGCACCGAAATGGTGATGCCTGGCGACAATGTAACGCTCAGCATCGAGCTGATCCAGCCGATCGCCATGGAAGAAGGCCTGCGCTTCGCCATCCGCGAGGGCGGCCATACCGTGGGCGCCGGCGTCGTGACGAAGATCAACGCCTAAGGTACGCAGGTTGGAGTGTTGACGGGGGAGGCGGAGGCGGCGCCTGTGCCTTCCCTGTCGTATGTTTAGTCGGAGGTGACCCGTGGCAAGATTGTCTCGGATAAAAGACCGCGGGTTCTGGTTTGCCTGCACCGAGTGCAAGAGCCGGAACTATACCAGCTACAAGAATAAGAAGAACGACCCCGAACGACTGGTGTTAAAGAAATATTGCCCGTCTTGCCGGCGTCATACCGATCACCGTGAAACCGGTATCGAAGCAAAGGCCGGCAAGTAGCAATACGCTGCCTACCCCCACGAGACCCGGTTTCGGGTGGAAGAGTGAGGACCGACACAGAATGGCTGCGAACAATGATGATGCCGTAACAACGACTGCCGCGCCCGTCGAGCCGAAAGTCAGCGGGATAAGCCCGCTGAAGCGGTTCCTGCGCGAAGTCCAGGCAGAATTGAAGAAAACCAATTGGCCCACGAGGAATGAGCTGACCAAGTTCACCGCGGTGGTGGTGCTCACGATCGTGATCGTGGCAGTCTATCTCTTCCTCGCCGATGCGGCGATGCAATACGTCGCGAATAATCTCTTCCATATCACGCCGTCGACACCGCGTTGATGGGCGTTGCCTGACAGGACTTCCGCATGGCTTGGTACGTAATACACACCTTCACCGGTCACGAAAATAAAGTCAAGGCGAGCATCGAGCGGCGCGCTGCCGCGCAGGGAATCGGACACAAGGTTCACCGCATTCTCGTCCTGACCGAAGAAGAAGTGACCGGCACACGGGGTGGCAAAAAACAGGTGCGTAAGCACAAAGTCTACCCCGGTTATATCTTTATGGAGATGGATCTGGACGACGAAACGCGCTTCCTGGTGCGTAATACGCCCGGGGTGACCGGCTTCGTCGGCCCGGATAAACAGGCGGTGCCGTTGAAACCCAACGAAATCCGCACCATCCTCGAACAGGTCGAGGGCGTGGAAGTGCCGGCCAAGGTCGCCTGGTCGCCGGGCGATGTCGTCCGCGTCACCAGTGGACCGTTTGCCAACTTTGAGGGTACGATTGAAGAAGTGCACGTGCCCAAGGAACAAATCCGGGTGCTGATCTCGCTGTTCGGTCGCGATACCCCAGTGACCCTCGGATTCGACGACGTAGAAAAAATCTAGTCGCACGCAAGCACCCGGTAATGGGGGAGGGAGAACGCCGCACGGCGCTCGTCCCGACGGAGGTAGAATCACCATGGCGAAGAAAATCAACGCCAAAGTCAAACTGCAACTGCCGGCCGGCAAAGCGACGACGGCGCCGCCCGTCGGTCCCGCTCTGGCGCCGCACGGCATCAACATGATGGAATTCATCAAATCGTACAACGCCGCCACCGCGCCGCAAGCCGGCAGCACCATCCCGGTGGAAGTCACGATTTATGAAGACCGCACCTTCACCTATGTGCTGAAAACCCCGCCCGCTTCCGAGCTGTTGATCAAAACCGCCGGACTGACGAAGGGTGCCTCGGCACCGGGCAAGGACAAGCCGATGCAGGTGACGAAGGAACATATCCGAAAAGTCGCCGAGATGAAGATGCCGGACCTGAACGCCAACGACATTGAGGCCGCGATGAAGATCGTCGAGGGCCAGGCCCGCAGCATGGGATGCATAGTCGTCGAATAACCGGCGCCGGGCAGCCGCGGCTGCCCTGAACACGTGGGAGAGAGTCCCCTCTCGTTACACCACTGGAGGATTACCATGGCAGTGAAACACGGCAAGCGCTACGACCAGGCGCTGAAAAAAATACAGATTACCGAACCGGTCGCCCCGACCGTGGCTTTGCAGGCGGTGAAAGATGCCGCCTGCGCGAAATTCGATGAGACGGTGGAAGCCGCCATCCGGCTGGGTGTCGATCCCCGCCAGAGCGATCAGATGGTGCGCGGCAGCGTGAATCTGCCGCACGGCACCGGCAAATCCCCGCGTATCGCGGTCTTCGCCCGCGGCGAGAACGCCACCGCCGCGGAAGAAGCCGGCGCGGAAGTGGTGGGCGCGGAAGACCTGGTGCAGCGCATCGATGAAGGCTGGCGCGATTTCGATATCCTGGTTGCCTCGCGTGATATGATGGGCATTGTCGGCAAGCTGGGCCGCAAACTCGGTCCGCGCATGCCCAATCCCAAGGCCGGCACCGTCACCGACAACATCGGACAGACGGTCCGCGACCTGAAGGGCGGCAAAGCCGGCTATCGCGTTGACAAGGCTGCCAACATCCACGTGCCCATCGGCAAGGTGTCCTACACCACTGACATGCTGAAGGAAAACCTGATAACGCTCGTGCAGGCGCTCCTTCGCGCCAAGCCCGCGTCGTCCAAGGGTGCTTACCTGAAAAAAATCAGCGTCTCCTCCACCATGGGCCCGGCGTTCCGCGTCGACACCACCACCGCTCAGATCGAGGCGACCGGCAAAGGATAACGCTTAGCCAATATCTCACACACGACACCGCGCCGGGGCGAATGCCCCGGCGCGGTGTCGTGTGGTATGATGCCCGGTATCATATCGGGTGTTGTCACTTCCACCGTATCAACGCATCCCACCTGAGCCTCCATCAGGAGTGTGGATCAATTTCCGTGACGGGTTCCTCATGTAACATGTGGAATTGGATTTCCACGTGTTACACTCCGCATCCCAACGACGGGGCCATCGGGAACTCAGCAAAAACGGAATCGTATTGTGCGGATTTGCATTGGACTTCAACTGGTTATCTGGCCTGTCGTAATGCTATTTGGTGCAGCGCCGCCCATTCCATGCCTCTTCCAAGCGCTCGTGCCGAGAATATTAGAGCACCGCATCATCCTCACAGCACGCGCGCCAGCAGCGGGATACCCAGCAGCAGGGCGAATACGGCCAGCGCGGGACGGCTGACCAGCACCGGGTCCCAGCGCAGGCGGTGCAATGCCAACGGCAGCAGGCTGCCTATCAGCATATTCAGCATCAGCACCAGCCAGATCACGCCGGCGACGGCGGCGCCGTGCGCCAGCCCGGTAATCCATTGCGCCAGCACCCCGCCGGTGACGGCGGCGAGGAAGGCCAGTCCAGCGCCTACCGGCCACTGTATGCGCAACTGGCGCGCCACGATCTCACCCAACACGGCTCCTTCGCCCAGCGCCACCTGCGTAAACGCCGCGCTCTGCCCGCCAATTTGCACGCCGAGTAGCAGCAACAACGGCAGCAAGGCCAGCAACGGTGTCAAGTTGACGCCCAGCGGCGCCAGCCGCAGCGCCAGGAACAAGGCCATCACCAGCCCGGCCAGCGCCGCGCCCAACATCCATGGCAGGCGCAGTCCCGTTTCTTCCCACGGCGTGGCCAATACGTCGCTCTCCTCGGTCGCACCGGCCAGCCGTGAGATGTCCTCCTGCGCTTCCTCATGCAGCACGTCCAGTACGTCGTCAACGGTGACAATGCCGCGCAGTATCCCGCCGTCATCCACCACCGGCACCGCCAGCAGATGATAGCGGTTCAGCGTGCGGGCGGCGGTCTCCTGGTCGTCATCCACGCGCACGGAGATGACGTGGTGCTGGGTCAGTTCCGCCAGCGGAGTCTCACCTGCCGCGGTGATCAAATCGCGTAGCGATAGCACCCCGTCCAGCCGTCCCGCCGCGTTAGTCACGTATACGTAGTAGACCGTTTCCGCATCCGGTGCCAGCACGCGCAATCGCGCCAACGCGTCGTCGGCACGCAGTTCCGCGGAAAGCGCGATATATTCCG
>CAYYJR010000029.1:0-39736 GCA_964472305.1 uncultured bacterium
GGAAGAGCCGGAATTACACCTCCACCCCTCGCTCCATCGTCGTTTAGCCACACGCATACGGAGTTTGAGCACCCAGTCTATCATTACGACACATTCGCCAAATATAGCTGCCTCATATCAACCGCACGAGGTAATCTACGTTCGAACTGACAACGGAACCCTTACGGCCAATCCCATTCGTCGTGAACCCGTGAGTGCCATCACCTCGAATGCTGTGAAGAAGCTCTACACTGTTAAGCGGCAGATGATTTATGATGCTTTGATGAGCGTCTCAACGGTTATACCAGAGGGAAGTTATGACTATGACTGGCTGAGTCTTTGGCTGCGCATTGCCCAGACGGGATCAGATACCAGCAACACGATACCTTTAAAGCCCCTGACCATCATCGAGACAGAAGATGGTCAAGTGCTCAATACTTATACCGAGCTTTCGCGTTTACGATCTGACGTTGTTCCGTTGGTTGATGGCGACAACGAAGGGCAACAGAAAATATCGCAACTACAGAGTTCATGCACACCGCCCAAAGCCGTCGTTGCATACGGCTCAAATGCGGCAGTTGAATGCCTGTCAGCATGGATATTAGAACCAGCCCTTAGCAGTCCCGGCCCTTGCTTGCAAGCCCATCTCCCTCCCACCGCCTCTCCGACACTTAAAGAATTACAGGATTTATTAACACAACATAAGAAGAATCGTCCTCTGCATGAAGAGCTTGCCTGGGAGGCGCTAGATAATCCGATCTGCGTGTCACGCGCTGCCCAATTCATATGTGACCTTGGGTCTATTGCACTAGGCGAAATGCCTGTACTTAGTTGGCGTGTCCGCACGGACTTAGGTACTGCACCTGTCTATGTGGCGGATTTCATTCAAAAGGTGTAAATGATGGTTCGGATTAATCTCATTACAGGGCAAGCTGGCACCGGAAAAACAACCCGGCTCATGCAGCGAGCGCATGAAATGGGTGAACCCCTCATCACGCATGACTATCAACGTCTGCTGGCAATGTCCTTTATGCATGGTGCCCGACGCCGATTGGTCGAAAAGCTGCAAAAGGAATGTCCACATCTCCCTGCGGAAGTCACTACCATCGACGCATTTGCTATGAATATAGTGAATCGATGGCGACGAGCAATTGGTATTGAGAAGCCTGTAACAATAGAGCCGTGTTCGGTTCCCTATGAAGATGACTTCCACTATTGCATGAGCTTTAATACTATCCTCACCCACGCTACAACGCTGCTTGCCTCTAATACTATAGGAAATATTATTGGCCTAACCTATCCTCTTGTACTCATCGATGAATTCCAGGATTGTGACGAGGGGCATCGAGCTTTCATTGAACAGCTCTCTGCACATACGACGCTCATTCTTGCCGCTGACGCCTATCAGGATTTGCGCACTGGCGATGAGCGGTGTCCTGCTGTCGAGTGGGTACAAGCGTTAGCCACAAATGGGAAGGCTGAAATTGAAGAACTAACAACCGTCCACCGTACATCTCAGGAAGCCATACTGTGTGCCGCGACTTGTCTCCGAGGCGATGCTGGCGATAGAACGAAAGCGTTGAGTCCTATTATCTGTCCTGCTGCTGGGCCTGCCGCATGGAAAATGCTTGAAAAGCTTGTATTAGGATGGGGGGGACTCTGGACTAATGACTGTGCGCTTATTTGCACGAAACGCGAAGATAGATTACTCGCAAGAACCCTCGAATCATTTATAAAACAATTGCATGGTCCCACTGTGGCCAAACATCTAAAGTCACGGCCTATTCCCGGAATCATTTGGCGGCGTGAAGCGGATGAGAGCACAGAGTCGGATGCGATCTGTGAAGCCTTGGGCATGTGCAGCGAGGCACTCAGCATTGAACTTCTAGAGAACCTTCATCCGCACACCTTGAGTCCAATTGCTGCGCAGGTGAGGAGCCGACTATTAAACTTCGCTCGCACGAAGGGGCTGATGACAGTTAATCGGCGGTTAGCAAGGAATCAAGTAAGCAGCATCGTCCATCATCATCGTGCGTATAGCCCGAAAAGAGAACGGCGTATCGTTACCACTGTCCATGGGGCAAAGAATCGGGAATTCGACCACGTGATTATTCTTTGGACTCCTAGCCAACCGAAAGATGTGGCGATGCGCAGAAAGCTTCTCTATAATGCGGTGACTCGGGCAAAAACGCATTGCTTGTTGCTGGCAATTGGTGATGAAAAGAAGCTTGCGCAAGACCCGGTACTTGCACGCTTAGGGGTTCTCCAACCTGCATTTCCCCCCAAGCAGACTAGCAGTAAAGAAGGTAAATAATCATCGCTATATGAAATATCAGGTAAGGTACCTATTCGTCAACCATTAATTCCACTTGAGAAATTCTTGCCCAACCATTCCCGCTGCTCCACCCATGCCAGCGGCAGCGAACCGCGCAACGTGCTCAACGCAACCCTTCTGACTCTCTTCCGTAGATATCACGTTGACGATATCCGGGGCGAGTAGCGTCAGGCGTAATAACCGGTGGACGTAGGACCAATCCAGATTCAACGCGTGCGCCAGGTTGTTCATATCCCGGAATCGGCCTTCCTCCCGCCCCCGTGGTCGCGGGCGCAGCAGCGGGCCTTTCGCCCGCTGGACCGGGCGCTCCTTCGGACATTCTGGCGCCATGAGAGGGCGCAAGCCATATTACAGCGGCACGTAGCCGCTTTCCCGGACGAGGGCTTGCCCTTCGGGGGTCAGCAACCAGTTGCGCAGGCGGACGGCGGGGCTGTCGTTCGCGGCGTCCTTGCGGACGATGGCGTAGACTTCGGTGGCGTAGGGGTAGGCGCGGTTGCGGATGGTCTCCGGCGCGGGCAGGATGCCATTTACGGCGATGACCTTCTGCGGCGGGGTGGGTTTTTTGCCGTTCCGCGCCATGTAGCGCACCAGGTTTACCGGTGACTGCACGGTATGGTAGTAGTAGAAGGTATAGCCAATGCCGTTGTTCGTGCCGTTCAGGCGGTTGTATGGACCGCCCATGCCCTGGCCGATCAACTGTTCCACCGGCGGCGCCATGGTGAGCCCGTTCATCACCAACGCCTGCATGGTCTCCTGGCTGCCGGAGTTGCGCTCGCGCTGGAAGGCGGTCACCTTTTCGTTGTTGCCGCCCACCTCGGACCAGCGCAGCACGTTGTCCTGGTAGATTGCCTGGATTTGCTGCACCGTCAGGGTATTCACCGGGTTCTCGCTGCCGACGATGAAGATGAAGGCGTCGTAGGCGATGACGCGGGTGTCCAGCTCGACGCCCTTGTCCTGTGCCAGTTTCGTTTCGTCCGCCGAAGGCGGGCGGGCGACGATGATGAAGTCGCCGGCGCCGAGGATCAGGTTGCGGTAGGCGTTATTGGTGCCGGTCATCGGAAGGTTGAGCTGCAAGCCCGGCAGCAGGGAACTGCCGGCATCATAATACGAGAAGATATCGGCATCCGCGGGCAACGGCGAACCGGCGCATTGCGGCACCAGCATGCGCTCGGGGGATTCCTGTTCGCTGCCGCGATCGTAAATCCGGCGGTACTGCCAGACGGCGCTCAGCCCGAGCAACCGGCAGAGGATGAGCGTATTGAGTGGCTGGGCAGTGGTCGAGCCGTCAAGGCGGGGAATCGTCTGCCAGTCCAGCGCCAGGCCTTGCGGCCGCGGTCCGACGGGGAGCGTCTCGGGAGGATTCGCCTTCAGAGCCTGCATGCGCGTGGCGACAGTCGAGGGGCTGGTCATCTCCCCCATGTCTGCGTAATCAGAGCGATATCGCAAGCGCTGGTCCACTCCAAACTGCACCTGCCACTCTTTCACCCGACGGCGCATTTGCAGGTATTTCGCGCGCGTGCGGTCGGTCGCTTTCATGGCTTTTAATTCGGCGGTGATGGCCTTCAACGCGGTGAGCGCCTTGTTGTACCGTTCCCGCGACCGTTCGGCATCCGCGAGCGCGAGCTTCAACTCGCCGGCATTCGAGGGATTGCCGTGAAGATTGTTTTTCACGTTTGTGATGCGTTCGGCGATATCCGTGAGCATCTGGAAATACTGGTTACTGAGATTTTCGCTGATGTTTTCAATGCTTGACCAGTCCTGGGCATCCGGCTGAGGCAGCGTGTCGGCCGCGCGGGACAGCACCGGCAGCAACAGACCCGCGAGCAGAACGAGAAGCATCATCGTGCGCATGGCATCACCCTCCTGTGCGTGCGGTCGTACGACGCTATACTTCGCAAAGCGGAGGGGAAAGTCCTTTCACGGATTGCTGCCGTTTACGCTGTCGCCGTGCATTTTCGCTTACCGCAAACCCAGCGCCGGGGCTGTGATGGTCGCCGGCGTTTCCGTTGCCGGCGTCTTCGCCGACTGGCTCGGAAAATCGGGCAGGCCCATCACGATGCGCGGGCCGTCGGCCAGGCTGTAGGTGACGCGGCCTTTAGCGCGGCGCACGCTGCCGATCAGGTTCAGCGGGAAGCTGAGTCGGCCTTTGTCCACCTCGAAGCGCGCGTAGAGGCGCGGGTCGTTCAGCAGGCCGGTCACCACGCCCCAGGTGCCGGTCGTTTCCTCGTTCGTGCCCGGATGCAGCATCTCGCTGTGATAGCGATAGGCGGCGCCGTCCGCCACCGGCGTGGTCGGACCCTCTGCCACCGTCAGCTTCGGCAGCGGGGTGGGGCGCAGCGGCACGCTGAACATGCCCTTCGACATCTTTACTTGCGTGCCGACCTGAATCACCAGCGACAGCGTGGGATTGATCAGGAAGCTTGGCCAGCGCGCGGCGCCGCCGCGCATTTTCGGCTCCTTCAGCCGTGCATTCTCCACCAGCAGCACCCCCTCCAGGCGCGGCGCATGCCGCGCGCTGACCAGGTGCAGATAGCCCGATGCGCGGGGCACCAGGAACAGCGCGGGATCGAGCGGCAGGCGATTGAGATCGGCAACGAGATCCCACTGCCAGCGCTGCGGCTGCGCCAGTTCGCGGGTGGGAATGCCCACCGTACCGGTCGCGCTGAGCCACCCCGGCTGAAAACCGCGCGGGCGCTTGCCGTTCACCAGCCGGTCGAGCCGCGCGCTGAAGGCCGTCAGTTTGAGCTGGCTTCGCGCAAGGTCGCCGCTGATGGCGGCGCGCAGCTTCAATTCTTCCAGCCGATTGGGGAGGGTGCTGTTGCCGACGGGCAGGCCGCCTGCGCCCTCCAGCGCCACCCAGCCCCGGCTGAGGCGCGGCGCGGCCAGCGTGCCGCCCACGGTCAGACCGCCTTCGACAACGCCGGTCAGGTCGGCGCGGAACGGCAACAACGGACGCACCGCCGCCAGGTCCTGCTGTGGCAGGTCGAGGGCAAAGGCCAGCGACCGGTCGCGCGGAATCCGCGCATGCCAGCCGTGCCACGCCAGCGGCACCGAGCCGCTGACCTGCGCCGGCGGGGCATCCGCGGCAAACCAGACCAGACCGTCGCTGATGGTCACGCGATCCGCGCTCACTCGCAGATGGCCGCGCAGGCGCGACAGCGTCTGGCCGGCCAGCATCGGCCGGGTGATCTGCACGTCGCCATCGAGCACGGGCTGTGCCCACGGGCCACGCAGGGTCGCCGCCAGGTCGAGCGCGCCGTCCACCGGCAGCGTGCCGAACCACGGCGTCAATGTCCGCGCGGTTAGCCTCTGCACGGAGATCTGCAAGTCTGGGCCGTTGCGGGGATCGAGGTCGCCGCGGATACCGGCCAGACGCGTACCCGCCGCGTCTTCGGCCACCGCGTCATCGATATGCACGCGATACCGGCCGTCGTTGGCCGCGGCAGTGAGGCGCGCGCGCAAATTGGGCAGCGTCGTCTGTCCCAGCGCGAGCTGTCGCAATCCGAACGAGAGCGTCACCGTCGGCTGCGCCATCCGGCCCGCGGCGATGATTTCAGCTTCGCCGTGACCGGCCAATCCTGGAGGCAGCGCCACCCGCGGGCCGTCGCCTTCCTGCGCCAGCAGGGACGCCAGCGCGCCAAGGTTCAGGCGATCCAGCTTGACCGTCACCCCATCCATTGTGCCGGCGCTCAAACGGTAGCGCCCGTCGGTGACCGCGTGCAGCGCGGGATGCGTTAATTCACCGTGGCGGATGACGAGTTCACGATTGCCCGCCTGCACGCGATATTCCAACGCGACCGTGCCCGCGCCCACGGGCAACCCGAGCGCAATGAGTCGCGGCGCGCTGGCGGAGACAGCCACCGCCAGCGGCTCCGTCCCGTTGCCGCTGAGCGGACCGCGCAGCGTGCCGTTGATGTCCACCGCACCGGCGAGTTCAATGGGGATGCCCAGCAGATCGAGCGGTAAATCCTCTAATGGCGCATGGTTGCCGGAGAATGCCAGTTCCGCGCGCACGCCATCATCGGTTGCGGTCGCCATGCCGTGCGCGTGGATGACGGCATCCTTGCGGATGAGTGCCAGGTCGCGCACCTGCAGCGTACGGTCCGCCAGGTCGAACGTCATCCCTAGGGAGTCCAGGCGCAGCGGATAATCCGCTTCTCCCGCCGGTACCCGCACGACGGCGGCGGGAATGACGGCGTTGCCGGCGAGTGACAATCCGTTCTCGTTGAAATCCAGGGAGATTGTGCCCTCCGCGGCTCCGGCAATGTCCCATGGAGACTTTGTGCCGAACAGCGCCAGCACCTCGTGCACCGTCGCGCCGTGCAGCAGCAGCGTGGCGTGTGTCCCTCGCATGCCGCGCCGCGGATCAAATCCGGCGCCCCGGTCGTCGATGCGCAGCGTCATGCCCGGACGCGCAAAGGCGACGTCACGCAATAACAGGGTGGATCCCTGCCACTCCAGCGCTCCTTGCGCCGTCGCGTAAGTGCGCCCCAACAGCGCGCCGTCGACGGCGGTGACCTGTGCCGACAGGCGCGGCGCGGCAGGCTTGCCGGACAGCACGCCGTCGAGCGTGCCCGTGCCGCGCAGATCCTGATACCCGAATTGCCGCAGCGCCAGTTGCTCTCCATGCAACGGCAGGTGCAGGATTCCTTGCATGTAGCGCCCGTCCTGGACCGTAAACAGGCCGTAGCGCGTGCGGGCACTGGCGGAGGCAATGCTGACGGCGGTGCCTTCGGCGCCGGAGTCAATGCGCAGTCGCGCCTGCAGCGTTTCCGCGGCATATTGACGGTACGCGACCCGCGCGGCATTCACCGTGGCGGTCACCCGCAGGTTGCCGTGTTCGTCCAGGCCGACGTCCAACGACCCCTGCCCGCGTCCGGACAGCGCGTGAATGTTGAGCGCCTCACCCAGCGCCCGCAGATCAACGTCGCGATAGGCGCCGTCCGCGGAGAGCGCCGGATGCGTTTGCGCATCCACCGTGTGCAGGGGCACGTGTACCGCTCCCCTCACCTCGCCGCCGAAGACTCCCGCGCGCAGGTTGCGAAAGCTGATCGCGTCGCGGGTGATGCCGACCGACGCGGTAACGTGCTCCACCGTGACGCCCGGCAGTCGAATGCGCGCGGCGGATGCGGTGCCGGTGGCCGTGGGCGCCTGCCAGAATCGCCTCCACGGCGTCAGGCTGGCAAAGGTCAGTTGGACGTCATCGTAGACCGTTTCTCCCAGCGCGGCACGGCGGGCATGAGCGGTGACCTGCACGGTGGGAGACTGCGCGGCATACGGGCGCACGGTAAAATCCGCACGGACATCGTCAGTGTGCAATTCGCGCAATGCCAGCGTGTCGCCGCGTATCGTGCCATCGATGCGCGGGTCTGCCAGCGGGCCGTCCACCCGCGCGGTAAGGCGGGTGCGGCCGACCAGTTGCAGCGATCGCAGCCACTCCGCGTGCGGGAACAACCGCAGCAATTGCGCTCCATCCGCCACCGAGGTCGCCAGCGCGAGTTGCAGGCGCGGATGGCTGTGGCGCAAGTCGAACAGGTTCAGGTCGGAAACAATGCCGGACAGTTCGAGAGGCACCTGGTTTGCACGGGCATGCACGCCAAGCAATTCCAGCCGGCTGCCGCGCGGATAGCGCGCCGCGTTATGCACCAGCCGCAGGCGTCCCGCGGTGGCCATGATGGGCGTATTCATCTCGCGCAGGCGCAGGCCGACGCCGGCCAGATCGATCTCCGCGGTCAATTCGGTGGCGGATAAGGTGGCGCGTTGCGGAGCAGGCAAACTTTTAAAGAGGGCGACAATGCGCAGCGCCGCGGTGCCATCGGCAAACGTGATGGGGAGGTTGGCGGGGAGGAAACGCGTGATTTCCTGCACGGCGATGCGGTCGGCATGCACGTTCAATCGCGCCACGCCGGCGTTGGGGGAATACACTCCGGCCACGTGCACTTCGTTCGTCAGTTGCCGCGCATCAGCCGCCGCGACATAGAAAGCATATTTGTGCTGGCTGCCGGCGCTGACGCGGGCGTTCACTCCCACCAGGTTGCGCCGTTCGATGCTGCCGGCTACATCCTGCACGGCCACTTGCCCCTGGTCGATGACCAGTTGCGCGCGCAGGTTGCCGGCGCCTGCCGGACGTTTGGTAAGACGATCGACGATATCCTGGAAATCCCAGCGCCCATCATGCGCCCGGCTCACTTCGGCGCGTGGACGGGTGAGCGTGATTTGCCGAATGGCGGCAACCGGATCGTTGCGGTGTCGGAAGAGAAAGGAGAACAGGTTGACGTGCGCGGTGGCGCGCGGCGCGGTCAGCACGGTGCCGCCGGCGAAGGTGGATCCCCGGGCGATCACGGCGTTCGTGAGGACGATCTGGTCCAGCCCGCGCACTTGCACGGCGCCGATGCGCACGTCACGCCCCAGCGTCTCGCGCAGCGCGCGCACGATCTGTGGATGCAAGCGCTGTTGCACGCGGGCCAACTCGGTGTTGGCGTACCATAGCACGCCCAGCAAGACCAGCACCAGCAGCAAACCAATGAGGGTGACGATTTGCGCCACGCGTGACGACAAGCGGCCCACGGGAAAGGGGAATGGCATGATTTTGCAACCAGAACGGACAGGATGGTGCGCTGGTAGCGTCGCGAACGCGACCGCCGGGGGAGGATGGTGCCAACGCGAATGATGACCCGTCGACGAGTGATCACCGGTGTTAGTTATGGTACCCGCCGCGAGCTGGGTTAATCCCGATTATCGGGTGAGCTTTCATTATATGCGGCGGAGGACGATAGATCGCGAGCCGGATGCCCGCGATGCAGGATTTACCGGATAAATTTGCGGTCCAGCTCGTATTGGGTGATGGTCATCATGATCGGGCCGCCGTGCGGGCAGAGGGTGGGTTGTTGCGTGACTTGCAATTGGGTGAGCAGTTCTTCCTGTTCCTGCGGCGCAAGCAGTGCGCCCGCTTTGACGGCGGCTTTGCAGGCGATAGAGGCCAACAGGCGTCGCCGCGCTTCCTGCACGGCGCGCTGGCCGGGGTCGTCGCAGGCAAACTGGGCAATGGCGACGCCGCCTTCCAGATCGGCCAGGATGCCGTGCAGCACCACCTCCGGGTCGCGGGCAGCGAGCAAGGCCGGTACGGCGCGCACCAGATAGCTCTGCCCGCTCAATGGTTCGATCTCGAACCCGAAACCGCCCAGATTCTCCCGATGTTCGTCGAGCAGCGCCGCTTCACGGTGCCCCAGGTGCAGCGTGGCGGGCAGGATCAACCGTTGGACGTGGGCATGAGAGAAACTGTCCCACAACTGTTCAAACAATACGCGCTCGTGGGCGCGATGCTGGTTGATGATCAACAGCGCGTCACGCCCTTCCGCCACCAGATAAATGCCGTGAAACTGGCCGATGGCGCGCAGCCCGGTCGCCGGTGTCATGTAGCCGGGCATGGGTGGCGCGGATAACGGCGCGGAAAGGCCGCTGCCAGGGCTTTCCGCGAATCCGGGTAACGTGGCGGGAGTGATCGGGGATGGAACACCGCCGTGCACGGTGGGGCGCGACCCACCCGTTGCCGGCTGCCATACCGCCAGTTCCTGCACCATGCTCACCGCGCCCAGCGCCGTCTTTACCGCGCGCACCACCACGCCATGTATTTCCGCCTCGCGATGAAAACGCACCTCGGCTTTGGCGGGATGCACGTTCACATCCACCTGTTCCGGATTGACTTCAATCTTCAATGCCGCGACGGGAAATCGGCCTGGACCCAGCAAACCCTCGAATCCGTATTCCAGTGCGTGGGTAAGGGTGCGATTGAGGATGCGCCGCCCGTTGACGAAGAAGAGTTGTGCGCTGCGATTGGCGCGCGCCGTCTCCGGTTTGCCCACATATCCGGTGACACGAACGCCCGGCGTTTCCAGTTCGACGGGAATCATAGCGTCGCCCGCCTGGCGACCCAGCCAGGCGTTGACGTGGGAAAGCATGCGGCTGACGGACGGACGGGACAACACCTCGCGCCCGTTATGCACCAGTCGCAGGTTCAGCGCGTGGTGGCACAGCGACAGTGCATTCAGGAAATCGGCGATCTGGCCGGATTCCGTCTGATCGCTTTTCAAAAATTTCAACCGTGCCGGGGTGTTGTAAAAAAGCTGGCGCACTTCGAAGTGCGTGCCCGGCGCGCAGCCTACCTCACGCAGATCGGTGATGGCGCCGCCGTGCACCAGCAATTCAGTGCCGACTTGCTCGCCGTGCAGGCAGGTGACCATGCGCAGATGGCTCACCGCGGCAATGCTGGGCAACGCCTCGCCGCGAAAACCCAGCGTGCGGATGGCAAACAGATCCTCAGTGGAGGCGATCTTACTGGTGGCGTGCCGCTGTAGACAGAGGACGGCGTCTTCGCGGCTCATGCCGCAACCGTTGTCAGTCACTTGAATCAGCTTGCGTCCCGCCTCTTCGACCACCACCTCAATCTCCGTGGCGCCGGCATCAATGGCGTTTTCCACCAGTTCTTTTACCACCGAGGCCGGGCGTTCGATTACCTCGCCGGCGGATATTTTATTGGCTAAGCTCTCATCAAGGACGTGAATAGACATGGCAGTATAGAATTCTCCCCACTTTTACCCGGATGCAACCGGCGTGCCGCGCGTAAGGGTGAAGAGGGTAATCTCCGGCAGGCAGCTCAACCGTATCGGCAGGCGGGTGGAGCCGATGCCGCGGCTGACATACAGCGTGGCGCCGTTCACCGTGTGGCGTCCGGAGGAGTAGCACGCCGGCAGCCCGGTGTTGTGGTACAGCGCCTTGCCGTCCGGCAGGCAGATCTGTCCGCCGTGGGTGTGCCCACTAAGGATCAGGCGCACGCGGGGATCGAGTGGGCGAAGGATCACCTCCGGCGAGTGGGCCAGCAGGATCACCGGCACGTCGGGGGGCACCATTGTCAACGCCGCCGGCAGGCAATCGCGCCCGGTGTGCGGATCGTCCACTCCCGTCAGCCACAGGCAGGTCTCCTGGCGTTTCAGGCACATGGCGGTGTTGGTCAGCATCGGCACCAGTTGTGCCCAGCGCTCGTGCACCGGCGGGCCCAAATCGTCGCGATAATCCGCGTTGCCCAGGATGGCTGCGACCGGCCAGCGCGCGGTCAGCCGGCGGAAGAATTCCTCTACATCGGCAGTCGAGAGGGCGGTGAAGGCGTAATCGCCGCCCAGGCACACCAGGTCGGGTCGCAGGTGCTCGACTTGCGCGAGCAGTTCTTCACCGCGGGTGGAATGCCGGCGCAGATGCATATCCGTCAGGTGAAGCAGGCGAAAACCTTCAAAGGGTGGGGGAAGGTCGGGAATGACGACCGTCTGGCAGGTGACGACCAACCGTTTGCTGTTGGCAATACCCTTCGCGATCACTGCCGTCACAGCGATGCCGAGTCCGATGCCAACCAACGTGTTCAAGCGCAAGAAGAAAAACCTCGAAATGAAAAGTGTAATTCTGGGTTCGGGACGAACGAATTTCGTTCCTGCCGCATGAGGAAAATATTCACCCATCAATCGGCGGAACCTTGAATTCAGAGCGCCGCGGGCAAGTGATAATTGCGACGGGGATCGGTCAGTACTTCGATAGGAACATCCCGCTCGTGAACTTTCTTCTTTTTGCGTGGGAGACCACGCGAGAATTGCACGTCGTACGGGTCGACGGCTTCTTCCCATGATCCAGGCCGTGGAGTCCAATAATCATCGCGCGGATTCATCGATGTCCCCTCCTCCTGCAGCCTTCGGATGTCATTATGCATATTATAACACAGTTTGTGATTTGCGCGTTTGGCTCGCATAATATTTTTTCCGCAATTGTGGATAACCTGAACAAGCGGAGTGGCTCCAGCGACATGCCATTGCGGGTGGGCGATTTCATTCGCGGTTTTGACCATTGAATCCCGTTGCGGTACACTGTCGGGGATGGGTGAAACACAGCGCCAGGGTGAGCGTGACATCCATCTGGGCGGCTATCACCCGCTCGGCGTCGTAGGGGTGCAACCCCGCGCATGCGGAGGAATGGCCGCCGTGCAGCAGCGCTTGTGCACCCCGGCGGCACGGGTGCGGATCATCGCCGGATTCGACAACATCCGCCGGAATTATCCACCGGGTAGAGCGTTGCCTGGTGGGAAGAGACTGACGCGATACCTAGTGAACGGGAGTAAGAGAGCATGGCAACAGAACGACCTATTTTGCAAGTTGCACTGGATTTTGTCGACCTGCCGCGCGCGCTGCAACTGGCCGCGGAAGCGGTCACCGGCGGCGCCGATTGGCTGGAGGCCGGCACGCCGTTAATTAAAAGCGTGGGATTCGACGCCATTCGGCAGTTGAAGGAACGCTTTCCTGACCGGACGATTGTTGCCGACTTGAAAATTATGGACGCGGGCCGTATCGAGGTGGAATACGCCGCGAAAGCGGGCGCCGGCGTGGTGACCGTGCTGGCCGCCGCGTCGGATACCACGATCGCTGAGTGTGTGGAGGCCGGGCGCCACTATGGCACGCGGGTGATCGCCGACCTTATCAATATCGACAACCCGGTGACGCGTGCGAAGGAAGTGGCGGCACTGGGGGTCGATTTCATTGGCGTGCACACGCCCATCGACGTGCAAATGCACGGGCAGGTGAGTTTCGACCTGTTGCACGACATCGCCCGCATGGTGGAGACACCGCTGTGTGTCGCCGGCGGCATCACCAGCGAAACGGCGGCGGACGCGGTGGCGAATGGCGCCAATGTGGTGATCGTCGGCGGCGCCATCACCAAAGCGACGGATGCCATCGCCGCCACCGACGCCATCCGCACTGCGCTCGATACCGGCCAGAAAGTCACCTCGGCCTTGTTCCACCGCGCCACCGCCGAGACGATTGGCCAGATTCTCGCGCAGGTATCTTCTGCCAATGTCTCCGATGCCATGCACCGCGGCGGTGTGGCGCCCGGCATACGTTCGCTCACCCCCGGCCTGCGCTGCTTCGGCAAGGCGGTCACCGTGCGCACCGCACCCGGTGATTGGGCGAAACCGGTGGAGGCTATCGACGTAGCCGGTCCCGGTCACGTGCTGGTGATTGACGTGGGCGGGGTCACGCCCGCGGTATGGGGTGAATTGGCAACCAATTCCGCGCTCAACCGCAACATTGAAGGGGTGGTCATTGACGGCGCGGCGCGCGACTCCGGTGATATTCGCGCATTGAAGCTGCCCCTGTTCAGCCGCCTGGTATGTCCCAACGCCGGTGAACCGAAAGGCTACGGCGAGATCAACGCGACCGTCCACCTCGGCGGTGTGGAGGTCAATCCCGGCGACTGGATTCTCGCCGACGATGATGGCGTGGTGGTCATCCCGCAAGCGCATGCGGTCGAGATCACTAACCGCGCCATGGACGTCCTCGAACGCGAAAACCGCATCCGCGAGGAAATCCATCGCGGCAGCACATTGAGCAAAGTCATCGAACTGTTGAAGTGGGAGAAGAAATACGGATAATGCGGGCGGTGCGCGTGGGAACAGAAAAATGCTCGTCCGCTTCCGGCAAGCAGACCGTGATTCCGCATATCCAGACGCTTGCGCGTAGATGGGGGAGTGGATTGGTCCACATGTCATGTGGTTATTCGGTGCAGGGGTAGCCGTATTCCGTTTTGCCTGCCATCTCCGGCTATGCCGTCGGGCAAAATCCGTCGCGTCGCTGCGTGAAAATATGCTATTATATGGGCCGATAGAACGCTGACTTGTCGGGAGTAGAAGAGGCGGAATCGATGCGGGAACCGAATTTCGAGAATCTGTCGCGCGTGCTGCGCCGACAGCAACCGTCGCGTCCGACGCTGTTCGAGTTCTTCCTGAATGCCCGGTTGTATCAGAAGCTGGCCGGCCCGGCGTGGACGGACGACCCGGGGATGCTGCCGCAGTACCGCACGCTGATTGCCGCTTTTCGCGCCGCCGGATATGACTACGCCACCGTCAGCGGTTCGTGCTTCTGCTTTCCCACCGGCGAACGCGCACATGCCAACACGGTTTCGCTGAACGACGGCATGGTGATTACCGACCGTGCCAGCTTCGCGGCCTATCGGTGGCCGAATCCCGATGAGTGCGACTACTCCACCCTGTCGAAGATCGCGCCCGAGTTGCCGGACGGCATGAAGCTCATCGTCTGTGGACCCGGCGGCGTGCTGGAGAACGTAATCAGACTGGTGGGGTACGATAACCTGTGTTACCTGATCTCCGACGATCCTGAGTTGGTGGATGAGATTTTTAACGCGGTGGGCGCGCGCCTGGTGCGCCATTACGAACTGACGGCGCCCCACGCGACGGTGGGGGCATGCATCTCCAACGACGACTGGGGCTTCAAAACGCAGACCATGCTCGCCACCGCGGATATGCGCCGTTTTGTCTTCCCCTGGCACGTGCGCATTGTCGACGCCATTCATGCCGCCGGCAAACCAGCTATTCTGCATTCGTGCGGTAATCTGAATGATGTGATGGACGACATCATTGACGTAATGCGCTACGACGGCAAGCACTCATATGAGGACGTGATTTGTCCGGTTGAGGAAGCCTACCGGCGCTGGGGGACGCGCATCGCCATCCTCGGCGGCATCGATCTGGACTTTATCTGCCGCTCTTCAATTGCCGAGATTCAGCAGCGTTGCCGCGCCATGCTGGCGTTGACGACCGGCTCGGGCAGCTTTGCCCTGGGCACCGGCAACAGCGTACCCGACTATATCGATGACGATAAATACCTTGCCATGGTCGCGGTAGCCACCGCGGAATGAAGGAGTGGAGCATGCAACTGACCGTCGTGTTGACCGTTGCACAGGGTAAGCGCCTGATCGCGCGAGCCGTGGCGCAACTGCCTGAAGTGCGACAGGCGATGGCGAACGGCCTGGTCGCTATTGGCCGCGGCACCACGAATGCCTACGTGGCGGAGGAGCTGCTGGCGCAGACGCTGCCCAAAGGCGAATACGTCGCCGGACGCACGCTGCCGCCGGGCGTGCCGGGAGAGCGATTGGGCACCATGAAGTACCCAGATATCGTGCTGAAAGACGGCCAGCGCGTAGACGGCCAGAGCGTGATTGACGCGGTGGAGCAGATGAAGCCGGGCGACGTGTTTATCAAAGGCGGCAACGCGCTCAATTACGAGACCGGGGTGGTCGGCGTGCTGGTCGGTCATCCCATGGGCGGCACCATCAGCGTGTATGGGGCGCTCGCGGCGCGCAAGGCGCATTTGATAATTCCCATCGGACTGGAAAAACTGGTCATCGAGGACATTAACCGGCTCTCCCGCGAGAGCCGTCGCGCGGATAACCATCCCGCGGCGTCCGCCGTCTCGCTGTTGCCGATCACCGGTACCGTCGTCACCGAAATTGAAGCGTTCAAACAACTGGCCGGCGTCGACGCGCGCCTGCTTTCCTCCGGCGGCGTGGCCGGCGCGGAAGGCGCAATCTGGCTGCTGCTGCAAGGCAGCAAAGAGGCGCTGGATTGCGCCCTTGCCTTGCATGCAAGCGTGCAACAGGAACCAAATCTCGGATTGACGGCACCGGAGTAACGCGCATTACGTAATTGCCCGCAGTCGTTCCATGGGTGGAGCAGGCCATCGATACGCCTTGCCGGTGCAACGGTGTTTCCCGCTGGTAGGACAGGCCGACGCAACCACCGGGCGCAAGAGATTCGATTATCAACCCCTGGCCACTTATCATTGGCCATTAGACAAAGGAGCAGATTGTGAGACCATCGGCAGAAGTAATTGCAGGTATCGAAGCCTGCGGTGTGGTTGCGGTCGTACGCGCGGAGAGCGAGCACGAGGCGATCGGCGCAGTGAAAGCGGTCAGCGACGGCGGCATCACCGGCATCGAGGTGACCTTCACCGTGCCCAACGCGGAGAAGATTATCGAACGGTTGGCCACCGAGTTGGGCGAGACCGTTTTCCTGGGCGCGGGCACGGTGACCAGCGTGAGGCAGGCGCAGATGGCCATCGACGCGGGTGCGCAATACCTGGTCAGCCCCGGGTTCGACGCGGAAGTGGTGTCGTATGCCCTCGGTCGCGGCTGCCCGTTCTTTCCCGGCGTGATGACTCCCAGCGAAATCCTGGCCGCGCGCAAAGTCGGGGTCGAAGTGTTTAAGCTCTTCCCTGCCTCGCGCTTTGGCGCCGCTTACCTGAAGGACCTGCGCGCACCGTTCCCCGGCATCAAACTGCTGCCTACCGGCGGCATCGACGCGGCCAATGCCGCGGAGTATATCAAAGCTGGCGCGATGGCGCTGGGCGTGGGCGGCAAGCTGGTCGATAAAGCGGCAATCAAAGCCGGCAACTGGGCCGCGCTCACCGCCACCGCACGTGAACTGCTGCGCGTGGTGCGCGATGCCCGCGCCGGATAACAGTCGGTATCTTCGGGCCGGATGCCGCAAAGGCATCCGGTCTGCCGTTGAATCCCTGATATCCGGCATAATCACAGGCACCCCTGCTCATTTCATGCGCGGAAGCGAATATCATTGGTACTATTTATTGACGATATGACTAACCGGCTATATTATTGAACAGCGTTTCGCGGAGGAGAATAGTGATGAAACTGACCAGTGTATGCACCGGGGGCTTGCGCTTTGAAACAGATATTCGGGGACACCGCGTGGTGGTGGACGTGCCTGAGAACCTGGGCGGAACGGATACCGGTCCGATGCCGCCGGAACTGGTGGTCACCTCGCTCGGTACCTGCGTCGGTATTTATGTCGTGAACTTTTGCCGCAAACATCACATCTCGACCGAGGGATTGAAGGTGCATACCGAGTGGGAAAAAGGCACCAACCCCTCGCGCATCGCGAAGATGGAAGTATTCATCGAACTCCCAGCGGGCGTGCCGGGTGAAAAGTATGACGCTTTCATGGAGACAGTACGAAAGTGTACGGTCCACAATACCTTCTGCCAGATTCCGGAGATTACGCTGACATTGGCCGGCGTATAAGCAACAATCCCCAATCGACGCTGAGCCGTCTGACCGGTAAAGCGTGGGAGGAATGCCCGTACCGTTCCCCGTTCCTCGTTATTCCATCACTGGCGTCGCTTCCTCCGGATATCGGTGTCACGCCTTGCCGGACAACGGCTTTGCCGGTGGTGTTGGCAATTCATAACTTTTTCAGAACTTCCGCGTAAGATAGATTGTGTATGAAAGCGATGTGACGCATTCCCATCGAAGCAGACCGCGATGCGGAGCGGGTGGGGTGTGCGACGAAAGCAATGGGGAGTAACCGGATACGGCTGAGATAGTTTTTCAGGCGTTTCCAACATCACGGCGGAACTTGAACAGGTGAGGATGCATTCGCTCCGGCAGGATATTGCCGGGAGGGCAAATCTTCTTCAGGCACCACACGCCATGATCGGGATGGGGAATACGTTTCACAGCCGCGCCTGCACGCGCCATGGTGGTTTCACGACACCCGGTGTTGGCTTACTCGACCATCCTTTCACAGGAACAGGATATGTCCACGACGTTTATCTATCGAGGATTGGATGATCGCGGCAAGCCGGTGCGCGGCGAACTCGTCGCCGACGACCGGCAGGGGGCTACCGCGTTGCTGAAGGCGCGCGCCATCCATCCGACCGAGGTGATACCGGCGGAGGAACGCGCGACGGGCAAGCCACCAACCGGGGGGGGCGGCGGATTCGGAGCCGGCATCGCGGCGGAACTGACCATTTTTACCCGTCAACTCGCCAACCTGGTCGCCGGCGGCGTAGCGCTGATGTCGGCGTTTGCCGCGCTCAGCCTGCACACGGAACATCCGCGCCTGCGTGCCATGCTGGAGCAGTTGCAGCAGGATGTGCATGGCGGCTCGACATTGTGGGAGGCGATGGCGCGGCATGGGGCGGTGTTTCCACCGCTCTACGTGAGCATGGTGAAGGCTGGCGAGGCTAGTGGCCAGCTTGCCGCCGTGCTGAACTGGCTGGCGGATTACCAGGAACGGGAATATGCTCGGCGGACGCAAATACGCGGCGCGCTGATTTATCCGATGTTGCTGGTGGTGGTCGGCACGATAGCGGTCATCCTGCTGATGCTGCTGGTCGTACCGAAGTTTGCCGGGATTTTCGCCGACTTTGGGCAGGCGTTGCCGCTGCCCACGCTGGTGCTGCTCAATACCACGCACTTCCTGTGGCAGTGGGGGTGGGTGGTGCTGCTGGCGCTGGTGCTCGGTAATCTAGCCTTCGCGCAGTATGCCCGCACGCCGGGGGGACGCCTGCGCGTGGACGGCTGGCGGCTGCGGCTGCCGCTGTGGGGCAAGCTGACGACGAAGGCAGCGATGTCGCGTTTCGCGCGGACCACCGCCACATTGCTGCGCGGCGGCGTGCCGTTGCTGGATGCGCTGACGGTGGTACGTGATGTGGTGGACAACGCCGTGCTGGCGGAGGCGACCGATCGTGCGCGGGAAGGCATGCGCGAAGGTGAGCGTTTCGCCGAACGACTGAAGCAGACGGGTGTCTTCCCCGCTTTCCTCACCCAGATGGTGGGAATCGGTGAAGAGACGGGTGACCTGCAGAACATGCTCATCACCGTGGCCGGCACCTATGATATCGAAGTAGAGACCACGCTGAAAAGCCTGGTGACATTGCTCGAACCGGTCATTATCATCTCAATCGGCGTGGTACTGGCGTTCATTATGCTCTCCATGCTGTTGCCGATTTATCAGATCAATCTATTGGGAAGCTAGAATACGAGAGACCCGCGAGGCACCGCCGCGGCATTGTATGATAGTGTCTTAACGAAGGGAAACGAGGTTGCGAATGAGCACGCGCTATACGACGTATACCCGCCATCAGGGATTGACTCTCATCGAGTTGCTGGTGGTGATGCTGATCCTGGCCATGCTGGCGAGCGTGGTGACGGTGGTGGTGATCAAGCGCACGGAAGAGGCAAAGCACGCGAAGGCGATGGCGGATATCGAGAGCCTCGGTAGTGCCATCGACCAGTATCGCTTGCAAAACGGCAGTTATCCGCCGACGTTGGAGGCATTGCGCACCAAGCCGTCGGGCGAAGACCTGCCCCGGTGGGATGGTCCGTATATCAAGAAGCCGGTGCCGAACGATCCGTGGGAACAAGCCTACAGTTATGTGACGCCGGGTGAGCATAATTCTGATTCCTATGACCTGTCTTCATTGGGGCGAGACGGCAAAGAAGGAGGCAGCGGAGTCGATGCCGACATCACCAACTGGGAGTAAGGCCAGGAGTTTTGCTGTGGTAGTTGCGCTTGTGAAAGCCTGATCGATGACCGGCATTTCAATCCAACAGCCTGAATAGGATTCCACCGGAATGATAGTGCCGGCATGGCGTCAAAACACTTTGTATGGTTACACACTTCCGAAAACGGGGTGGTTTCACGTTGTTAGAACTGCTGGTGGCGCTGGCAATTATGGCGCTGTTGAGCGGCGTCGTGATGGTGTCGCTGGCCCCGGCGCTGGAGGAAGCGCGTTTGCGCGCCGGAGCCGGCACGGTGATCGCCGTGTTGCGCTATGCGCGCAGTTATGCCGTCACCTATCGGACGCAAGCGGCAGTAGTGTTTGATACCGAGAACTCCGGCGTGTCGGTGGAGGCGATGGTGCGCGACGAGGACGGCGCGGAGGCATGGCTGCCGGTCACCACGCAGGCGGGACGCTTGCGCAAGCTGGCTGATGGAGTGCTGATCGATGAGATCACCCATCCCGACACGACAGCAAGTGCCAATAGCACAACGACGGATGACAGCGCAGCGAATAACCGGATGACCTTTTCCCTGCTCGGGCAAGGAGAGGATGTCCGAATCACCCTGCGTGATGCCCGCGGCCACGTGCGGGTGATCGCGGTGGATGCCGTGACCGGACATTGCCGGCTGGTGAGCGACGACTCATGAAGCGACGACGCGGATTGACGCTGCTGGAAGTGATCGTGGCGATGACGCTGCTCGCTATCGGAATTGCGGGTGCGATGGGCGCCATCTCCGCCTGCGTGCGTAGTAATGAGGCGGCGGCGAGCTATTCGCGCGGGACGTTGCTGGCACAGCAAGTCGCGGCGGAACTGGAGCGCAGCGAGACGCTGGAATCGGGAGAGATGTCCGGCACTTTTGATAACCTGTCGAGTGAGTATACCTGGGAAGCGCAGGTTGATGGGGCTGACGCGCAAGGCTTGTATCCGGTACACATCACCGTGCGCTGGCAAGCGGGACAGCGATGTTGTGAACTGCGCTCCCTGTTGCGACCCCGCGCGTTGCCCGCGTTGCCCGCGCCGACAGCGCCGACAGCGCCGACAGCGCCGACAGCGCCGACAGCGCCGGAAGTGCCGGACGCGCCGGCAGCGGGAGGCGTGTCATGAGCAGGCGACGGGCACTGCACGGCTTCACGTTGATCGAACTGATAGTGGCGATCGTGATCTTCCTCATGTTTATGGGGGCGGTTTACGGCATCTACTCCACGGCATACGCGGCCATGACGCGCACGGAGGAGCAGCAGGAAGTCTATCAGACCGGGAGGGTGCTGCTGGCGCAATTGAGCGCGGAAGTCGCCGGTGCCTATCAACCGGCGACGGCGTCAACCAGTGCGCTGATCGGAGAGGACGCGACGGATGGCGACGGATTGCCGGCGGATACCCTCACGCTGTTGACCACCTCACGGGCGGGGGACGGAACAACGGCGGTGAGCGACCAATGCCAGGTCAGTTACCATATGGCGGACGCGTCGGATGACTTGCCCGGCCTGTATGTGGAGGAAGTATGGCACCCCGGTCTGGAGCCGGCGAACGCGACACCGGTACGACGGTTGCTCTCCCCGTTGGTAGTGGGATTCAACTGCCGCTATCTGCCGGTGGGTGACGACTGGCTGGATGCCTGGGGAGAGCAGACCACGCTGCCGATGGCGGTACGCATCGAACTGATGCTGCGGGCGGCACGCGCCGATGCCAAACCGATCGTGCTGGTGACCACGGCAAACGTGATGACAGCCACCGCTCCGGCGACGGGAGGATCCGATGCCGCTCCGTAAATCTCACGGCATCGCCTTGTTGACGGCGCTCTGGGTGATGGCAATGTTGCTGATCCTGCTGGGCGGATTTGCCGCGTTGACACGCGGCGAGGTGGAAACAGCGCGGAATTTTGGCGAGTTGACGCGAGCGCGCTGGGCAGCGCGGGCAGGCATCCGCCAGGCGGAAACGACGGTGGCGCAGGTGGTTGCGGAGTCTTATACCGACCTGGGCGGATCGCGCATGATCCTCGATTCGCCATCCGATGAGGCGACGCTGGGGAATGCGACGTATGAGGTGTCGCTGGAGGATGAGGCCGGCAAGCTGAATCTGAACACGGCATCGCCTGTCGCGTTGGGTGCCTTCTTTGATCGCGCGGTAGTGGATGCCATCGTTGATTGGCGCGACACGGACAGCGAGCCGGAAGAGCAGGGAGCGGAAGACGAGTATTACCTGGCGCTGACGCCGCCATATCACTGCAAAAACGCGCCGTTTAATACCGTACGCGAGTTGCTGCTGGTGAAAGGGATGACGCCAGAACTGTTGGCGTCGCCGGTAACCGAGGACGGATGCACACTGGAAGACCTGCTCACCGTCTCGTCGCAAGATGACAACACCGACGCGGAGGGGCAAACCCGGTTGAATATTCGCACGGCAACCGAAGCGCAGTTGACGGATCGATGTGATGACGTACTGGCGGCGGAAGACATTACCGCTATTATCGCGCAGCGGACGGCATCGGCGTTTACCACGCCCGCCGACCTGTTGCGTGTGCCCAACCTGAAGCGGGGAATGGTGGCACGCATCTATGACAGGCTGACCGGCACCAGTGAGCGCATGCGTCCGGGTTTGGTGAATCTGAATACCGCGCCGCTGGAGGTGTTGAGCGCGCTGCCGGGGATGGATGAAATCACGGCGCAAGCTATCGTGCAATATCGTGAGAAACAGGGGGCGTTCACCAACGTGGGCGATCTGCTGTTGATTGACAGGGTGAGCGATACCGCGTTTACGCGTATCGCCGACCTGTGCACGACGCGCTCGCGACGTTTTCGCGCGGTGGCGGTCGGGCAATTGCCGGACGGCATCACAACGAGCATTACCTGTCTGTTGCAGGCCGATGCCGGGAATAATCCGGTGATCCGCCGGCTGTATTGGCAGGAGTGAACGCTTTCGCTGTTGGATGCCGGCTCCATATTTACCGTGAAAATGCCGGCGTAGCAGAGCGCGTGTGTCGGCTACACGCAGTACAGGCAGTTGGGGAGATTGATGTTCGGACACGCATTCGGGGTGGATATTGGTGATGGAGAACTGCGCATCGTGGGATTACATGCGACCGGTTTGCGGCGCACGTTAACCTATGCGGCACGCATTCCGCTGTCGGCGGATGCTACGCCGGACGATGTGGCTGCCGTACTGGCCGCGCGTCTGCGCGAGGCCGGCGCCGGACGGCGGCGCGTTGCCGTGGCGCTGCCCTCCTCTGGGTGTTCGGTCAAGGTTGCCGACCTCCCCCCCGGCAAGCCGGCGGAACTGGCACAAGTCGCGCGCTTCGAGGCGGAAACTCAGTTTCCGCTGCCGCTGTCGGAACTGGTATGGGGATACGCGCTGGGACCGGTCACTGCCGGACAACGACATGCGGTGATCGCCGGGGTGCGGCGCGCGCTGGTCGATGAGCGGTTGGCGCTGCTGCAACAGGCGGGTGCGACGCCGACGCTCTTCCTCCCGGCGTCACTTGCTGCCGCCGGCGCGATCGGCTTGCCCGATACCCCCTGTATCCTGCTGCTGGTGGACCGCGCGTGGTGCGATCTCTGCCTCTACACCGAGGGACGTTTACGTGCCTGCCGCAGTGTGCTGGCGGGGCAACCGGAGGCTGACGGCTGGGCAGCGCGCATCGCGCGGGAATTGCATCCGTGGGTGGTCGGACACGAGGACGTGCGGCAGATCGTGGTGCTCGGTACGGCAACCGCGGAAGTGGTCGAGGCGCTGACACAGGCGACAGGATTGCCGGTGACGCCGGGCGATCCCTGGCAGGGGGTTGATACACCCCCGGACTTTACGCGTTCACTTGAAGCACCATCATCATCGTTCGCGACAGCGATCGGGCTGGCTATCGCCGTACTGGCATCCTCAACGTCGATGAATCTGCTGCCCGCGCCGGTCATCGAAGCACGCGCGCAGCGACGGACGCTGGCGCGCACATTTTGCCTGTTGCTCATTATCCTGGCGTTGCTGGGACGGGCATTCGTTACCCTGCAGCAACAGGCGCAAGTCCGGCAAATAACCTTGGAGCAGGTGCGCGCGCAAGTGCGGCAGGAAAAACGTGCGATGGGTTCCTTGCCGAGTCCCGGTTTGACCACCGCGCGGCAGATGGTGCTTGAGATACGCAAGCCGGAATGCCAGCCGCTGGAAATGTTGCGCGTGCTGAGCGCCGAACTGCCGCGCGGCATCATCCTCGTCGATTTCGCTTACGACCGCGGCAAAGCGGTCATATTGAAGGGACGCGCCGACTCCAATACCATGCTGGCCGCGGCAATGGCCGCCGTGGCGCGGATCGGTGGATTCGCGTCGGTCATGCTCGATTACTCCACCCTGGTCAGTAAAGATGTAGGCACCGGCTACGATTTTCAGATCACCTGCACGCTGCCGACAGCAAGCGACCAGTCGCCGGCCAAGGCGCGGCGCGGCACGACGCGCAAGGGGATGGTGGTCCGATGAATTCCGTATCGACCCTGCGCGTCAGCGTAATTATCCTTGGCGCGATACTCGCCGGTCTGATGGGCCTGTGCGGCTATCTGCTGCTGGCTTCCACCGGCGCCGACCGCGAGATCGACCGGCAGCGGGACGCGCTGGCGCAGACCCGCGTCAGTGCCGCCTTGCTGGCGCAGGCGCACGCGGATGGTCGCCAACTCACCGATAAGGTGCCGCGCCAGTTGGCGCCGTGGACGTGGAGCGAGCAGTTCCCGGTGATGGCGGCGCAGATCGGCGCGCTGTGTGACGCGAGCAATACCCGCATCGACACGCTGCAGCCGGCGCCGACGGTGGAGCGGGGCCAGGTGACCCGTTTCCCATTGCGCTTGACCTTGCACACCGACCTTGCCGGTTTGACGCGCCTGTTACGGGAGATACAACGGGCGGTGCCGGTGCTGGGCATCGACCACCTGGCGATCCGTGTCGGCCAGCAAGCAGGTGACCCGCTGTCGGTGGAAATCACCCTGTCCGCCTACGTGCTTCTTGATGGCCATCCGGCGGCGGGAGGACGATGATGAGCCTGACCACGAAACTGCGCACGGCGGAAGTCACCCCGCGCACCGCGCTGATGAGCATCGGTGGATTGTTGTTGCTGACGGTGGGCGTCATGACGGCCGTGGTGAAGCTGACGAGTGCCCCATCACCGCGCCATATTGCGCCACCACGTCCGACGCCTATGGCGGTGTCGTCCCGGCGTGGCGCGAAGGCCGCCGACGTGTACGTCAAGCCACGCAGCGAGGCGGATTACGCCGTCATCGTGTCGCGTAACTTGTTCCGGTCGCTCGCGCGGCCGCCGCTACTGCCGCCCCCGCCGGCGCTGCTGCCGCCGTTTCAGCCGACCCCGCCGCCACCCGCCGCGCCGATTTCGAACATCGCGCCGTTCCAAACAACGACGGCGCCACCGGTCAAAACGAGCACGCGACCCAAAGTGGTGTTTACCGGAGTAGTGGATATCGCCGGCGATACGTATGCCTTGCTGGAGAATCTCGACATGCAACTATCACAATACACGCACGTCGGCAGCGAAGCCTACGGCTGTAAGCTGGTGGAGATTGCCGGCCACGCTGTTACGCTGGAATATGGCGGCGAGACGTTCACGCTCAACATGGGCGACAATAAAACGGAACCGGCGCCGGCGCCCACACCCGCCAAAGCTGCCGACGGCAATACCGGCGATAGCGGTACGGGCGAAGGCGGATCACCGCCCGACGCCAATGCCGAGACCAATACATCACGCTCCCAACCGGGGGGCGGTTCTCCGAGTGGCGGCCGCCGCATGCGCAGCACCGCAACGCCGGATGAGGGGGGATAAGCCAATGTACCGACGAGTGTTAACTGTCATCCTTGCCCTATTGCTGCTGCTGACGGCATGGCAAGCCGGTGCCCAAGACGCCGTTGCGCCGGTCGCCGGTACCGCCGTCCAACCGGCCACGCCGACCACGCCGGCGCGTGGACCTTTTGCGGCGGATGTACCCGCGGAAGCGCCGATACCCGATCAACCGATCGATCCGGAGAAGGTGGTGGTGTCGATCTCCTTCACCAAGGCGGACCTGACCAGTGTACTGGCATTCTTAAGTCTAGCCAGCGGAGTGCCGGTGGTTGTCGATGCCGACGTGAAAGGCATGGTGACCATCAGTAGCATGAAAAAAGTGCCGTTGACCCTGGCCTATGAGGTGATTAACGCGGCGTTGTACGCGCGTGGCTACACAATGGTCGGCACGCTGAAAGATAAGATGATCCGCGTGGTGCCGTTGAAGCGCGCCGTGTCGAATCGGGTGACGGTGCAGACCGGAACCGATCTCGAGAAAATCGGCACGAGCGATGCCCTTGTGACACAGGTCATTCCGGTGCAATACATCAGCGCCATCAGGCTGAAAGATGAGCTGAAGCCACTGGTCGCGAGCGATCAGGCCAATCTGCTGGCGGTCAGCAGCACCAATACCCTCATCATCACCGATACCGAAGGCAACGTGCGGCGGCTGGTACAGATTATCAACCTGCTGGATACCGACACATCCGATACATTGAGCGTCGAGGTGTACCAGTGCAAATTCGCGACCGCAACGGTGCTCATTAGCGCGCTGGAAAAGGTGTTCTCTTTTGCCAACAAAACGGTGACAAATCAACCGGGACAGCCTGCTCAGCCCAACCGCCAGCCGGGGCGGCCGCCGGGACAGGAAGGCGCGTCCACACCGTCCGGACCCGACGACGGTTTGATTTCCTTGAAGGGGGAGTTGCACCTGGCCGCCGACGATCGGACCAATGCCATCATCATCTCCGCGTCGCGTCCGAAGATCGAAATGGTGCTCGCGCTGGTTAAAAAGTTGGACATCAATACCACCTCCGAGGTGCGCGCGAAGGTGTTTCGATTGCAAAACGCCGACGCTGCCATGGTGGCCACCCAGTTAAACACGCTGTTCGAACAACCGCAGGGCGGCGCCACCTCTGCCGGCAACCGTTTTATGCGCATGGGTCAACCACAGCAACCGCAGACCAATCCGGATGGTTATGCCGGACTGAAGCGCAATGTGGTGACGGCTGACGTGCGCACCAACTCGGTGGTGGTGACGGCCACCGAGCAGAACTTGCTCGAATTCGAGGCTATGATCAAAGAACTCGATGCCCCCAATGTGTTAAGCGATATTGCCCGTTCTTTCCATTTGAAATATGCGAAGGCCAGCACGCTTGCGTCGATCCTGACGCAGTTATTTCGCGGAAATTCTCAGCGCAATCAGAGCTTCCGCGACCTGTTCTTCGGCAATACTTCCACGACCGGCGATCCGATTGCATCATTACGCAACATCACTGTCGTGGCTGACGACAAATCCAACACGTTGCTGGTGACGGGACCCCCGCAGTCCTTTTCCATGATCGATAACATCATCGCACAACTCGACAAGCGCAGCGTGCAGGTGTTCATTGAGGTGGTTATCGTCGACGTGACATTGGACGATACCACCAAGTTCGGCATTGAGTGGACATGGAAAAGTGATGGCAAGTCGCCGGATGGGAAGAATCCGCGGGAGAGCGTCGGGCCAAATTTCGGACTGACGGACGAGAAATTCGGCCTGAAATACAGCATCATCAGCAACAACCTGCAGGCACTGCTGCACGCGCTGACCACGCGCTCCAACGTGAAGGTGTATTCCACGCCGAGCATTACCACCGCGGACAACGTGGCGGCGCGCATCAGCATTGGGCAGGATATCCCGTTCGTCTCGTCTTCTGAAGAGACGAGCGGCGGCAATTTCCGCCAGACTGTCGCCTTTAAAAACGTTTCCATCACCCTGAACGTCACTCCGCACGTAACGGAAGCAAGTAACCTGATCGCGCTTGACGTGCAGCAGACGATCAATGAATTGATCGGGCGTGAGCAGGACTTGAACGCGCCGATCATCGCCAACCGCGAGGCGAAGACTTCGGTGATGGTCAACGATGGTCAGACTATCGTCATCGGCGGCATCATCAAGGAAAACAAGGAGCGTACTGTCAAGGCGATACCGTTCCTTTCGAAAATTCCATTGATCGGCGAGGCATTCAAGTCGCGGACTAAGACGGACACGAAAAGCGAGTTGATGGTCTTTCTCACGCCGCATATTCTACGCGATGAGCAGAGTGTGACGGGGGTGACGGAAAAGGCACAAAGCAAGCTGTCAGAACCGTCATCCGTGATTGCGCCGGTCGTGCCGGAAACGCCGGAGAAGCCATAAGAAAGGTCAGCGTTATTATTCATATCTTTTTCATCACAGCCGCGTAAAATACAGCTAACGGATGCTTGATTATGCGGACACAACGCAAGGAGTGCGTTGTGAAAGGGTGAGGTATGAAACGAAAACCAAGGATTCTGATGCTGGTGCTGCTGGTTGTGGTGGGAGCAGCCGCGTCCGGTGTTTTCCTGTTCACGCATGCGCCCGCGGGACAACAGCCGTCTGCACCGCTCGAAAGGCAACAGGCGGCCGCGCAGCCCACAACGCCGGCACCGATGCCGGCCCCAACCGTCGTCACGCGCACGGAGACAATACCAGCCGTGGCGCCGCCGCCGAAACCGGCAACTGAAACGCCGGCGCATACTCCGGTTGCAACTCAGCCGCGTGCTGCCGCGAGTAATCATGCGCCGCAAGCGCCGATAGCCGCTCCGAACGGCGGTGCGATCAATCGCAGCGAGCGGCGCGGCATGCCGGAGGGGATGCGGGCGAAATTCGAGCTGATGCGTTTATTCCGCCGGGTGACTCGCCTGGCCGAAGACGACAATACGCCGCTGAGCGCATCGCAAGCCAGGGCAATCCTGGCCATTATGACTCCCTTGCGCACGCAGAAGACGCTCACTTCAGACCAGGCCGCCAGCGTATCCAAGCAACTGGAAGCCCAACTAACCCCGGAACAGCGCGCCGGCATGGAACAAATGTCGAATCGACGCGGGGGTGGGGGACCTGGCGGCTCCGGTGGAACCGGTGCACCGAACGGTGCGCAAGCGCAGGGTGGTCGTAACGACAGACAAAATGGGACACCCGCGCAAGGCGATCGCCCCGGTGGCCAGAATGGCACACAAGCGCAAGGTGATCGTGGGGCTTGGGGTGGTGGTCCCGGCGGTGGCGCACCTGGCGGAACTTCGGGTGGTGACTCACAGAATGGCGGGCGTCCCCGTATCACACCGGAGGAAATGGCGAAGATGAATCCGTTCAATCCGTCGGGTGACAATCCAATGGCATCGCGCATGGCTGAGCGTACCAACGCCGCATTCGACACGCTGGAAGCGAAAGCGAAGGGCAAATAATCCGATCACGGCGTCCCGCAACGACGCCGTCACGTACAATCCCAGCGAAAGGGGTATGGCATGAAACAGTGTATCGTAATGGTTGTGGCATTCGTGCTGGCGACCGGCGCGCTTTTCGCGCAGATGGTCGGCCCGGCAAGCGTGGGTACCGGCGGCACCTTGCTAATCAATGCACCCAAAGGCATCTTCGCGCTGCGCGGCGGGGTATTGGCGAAATACGACGCGACCTCATTGAAGACCGTGCAGGTGTTCTCGTTGTTCGGCCCCGCGCCAGAGCAACCCGCCCAAGGCGCTGATCGCGACGCCATTGGCAAATATTATACCGAGATGCAACGCCGTACGGCGCCGGCGATCATGCTGGTGAAAGATAACTCGCTGCTGGTGGTTATCGGCGACAACTTTGCCCGCATCAGCCAGGAGAATATTCAGCAGATTGAAGCGAAGGCGGACTTGAAACCGCAAACAGCGACAGAGGAGAACAATGGCGGGCGTTTCCGTACCATGGAAGCCGCACCCGGCTACCTGTTGGTCGGCAACACGCTGTACCTGCTGCGCAGCAAAGAAATGCTCTCCATCTCCATCACCGACGGTAAGGTGATGCATTCCGCGCTGCCGAAGGAACTGCAGCCGGTGCAGATGAACTTCATGGGCTCCCGTGGTGGTCAAGGCGGCGGAAACCGCGGGAATCAATAGCGGAACCGTTCGTGAAGTGGCGCGCAACGGCGTCGAACCGGTGGTTACATTACGGCCATCTCTGGCCGATTCAACCATCGACTCGACGCCGTTTCGCTCCCTCATTTACCCCCCGTCAGTCGTTTCCGCATATGGCAGCACTCCGTGTTGCCACATCTGCAATACCGGTGTGATCTCGTGCACCGGCAGCGGTTTGCTGATGGCATTATCCAGCACGCTTTGCATGACGAATACCCACATGCCGGCAATGATGCACCCCAGGAGAAAAACCAGTACAAGGAAAAAAACACCGACGGTTTTGGCGGTGAGCGTCATAACGAAAACCTGTCCCGCCCGAATGTGACAAGGCAGTAGAACGAAGGAAAGCCGCTTCGGATCATATATAGTATCGGCGGATTATGCTACATTCTTAACTGTCGTTTTGCGCACGCGTCGCGGGGGGCATGACATGGGGTGAAATGCGCTTGAAACGCACGCGTCCCGCGAAGCGTTTGCTTGCGGGACGCGAGATAGGCAGGGAAACGGGTGGTTACACGGCGGTTGTGGCCAGGTGTTGCATGTAGGCCATGTTCATCGCCGCGCTCTCTTTGTTGCCATACCGCGAGCTATCCAGTTCGATGCACAGGTATCCGTCGTAGTTGACACTCTCCAGCACCGCCAGACAGCCTGGGATGTCGACGTCGCCTTCGCCGAGTTCCAGGAAGTCACTATAGACTTCGAATTCCTTCGTCTGGCCGGCGTCTACTGTGACTTGCTTGTTCTTTTTTACGTCCTTCAAATGCACGAATTTGATGCGCTCGGCGTAACGGCGGAATATTTCCACCGCATCACAGCGTCCGACCGTCAGGTGCGCGGTATCCGGACCGAAGCTCAATAACTCCGGACCGAGGCGTTGCATGATAAAATCGATCTCATTCTCATACATCACCTGGGTGTTCGCGTGCGGATGCAGGCAGGGAGCGATGCCGTAAGGCTGCGCCAGCTTGCCGATCTGTTCCAGTACGCCAAGCAACTGGTCCAGTTCCGCCTGGGTGGCGCCTCCGCCGGGCTTGCCGGGAGCCTGCACGCTCATGCGCGTGATGTTGTTGGCCGCCAGGAAGTCCAGGCTGCACCGCACGCTCTCGATGTCGGCTTCCACATCTCCCCGCTGCCAGAAGTAAAAGCTTACCGGATAGACTTGATATTGCTCTATTATGGCTTTGAATTCATCAATCCGTTCGCGAAAGGTATCGACCAACGAGACGACGCTTTCGAAATAGGTATAGCCGACCGATTTGATGTCCGTGATGCCGGAGATCAGCTCTTCTTTCGTCTGGGTGCCCCAGGGCCACATGGCGTAGGCGAGTTTCGCGTTCATGAACAACCCCTTTCCAGTAATACGGTTTCCTCCACTTTTCGCGAAGCTTTCGGAGAATTCCTGCCCGGCATGACGGTAAATCAGGTATAATACCACCGCCCTGTCGGCACACAGCGGGGCGTGAACAAATGAGGATCAGATGCCGTCAGCCGAACCGATCGCACCCAATGCTCGCCCCAACCCCCAACGCCTTAACGACACCGGCCTGTTGATGCTGCTTGCGCTGCTGTCAGCCTTTATCCCGCTGTCCACCGATATGTATCTGCCCGCCTTGCCTACGATGACCACGGCGTTTCACACCACCAAGTCGCTGGTCAACCTGACGTTGATCCTCTTTTTCATGTGTTACAGCCTTGGCACGCTGTTGTGGGGACCGTTGAGTGATAAATACGGCCGCCGGCCTATTCTATTATATGGGTTAGGGTGCTATGTGCTGGCGAGTCTGTGCTGCGCGTGCGCGACGAATGTATATCAACTGATCGTCTTCCGTGTGCTGCAGGCGCTGGCGGGCGGTGCGGCGCCGGCGATGGCGACCGCGCTGGTGAAGGATCTGTTTGAGGGACGTAAACGCGAGCGCGGCCTGGTGCTGATTCAATCCATGGTGATGATTGCGCCAATCGTGGCGCCGGTGATCGGAGCGCTCCTGTTGAAGTTCACCTCGTGGCGCGGCGTGTTTTGCATGCTGGCCGTCGTGGGTGTCTTGGCGCTGGTGCGCAGTCTGGCACTGCGCGAGACCGTGGTCACCCGTTACACCGGCACGTTGCTCCAAACCTGGGGTCAGTTGGGTGTCGTATTACGCAATCCCGGCTTCACTGCGTTACTCCTCATTTTTTCATTCACCGTACTGCCGCTGTTCTCCTATCTGGCCGCGTCCTCATATATCTATATCAATGAATTCAAGTTGAGCGAGTTGGCCTACAGTTATTTCTTCATGATGAATGCCGCTTGTGCCATCATTGCTCCGCTGTGCTATCTGCAGATCTCCCGACGATTCACCAGTCATACCATCCTGACCGGCTGTTTTGCCGTTATTGCCGCCAGTGGCGTGCTGATCTGCATACTGGGATATCTGCGCCCATGGCTGCTTGCGCTGTGCATTATGCCGGCGACACTAACCATGGGCATTATCCGTCCCCCCAGTACGCACCTGTTGCTGGAACAGGAGCAATCCGCGGTGGGCTCCGCCGCCTCACTCATCAACTGCGCCGGGTCGCTGGTCGGCAGCATCGGCATGATGCTCATGTCGTGCAACTGGGAGTCGCTCATCGTACCGCTGGGGATCATACACCTGTCCGCCGGCGTGCTGTGCGGCGTGCTCTGGCTGGCGATTGCGCGCCGCCCCTTCATCCGGCAACTTCCGGCGATACTCCCGCTGGAACAGGCCTGACCGAGAGGTTGTCGGAGGGTGCGGAGCGCAACCATGGGACACACAAAATACTCACCCACTCCCTGCAACTATTTGCTACGATGTGGTGTATCAAAAGAAGAGTGATTGACATCTGCGGGAGCACGGCGAATCGTCGCGTGCCGTCACCGCGGTATTTGGAATGGACGACGACTCGCCACAGCGCGTTTGAGTCCACACCATAGGAGGGGGCTTATGCGTATCCCGATCATGCATCCGATTCTGGTAGCCGTGTATCCGGTAGTCTATCTGTATGCGCACAACAGCAATGACTTGCGGATCGACGCACTCTGGTTGCCGCTCGGGCTGGCCGTCGGGTTGGCCAGCATCACCTGGATCATCCTGGCGTTATTGCAGCGCGATCGCGATCGCGCCGCGCTTATGGCCGCCTTTTTCATACTGTTCTTCTTTTCCTATGGGCACTTGCTGAATATAGTTCCTCTCTTAAAGCTCTGGCCATTCGCGTTCGCCATCGTCTGGGTGGTGTTGCTGGCCGGAGGATGGGTGATGCTGGCGCGCGCACGTTACTCGGCGCGCAGGGTATCGGAAGGAGTTAATGTTGCCTCGATCTTTGTGCTGTTGCTCTCCATCACCACCATCGCGCGCATTGCATGGACACGCGTAGAGCAGATTGCCACCCAACCGGACTGCACCGTGCCGGTCGCGCGTGAAGTGCCGTTAGAGCAGCGACCGAATATCTATTACATCATCCTGGATATGTATACAAATCCGGATGCCATTCACCGGTACCTGGGGCATGACGTCAGCGATTTTGTCAGCTACCTGCGCCGTCGCGGTTTCTATGTCCCCATCCCGAGTTATTCGAATTATAGCCAGACGATTACCTCCATCCCTTCCTCGATGAATTTTTCGTATCTCGACATCATCGCCCGCGCGCAGGGGGCACGGACATCCGATCGCTTTCCCCTGGCCGAGTTGCTGGGCAACTGCCGTGTCACTCGAGTATTGAAACACTACGGGTATCGTATTGTGGCGTTTCCCTCGGAATACGAACCGATTACCATTCCCAGCGACGTGAACATCCACGCCGCCCGCGGTTTTTCCGACTTCCAGGTTGCCATATTCAATACGACGCCGTTGCGGTTGTGTGCCTCGTACCGCCAGCCGTCCTTTGATTCATTCCATCGGCATCGCAATATGCTGAACTGGCAGTTTGAACAAATCCCGGCCACCGCCGCGCTGGAAGGTCCCTTCTTCGTCTTTGCGCATATCCTGGCGCCGCATCCCCCGGTTGTCTTCGATGCACAGGGACGACCGATCATCCAGAATCCCGTGTTGATCGGGACGGATGAGGTCATCGACGATGCGCAGGAGTCGCGGAAGAAGAAGCAAGAGATGTATTGCGGTGAGGTGACCTATCTGAATACCCGCATCGAGCAAATGGTCGATCGCATCCTGACTAACGCGAAGCGACCGACGGTCATTGTGCTGCAGGGCGATCATGGGCCGGACTTCCCGCTGAAGGTGCAGGGACGGGCAGCCAAGAAAAATTATCCGCTGCGCTTTGCGATCCTCAATGCCTATTATTTCCCCGGCGATCGACCGGCGGCGTTATATCCGGGCATCACGCCGGTCAATACCTTCCGGCTAATCCTCAATCATTGCCTGGGCGCGAAACTGCCGTTGCTGCCGGATGAACACTATTACTCCTCCTTCGGGATGCCCTATGATTTTACCAAAGTGACCGAGGATGAGTTGACGACCAGCCGGTAAGGCTCCACGGCGGGATAACACGAAAAGCGGCATCGCATTTTCGCAAGGTGCACTGGACACCGCTGTCAGGGTATTCGCGGAAACAAGCGAGGTCGCGCTTTCCGTACAAACGAGCCTCGGAGACCGCCTCTCCGAGTGAGGCCAGTGCTGCTGGCCTGCCATGCACCTGCCCGGCGTTGACGCGCGTTCCTCACGTTGCCGGACAGGTATACCCTCGTCGTTCTCGCGCTTCAACGGTAACGGAATCCGGTCAAGGCAACCGTGTAATCGCCGCGTCGCGCGTTATACCGAATCGCATATCCGGTGGGGTAATAGCCACGGCGCGGGTAACGGGCCGGCAGCGCGAGCGGTGCGCGCAGCGACCGACGCGAGAGAAAGAACTCCCGTGTTATCATCGGCTCGATGAAGATCATGCGGCCGCCATAAAAGCCGTAGATGGGTGTTTGGGTAAAGGAACGGCCATGCAACTCCGGGGCATTGGCCGGCACCCAATGCACGCCCATGCGGGGAATCACGTCGGGAGTCGCGATGTAACCGGGTGGGATGAAACGGCGTTGCGGTGTCCGGCGCGCGAAAGCCAGGTCTGCGCCGACGCCGGTAATCCGGTTGCGATCTGTACGGCTAATCAGATAATAATGAAAGTCGAAGTGCGGCACGTGGTATATCGCCGGGGTATGCCCGCGCGGATGCCAGTTCAGCACGAAATGATTGATGGCCGTACGCCCGGCTTGCCGTGGGAAGGTGAGGGGGAATTCGGTGTCTTGTCCGGGCAAGCCGTTCAACAGGCTGTTCGGAAAGCGCACGCCCATTTCCACGGGCCGGCCGCGCCGGTCGATGCTGACCCAGGTACGCAGTGTCCCCTGTCCGATCCGCGTGGGGGTGCCGTAATAGGTTCGCACCTGTGCGAACGCGTCACGCGCCTCCAACAGCATTGACAGGGGGGTGAGAATGGCCACAAGCCACATCGCCGTCATCATGCTGCGTCGCATCTATGTATCTCCCTTTCATGTCAGGTGCTATCGGCGTGCCCGATGGATAGCGTGGATAAACAGGATCAACGCAGCGGATGCGCGTCATGCGCGATATGCGGTGCATGGAGTGGAGCGTGCACCACGCATTCAACGCGGTTGCGTAGCGCGCAGCGCACGGTGCAGCACCTTTTCCAGCGGACGTTGCAGCAGTTTGGTGCACAGGTGCTCGCGTCGGCAGCACATCGGCTCGACCAGCACCGTGTAGACACCGAGCAGATTCCCGCCGATGACGTCCATGGTGAGCAGGTCACCGATCATGGCGGTCTCATGCGGCAACGTGCCCAGTAATCGCATGCCGCGTCGAAAGCCGCTGGGCAGCGGCTTTTTGGCATGGGTGATCCACGGCAACCCCAGTCGTTCGGCGATCGGACGCACCCGCTCGGGGGTGCCCGAATTGGTGACCACGCACCCGCGCAATCCATTGGCGTGCAGGCAGGTGACCCAGGCTGCTACCATGGGTGGTATGTCAGGGCTGCGCCACGGCGCCAGCGTATTGTCGAGATCGAGCATTACCCCACGCAGACCGAGCTGTTTCAGTGCCATGCAATCCAATTCTTCCAAGCGGCGCACAATGCGATGTGGTCGAAAAGGTGTCAGAAGTCTCTGCAACATAATTTCACCAGGGATATTTTACGCGAACATATTTTCTCCGGTCAATGTGTTTCTCCATACACGGGGGAATTTTCGCACGCGGCGACCGGTTACCCTCCGTGGTTTTTCGGGAGAATGCAGGTACGGGCTGTCGGCGCAACAAACCCCGATTGTGGACGTGATGGATATCGACGAACTCGAACGCATGATACATGCCGAACGTACGGCGGCGCTTATCGTCAACACGATCTCCCGGCGGGGCGAGCGCCTGTTTTTCCAGGCGATGGACGCCTTGCAGGCACGGGAGATGATGATCGCGGCCGATCCCGTGCGCGATCCGGCGCGACTGCGTCCGGCGGTGCGCGAGGCGGTGGAACGCGGGTATCGCTTGATCATCGTCGGCGGTGGTGACGGCACCATCAGCGCCGTCGTGGACGAATTCGCGTATCGCGACGCCGTGCTGGGACTGTTGCCGCTGGGGACGGGCAACAGCTTCGCGCGCACGCTGAACGTGCCGCTCACGCTGAACGGCGCTATCGAGGTGATAACCACCGGGCGTGTCGCCGCGGTCGACCTGGGGCGGGTGGGGGACGACTACTTTGCCAACATCGCGGCGATCGGTCTCAGTGCCGAAATGGCACGCACGACGCCGGCACGTTTAAAACACTATGTCGGCCAACTCGCGTATGTGCTGGTGGGCGCGCGCATTCTGCTGCGCCATCAGCCATTTCTCTGTACCGTCCGTATCGCAGATTCGCAGCGATCCTATCGCACGCATGAAGTGGTGATTGCCAACGGGCGGGTGTTCGGTGATACCGTGCTGACCGAAGATGCCTCGATCACCAGCGGCAAGCTGGTGATCGCCACCATGGAGACGTTGAATCGCCGGCAATTGCTCGCGCGCTGGCTCGCGTTCCTGCTGGGACGGCAGACGGCGTTCCGCGGTGTATACCACTTCACCGCCGAGGACGTGTGGATTGACACCACCCCGCCGCAGGCTATCGATATCGATGGCGAGGTGACGGCGCACACGCCGGCGCACTTCACCGTCGCGCCGCGGGCGTTGAAGGTGCTGGTGCCGCGGTAACGCGGGATGATTGCGCACGCCCGCATTCCATCGGGTCGCGCGCTTCCGCCAGACTGGCCGTATCGAGACCGCTAGCCTTGCGATGCCGCACGCCGGACGACATGCGCTTCCCACCCTTCCACGATCGCCACGGTTCCGAAGAGAATGCATGCGCCCGTCACCCAACCGGCCAGTACGTCCGAGGGATAATGCACTTCCAGATAGACGCGCGCGAGACCGGTGCCGATGATCAGCAAAAATGCCGCGAGGTAAATCAGAAGGCGCTGCCATCGCCGGCGCGCCCAGTAATGCAGCGCGAAGTAAGCGAGTAGCCCATAGAGTACCATGGCGCTGGTGGCATGCCCGCTGGGAAAGCTGTTGCCAAGCTCGTGCACCAGCGCCGACAGCGGGCGGTGACGGTGGAAAGTGGCTTTGAGATAGGTAACCAGCAAGTCGGTGCATAGCGGCACCAGCAGCAACAGCATCGCTGCCAGGTAGTGCCGGTATGCGAGCAGCAGTAACAGCGCGGGCAGGACAAAGACCAGCACGTAGGGAAACAGCAAGATCGCGCTCAGGAAATGTGCCAGCACGTCGAGGATCAGCGTATGATGCGGGCGGATGAGGCCGAAAACCAGCGCGTCGAAACGCGCCAGTTCACCTTCCGGCAGTTCCTCCGCCAGTTCGTAAAATATGCGCACCCCGATACCTGCCGCGATCAGCGCCAGTGCGACCCAACGGTGCGTGCGCAGCCATGCCTGCAGGGCAAACAGTCGCGTTCTCCAAGTCTCCATTCCGCGCTTATTCGGCAAGACAGGCGGCAGGTCCTGTCGGAATGATTGATAACAGCGCCAGGTCGTCGGGATGGGCGGCCGCGTCGGCCTGCGCCAGCGCCAGCGCGTCATCGACACGACCCTGTTGCGCCAGTTTTTGCGCGTTCAACGGCGAGTTGACGTCCAGGCTGTTGGCATACTGTTTGGCGAAAGCGAGCAGGTCCGCTTTGTCGATAGCCAGGTCGGCGGGGGGGTTGGTGTAGAAGCGCATGGCCTGTTTGGCCACTTCAAGGGCATCGGCAAAGTGTATCTCCATTCCCTGGTCGATACCTACGGCAGCTTCGCCTTCGGCTTCTTGCACACCTCCAAGCAGCCGGAAGCCGCCGTGGCCTGGCTGCACAATGAGGTGCTGCCCTTTTACGACGAGCAGGGGCTGGCGGTCCAGGCCGTGCTCACCGATCACGGGCGGGAGTTTTGCGGCACTGACCGCCATCCGTTTGAGTTGTATCTGGCGCTCAATGATCTGGAACACCGCACGACCAAGGTCCGGCACCCGCAGACCAATGGCTTCGTCGAGCGCTTCCACCGCACCATCCAGGAAGAATTCTTTGCCGTCGCCTTGCGGGAAACCCTCTATGAAAGCGTCGAGCGGTTACAGGCCGATGTGGATGCCTGGCTGCACCACTACAATTATGAACGCCCTCACCAGGGCTACCGGAATATGGGCCGACGCCCCTGGGAAACCGTTGCACAATTTGTTAGGAAAGAAGCTTAAGACAACAAATAATATATTCGCTTATAGTGTAGAAATAACCTCCCCAATCATCATTAACAGGATGGTACAGGGTGCGATATCATGTTTGCTATTATAATTTTTCAAAATGATATTGAATTACTCCCTATTCAGCATGTTTTGTAAAGCAGCAATACATTTCAGCGCAGAGTGGACGATGACTATTTCAACTTTCGCATAACATTAATTCCTTTTACTTTTCCCAATAATATCTCTTGATAATAATTCTCACTGACCATCGCATCTGTTGTTTCGATTCCGGTCATGAAATCGATGATGGTATACTGCAAAATAGCTTTGATTATCCGTTTTAATATATTGAAAAGTGTCAAATATTCTTTACGCTCAAAAATTTCACCGTAAGCATTTGCCCATTTCTCTATTACTGCAATTTGTGGTGGAAACATATATTCCATACCTGGAATCGCTTCCCTGATACCAATAAGACAATTCCTACGTAAAGTTATATTTTCGGAAATATCAGGTGATAATATCGGTGTTAATACCATACTTCGCAAATAGAAATCCTCGAAGTGTTTACCATAATATTCATGCTTCATGCAGAGATCAGATGGCAATATTGATTCATAAAAAAATTCTCCGTTTTGTTGCACTACAAATTCTATCCGATACGGTGCATATTTCATCGGGAGATTGTTTTCGATAATAAACGAAATATCACGCAAAGTAGCATAGAACGTAAATGCATGTCCTGATCCAACTTTCGCCCAATCCTTACTTTCAGATTGCGTGATCTGTTCCCTCATGCCAGTCCCCCTTTCCGTCACAATAAGCTACATCGCTTCAATTGTCTTTAACAGGACTTTCGCTCAACATCCGACCGCCTGAATTATCGGCTGGCGTAGCGCCGATTTCAGAGAGTCATCCCACTGTTGTCGGTGGGCGTCATACAGCGTCGTCCCCAGGTGCTTGGCCCGTTGGCGGAACGCCACCCAGGCTAAATAGCAACACGCCAGATGGTTCCGTTGAGAACGCCCTTTCCGACATTGGCATTTTTCCGTGCCCGTGAACTGCTTGACTTCGCGATGAAACTGCTCGACGTGCCAGCGGATGGCATTCTCCTGTTGACTGGCACCCACGGTCATCGGGCGCTGGGGATCGTCCGGTCGATTCGTGATCACCCAATCAATGTCTCCGGTCGAGGAGACCACCATGAAAAGTCGCACCTTGAACGGCAGCTCTTTGCGCTTGACGACCAAGCCATGTTGGTAGGTGTCGGGATCCCAAGGCAGGTCTTCCAGGTTCACGTACCCGGCCTCTTTGGACAGGTTCACCTTGCGATTGCTTTTGACGGTCGTAATAAAGTAGCGTCCCATGCGGTGGATGAGCTTCAAGTTCTCCACCGAGGCGTACCAGTTATCGAAGAGGATGGTCTGCGCCCGCAGGCCTTTCTCGTGCACGGCGCGGATCAGCATCTCCCGGAAGTGGTCGTGCTGCGTTTTGCCATCCCCGTTGGGATCGTAAATCCGGTAATCGATGGGGTAAAAGCCGTGGTCCTGG
>CAYYJR010000030.1:0-32880 GCA_964472305.1 uncultured bacterium
GGGCAGCGCCGGGTCTTTATCAGGAACAAACTCATCATCCTCCTCTCCATCCAGCAGCGACTGCAAATCCGTCGCAATACGCGGCAATAGTTTGCGCTCCTTGAAGGCATCGCGGCAGCGCAGGCGGGCCATCCGCTCCAACTCCGGTGGATTCTCCTCGGCCACGGCAAAAGCGATGGGGATGCTGATCTCAGTTTTATACTGGTCAGCAATGTCGTACACGAACGAAAGTTGTTTCCCCGTATGGATAAATCCCAGCGCCGGACTGTAGCCCAGTGATAGGATGCCCGCATGACAGATACCATAAAGACAGGAGTTGGCGGCGGACAGGGCGCGGTTCACCGGGTCCGCCGTCTTCCAGTTGCCGCGGTCATAGTTCCGTCCCGTCCACGGCACCCCCGTCTCCCGACTGAAACGGGCATAGATGTTGCGCACCCGCACGCCTTCCATGCCGCGCAGTTGCTCGATGGTGAGTCCATCATCATCCATGTCTTCCGCGAAGCGTATGCGGTACATGCGCTTCACGACCTTCAGCCGCGCCACCTCGTCGGTGACCAGCGCGGCCTGGCGCAGGAGGGCGGCGCTGCTGCGCGTGCCGCCCATGCCGTGGGCATAACAGCGCACGCCCTCCTCGCCGACCCATACAGCCAGCGCGTTGTTATCCGCGATGGCGACCATCGCCGCATGCGTCATCCGCGTGCCCGGTCCCAGCAGCAACACCGCCGTGGCGGCAATCGGCACCGGCGTCATCCCCTCGTCGTCGTAGATGGCGATCGACTGCTCATGCTGATCCACGCGCGCATGCTCGACGTAGAGAAACGACAATGCATCACGGAACTTCGGCAACTGATGAAGATCCTCAATCCGCATGATCTCACCCCCGCGCCACCAACAACAGGCCAAATCCAAGCCCCTTCCCCGGCCCGATGCCACTTTCCAGCGCGGCACGGAAGGCGGCAGGATCAGTAACCTGTAGCAAACCATCGAAAGTGACCGCCTGATGGCGCATTTCCGGTCCCACTGCTTTACGGCTGCACTGTGTTTCCACGCTGCTCACTCGGCAGTCGATAAGCATAAAGCCGTGCTGCTCCCCCTGTCGCCGCAGCCAGGCCAGTTGCTGTTCCTCGCCAAAGAGTTGCACACGCTTCCCATCTCTCTTCTCGCCCGGCGTTCCCGCCGGCAACCGCTTTGTCGGATTCGCACGCAAGCGGAAGCGAAGCTGTTCCTGAGCGAAGATGGGCTCAAACGGCTTCACTTGCGGAGGAGCCGCAAGCAAATGCATCGCATTGTGGAATGCATACTCCCAGTTGGGTTCTACGGCAGATTGCACCAGGGTAACGATCCCTCTTCCGGCGGTGGAGTCGACGCGAAATAGAAATCCAGCGTGTTCCCTTCGTGTCACATGCACCTGTGCTGATGCAAAATCCTCTTCTACATAGGGTTGCAGGTAATTCGGATCAGTCGATACCCGTGAGGCCGATGGAAACGCCATGCAGAGGCGCTGGTGAACACGATACATATTCCGCAACCATAACCGTCCGGGACGGGGCCGGTCGGGATTGTTCCCAATATCAATCAGCAGTGCGGAGAGATACATCATTCCACCTCCTCAGGTAGAAGGTGACGGCGGCGAGTCTCCAACGAACGAAACGCGATGATCTCCTGCCGCATGCAAATAATCTGCTCGCGCCAGCGCGGTTCTTCGGGATTGATGCGGTCCAGTCCCATCCCCAGGCCGTATTCGATCATCGTCACCGCGTCGTGACAGAGGCGACAGAGGGAACGCAAGTCCTCCCGCGACTCATTACCGCCGGCCCGTCGATAGGTGATGTGTTGGACCGTTGTTGCGGGCGCTTTGCAAAAGACGCAAAGACCGTGATCGGCATCAATACGGTCGGTGCGCGCTTTCCGGTAGTCGCTATTCCGGTAGTTTGCGCGTTGGCGTGGAGGTACCGGCGTCGGGCGTTGTACCGGTTGTTCCGCAATACACACCTCGCCCCCATCACCGACACACAGTCGCGTGCGAATAACAAAGCGTGGCCGGTGTGCCGGTGGCGCGAAAGACAGCGGAACATCATACCACACGAGGGCATCGGCGGGTGCTTCGGATTGCCTTAACGTCGGCACCCAGTCAAGCAGGCATTCCACGGTTGATGGCGGCATATCTGCCTTTAAGCGCGGACGCCAGGGAACAGACATCAGGGCAGAAAGCAGATCAGGGAGTGCATCGGCAGGATGTTCGAGCATCGGACGTGATGGCGGGCAGGCCTTGCGTCCCAGATAAAGCGTCCAGGCTGGGGATTGCACGGCGTTGTGTAGTTCCGTGATAAGGGTTGGGTCTCCCTGCAACGCGACCAGGAAGGAAGCGTCACACAGGTATTCCCGGCGCGTCAGCATGGCGCCAGCCTTCGTTTTTCCCTCAGCAGTGCGCATGGTCATCTCGGCGCCCACGGTGTGGTAATCCCACCAGCGCACCCCAGGCACGTCAATGCGCACGCCCATACAGAGTTCGCTGAGCATCGGAAGCCAGTGGTCGGACGCAGGCCGATCACACCGGATTTCGTTGGCGCCTCGGTCGTCCGCCGGATCACGAACTTTGAATCCTGGGTACCCCACGCCTGCAGCGGCCCTTCAAGGCGCAGAAAGAGCGTGTTGGCGTTCATCAGGCTACCTCGGCGACGGGGTTCACGATCTCCTGCTGCACGGCGGCCCAGTCGTATCCGATGGCGTCCACCACTGCCGGCACCAGCGCCTCAAAGGAGCGAATATTTTCGGTGGTCAAAGCGACCTCAGCATCACCACTTCGCACACACAGGGGGTAGCGGAGATTGGGCGAAAACCAAAAGCGTTTCTCCGGCGTGCCATAGCCTGTATCCAGATCGTGGACATATTGCGCGAACTGCGCGACACTCTGCCCCACCAGATCACGTTCTCCCTTCGCCGCCGGTTGCGCGAAAGCGTTGGCATAACTGACCGGTGTTTTCGTAATTTGCACCAGAATGCCATCCGGGCGGTTGTGCGCGGCGAAACTGTTCTGCTTGCCGGTGGGGGTGGTAAGAGCGGCAGCACGAAGGAAGGCACCCACCGTATGCGCGGCCAACGCCTCGTTGCCGTGCAGATTCTGCACCAGCGTTTCCCAATGGATGGTGAAATACTTGTAGAAGCAGGCTGAGGTGAACAGCGCTTCATCCAGGAAGCCGGCGCCTGCGTCATCACCGGGGATATCATCGGCGGCCACGTAGTAATCGACTTCCGGGCGCGCCTCGTGGGTGGAGATGGCATGGGCGACCTGCAGCGCCGCGTCCACAGTGGTGTTCAGCTTTTGCCAGAGAGCCTTAGTGGCTTTATCGGAGGTATCCGGCTCGAACATGCGCCCGGAGAGCGCCATATCAGGGACTGCCACACGTTCAGAAATCAGCATGCCAAAGGCCGTGGCCAGTTCCTCATCGCTCGTGTCACTTGAACGCAACAATGCCGCCATCTCACGGATCGCCTCACGGCTGGTATAGACCAGCATTTTACTTTTCTCGCTGCCTGCCGACTCATCGTCAGTGTTCTTTCCCTTTTTCGGCTTCAAGCCGCACAGGTCGAGGATCTTCTCCGCGCGTTTCCGCACTTCAACCGAGCCGCCGATCTCTTCGGTGATCAGTTTTGCCAGTTGCCGTGTGCGTACGCCCCCCAGCAAGGGTTGAAATTCGCTGCTCATGCGGATACTGCGCTTGAGGCACTGGCTGGAGATGCGCGAGCGCAAGACGCCGCCAAAGTAACAGGTTTTGGGCGCGCCCAAATCGTCCCGGTTCAGATTGGCCGGATTGTGATTCTGAATCATGTGAATTTCGATAAGCATGGTCGTACTCTCCTATAGCGCGAGAAAGTCTTTCGCCCAACGCAGGCGGGTGGATTCGCGTTCCCAAATTGATAGGTCGTCTGTCAACTGCACCCAATCAAGGGGCATGTTGTGGGCGGCAATCAGGCTGAGCGCCCAGCGCAGATGAGGTTCCAGGTCGGTGAGTGGCAGTTGCAGCAATTGGTCGAATTGTCGCTGTTGCCGCTCGATGCGCAGCTGGCACCGCCGTAATTGTCGGGCCAGCGTGTTACCGTCTCCCTGTGGCAGTGGCGTCATCGCGTAGAGTTTCGCAACCAGCCAGGCCACTCCACGGCGCGGCGCGGCCTGATTCCTTTCGCGCAATGGCCACCAGAGGCCGGTAAACAAGTCGAAGCCGGCGACGGATTCATCAATATCCTGCCCGGCATGGGTGCGCAACAGCCCGAGGTCGCCGGGTTTGAGGCCGGACAACACGCGGATGTATTGTGCGGTAGGTGAGACGCGCTCCGTGATGATCATCAGTCGTCTACTTTCCTTTCGTCGCCTTCTTCGCGATCTCCATCGCCGGAGCCGCCGCTGCGATATTCCGTTGCCATGCAACGGCTGTTGTTGTTACGCCCGGGGCAAGTGATTTTGCCACGGCAGACATCAGCGGTCGGTATTCAGCTGCCGCCTGTTCCCAAGCAGATGCCTCGCCGGCGAGTAAAGCATCAGCGTTGGCGGAGACTCGGTGTTCGACATGGGGGCGAACAGTGGTGAGGGTAGCACGAAGGTCTGTCAGTTTTCGTTTCTTTGTCGGCGTATCTGCACGCGCAGTATCCAATAGCTTCCCGCTGCCTTTCCACCATTGCTCGAGCATCGCCATGGCTACTTCCGGAGCCTGTGCATCGATCGTCACCATGCGCTCCCAGACATCGACGTTCAGTGCCTGAGACGTCGCAAATCCAACAACCAGGACAGGGCATGATTGGTATTGCGCCGATGCGATCATTCGTGACAGCAACATGGGCCAGGGTCGATCCATGACGAATTTACCGGCATCACGTAAATCCGTAGCCTTCATGGATTTCCTAGCGGTTCCTTCAAAATATACGGCATGCGGATCAACCCAGCAGGTATTCTCCTGCGTGCCGGCGGTCTGATACTCGCAGGTACGAATCACCGCAGTCTTCGGGGTTCCGCAGTAGATGCAGGTATCCGGCATTTCACTCGGCGTGTGAAGCCACACCCGACGGGAGAGCAGTGTCAGTCCGGTTAAGATGGGAACATCTTTGCCAGGGGTAAGATACATCGCCGACTGAATCCAGGCGGGAGTACCGAATTCGTCACGCGGTATCCAATTCATGCGGAGGGTTTCAGCTAGTGAGATGCCCCACGGTGCCGCGTAGATCGGCGGCGTACCATTGATCCCCGATTTGAGATTCGGCAAGCTACTCACAGAAAACAAAGGCAATCGCAGCAATCCCAGAACGCAACAGGCCGGGCAAATCCCGCTTTCCCCATCTGTCGCGTGCCGGATATGCCAGAAGTTATTGCCGGATGGCACTTCGTGGAGTAGCGTCGTCGCCGCCTGCAGACGTTGTGCATTCCGGTCTTGGTAGAACCTTTCGCCATCACCAAGCAGTTCAAAGTGCTGGCGGTGTGCTTCGAGCTTCGCAATCGCATTTGTGAGATATGCCGTCATCTCATCCTTATGCACTTCATCCGGTGGATTCCCCTGGCACCAGTACAGCAGCGCCAGTAGGAAGCGCATTACTGCAATGCGGTCCATGGGATTGCTGGCAGCGATCTGGCGAATTCGATCCGCAGTAAGTAAGGCGGTTTTGATACCTACTCGTTCGTATGTTCCGTTAGTCCAGAGTACGGGGATCCATGAATATTCAAGAAGGTTATAACTCATGTAGAACCTCGGTTCTCCCACATCATATCGTGGAAAAATGATTTTGGCAGGTCACACAGGCAGCAGCAATCGCGAGGAACAGCAGGAGATGATACCGATCATCCTCGCCGGTATTTTTTCGGAAGGCAAGTGAGTCCATGTCCATTGTCATCCCCGATATACTATTTCGCATTCATTGCCCAATATCCCTTCCGACTGCCCGGAAACCAACTGCATTTACAGCATAACATGGGCATCATGACAGGAACTGTCCCGGAAGGCTGGGCAGCGCAGATCTTCTTGTGGAATTGTTAGCGGGGAACAATATTGATTGTGCTTGCGTGGGGTGGTCGACCATCTCCCTCTCCGGCGGCCGGCGGGGTTGCCGGGGAGGGAGGCGGTTGCGCGTGGGCTGTTATTGGTGAGTGCGGGGGATTGGGACGGCATCGCGTCGCTTGGCGTTGCGGGGGCGATGGCGTGTTCTCTCCTCCGACGTCAGGGAGTTTTCAGCAGTACCTCCCTGGTGTATGCGCGGTCGATGATTGCCCGGTGCGTCTTTTCAATCGCCTTCTGTGCGGCGGAGGCCGGCGCCGCGTCACCCCCGGCGCCGAAGACGAGATGTCCCCAGCGGGAAAGCTCGGTGGGATCCCCGGGTTGGTTCGGCAAGGCAACCCACGAGGACATCTGCATGTTCTCGAAATCGAGCTTGCCGGGCTGATCCATGCGGGTGAAGTTCACCCCCCAGACGTCGCCGGGCACCGGCGTGGCCACGCCCAGGCCGTTCCAGGGAATCCGCAGGCGGGCGCTCCAGCCCGTCTTGGTGCGGGCGGTCTGCACCTTCAGGCCGTTTACATTGAAGGCGGGGTCGCTGTTTTTCAGATCGTGCACCGTGCCGCCGGCCGACACCTGGATCATGATATAGTTTTTGTCGTTGTTGTGCGTGTGGCCGGGATCAAGCCAGACGTAGACGCCATCGTCTTTCCAGAGCTTGATGTTGTCCCGCTCCGGGATCGCGGCGACGATCCCGGTGTCGGCGCAGGTGAAGGCGACATCCAGGGCGTTCGCATCCCAGTTGACGGCGACGTCCGTGCGTTGCTTGGGCGCGGCGCCGGTGATGGCGACGCGGAAGTCGGTCGCGGCGGCGGGTTGCGCGCGATCCGGGACCAGGACGTTCCCCGGATTGGGGGACACCGCTTCGTCGTAATCCGGGAAGTACGGGTACTGCGGCCCTTTTTGCCAGTGGATGCGCCGCAGTTGCGGATCGCCGTCCGTCCAGAAGTCGCGGGGCACATCGCAGGCGCCGGGCAGCACCGGCACCTGCCGGCCGTTGCGTTCCTTCACCAGGCAGACTTTGCCGTCGAAGGCCTTGCCGTTCACCGTTGTCTTCACCGGTTCCGGGTTGAGGTACACGATATCCGTGCCGGCGGGCGTCACCACCTTGACGCCCTGGCCATCGGCCAGCGACGTCACCTCGGGGCGCTTTTCGGTCTTAAGCCGCGGATAGAGCAGTACGGTCACCGTCCCGCTTTTCTCCACCGCCAGCGCGATATGATTGTTGGCGATCACCGGCTTGGCCTGTCCCGGCCGGAGGAAGAAGACATCCAGATCGACGTCATCCTTGCCGGTCATGGTGACGCCCTGCGGGAACGGCGTGAGTCGATCGGACGCCAGAAAGAGCCGCCAGACGGTTGGCGCGGACCTTACATCGAGGGTATCCGCCATGACGAAATAGTTGGGGCCGAGGGGATCGGCGTCCTTCACGAAGGCGATCTGCCGCTGCCAGCCCCGCCGCATCCCCCGGACATAGTCGAGGTGCGGCGAGGTGCTGAATTCCTTGAGCTCCATCACCCGCTCTTCGTTGTAGGTGGCGGGCTTATCGGGCATGCTGTGCGCCTCGCGTGATTCCGCGGCGCGCTTATACTGGTAGTTGTCTTCGTCGCACAACTCCCGGCCCTTGCCCCAGAGCGTGATACTGCCGGAGTCATTGTAATAATGCGAATGGAAGCGGCCGGCGATCATGTACAGCGTGGTCTCGCGGTCGGAGCCGATGACGTTGCGCAACTGGACGCCCGTTTCCTGGTAATAGCGGCTGGTCCAGGCCGGCGTGCTGGGCGCCACGCCGCTGTCCTGAAAGAAGGAGCGATAGCCCATGAAGGCCGGATAATAGCTCAAGATGCCGGGTTCGGTGAAGTTGCCGTGCTCGCGGTGCATCCACTGCATCTCGGCGGCGAAGGCGCGATCCTTCTCCTTCCACAGGCACGCCATGACGCCGAACATGCTGGTGCGCTCGTTGGCGTAGGTGTGGCCGATGGTCGGCTGACGCCGGAATCCGCTGTTTTTCACATCCCGCGGCGTGGAGATGTTGCCGAACCACTCGATGGCTTTGCGCAGCTTGGGATTGAAGAGCTGGCCGTCCTCGGGGGCGCCGGCGTTCCTGGCGATCAGGAACGCACCCACCCACTGGTCGAAGATGACCATGGAGTAATGCGGGCACTCCGCCATGCCGCCCTGGGGATCGACCCAATCATCCAATTGCTGCTTCAACTCCGCCAGCGCGCCGTTAAACCATTCCTTCGCTTTGGGGTGGGACGGGATCAAGGCTGCCAGGGTCAGGCGATACGCGGCGGCGCTGGTGAACATGTTGGGACACATGCTGCCGTGCGGGGCATCGGGATTGAAGTACTTCGGATCGTTGACCAGGTCGCAGGCCCGGGCAATCTTCGCCAGCAGGTTCGCGCGTTCCTCCGCCGTGATCGTTTTCGCGGCAAGAGCCGCGTCGGCACACCCCACGGCCTGCCCGAACACCTTGGCATAGGCGTGCGGGCCGATGTTGCCCACCGTCGTGGACGGGATCGCGTTGATCAATTCGTCCATTGACTTGAGCGCCTGCACCGTCACCGCCTTCTCGGCATCGGGATTCTCTGCAAGCAGCGCCGCCGCGATCACGCTGTCGAGCTGGTCAAAATTGAAACTCTTCATCGCCTTCAGCGCAGCCAGGTCCTGCCGCGCGGCTTTCGCCCGCGCCACATCCTTCGACGTCACATAGAGGCACGGATACGGGTCCCGCTTGCCGGCGGTCCATTGCTTGACTACCTTCACGCGTGTTGCCGGGATCACGAACAGGCCGGCGATGCCCACGGCGAAGGCGCAAAGCATCCATTGCAGGAGACGACGACGTGAATTCGGAGACCGACCGCCGCCCGCGGAGGGTTGCGCTGGCTGTTCATTCTGCGTTGACACGGGTTGGACTGGAGTTTCGCTCACGGATATCTCCTTTGTTGCCCTGCGGCCTTCTCGCACTATCATACCATACACGGCAGGCGAATGGCTTCATCGGCACTCGACAGAGGACTGCCTCGCGTGGGAGTACCGCGCATCTGGAACCGGGAAAGCGCAATCGGCATCGTTCCCGGCACATCCCATGCGCCGCCGCCTTTCTCCGCGTGCCCTGTCAACCGGCCATCAGGCCACTGGTTTCCATGGAGGCACGCTTTCGGGTACAATAGAGTCAGTTATGGCACATGAACCGTTGATTGACATCGCAGCCAGCGCCGACGAGCGCGGCATTACCATCCAGCAGGTCGGCGTCACCGACATCTACCTGCCGATCTGCATCCGGCGGAAGAGCGGGAAATTCGATACCGTCGTGGCGTGCGTGTCGCTGGCCGCCGATCTGCACCATGAATTCCGCGGCACGCACATGAGCCGCTTCGTGGCGATCCTCAACGAATGGCGCGAGCGCCCCATCAGTTTCGACGAAGTAGACGCCATCCTGACCACCGCGCGCGAACGGTTGAACGCCGACGTCGCCCACCTGGAACTGGCCTTCAAATACTTCATCGCCAAAGAAGCGCCCATGAGCGGCATCGAAAGCCTGATCGATTATGACGTGCGCTTTCGCGGACGCCGCAACGGCGACAGTTATCGCTTCATCCTGTCGGTGGACGTGCCCGTCACCGCGCTCTGCCCGTGCAGCAAGGAAATATCCGAATACGGCGCCCACAACCAGCGGGCGGTGATTAGTTGTTCCGCCGAGTTGCGTCCGGGGCAAATGCTGTGGATCGAAGACCTGGTGCACTTGCTGGAGCAACAGGGCAGCGCGCAGTTGTATCCCCTCCTGAAGCGGGAAGACGAAAAGTATGTCACCGAATACGCCTACGACCACCCGAAATTCGTGGAGGATATCCTGCGCGACGCCATCGCCGCGCTGCGCGCCGACCCGCGGGTGCATGAGTTCAGCGTGCGCGTCGACAGCCTGGAATCCATCCACAACCACAGCGTCTACGCGGCTCACAACGAGGGGCTGGGCGCGTGGTGACGGATGGAATCCGCTCTAAATGGGTACGAACGTCTTCGTGAAATCCGGAAAGCGTAAAGCAGGATTGCCCGGCATCGTCGTGGCTTCGCTCATCATCCTCGGCCTGGCCGTGCTGGTGATGGCGTATGGAGTGTATCGCCGGCTGCATCCCAACGGCTTCGATCTCTCCCGCCCCTTCCGACCGCCGACGCCGCCGGCGCCGGTCGTGCCGACCTGCCCCATCGACGGTCTGCCCGCCAGTGAGGACACGCTGCACCGGCGGCCGCTGGCGGTGCTGGTCGAAAACTCACCCATGGCGCGCCCACAGACCGGCCTGACCGATGCCTGCGCGGTCTACGAAGCGATCACCGAAGGCGGCATCACCCGCTTCCTTGCCATTTTTTTGCACGCCGACCCGCCGGTGATCGGCCCGGTGCGCAGCGTGCGCCCCCACTTCATCAACCTGGCGCGCGAGTATGATGCCGCGCTGGTGCATTGCGGCGAGAGTTATGAGGCGCTGCAGATTCTCACCACCGATCCGTCGATCTACAACCTGGATCAGATGAAATACGCGCGGCCCTTCTGGCGCGACCGCACGCGCCGCGCGCCGCACAACCTGTATACCGCGGCGGAGAAAGTGCGCGCGCAGTTGTTGAAACTGGGCTGGGATCAGAACGTGCCGCCGACACTGCCGGGATTCACCGGCACGGCGCCGATGCCCGCCGACGCCACAAACGCCGGCACCGCTGAGATCAACTTCGGAGGCGCGGTGCGGTATCGCCTGCGCCTGACCTACGACGCCGAACGCGGCGGTTACCTGCGTGAGATGGACGGCAAGCCGCACGTTGACCGGGTAAACGGCCAGCCCATCGTGGCGAAAAACGTGCTTATTCAGACCGTGCAGGCCGCGCCCTTCGCGGAATCCAAACTGCACACGTATGACGTTACGGTGGTCGGCGGCGGTGGCGGCCTGTTTCTGCGCGACGGAAAGCAGTGCCCCATGCGCTGGTCGAAATACAACGATCAGGCCATCACCCGCTACACCGACGCCACGGGGAATCCGTTGCCGTTCCAGGCTGGCCAAACCTGGATTGAACTGGTACCGGAGGACGGGACCGTGGTCATCGATACTCCCGCCGCGTCGCGCCGGCTTGACCACGACCCACGGTGAAGCTACAATACGCATATCGCCCCCGTAGCTCAGTAGGATAGAGCGACTCCCTCCTAAGGAGTAGGCCAGCCGTTCGATTCGGCTCGGGGGCACCAGGTTTGCCGGCGTCGTCAGGCGCCGGCCTTTCTCTTGCCCGGAGACGCCATGTTCTTTCGCCGCGCACAACACGACGCGACTCCCGCCGATCTGCGCTTGATTGTCGGGTTGGGCAATATCGGCGCCCAGTATGCGGAAACGCGCCATAACGTCGGCTTTCTGGTGGTGGACGAACTGGCGCGCCTGCACAACGCCCACCTGCGCCGCGGCAAATTCAAAGGCGACGATGCCAGCCTTTCCATGAACGGCCAGCGCGTGCTGCTGCTGAAACCGAGCACGTTGATGAACCTGAGCGGTGAGGCGGTGGTGGCCGCAGCGCGCTTTTACAAGCTGAAGCCGGAGCACATCCTTGTCATCTGCGACGACATCAACCTGCCGGTCGGCAAAATTCGCGTGCGCGCCAAAGGCAGCGACGGCGGCCACAACGGGCTGTGGAGCATCATCCACCGCCTGGGCAGCGACGCCTTCCCGCGCGTCCGCGTCGGCGTGGGCGCCCCGCCGCCGGAGATGGACATGGTGGGGTATGTGCTGGGCCGCGTTCCCTCCGCCGAGCGTGCCGACATCCGCGACGCGGTGGAACGTGCCGCCCGCGCCGCCGAAACCTGGATCACCGATGGCATCGACGCCGCCATGAACCGCTGGAACGCCGGTCCGCCCACACCCATACCCCCTGCCGACTGAAAGTCCACCTCTGCCTACATCTGCGGTAGTTTACAAAATAAGGTACCTGTGGTACACTACTGGTAGATGAAAGGAGGTGGTGTGGATATGGACAGTAGTTACCAACACATCGGAGGTGGCGAGCGTTAGGCTCCCCATGCTTCGTACAACACACGGCGGACTGCTCCACATCTGGGCAGCCCGCCGTTTTGTATTGTTGGTCGCCCACATCTCCAGGCCTTCGCCGGGAATAATCAGCCTCCTCCCCCACCCGTTTCGTGCGTGCGTATCAGGTTTGGCGTTTGCCTCGTTTATGCTATAATGCATGCAGTATATCGCACCGATGTCCACACACGCCGGGGTGCGTCCTCGGCGAAACGCCTGCGCAGCGGCATTCCTGAAGAGCGGCGGGGCATCGGGCATGCAGTCCCTTCATGAAAGGAGCGACATATGGCTGCTGTTGCGACCGCGACGTTTCGCGTGTTAGTGAGTGACCCCGTATCCGAGGACGGGCTGCGCGCCTTGCTCGACGACCCCCAGATTGCCGTTACCGTGAAGACCAATTACACTCCCGAGGAATTGGCTGCGGCTATCGGCGACTTTGACGCCCTGGTGATCCGCAGTCAAACGAAAGTGACCGCGGAGGTACTCGCCAAAGCGGACAAGCTGAAGGTGATTGGCCGCGCGGGCGTAGGCGTCGACAACGTTGACGTGCCCGCCGCCACCAGCAAGGGCGTGGTGGTGCTGAATTCACCCGAAGGCAACACCATGGCCGCCACCGAGCACACCTGGGCGCTGTTGCTCGCGCTGGCACGCAAAATCTGCCCCGCCAACGCCTCTATGCAGCAGGGGAAATGGGATCGCAAGCGCTTCACCGGCACCGAACTCTACGGTAAGACGCTGGGCATTATCGGCCTCGGGAAGATTGGCGGCGCGGTGGCGCGCCGCGGCCAGGGATTTGAGATGGATGTGGTAGCATTCGACCCGTTCGTCACCCAGGAGCACGCGGCGCGCCTGGGCATCCGCCTGGCGGGATTGGACGAGTTGCTGAAGATCGCCGACTTCGTCACGATTCACGTGCCGAAAACAAAAGACACCGCCGACATGCTGAATTCCGAGCGGCTGGCGCTGATGAAACCGACGGCGCGGCTGATCAACTGCGCGCGCGGCGGCGTGGTCAACGAACAGGCACTGGCGGATGCGGTGCTGAACGGCATCATTGCCAGCGCGGCGGTGGACGTTTTCTCCACCGAGCCTCCCGCGGAAGATAACCCGCTGGTGCTGGCGGCGGTGAAGACCGACAACCTGCTGCTGACCCCGCACCTGGGCGCCTCCACCGAGGAAGCGCAGATGAAGGTCGCGGTGGACGTGGCCGAGCAGATTCGCGACTATCTCCACGGCATCCCCGCCCGTAGCGCGGTAAATATGCCGGCACTGGCGCCGGAGTTGCTGGCGCGACTGAAACCGTACATGACGCTGATCGAGAAGATCGGCATGTTCCACGGCCAGTTATTCGACGGCGCGGTGCAGGCGGTGGAAGTGACCTACTGCGGCGACGTGATCGAGGAAAATACCACACCGCTTATTCCGGCGCTGTTGCAGGGGCTGTTCACGCCCATTCTCGGCCCCACCATCAACTCAGTAAACGCGCGTTTGGTGGCGGAACAGCGTGGAGTGGAGATCAAGGAAGTGAAGAGCACGCAGTCGTCCGGTTACGCCAGCCTGATCACCGTCGCCGTGCGCACGGAACACGGCGGGCACGAGGTAGCCGGCACCATCTTCAGCCAGGATAATCCGCGCATCACCCGCGTGGATGATTACTGGGTGGAAATGGCGCCCGACGGCGTGTTCATTGTGTCGTATCACTCCGACAAGCCGGGCATCATCGGCTCGGTAGGCCAGATTCTCGGCGCACACGACATCAACATTGCCGGCATGCAGGTGGGTCGCGTGCAAGCGCGCGGGAATGCGGTAATGGTACTGGCAGTTGACGAACGCCCCTCCGACAAGGTACTGGACAAGATCCGACAGATCGAAGGCGTGGGCGACACGCGGCTGGTCGAGTTGTAAACGCACCGTGATCCGCCTCGAACGCACACAGGCCCGGCGCATTGCGCCGGGCCTGTGTGCGTAATGCCGCCATCCGGATAGGACTACCCCCCCATGCTTCCGGTGGTGATCTTTACATCCTTGCGCTCTTCCAGGCGGTCTAGCTTGCCGTCGCGTACCCAGGCGATGCGGTCGGAGATGCTAAGCATTTTCACGTCATGCGTCGCGGTGATGACCGTCACATTTTGCTCTTCCTGCAACGATTTGAGCAGCATGATAATTTCTTCACCTGTTTTCGAGTCGAGGTTGCCGGTCGGCTCGTCGGCAAGGATAACGCTGGGCGTGTTGGCCAGCGCACGCGCGATGGCGACGCGCTGCATTTGTCCGCCGGAAAGCTGGGACGGCAGGTGATCGGTGCGCTCCCCCAAGCCCACGCTGGTCAGGATAGCGTGCGCCTTTTCGTTCGCGTCGGCCTTGGAATCCCCGCGCAGGATCATCGGCAGCGTCACGTTCTCCAGCGCCGTCATCACCATGACCAGATTATAACTCTGGAAGATGTAACCGATCTTGTTGCAGCGAATCCAGGCCTGCTTTTCTTCCGAGAGAGCGAACAGGTCTTCATTCATGAACTGAATCGTCCCGGTGGTCGGGATGTCCAGCGCGCCGATCATATTGAACAGCGTCGATTTTCCCGAACCGGACGGTCCCATGATGGACAGGTATTCGCCTTCATAAATCTCCAGCGAGATACCCTGCAACGCCCACACGATTTCCTCGCCCAGCCGGTACTTCCGCGTGACTTCATCAACTTTGACAATGGTATTACGGTTGTTCATCGCATCTCCTTGCCGTGGGTTCCATCAGGAACCTTCAGTGCAAGCATATTCATCATCATGAGTTTCTTCGTGAACAGCACCACGGCTTCTTCGGCCTTCTTTCGATCCACGTTCAGTCTTTTCGCCATCCGGTCGATGATGATATCCAACGTGGTCTTGCCGTCAATTTGCGCGTAGTAAAAGGTGCCGTACTCGTCCAGTTCCAGCTTGCGGGAATAGTCGTATTTCAGCCATTTCGCGACTTTCGCGCCTAATCCCGTGTGCTCCGGCGCCTGATTCAGCCGCAGATGGAGCATGCCACGGCTATCTTCCCGCGTCTCCACAGCCTCCGGTCGAACAGGGATTACCGCGAGCGGGTCGCGCACCACCGGCAGGTTTGGCGAGGATTTCACGGCCATCAATGAATCTCCTCGACCTTGATATCCAGTTCATCGGCGGTAGACACACGCTTGATAAGCCCGTCCTCGATCCATACCACGCGATCTGACATCTTCAGCATCTTCAAGTCGTGGGTGGCGGTAACAATGGTTACGCCCAGCTCTTCTTTCAAGCGATTAAACAGACTGATGATTTCTTCACCCGTCTTCAAGTCCAGGTTCGCGGTCGGTTCGTCAGCGAGTAGAATGGTGGGTGAATTGGCCAGCGCGCGTGCCACGGCGACGCGCTGTTGCTGGCCGCCAGACATTTCCGATGGTTTGTGCAGCGCGCGATCATCCAGACCGACCAGTTTGAGAATTTCCATCGCTTTGTCGCGCGCGTCTTCGCTTTCCATTCCGGCGAACGCCATCGGCAAGGTGACATTTTCCAGACAGGACATCACCTGGATCAAGTTGAACGCCTGGAAGATGTATCCCACCTTGCGGCAGCGCAGCCACGCCAACTCGTAGGGATCGAGTTGCGCGATGTCTACCTGGTCGATGTAAACCTTGCCAAAGGAAGGTTTCGACAGCCCGCCGATCATATTGAAGAAGGTCGTTTTTCCCGATCCGGACGGACCCATGATCGAGATATACTCCCCGCGCTTGATGTCGAGGGTAGCGCCACGCAACGCATGGGTTTCCACGTCACCGGTGCGATAGATCTTCTTCACGTCCACCGCGCGAATGACGTACTCCCCCGCCCGGGCATCACTGGCCACGTCAAACAGGTTATCGAGTTGTGTCGTCGTGATCATTCCATCAGTCCCCTGGCTCCGCGACCGAGCGAAGCCGTACTGGTTTATACGTTCGTGCGCAGCGCCATCGCTGGGATCATGCGCGCCGCCAGGGTCGCCGGATAGATGGCGGCAATAATGGACAGCAGTGAACCGGCAACCAGACAAACGGCGCAAGTTACGAAGAACTGGCCGAAATCGACCGAACCGAAGACGCTTTTCGCGGTGTAGGCGAAACTGTAGGCCATCAGTGGGACGATGGCCCCTAGCAAGATACCCAGCAGCGAACCGACTACACCGATAACGGTGCTTTCAATCAGAAAGAGTTGGCGAATGAAGCTGGACAACGCGCCCAGACACTTCATAGTGCCGATTTCCTTAAAGCGTTCGGTGACCGACATCAGCAGAGCATTGGCGATACCGATGACCGTCACCAGCAGCGAGATCACCACTATCCAGATTTTGCGAAAGTTATCTTGCTGATCCTTTTTACGCTTCTCGTCCTGCTGTTGCTTATTCTTTTCACCGAAGAATAATTCGCGCGCATCCGATGAAACCTGTTGTCCGGCATAGGTACGCAAGGAATTCGAATCCAATGTGACTTTTTGCGTCATCTTCGCCGTCAGTTGATCCAATGGCGTCGGACAATCAACTGCATTCCCGAGTACCAGCAGCAATTCCGCGTTGTTGCCGGCTTCGTTTGGTTCCGTGCGCGTGACATCGGACATGTTGACTCCGGCGCCTTGCAGTTTACCCCGTTCATCCTGCCCTAACCGCTTCAGGAATTCGGTCTCATACCCTTCCAGTTTGCCGATCGCGATGACGCCGATGGTCTTTCCCGCCGGACTGCCGACTTCGGAACGGACCAGCGTCATCATCAGATCGACCTTCTGGCGCACTTCCTGTTTTTCCTTCACCGCGTCGGTGACCAGCTTGCTGGTTAGTACGTTCATCAGGAAGGCGATACCGAGCACCACGCCCGAGATGGTCACCAAGGCGCGTCCCAGGCGGATTTTGATCCCCTGCATTGCAATCTGAAAGGCCGTGCTCATCGGGAGCCTGACCTGTTTGCCGATAGCTTCCATTCGTGATTACCTCATTCTCTATCGCATCAGAATGGCGATGCCGAGATGGCTTTCATGATCAGGTTCAAGGCGACGCCGATCAACCCGATCAACCCGAATCCGGTGCCGTAACCGGCAGCCAGTACCGGCACCATTTGTAAGAATTGCGTTTGACCAAATCGCTTTTGGAAGTAAAACTTCCCGAGCAGCGAGCCGAGAATCGTAAAGATAAATCCATGTGGCATGCCGCCCACCCCTCCGATAAAGCCGTAAATCGCCATGGTGGGTAAATTAAACACCGACAGCAGGGTGAAAGCCACTACCGTAAACAGGAATGAGCAGGTGGCCACGGTAATGCCGCCCTTGTAACCGCCGCCGTTTACGTTCGGCTTCAATGTCTGGAAGAACAACGGCTCCGCACCGCCTGTATCCAGCGTCATAGAAAAGCCCAGAACCGTCTGTTTGGCACGTAAGTCCCAGAACTTTTGTGCATAGGGGAAATTCTCCGACGGAATCTGCGTCGATTTCCAAATGAACGACCAGAACATGAAGCTGAGGACAAAGCTTAGCGGTACAATCAGCAATGTCACCTTCACGTTGGTCCAGAAGTTTGTGCCCGTCAGTTCGGTGACACGGAAGGAGTTCGCCGATCCGGCATAATCTTCACCCAACGGCAGCGGTGCCAGCCAAATTTCTACTCCTTTGAAACCGGAGAGCAGGAATGCGCTTTCACGCAACAACGGGATCGCCACATGCTGGCCGTTGATGGCAAGCAGGCGTGTATTAATATAGGTCATAAACGGCGTGAAGATGAATGTGAAGAACATCAGGAACCACACATTAAACGCGGGTACCAGCAGATGGCAGACGAACACCACGATAGCGGCGCAGATCAGATAAAGCATGGCAGCGAGCCACGGTGAGAAGTCGCCGCGGCCGTCCGGGATATCGTCCCAGATGTTTTCGCGGCGCGCTATCTCGCTACGGCCGTTCTGCTGCTTTGCCCGTTGCTCGCGAACCTGTCGATTCAGGTCGCGGAACATCTGGTAGAACGAAACGACGGCGATACCGAGGGTGACTCCTATGCCGAAAATAGACCAGAAATCAATCGAGTTCACAAACGAGGTGGAGATGGTATCCATGCCCGGCTGCCAGCGGGTGTAGACGCCCGTCTTATACAGGATCGGGTTCATGACAAAAGTAATCACGAGGCCGCCCAGGCTGCCCATGACCGCCCAGAACGGTGCGATCATCCCCCAGATCATCAATCCAAGATCGATGACAACCCCGGTGGGCGTGGCAGGCAGGAAGCTCTCCGTCAGCGTGGTAGTATCGTAGAACGGCAGGGGAATGATCTGGATCGGCTTGGCGAGTAGTGCGCCGGTGACCAGCGGAATGCCAATCTGGATGATGGCGAAGACCAGGCCAATAATCGCGCCAATAGAAAAGACGCGCCATTTCCACGTCGTTTTTCGCTCACCCGCCTCGGATAAGGCCATCGAGCCTTGCGCGGAGATCGGCGCGAAGGGAAACGGGAGCCGTTCGACGTCGGAACACAGCCGGAAGAAGAAGTAGCCAATGGTGTAGCTTTTCACTGAGCCGATGATCGTCAGGAAAATCACCAGCAAAAACGGCATCAGCCAGTCGGGATGGAACAGGTTGCGTTCGAGGATAGCCGCGCTGCCCGGCAACGGCGCCCACCAGGTGGGGAATTGTCCGTAGAGCCCGGCATCCTTCACCGCGTCGGAGCTAATGAAATACTGGCGCCAGATAAAGTCCGCGAATGGTCCGCCCGCCGCCATCGCTCCTGCGACGTGCAGCAGAGTGACTAATTCCTGGGTGTTCATCACTTTCAGCGCGCGCCGGCTGATCTCGGAGAAGATAATGAGCGTCACCCAACTGGCGTTGATACCGCCACCAGTCATTAACGACAGGTAAATCGAGCCCGGCATCATCAGCAAGCCGCAAAAGAGCGCGCCGGCGACCACCGTCCAGGTGAAGCCGTTGCGGAACTCCGTCGGCGGCTTCAGCAGCGAGCGGTACATTTCCAGCTCTTTATCGCGGCCTGATGCTTCGACGTCGTCGATTTCGACCGCGGCAGGCATGTTTTGCTCGGGCTCAGCCTCGGTAGTCGCAATACTCAAGTTTTCGGGTAAAGTGTTCTTCTCAGACATTCACGGTCTCCCGATCTTCAACAGTCGTTTTCGTGAAGAGGGCTTTCGCTTCAATGAACATATCCGCCCGTTCTTCATCGCCAACGGCGCGCCAGTTTAAGAATTGCTTGCGCAAGGCGCCGAGAAACGGCATGACCGCACGGTTCCAGGCGGCAATGGTACCATTCAACCGTTCGATGCTGATGCGCGCGATGTATTCCCCTGTCTCCGGATCGGTGGGCAGCGTGATAAGCAACTGCTGCGACACGCCCAGGTCGAAGGGTTTCAGCCATACGGTGGCTTCGATGCCGGGAATCAATCCGCCGTTGCCGTCTTCGTCCGTGCTGTAATCCATCCGCACGGATGGTGGACCGCAGAAGAAGGAGCCGGCGCTGCCTTCACCGTTGGCGTCAAGCCAACGCGAGAAATAGCTAATGACCGCGAGTCGGTCATGCGCGGTAAAGGTGAAGGGCAGGTTGAACTGCAGCACGTCACCTTCTGCCTTCGGCACCGACCAGCTCACTTCGTCGGATGGCAACGCCAGACGGGACGCCGTATGCGCCGGAATGATCGTCGACAACATGACCGAAGCCACGATAGCCAACGAGGCATAAATCGTCTCAATGGAACTGTAATCCATGTTCAGACCACCCGACAAGCCAAATTTCACCAGGATAGTGCCCGATATCTGGCTGAGCAGGTAGCCGGCCATGGCGCCGATGACTGCATACACGCACGCCTCGGCCATAAACATGAAGAAGATATGGTTGGGAGCGATGCCCACCGCGTTATAGACATAAATCTCGTCTTTGCGTTCATACACCGATCCGCGCATGGTGTTGAAGACCGTCATGGCGGCAATAAGGATCGGAATTAACAGTTCGATCAGGCCGGTGCTGGTTTTGGCGCGAGTGCGATAGCCATAATAGGCGATGTTGCCTTTGGCAAAATAGGCACCAATGCCCAACCGTTCCAGATATTCCGCGATTGTGGTGTCCTGCTGCCGGTAGGTCACCGGGGCGAATTCCGGCAGGTCCGAGCGCAACTTGAACGGCTGCGAGGGAAACAGGATCGAACAGGACACCGCGATGTTCTGTTCTTTCGGTTGTACAACCGGCGCTTTGCTGGTCAATATTACCTGGTAGGCCTTCAATCGTTCGATATTCTGCGGGCTCGCTTGTTTCTCCGGGTTGCGACTGGAACCATCGGTATTCATCTTGCCCGCGTTCAATTGGCTGTTCAGGTCATAGGGGAGAATGGATTGACCATCCATGCCGAGATGCTTGTCCAGTTCAGTGGAGTTGAAAATCCCCTGCACAACGTATTCTTCGCCGCGGATTAACAGTTTCTGCGTGCCGGCATCCACCGACTCCGGGGTGATGTCCAGTTCACTGGCGACTTTATCCGGTAAGATCACGTAGTTCTGCGGTTTGTAGCCCGCGGCGATAGCGGCGGTCATGGCAGCGGCCGTATCTGGTCCGGCCGGGAACCAGCGCTCCTGAAGGGGTCTCCCCTTGCGGGTGATCAGATACTTGTCGATGCCGGTGAACATCGGCTCGTTATGCTGCATTGTCACCGCGGCGTTCACCTTGCCGCGCTTGGTAATTTTCTGTCCACCGATGACATATTCGCGATCGAGCAGGATATCGGTATTTAATTTTTTCAGCGGATCGGCGCCGCCGACCAGCCAATAGTTGATGGAGATCGGATACTGCAGGCCATATATCTGCCGGATATTGTTGATCTCATTATCGGAGACGGGCAAAAAGTTCGGATCGCGACGCATGATGCCGTTCGACGGCGACCGCCCGGTCATGAATTCGACATTGTTGATGTTGGTATTGACCGAGGTGAAACAGATCATCACAAAAGTGATGAGAATCAGCGTCACACAGGTGAGTCCGGTACGCACCTTGCGCCGGCGCATGTTGTTCAAGCCCAGCATGAACGCGGTGCCGATGACGCCGCCGCGATTGACGTCCGCGCCTTCGACATACCCTTCTTTGCGCCGCAGCGTCCGTATGACCTGCTGGAATTTGCCGCTCACCATTATGGTCACGACGATCGCGAGCAGGAAGATAAGAAAGCCGAGTAAGATGATCATCGGATTGCTGACCATCTGGAACGCCGGATGGAAGAAGCGCAACAGTAAAAACACGCCGACGAAGATCACACCGATCGCCAGCAACTGCCGGCGTACGTCGGTAAAGCCGAAGAGTAGCTTCTCCAGGAAAAAGACGAACGGTACCAGAATGCCGAGATACCAGAGAATGCCGAATACGGCGTTGGCAATTTTATTACGGATTACCGGGTGATTGTTGATGACAAAGGAGAAGCTCTTTCCCGCCTCGTTCACCGCGGAGAAGGCATCGCCTTGCTTGCGCAGTTCCCAGGCATGGGCCAACATATCTTCCCCATCCTGCTGCGACTTGATCATCTGCTCGTCCGCCATGTGATAGCGCAGCTGCAAACGCAAGCGTTTGGCATTGGTGCGCAGCATCGACGCGGCGCCGTCGAAGTAGGGGAAGGTCATGTTGGACATGTCGGCGGCAATGTACCCTTTGCCGAACAGTTCCGGCTCGGTGATCAGGGTTTTGTCTTTGACCGGATCGAGCGGATACTTTACCGGATCCCACGGGAACGGCGGCAAATCCGCCACGTTGAGCATAAACGCGCGATAGGTCTGGATATTGGGGTTCGCGGCGCTGCCATCCATCATCGCCACGTAGAATGAAGTGTCCGGCGGGAGGAAGGCACAAATGCCAGGGCCTTTACTTTCCAGGTGAACGCTATCCGGCGCGCCCATGCCCAGGCTCGACAGGAAGTCAAAGCGCGGGAAATTATTCAGTGTTTTCGGATTCACGCGCTGATAGCACGCAACCTCGGTACAGCGGAACAGCGACAGGTTCATTTCTTTGGTGCCGCCCCCGCCTACCGCGAGCGTGGCATCGGGAACCTTCTCGTTTTGAAAAATGCCCTGGCTGACGGTGGAGATATCTTTGTACGCCAGCAATCTTCCGTCATTGTCGAAGCGTACGCCGTCGACTCCTACAGACGACCATCCAGCGATCACCAGGAATTTTTGCTGATATTGTCCATACGGATCGACTTGCAGCAGCGGATATGGGCGAACACCACGCGCATCGTAAGGTGGATTATCATTGGTGTAGATGCGTACAAAAGTGTTTTGGCCCACCCAGTGCGTCGGCACGATCGATGAGGTGCCCGCAGAGGTGAAGACACGTCCGCTACACGAGATGAAATCCCTGGCATTGGCCAGCGGCTTGATGCTCTTAAAGGTGACGTTTCCATGGGCGACGGCCAGCAGCGCGCGGCCCAGCACCGGCAACTGCTCGGCTAATGCGGCGGTGGTCAGCGACTCAAAAGTATCATCCGGTGTGCCGACTTTGGGCGGGAAGAAGCTCTTACTGGCGACGGTAAAGGCCACGCGTCCGAACTTAAACCAGATCTGTGAATCCAGGCCACTGTGAATATTCTGGTCGTTTGGCGAGCCGGAGGCATCCGCAGTGCCCCAACTGGTCACCTGGTAGGCGGGATCGCCGGTAGGGAGCGGTGGCACACAGTCGGATATGGCGTTCCGTAAATCGGTACTCTGTGGCTCCACCACGGTACCGGGATTCCATAACCCGGCCAGCACGGATAGGTTTTTCCATTGTTTGGCACCGCCCGAGTAGAGTTCCAGGTTGATGGTCATCGTCGCGCGATACTTTTCGAACAGCTTGTGCAGCGCGATCCGCTCATCATACATGCTGATCTGTCGAGTATGATAATCCTTCAACTGCATCATATACGCTTTGAAGCGCTCGCGATACCCCCATGCCGTGAAGTCGTCTGTCTCACCGGGCTTTTTGGGACTTAAGTGAAAGGCGATTGTCCAGAACGGCGTCGAGATAATGTTGCCTGCGCGGGTATCGATCGCCTTAGCGGTGATATATGCCTTCATGGTGGGGTCTTGATTGGCAGGGTCCGCTTTCTCGCTGGCTGACGCCTTGATCAGGTCGAAACCCGGTCTGAACGCCGGACGACCGGCACGAATCCACGCCAGGCGCGCTTGCATGTATTCTTCACGGCGCTCCAGGTTGATCTCGCCCGCCACGGTGGCGAAAGCTTTTTCAAACCATTTGCGAAACGCCGGATCGTGCTTCATCCACTGTGTACGATACGCGTTGACGGCGGACGGCATGATCGTGGGCGAAGCCATGTCCGCTTTGATCCACGGCTCCGGAGAGTCGATGATTGCCAGCCCATCGTTGACATAACGCAGAGTCGTTTTCGCAGTTTGCTGCAACGTTTCGAGCGATTTGTAATCCCGAAAATCTTTAGAGAAGGTTTCGATTGCTTCCAGCAGGCTATAGGTGCCTGACCATCCCTGACCGTGCCCGGCGGTGGCCACGAAAATGACGTCGCGTATGAGATTTGCTTTATAGGGAGCGAAGGCGTTCGCCATCTGAAGCATTACCGCCAGCGACACTGCCTGCTCGCCGCCCGGTGCCAGTTCCGGCACCATCGAATAGCTGTCATAATAACTGTTGATGATCAGTGCTTCACTGTTGGGGTGATCGGCCTTCAACACACCGATGACATTCTGTGCATATTTTGTCTGCCAGGTCACCTTGCAGCGAATGCGCAGTGATTTACCGGCGTATTGATCGATTGAGCCGCGCACATAGAAACGCGGGAACTGCACGTCATAGGGGGTAGTTTGCGACGACCAATAGCGCGCGCCGTCGGGATCACCTGGCGTGTCGAGCGGATCATCACAGACAATCACCGCTTTGGCGCCCATCGACGCGAGCGCCGGCCAATCGATATCCAGCCCGTGGTTCAGGACAATACTGCCTTCCAGCGGCTTGCCAACCAGATCAAGCGGGCTGCCCGATTCAGTAATCAGCAAGGGACCGTCAATGCCCTCTTTCGGCAACGCGGTGGGCAGCATGCCGGACGGTTCGAACGGGTACAGCGTGACACCGGGCAACGGCTTGCCGGTGTCGTCCAGCAATTCGCAATACTCAGTGATCGGCACCGCCACGGGGAACGTTTGCGTCTTCACGTCCAGTCCGGCCTTGGTAAAGGTGTCCATGATCAGCTTTTCGGTGTTTTCGCACCCGATGCTGCCGGTAACCCGACCGAGCTGGCGCGTTCCCGTGGGCAGGCTGGCCGTTTTAATCTGGCTCAACACCTGCTTGAGGTTCGGCTCCGTCAGCGCGGCCGTGAGCGGCTCCTCGCTGTAGTTCCGCACGAACTTAGTCCCGGGCTTCCGCTCGGGTGGTTCAGCGTACGTCACAAACACGTAGAGAGCGATAATGCTCAAGGCGGCGAATAAAATCGCGACCGCCCACTGGCTGAATGGAGTTTGAGTTTCGTTCTTCATCATGGCCACTGACTGTAAACATACGTCACTCCGTGTGCACGGAGATACAAACCGACGATCTCAAAGATCATGATCGAGACCATACAGGCGAGGAACATGCCCACGCTGAATGGCACCAATCCTTTGCGAATAGTGTGCGCGCCGCCAATACGCAACACGATAATGCGCACCAGCCAGGCGATAAAGGCCATATACCAGAAAGTAATGGCGAAGTTGGTGGTCGACAACACATACCCGAGCGGATGCAGTGGAAACCACATGAAGGCGTTGCGCAGGAACGCCAGGACACAGGTGATGACAAAACCGATACCAAGCCCCTTGGCATCAATGTTATGGACGAAATCCAGCGGCGCCGTTTGCGGTGTCAGGAGCTTGCCCGCGGCGAAGAGCTGGTCTGTGGCCAACTCGCCGCCACGGAAGTTATTAAAATACCATCCTTGTTTGAACGGCCAGGAGTAGACAAAATTGTCGGCGCCCATCCCGTATGCCCAACACAGCAGACAGAAACCGCCGATGAGGATGCCACCCAGCAAGCCGATGGTCAGTCCGTGGCCGATATCACGCGGTCGCACGTTGAAGTGGCGGCCCAGTTCCATCATCTCGACCTGTACCGGTGCAATGAACAGGAAACAGGCCACGCACATGAAGCCGCTGGCGATGGTGGCGACCAGCATGCCGGTAGGACCGAACACCGCGAATCCGCCCAGCGCCGATACCAGCAGCATGCCGAAATACGGCGACCAATAGCCAAAGGGCATCCCTGCCTCGGCGCGGATTTTGCTGGCCGTCAGCCCGCACACCAGCATCCAGCCAAAATAGAGCAAGCTGGCCAGCCAGCCCATCTTCGTCCACACCCCCCACGCCAGCAGCACCAACAGCGAGCCGGCGACCATCAGCGCCGCAGTACGATAGGACACGATTTCGTGCGCATCATCCAGCTTGATCTTGCCGATGAGGTGGCGGAAAATCAGCCCCAGATGCCGACGCGCGGCGAAGATTGCCAGAAACGCATATGCGATGAATGAGCCGATGCCTTGCTGATTCTGCCAGGGGTAGCCGGCGTAGCGCGTAAAGTTGAACGCCTGGCCGAAGACGAACCATAACTGGAAGAGGAAAAAGGACACCCAGATGGAGAAGAGGATGTCGGTTTCCAGCAGCAATCCGATCGAGAGAACGGAGAAGACGACCGCCATGCCCGCGTTCTGAAAGAATGCCTTTAACAACGGATTGGTGAAGAAGGTATCGAGGTGTCCGCCTCCCCACATGTCCGTCGATCCCGGATTGGGCAGTGCGGGATAATAGAAGTGCAGTCCGCGCAACAACACTAGTGGCATCATCACCGCAAACCCGATCCACAGAACCTTATTCTTCACCAACCGTTGTACGATGGTTCCGATATCCTGTGCATCCTCGCCGAACAACTGGCGCGGCAGGATATTCATCGGGAAAGTGAACCGTTCACTGTCCACCCACTGTTTGCGCATCAGCACATTGGAGCCGAAAAAGCCCATGAAGAGTGCGCCGATGAGCAGCGTCCACGCGATGATGGGACGTACCCATTGCTGCAGCGGAATAAAGCCGGTACACAGATATTTAATCCCAGCAAGCGAGAACATGTTGTCGGGTTTCACGAAGGTGAAGTCCCGTTCGTTGTCCGGCAGGCCACCTTCTTCGGGTGACAACTTCAATTTGCTGGCACGAATGACTTTCGCGCCGGTATAGGCCCCCTCGACCGCCTGTGAATTAAAGAATTCAACATCCTGAATGGCCAGTTTGCCCGGGCCGTTCAATCCGATCAGGATGGTATAAGTCTGTTTTAGATCAGAGGGGATATTGACCGGAGAACGCCCGATACGCAGGAATCCCCCCTGATTGTCGAAGGTGGGGGCGGTTTCCGCGGAGCCCAGCAGCAGATTGTACGGCATGCCGTCATCCACTTTGGTTTTCACATAATAATACGAAGTGGTTTGAAAGCCACTCGCGCGCACTAAACAGGAAAACAGGTAACTTTCACGCGGAGTCAGCAATTCGCGCTGGCCGGAAGTGCCCGGGTTTTTCCAGCGCGGCAGCGTGATGGTCAACCAGGTGCGCGCTTTCTCGTCATTACCATTATCGAGGACGGGGCTTTTCACCTTCTTGCCACGCCACAGGATATCCTCGTAGCCCAGTTTGCCCGTGCCTTGAATATCGGATTGCTGTAACTCCGCGGTGAAGCGGCCGTTGGTGATCAGGTTATTGCCGTGCGGCCAGAGCACGCTCGGGAGGTTCTCGTAGGAACGAAAATCTTGTTCGTGCGGCAGCGCGGCAATAATGCCGAAGATACGGGTCCACATCCCCTGGGTCATCAGCGGGGCGGCAACCAGCAACGCGGTGTAAATCACTACCAGTTCGGGTGTGATCAGTCCCAGTGGCCGGCGGAACGTGTAGAGCAGCGCACTAATCAACAGCACGATCATTATCACGCAGACGGCGCCATTGGGGGGGGAATTCTCCAGAAACGGACCTCCCACCAACAGGACGACCTGGTATTCATGCCAGATACCCATCAGAAAGAGCGCGAAGATGCAGACGACAAACGAACGCAACGTGAGACCACGCTGCGGCCCTGACATCTGACTGGCGGAAGTCGCCGTTTGTTTCGGTAATGTTGAAATGGACAATGCCGTACACCTTCACTGGTCAAAGATGGATTGGCGTTATTGGGGTTCGTGCAACCCTACCAAATTGGACGGTACAGACGCGCGTGCAACCGGTCGATTTTTATAGGGGAAAAAGGCTTCTCCCGCCACCCATGGTGGCTTTCGCGAACGTCCGAAACCTATCGTTGCAGTACTGTACCCCTTCCTCTGTGCGGTGTCAAGGCTTTTTAAGGATTCACGCCTGTCGCTTGTTCGCTATGTACAGCATACGCAATCTCCTGTCCATCGACCGTCTAGTCGCACGGAATCGCGGGTGGATGCATGCTGAATCCATCCTATTGACACCAGGCATTGCAGAAAGTTTCACGCCCGTGTCATGATTATATCGCGACTTTTCATGCCGGTGCGGATTGACCCCCCGCGGCAACTTCGCTATACTTACACCACTCGCACGCTACTGCCCGGTGGCGCAACTGGCAGCGCAGAGGACTTTGGATCCTAAGGTTGGACGTTCGAATCGTCCCCGGGCAGCCACTTTCCCGCATGGAAGGTGCTTTTTCTCCATATTTATCTTGTTGCGGTATGCTGTTTCGCCCCTATCTCTCCCCGCTGATTGTCCGCTGTCTTCGCAGAGAATTACACCCTGCGGCGACCATGGGACGGTTAACAAGACGATCACCGGTGCGGCCCTGGTGCTCGATCCGTCGATGCAGCACGGCGGCGGCAACCCGGGCACCTTTGGCCATGTCCACTTCCTGTCGATTTCTCCTTGCCGCGATCACGTTACAGCCGGTCAACGCGTTCCGATTCCACGCAGTCAGTTCATGAATCGCCCCGCTGAAGACGGCGAACTTCAGTCGTGGCAAGAGGGAGGTGTTTCGGGTAATATAACACCCAAGTAGAGCTCAAATTGAGCTTGACAGGTGCTTGCCCCCCACCTATACTGACAATAACCGGTGAAAGCATCCTGGGCAGTCGCAATCCCTCCAGCCGTACCAGGTCATGGACACCCTGCCTCACAGTCCATCCACCGGGTAAAGGAGCATCTGATGGTTATACGATGGTGGATGCGAAGCGCCCTGTTCGCTGTGATCGGCATAATCTGTTCCGGGATTGCACATGCGGGAACGATTGAGATCACCATTCCCGAACGCCTCAATCGTCAGTGGACAAACGAGACCGTTACCTATCCGGTGACCTTCGCGCTCGGGCAGTGCCTGGAAGAATCGATCCGCCTCACGGGTCCCGGCGGAGCGACCCCGGTGCAGTTGTATGCGGTAGAACACTGGCCCGACACCCAGTTTGTCAAGTCCGCAAAACTTGTTTTCGTCGTTTCCTCGCTGGCTCCCTTAGCCATTATCAACTATACCGTCTCCTACGGCACGACCATTCCTCCCGAACCGGTACCCGCCGCAGACCTCCAATACGTGACCACTCCTGAGTATCTCCAGGCGACGACCACCAATTTCGGGGTGCGGTTTCGTCTCGGTGCGCAGGCGTATAGTCCGCCCATTTCCTCCGCGACAGTGCCCGGCCCGCTCGTGGCGCTGCGCAACGCGGCCGGTTCCTGGTTCGGCGGCAGTCGCCTGTATGGCAATGCGCCAGTGACGGCGTTTACCGCGCAAATTCTCGAACAAGGGCCGGTGATGGTACGCGTGCGTTATGCGTATGACTATGAAGACGGCACACACCTGCAAATCATCCTGCGCCTGGATGCGAACGACAACAGGATCTACGTCGATTCCACCGTGGAAGGCGATCAGTTGAGCGATGGATGGGATATCCTGCTCACTCCGGGACTGCCGTCGCTGTTGCTGCAGTTCATGCCCGAACAGGTTACGCTCCAACCCGGCACCACCCTGGTGAATGGCTGGCGCCAGAAGGCTGTCGCCGATTACGCTCCCGGCACATTGATCAGTCTGATCCCCTGGGGCGACTGGTGGGACGAATTCATGGCCCCCTCGTTCTATCTCGTATACACGCCGGCGACCTCTCCCGCGCGCGAACTGATCATCAAGCGGCTCAAGCCTGAAGCCTGGGTGGAGGCAGGACCGATTGGCTCGATGGGGTCTTGGGATTCCTGGCAGCGGAAGAAAATGCCACTCACCAAGGATGCCGATGGATCGCTGTACCTGCGTATGAACAACGCCAGCGGTCAACGCGACTGGATGCTCGGTGAACAACTTTGCAGCGAGCGCGTAGCCCCGGCTCCACCTCAGAATGCCATGGCGTCCGAGCCGGTGGACGACCTGGATTCCGTCAAGGATCTCATCCTCGACTGGACCGCATCTACCGAGCAGCACCCCCGCCTGTTTTTGAACGGGACCGAACTGGCGGATGCGGGAACGCGCTTCCCCACGCAATACAACGACCTGCGCAACGTGTCAACGGCGCGCAGCGACCTGGCAACCCTCGGTTACTACGACACGATGCGCCGACCATCGGCGACCATCTGCCGGTATGACGCGGTGGTCGATTCCGGTCTGATTACCGCCCAGGAGCGCGCGTTGTTCCGCGCGCAGATGGCCTTCATCGCCTACCGGCTGTTTAGCGCGGCAAACTGGTCTACCGAACGCGGCTATCGGTCCGGTAATGAAAATATGACCATCACCCAGGTGCTGAACCTGGGCCTGATCGCCTGCGCCTTGCGTGACCATCCCATGGCGTCCACCTGGAAAGCGTATGCACAACAGCGCTACGAATTGTGGCTGAACCGCCTGGATGCCGACGGTTACTGGAACGAGAGCGGTCACTATGCGCGCGTTTCCGTCGCCAAGCTGCTCTGGTTCGCCGTGGCTATGAAAAAGGCCGGCTACTACAATTATTTCACCGACCCGCGCGTGCAGCGCATGTGCATGTTTTACGAAAAATCGCTGACCCCATTCGATCCCCTCGTCGCGCTGAAACGCCTGTCTCCGCCATATGGTCGCGGCTCGCACAGCAGCAATTGGGGGTTGAGCGGGATTTCCGCCCGCGCGGCGGCTGATGTTGCACCCGAACTTTCGCGCATCATGGCCTGGAGTTATGAAAAAACCGGCTACGGCACCTTCATGGGCGATAACATGGCTAATTATGAAGTGCTGTATCCGTTGCGCACCTTACCCACGCAGCAACCTGATTGGGTATCGGAATTCATCCCCAGCCTGGGGCCGTTGTTTCGCAGCGGGTTAGCCACGGCGCAAGAGAATTATCTGCTGATGGCCTCGCAGTATCCCACGAATGCCGATGGTGAATTCTGGCCGTCGGAAGTGGGTGGAATCCTCCACTGGTTCGCCAAAGGAAAGCCGCTGTCTCGCCGGTTCGCCTCCGTGCCGGACATGAACCATGACCACGGCCTGCTGGTGAGCCGCGTCATGCTGGCCACGAACTGGCAACCCGGACAGACCACGCCGTGGGGGTACGAATCGAATAATACGCTGGATGGGAAAGCGACCCTTCCGCGGCTGGATTATGTCAATGCCGGCTTCCAGTGGACAAAACCCTGGACGCGCTTCAATACGCCGCCGTCCGGGTTACCGGCCTTTCCCATCGTACCGCAGAATGGTGCAACCCCCGCCCACTGGCAACGGCAAATGATGTGGGTGCGCGCCGACGATCCGGGTGGCGCGCAATACCTAGTCTTCCGCGATACCGTCACCGGCGGACAACCCACGCAGTGGCAATTCTGGACCCTCTCCAACCGTATCGACGAAGTCGGCGCCGCCCAGCAGGGAACGGGCGCGCGATCGTTGTCGGGGAATCGCTTCCGGGCGGTCGGCCAATTCGGGGTCGATGTCGAATATTATATCGCCAATCCCATTGACACGCCCCGCAATACCCTGAGCTACACCGAGTCGTCAGCCTATCATGGGTATAATGTCCCGAATTACGCCATCACCCAGGATCTGATGCACTTGCAGTTGACCGGCGACGGCCATTATTTCGTCGTGCTCTACCCGAGGGAGACCGCGGAAGGTGTGCCGACCTTCACCACGATGGGCGGTGGCGCGGTTGTCAAGGTGCAGGGAGCGTTTGGCACGGATTACGCCTTTCTGGTCGATGATGCGCAAACCGCGCAGGCCGACCAGGCGACCTTTACCGGTACGGCGGGCAGCGTGCAGGACCGTGTCGACGGCCTGGTCCTCGCCCTGGCGAATGAAGGCAGTGTAACATATGGGAACTACGCACTCGCTTCCCCATTACCGTGTTTGCTACGCACCTCCGTGGACCGTCTCACACTGGAACTGCAGCCCGATCATACCGGCGGCCTCATCGAGGTGACTGCCCCCGGCGGATGGATGCTGGAGCAAGGGCAAACCGGTGTCACCCTAACCAGGCAAGGCGGGGTACATGTCGTATCCGTCTCCGCCGGCATCAAACGCGTTTCGCTAGTGTTGGCTCCCCCGGGACCCCAACCCGACATGATGATACGCCTACAGTCCGAAACCGACCTTGACTATGTCGGGGATGACATCTACAACGAGACCGGAACCGCACAGACGAAATCCGGCACGACGGGAAAAAACGTCACGGCGCGTTTCTTCCTGCTGGTACAAAACGATGGTGATGCGACGGATACCATTAAGGTCACAGCACCCGCGCAGGCACCCGGCAGCGGGTGGACGCTTGCCTTTGTCGACAACCTTGACGTTGATCACACGAATGAAGTGACCGGCGCCGGATGGACTGTCGTGCTCGATCCGGGAGCGGAAACGCGCCTGGAATTGCGTGTTACCCCTGACGCCACCGTTACTCCCGGCGCGGAACTGCAACTGCCGGTCACCGCCACCTCGGTATCCGATCCTGCCAGCAAGGACGTCGCCTGTGCGGTAGTTACGGTAAGCGGTAACAATCCCCCGGTCGCTAATCCGCAGTTAGTGAGCACATCGGAAGATACGATAAAGGCGATCACCCTCACCGGCAGCGACATGGACGGCGATCCGTTCACCTTCAGCATCGTGAGCCAACCGACACACGGCACCTTGACCGGCGACGTACCCAACCTGATCTACACGCCAACCGCCAACTACAATGGTTTCGACAGTTTCACCTTTAAGGTGAACGACGGCACTGTTGATTCCAACGTGGCGACAATCAGCATCGATATCACCGCGGTGAATGACGCCCCGGTGGCGTCCAACGATGCCTACGCCACTGCGGAGGATGCCACGCTGACGGTGCCCGTGCCTGGCGTACTCGGAAATGATACCGATATCGATAGTGCGACACTGACAGCGGTCACGGTGTCCGATCCGTCGCATGGGACGCTAACGCTGCATGCTGACGGCAGCTTCACCTACACGCCGCATTCGTATTACAGCGGTCCCGACAGCTTTAGATACAAAGCAAACGACGGCGCCGCTGATTCCAACGTGGCGACGGTCACCATCAACATCACCGCGGTCAATGATGCGCCGGTGGCGGCGGCCGACAGCTACACCACCGCTGAAGACACCCCGCTGACCATCGCCGCCCCCGGCGTGCTCGGCAACGATACCGACGCGGACGGCGACGCGCTGACGGCGGTGACGGTGACCAATCCGGCGCATGGGACGCTGACGCTGAATGCCACCGGCGCCTTCACCTACACGCCGACCGCCAACTACACCGGACTCGACAGCTTCACCTACAAGGCGAACGACGGCACGCTGGACTCCAACGTCGTCACGGTCAGCCTGACGGTGAC
>CAYYJR010000031.1:0-29913 GCA_964472305.1 uncultured bacterium
TATTCTATAGACATCGACCTATTTTCAGTTCTGTTGTTAATAATATCTATCTATACTCTCATTATAGGATTAGGTCTTTTCAAAAAAAACTATATTGCATGCATCAATGCTTTACATCTACCAATGCTATTAGTTTATATCTCCATAACGATTAGCATTATTTGTGTAGTATTTATTAGATTATTTTCTTTTGGTACATTAACTATGAGCATGATATTATTTAATGCTATTGGTTATATTATATATGGAATACTATTGCTTCCTGCATCTCATTTATTGAAGACAATAAGGATGGAGTAGTTACGGGGACAATAACACCAATGCGGTATTGCCATCCATGGCGACCGCACCATCCCAATCATGCTTATCGTTAGAGATGGAACCAGAAACAAGGCCAACAAGCATTCATGCCCATCATACCGAGCAATTTTCGAAGGAGGTAATGATTGTTACCTACTGTCACTCTAATATAATGATTGCATCCGTACCTTGCAGTTATCTGATCTGCTTACGCCGGATGCGCAGGCTGATATATCAATGCAACCGCAGCATCTATACTCCGGCGCCGAATCTATTGAGGATACATTCTCCGATCGGTGCTGTCCAACATACCATAGGTGGTATACCTCCTCCGTGCGGATCGATCCGTCCACTGCGAAACACAGCGCTCGGTAGGTACTGTATATTTTTTCAATCCTTGCTCTTCGATGCTGCTGACCGAAAAAGTATTTGCCAGTGCTAGCGAATAAGTTGTTATCCTTTATTGCTATAGCTAAGGAGGTGCATGGTGCTCACTCGGATCTCGCTCCTGCTCGTTCTCGTTTTGCCACACATGTGGGCGTTCGCACAGGGAACTACTTCGCCGGCGATGACAGCGTTCGCCGCCAAGGACTACCCCGCCTACCTGGCCGGCATGCAAACCGAACTGGCGCCCGCCGCGCAGAAGCCGGCCAGCGAGTTCGTGCGCCTCACCGCCACCACCATCGCGCTGGAAAAGACCGCGGGGTGGGACGGCGCCGCCGGCACGCAGGTGCGCGACCTGCTGGCGACATCGCCCGACGCCACGCGCTTCCTGCAGGGCGTGCGCGCGCTGCTGCGCGACGACACCGGCGGGCTGACCACCCTCTACACCGGCACCCAACCCTCGGTCTACGTGCTGATGGGCGCCGCGAAGACCTGCCAGGACCACGGCTACCCGCTCGCCGCCCACTGCCTCACCGCCGTCTCGCCCGACATGCCGGGCAAGCGCGTGCGCGCCTGGCTAAGCGTGCCCAGGGCGAAGCGCCCGGCGGTGGACGCGGTGATGGTCAAACTCGTCGATCCGGTGAATATGCGCATGCTGGCCGAACAGGCCATGCGCTTCTACACCAATCCCCCCGCGGACCTGACCGTCGATAAAGCGGAATTGCTCGCCTTCGCCAAACAGTATGCCAACGGCCTGGACGTCAACTCGCCGTTGAACGCGCAGAAACTCGCGCAACAGGGGCGTGTCGACGACGCGCTGGCGCTGGCGCAGGCCGACGCGGCCGCCCATCCCGACGACTTGGCGCGGCAGCGGCGCACCGCGAAACTGGCGTGGGACACCGGGCGGTATGCGGAAGCGATGCAGCAATACTGCACCCTCATCACCACCGCCCCGTCGCCGGACGCCCGCGAAGCGCGGCTGGACTACCTGCGCTTCCTGCAATGGGTGGCGGACGCCCGGAAGAGCGTGCCGAACATCGACACCGTTGCCGATCTCACGACCTACCCGGACCCCCTCATCGCCGGTGATGCCTGCCTCGCCGCCGGGCAACCGGCGACCGCCGCCCAACGCTTCGCCGCCGTGCTCAACCGCCCCGTGCAACCGCTGGGCAAGCGGCTCGACGCGTGGAGCGGCCTGCTCGACACCGATCCCGCCACCGCGTTGCACATTGCGCCGGGCCTGCTGCGCGAGATCCAGACCGGTGACCCCACGACCCGTGTGAAATGGGCGACCTGGATGGGGTGGGAACTGGGCCGCGCGCTGCGCGCCGAGATCAACACGCCGGTGGCGGAGTTCCTCCCCATCAGCCTGCACCCGAAAGGCCGCCCGCTGCACGACGCGCCGAACTGGCCGGCGGCGACGGCGCGCCTGCTGGAGCAGGTGGTGGCGGTGAACCCCGGGCTCTGCCTGCGCGCGGACAGCGCGCGGCTGGGCGCCAGCCTGCGCACCCCGCTGGCCCTCGCTTATCTGCAGGCCGGCCAGCCGGAGTTGGCGGCGGACATCCTGCTGCGCCGGGTGGAGTATCAGATTCCGCCGCCGCCGGGGGGCTGGCGGCAATTCGACGGCACCCCCATCCCGGAAGGCGCCGACCAGCCGCGCACGCTGGTCACCCCGCGCGAAGGCGAGACGGCGAAGACGCTCGAGCCGTTGATCCTCGCGGTGCGCCAGTATCCGCCCGTGGAAACACAGCTTGCGGCGTTCAGCGCCGGCCTGGTGCGCGGGGTGGCGAAGGAACTGGCCGACCCGGCGCTGCAGGAGGGACAGATCGCCATGCGTCTGCAGGTGCTGCAGCAATGCCTGCGCTTGCACGCTGCCGGGCAGGACCCCTTCCCGTACGATCGGCCCACGACGCCCCCGCCCAACCTGGCTGCCTACGCGGTGGTGGAGCAGGCGGTGCGCAGCGCGCTGGCGCCGGACGCGGTGGCGCAACAGGCGCCGCGGTATTTATGGGAGAACGGGCTGTGCATCGTGCTGCTGGTGGACCGCGACCCCACGTTGATCGACGGCTACTTCGGCTTGCTCACGCTGTCACTCGACCGCTACATCGCGGTGACCGGCAAGGCCGACAATGCCGCCGTCTCCGCCGACCTGATGGCGAACACGCTGGAAACCTCCCGCTACCCGTCGCGCCCGGACCTGAAGCCCTACGCCCAGCGCCTGCGCGAGCGCTACCCCCTGCCGCCGAGACCCGCACGCAAACCGAAAACTCCCGCCTTATGAGCAACCATCCACGACAACACCGATCCGCTGTTCCGCGTCCCGCGGCCCCCCCACCGGCGTCGCGGGATGCGCTGGTCACCGCCGGCGCGTGGACGAAAGGAAGGTTGGCACAGCGTAGCGTATTTTAGGATGACTCTACGAGGTACATTCCGGCCTTGCCGGTGGGTAATGACCGCGAGAAGACAGAGAGAGGGAGATTATGACAGAACCAGCGGGGGGCGGTGTGACGATACACGAAGCGAATGCACGTATCGCCACGTTGTCCAGATTGCCGGTGCCGATCTGCTGTGAGGCAGAGGATTGGACGCAGCCGCTTGATGCCGATATTCAGGTGTCCGGTGGCGAGTCTTATACACATATCCGCCTGATGGTCGACGGCCAAGCGGTGAGTTGGTGCTACGTCGCTGATTTCCAACAGCAAATCGGGACGCAATGCCTGCGCATGGGCGGCATCGCCGGTGTTGGCACGCATGATAACTACCGCTTTCGCGGATTTTCCAAGCGTGTGATGCTGAATGCGCTGCGGTGGATGCGCCAGGAAGGTTACGATACGTCGATGCTGTATGGCATCGCCGGCTATTATCCGCGTTTCGGGTACGCTGAGGCGTTTCCGACGATTATCCATACTATGGCCGTGCGCGACGCCGAACGCGCTGTGCGCGGGTGCCACTGCCTCACGGCGTTTGCGCCGGAACACGTACCCGGCATTCTGGCACTCTTCGCGACCAACAACGCCGGACGCACCGGAATCACTCGGCGCGATCCGCGGTACTGGACGCCCTTCCGCAAAGGGTTACGTTGGGATACGCAGGCGCGTGCCAAAGTATTGCTCGATGCGCACGGGACATTGGTCGGCTATTTTGTGTCGGACACCGAGCAGGTACAGGAGATTTTGGAAGTCGGGTATGCCACGCATGCCGTGTTCGACGATCTGCTGCGCGCCATCGCCGACCAGGTGTGGGAGGCACGCATCGACACGGTGCGTTTCAACCTGCCGGAAGACCATGCGTTCGTGCACTATTGCCGTCCGTTCGGCATGCAGACACAAAGCATTTATCGTCGAGACGGCGGCGCGATGATACGGATGATCAATCTCCCCACCACCCTGGGCAAGTTGTCCGCGTTGTTGGCCGCGCGCATGTCCGGACGGGGAGAACTCACCATCCATACCAATCTGGAGAGCGTAGGGTTGCATTGGTCCCATGGCGCACTGCACGTGAGTGAGCCGCTGGAGAGTGGGGAGTGGGTACGTTTGCCGCAATGGTGTCTGGCGCAACTGATCTATGGCTACCTGGGCGCCGAATCGTCGGTGAACGACAATACGATCATCGCCTCCCGCAACGGCCGCACCTTACTCGCTCAACTGTTTCCCGTACAGCCGCATTATCATTATGCGGTAGACCACTTTTAACCGGTATTCTTCAGTTGCACAAAAGGAGCAGCCAATGAACGATTCGTTGCGGTAGCTGCATCGTGGTACTGGTGCAGAACGCCATGGTGCTGTGAAGCCTGTTGCCGAAACCGAAAGAGCGTGGAAGTATCTACACAGAATTACCCTCGGTCTCGTGCGCCACGTGGAAATGGACTTCCAGGTGGCGCACTCACATCTCGCTAATGACGGGTCATCAGCAGTCCCCAAAAGCGGCATCGCAAGTACAGCATTGCCCCGGGCAAACAGTTCAGGCGGTCTCGGTGGATTACCCCAGCTTCAGCGTCTGCCATACCGCATCTACCCGCTGCTTGACGACGTCGGTCATGCAGATTTCATCGGGCCACTCGCGGGTGAAACCTTCGCCGGGCCATTTTTTCGTGGCGTCGATACCCATTTTTGAGCCGTAGGCGGGCAAGCGGCTGGCGTGGTCGAGGACATCCACCGGTCCGAGGGTGAACTGCGTGTCGCGTTCGGGATCAATATGGTTGCCGGCACGCCAGATGACTTCGTCGATGTCCTGTACATTCACTTCCTCGTCCACGACAATGACGGTTTTGGTGTTGGAAAGCTGTCCCATGCCCCAGATGGTATGCATCACTTTGCGCGCATGCCCTGGGTATTGCTTGCGGATGGCGACGATCGCCAGGTTGTGGAAGGCGCCGGCAATGGGCAGATTGAGGTCAACGATTTCCGGCGCGACCATCTGGATGAGCGGGAGGAAGAGACGCTCGGTGGCTTTGCCGAGGTAACCGTCTTCCATCGGCGGGCGACCCACGATGGTGGAGGGGAAGATGGCATCGTTGCGATGGGTGATGCAGGTGACATGGAACACGGGGTAATCATCCGCCAGTGAATAATAGCCGGTATGATCGCCGAAAGGCCCTTCGCGACGGCGCTCGCATGGATCCACGTAGCCTTCGAGGATGAAATCCGCATCGGCGGGCGCTTCCAGGTCGCAGGTGGTGCAGCGCACCATCTCCACCGGGCGTTCGCGCAGGAAGCCGGCGAAGATCATTTCGTCGATGCCGTCGGGCAGCGGCGCGGTGGAGGCATAGGTGATCGCCGGATCGCCGCCCACCGCGACCACCACCGGCATGCGCTCGCCGCGCGCCTCATATTGCGCGTAGTGTCGCGCGCCGGTCTTATGCACCTGCCAGTGCATGCCGGTGGTGCACTCGTCGAAGACTTGCATCCGGTACATGCCACAGTTGCGGCGGCCTGTCTCCGGGTCACGGGTGAAGACCATCGGCAGCGTGAAAAACGGTCCGCCGTCGCCTGGCCAGCAGGTCATCACCGGCAACCGGCGCAGGTCGGGCTTTTCCATCACCACCTGCCGGGCCGGGCCGTTGGCGACGATTTTCGGCAGGTAACCCGCCAGTTGCGCCAGCCGCGGCAGTTGCTTCAATTTATCGACCATGGTGGTGGGCGGCTCGGTCTGCACCCACTCGCGCACGCGCGCCGCCAGCCGTTCCAGCGAGCCGCCCAGCGCGAATTCGGTGCGCGCGAGCGTGCCGTATAGTCCGATGGCGAGTGGAAACGCCGCGCCTTTCGGATGTTCGAAGAGCAGCGCCGGTCCTCCGCGCTTCACCACGCGATCGGCGATTTCGGTCATCTCCAGATACGGATCAACCTCCGCGGCGATGCGCACCAGCTCGCCTCGCGCCTCCAGTTGCGACAGAAAATCGGATAATCCGGCAAACGGCACGGTGGTCCTCCCGGCAAATAGCGGTCTCTTATCCTACATCATTCGCGCGCAGGCGGCTAGTCAGGGTCAGAAGGAGCAGGTAGTTGCGCGCCGAAGTATTCTACGCGAGAGTTGCCGGATATCGGCGGGGGGCAAGGCGCGAATGGACGCAACGATTGTTACCTTTGGCGAAGCACCGGGTTACGGTGCGACGATCACCGCGGCGCTGGCGCAGTTGGGCGCGAATGCGACGGTGATTCCGCTGCCGACTGCTCCGAGCGCCGACGCCCTGGACTGGGACGCGATCCTGCGCGATGCCGGGTGGCTGCACATCAGCGGCGCTGCCCCCGCGTTCAGCGCGCAGACCGCGGCAGCGACGCTGGCCGCGGTGCACGCCGCCAGCGCGGAGGAATTGACTATCTCCTGTGAACTCACTATTCGTCCGGAGTGGTGGCACTGGCGCCCATGCCTCGCCCCGCGCGAACTGGCAGAGGAGACGCTGCGTACCTTGTTGCCTTTTGTGGACGTGGTGATCGCTACCCCGGAGGAGGCGGAACAGGCGCTCGGGTTGACGATGCAACCCGCCTGCGAGCACGTGGCTATCGAGGCATACTGTCACCTGGCAGAGCGGATTGTCGAACAGTTTCCCAACGTATGTCAGGTCGCGATGCCGCTGTGGGAATGCCTGTCCGCAACCCATGCCCATGGTGGCGGACTGCTCTATGATGCTGACGACGTCTTTGTGCATCTGGCGCCTACCGACGACGCCCACGAATTCGCACCCTGCGAGATCCCCGTCACGGAAGATGGGGTGGGGAACCAGGCGGTTTTCATCGCCGGACTGCTGTACGCGCTGACCACCCGTGAACTGCGCGCACCCTTCGCCGCGATTCGTTTCGCCGTCGCCGCGGTTTGTCGACAGTCTGCCTGTCCCGGCGTTTTCGCCACTCGCGACACGGTAGCATCGCTGATGGCGGACAAGGATTGACGATTCCGCGAATACAGGGTTTACCATAGAGGAGTAAATGGTAGTGATTGGTGAAAAGATAACGATGTTAAGTATGGCGGACAATAATTAAATTTTTGCTTTCTACCCATGTTACCCCCTGCTTTTCCCCCTGTGCTACCTAATTCGATCGATTGCCTTCGCATGGATTGTTTTAGGATGTGGAATTAAACATTGTATAGTATAGCTGTACAGACAGGTTCGGAGTTCGATGCAAGCGCAGCACGACCTGCACGCCATCATACAAAGCGGCCAGGAGAGCCTGCCGGCTGAACTCGACCGGGTGGAGCAAGTCCCCCTGGCGAGTCAACTCGTCAACGTGCTGGTGCGCGCGGCGAAGGCGGCGCGCGTCTTCACCCCCGGCCATCAATTGCACCAGGAATTTCAACAGCGCTTGCGTGATCTGTTCGATCAATACCTGTCGCGATACCATTCGCTTGAATTGTTTATCACCGAGACGTCCATCAGCATGCACGGGATGGTGCTATACACTTGCGATGACGTGCGTGCGGGCATCCCCTTCCTGTTTTACCGCGACGGGGTGCGTGCACTGCGTTTCAGCAATGGCATTACCGAGGCGGAGATCCACGGTTTACTCCAGGCCGTTCGCCAGCGCGAGGTGATCAACAACCACGAAGACGATCTGGTCACGCTGTTGTGGGAATGTGATTTCCTGCATCTCGAATTCGAAGCCACCGATGCCTACCTGGCTGAGACCGGCGCGCTGGTACAGGTGACGCCGGAGGAATTTCGTCGCAATCGCACCCCCGAGGCGCCTGCCCACCAGGTGGCGGACTCGATGAGTGATGAGGCATTGGATCCGGCGGGTTGGGACGATCTGCTGCCACCGTTGTTGGCCGATAAAGAACTGTATCGTTTGTCGGCGGAAGATCGGGCAGCACTGCAACGCGAGGTAAAGGAAGCGACCTCTACGGCCGTGATGCCGAACACCATCAACGTGCTGTTCGATATGCTTCCGCTTCTCGAAGATCGGGATACCTATCGCGCGGTCACCGACCTGCTGACGCGGTTGCTGAAGGAGATGTTCATCCTGTGCGATTATGCACGGGTGTGCGATGTGTTGTTGCGCGTGGGCGCGATGCTGTGCACGCTGCCGCCGGAGGATTGGCAGGTGACCTGCCTGCGTGACATCATCGACAGCGTGGAAGAAGCGCAGTGGCATGATTTGATCTGTTACCTGCTGCAACAGCCGGCGCAGGAGATGCCGGCCAAACGCATGGCCGCCTTCGAATTGTTGCAGCCAAAGCCCGTGCTTGCGGTGTTGATTCGCATTTACGACTCTTCCGAGCAAGAGCGTACGCGCGCGGTATTGATCGAGGCGCTGGCCGTGGTCGGGCAAATCGACCTGGATGCCTTGTTGGATGCGTTGAGTGTCGCGCCGCATCAGCATATGGGTGAGATCGTCGTGTTGCTGAGCCAGGTTGGCGACAAACGCGCCGTACCATACCTTAGCCGGGCGCTCGAGCATCGCGACGCGCAGGTACGCAAAGCGGTGGTCACCACCCTGGGCAAAATCGGCGGATTCGCCGGACTGCGCTATTTGATGCGCGCGGTCGAGGATAAGGATGAAGGCGTGCGCCTGCAGGCGATCACCGCGCTCGGACAGTGCGACAGCACGAACGGGGTGGAAGCGCTGCTGTCATTGGTGCGGGCGCCGTCGTTTTCCCACCGCTCGCACAACGAGATTAAAACGATTCTGGGAGCCATCGTCCCCAGCAGCAGCAAGCGCACGCTGGACACGCTGGAGCGGCTGGTGCGGCCGCGTTTCTTCTTCAAAGACAGTCAGTACCTGTTCGTGCGCAACCAGGCGATTCGCGTGCTTTCCAGCATGAACAGTCCCGAAGCGCGCGTCATTCTTGAGCGTGCCAAATACTCCGCGATTCATTTGTTGTTCAATAGCTCGATGCAGACGCTCGGCCGCATGTTTCGACCGGGGAACACGAGGACCGCCAATGGAAAGTAGCGTGGGCATCGCCACTTCACAATCAGCGCCTGAATCCGGTTGGTTGCGCAAATCGCAGGACATGCACTTCGGGGAAGCGTTGATCGTTTCGCTGAACAGCCTGCTGAAGGGTGTGGCGCTGTACCAGCGCAGCAATGCGATGATCGAGCGCCTGGTGCAGGAATGCCTGCAAGCGCTGTACGAGACATTTTCCGCCGCCGCCACCGACGCACTGGTGCTGCAGCTTACCGCGGATGCCTGCCTGTGCAATCGCCAGCGCGTGCGCATTTCCGCCGAAACCCTGGCGCCGTATAAGGCGTTCATCCAGACCATGAAGGCGCGCGGCATCGGCATGCTGTCGTTCACACGCGAAGTCACCGCCGGCGATCTTGCCGATTTCGTCTTCATCATGCAGACGATGGAAGAGCAGCGCCAGCGCGATATCAAGCTGCTGTCGGAGCAGTTGGAGGAACATGATATCGCCAGCATCCGCATTGGCGACGGGGGAGGGGAGCAGAACAAGGATCCCGAGGCGGAAGCGGAAGAACTGAAGAAGAAATCTAAAGAGGTCTATTTCTCGACGATCGGCGTCATTCGCGACCTGGCGTTGAAGACGATGGTCGGACAGGACCTGATGTTGCGCAGCATCAAACGGCTGATGATGAGTTCGGTCAACCTGATCATGCGCGAGGAATCGTCGCTGCTCACCTTGGCGAATATCAAGACGTTCGATGACTACACGTTCAGTCACTCTGTCAACGTGGCAATTTACGCGGTCGCATTGGGCCAGCGCGTCGGTTTACCGCGCACTCATCTGTATCACCTGGGCATCTGCGGGTTGTTTCACGACGTGGGCAAGCAGGACATTCCCAAGGAGATTCTCAACAAACCCGGCGCGCTGACACCCGAGGAATGGGAGATTATCCGCACCCACCCGGTGCATGGGGCGGTGATGGCGCTGAGCCAGAAAAACTGGAGCGAGCTACTCGGCCGCATCATGATCACCGCGTTCGAGCACCATATCAAATACGATCGCAGCGGGTATCCGGTCATCGCCCGCCCGCGCATGGCGTCGCTGTTCAGCCGCATTATCAGCATTGCCGATTGTTATGACGCGCTCAGTCGCCCGCGTGTTTACCGCAAGGCGCCGTTTTTATCGGAAAAGATCCTGGGGATGATGCTGGCGCAGAGCGGCAAGGATTTCGACCCGTTGCTGGTGAAGCTCTTCATCAACATGGTGGGAGTGTATCCCATCGGCGCGCTGGTACTGCTCAATACACACCAGATCGGCATCGTCACCCGCATTCCCGACGCGCCCGATCTGATCGATTGTCCCGAGGTGCGCCTGCTGCATCGCGAAGACGGTGTCTACGTGAAAGGCAAAACCCTCGATCTGTCCGTTACTGACGCGCACACCGGCGAGTATCTCTACCACATCGAGGAAATACTCAACCCCAACGAATACGACCTGGATATTGAAGAATTCTACCTCTGATGACCCCCGCGGTGCTCACGGTTGCGCCAGCGCGCGTTCGATCACTTCGTCCTGGATGACTTCCGGCAACGTGATGAAATAGGCGCTGTACCCGCTCACCCGCACGACCAGATCGGATGCCCGTTCCGGATGGGTTTTCGCCTCGAGGAGCAGGGCGGGATCCACGGTATTGATCTGCACCACGGAACCGCCGCAGTCCATGAAGCGGTTGATGACCGGGATCATCACCTCCGGCGGGCAACCACCCGGCGCGACGGGCAGCTTGAGATCGAGCACGGCGACGACCGGATAATCGGTGAGATCGACGGCGGCGATGGCGTTCAGCACCTGCCCGATGCTGCACTCGCGGCCCAGCGCCACCTGGCTGGGGCTCATGCCGGATGAGAGATAGGCGCCGGCGCGCCGGCCATCCGGAGTGGCGCCGGTGCGGTTGCCGAATGAGGTGAACGAGCGGAAGGAGAAAAGGCTGGCTTCATAATGACCGCCACGGGTGTTGGCCTTGCCGGTGGTGTCACGCGCCAGATCGGTGAATACCTGTGCGGAAAAGGCATTCATCGCCGTATTTTCCTGGCCGTATTTCGGCAATCTGTGCGCCAGTTCGCGGCGCAATGCCTCGGTGCCGGCGAAATCATTCGCCAGCATCTCCGCCAACTGTGCCAGGGTGATATGGCGCCGGGTGAATACCGCCTCGCGGATGGCATAGAGGGAATCAATGACGGTGCCGATGCCGGTGAGCGAGATGCTGCCGAAACTGTAGCGCGCGCCACCTTCCATCATGTCGCGCGCCCGTACGATGCAGTCGTCAAGGGTGGCGGAGTGCAGCGGGCAGGGATTGTAGCGTCCGCCTTCCGCCTCGGTCAGGTTGCGATGATCGACCACGGCATCATGCACCGCGATCAGGTTGTGCCGGAATGTCGCGTAGAGTGCATCGTAAGTCGTGCAATCGTCATACCGCGCCGGAGTGATGCCGGAAAGCGCGCGGAAATACGCCGTGTCGTCGGGGAAAAAGCCCATCAGCAATACCTGCGCCAGATTTAGGTAGATGGTGGCACGGCTGTTCACTTCGGTGTTTTCCAGCAGATTCTCCTGGCAGCCGCCTCCCACGTAGAGTCGGCAATCCTCCACCGCTTTGCCCATCTTCACGTTTGCGGGAATGATCACGTCATCGTTGAAAATGGCCAGCGAGTTGCAGCCGCCGGCGGTGAGTTCGGCCAGCAGCGCGACATACTGCGGCGGGTGTGTGGCCGACAGACGCGCGTTCAGCTTGGGATCGACCAATCCCTGTTCACGGTAGATCTCCGCGATCATGCGCGTGATGTCGTTGAAGACCGGCGCTCCCGCGGCGTCGCAGCCGCCGATAATCACCGTGGTGTTGGTGCCCACGTGCCATGATGCATGCCGCATGCCGAAGCGGATGTCGAACAGCGCCAGCATGTACTCCAGCAACTCCTTTGCCTCGTCGCGGGTTATTTGTCCTGTTGCCAGGTCGCGTGTGTAGTACGGCAGCAAAATGCGGTCCAGGTGCCCAAGTATGCTGTTGCCGTTGCCTTCCAGCGCCTGGGTGACTTCACGCATGAACAGCAGCGTGTTTACCGCCTCGTAGAAAGTGGTCGGCGGCGCGGCGGGTACCCGGCGGGCAGTGTCGGCGATGCGTCGCAGCCGCGACCGCACTAATGGGTCGGTTTCGTCCGCCAGCAGCCGTTCCGCCTCATCGGCAAACCGCTCGGATACGGTGATCAGCGCACGCAAGCCAGCGATCATGGCAGTGAGGAAGGCGGTTTCCTTCGCCGATTCCACGGTAGTCAGCCGTTGTTCCGTCCGGGCAATCAATCCCAGCAGTCCTGTACGCAAGACATTGTCGTTACCGATGCTGTGGTGGTTATCGTCGAGTACCGGCCAGGCATCAACCAGCCCATGTGCTTCACAAGGCGTCCACCACGCGTTCCCGATGGCCTCGAGTTCGCACCCGAACGGCGTATGTTTCATCCAATCGCCGACCGTGCCTTCGCCCAGACTGGTGCGTGCCTTACCCACGTCGATCTCGAAGTAAAACGGAAAATGGCGGAAAACCTTTACCGGACACCGGCGCGCGATGACCGCATACCCATAGCCCTTGGCGTCGGTGGGCAGCCATTCCGGGTGGCGTGCGTATTCCTCGAGCAACTCGCGCTCCAGCGCGCGCAGATCGGTCGGATACGTTGCGTAATAGGCATCAAGTTCCCGCGCACATTGCGCGCGTTCCGGTGCAGATGTCATCTCCCAGTGCCTCGTGCACAGTATAACGTGAAATGCACCGGGCAACCAGCCGGTGCACAATGGAACAGACGGTTTCGTCTTCTTTTCCGCTGATTCCCCAGTCAGTAAACCGTGGCGTGTTCTATGGGGGAGTCTATGTGTATCTGGTGCATTCGAACGGAGAAATGGCCTGTGCATCACCCCGGCTGTGGCGGCGCCATACACACCACAGGTATCGCGTCGACCGTCGATGGGAATGAGCAAGGAGAGCTGCCCGCATCGGCAGCCACCGGAGCAAGATGCATGGCGATGGACACGAAAATTCTACTGGTTGAGGATGATCCGGATCAGGCGAAGTTGTTTGAAACCGTGTTGACGATGACTGGATACGAAGTGGTCACCGCACCCAGCGTGCAAGCGGCGATCGCCGTCACGCGCGAGCGTGCCTTCGACCTGGCCCTGGTCGATTGGGACCTGCCGGGCATCGCCGGCGACGCGTATATTCTCCTGGTCAAGGTCGAATTTCCTCAGGTGAAAACGCTGCTTTTCAGCAATCATCCCGATGTCGAGGAAGCCGCCCGCGCCTGCGGCGCCGATGCCTGGATGCTGAAAACGGAAGGCATCCAGCGCCTGCGCAACATCGTCGTGGAACTGCTGCAAGCGGAATGACCACCGGGTGTGGAGGAGCGTTCTGCGCAAGTGCCGTCGCGTTTAAGCCAGATCGGTATCCCGAGACTTGGGGTGCCATGTTGACGCCGGCATGCCTTCACGTGAAATAATCCGGTGGCGAAATGCGTTGCTCGACCGCAACGCGGCACAGCAAGGGAATTTCAGGTAGGAGGGGTGATGATGGTCAAAGTGAGGAGATGGTGGCCCTGGCCGAAAAAGGGGAATTGGAGTACGTATACTCTGAACGAAATTTATCAACCGTCTTTACAACGAAAGTGTCTTCCGGTAAGATCAGCAGGCCAGTTAGCGATTTCTCCGCTGGAGAGGTGCGGCATGTTGCGTATTCTCATGCTTGTGGTCATGCTGAATGTCCTCACCATGTTGGTGATGGGGTGCGGGAGTGACTCCACTTCCACACACTCGATGCCGGATTATACGGATGCCACGTTGCCGATCACGACGCAAAGAGGACAATCGTTCAGCATCAGCCTGGCATCCAATCCGACGACAGGGCACTCCTGGCAATTCGTGCTCCCGAGTGGTGCCCCGCTGACGCAGACGGATCATACCTTTGTGCCTGTCACAACAGGCACCGTGGGAGCCGGCGGCACCGATGTGTGGACCTTCCACGCGAATAAAGCCGGTCAGACGCAGATCACCTTTAATTATTTGGCTCCAGGAACCGGGCAAATTGTGGATACGAAGGTATTTACCGTCACGGTGATGCCATAAGTAGGCGCAAGGCGTTCCTCGGCAGGATCAACTTTCTGACCGGGCTGTTCAGAGATCAGGGTTTTGTCTGTCCCCACAGAACCGTGTTCCCAGCAGTTCGGGCACGCGGTTCTGCGCGCCGAATTCTTTAACGGGCTACTCATGTTGCTCCAACCCAGTACGACAGCTACAGCCCCGCGGGTATGCTGTCATAGCGGTTATCCTGGGTGATGACAAACCAATGTGCTGCTCACTTTTCAGCTTCTCGACTCGCTTGGCGGGATTGGCGTCGAGGATTTCTTCTGTGACGAGGAGCTTGCCGAACACATTCACAACAGTGATAAAATGATTTGTGTTCGTGCCATACCAGTTCCGCTTCTCGCGGAAGTGCGAAACCAGCAGCTTCAGTTGCGCGCTGGTCAGCGTGTTGGCGAGACAATCACCCGCAACCTCGACCAGGTAACGTAATTTATGGCTGTAGAACGAGAAGGTTCGTTTAGACAGATTCTACGCAGTGCAATCTGCGATGAACCAATCTACGAGGGTGCGGATCGGCAGGTTGCCGGGGAGTTGTTGATTGCCGGATGCGTCAAAGGCTCCTGCGTCGGATTCGAGTTGTGCCAACAAATCGGTGGTCATATGCCTGTGTTTGGCATACTCCGTTGCGCATTTGACCAGGTGGAACAGGCAATGGATTCTTGCCGGAAGGGGCTGACCAAAACAAAAAGGTCCCGTTTCCGGAACCAATTCACGCTCAAAGTGAGGAGATGGTGGCCCCGGCCGGATTTGAACCAGCGACACGCGGATTTTCAGTCCGCTGCTCTACCAGGCTGAGCTACAGGGCCATGCCGCGCAGACTATAGCGGAAAATCGCCGGGGTTGTCAATAGGTGTTGCGTGGAAGTTGCCGGTGTGTGCAGCGGCGCTCTTGTATCTTGCTGGTTGGCGCAGTATGATGAATGACGGTTAGTAGCTCTCCGCATCTCACCTCGAACCGAGGGTGTGATCATGGTTTCCCCAAGTAATGCAGGGCAGTGGGCCGATCCACAGGCGCTGATGCAGGCGGCGTTATCGTTCCGCGATGCGGAGGCGCCGGGCGAGTCCGCCGATTCCACGCTGGACGAAGCGATACGCAGCGCGCATCAGTTGGTGAGTCCGGACCTGTATGTGATCGAACGGTTGAAACAAGCCGGGATGGCTATCGATTACGCGGGTTTGTTCGGGGTGCAATTGCAGGAGAAGATCGCCGCCCTCGTCTTTCTGACCAAGCACAAGCTGCTCGATATTGAATTCGGCACGCTGCAGTCCCGCGATCTTGACGACGCGCGCAAGGACCTGTCCGCCTATGTCGAAATACTGTTTCATCTCAAGGCAGTGGCTGCGCTGGGGATTTTTTTCGATTTCGCCATCGCACAGCACAACAGCCGCGTACCGTGGCTATGGCAGAATGTCAGCTCTCGCTGTCTTTACCTGATGGCGATGCTGCCGGAGTGCCGGGAAGAGGTATACCGGTTCCTTGATGAGCGACCGCAAGCCTGTAAAATTCTTGAAACGCTGTGCGAGGCGATCCGTCCCGAGTTGGCGCGCAATCTGCTGGGCTTGTTGCGCGATTACAAACAGCAACCGCTCGATTTCCGGCACGAAGACACCGATAGCGTCGACATCGGCCAACCCCTCTACGTGACACTGTACCATCAATATGCCTCGCAATCGCCCCCCGGCGTCACGTGCGACAGCGCGGGGGTGGGGCTGTCATCGCTGCTCTCCGCGCAGGACCGCGTACAACAGGCGGCAAGCTCGGGTGACATTCCGGCGCTGGTCGATTGGATCAGTCACGGCTCGGCGGATGCGATGAAGTCGGCGCTGCAGCAGGCGGTCTCGCTGATGCCAACCCTGCAATACGTAGAGATGCTGGACCGTGCGACGGAGAGCACGCAGGCGGAGCCGGTGCGGCTGACCGTGGTGGTGCTGGAACTGGGCAAGGTGAATCGGATGCTCAAGGCGCAAGGCGGCGTACCGCAGATCAACCAGACGCTCACCCGGTTGGCACTGACCAATGCACCGGATTGCGTTGGGGTGGCGAAGATTGCCGTGCGCGAGCTTGCGTCGGTACGCTCGTTTCCCGATTTGCATAAAATTCTCGAACACGCGCCGATGATGCCGGTGGCGGAAGAAGTGATTTTTACGTTGCGCGATCTGCGCCACCTGGCGGTTTCCAACAGCCTGTTGGTGGCGCGTCCCGTGTTGCAACAGGCCTATCAGTCCGCCCGTCGCGACCTGATGGAACTGCACGAACTGGCTGACGCGGCCAGCGCTTGCCAATCGGAAGAAATGGCTCGCATTTATCTGGAGCAACTCAAAGCACGCCATGCCATGCCGGAGTTACGGCAATTGATTCTCGCACAATCGCACGTCAGCACGTTGGCCGCACAGATACTCGATGAGATGATCCACGACAATCCGCTGACTTTGTATAATTAACCTCGACACGTGACGAAAGGCGATCCCATGGGCAAAAAGGATACCATGCCAAGACCGCATCCCGCTGCGCCGACGAGTGCCGTCGCCGCGCAGTTGATCGCGAAGGGGCTGGCCGAACCCGCGCCCCCGTCCGTGCCGACGCCGGTGGAGGGGGGGGAGGTGTTCGATCTGTCCCGCGCCGGCAAGCTGGTGGTGCGGCGTGAGAAAAAGGGACGGGGCGGTAAGACTGTCACCGTCATTAGCGGACTCACGCTGTCCGCGGCAGCGCTGGATGCGCTGGCACGGGCGTTGCGCAAAGGATTGGGGTGCGGCTCGACGCTGGAGAACGGCGCCATCGTGCTGCAAGGCGAGATCACCGGGCGCACGCGTGACTGGCTGGTCACCCACGGCGCCAAACAGGTGGTGATCGGAAACTGAGAAGTTGTCTTGTAAGTGCCCGTTTCCGTCTCGCGGATCTACTGCGCGATCCGGTAACGATCCCTTTCAACATCGTTTCTGCGGCTGGCGGGTGGTTTTGAGACAACCATCCCACCGATGTCCAGTGCCAATCTGCACAATGCGATTCCGCTTCTTATAGGCTTCCTGATGGCCTCGCCGTTGGCAGGATGTGGGGTGTAACACGTGGAAGGCCGTTTCCATGTGTTGCACCCGGTAATGGCGGATAATCCGTAACGCAATCACACCGCCGGAGAAGGCTGTCCGGGTGTGCGTATTCCCTTTCCGTGGACAAAATATTTTTCACCACGAGAAGGAATACTGACATTCTCAGCGAAGAGTTATACTTAAGCTTGTATTCTACAGCTAAACCAGCCCCGCGGCCGTCTTGCATGCCGCACATTTCTACTCTTTGAGGAGGTTACACCATGGCAGAAGCGTATTGCGTCAAGTGCAAAGCCAAGAAGGAAATCAAGGATGCCAAGCAGGTGACCATGAAGAACGGGAAGCCGGCCGTGAGTGGCGCGTGCCCGACCTGCGGCACCAAAGTTTTCCGCATCGGCAGCGGCAAATAGTCTCCTAAAATTGTGTGGGATGCGACCGCGAAGGCGTTTCCCATCGGTTTCGTGTACCCGCGGCCTGCCGCGGGTACACTCCATTTCGGTATGCCAGAACTCCCCGAAGTTGAAACGATTCGCCGGCAACTCGCTCCGCATGTCGCTGGTCAGCGCGTGCTGGTCGCGCACGTGCACCATCCGCGCGCAACACGGGCGCACGCTTCACCCGCGACCTTTATTGCGCTGGTTACCGGGCGCACTATCCTGGAGGCGCAGCGGCGCGGCAAGGCGCTGCTCCTACCGCTTGACGGCGATCGCACGCTGCTGGTGCGGCTGGGCATGAGCGGGCGACTGCTGCTGGTTTCGCCGGAAACACCGGTAGCCGCGCACACGCATGTCGTGTTGGAACTCGCCGGCGCGATGGAACTGCGCTATGTCGATCCGCGCACCTTCGGCCAGGTGGCTGTGGTCGATGGACATGATCCCGCTGGCATGATCGAACTGGGCCACTACGGCGTCGAGCCGTTGAGCGACGCGTTCACCGTCGTCGTGCTGCGCGCCGCGCTGGCGGGGAAATCGACGCTCATTCAGGCGGTGCTGATGGATCAGACGAAGATCGCCGGCATTGGGAAGATCTACGCCGACGAGGCGTGCTTCCTGGCGGGCATTCATCCCGAGCGCACTGCCAGGTCGGTGACGACGGCGGAAGCCGTGCGCCTGCACGCCGCCATCCGCGATGTGCTCACCCGCGCCATTGCCGCGCGCGGTACCTCCAGTCTGGACGCCGCGTATCGCGACGCCGCCGGCAATGAAGGCGGCTTCCAGCACCAGTTGCATGTCTATCAGCAAGTGGGGCGTCCCTGCCGCGCGTGCGGCACGCTCATCGAGTACCGGCCTTTCCAGGGGCGGCGCATGCATTTCTGCCCGCGGTGCCAGCACTGATACCGAAGTGGCAAAAAGCCGCTACGTATCAGAACCGAACCCACCTTTCGCATAACTCGCCGGCATTTCCGGTAGAATACTGTTATGATCTTTCGCAGACCACAGCTCGAACCTTCCGCATCGCTCCCCGCTGCCTTGCCCATGCCCGGCGCCGGACGGTTGGCGCGTGACATCCCGGCGGTGGCAGCTGACGATTCGCTGCCCCATGTGATCAATCTTTTTCGCGCGCATCCATGTGAAGGGCTGGCGGTGGCGCAAGCCGGGAAAATGGTCGGCTGGATACGCGAGGCGCGCGTGGCGGAATTGGCACTGGATTCGCCCGAACTGATCGAAACGTTGACAGTCGCGGACGTGCTGGAGCCGGTGCCCGCCGCCGTGCCGCCTACCGCCTCGGTAGAGGAACTGACGGCGCTGTTTTACGCTACCGGCAGCGGTGTGCTGCCGCTGGTCAGCCCCTTCGGCCTGTACCTGGGCATCCTGACACGGGCGGACGCGCTGGCCGCACGGGCGGGCTGGTTCCCACCGCCACGCATCGGCGGCATGGCAACCCCGCTCGGGGTCTACCTCACCACCGGCACCGTCAGCGGCGGTGCGGGCACTCTCGGATTGCTGCTCACCGGCATGAGCTTCGCGGTGATCCTTTGGGTGACACAAACGGCACTGTCTCTGCTCACCGCCTGGCTGGCCGGCGTGACGCGCAATGCCTTCGTGTTGAACCTGTCCAGTTTGCTGATGGGCAATGAAGTCAGTGGCTCGCTTACCAGCCAGATGCTGCTGTTGATCGTCTCAGCGGTATTGTCGTTCGGCGCTTTCCTGCTGCTGCTGCGCCTTTCGCCGCTGCTGGCCGGTTATCATGCTGCCGAGCACCAGACGGTCAATGCCATTGAGGCCGGCGAACCGCTGACGCCGGAGGCGGTAGGGCGCATGTCGCGAGTGCACCCGCGCTGCGGCACCAACCTGGTGAGTGTGATGACCATCGCCTATCTGGGGGTGATGCTCCTCGCCCTCACCCTCAGTCTGCGCGTCGGATTGCAACATCTGGATATGGTCGTCTCGCTGGCGATCGTCATCGTCATCGGCACGGTTATCACCTGGCGGCAGGTGGGCGGCTGGTTGCAAACACATTGCACCACGCGTCCCGCCACGGCCGTCGAACTGGCCAGCGGCATCCGCGCCGGAAAAGAGTTGCTGGGGCGCCATCTGGCACTGTCCTCCAGCCTGCCGCCGCGCGGCATGCAACGCTTCTGGCGCATGGGATTGATCCAGGTACTCATCGGCGCCTCGCTGATGGGCACGCTGTTGCAATATAGCAGTCATGTATTTCTCGACTTTTTATGGCATAATCTGGTAAAGTAACATATCGAGAGGTTGTAGCGCGATCGGGAGAGTGCCTTTCCATGCCGCGCGCGCCTGTCGGACATACTCTGGCGATCTGTAGCCCTCGTTGCGAGGGCTTTGTTGTTTACGGCGACAGACGACCGCCACCGATTTTGTGGAGAGTGAAACGGATTATGATCAAGCCCATGCTGGCCACAGCCTTTACCAAAGCCGCGCAGATGGCGCGTGAGGCCGGACGCCTGCACTTCGACATGCTGCCGGCGTTCACCATCGAGCGTCCGGCCAATTCCGCCTACGGCGATTTGTCTGCCAACCTGGCGATGGTACTCGCCAGCACGGTGAAGATGCCGCCGCGCCAGGTGGCGCAAGTGCTGCTGGAATACCTGCGCCTGCCCGAGACCCTGGTCGAGCGCATCGAGATTGCCGGACCCGGCTTCATCAACCTTTATCTCAAGCCCACCTGGCTGCATGGCATCCTGCAGGAGATTCATCGCCAGGATACGGAGTATGGCCGCAGCACCCTGGGCCAGGGCAAGCGTGTGCTGGCCGAGTTCGTGAGCGCCAATCCCAATGGGCCGCTCAGCATTCCGCATGGTCGCGGCGCCATCATCGGCGACGTGCTGTGCGCGGTGCTGGATGCCGCCGGATATGTCGTGTCGCGCGAGTTCTATGTGAACGACGCCGCCACCAGCACGCAGATGGTGCGCTTCGGCGAGAGCCTGGTCGTGCGCTATTTACAGGAACTGGGCGAGAAGATCGACTTCCCCGAGGACGGGTATCACGGCGAATACGTGGTCGAGTTCGCGCGGAAGATTAGGGAAACCGACGGGGATAAATACCTGCGCATGCCGGCGGCGGAACGGTTGGAACTGTTTACCACCATGGGCAAAGACGCCATGATCGAATGGCAGCGCGCAGTGTTGGCCAGCTTTGGTGTGATATTCGATACCTGGTTCCATGAAAGCACGCTGTTCGAGCACGACGACGTGACGAAGGCACTGCAGGCGCTGGCGGCACGGGGTGAAACGTACGAAGCGGATGGCGCCGTGTGGCTGGCCTCCACCAAGTATGGCGACGACAAGGATCGCCCGCTGGTGCGCACCAATGGCAAGCCGACCTATCTCGCTTCTGACGTGGCATACCACCACAACAAATTTGAACGCGGCTACGACATCCTCATCGACATCTGGGGCCCCGATCACCACGGGTACATCGCGCGCACCAAAGCATCGATGGCGGCGCTGGGGTACGCGCCCGAGCGGATGCACGTCCTCATTTACCAGGTTGTCCGCCTGATGCGCAACGGCGAGTTCGTGATGGGGGGCAAGCGCAAAGGCGATATTATCCTCCTCTCCGAATTGATCGAACAGGTGGGACGCGACGCCGCGCGCTTTTTCTTCCTGCTGCGCAGCGCCGACAGCGACCTGAACTTCGATCTCGATCTGGCGGTGAAGGAATCGCCGGACAATCCGGTGTTTTACGTGCAATATGCCCATGCGCGCATCGCCAGCATTTTGCGTACGGCGGAGGAACGCGGGGTGGCGCTGCCCGACCCGACGGCGACCGACCTGAGTCCGCTGGGGCATGATGCGGAGGTGGGACTCATTCGACGGCTGGCGGACTATCCGGAGGAAATTATCACCGCGGCGGAACTCTACGAGCCGCATCGCCTGACGCGCTACGCGCAGGACCTGGCGCGTGAATTCCACGTCTTCTACGACCGCTGTCCGGTGCTGAAGGACGATACGCCGGCCGAGACGCGCGATGCGCGCCTGGTGCTGGTCGGCGCGGCCAAGATCACTCTGCGCAATGTGCTTACCCTGATCGGCGTCAGCGCGCCGGAGCGGATGTAAGCATGCTCGGTGTTCGCGGCGGCACGCCCGGCGCATCCGTCTTCGTGCACACGGCATTGCTTCGTATACCCGTGCGAGCAACTATTCGCTTTGAACGATCCAGCAGTTTGGGTGGATCGAAAAGCAGTTCCCTGGATGGGTTGATCGCTATCACCGGCATCGGTACGTCCTTCCGCACATCGTGCCGCTCGGTGTGAGTGGTATAGTGAGCAGGGTGGGGGAGATGGACGAATCGGCCAAGCAGGTGACGCCGGAGGAGATTCGCGCGGTAACAGCGCTCTTACGGCGGGCATATCCGTATATCGAGTCGCGTAAACGGGCGGAAGGCGTGCTGGACGAGCCGCCGTTGGACAGCCTGGTGCGCGCGATTTTGAGTCAGAATACCAACGATCGCAATCGTGATCGCGCCTTTGCCGCGTTGCGTGCGCGGTTTCCCGATTGGAATGCGGTTCCCGAGGCGCCCGTAGATGCGGTGGCGGAGGCAATCCGCGCGACGAACTACGCTTTCACCAAAGCCCAGCGCATCCAGGCGATCCTGACGACGCTGCGTGCCGAGCACGGCACCGCCACGCTGGAGTTCCTGCGCACGTGGCCCACCGAGCGGACTCTCGCCTACCTGCGCGGATTTCCCGGGGTGGGCAAGAAAAGCGCTGCCGTGGTCTGTCTCTTCGCGCTGCGCCGTCCGGTGATGCCGGTCGACACCCACGTGCACCGCGTGACGCGGCGGTTGGGCTGGATCGGCCTAAAGACGTCCGCCGAGCGCGCGCACGACTTGCTGCAACAGTTGCTGCCGCCCGCGCTGATCTTCCCGTTGCATATGGGATTGTGGGAGCATGGCCGCGTGACGTGCCGTCCGGTGCCGCACTGCGCGCAATGCGCCGTCTACGCCTATTGCATCTACGCCGCGAAAACCTCCCCCGAGCCGTTTGTCGACGACGCCATCGCCCAAACCGCGAACGAGCGACGGGCGGCTTGACGTGGGCGGTTCAGCCACGTATGATCACGGCAGTGCATCATTGGAAAGTGCGCGTCACCGTATTGGATTTCCTGTGCGGTGGACGGCGTTGGAGTTCCTGTCCTGTCTGTACTCACACATGCTGGGACTCCGTCTTCTCTTTCAAAACGGTTGCTAAGGAGCGGGAACGTGGCAAGACGAACAGTGGAGGAATTGCTGGCGGATGCGCGCGAGGTCTACGGCGTCTTCGGCAGAGCACAGCGCGCGTTAAGCCTGGTCGACCAGGTGCTGGCGGAACAATCGGAGAACCTCGAAGCGCTGAACCTGAAGGCGGCGGTGTTGTATGAGCTGGACCGCGACGAAGAAGCGGAAGTCTATCACCAGCGCGCATTGGCCATCGCTCCCTGTTCTGTGGAGGCCTTGCACGGGCTGGCGGCGCTGGCAAACGACCGCGGAGACTATGCGGCGGCGCTGCAGTGGGTTGAGCGCGGCTTGACCTGTATCCCCGACGATCCCAGTCCGGAGTTCATCGAGAATGAGGATTATCGTCAACGGTTGATCGCCGAGCTCTATAACGAGAAGGCATTTGCCTTCTGGTACACCGGTCGCCAACCGGAAGCGACCAGGTTGCTGACCGAGGAGGCACCTGCCACCTGTCCGTTGGAAGTGGAGACCTTCGAGGACGAGTTGGCCTGGCTGGAGGAACACCCGGACAGTCCCGAGGAGGAATGATGCGGGTATAGCCAGGCTGGACGTGCGCGAGGGAGACAGCTATAATGGCGATGCGATCCTGCCGCGGCAGATCTTCGGCATTCCGGCGCATGGTGATCGGTAGAGAGAGGCGAAGTTCTCGCAGATGAATCAGGTAAATTATGCAGAACGGCGGCAATTTTTTCGGTTGCGCTACCCCTTTGCCGATCGACCGCGCCTGATTGTGCAACACAAGGTGTATGAGCTCACCGAAATTTCCGAAGGCGGTTTGCGCTTCAGCAGTAAACAAGCCGCGCAATTCCCCCTCACGCAATTCCTCACCGTCACGCTGTCGCTGCACGGGGGAAAGACCGTCGACGTGGAAGGCCACACCTTGCGCATCGAGCGCGATGAAGTGATCGTGCAACTAACCCTGGGTATCCCCGGTCGCGTGGTGGTGGACGAGCAGCGCTACCTGATTCGCAAATATCGCCACACCTGATCGCGCAAGGCACTGACCCGTGCCTCTTTTTCGTGGTTGGCTGAAACGGTGGGTACGGTGCTGGACGATGTGCCGGGGCACAGGCGGCAATGGATGATGGAAGCGCCGAAACGGAGTCCGAGGGTGTTGACCCTCCCGTGCCGCGCGCTTGTCGGTTATTTCCCCGGCGGAGTACAATACGAAACAATAAGGCATCAGCGTCGCACGCTGAATTTATTGCGAGGAGGTTCCGCCTGTGTTGCGGTTCTTAACCGCCGGTGAGTCGCATGGTCCCGCGTTGACGGCGATCGTGGAAGGCATGCCGGCTGGCGTCCCGATCTCTGAAGAAGCCATCAACCGGCAGTTGGCACGTCGCCAGGTCGGCTTTGGTCGCGGCGGGCGGATGAAAATCGAGTGCGATACCGCGCGCGTGCTGTCCGGCGTGCGTTTCGGACGCACTCTGGGCTCGCCGATTGCGCTGCTCATCGAGAACCGCGACTGGGCCAACTGGACCGACCGCATGCAGCAGTTCGGGGAGCCGGAGACACCGGTGCCCCCAATCACCGTGCCGCGACCCGGGCATGCCGACTTCGCGGGAATGATTAAATACGGCACCGGTGACCTGCGCGATATCCTGGAACGGTCCAGCGCCCGCGAGACGGCGGCGCGGGTGGGCGGCGGCGCGGTGGCGCGCTGTCTGCTCGACGCGCTGGGCGTGCGGGTGTTCAGTCACGTGCTTGCCATCGGATCGGTGACGGCCGCGCCCGACCTGTCGGACCTGGCCGCGTTGGAGACGACCGCGGAGGCGTCCAGCCTGCGTTGTGCCGACGCCGCCGCGGAAGCGCGTATGCGCGAAGGTATTCGCGAGGCGGGGCAGGACGGCGACACGCTGGGCGGCGTGGTGCAGGTGATCGCCACCGGACTGCCGGTGGGATTGGGCAGTCACGTGCAGTGGGACCGCCGCCTGGACGCCCAACTGGCGGGCGCGCTGATGGGCATTAACGCCATTAAAGGCGTGGAATTCGGGTTGGGATTCGCCGCTGCGCGACTGCCGGGCTCGCAGGTGCACGATGCGATGTATCCCGTCGACGGGCGCGTCACACGCAACACGAATCACGCCGGGGGCGTGGAAGGCGGCATGACCAACGGTGAACCGCTGGTGATGCAGATCGCCATGAAACCGATCCCCACGCTGACCAGCCCGCTGCCCACCGTGGACCTGGCTACCGGGCAGGCGACATTGGCGCATGCTGAGCGCTCCGACGTCTGCGCCGTGCCCGCGGCGGGGGTGGTGGCGGAGGCAATGGTGGTGTTTGTCTTGACTTCCAGCATCGTTGCGCAATTTTCCGGTGATTCACTGGCTGAATTGTTAGTATCATATCAGCAGAGGATGGCAAGCGCGGGCACGGTGCCGTCGCCGGAGCCGAATCGATGACCCACCTGATCATCGCCGGTTACGGGGGCACGGGGCACGGCGCGGTGGGTCGTCTCCTGGCGGACCGGTTGCGGTTGCCGTTGATCGATGGCGACGCGGAGATTGCGCAGACCGCGAGCACTTTCTCCATCGCGCCGGAGTCGCCCGTCCTTCGTGCGGCGGAAGCACAGGTGCTGGCCTCCCTGCGGCAGCGGGACAGCGCCGTTGTCATCCTGGACGGGAATGTCCTGTCCATTCCGGAGAACCGTGCGCTGGCACGGCGCACTGGACCGATCATCGGCCTGCAGGCTGATCCGGCCGTAATCGGCCGACGGGCCGCGGCCCAACGACCGCGAGTAAAGGTGGCTGAACCATTGGCAAAGATTCGTGAATTACTCGAAACGCGTCACTCTTCGTTCCCCTCGGCTGACATCCGGGTGGACACGACCACGCTGGAGCCTGTCGCGGTCGCCGAACAGGTGCTGGAGCGCCTCAATCGCGTGCGCGTCAACTTGAGCGAACGGTCGTATGATATCCACCTGCAGCCAGGTTGCCATGCGTGGGTAGGCCAATTGATCGCCCAACTCCCCGAGCAGGTGAGCTCGGTGGTGGTGATCAGCAACCGCGATATCGACCGCGGATACGGCAGTGCCATACGCGCCAGCCTGGATGCGGCGGAACTCAAATATTTCACGTTGCTGGTGCCGACCGGCGAGCGGTATAAGACGCTCAACACCGCCAACCGCCTCTACGGCGATCTAATTCAGCGTAAGGTGGACCGTAAATCGGTGATCCTGGCGCTGGGCGGCGGCGTGATCGGCGACCTGGCCGGCTTCGTCGCCGGGACCTATGAGCGCGGCATCCGCTTCGTGCAGGTGCCCACCAGTCTGCTTGCGCAGGTGGATAGCTCGGTCGGTGGCAAGGTGGGTGTGAACCACCCGCTGGGCAAAAACATGATCGGGGTATTCCTGCAACCGCAAGTGGTGCTGATCGACCCCGGCACCCTGGCCACGCTGCCGCTGCGCGAGCTGCGCAGCGGGCTGGCGGAAGTGATCAAGTACGGGGTGATCTGGGACGACGACTTTTTTGCCTATTTGGAAGACCATGTGGACGCCATCCTGCGACTGGACGCGCAGGCAATCATGCATGTCATCCGCCGCTCGTGCCAGGTGAAGGCGCATGTGGTGGAAGAGGACGAACGGGAATCCGGCTTGCGCGCCATCCTCAACTTTGGGCACACCGCCGCGCACGCGGTGGAAACGTTTACCGGGTACGAGCGCTACACCCACGGCGAAGCGGTGGCCGTCGGCATGGTGGTCGCCGCGCGCATCGCTCACGGCGTCGGCATGTTGCCCGCCGAACCGGTGCATCGCCTCATGCGCCTGCTGGAACGCTTCGGCCTGCCCATCCACCTGCCCAAAGCCGACCCCGCCATCCTGATGAGCCTGATGGAGACGGACAAGAAAGCCGTCGCCGGCAACGTGCGCTTCGTGCTGCCCACCAAAATCGGCAGCGTCGAGACGGTGGGCGCCATCCCGCGCGACATCTTGCGCCGCGCCATCACTGAATCGATCGAGTTGTAACTCTCCGCGCTCGCATTGACAGGGCGCATGCGGCATAGTATATTTATGACGCCTTGGAGCAAGGCATGCGCGGAGAGGTGTCCGAGTCTGGTCGAAGGAGCACGACTGGAAATCGTGTAACGGTCTAAAGCCGTTCAAGGGTTCGAATCCCTTCCTCTCCGCCACCCCATTTTAAGCTCAAAATGAGCCATCAACCCCCGCCGGCTTGCCCATGTCACCATTCTAAATAAGCAACTTGGTGACACGATTTTGCAATGGGCATTTGGGTACACGATTAGCCTGTCGCCACATCTTTTTTAAGGAGATTTGGCTATGCGAAAGGCAACGTTGACCCTGCGGAAACCCCTGTCTGCGCGCGAGGAAATGACGGCGGCCATTGGCGCCTTCTACCGCCGCTGTGAGGCGCGCAACCTGTCAACCCACACCACCGACTACTACCGGCATCGCTTTGCCGCCTTCACGGCATTCCTGGAGGCGCGCGACTTGGATGTGTCCCCGGCGGAGGTGACGCCGGCGATTGTTCGCGACTTCCTTGCCGACGAAACCACCCGCGTCAGTCCGTTGACGGCGCAACACTCCTTCGTGACCCTGCGCTGCTTCTTCCGGTTCCTCGAAGAAGAGGAAACCGTTCCCGCCAACCCGATGGTGAAGGTCCAGCCGGTCAAGTTGCGACGCAAAGTGATGACCACCTTCGGCGCGGAGGCGTTTCAGGCGATGCTGGACACGGCGGGCAAGGACTTCTCCGGTCTGCGCCTGCGCGCGCTGCTGTTGACCCTCGCGGATACCGGGCTCCGCGTCAGCGAGTTGTGCGGCCTGACGATTGCCGATGTCTCGCTGGACGAGCAAACTATGAAGGTGCTGGGCAAAGGGAACAAAGAGCGCATGGTGGCATTCGGCAAGGTGACGCGACAGGCGCTGTCGGCTTACCTGTCACGGCGCGGGGATGCAGGCGGCAACGACCGGATATTCGTGACTTGCTACGGCGACCCGATGACCCGGCAGCGAGTGCATCGCTTGCTGGCGGACTGCGGCACGAAAGCCAATGTCAGCGACGTGACCCCCCACAACTTCCGCCGTTTCTTCGCACGGGAGTTCGTCGCCGGCGGCGGCGACTGTTTCGTGTTGCAGAAGGCGCTGGGCCACACCTCATTGGAAATGTCCCGGCGATACTGTGAGTTGGCATCGGTCGATGTGCTGGACGCACAACGCCGGCTCTCTCCCGCCGACCGGATGCCGCAAGTGCAGACCGGTGGACGGCAACGACTGAAGTAGCACGAGGGTAGAACGTGTGGAGGATGCGGAATATTACGTTAATCCCTACAGTTTCACAAAGGGGTATTGCCTGTGTTCCAATCTGTGCATTTGGGGAATATGAAAAAAGCTCCGCTTCCTCCACAAGTTCAACTGCATCGAGCGTGACGTAGTCACGCTGCGGCAAAAGGCTATTTCTCGTGAGGGCGTGCATTGTGAAGGGCACGAACGAAAACGAGCACCCGTTCCTGGTCTTCTTCAGGTAAGCCGAGGAAGTAATGTTTGAGTTCGTCAAATTTCGCATCAAGTCTTCGTGGTCGTGGTAATAAGCCGGCTCGACGCATCACTTCTTCGGGTGGAATGCCCAATGCGCGAGAGAGACCCTGGCAGACATGTGGACCTGGGTTTCGCTCACCGGATAATATGCGGAGAAGGTGTGATTGGTTGAGTTTGCTGCGCCGGGCGAGTTCGGAGACACTCCACCCTCTACCCTTCAATTCACCGGTTAACCACTCTCGGAATTCTTCAGCACTTGCCATCGCTTAGTATTGTGCTGCAATCTTCTATGCTATTTAGCCTAATATCTATGCCTATTGACCGATTGCCGTCCTGGTGATATGGTTTCAAAGGCAATCGAGCCTTTTTGCCTGGTGTAAGGAGAGATGATGATAGACATCATTGTAGGTATCATTATCGGCTTGTTCAGTGGAAAGTGGTATATTTTATTACTTATTTCATTGTGTTGGTCTTTTATTTTCGCCTCGGTAGATTCGATTTATGACGTGTCCTCTTCTCTGTATCAAAAAGGGATGAGTTGGGGTCAACTGTTTTTTGTTACTTTTCTTTCAGTAACGCTATACGCTGTGATTACAACCGGTATAAAAGTACTCCTCCATATTCGGATCCCACAGTTAATTTTTTGATCGGCGTTACCATTCTTTGCCCCATGCCTTCGGATGTAAGTTTAGCTATAAGTCGAGGAGTTAAGGTGAGTGTGATGGTTCTAGTGCCTTTAACTGCCTAAAGCAAGCCCGCGAATACGCTTCTACCCCTGCAGCCAGCGCAGAATCGTTAATTAATCCTTCGGCTTCACGATTCAACATCAGTAACTGAACACCGATGGCCTGGCGGAAAATGGCGTCTTGTACCGGGTCGGCGAGTAGTGGGCCTGGCGGAATGAACGGCTGCACGCCGCGCGTCGAATACCCGCCGTGCGTCGGTTTGCGTCCTGCGCACCCGCCATGCAACTTGCATCGACCTTCGCCTGGATGTGCGGTGCCCCATCCTTGCGGAAGCTGGCACGGCGACCCAACCCGTGTCTTCGCTCCGCAAGCTGTCCGCCAATATGTCGTCATGGGATTTCCCCCGCTACAATATTATACCAGCAGGAACATGATAATTTATAGCTCTTAAATAGCTGCAATATACACCGTGTTATTCAACAATACGGATTGACACAGGAAAGATTTTAGTCTACAATTATATCAGTGAAATATCACCCCTGACAGGGGTGGTCAGGACGCCCCGCTCTCCAGCGATAGCTGGAGTCCCGGTTCCCGGATTCACGCCCGGTGTAGCCCGGCGGATGGCGCTCATAAGCCAACGCGGCGAGTAATCGCTGCAAGGCTTATAAGCGCCATCCGCCGGGTTTTTTTGTGTCAATAAGGGAGGCAACATGATTGAAGAAGATGGGTTATTGACTGTCAATGAGGCAGCCAAAGTGCTCCGGATTGCACGTCAGACTGCATACAGCATGGTGAACTCTGGTGAATTA
>CAYYJR010000032.1:0-29674 GCA_964472305.1 uncultured bacterium
ATCAGCAGTTGCTCATTAACCCCATCGGCGAGAATGACATAGATCCGTCGGTTGTCGTCAGGTTCGAGCACGACGTCCGGGTGCGCACCGCTTTCCATGCGGTGCACCCCATTGATGCCCCAGCGAACACGTCCCTGCTGCCATTCCCGCTGGATGGTCTCCCATACGGCGGGAGGCACGGGAAGAAATGTATTGCACTCACCCGCCATTTTCCACATGGAACTGCCGGAATATCCATACCCCGATGACGACCAGGCAGACGCGGGCTTGACCGGCGCCTGTGCCTGTTTGGCCTGCGTGAGCCGGTTCGCTTCCAGCACGATATCCCGATTGCCCTCGCCCACCAGTCCGACGAAGGTGCCGGTGCCCGGCGTCGCCGTGCAGCCATGAATCCAGGCGTCGCTGACGTCCGCCAACTGGATCACCGGGACATCGGCCTGCGGCTGCGGTGCGCTGAAGCGCTGCAATTCCAGGTTGCGCACCTCTTTCGCCTGGAAGGCAGGCCCGGGGCAGGTGACCGTGACATTGTCCAGATAGATGTCCTCCGCGTTACGGAGATCAAACCCTTTGTCCGCCTCGATGCGGATATTGCTGAAGTTGATATTGCGCACCGGCGCTTTCGGCATCCCATACATCAGGCAGGCGATTCGTGTCTGCGTGGCGGTGATGTTGCTGAAATGGATATCGCTGAATTCGGGAGTCGTGTCGCGGTCCGGCCTGTCATCGATTTTATCCGGATCATAGTAATTTGAGACTTCGATCGCGAACTCCACGCGCCGCATGACAATGCTATCGATCCGGACATCCTTGACATAACCGCCCGTCCAGGGATAGCGGGCGATGCGGATGCCCTGTCGTGTGCCGTCGAAGACACAGTTGCTGACAAGCACGTTGCGTATGCCGCCGATGACTTCCGCCCAGATGCCTACCCCGCTGTGCGCATGCCGCACCACGCAGTTGTCGATGATGACGTTCTCGCAGGGGATGCGCGGCTTGGTGTAGTCAGGCCCTCCTTCACCTTTTTCACCCGGACCGCAGAGCATGCACCAGCCCGGCACCGTCTTCAGGCAGATGCCATCGTCGCCGGTGTCGATATAGCAGTTGGTGACGCGCACGTCACGGCAGGACATGATGTCGATCCCGTCGCAGTTGTTGTAAGGCTTCCAGGGATTTTCGATGGTGACCCCATCGATGAGCAGATTGCGACACAAGATCGGGAGGATGGCATACATCGGCGAATTGATCAGCTTCACGTCCCGGACCTTCACCCGCGTGCAGTCGAAGAAATAGAGCAGCGGCGGACGAATGCCCTTCATCCGCCCATCCTTGCGGAAGGCGGCCTCCATATCCGAAGTGCGATTCTTCTCCTCCCACCAGACCTTGCCGTACCCATCCACAGTGCCGGTACCGGTGATCGACACATTGTCGCAGCGATAGCTGGTGAGCAATGCCGCGTAGAGCCAGCCCTGGATGTGATAACCATGACCTTCCTGATCGAGCAGGCTGTAATCTTCCAGGTTCGGACTACCGCGCAGCACGGCTCCGGGCGATACGTGGAACTCCACATGGCTCTTCAGAAAAATAGAACCACTGATAAAAATGCCTGCCGGCACCACTACCTGCCCGCCTCCCGCGGCAGCGCAAGCGTCGACGGCAGCCTGGATCGCCTTCGTGTTCAGCGTTTTCGCGTCGCCGACTGCGCCGTAATCCGTAATCGTGAATATCGGCGCGGGCTTGCGTGGTGTCGCGACGCCACCGATCGCAAACCCATGCAACACGGCACAGGCGAACAGGATGGTAAAACACAGAGCTCTTGCCAAAACGGCCTCCCTCTATACCGCGAAGTGTCGTATTCACGAGTTCCGTGTGCTGTTCCCGGCGCCACATGACTATCGATATTGTTTCGCTCCCCTCGTTTGAACCCGGATGAACTGAAAGGTTTCAGGGAGAAGATCACCACGCTTGCTGACGCGAGACGCCGCGCGGTATCGCAATTATTTTCCGACCGTGACGCTTATCACGCCAGAGCGATAATGCGGCTTGTGGTCTTCGAGGACGGCGAGTTGTTGCGGACGATCACCGACCTGAACTTCCACTCCCACTTCGAGGTGCGGCAGAAAGACTGGGAATTGGCACGGATTGACGCATTGATTGCGGAAAGACGTAGATGCGGATCGCGACGAAGCGCCAGCCAGCGCTTTGCTTGTAAGGGTGAAATTTGATATGCTTGCCGACGAACAGGCTTAGCGGAGGATGATACATGGACTACGCGAACATGGTGATGCCCGAGGAGATGGATGAGGGCCGCCGATTCCTGGCGGGGATGCTCGATGTCTTGTGTGCGCGGGATCAACAGGCGTATGTGCCGGCCGAGGTCATCTGCGTGTCGCAGGGGTGGGGCGACCTGCAGGACGGCTGTTCCTGCAACGGTGAACCGCTGGTGCTGGGCGGGCGGCCTTTCGCGACCGGTCTCGGCACCCATGCCTGCAGCGAGATCATCGTGCGCCTGCCGGACGACGCCAGACGTTTGACCGGCTGGGGCGGCATCAACCAGTCGCCGATGACCAGCCGGTACTCGAACCCCGCGTGGTTCAGCGTCGAGGTGAATGGCAGGACGGTGTGGCAGAGCGGCGAGCAGCGCGTGTCGGACGCGCCCGCCCGCGTGGACGTCACGCTCGCCGATTGCCGGGAGTTCACCCTGCGGGTCCTGGCCGCGGACGTCAACTATGTCCACGCCATCTGGGCCGACATGCAGGTGGAGATGACGAATGGGCGGATCGCGGTGGTCGGCGGTGCGGCCCGTTTGAACCCGGGCTTTAGCTTCACCTACGACGGGGTTCCGTCCTCCTGTCTGCTACGGGGCTGGGAGCTGAAGAAGCAGCGGCTGGCGGTGGAGGACGGGGTGGTTCTACACCGGGTCACGCGCACGGACCCGAAAACCGGCCTGGCTGTGATCTGCGAGCTCAAGGAGTACACGCGCTACCCGGTCGTGGAGTGGTGGGTGCGGTTCAAGAACACCTCGAAAAAGGCGACGCCGATCCTCGAGGACATCCGGTCGATGGACACGGTGTGCAACCTCGGGCAGTTTCCCTACCTGAATCACTGGACGGGCGACTACTGCTCGCCGGACGGCTACGAGCCGTTCCGTGTGTCGTTGGCGCACGGGGAGGAATACCGTTTCGCCCCCATGGGCGGGCGGCCGACAAACCGCGCCTTCCCGTACTACAACCTCGAGGCGCCCGTGGACCAGCGCGGGCTGATCGTGGTGGTCGGCTGGGTCGGCCAGTGGGCTGCCAAGTTCAGCGCGCGGGACGGGCAGAACATCCGCATCACCGCTGGCCAGGAGCGGACGCACTTCACGCTGTTGCCAGGCGAGGAGGCGCGCACGCCGCTGTCGGTGCTGATGTTCTACCGTGGCGACCGGGCACGCTCGCGCAACCTGTGGCGCCGGTGGTTCCTGGACCACAACATACCGCGGCCGGGCGGGAAGCCCTTGAAGCCGTACCTCACCTGCTGCAGCACCGACGACGGCGACGAGTACACGGAGGCGACTGAGGAGAACCAGGTCCGCGCCATCGACCGCTTCAAGGAACGCGGCATCCATCCCGACATCTGGTGGATCGACGCCGGCTGGTATCCCTGCCGCGACGCGAACGGCGTGGGGAGCTGCGTCCTCACCGGGACCTGGGAGTTGGACCCCGAGCGGTTCCCCCGCGGCCTCAAGCCGGTGTCCGACCGCGCCACCAAGGCCGGGGCCGACCTGCTCCTCTGGTTCGAACCCGAGCGGGTGCGGGAGGGTTCCTGGCTCGACACCGAGCATCCGGAGTGGGTGCTGCGGAACGGGACGGATGTCAACCGTCTGCTGAATCTGGGCGACCCGAAATGTCGCCGTTGGCTCACCAATCACGTCTGCCGATTGATCCGGGAGAACGGGGTCAAGGTCTACCGGCAGGATTTCGGGTTCGATCCGCTGCCGTACTGGCAGAGGAACGAGGCGGCGGACCGGCAGGGAATGAACGAGAACCTGCACGTGCAGGGGTATTACCGGTACTGGAAGGACCTGCTGGCGCGCAACCCGGGGCTGTGGATCGACTCCTGCGCCTCCGGCGGCCGGCGCAACGACCTGGAGACCATGCGCCTGGCCGTGCCGCTGCACTATACGGATTACGGCTACGGGGACCACGTGGCAAAACAGTCCTTCCACGCGGCGTTGTGCGAGTGGTTCCCGTACTTCAAGGAGTTCACGCTCTCCTCGGACCTGCGCGGGAACTCCCGCTGGGAACACGAGGTGGACAGATTCGCCTACCACTGCGCCGTGGCGCCCATGCTCATGCTCATGCTCGACAGCCGCCGCGACGACTACGATTTCGCGCTCGCGTCGAAGATGATCGGGGTTTGGCGGAAGGTGGCGGGCATGATGCTCGAAGGCGACTACTATCCGCTCACCCCGTATCACCGTTCGGCTGACCAGTGGGTGGCGCGGCAGTTCGACCGGCCTGAGGAGGGGCGCGGTTTCATCCAGGGCATCCGCATGCCGGCGGCGCCGGCGGAGACGCTTACCGTCTATCCGCAAGGCCTGGAGGCAGAAGCGAACTATCATTTCGAGAACCCGGAGACCGGGGAGATCCGAGACATGACTGGTGCGACGCTCCAGGGGCAGGGATTCTGCTTCGCGCTGCCGAAACGGGCCGGGGCGATCTGGCTGTACCAGCGACTCGACATGCGTTCCAACAAAGCGCATGCCTGAGAAACTGTCTTGGAAGGCCGATATCGGCGCCCACGCCGCCGTGGCGCAATTGCGCTTGCTGACGCGGGACGCCGCGCGATATCGCACCTATTTTCCGACGCTCAGGCTCGTCATGCCAGAGTGACAATAAGGCGTGGTTCAGGCGCTGGGCGGAGAGGTGAATGATCCGCGCCCGACGGGCGGTGACGGCATCATAGGACGTGGCCCACGTGGCCACCTGGTCGGTTTCTTCGGTTGTCAAAGGTCGTACGTAAAGACACATAGCGAACAGGTGTTACCTATTCATGGAAACCGGAACACCTATTCACAGATTTGCACTAGCTTACCGCCACCTTCGCCATAGCCTCATCCATCGCCGCCAGCAGATCGGATTTTTGAAATGGCTTATTCAAGAAGCCATCCGGTCGAGCCGATGCAAATTCGGCTTCGTCTTTCACCGCGCTGCGGACCGTTTGAATGATGACCGGAATATGCGTCGTTGCCGGGTTCGCTTTGATCCGGCGGCAGACTTCCCAGCCCGGTAAGCCGGGCATGTTGATGTCGAGGAAAACGCAATCGGCTTTCTGACTGGCAAGGTATGCCAGTCCCTCCTCGCCACTCTCCGCTTCCGCAACCGCAAAGCCGGCGCTGGTGAGCATCATCACCATCAACAGGCGAATATCAGCATCGTCATCGATAATCAAAATCTGTCGCATCAGTGTGGTCCGACTTTGTGTGTAGTAAACTTGGGGTTACCCCCCCCCTAAAACTTGCGTTTGCGTATGTTTGGGGAGGCGCATCGTGAAGGTGCTCCCCTGATTCCGGCCAAGGCTCTCCACAGAGACGGTGCCGCCGTGCCATTCGACATAGCCGCGCACCACGGCCAGGCCCAGGCCCAGGCCGCCGGCGGCTTCATCGCGTTCCACCTGCTGGAAGGGGGTGAATAGCAGGGGGAGGTGTGCCGGGTCGATGCCGCGTCCGTCGTCAGTCACTGTCAGAATGGCGATCTCGTCTTCTTCCCGACACGAGACGGTGATAGTGCCGCCAGTATGGGTGAATTTGATACTGTTGCCGATCAGGTGCTCGATACAGGTGCGAATCGCACTGGGATCGGCGACCAGTGAGACCGACGCATCAGGATGACATTGGCGCAGTGACAATCCTTTTCTCTCCGCCGATAACCGGAGATGCTCTACCGTCGTGGAAGTCAGTTGGCAGAGATCGATCAGTTGCGGTCGGCATTCGGGGCGTCCTTCAAGAAGCTTGGACATATCGAGCAACTCATTGATGAGGCGCGCCTGCCGTTTGGCATTACGCTCGATGACCGGGATCGCCTGACGGTAGGCTTGCAGCGTATCATTTTCCAAGGCAATACTGGTGAAGCCCAGCATGCTGGTCAGCGGTGTTTGCAATTCGTGGGAGAGCACGGCGAGAAACTCATCCTTGGCATGGTCGATCTCTTTCAGTGCCGTGATATCCATATTCACCACGACGGCGCCGGTTATGGTACCGTGCGCATCGCGAATCGGAACAGCGGAATTCAATATATACTTCGTTGTTCCGTCAAAACACTCGATACGGAGTTCTTCCCCCAGTGTCGTGTCTCCGTGGGAAATGGCGCGCGCGCCAGCCCATTCCTCGGCGGTGAGTTCCTTGCCGGTATCTGTATGCCAGGCGCGATACTCCCCAAACTGCTCCAACCCGACCAATCGTGCACCGGCCCATATCCCCTGGCTAGCCTGGTTCCCTTCTTTGATGACGCCATCGCCATCGAGGAGCCAGACGCCCACCGGGAGCATCTCAATCATTTGATGGAGTAGATCGCGTTCCTGCGCAACTTCCGCCGTAGCGATTTCCGCCTGCTGCCGGGCAAGCACTTCATCTGTCACGTCAATGGCCATGTGTGCTAGCGCGATCACTTCGTCTTCTTGAATGACGGGGGTGCAGACCCAGTTCCACCAGGTGCGCCCGCGATGGGAGAAGCCATCGTATGGGAATCCGAGTAACGTTTTACCGCGCTTCGTCTGTACCACCTCATCAAAGACCGCACGTATGCCGCTTTCCTGCACCGCGGGGGCATACTCGTCCAGGCCCAGACCGACCATGCCTTGTGGGAACGCCCCCTCGGCCCACATCTGCTGGTAATAGACATTGTGGGCGATGATGCGGTACGGCGGCGTGGCTTCGTAGAGCACCAGGCCGGCGGGAGCATAATCAAACAGTCCTTGGAGTTGTTGATTACGCAGGCTCAATTCCTGCTGCTGCCGGTGGATGACCGCTTCGCGTTCCTGTAATGCCGCTTCGGTCTGCTTGCGCGCCGTAATATCAATGCAGATGCCGGACATGCTCCTGGGGGTGCCATCGTCAGCGTAGAGCGTGTCGCCCAAGGCATGGATCCACCGCATCTCCCCGGTCGGCAAGACGATGCGATATTCGCTGGAGAGTGGCGTGTGGGTCGCAATCGCCTGTTCAATCCGTGCGCCAGCCATCGCAGCATCATCGGGGTGCACCACACGGGTCCAGGTCGGAAAACTAGCCGCATCCATCATGGGGTCCAAGCCGAAGAGCCGATAGAGTTCATTCGACCATTCGAGCGTACCGGTGACCATATCCCATGTCCAGATGCCGGCGCCGGCGGACTGTTGGGCCAACACCAGCCGCGCATTCGATTCGCGAAGATCTTCTTCCGCTTGTTTTCGCTCGGAAATATCGTGGCTGACCGAAACCACGCGCACCACGGCATGATCGGTGTCGAACACGGGATACGTCGTATGACTGAAGACGATGCCATCGCGTGTGTCTTCGCTGTGGAGACTTTCGCCGGACGCAAACACCGATTCAATGATCTTCCAGCGGGTGCGGGCGAGATCGGGGGAAAGAAAGTCACGGAAGGAGTGACCGACCATCTCGTCCGGGGTGCAGTGACATCGTGCCGCCGCGATGGCATTGACGACCAGGAGGGTGCCGTGTCGGTCTACCATGCAGACACTCTCATCTAAGGCGCCCAACAACGCGCGATAATTCGTTTCACTCTCACGAATCGCTTCTTCCGCCTGCTTCCGCTCAGTAATATCCTCAACCGCCCCGATAATGGCTTCCGGCGCGCCATTCGCCGCACGTATGACTGAAACCGATAATTGTGCCCAGAGGATACTCCCGTCTTTACGCCGGTAGCGCTTTTCCATCTGGTAACTTTCGCGCGCCCCCGCAAGCAGTTCCTGGAAGAGAAGCCGACTCGTATGGACGTCATCCGCATGGGTGATGTCAGTGAACCGTCGCGTCCGCAGTTCCTCGGCAGTGTAACCAATCATGCGTTCGATGGCGGCATTCGCGCTGATGATGTATCCGTTGAGATCGACAACCACCAATCCTAACATGGTATTCGCGACGATGGCCCGGAAACGGGCTTCACTGGCTTTGAGCGCCTCTTCAGCCAGTCTCCGCTCGGTGATGTCGTCGTAAATACCCAGCACACCGACGACGCGTCCCTCGGTATTGCGGATGGGCACCTTATTGACATCCAGCACCAGCGTACTGCCATCTGACAACTGGCGAGATTCTTCGATATGGCGTTCCGCCTGTTCCGTGGTCATCACCCGCTGATCGCGCGCGCGAAACTCGTCGGACTTTTCGCGCTTCCATCCCAAGTCGTAATCGGTTTTGCCGATGATGTCCGTTGGGCTTTCCAGACCAGCGGCATGGGCGAACAAGGTATTGCATCCCTGGTATACAGAATTAGCGTCTTTCCAGAACAGGTATTGCGGGATCGACTCGGCGAGTAATGCAAAGAAGGCGCTGCGATCACGAAGGGGGTGTTCCACCTGTTTTTGCGGTGTAATGTTGCGACTGAAGATCGCCAACCGTGTGACCACACCTTTGTCGTCAGCTACGGGCACGACGGTATTCTCATACAGTTCATCCGCCCAGCCATCGATGAAGGTTACGGATGCCCCGCCACGCATCACGTCTTCGTTTCGCTGCCGCCGTTGCGCAACAAGTTCCGGCGGCAGCGCCGCATACCCATCCGTGCCGATGAGCGCCTCGCGAGTCGTGCCCATGCGGTCGAGGGTATGCTGATTGACCGCCAGCACGATCCCCTGGCGATCTAGCAGGATAGCAGCATCGGGTGAGGCATCAAGGAAGGTAGATAGCGTCGTGACACTGCGTTTCTCGTGGGAGATGTCCGTGAGGTAGATTGCCAGACCATCGGCAGACGGCACCATGCGCACATGTAGCCAGATTCCCAGGTGGGCATTCGGCATGTCGAACTCTACCGGTGCTTGGGTAGCCACGGTCTCGGCATACCGTTGTTCGAAGACGGTGTTAAGCAATTCGGGGAACACCGACCACAATGCCTGTCCGACCAGTGCCTCTCGCGCCAGACCGAGTGTGCGGAAGATAGCCGCGTTTGCATAGGTGATGTGGTGCGTGGCATCCACCCCCAGCACGCCATCGGCGACATGCTCCAGTGCGTCAGCCAGGTAGGCCGGCAACAGCGGTAAGACCGGTATCGGTGCTGCGGATGGTTCATTCAGCATGATATGCGACTTCTCTACTCGGTGGACCAGATAAACCCGAAAAGAATAACAAAGGCGACGGGAATGTCAATAGTATACGCGCAACAAATCAACGGCTTTGTCAGAAAAATATGACATTGCACCTCTGCCGCATTTCGGTATAATAGGCCCGTTTACTTTCACATCCTTACCTTGGCTCACGTTGAGGTGTCAATGCCTACCAGTGTACAACTGCCGTATACGACTGATCATCCAAGCGATACCCCACGCACATGCTTACGTCGTATTGGGCCACTCTCGTGCTGTCTCAACCTCATCGTTGTGTTGATGCTCCTTATCGATGCCACTGCTGTCTTCGGTCAGACGCACGCACCGGTCATCCGCGCAGGCAGTGAACTGGATTTCCGGCCATATAGTTTCACTGACACAAACGGCCAGCCTGCGGGCTTTGGTTCGGACCTGCTCAAAGCCGTGGCCGACAATATGGGATTAGAATTGCAGATCACGTCTGGCCCATGGGACGAGGTGTGGGGCGATCTCGTGGCCGGCAACCTCGATGTATTGCCGGTTGTAGCGTGCACGGCGGGACGCAAGCCGCTGGTGGATTTCAGCCTGCCGCACACCGAGACGTTCGATGCGTTTTTTATCCCCCAAGGCAGGCTTCCCTTCAAAAACCTTGCCGACGCCGCTGGTAAAGAAATTGTCGTCCTGCGTGAGGACGCTGCACACCACCAACTGGTCGAACGGCATTTTACCGGCAAGATCATCCCAGTCGAATCCATTCCTGAGGGATTGCGATTAATAGCATCGGGGAAGTACGACGCAATGCTCTGTTCGAAGCTGGTGGGCGTGCTTGAAGCCCAACAGGCGGGCATCAAGGGGGTATCTGCCGGTCCGCCTATCCCTGAGTATAAGCGTGAGTTTTCGTTCGCTGTCCACAAAGGAAACACCGAACTGTTGGAAAAGCTGAATCAGGGCCTGCTCATCATTAAGAGTAACGGCGAGTATGACCGCATTTACGAAAAATGGCTCACCGCGCACGATCCATGGGAACAGGTCCGACGTCATTTCTGGTTAGTCGTCAGCCTCGTTGCTGCGGTCATCATGGTGGCGGCGGTGCTGGTGGTCGTGCTGCAGTGGCTCGTGCGCAAACGCACCCGCGAGCTCCTCTGCGCCAATACCATCATACAGCACCAGAATGAAGCGCTTGAACAGCGGATTGCCGAACGCACCGCGACGTTGGATGAGAGTGAAGAACGTCTGCGCCTGGCGCTCGATGCCGGTCATCTGGCACCCTGGGAGATCAATCTGGTGACCGGCGAGGTGTTGCCCTCGCCACGCTTGTGGGAGCTGTTTGGTCTATCTGGCGAGGCGGGGTTGGGGTTTCGCGACGAATGGCGGGTACGCCTCCATGACGATGACCGAGAACGTGTGCGCCAGTCCGTTGACCGTTGCTCGTCTGATGGCGGTGACTACTATATCCAGTATCGTCTCTACTGGCCTGATGGTACGCTCCGCTGGCATGAGAGTAAGGGCAGAGCACTGGCAGATGCCACTGGACGATTCGTCCGACTGGTGGGAGTCGTTGCGGATATCACCGAACGAAAACAGGCCGAGGAGGCGTTGCGCGAGAGCGAGGAGCGCTACCGGCACTTGTTCGAGGCAATGAACGAGGGTTTCGCAATCCAGGAACTCATCACCGATGACGAAGGCCGGCCGTGCGACTACCGGTTCCTCGAACTCAACACGGCGTTTGAGCGGCTGACCGGTATCAAAGGCGAGACGGCTCTCGGCAAACGGGTTCGGGAGATCATCCCGAACCTGGAGCCGGTCTGGATCGAACGCTATGGCCAGGTTGTGCTGACGGGCGAGCCGATGCGGTTCGAGAACTACGTGGCGGCGTTAGGCCGCTGGTACGAAGTGTTCGCCTACCGCAACGCCCCCGGTCAATTCGCCGTCATCTTCACCGATATCACCGAGCGTAAACAGGCCGAGTATCACGACCAGCAGGAGCATAACGAGACAGTATTCGCCAATCGTGTCCTGCGCATATTCATCGAAGGCGAGGGCGATGCGATTTTTGACCAGGCACTGGCAATTGTCCGCGAGGAGACGGCTAGCCGACATGGCGTGTTCGGCTACATCGCAACACCAGGCTACCTAACCTGCGCCAGCATGTCCAAAATGCTCGACGCCTGCGAGGTTGAAGGCAAGTGCATTCACTATCCGCCGGAAAAGTGGAAAGGACTCTGGGCGCAGGCGTTGAGAGAGAAACGCTCGCTTTACACCAACACTGCGCCACCCGTGCCGCCCGGCCATCTGATCATCCACAACAACCTGGCCACGCCGATACTCTTCCAGGGTGAGGTTATCGGCCTGCTAAACATCGCCAACAAGGATGGCGGGTACACCGATGCCGACCGCGACACACTCGACCGTTTCGCAGTCCGGCTCGCGCCTGTGCTCTACGCCTGGATTCAACGCAAGCTGCGGGATGACGAGCGCCGGCAAGCCGAGGTGGCGTTACGGGAGAGCGAGGAACAATTACGCCGCGTCGCCCGCGCCGGACAGGTCGGGCTTTTCGAATGGAATCCCCTCCAGGACCGCGCCTTCTGGAGCCCTGAGCATTATACCTTACTGGGACTGGAACCCGGCTCCCCCATCACCTACGAACGGTGGCTCGCGTGTGTGCATCCCGATGATCGAGAACGCCTGCTGCGATCCACAACAGCCTTACTGGAAAACGAACGAACAAATCCATCGCAGAATCCGCACCAGGATGCGTATCGCGTCGTGCATGGCGATGGCAGCATTCATTGGATTGATTCAACGCTGACCGTCGATATGACCGACGGTGACCCGATGCTGCGGGGTGTCATACGCGACATCACCGCGCGCAAGCAGGCCGAGGAGGCGCTTCGCGAGAGCGAGGAACGGTTCAGACTGGCGATGAAGAATGCGCCGGTGTCGGTGGCTGCACAAGATACCGATTTGCGTTTTATCTGGGCGTATAACCAACGCACCGCTACGCCCATGGAGATTCTCGGCAAAACAGATACCGACTTATTCGGGAAGGACGCGGTACGGCTGATTTCCCTCAAACGAGAGGTGTTAGCGACAGGCAAAGAACGACACGACCAATGCTGGTTATCCAGCAATGGTCAGCGGGTGTTTATTGACCTGTATATTGAACCGCTACGGAATCTTGCCGGTGAAGTGATCGGCGTTGGGATTGCCACGGTAGACTTGACGTCCATGAAGCACGCCGAAGAAGAGCGCGAATGCCTGCTGGAGACGGTCCAGCGCACCGCCGCCGAGTTAGACGCGATCATCACCAATATGGCCGATGGCCTGGTCGTCTACAATCCGACCTTTGAACAATTACGGTTGAATCCCGCCGGTGCGCAGATGCTGGGCTTATCCGAGGACGACCGCCGACGACCGTATGCCGAACGGCTGCAGAAGTTGAGCGTCGAAATGCCGGACGGCACACCCTTCCCGTTGCCCGAAACACCGAGCGCCCGCGCCCTGCAGGGGGAAGTCGTGCGCAATGTCACCATGGTACTGCATCATGCGGATGGACAGCGGGTGTGGGTCTCCGCCAGCGCCGCCCCACTCTATGACGCGCACGACCGTATCTGGGCGGTCGTCTCGACCTTCACCGACATTACCACGCTCCATGCCATCCAGGAGCAGATGCGCACGTTCGTCCACATGGTGTCCCACGACCTGCGCCAACCGATTACGATTGTCAATGGGCATGTCGGTCTCCTACAAGACCGATTCGCGCAGAGTGAGGATCGCCTCGTTAAGATGAGCACGGATGCCATCGCCCGCGGCATCAAACGCATGGACGTGATGATTGAGGACCTGGTGGAAGCCGCGCGACTGGAAGGTGGGCAACTCCAAATGAAGGTGCTGCCGGTCGCTCTTTCTGCTTATTTGCCTGACTTCCTGACGCGCAATGCCGCGCCATTGAACACCGACCGCATCATCCTGGACGTACCCGATGATCTCCCGGCTGTGATGGCCGATGACGCGCGCCTGGAACGCATCCTGACGAACCTGCTGTCCAATGCGTTGAAGCATTCCAACCCCGGCACGCCGGTGTGGGTGCGCGTAAAGCCACAGGGAAATTTCCTGCATATCGCGGTCGAGGATCAGGGACAAGGTATCGCCTCCGAGGACGTACCAAATCTGTTCGAAAAGTTCTACCGCGCCGGCAGTAGTCGCAAAGCAGAGGGCATCGGCCTGGGATTGTATATCACAAGGCAATTGGTGGAAGCCCACGGTGGGCGCATCTGGGTCGAGAGCGAAGTCGGCAAGGGGAGCACGTTCTCGTTTACGCTGCCGGTTGCCGATTGAGTCAGGAGATGGCCATCTTTGTCCGCATCAAAGCCATGCACGCCGGTGGCGCCAATTTGCGCTTGCTGACGCGGGACGCCGCGCGATATCGCACCTATTTTCCGACGCTCAGGCTCGTCATGCCAGAGTGACAATAAGGCGTGGTTCACGATGACCCGACACACGAAAGCAAGTATTGGAGCCTTGCTGAAAGCGATTGCTGCTACTCTCCAAACGAATATACTCTCCAAAAGAGATTTCCAGCCATACATATCGCATTCGTCGGTATGTCATCATTTTGGATCGCTGGGCGACGCATTAGAGGCTGCTGGTCTCACCCCTGGTGACTGCAGCACCCATCTGCGAAAGTCGGAGAAAAATTGGTCGCTAAGAGAAGATCTGCGCGTGAAATGGTGATGCCGAAGTCCACAGATTCACGGCCTCCCCGGCCATTTCACGCGTGGGAAAACGGGAAATCCGGCTGGGGAGAGAAGGTTTGGTGTGGAGGTGGTACGCCGGGAGGGACTCGAACCCCCGACCCTCAGATCCGAAGTCTGATGCTCTATCCACTGAGCTACCGGCGCACGCGGTGTCATAATAGCATATTCTCCTGGGCAGGACAATGAAATTCCCGGTCAGGCCGTCCGCGGGCGGGATTTGCTGTTAACGCGGGGATTTTTCAGGTACAATAGGCTATCCTCACCGAACAGGATGCCGCTGATGAAATCACTCGCCATCTGGATGCTGTTCCTGCTGGGCGCCGTCGGGATACGCGCCGGCGACCTGCGGGCTGATCTGTTCGCGATGACGCCCGACGCCGCGCCGACGGCAATGATGACGCCGCGCGCGCTGGCCGCCGGGGCGGCATTGAATCGCTGTTACGTGCTGGACACCGGCCTGGGACGCGTGCTGTCGCTGACCCCGGACGGGCAGCACATCAACACCTGGCCGTTATCGAAGCTGGAGGTCGTGCTGGCGGCGCCGCTTCCGACCGATCCGTTGTTGCCGTCGCCGGCGCTGGCGGTGACCGACAACACCGCCTGCCTGCTGAGCCTGGACCGCGTGAAGCACCAGCTCAGTGTGGCCGTGATCGAGGGGAACGATCACTCGCGCACCATCACCATTCCCGAGCGGGCGGTGAACGGTGCGGTGGCATTGGATAACGACGGACACGCGCTGATCGCTTACCTGCGCGTTGTCGGCGGTAAGCTGGAACTGGTGCTGGCCGGCGAGACGGCGGACGGCGGCATGGACACGCTGGGCACGCTGGCTGACCCCTGCGACGGCATGTTGAAGAACCTGGTCTTCACCGGCATAGCGACCGCCGCGGATGGCAGTGTGGCCATCGGCATCGCGCAATCCGGCAATGCCGCCGCCACCTATGTGCGCAGTTGGCTGATACAGGGGACGCTGCACGGCAACGCTTTCGGCAAGGCCCTGCAGACGACGCACCACCTTACGCTGTTCGACGCGCGCGGGCGCGTGCTGGAGCGTTATCGTCCACTGGTCGAATTTGCCGGCCGTCCCGGTTTTCCCACCCGGCCTTGCGTACCGCTGTTCACCGCGCTGGCGCTGGGACCGGATGGACTGCTGCTCAGCGGCGGGCACACCGTCGACCCGTTCCTGCGCGTGTATGACCGCACCGATGCGCTGTTGCGCACGCTGCCGCGCCAGTCGGTCGGCGGCCAGCACATCGCCTTGCTGCCGGGCAAAGAAGGGCCGCGGTTGTACGCGCTGGCCACCCTGGGCGGACGGGTGGAGGAGTTATCGCCTGACGGACGGGTGCTGGGTGGCTTCGGCCGCCCTGTTGCCTATGATATCAGTCAGCCGGTGAGCCTGGCTGCCGACCGCAAGAGCCTGTATGTGGTTTCTCGCGTGAGCTATGCGTATCAACTGGCGCGTTTTGCCCCGGATGGGCGGTTCTTATGGGCACAGACGCTGCAACCCCCGCGCAGTATGGAGAAGGCGACGCCCTTTCTGACCGCGCCCGCCGCCGACCGCGTGCTGATCGGCTGGCGCCAGCCCCAGGCCGCCGGCCTGGGGTGGGTGGATACGGTGATGGAAGATGGTCTGTCCGCGATGCCCTTCTGGTCGAACCCGATCTCCGTGGTGGGCGCTCCCCCCGCCGTTCCCTGCCCGACACCGCTGCTGACCGGCGAAAACGGGCGTGTCTACCTGTTGCAGGAAGCGAAAAGCGGCGTCCGCCTGCAAGCCGTATCGATGACCGGCATCTTTCTCCAGTCTTTCCCCGCCAGCATTCAGGGGGTGACCGCAGTCGATACCGCCGGCAACCTGGCCTGGGCGCAGGCGGATGAGCAGGGATTGATCATCAATCGCTGCACCCCGCAGGGCGACAGCCGCGGGTGGAAGCGCATCCCCCGTCCGGCGCAAGGCGCGACGCTGCTACCGGTTTACGCCGGCGGTCTCTGGGGGTGGTTGTCTTCTACGCGCTCACTGCTGCGTTTCGACGACACAATGACCGTCACGGATGAGGCGATGGTAATCGATCCCGACGGCAAACGCGTCGAGAAGGCGCTGGCCGTCGCCGGCGACCATACGGACCGTCTCTATCTGGCGCAACCGGGCCGCATCCTCGTGATCAAGGCGATGGAGGAGAAGTAGCGGGGCACTTCGCGCCTTACCTTCCCATGGTGTTTCGCCGGACGCACCCGCGATCCGCGGGTGCGGTGTTGTTCGTTTTTGCCGTGCCTTCGCGCAAGATGGTCCAGGCCAGCACCAGATAACCGGCCAGGGCAGCGAGTGCGGTACCGAGCAACGCACGCTCGATGGAGCGCTCTTTGGCCCGACGCAGTGATTCATTTGTATCCATAGTTGGTATTCTTCCGCAAATCCGCTATAATAATGCCCGACCTGTGGCGCGCCCACATGACGACAATGCGTGGGCGCGCTCTTTACTGTCTAGCCCGGAGGTACCGTTGATGGCTGAGAAGAAAACGCTGATGACCGGCGATGTGAAGGACTTTGTGGCGGCGATGAACCCGAAACGGGAAAACAAGCGCAAAAGCAGTTCGACCATGCGCATGCAGAAGCAGCATCACAAGCTCGCCGGCACCAGCTAAGTCACGGTGTATGGGGCGAGGCCTTCCTCGCCCCCTGACCGATCCGCACTCTCCCGAGTACGGTCGTTTTGTTGCATCTCCTCACGTCCCTGCCGCCGTTGTCCGCACCCTGTCGCCACAGCAAACACACGGATTCTCCGCCACCGGGTAACACCGGAGTATGAATACCAAATTCCGGTGGATGTTCCGCTACGGACCCATGATCGCACTCGCGGCGTTCCTGACCGGATGCCGGGGCAGCGGGCAATCCACACAAGCACAGGGGAGCTTGCCGCAACCGGTGGTCGAACGGGTGCTTGGTGGTCTGCACGCGCCGGTGTCGCTGGTCTTCCTTTCACCGCGGGTGTGGCTGGTGGCTGAGCAGCACCATGGGCAGATTCGCTGGATCGAAGACGGCAAACTGCGCGCGACGCCGTTTGCCGCGGTGGACGTTTCCACTGCTGGCGACGACCCCGACCACGGCCTGCTCAGCCTCGCGGTGGATCCGAACTATCCCACACCATCCTATGTCTACGCCTGCCACACCGCCGGAGGCGGTGGGCGCATCACGCGATTTACCATCCGCAACGGCAAAGGTTTGGAGCCGGTCGTCATCGTCGACAATTTGCCGGCCGCCGGCCGCATCGCGTTCGGCGCTGACGGACAACTGTACGTGGCGCAGGATGACCTCACAGCGGATGCACGCGCGCAGGATTATGCCGCACTTGCCGGCAAGGTGCTGCGCTTCACCCCCGGCGGCGGCATTCCCGCCGACAATCCGCTGGAACTGGAGACAACGGGATGGGCCGGCAAGGGGGGCGATGACAATAAGCCGGTGGGCGGAATGAAGACGCCTGTCTTCACCATTGGCCATCGCGACCCACGCGGTATCGCGGTGCAGCCGGATACCGGTGACGTGTATATCACTGAGGTGGGACCGAATCACGGCGACGAGATCAACCGGTTAGTGGCCGGTGATAATTACGGGTGGCCGGAGGTGGTGGGTGCGGCGGAAAATCCGCGCTTCCGTGTCCCGCTGTGGACGACCGGCGTTCGTGAATTGGCACCCACCGGCGCCGCTTTTTACACCGGCGCCACGCCGCGGGCGTTTCGCGGCAACCTGTTCTTCACCTCGCTGCGCGATGGCAAACTGCGGCGGGCAATTTTCAAGGGGCGAGACACGATCAGCGCGGTGGTAACGGTGCCGGAAGCGGGCAACCACGCGAAGCTCGACGTGGCAATAGGTTTGGACGGGAATATCTACTTCACCGATACGGACGCCATCTATCGGCTGCGGCTTAAATGACGCGGGTTCCGGATGACCGGAGCCCGCGAATGAAATGAAAACACATGGGGCTTAATGCAGGCGTCGAGCGCCTACCAGGCGTTTCGCGTAATAGCCGGCCAGTTTTTCCGTCACCACGCCGCGGCGACGACCGGATGAGGCGTGGATGAACTTATTGTTGCCGATCCAGATGCCCACATGCGATACCCCGGGACTGGTCGTATGGAAGAAGACCAGATCGCCCGGCTGCAGGTTGCGATAGGATACCGGCTTGCCCATCTGATATAGCGTCGCGGCGTGATGCGGCACCCGCATGCCTTGCATGGCCATCGCACGCACCACCAACCCGGAGCAGTCGATGCCGCGGGAGGACAGCCCACCGCGATGGTAGGGGGCGCCTTGCAGCGTGAGGGCAGAGGCGACAATCAATTCGCCTTTCCGGGCGTTGCGGCGGTTCAGCAATTGGACGCGCTGGCGATGCAACTCACGCGACGTAGCGGTGCGCACCGCGTTGGCTTGCCTGGGCTGGGCGACGACCTTCCGCGCTTTGGACGCACGCCCCGGCAGCATCAATTTTTGGCCAATCTGCAGTTTGTGGGGATTACGTAAATGGTTCTGGGCGCGAATCGCCCCGGGGGTGGTATGATAACGCGCGGCGATTTCTGACAGGCTGTCGCCGGATCGGACGGTATAGCTGCGAGAGGCGATGGCCGGAACAACAGCCATCAGCAACGCGAACAGCAGATACCGGTTCCAGGATACGTTTCGCAAATCGGATAACCTCCGTGCTGCGCAGGATATTCTCCGCAGGGTCGTAGTCGAATGCACCTACCGTGCGATTCTGGCTATGCCTTGGCATTGAGCGACCAGGCAACTAGGGGGTTACGGAACAGCTTTGCGTTCCTAACCGCAGGCTAGTTTATCAGGGTTGCAGGAGGATGTCAAGTTGACCGTGTGCAGGGTTTTCCACACCGACGCTATATCTGTGGAGAAAATTTAATGGTGGGGCTGCCGGTGGGGTCAACCACCCGGCACGATTTTTCCCAGCACGACAGAGCGTCGGGCGCCGGTGACGGAAGGCAGATTGGCGGGAATCCCGCACAGCGTGGCGTGTCCGAGCAGTGCGAAGGCGATGGCCTCCTTGGCGTCGCTGGAGATGCCGTATGCTTCGTGGGTGACCAGTGGGATGCCGGATAACCGTTCCGCCAGCATGGCGCACAGCGTGGGGTTGCGGCTACCGCCGCCGCCGAGGATAATCTCGTCCACCAGGCCGTGCGGCAACACGAAATCGCGCACCGCGCGGGCGATGCTTTCCGCGGTGAAGGCGGTGGCAGTGGCAACCAGGTCGTCTTGCTGCGGGAAGGATGGCGTGTTGCGAGAATTGAATAGCCGCTCCGCGTATTCCCGGCCGAACAACTCGCGTCCGGTGGATTTCGGCGGTGGCTGTGCGAAATACGCATGGTCCATCAAGCAGGCCTGCAGCATGTGTTCATTTACCGTGCCGCGCGCGGCGTGCCGGCCGTCCGCGTCGTAGGTTCGCTGCCCGCCGGTGATCAGCGCCACCAGCCCGTCGATGACCATGTTGCCGGGTCCGGTATCGAAGGCGATCACCTGCTCGGGTCGGCAACCGCGCGGCAGATAGGTAATGTTGGCGATACCGCCGATGTTGAGCATCGCGACCGCGCGCGTCTCGCTGCGGAAGAGCAGATAATCGGCAAATGGCACCAGCGGCGCGCCTTGCCCGCCCGCCGCCATGTCGCGCGGGCGAAAGTCCGCCACCGTCAGCAGACCGGTGCGCTCGGCAATCACGCACGGCTCGCCAAGCTGCAGCGTGGCGCCCGGTTGTTGCTTCGTTGGCGGAAGGTGCCACACCGTCTGTCCATGCGAGGCTACCGCATCCACCGTGTCCGGCGTCAATCCCGCCTGCGCGATCACCGCCAGCGCCGCCTCCGCGAACACTTCGCCCAACCACGCGTTGGCTGCCGTCAGCGCGGGCAGTGAAACCTGCTGTCCGAGCAAATCCGCAATGCGCTTCCGCTCCGACGCGTGATAGGGACGTGTGAAGAACGCAAGTTGCCGCCATGCCGCCGGCGGTATGCCGCCGTCCACTTCAATCAAAGCCGCGTCCACGCCGTCAAGCGAGGTGCCGGACATCAACCCGACAATGCGCCGGGGGCGGGACAACCATTCTGTGGGAGTTGGGATCATGTGTTGCACCACGGAGACAACAATATACTGGCTGGCTGAGGCCGCTGATCCGCATTGTACCACAATTCCGTCCTCTCATTCACCGCGCATCGCCATGGGGTGCCGGGGACATGCGTTCATTGAGCCGGAACAGGGAATACAACAGCAACGTACCGAAGACCAGCAGAAAGATGGTCTGACTTTCAAGCAGATAGGGAACGATGTTCAGCACACCGAGCAGGGACATCACAGCGCCCAGCAGCAGCAGGCTGAACAGCCACCGGCTGTAGCGATCTCGGCAGACCACGAGCGCGAGCCAGCTATCCAGCAGTAACTGAGCGATAAACAGTGTGACGCCGATGCCGCGGTGAATTCGGGCGAGTGCCGGATTGTTGGGAACGGTGGTGAGCACGATCCCCACCAGCAGCGGGAAGAGGATCCAGCACGCGATCCTCACTATCGCGAACGGCATGCGCGCCGGCAGTGCCTTCGCGGCCAGCAACAGGAAGATGCCGCAGAGCAGAAAGGCCAGACGATACAACCACACGGTCGCGTCCATATCACCGTAATAACTAAAACCGCGATTCGTCCACAGTCCTTCCGGTAAAATCAGCACGCTGATGAAGAGGCACAGGAAGAAGCTGAGCAGGCCAAAGAAGATAAACCGGATCGCCTGTCGGATACGCCGCCGGTCGCCGTCTTTCATGCTCGCCTGCTGTGGCTGCACCGTGCCTCCGATCGTCCCGCGCGTCAGTCGGTGGGCGTCGCCACCGTGCCCGTCAGGCGGGCGGGATGGGTGAATGCCGTCAGGCGATCTTCGCGCAGGAACCCGCAGAGCGTGATGCCGCAATGCGTCGCCGCGTCAATGGCCAGCGAGGAGGGGGCAGAGACGGCGGCGATCAGTTCGATGCCGGCACGGGCGGCTTTGGTGACCATCTCCAGGCTCACGCGACCGGACAGCACCACCCCGCGGTGGGCGGTGGGCTGGTCGATCAGCAGGCACTGACCGATGCATTTATCCAGCGCGTTATGCCGTCCGATGTCCTCGGCAAAGGCGACGATCTCGTGCTCCTCGGTGAAGATCGCGGCGGCGTGCGTGCCGCCGGTCTGCGCGAAGAGCGTTTGCCGACGTCGCATTGCCGCCTGCAGCGCGATCAACGCGGGGACGGGCACGGTCAGCGACTGCCCGACGCTCGGCAACGCAGCCAGTATGGCGCTGACGTCCACGCAGCCGCACAGGCCACACGAACTGGCGACGACCAGATTGCGCTGCGACACCCGCGCCGGCGCACGCCCCAGCCGCAACCGCACGGCACCCGGATCATCGTCGCAGTGATACAGCAGGTCGATATCGCGCAGCCCGTCGATCAGGCCTTCCGAAAACGCGAAGCCAACCGCCAGTGCCGCCGTGTGGGTCGGCGTGCACATCAGCGTGTATTCACCCACCGCGTCAATCGTGATGGTCAGTGGTTGTTCGAGTACCACCGCACAGTCCTGCGGGACAGCGGCCAGAGTCGCCGCCGCCACGCGCACAGCCCGGCACTGCCGCACGGCTGCCTCAGGGTGCTGTTCGATGGATGGTTGTTCGATGTCCGGCATGTCTGACAGCTTACTACGAATTCCCGATACGCTCAAGGATGCCCGGCGCCGAATAAAATGCCGGGATTTCATCCGTCCGCCCCCTCTTGTGGAATGGGCATTCCCTGTTATGATTGTAGACAAGGGGATATGCGATGACGGGCATGTATGCAAAGGGGATGCTGTTGTGCGCGATCCAGAGCATTTTTCTCCTCCACGGCGTGATAAAGGCGCAACAGCCATCCGATGTGCCGGCTGGCGAGAAACAGTCCGTGCAGCAATACAATGGGCAGACGCCCATCTGGCGCTATCCGCATTCCCCCGCCTTCTTCTATGTAGCCGGCATGACCATCAATGCCGATGGAGCGCCGAATGCTTATGATCCGGAGGATCAACGCGGCCTGGATTTCCTGCGCTGTGCGGGGCATCCGGGCCATTGGAGCGCCCTGGTGACCGACACGGGAAAACCCGATGGCATCCCGGTGACGCAGCGTGATGGCCGGTATGCCGGATTCTATATCTCGACAACTTCACTGGTCGATCCCGCGAAACTTCCCAGCGATCCCGCGAAATACGTAAATGCTGCCGTGATCCCGTACGTCGTGCTTCCACCGAAGCTCGCGAAAACAATGGGAGCAACACTCGGTGATCTGGCGATGGTCATCAATGCCCGGACCGGCGCTGCCTCGTATGCGATCTATGCGGACAACGGACCCGCGCAGCATCTGGGCGAGGGATCCATCGCATTGGCTAACGCACTTGGTCTCCCCACGAAACTCCGAGAACGCGTGGCCGGTGCTGACGCGGATATCATCTACCTTATCTTCCCCGGCACCGTGGCCAAAACGGCCTGGCCGCGCACCCCCGACGAAATGACAGCCGCCGCGAATATGGCATTCACCAATTGGGGAGGGATGGCTCGCTTGGCAGCCGGCTTTCCGAAATATCCACTATTGCCGCGATGAAATACCGGGACAATCATGCGGGAATAATCGATGAGGTAATTGCGAAATTCCCACCGTCTCCCTGCGCGCTGCCTTGCGTTGTGCTTTTCAATTCTTCTTCCAGGTGAAAAACACAGGTATGTGCGCACCAGCCGTTGATACTGTGTAGGGTAATCCCATCTTCAGCATACACGGAGTTCGCCAACTTGATCAGCGAGGCAAAGGATGCGTTAACGCGTGGGTGGGCAGTATCTCCGGTAACCGCGAGTGCATGCAATGCGAGGCCGGTTGGGATGAGGGGAAGGTAAAAGGGCTCGTCCTCTGTGATCCTATACGGCGGCCGCGCGTCACCAGCAATACTCCGTCCGCTTGATGACTTCTCGTTTCAGTTCGGGTGACAACTGGATAAAATGGGTGGAATAGCCGCCGATGCGGACAATCAAGTCCTCGTACAGCTCAGGGTGGACCAGGGCATCTTCCAGCTCCGCTCGGTCTAGCAGTGAGAGTTGCATCTGCATGCCGCCCATGCGGAAGAACGCCTCGATCAATGCCCGAATGCGCCGGCGACCGGCGGCATCGCGAGCCGTTGACTTTGCCAGGCGCAGATTGAGCACCGGGGTGCCGATGGCGCGGCGCAGCGGCAACTGCGCGACACTACGCAGCATCGCGGTGGGGCCATTCCTGTCGCGCCCCTGCACCGGCCCTACAGAATCCGCCAGCGGTTCGCCGGCGTGGCGCCCGTCCGGCAACGCGCCCACGCCCGCACCGGCCTGGGCAAAAGTTTCAAACATAATGTGCGACGGTAAAAACTTCCCGCCGCGCGCGCACGGATACGTGGTGATAGCCGTGTAGACGCCGTCAGCAATGCGCCGGGCCAGTGTGTCTACCGCGGGATGATCGTTGCCGAAATGCGGGCAGGCAGCCAGGCGTTGCCGCAGGGATTCGCATCCGGCAAAATCCGTAGCCAGCGCCTCGCGCATCTCATCAGGTGATAGTTCCCGGCGTTCGAACACCACGAGGCGTAGCGCAGTGAGCGCATCCGCCACGTTGGCCAATCCGGCGACATTGACCACCGACCAGTTGTAGCGCGCGCCGCCGTCGTTAAAATCGCGTGCCCGGTCGATGCAATCTTCAATGAGCAGCGTGCGCATTGGTTGCGGCCGGTGACTCGCCCGCGCGAGGTGATGCTCGTTCAGATGTCCGAGCGTCTCCCGAACCTCCCGCCGGATATCCGCTTCGAAAGCCTCGAGTACCGTTGCAAACGACGCATCGTGGTGCAGGCTATGCGCCAGGGAGTCGGCAAGGATCAACGGCAAGTTGAATCCGGCATCCAGCGAGCCGACATTCGAACAGCCGTGGAGCATCGTCTCGGTGCAGCCGCCACCGTTCCAGAGCGAAAGGTCCGCGTCCGCAATGCCGAGTCCAGCCTCCCGCAGGCCATCGAGGTATGCCTCTTCGTGATAAAATGCTGGCTGACCATTGCCGGATTCCAACGCGTCAAAGGAAGCGTTCCATACGCTGTCCGGCATATCGCGCCGCACGCGCAATTCCAGGCTGGGGCGGAAACGGCCACGTGTCGCCCGCAAGATGATCTCCGTCAGCGCGTGATAAGCGGGGCGACCATCCGGCGCCGTGCCGCCCAACGCTGCACTCCAGCCCTTATTGGCGCTGACATTGTCGGCGAAATCACTGAGAACCGTCATCGCCTCTTGTTCATCTTCCGGTCCGCGATAAAAGGGCGCCAGCGCCTGGTCCATGCGACCCGGATTATCGCAGCCGTCCAGATAATAAATGAAGTTGTAAGCGACCAATGCCTCGTAAAAGGTCTGCGCCGGATGGAACGGAACATGGCTGAGTGCTTCCAGCAGGTGGTCGCGACAAGGTGACGGTTCCGAACGCACGCGCAGCGTGTCGGTCAGGCGCCCGTGCCAGGCGCGAATCCCTTCGAGCAAATCCAGGAGGGCGCGGTAAAAGGCTCGCTCCGTATCCGTGACCGCGCATGCCAGGTTCGCGTGAATCCTGTCCTGATACCCATTCAAACCTTCGTGCAGCACACGATCATAGCAGACGATGCCATGGGTGTAACCGTTGCCGCCGACGGTGTGCCGTCGGTTATGATTCGGGACGGATTGCTGCTCGCGCGCGAGCAACGCCTCCAGCGCCTGGAGATGGGAACGGTGTTCGGGCAGCGCCTCGGTGATTTTGGCTGCAAGCACCGCGGGGTCGTAGTGGAACGTGGAAGAATAATCAGGCCGTACCGCGCAATCCACGGATTGCTGCGCACCGCTCGGATACAGCGTTCTGCCGGCGTAGCGGGGAAGCGGCGCGTATTCCAGCCACCGGCGCCAAGCACGGGCATACCGCGCGATCGGCGTGCTCGTTATCGGCTCGCACAGGCCGGCGCCGAACGGTTCTCCGACGGCAAGTAGAATCTTAGGATCCGCATAAATGGGGTCAGAGCCCATTATTTCCCCCCGCATCCTTCTTCGGGCGACCGCGCGGTCGAGGCTGGACGGCATGACCGAGGCGGGTGGCGAGGCTGGCGAGGAAGTCCGGACTGCCGACCGGATAGCCGCGCTGGGTATGTTGGCGCAGGCGGGCACTCTCATCGGCATCTTCCGCGGCCAACCAGGCCGCCCAATCCGGCAGGACGGCGTGAGAAGGAATGGGCGTCAACACCGGATCGTTCAATACCCCACAGTGGGCGGCGGCGCTGGACCAGCGATAGTCGGCGGCGGCCGTCACCAAGCCGGCGCGCACCGGATTTTGCTCGACGTACCGTAACGCCGTCCAGCAATGCGCCTCATCCAGCGCACACGCGTAAAACCGTCCCTGCCACAAATGTCCCGACCACTGCTGCCGCTGATTGATCCGTTGCGTGTACCGCATGTGCGTCATCTGCACGGTGCGCGCTAACGCGAGTTCCGTGGTGGGCACCGCCACCAGGTGAACATGATTCGTCATCAAGCAATACGCCCAGATAGCTAACCCATACCGCTGAGCATAGTCCCGTAACCAGGCCAGATACTGCCGCCGGTCATCATCCGTCAAGAAGACATCCTGCCGATGATTACCCTGTTGGGTCAGGTGATACGGCACCCCGACAATGATCAGACGCTGTGGTCGAGCCATGTTTCAGTATACGAAGCAAACGGTATGGTGTCAATTAATAGGCTCTGACCCCATTTGTTCAGCAATAGGCAGCGTGAAGGAGAACGTGCTCCCTTGGCCGACTTCGCTCTCCACCCAAATGCGCCCGCCGTGGGCTTCCACCAGCTTCTTCGTGATGTAGAGACCCAGGCCCAGACCTTCGGCTTTTCGCGCCCCTTTCGCCCGATAGAATCGCTTGAACAGATGCGGCAAGTCGTCCGGGGTGATGCCTTGCCCCTGGTCGGTGATTTCCACCACGACTTCACCGTCGTGCCGGTGGGCACGCACCTGGACCGTCGTATCGGGATCAGCGTATTTCAGCGCATTGCTCAACAGGTTGGTCATGATGCGTTCGAGGCGATTGGCATCGGCGAAAACTGACGGCAAGTCGGACGGCACATCCAGGCGAACACGATCCACCGGCATGACCGGCGTCGACCGGTGCAGCAAGTCCGGCAGGTACGCGGCCAGGCTCACTGGTTGGCGGTTGAGTTGCATCTGCCCGCCCTCGATGCGCGCGGAATCGACAAGATCATCGATCATGCTGTTCATGCGCCGCACACCACGCAGGATCGCTTCGGTGCTGGAACGCAGCATGCCGTTAAGCTCGCGCTCGGCCAAGGTATTTGCCAGCACATCGGCATACCCGTTAATGATGGTAATCGGGATACGTAAATCATGGGACACCAGATGCAATATCGTTTTTTGCTCTTCCTGCAACTCATGGAGAGTGGTAATATCCGTGAACGTCACCACGACTCCCAGCATCTCGCCATCCGGAGTGAGAATCGGTGCGGCGCTGCTGGAGATCCACACGGTCTGCTTCCCGGGCGGATGCAGGGCCATGATGACATTGAAGACGCGTTCCCCACGCAGCGCGCGCGTCAGCGGCAGTTCATCCACCGGGAATGGTCGCCCATCGGGCGTCTCCGCCTTCGTAAGGGTGATCTGTTCCACCAACGGCATCTCGACATCAGCGGGCAAAAAGCCGATGATTTTGCCCAGTGCGGGATTGGCGCGCAGCATCTTCCCGGTTCGATCAAAGAGCACCAGCCCATCCGCCATCGAGTCAATCGTTGCATCCAGTTCTGCAATCCGGTGTTCGACTTCTTCGAGTAAGCGTTCACGCTCGGTAATGTCATGCCAGATGCTTACGGCTCCCCATCTCTCGTCATCTTTTCCGAGTGGCGCCGCTGAAATCTGTACGGTCATGCCTCGACCGCCCACATCAGTGACGAGCAGGCGCTCACCGATCACCTGTTCCCCACGCAACGCGCGGACGACGGGAATCTCGTCTTCTTCGACGATTGTGCCGTCCGGCTTGCGCATGACAATAAGGCTGGATACCTCGGAGTAATGTTTGCCGATCGGGTTGCCCCCCAGCGTCATTTCCATCGCCGGGTTGACCCTGATGACGTGACCTTCCGCGTCATAGGCGATCATCGGATCGACAATGCTGGCGAAGATCGTGTCGAGTTCGGTCAGTCGGCGCTGCAACTCCGCCGTCCGTTCCTTCACCCGCTGTTCCAGCGTCTCAATCATCCGGTGCACGGCTTCCTGGGCACGCAACAACGCCTGCTGGGTTTCACGAAAAAAGATGGGAGTGCCGGTGGTGGGATCGAGCACCAGGTCTACCTGCTCACCAAGCAAGCCACGCAATTCCTGTTCCGTCTCCATGATGCGATGGATGAGCGCGAGCACGCGTGGATCGTCCGGGGAAACCGGCTGAGGAGTATTTGCATGATCGCTCATCATTGCTCCTCCTCCAAGCCCAGGGCGAGACGGACACGGGCATGGTCGTGCAAATCCCCAACAATTCGCACTTCCGGCAGCGGCGCGAGCTTGTGCAGCACCGGGGTCACGAACACCTTGTCCTGCAATGCCCGCAACGGTTCCTGCAACACATCGACGATTTCCAGGTTGAGTTGATCCGAAGGCACTCCCTGGCAGATAATCGCCAGATTGATCTGTGCCATGGCGGAGTTGGGAGCATTTCTGGCGATATAGAGCCGCAAGTGCAACGTATTGCCGTCAGTGGCCATGCTATACCTCCTCACCAGTGTCGGCGTCCTGCTGTAGCGGGAGCATTTGCTCTTTCGCGTCGTGGGTCACCGGCTCGATATCCGCGCCGCGCTTGGTGCGAATCTCGCCTTGCCGGGTGGCCCACACTTCCTCGCGCAGCGTCTCCTCACGCTGCGTGCGGGCGATCTCCTCCTCCCGGAGCGCCATCTCGCGCTGCAGGTCGTCGATACGGGCCTGCGCCTGCGCCTGTGCTTCCTGCAGTTCACGTCGCGTGCGTTCGGATTCCAATCGCATCCGTTCGCGTTCCGCGGCTTCCTGCGCCTCTTTCTCTACCCTGAGCGACCCCATCAGCACTGCGCCGCCGGCAGTGTAGACGTCGCTCAGCGTGATGCCGGTACTGCTCAACACCAATTCGCGCACCTGGTTGGAGTGCCCGGTGCCGCGTGATTTCACAATGGTCAACGCACGATTGCGTTCGCCGGCTTGCACCACATACGACAGGTGAATCCAGGTATCGGCGATGGTGGAGACTTGCAGGGGACTGGCCTCGCTTTCCGGTTCGACCCCGGAGAGCAGGCTGGTGCAGAGGGTGGTGACCCCTTGCTGCTTGGTGATATTCAGCAAGCGCTGGGCCACCGCCGCGCCGGTGAGATGCCCTCCGGCTTTAATCAACGCGGACAGCGGGTCCACCACCAGGCAGCGGGGTTGAAATTCGGTCACGAGTCGTTTGATGCGGATGAGGTGCTCCTCGGCGCTGCGGGCCTCCGAACGGAAGGCATGGATCTGCAGGAGCCCACTGTCCACAAAGCGCTGCAGCCGGATATTGACCGACGCGAGGTTGCGCACCACCTCCGGCGCCGCTTCATCGAAGGTGATAAACAGCGCGCGTTCGCCGCGAGCGCACGCCGCCTCCACGAAGGTCCCGCCCAGCGTGGTTTTCGCCGTGCCCGGTGAGCCAGTGATGAGCATGCTGGTGCCGCGAATATACCCTCCATCGAGCATCGTATCCAGCCGCGCCACACCGGTCGAGATCCGTTCGGTGAAGACCGGGTAGTCCATGGCGCTTTCCGTGATACCGGCGCTGGCTACCTCGATGCCGTTGGGAGTGATCACGAGCGGAAATTCGTTCTCCGCAAAGCCCGTCCCCCGAAACTTGAGCACGCGCAAGGTGCGGAGCGACACATGTTCCACCAGGGAGTGCCCCAGCAGAATCACGCAGTCGGCCATGAACTGCATGAAGCCGAAGTGCTCGGAAAAGGCGGGGTCGGCACCTGCTTCGATGCGTGTGGTTATGATACCGGTGAGGCCAGTCTCCGCCAGCCAGTCATGAATCCGGTAGAGCTCCAGGCGCTCGGCTTTCAGGTCACCGAGCAGGGTCAGCAGCACGTCGATGGAATCGAAGACGATGCGTTTGGCGCCGATCTCCGCAGCTTTTGCCCGCAGGCTGGCCAGCATCCCGGTGAGGTCATACCCGCCGGCGAGGACGGTCTCCGCGGGCATGCGCGCATCGAGGAAAAAGAGCTGCTGCTTTTCCAACTCGGGGAGATTCCAGCCGAACGAGCAGGCGTTCTCGATGATATGGCGGGAGTTCTCTTCGAAGGCGACAAAGATCGCCGGTTCAGCCCGGTCGCGGGCGCCATGCACCAGCGTCTGCAGCGCGAAGATGGTCTTCCCACTGCCGGGCCCGCCCATGACCAGCGTCGTGCGGTTTTGCGGGATACCGCCACCGGTGATCTCATCCACGCCGGGAATGCCGGTCGGCATCTTGCGAATTTCCTGATAGGGTTGCACATCAAATGAATCCGTCATATCACCTTCTCCCGATGAAGCTGGGTGGATAGCATCAGTTTACTTTACTCTAT
>CAYYJR010000033.1:0-26560 GCA_964472305.1 uncultured bacterium
CGCGCACCAGCTACGCCTGCATGGCGGAGACGATGATCCTGGCGCTGGAAGGCCGTTACGAATCATTCAGCTTGGGCAAAGAACTGGAGCTTGCGCGCGTGCGCGAAATCGCCCGCCTCGCCGCTAAACACGGCTTCACCCTCGCCGGTTTTCGCAGCTTCGAAAAAGCCGTCACCGACGAACAGATCGCCCGCATCCGCGAACGCGCCGCCGTTGCCGCGCGACGCTGACGGGAGTCGCAACAGCACGGCGTCCTCACGGCTACACCTCGCCGATCTCTTCCATTGTCGGCATGGCGGGAATGGCGCCGCGGCGGGAGACGACGCGGGCGGCGACGGCATTGGCAAAGGCGAGGATGTCCTCGATCTCTTCACGCGGCAACTCAGTGGGGTGCACGGTCGCGTGAGTGAGTCGGTAAAGCATACCGGCCACGAAGGCGTCGCCGGCCCCGGTCGTATCCACCGGAGTGGCCGGACGGGCAGGCACGCGCCCGGTGTAGTCGCCCCAAGCGTAGGCGCATCCGCCCTCACCCAGCGTGACCACCACCACCGGGGTGCCGCGCTCGTGCAGCGCCCGCATGCCGATGTCCAGATCCATCTGACCGGTGATGAACTGCAACTCTTCCAACGATACCTTGAGGATATCCGCGGTGGGCAACCCGAGCAGAATCCCCTCACGCGCTTCCGGCGCGTCGGGCCACAGGTTCAGCCGCAGGTTGGGATCAAAGGAAATCAAGCGGCCGGCCGCCTGCGCCAGCGCGATGGCGCGCAGCGTTGCCTCGCGGTTCGGCGTGCTGATGAATGAGATGGAGCCGTGATGGAAAATAGCGCCATCGGCGATAAGCGCTTCGTCCAGGTCGCCGGGGGCATAGAGCATATCCGCGCCGGGATTGCGATAAAAGATGAATTCGCGTTCGCCGTCATCGCGCAAGGCCACGAATGCCAGCGTGGTATGCGCCTGGCCGGAATACCGTAATCCGCGCGTGTCCACCCCGCGTACGGCCAGCATCTCCGCCAGGTAGCGTCCGAACTCGTCGTCGCCCACCATGCCCAGGAACGCTGCCGAGCCGCCCAACCGGCTGACGCCCACCGCCACGTTCGCCGGCGCTCCGCCGGCATGCTTCTCGAATCCCGGCGTCTCGATGATGGACGCGCCCGATTGCAGGGAGGTGAAATCGATAAGCAGCTCGCCCAGGCAGGTGACGTCGTGCATCTACGGCTCCTTTCGCGTTGTGACTGACTTCGTACAGCGTACCGAGCCCGGCACAGCCTGTCAAGCACAGTTTGCCCGGATTGACAGCGGCAGAGAACTATATTACCCTTTTCGCAGGCGGAAGACGGAATCAGATGACCGAAAATACCGGCAACATGGATCTGCTGACCATCCTGCTCGTGCTTGCCCCGCTGCTCAGCGCCTGGTTTATCACGCGCCTGCTGCGGCCGCGCCACCACGTCGACGGCATACTCACCTTCGCCCTCGCCTGGTCAACCCTCATCGTGCTGCTGGCCTATCTCGCCTCCGCGTGTCATGCGCTGGGGCATGCCGGTGTCTGGGTTGGCGCCAGCCTGGCGCTGCTGGCGGGCCTTGGTCTGCGCATGGCTGTCCACGCTCCCACGCGCGCGCTGTGCCTGGCGAAACCCATCGGGTTGCGCGATCTGCGCCGGCGGCTGACCGGGGTGCGCCTGCCGGTGTGGGACGCGGCGATCCTCGGAATCCTGGGCGTGACGGCACTGGTCGCGGCGGCGGCTACGCTGGTAGTCCTGTTGGCGCACGAACCTGCCAACGCGGATGCGCTGGAGTATCATCTTGCCCGCATCGCCTACTATCTGCAATATGGCAGCCTGGCCTGGTATGATACCGCATACTGGGCGCAGGTGGCGCATCCGAAAGTGGCTACCGCGTTGCAACTCTACGCGATGCTGACCGGTCACCTGCAAGCGCGCATGGCGGCGGTGCCGCAGTATCTGGCATATCTCGTCTGCGCCGTCGCCATCTATGGCATCGCGCGCAAGCTGGGTGGGCGCCGACGCGGCAGCCTGTTTGCCGCGTTGACCTTCTGCCTGCTGGTGACCGCATTGCTGGAAGCCAACGCGGTGCTGAACGATCTCATCCAGGCCGCCTTCTTCGGGTGCATGCTCTACTTTATCTTGGCTTTCCAGGCACACCGCTCCGCGCGTGAGTTGGCGCTGGCGGGAGTGGCGTTCGCACTGGGCGCCGGGGTGAAAGCGACGTTCATGCTGGTGCTCCCCTCGCTGGCGCTCATTGGCTGGCACCTGTGGCAGACGGACCATGCGGTTGCCGCGCTGCCGTCGCCGACGACACAGCGCAGGCCGGGAAAAGGGTGCGCTTCGCGCCCGCCGCAGCTGGCGCGGGATGCGCACTGGTCGCTGGGGCTGGTCGGCGCGGGAGTGGGATTGCTGCTCATCACCCTCCCCGCCGGATATGCGCAGAATCTGGTGCGCTATGGGAACCTGTTTGGTCCACCCGTCGTGCGGACGCTGCAGACCACTGCAGAACTGGCCCCCGAGAAGCAGCTCAGCCTGGGCACGCTTAACCTGATGCGCTACACGATTGATGGCCTGCGGCTGGATGGCCTGCCCGCGGTGCCGGCGGTGCTGGCTGTCCAGGAGGCGCTGGTGGCGGTGCCGCGGTTCATTTGTGAACAGCTCCAGCTGAACCTTGAAGCATCGTCGGGCGTACGAGTCAGCCGCGGCAACAATCAATTCCGTTACGTGCGAGTGTTCACCGACGAGAACACCGCCGGTTGGGGCATCCTCGGCTTTGCACTCATCTGGCCGGTGCTGCTGATCGCACTCTGTCATCGACAATGGCCCACCCCCATCCGTTGGTTCGCGCTGGCGGCCTTCGTCTTCTGTATCGTGCAGTCGATGGGGAGCCTGTATGATATCTGGCATCCGCGCTTCTTCCTGCTCATTACGCCCATCGCCCTGCCGCCACTGGCGCTGCTAAGCTTTTCGGGACGCCTCGGTTGGCTGGGCCGGGGCTACGTGACCCTTATCATGCTGCTCGGTTGCGCCACCGCTCTCCTCACCGTTGCCTTCCGTGAGAATCTCCCATTGCTTAGTCACCACTTCACCGGTCAACGACAATGGTCATGCCTCACTCGCTTGCATCCCCCACATAATTCTAGCGGCTTGAGTGACGTGCAGTTTGAGCACCTGGCGAATCGCTGTACGCAATTGACGAAGGAAGTGCCCAATTTCAATATCGGCTACTTCGTCTACGAGCAAGTGGTGCCTGCCAACGCGTCGGTTGCCCTCGATTGTCCCGGCACAGTCCTGCCTGACTTTCTCTTCTTCGGCGAACAACTGACGCGTCGCTTGATCCCGCTCTGGAGCTTCGATTCGCACCGCCTTCCGCTCCCGGACAATGCCGACTATCTTATCTACACCGACAATTCTCCCAACGCCCGCCGTCCCCTGTTCACCCTCGGCCACATCGTCGGTGAAACCATTTATCTCGCAAAACTGCATGCGGATGAGTAATGGGGCTAGGCTCCCCCGAGCCCAAAAACGTGCCCCTCACTGATCGACAACCTGCACCGGCAGAACGGATATATTGCGGTTGGACGTGACACCGACGCGCTGATTGTGACAGTGTTGCCGGCACCGGAATACAATGCAGGATGCCGCGCGAAAAGGATTGTCCACCGAAAACGCGAATTCTATTCACGCGGAGCCGTGTGATGGAGAACGCGTATCAGCCGAAAACGAAGACGCTCGGGAATGACACGTATGCCAGTAATCCCGGCCACGTGCGGCTGAGCCATGCTCGGCTGCGCCGCTTTCACCCGGAGTATTACGGATTCGCGGGCGTGCTGCTGACGCTGCGCGCACTGCTGCGGGGCATGCCCCGCGCCGTCGCCCACCTGCGCACCCACGCGGAGGAGCACCTGCTGTACGGCGACGGGCGAGCGGCGGTGGTGGTGTCGCGCCGTCCGCTGCTGGTGGCGGCGTATTCGGATGAGTTGGATTGTGTCGCCATGCTGCGCTTCGACGACGCGCTGGCCGAGGAATACGGATTGGACGTCGGGTCGTGGCTGCTGACGGTGAACACCTACGGCGTGCTCGACACGCAACCCGACCTGGAGCCGGGCCCGGGCAACCGCGGCAATTGGCGCAACTTCGCCCCGTTTATCGCCGATTTTCTCACCGACGATACGGCGGTGCTGGAAGCACAAAAGGCGTTCATTCCCTCGGAAGAATGGGCGCGCGCGCGAGAACTCGGCGAGGCGTACCTGCAAACACACGGACTTTTCGCGCGCGACGGTCGCCCCTTCCACGTATCAGAGCCGGCAACGCCGTTGTGAACAGGGATAGCCGGGCATGGCAGATGCGTGGGATCAGCCTGCCGCCCCTCCCCTTTACGCCGGAGAGGAATCCGGCGCGACAGGTCTATTGGGAGGACGTGCGCATGACCATGACGCACCGGCAGCGCTTGGAGACGGCGTGGTCGTTCCGCGAGGCGGATCGGGTACCGATCGAGTTGAGTTTGTCCGCACGGTATCGCGCGCATCCGCCAGACACAGCGCATGCCCATCGGCGACATAACCCCCGATGACACGCGTGCCGAAGTGACCGCCAGCATTGCCGTGCCCTATTCATTTGATGATTGGCAGTCCTATCACCGGTTCCAGCCACTGGATGATGATGCCCACCACGCTGCTGATGAGCAGCAGCAATCCCAGGATGCGCAGGGTGTCGCGGCGGTCAAGGTTTTCCTTGAACAGCACGATAGCGCCGAAGCCGGCGCCGGCGCAGAGGCCGGCGATGGCCGAACCGAAGCTGATGCTGCCCAGCAGGTAAAACTGGGTGATGGCGACGGAGACGGCGCAGTTGGGGATGAGACCGACCAGCGCGGCAAGTATCGGCTGCAGGGGTGAATGCTGCAGAAAATAGCGTCCGGCCGCGTCGATGCCGAGCTGTTTGACCAGCAGGCCGACGACGAGAGTGATAGCCAGCACGAAGGCGAAGACGCGCGCGGTGTGAATGAGCGGGTGCCACAGCAGCGCGCGCAGCTTTTGCTCGCCGGAGATGTGGTGGTCGCAACAACCGTGCTCGTCCAGGTCGTCAGCCTCCGCGTCGGGATGCGGCAGCGCGCGGCGCACCGCCCAGTCGATGCCGAAGCCGGCCAGCAACGCTACCACCACCTTCGTCAACACCAGCGGGATGACGATGCTGATATGCTCGGGCCGTGCCAGAATCACCGGAACCGCCTCGTCGGAGGTGGCCAGGAACACCGCCAGCAGCGTGCCGGTACTGATCAGTCCACGCGTGTAGAGCGCGCTGCCCATGACTGAAAAACCGCACTGCGGAATGCTGCCGAACAGCGCTCCCAGCAACGGCCCCGTCTTTCCCGCCCGCAGAATGTGCTCACGAATGGTTTGCCCGTGGTTGAATTCCATCCAGGCGACCAGAAGGTAAATGCCCAGCAGAAACGGGAGCATTTTCAGGCTATCCAGCAGCGCTTCGTGAATGACGACGATCATGCAATCCCTTTACGGTGCGACGAGTTGAGAATTATTCTCGCGACCACCCTGGCATGCCGGACAAAGGCCGTATACCTCCAGCCGGTGACTCTCGATGGCATAGCCAGTCTGCGAGCCGAGTAGTCGCTCCAGCACCGACAAGTCGCAGGCGTCGAACTCGACGATGTGGCGGCAGACGCGGCAGATGAGCGGGTGCGAATGCCCAGGGCGCACCGCGATAAAGCATGTTTTTCCAACGGGATCCTGCAGCCGACAAAGTAATCCCAGATCGAGCAGCAGGAAGACCGCGCGATAAACGGTGGCCTGGCCGATGCCGGCCTGGCGCAGCGCTTCCACCGCATCGGCGACGGTGTGCCCCTGTGGATGGTCGGCGAAAAATTGCCACACCTGTTTGCGCTGCGCGGTGCACTGTACTCCCCGCGCGCGGAACAGCGCGTCAACATCGAGCGCATTTGCATTGAACGTCTGGCTCATGTTGAGAAAAATTATCAGTCTTTACCATGGTTGTCAAGGGGCAGCATACTTCTGAAACCGTCATTCGAGATTGTTGTCCCTGTAGAGTTCCTTATTCAAGCGGCGTACTAGCTGAATAGCATCATCGACCACTCCGTGACGCGTGCTTTCGATGATCTTCGGTTGAGTAAGTCAGGCTGCCCGACTCGCAACTCCACCACCATCGCCGGATGGTTTCGCGACAATCCACACGGCACACTCGAACTCGTGTCGAGATGTGGGCCTGCTCAACCGGCATGCCCGATGGCAGGTCTCGCCATGGTCGATGAGATCGCCATGAAACTTATCGTGACATTGTGGTTCTAACCTGATACTGGTCGACTGATCGTGTGCCTGCCAGCCGGCCAGCGCTGCCTGCAAGGCGCGCTACGGCGACGGCCTCCATCCCTGCTCGATGCCTTGACTGAGCCGTATAGGGCGAATGGCCGTCGGCACTGGCATGGCAGTAGCCGCATGTGGGCATGCCGGGCGGTCTCACGGCGAATCTTGCCCGAGCAGGGAAACGATGGTTATCCTGGCAAATGACACTTTCCTGCGCAAGGCGACGAATTTCAATCAGCAATTGCGGTAATGACGTAGCCAGGAGTAATATGCATCCAATCTCATCGACGAAGGGTTCAGGGCATGGGTGCAATACAATGATGCCGACTGTGGTGGAGCGATGCGATTACCACGGTTTACAGCAGGCGTAGGCATCCGTTCAGACAGCCCGCAATACCTGATATTCCGGACGAGTGATCGTCCAAGGTGATAACTCGCAAATCCTATGAAAAGGTGGTTAATGGCATGAACAACATGACGAAATGGCTCATCGGAATCTCGGCGTGCTGCCTGAGCATGCTGGCATTGCTCCCCGCCTTCGCGGTGGAGGCAACGTTTCCCGCTCTTCCCCAGGAGAGCAAAATGTTAGTGCTTCCGCAAGGGAAGCCGGTGACGGTCACCGGCATGACATTGAAAGGCAACACGCCTGCGAAGGAAGCAACTTCCGTCACGGCCAGTTGGGACACCGATGGAATGACTGTGCTGTTCGATTGCGTGGATTCGGCGGTCGCCGCTGACTGGGCCAAAGAGCGTGACTCGGGCGTGACATGGAAAGATGACATGGTGGCGGTCCTGCTCGATCCTGGTCATACGCATACTCCTCGAAACAATCCGCTCTGCTTCAAGCTGTCAGTCGCCGGTGGACTGCAGGATAGCCTTGGGTATTCAAATCCAGCCTGGAATTGTGAGGGCGTAACCTCAGAAACCGCCCGGACGGCGAATGGATGGAGTGGGAAGATTTTCATCCCCTGGAAAGGGCTGGGATCGACGCCCAAGAATGGCGATGTCTGGGGGATTCACTTCACGCGCATCGACCACGAAGGGAAGACCTACGCGAATATGAAATTCATGGCCTGGACGCCCTTCGCCGAGAATTATGAAGCGCTGCCTCAATTCGGTCACATGCTCTTTGCCGCGAAAAACGCGAAGGCCGACGACGCGACGCTGGCAACCTTGCGCGAAACGGTGAAACAACAGCATACCGCCATAGCAGACGCGCTCATCTTCCCCTACAAAGGTAATATCATTCAGGTGGGCGAGAAGCAGGCTGGTACTGCAGAGAATTTTACCACGTATCCCTCTGGAGCGCTGCATGCCACCACCGGGGCTCCCGCGAAAGAAGCCACCCGGGTGACCGTGAGCCAGGATGCGGACAATCTGATCATCGTCTTCGATTGTACCGATAACGGCGTCGTCGGTGAGCAACAGGGCACCGACAATATCAAGCTCTGGAAAGACGATAGCGTCTATCTCTGGCTTGACCCCGGACATTCCCATAACGCGGAAAATAGCTGCGTGATGATCCAGCTTTCCGCCAGCGGCGCGTGGCTCGATCAGCGGGGTAACGACACGAAATTCAATATTGACAACCTTGTCACGAAAGCCACCCGCACCGCCACCGGATGGCGCGCGGAAATCCGCATCCCATGGAAAGGCTTGGGCATGCCCGCGCCGCAACGCGGCGATGTGTTGGGCGTGAACTTTGCGCGCATGGATCAACCGGGTAAAGTCGATTTCGAGAACATGGAATCGTCATCCTGGATTCCTTTGCTCAACGGCAATCCCTCGGAGCTAGATCGCTGGGGACATATCGTCTTTGGCGTGGATAACGATGTCGCGGCACAGCAGGCCCTGAAGAAATCGCACGAGGCGAGGCAGCAGGCGATTATTGAGAAGAACCCCCGGTAACATCCGGACAAACCCCTGCGAAGCGAACTCCCACGCGGAGTCCTGTGCTCTACGTCGGACTGACCGTATTGCGCAGTATATGCGTGGAGCGAATGAATGCACAAGGGCAGGTTATCGATGCGATAACCTGCCCTTGTGATTATCGTGCACGCTCACATTCCGCGGTAGAGCGTCGTGTTGTAAAGCGTCGGGATCGACAGCGCGCGGGCGTTGGCATAAATGCGCACGCCTTTCCAGCCGACGAGGATCGCTTCATCCCGGCTGTCGCCATACACATCGGCACGATAGCAATAGTGGACGCCAGTGTTGATGCCGCCCAGGTCTCCGGCATCGTAGGTGCCGCAATAGGCTATTGGCACCTCCAGTTCATCGACGATTTCCCCCGCGCCGTTATATATGACCGCAGGTTGTCCCGAACCGCGTCCGGCAACCAGGATGTCCAGCAATCCGTCCTGACCGGTCCAGCGGATCTCCTGACAATTCGCACCCCATCCTCCCGGCGGTTGCTGCCGTCGCCAGAGTTCCCGTCCGGTCTCGAGATCGAACAAATAGAGGACGGCGGTGCCTTGCGCGCTGCGCGGGAAGCCGCGATCCACGACTGCCACCTGCTGCGCGGTGGCCATGCTGAACCGTCCGACGACGACATGCTGTGCCTCGTTCATCGCCTGACGCCAGAGCTCGCGGCCATCGGGGGCGAGGCAATGCGCTCCGTGATTGCCGAAAAGCAATCGCCATTGGCCATCAGGCAGCCGCGCGACGGCATTGGCATCGGAATGCATCCCCGTGGTATCGCCGGGTGTCTGGTTGTCGAAGAGCACCTTGCCGTCGTGATCGATCAGCGCGTACCCGATGAAGACTTCGTCGCGGCCATCATCATCGATATCAGCCACCGCTGGATAGTGCCCGGTCGCCCCCTGCCAGTGCCAGAGGATTTTTCCCTCCCGCGAGACTCCCCACATGTTCCAATAACGATCCTTGACCACGAAATCCTCACGCCGCCCACGGCCGGTGAGGTCGGCAAACAGCATGCTGTCGTCGGCCGGCGCCGGTAGCGGCAGCGTAGTTTTCTCCCGCCCGGTCGAACCGTCGAGGACGACCAGGGTCGCGCTACCCTCGTAGCGATGAGCCCGTTCACGAATCAGGCAATCGCCGTTCAGATACTCGCAAGGCTCGGTATAGTGTGCCTGACGGACATAGAGCACCTCGCTGTTGCCGTCGTTGTCCCAATCGTAGATCTGCACGGGCAGATCGCTGTAGACCCGGCCATTGGCTGCTGAGGGTATACCCGTCTGCCAGAGGCGCCGTCCGGTCATCGTGGTTGCCGTCAGGCAGCGGATCTCCCGCGGGCCATACTCGCTCTGGGTAAAGAGCAGATCAGGAGCGCCATCGCCATTGAGATCGCCGATCCGCAGCATCATCGCGCCGTAATCCGGCGCCTCGATTGAACTGACTACCTGGACAGACATTACCCATCTCCCATCATTCCCATGTCGCTTCGTCTGGTGACCGGTTGTCCGTTGGACATGTGATGCCCGTGTTGATCGGAATACCGGTGAATACAGGGATAGAAAACCGAGGACATCGCAAACTGTCTGCTCTGTAAAGTAGTGCTCACGGGCGAGACGCCCGTGCCACACCCGGTACGGGTGAACCGGTCAGTTCCACTACTTGCGCCGCCGAGGGTAGACGCGGCATCAGATATTTTCACCGGAGAGCACGGCGAAGTAGGCGGCTTGTTTGAGCAGGTCATTACTTCGATCCGCATACTCCTGTGCCACGGCACGGAATTCCCCCTGGACTTCGAGGAACGCCTGGACGATCTCCGGGTCGAAGTGCGTGCCCCGTTCTTCCTCGATGATGCCGACCGCTTGCTCGTGGGTCATCCCTTCCTTGTAAATCCGGCCGGTGGTTAGCGCGTCGTAAACGTCGGCAATCGCCATGATGCGCGCGGCGATGGGGATTGCCTCGCCGGCCAGTCCTTCCGGATACCCGCTGCCATCCCAGCGCTCATGATGCGATTGCGCGATCTGCTTGGCTAGTTTCAGGAAATCAACCCCCATGCCCAACTGCACCTCGGCATGCTCGAGCGATTGTCGTCCCAGCATGGGATGCGCTTTCATAATCTCGAATTCCACCGGGGTGAGGCGCATGGGTTTGAGAAGAATGCGGTCAGGGATGCCGACTTTGCCGATATCGTGCAACGGAGCAGACTTAAAGATCATCGTAATGGTATATTCCGTCAGAAACGAGGCGAAGCTGGGATGAGTTTGTAAGTGCTCGGCCAGTATTCTCACATAATATTGCGTGCGGCGAATGTGATTGCCGGTGTCACTGTCGCGCGTCTCGGCGAGTGATGCCAGCGCAAGAATCGTCACATCCTGGATGGCAACCAGCTCCTTAATACGGCGGTCAACTTCCTGCTCAAGAAAGCTGTTTTTATCCTTGAGAAAATCCTGTGTCGCCTTGACGTGCAGTTGCGTTTTCACCCGCGCGAACAAAATTGGCGGACTGATTGGCTTGGTAATGTAGTCCACCGCGCCTAACTCCAATCCCTTCCGCTCGTCCTCGACGTCATTCTTCGCCGTCAGAAAGATAATCGGAATATCACGAGTCAACGGATTGTGTTTAAGGCGCTCGCACACCTCATACCCATCCATTTCCGGCATCATGATATCGAGCAGAATCAGATCAGGGGGCGTCTCGGAGTTGGCGACTTTCAACGCGCTCGCGCCGCTATTCGCCAGCTTGACTTTATACAGGTGTCCCAGCAATTCCTTCATCAAGGACAGGTTGTCCGGCGTATCATCGACCACAAGGATGGTGGACCTTTTTGCTGAATATTCTTCACCCATGGCTACCTCCTGCAGTACCTTGCACGATGGGCGCAACTCCCCTGGCCTGCATTATGCGTCACACGTCGAATACGCCATCGCCAACCCGGCAGTCCGTTGCATCCTGAGGAATCCCGGCTGGTGCACATCGGTCAACTGCGATGCCATGTCAATCATCACGATTTCACCCACCGGTAATCAATCATCCGGCGCAACACGTGGCGATCCATTTCCACCATAGGCTTGATAGTGCGATGGCACAGGTCAGCAAGCCAAGCAACCGACATAACCGGATATTATCCCGATAGATTATTTCGATAACATTATTCCACACAACTGGCGAATCCGCAATCAACTGCATCGCCGCAAGCCCGGCTTAATGCTTATTTTTTCTGCCGCATCGCCATCCGCGTCAGCGACGTGCGCTCCCGGTCTCCTCCGTCTCGCATCTCCAGCAAGACCTCGGTGTGACACTGCCGGCATACCACTATCCAGATTATTAACATCCTGCGTCAATCTCGCCGCCCGTGAACGACTGTCGGGGTTTCACCGCACGGATGGGTGCGGAATGCGGTATATCTATCGTGCACACTCACGTGAGGAGGAAATGCACATGCCGAAATTCACGGTATGGACCAATGTCACCGATAAAAAGACCATCGATGCCGCCGACCCACGCGAAGCGGCATCGAAGTATCACGAAGTGACCGGAGATCTCACCGAAAAGTGGGACGGCGCGCTGCACGTGCGCGACGAGCACGGCGAGGAATGGTCCTATCGCCGCCGTCAAGCCGCCTGATCCGGCGCATTTCGCATCACAACAGGCCCGTGGCCACCCCTGGTCACGGGCGCATTCACGCAGGGGGAAGCACGACACCCGGTTGCCGTCGCCCGCGGAATCAGCGGAGAATCCGGGGCTTTCACCGTTTGCCTCGCGCCTCGCAGGCACGCATGCGGCGTCTCACATGGTTGCGTTATTTATTATACGCAATTCAAGGTAAACAAAATAACCGCAACCTGTGCTATACTATATTGTAACATCAAATCGACACGCCATCTTCACCCGTACCCGCCGCATGCAGAGGATCTCATCATGGTGTTGATTTGCATCGAAGCCGTTGCCCTCGTCTTGCAACTGTTCGCGGTTGCGCTGGCTTTCCGCTTGAACCGCCTGATCGGAAAACGTCTCGCGTGGGGGATTCTTGTACTGGCGATGCTCGTAATGGCTCTGCGCCGCGCATTGTCGCTGTACCGCCTGCTGACGAACAATCCCGTGCAGCCTTTCCTGCTCGATGATGAGTTGCTTAGCCTGCTGATCTCCGCGCTGATGCTGCTGGGAGTAGCTGGCATCACCCCGGTGTTTGCCCGGCTAACGCGCATCTCCGCGCAACTGGGCGAGAGCCGCGCCATGCTGGCAAATATCCTGAACTCGGTGCCGCAGGCAATCTGCTGGAAAGACCGCAACGGCGTCTTCCTGGGATGCAACACCGTCTTCTCCCGCTTGTGCGGCTTCGACCAGCCCGACCAGATCGTCGGCAAGACGGAATACGACCTGCCCTGGCGTGAACATGCCGCGACCACACAGGCCGAGGAAGCGGAGATTATCGCGCAAAATGCCCCACGGCGCTATCTCCTCGAACCATCGCAGCGGGAAGCCGGCGCGTCGCGCTGGATCGATGCCACCAAGGGGCCGTTGATGGATACCCATGGAGCGAAACGAGAGTACTGACGGCGCCTGTACGCCGAAACGGTACTCCCTACAGCACGAGCGGCAGTTTGTCCCGGTCGAGCATCGCGTGCATGAAGCGGTCGAAATCGGCGCCGGGCAGCGGAACGCTCAACAAGTACCCCTGATAGTTGGAGCATCCCTGCGCGCGGAGCACCTCCAACTGTTCCGAGTGCTCGACGCATTCGGCGATCAGGTTAAGGTTGAGCGCACGGCCCAGTACGGTGATAGCCTGCACGATGGCGGCATTGTCGGCATCGGTGTGGATGTCGCGCACGAAAGCCCAGTCGATCTTCAGCGTATCAATGGGAAAGCGCTTCAGGTAGCCGAATGAGCAGTGCCCCACGCCGAAATCATCGATGGCGATGCGCACGCCCAGTGCGCGCAACTGGTGCAGCATCGCGATGGTGTATTCCGTATTCCGCATGGCGATGCTCTCGGTGATCTCAAGTTCCAAAAATTCCGGCGCCAACTGGCTGTCGCGCAGCGCACGATCAACGACCCGGACGAAGTTGTCGCGCTCGAATTGGCGTGGCGAGATATTCACCGCCACGCGCAGGTTGCGCCCGAACCGCTGCTGCCAGTCGCGCGTCTGGTGACAGGCGGTATGCAGCACCCATTCGCCGATCGCCTCGATGCGTCCCGTTTCCTCCGCGACCGGAATAAACTGCATGGGCAGCACCAGTCCCTGCGTGGGGTGATGCCAGCGCAACAGCGCCTCGATGCTGGTGGTCTCGCCGGTCAGTACGTCGGCTTGCGGCTGGTAATACAACTCGAACTCATTACGTTCCAGCGCCTTATGCAAGTCGTGGGCCAGATGGATCCGGGTGGAGAGCGTATCGCTCATTTCGGCGGCGAAAAAGCAGTAGGTGTTGCCGCCGTGCTCCTTGGCACGATACATTGCCATGTCGGCATGGCGCATCAACACATCGGCGAACTGGCCGTCAGAGGGCGCCAGCGCGATGCCCAGACTGGGGGTGAGGAACAACTCGTGCTCTTCCACCAGGAAGGGATGCGTAAACGCCGCCAGGATGCGATCGGCCATCACTCGCGCGTTGTCGACGGTGGGCGTGACCAGGTCGGGTAAAATGAAGACGAACTCATCGCCCGCCAACCGCGCTACGGTATCACTCTCGCGAATGGCGTCCTTCAGTCGAATCGCAACCTGGCGCAACAGGCTGTCGCCGGCCTCGTGCCCCAGCGAATCGTTGACCTCTTTGAAGCGATCCAGATCGAGAAAGAGCACCGCCAGGCTGTTGTTTTTACGATTGGCATAACTGAGCGCCTGATTCAGCCGATCGCCGAACAGAAAACGATTCGGCAAGTCGGTCAATTCATCATAATACGCCAGGTAATTCAGCCGCTCTTCCGCCGTCTTGCGCTCGGTGATGTCGTAGAGCAATAACGCCAGCATTTCCGTCTGTGGGCGATACACCGAGACATCCAGATATTTGTGTAGCGCGTGCACGAAATGCTGAAAATTGGCGGGGGCCCCGGTGTGATCCACCTGCGCCAGCGCCCGCAGCCAACTCGCATCTAAGTGCGGAAACACTTCGGAAAGCAGGCGCCCGCACAATTCAGCACGGGGAAGTCCGATCAAGTGCTCGCTGGTCGGATTGACGTCGATGATACGAAAATCGATCGGCTCGCATTGCTTATATACCAGTGAACCAAGCAGAAAGCCTTCACACATCGTATTGAAGAGCAGGCGGTAGCGCGCTTCGCTTTCCTTGATGACGGCGTCGCTATCCAACCGCTCTTCCTCCGCCCCGATCGCCGAAGCAATAATCCCCAACACACGCGTATCGTCAGCCGAAGGCAAGTAATCGCATTGGAAGAACACGCACAGCGATCCCTTATCCACTCCGCGCGCGGTAACGGGCTTGCCGATGCAGGTCTGCAGCGTATACTTCTCGACGTTGGAATCGAGATGGGCATAATCGGATTGCCGCAGGTTACGCAGCACCACCAGTTCGCTCCCTCGACGTGTGATGTCGCGGCACAGATGCCCCTCGGTATTCTCGCGTTCCAGAAAATCATCCGGCATCCGCCATTGTCCGACGGCGATAATCGTGTCATGGCTCATCCGATAATAGAGCGCGCACTCGGCGCCGATCAACTCGCCGCAGAGTTCGGTCAGGCGATCGATATTCGCCGGCGCATCGGCGCCCAGACTCGACAGGCATTCGTTGAGCCGGGCCAGGCGCTCCTCGGCGCGCTTCAGCTCGGTGATGTCGTGCATGACAATGAGAAAACCCTGCACCTCATGCTCGCGCTGCATCAGCGCGGACATGCGCACGTCGAAAGAGCGGCGCATACCGTTGCGCGCCAGCATCACTTCAAAGCGGTGTTCCGACAGGCCATCCGCCGCGCTGATCATCTCTTGCAACGATCCCAGCGTTACCTCTGCCGGTTTGCCGATCACCTGGCTGGCACGCAGGCCAATTACCCGCTGCGCCATGTGGTTCAGATCGATGATGCGCCGCTTGTCGTCCAGTACGAACACCGCGTCGCGCATGCCTTCGATCACCGCGGAGCGGGCAATCGGCATGATGTCGAACAACCGGAAGCGCCACAGGCCGAACACCATGCTGAGCGCGGTGAAGGTGAAGCCCAACGTCGTGAGATCGAACGGCTTGACCGGATTGAGACCGAACACGAAAAGCAGATTGCACACCCAGGGAACGATGGCGCCCCCCAGCAGAATGGTGGCTTGGCGGCGATAAATGAACAATGGGCGCAGCATTCCCTGCAGGCAGAGCAGAATGCCGGCGGTGACCAGGATATAGCTATAGGCAACGAGCAACCAATACCACGGACCATGCGTGACGGTGAGCATGTAGTAGGCATGCGCGTCGGTTAGCCACGCTTTGCGATACAGCAGATGATGCCACTCATTGGTCCACATCAGCACCGTGGTGAGCAGCGGGATCACGAAAAGCAACAGGATACGCCGCTGGCGAAGATCCCAGCCGTTAAATTGACCGATAAACAGCAGCCAGCACACCGGCACCAGCGGAATGCTAAGATATTCGATCTTCACCAGCAGCAGCTTGGTGGACAGTTGCGTGCTGGAGAGTTCGAGAAGGTAGGACAGCGTCCATTCGAGGAGCAACAGGCAGAGCACCGCGGCGGATGCCGCACCCGGCGCCGGGCGACGCTGCCAGGAAGCCCAGGCAAGTCCCACCAGCAGTGTGACGGAGCAAAGCAACGGAAACATAAACGGTATGACTTGCCAGTGCAATGCCACTCTCCCGGCACGACCGCGACAGGTACAACAAATGGACTCTGTTATCAGTATATTCCAGCTTTTGCGAGCGGAATACCATACGGAACGCAATGAATTGCCCGCCGACGGATATTTGCCGTTCCCGCGCACCTCGACCAGACTGCCGCGCTTCCGAGGAAAGGGGCAACCGGTGGTATGTCCTTCCCCTCGCTGCCGAAAGCCCACGCGCACGGCATCGTGGATGTTTCCTGTTGAACACAGCAGTAGATTCGGACTATAATATGGAATATATGACAAACATCATTTGCCAGGTGCAGGACTCCCCCTGACGGCGCCGGTGCGCCACGCCTGGCGGAATGGCAGACGCGGCATGATTCGAATCACTCGCACCGTCTTCGCGGATTTGGCCATCTGGATGATCGCGTTCGGGGTGCTGGTCGGCCTGGCCCTGCCCTTTTTCGTGATCTACGTTGGCGTGCCCCATGAAATCGTGCTGACCGGATGGTTCTTTTCCGCCACCATCCTGGCGGGCATTATCATCGGCGCGGTGAGCTTTTTCCTGGTGAAGGGGGTGGTGGGCACGCGCCTGCGCCTGCTCGCTGACCGTATGCGCTACGTGGAAACCCAGCTCGAACGCTTCTCCCAGCTTGACGCGACCGCGCAATATGCTCCGGTGACCTGTTTTGTCGAGGAAGAATCCGAGGATGAAATCGGCGAAAGCGCGGAAGCGTTCAACAACCTGGTGTCGGCGCTGGCTTCGTCGCTGCACACCGAGGCGGTGATCCGCGCCTTCTCCGAAACCCTCTCCAGCCATCTCGACGTCAAGACGATTGCCCACCAGGCGTTGCATCAATTGATTCAACTCATTACCGCTGACGCGGGGGCGATTCTGGTGGAATCAAACGGCGAGTTGAAGCTGCTAACCGCCTTCGGCCTGGCGTCGGAGATGAATCTGACCGCCAACGAGCGCATCCGGTATGCCATGCGCACCGGCGAGCGCCAACGCATCGGGCTGCCCGAGGACATCGTGCTGGAAGGCGTCGTCACCACTTTCCAGCCGCGCGAGGTGATTATCGAGCCGATCCTGTATAAGCAGGTACCGCTGGGCGTGATCGTGCTGGCGGGTTCGCATGAGTTCGACACGCATATTGACCGCAACATCGACCTGCTTCGCCACGGATTGGCGCTGGCGCTGAACAACGCCGTCATCCACGAACGCCTGCAGCACCTGGCGGCGCTGGACCCGTTAACCGGGGCGTATAACCGCCGCTTCGGATTGGCGCGCCTCCACGAGGAATATGGACGTGCCGTGCGCTCCGGCACCCCGTTGGGACTGATGATCTTCGATATCGACCACTTCAAGGACGTGAACGACACCTACGGCCATCTGGTCGGCGACCGGGTGCTGGTGAAAATCAGCCAGGTCGCACGTTCCGCCATCCGCGAAGGCGATATCATGTTGCGCTATGGCGGTGAAGAATTCTTGATCGTGCTGCCGTCAGCGTCGAAGACCGATATGCACCGGTTGAGCGAGCGCATCCGGCGGCTGGTGGAGGATACCAGCGTGACGGAGGACGAGCAGACGGTGCGCGTCACGATCAGTGTGGGCAGTACCAGCTTCCCCCACCCCGATATCGCCAACGAGGAGGCATTGATCAAGCGCGCGGATGAAGCACTTTACCAGGCCAAGCAGACGGGCCGCAATCGGGTGGCAACGATCTGAGCCTTCCCTCTTCACGACTGGCGCCGGATAGAGTACCATAGAGTGAATGAGTGTTCACCATCCTATCGCTTGCCCAAAGGATTGTCGTTATGTCCGATGAAGAGACGAAACTGCTGCAGGTTGTCGCCCTCACTGAGGCGCTGGCCGAGATCAACGACCTGGACTTGCTGTTGGAGAAGATCCTCACCACCGCTCGCCAGGTGGTGCATGCCGATGCGGGCTCCATCTACCTCATCGATGGCCAATCGCTGACGTTCAGCCACACACAGAACGCCACGCTCAGCAAGCGGCTGCAGCCGGGGGAGAAGCTGGTCTACACCACCTTCACCGTGCCCATCAACGCCAATAGCATCGCCGGCTACGTGGCGCTCACCGGCACCGCGCTGAACATCGCCGACGCCTACCAACTGCCGGTGGATGTTCCATACCGCTTCAGCATCGACTACGACAAAGTGGCGCAGTACCGCACCACCAGCGTGCTCACCCTGCCGCTGCATACCAGCCGTGGTAAAATCGTGGGGGTGCTGCAGTTGATTAACGCGCTGGACGCACGTGGCGAGGTGATGCCCTTCACCGTGGATGACGAGCGCCTGGCCGTCTATTTTGCCAGCAACAGTGCCATCGCGGTGGAGCGCACGCAGATGACGCGCGCGTTGATTCTGCGCATGATCGCCATGGCGGAGATGCGCGATCCCAAAGAGACCGGCCCGCACGTCAACCGCGTGGCCGCCTATGCCGTGGAGATCTACGAGCGCTGGGCGCAAAAACAGGGGGTGCCGGAGGCGACCGTCGACCACCAGCGCGACGTGCTGCGCATGGCGGCGATGTTGCACGATGTGGGCAAGGTGGCCATCTCCGACGCGATCCTGAAAAAGCCCGGTTCCTTCACGCCGGAAGAATACGCGATCATGAAGCAACACACCTACCTGGGCGCACAACTGTTCATCGGCTCGGCTTCGGAACTGGACGAAGCAGCGGCGCAGGTGGCGTTGAACCACCACGAGAACTGGGACGGCAGCGGCTACCCCGGCTGTGTGGACGTGGCCTCCGGCTGCCCAGTCAGTGAGACCGCTCGCAAACAGGGTGAAGAGATTCCGCTGTTCGGCCGCGTGGTGGCCGCGGCGGACGTCTATGATGCCTTGCGCTCCAAGCGCGTCTACAAAGGCCCGATGGGCGAACAGGAAGCGCTGGAAATTATCAATAATGACGCCGGGCGCAAGTTCGACCCCGCCATCGTGGAAGCGCTGATCGCCGCCATGGACAGCATCCGCGCCATCGAAGCCCGCTATCCCGACGCGGAGGCATGATACGCGGCGGCGTCACCGCTGGCAAAGAAGAACCCTTACACGTTGAAGCGGATATTCAATATCTCGCCGTCTTCCACTACGTGCGTTTTCCCTTCCAGGCGGAAAAGGCCGGCTTCCTTGACCGCTTGTTCACTGCCCAGGCGGTAAAGGTCGTCGTAACGGAACGCTTCCGCGCGGATGAAGCCGCGCTCCAGGTCTGAGTGAATGCGGCCGGCGGCGGTGGGAGCGGTGTCACCGCGCTTCGTCGTCCACGCCCGGCATTCGTCCTCACCCACGGTGAAGAACGCGATCACACTCAACACATAATAACAGGTACGAATCAGGCGGTGGGCGGCAGGCTCGGCGATCTCCAGCGCGGTCAGGAAATCATTCACTTCCTCTTCCGGCAACTGGGCAATCTCTTCTTCCAGTTTTCCCTGGAAGGCGATCGATGGGTTGCCGTCGATGAGCAAGACGCCGTCGCGCTCCTCTACCGTCATGCCGGGCAGCATCGCCGGGGTGAAACCCTGCCCCTCGCCCAGGTTGATGGCATACACGATGGGTTTGGCGGTGAGGAAGGTATAGCCGCGCAGCATGCGCTCTTCCTCGTCAGTGAGCTCCATCCCGCGCAGCGGTTGCTCGCTCTCCAACCGCTCCTGCAGCCGTAGCATCACTTTCAGCTCTTTTTCCGCGTCGGCACGGTTGCGATTTTTGCTGATGTCCTCGCGCAGGCGCTCCACGCGCTTCTCCACCACGCCCAGGTCGCCCAGCAGCAACTCGGTCTCCACGATATGCAGGTCGCGCGCGGGATCTACCGATTCCATTGGATGCGGCACGGCCTCGTCGTCAAAAACGCGCACCACGTGCACCAGTGCGTCAACCGCGCGCAGTTGCGCCAGAAACTGCCCGCTGAAGGCATCTTTCTTCGTCGCCCCCTGCACCAATCCCGCCACGTCGACGAAATTCACGGTCGCGGCGATGGTGCGCTTGGGTTTGTACTGCGCCGATAGCCATGCCAGACGCGGGTCGGGCACCGACGCCACGCCGATGTTCGGCGCGTTACTCGTCGAGAAGCCGCCCGTCTTCGCGGTGTTGCGCGTGACAATATTGAAGAGGGTGGTTTTCCCCACGCTGGGAAGTCCGATAATGCCAATTTCCATAACGCGCTATTCTATCATGCGCGGGGAACGGGGTCCAGCAGGCGCGCGCACTTGACAAGCCTGCGGCAGTTCTGCGACTCTTGTAGCGACGGCGGCGACAGCCCGCCGCGCGACGGAGGAACGGGGATGAGCGAGCAACCGGTGCGCATCGGAGTGCTGGCCTCGGGTGGCGGGTCGAACATGCAGGCCCTCATGGACGCCATTGACGCGGGCACCATTCATGGCCGCATCGTGCTGGTGATCAGCGATCAGCCGAGGGCCTTCGCGGTGGAGCGCGCGCGCTGCGCCGGCATCGACACCGCGCTCATCATGCCGGGGCAGTTCGACTCACGCGACGCGTTCAGCCGCGCGCTGGCACAGCGCCTGCATCAGGCGGAGGTCGGCCTGGTGGTAATGGCCGGCTTCATGCGCGTGGTCACCCGCGAGCTGATCGCCCCCTTCGCCGGACGCATTCTCAACATCCACCCCGCCCTCATCCCCAGCTTCTGCGGTCCCGGCTTTTACGGGCACCATGTGCACGAAGCGGCGTTGCATTATGGCGTGAAGGTGAGCGGATGCACGGTGCATTTTGTGGAAGAAGACGTGGATGCAGGCCCTATCGTGGTGCAACGCACCACGCCGGTGCGAGACGACGATACCCCGGAGACACTGGCCGCGCGGGTGCTGATCGAGGAACACCAGGCATTCACCGAGGCGGTGCGGTTGTTCTGCGCGGGACGCCTGCGCATCGACGGCCGCCTGGTGCGCGTGCTGCCAGAGCAGGTGACCGCGTAACGCCTCCCTCGCCGCCGGCGACTGACCGTGAAAAAGCGCAAAATCGGCCTTTCCCCCAACCGCACCAACGCCCCGGGATCGATGACTCGTTCCCAGGGCGTTGGCGTTCACGCGGGCGCGCGCTTAGTTGACAATTTCGTTCAGGATCACCACCCGGGTGCCGGGGAACTGGTACCCACAAGGGAACGGCTTCTCCGACATCAGCTTGATGTAGAAAAACGGCGTCTCATAGGAGGCCGCCACTCCGGTTCCCACCTGATCGGGACGATACCCTGATATACTGTGTTCCAGGCGAATCAGCGGATAGAAGTTATCCACGCCGCCGCCGACCTCTACCGGGAATTTCAACACCAGACCTTCTTTCAGGTCGAACCAGTCGTGCCATTTGAAGGTGCGCCCATTATTCTGCACCTCGTGTGGCTGGATGTTCAGGTTATTCACATTCGTTTTATTATTCGGCAGCGTGATCCAGATATGCCAGCGCGCGGTTGATTGAATGCGGATGGTGCAAATGCCCAGCGCGTTTTCCGTCTTTTCCCATGAGCGGGTGACGGTCAGGCTGTCGGGCGGAGACACCGTCTGCGTTTCTTCGGTAAACTTGTACCACCAGTCGCGCTGTACGTTGCCCTTTGCGTCGGGTGCGGTGATCGTCGCGCGATAGGTTTTTTTGCCGCCTTCCTCGCTGGCCTTCATATTATCCGGCTCTTTGGCGACGGCGATCTTCGGCACGATGCCCAGCGAACCGCTAAAGGGATCGTCTTTGCTCACCCATTCCAGCCGCACTAACACCGGCAGTTCGCGCGTCAGCTTCAGCTTCGATTGCCCGTTCAGGTTGATCTGGTCGCCGAGGTAGGTCTCGTTCAGGGAGGGATTGACGCGAATATTTTTCGGCGGCGCCTGCAGCTTTTCGCCGATCAGCGCGCGCGCCTGCGACTGCAGATCGTACCACTCCTTCGGACTGCCGTCGATAATTTTGTATGCCAATGTGCGGCACAGTTGGTCATCGCCCAGCTTGCGCGCCCGTCGCGCGGCGTCCAGCGCACCCCACGCGAACTGTCCCCAGCCGAAATTATAACCGTTCAGCACGCTGCGGTAGGCGGCGAGGGCATTGTCGTCTTCGCCCAGCGCCTCGTAACACCAGCCTTCGCGGAAGGCCGCCAAGCCGCCTTGCTCGCTGACGCCGGCAATTTTCCGGTAGGCGGCATAATTGGGAATCGCCTCGCTGAAACGCTGCCCATCGCGCAGCCACTCACCCAGCGTCCAGTAGGCGCTGGCATCCCACTGCGTGCCGGGCAGCTTGGTGACGAGTTCGGTCAACGTGGAAATGCCCAGCGGGCGCGCGCCTTCACGATCGTGCAGCGACGCCTTATACCATAACGCACGGGCGGCGCGTTCCTTATTCGTGTCGGGGTATTTCTTCCGCCAGCGGTCACACGCGGTCAGGGCTTCCTGATAAATAGCTTTGCGCAACTCGGGATTGGGACGATACGAACGTGCGATTTCATAACAGCGCAAGTACGCTTCAAGTACATTGTTGTCATCGGGATTAGCCCGCACAAACTGGATCATGAAGGCACGCGCGTCGTCATATTCACGGCGTTCAAAATAGGAATTCGCCATCCGCCATTGCACGCCCGGATCGACGTTGCCGCCGCCATTTTCATCTTCGTCATCGTCCGCCAGCGCCGGCAATACCAGGCAAAGCAGACAGACCGCCATCCATATCCACCGCCAGAGATGTCTCATGTCCGAACTCACTTTCACGCAGCGCGCGCCGCCATCATTCGTCGAGCAGCTTGATATCATCCGGCACCATCTCGGTATCCGGCGATTCCGTTCCGCTCGGGGGTGGCGTGGGTTTCACTTTCACTGTTTCGCCGGGCTGTGCCGGTCCCGTCGGTTTGGCGATTTCCGGTTTCAATAAACCCAACTGTTCGAGGGCCTGCGTCGTCACCACGGCCCGTGCCCCCTGCTGCCGGGCGAAGCCCGCCGGATTACCCTTGGTGATCGCATACAGCATGACATTGGCCCCCATCTGGTACTGGGCCGCCACAAACGGATCGACACTGGCATCGGCCGCGGAATAGATATGCGCAAAGTTGCCCGGCGTGTAGAATACAATGAGCCGGCCATCTCGCGTCACGCCATAATTGCGCTTTTCGAGAATATTCTCGCCAATGCCGCCGGGCGGGTCCAGCCGGTAGAGAAAGCTGTTAATCGCATGGCTGCCGGAGATCGTCGACAGGCGGATACCGGGCAATATTTTATCCAGTTCGCGCGCGATAATATCTCGAATCACCGGATCGGGTCGGCTGTCGAGGAAGAGGAAGCCGCCTTTGTCCATATACTCGCGCAGCACGCTCACGTCACTCCCGTTCAGCTTGAAACCCTCATCGCAATAGATATACAGGAAGGTGGGCTGCGCGCCTTTGGACATATAGCGCTTTTTCAACTCATCCGGCGTCATCGGCCAGGTGTCGGTCTGGCAGGGGAAGGTTTTATTCAGGTAGTTCAGCAACCGTTTGGTGCCGTCGTTGTAGGCGAACCACGCAGAACTGGTGCCGTATTTCATGCGCACGAAGTAGACCCGACCGCCGATTTTCCCATTGGGGAATCCGGCCGGCACGCCGCCGTCGGGATCGCCGTCGGGAATGCCCCAGTCATCGCCCCCGCCGCCGGTGCCGATCTTAAACAGGTCTCTCGGATCGAGGCTGTCGCCGGGGCCGAGAATTTCACCTTCGGCGTCTGGATCATAGGCGATGTCACCAGGACCATCAGTCGCGGTGGCAATCATGTGACGATTACCGAAGGTCTTGGCACCTTTCGCGCCTTCGCGCGCTTTCGGATCGAGGGTCGAACCCTTTTTGATTTTGGTCACATTGCGTTTGCCGTCAGGCCGACCAAGCGGCAAATCCAGCTTGCGCTCGGGTTCGGGTTTCTTCGGCGGCTCCACCTTGGGCGGTTCAGGCGTTGCCACGGTGACCTTGATCTCCACGAAGCGCTCAGCCGGGCGACGCGAGAGAATCAGGTTGACCGTCCACAAACCCACGGCGAACACCAGGTGTCCGGTCAACGCAGCGAGCACGCACCAGAACAACAAGCGGTTGTCACGGTACAGCAGCAGCAGCAGCAACCCCACGGCGCCGACGATGGTCATGCTCAGCAGCACCATCTTAATTGTGAGCACGATAGCGCCCATGATGCATCCTTATCCTATTTATCCGGTGGACCTGGCTTCAATGCCAGCGTAATCTGCACCCCGGTGCGGCTCACCTCGTCCAGCACCGGCATAATTTTCCCATAAACGGTACGCCGATCGCCGCGCAGGATGATCAAGGTTTTCGCGTTCTGGTTCTGGAAGGTTTTCACCCGGTTGCCGACCTGCTCAAGCGCGGTGGGTTTGCCATTGACCAGGATCAAACCGCTCTGGTCGACGGTGATATTAATCTGCATCGGCGGCGCGGCGGCTTGCTTCGGGCTGCTGCCTTTGGGGAGTTCCAGCTTGATCGCCGAGTCGCGTGAAAACACCGTGGTCACCATGAAGATGATGAGCAGCACCAGCACCACGTCCACCAGTGGAATAATATTGATGGCGGCAATCTGGCCGTCTTCTTCTTCTATCGCCGGTCCGTGCATGCGTTACTCCTTTACCTGCACTGCGTCGTGGTGCGCCGTGCTGCCATTCGCCGGCATCAGCGGTTGTGCGTTCTTCGTCTCGCTCTCCTGCACCGCCTCGCGCTGCACCAGGAAGTAAATGCGCTCCAACGCCACTTCTTCCATCGAGAGGATGATCTGGCTGATGTGATCGGTGAAGAAGTTATAGGCGATGACCGCGGGAATGGCGGCGAACAAGCCCATGGCGGTAGCCACCAGCGCGTCGGCGATGCCGCTGGCGACCAGTTCCTGCCCCATGTTCCCGGTGCGGGAGATGGAGTCGAAGGTGAGGATAATGCCCACCACCGTGCCGAACAACCCGATGAACGGCGCCACCGATGCGATATTGGCGAGGATGGGCAAGTTCGCACGCAGCATAGAGCGCACCAGCTTCAACTCGCGTCCCAACGCTTCGGTGACCATCGTCTCCATGACTTCCAGCCGTGTTTCGCCGACCGCCACCAATTCCTGCCAGTAAGCGATGCCGACGCGCAACACTGAGAACAGCGGCACGACCTCGCGCCGGGCATGGCTGATCTCTTCGCGCGCCGTATCCCACTGTTGCATCATCGCCCAGCTATCCAACTGCAGCAGCGCCTCCGCCGTCGTTCGTTGCGAGCGCTTCAGGATAATCCACCGTTCGATAATCACCGCGATCGACAACACCGAACAGCCGATCAAGGTCACGAACACTATCTTGGAGATCGGACTGGCATTGAGCAGGATCGTCCAGAGATCGAGCCCACCCGCGGCACCGGCTGTCGCCATAACCATCCACATCGGTCTACTCCTTTAATGCTTGCCACACAGGCATTTACGGGGGTTAGGTGCGTGGGGGCGCGACGCGCCCCCACGTATTCAGTCAAATTCCGTCGCTGTGATGTTCGGGAATTCTTCTTTGATTTTTTCGCGCAAGCGAATCGCGTATGCCTTGATGTCCCCATCCGGATAGACGATGAGCAACTTGGTGAGCAGGGTAAACGCCTTTTGTGCGTTATTCTGCTTCAGATAGGCATTCGCCGCCCAATACAGCGCGTCGTCGGCCAGCTCGTGATCCTTGTACTTCTCGGTGAATTCAAGGTAGTAACGGATCGCGGTGCTGAGTCCGGTCGCCTCGCCTGCCAAGCCGGCGCGGTAATACGCCGTCGCCATGCGGTAGCTGATCCGATCGATGCGCGGATTGTCCGGAAAGCGTTCGATCAAGCGCCGATAAATGAATGCGGAAGTCAGGTATTCCTTCTTCTGGTAATAATAGTATTCCGCGATGCACAACACGGCATCGGCGACCAGCGAGTTCTTCGGGAATCCGTAGACCAGGCGCATGGCCGACTCGGTGGCCTTCTCGATGTTGTCCTGATCGTAATAGAGCAACACCAGTTGATACAACGCCTGCGGGACGAATTCGCTATCCGGATATTCTTCGATCACACGGGTGAACAGTTTCTCCGCGTCGGGATTCTGCTCTTCACGACGAATCTTGCCGGTAAGGAACAACGATTCCACCACGTAGGGACTGGTGGGGAAGCGATCGATGACTTCCTGCAGCAACCGCGCCGATTCCTGCAACTTGGCATTGGTCCGCTTGGCGCCGGTCGGCACTTTCATGATAGCCAGTTCGGCGGCGCCGACGGCATACAGGCTTTCGCCCAACCGCACCCGCGTCTCGACTTCGAATTTGGGATCGTCGTAGACTTTGGTCAGCAGGATGCCTTCGGCATCGGCCAGCGGGCGGGTAGCCAGTTCCAGCTTGCGCTCCTCCGGGGTGTTGATAATGGTCTCGACATCCTGATAGGTAACGGTCAGCTTGCCCGAAAAGGGCACCGCAATTAAGTTGATCACCGGTGCTATCGGGGTAGCGGCCGGCTTGGTGTCCGTCGCGGGAGCGGTGGTGCCGGTCGCCGGCTTCGTGCCCGTCGCGGGAGCGGT
>CAYYJR010000034.1:0-25686 GCA_964472305.1 uncultured bacterium
GTCTGCCACCTAAGCTACCCCTTTTCTATTGTACAGATTTTGGGGTCCACTATAGACCCGGTTGGCAGGCTGACATTTATTGATTGGCATCCTGGAATTTGCTTGCCACGAAATTATTCAGAGTTGCCGACTCATCTGCCGGAATCGCGCTGTGATTTTGCCTTGAAGGGGTGACCGGTTATGCATCGACCTGCTTTTACCCTGGTAGAATTTTTGGTCGTCATGGTGATTGTCGTCATCTTGGCCGCGTTGACTTTTCCAGGATTCCACCTGGCGCGCGCTAAAGCCAGGCAATCGTCCTGTGCGAATAATCAGCGCCAGATTGCGCTTGCGGTGTTAGCGTTTGCCCAGGATCATGAAGAGTGCTTCCCGATCGCGCGGGATTTTTGGACATCGCTCAATCTCGATCCCAAACTGTTGATTTGCCCATCGGACAATCGCACTGAAACGAATTCATATGTGTGCAACAATATTATTTGCGGCACGCGGATGGCGACATTTCGGAATCACCAGGACACCATGGTGACAGCCGATGGGATGAGTAATCCCGTGGCTGCTACCGATACAGTATCGAACATCGCGTATTCGTCGCAGAATCTGGACAAACGCCATCAGGGGAAATTTGTCGCGAGTTTTCTCGATGGCCACGTCGAAGTGCGCCAAAAGTGCCCGACGCTGTATCAACTGCCGCAGTGGGAGCATCTGATGCTCTGGGTGAACGCGGACAATGGGGTAAGACTCAAGACGTTTACCTTAACTGTCACCGCCTGGACGGATCAATCCACGCATCATTTCACGCTGACCCCGCTGTATGCCGACCGTCCCCCCACCTACGTCGAGTCGGTGCCCGCTCTGGGAGGCAATTCCGCGCTGCAATTCGAACCGCCGGTCGGGCAAGCGGGCACATTGATCTCGTCAGATGTTTCCGGAGTATGGGAGCGTGAGGAAGGGACCATTATTCTGGTCTATTGTCCCACCGCTCATTCGCAGGCAGAATATACCGTGCTGGATCAAAGCAATGGCGCCGCCGTGCAGGCGACGCGTCTCAAGTTGCCCAACCCCAATCAAAGCGCCATGGAGCATGCGTTAACCGCCGGTGCCAACACTTCCAGCCCCAATACCCCGTCCGTCACGCTCACGGCAAATCCCCCGACGATTAATCCCGGCCAGAGCACAACCTTGAGCTGGGCATCAACCTATGCCGATGCAGTCGAATCATCGACCTTTGGCGCTGCCGCCCTGACCGGCACGACGGTCGTGAGCCCGTCCGTCACCACGACATACAGCATTACCGTGGTGCAAGGGAATAAGAAGGCCACGACCAGTGCAACCGTCACCGTCGATTCATCCGCAAAATTCGTGGGAGCGATCTCGTGGTTCCGGTCCGATGCGACGGCGCAGTATCCGCCTGACAGCCTGCCGTATAACACCCCGATGTGCCTGACGCTTGTGTCGGGCAGCAACAGCTACACCGCGTATCACAACGGGGTGCCCTGGCCACCGTATCCCGGCGGAGTACACTGGTTAACCCCCAGCCAGTTCTACCTCGGCGGCAGTCCGCACGGCAACAGCAACAGCATCACTTCGTACCGCGGGTATATCGCCGAAGTTATCGTGTATAACAAAGCCTTGCCCGATGCGGATCGGCGTGGCATCGAGCAGTATTTAATGACCAAATATCGACTATAAGGTGTGTCATGTGGTTCAGCGGTCTGCTGACATCGGCATGAACGCGCCTATCGCGATTACCCCCCTTTTGCACGCAAAAAGGGGGGGCGATTTGGCGTATATCGGCAATTTCTTGCCGCTTGTTAATCAAACTTTGAGCTTACATCCATTAGAAGACTGCCGAATCACGGAACAACAAAGATAGTTGGCCAGGATAGCACTCGCTTTATCCAGCAATGCCTGCTCGTTGATGTAGACCGAATCGTGCGAACTCTCGAGCAGTTGGACAGCGGTGTAGTGCAAGGCCGGTTTCCGCCGTGAATAGCGGCGATGTGCATTCAGGGAGGCTGCTATGATGCGACGTCCGGCATATACGCTGGTTGAGGTTTTGGTCGTCACGACAATCATCGCCATCGTGACGGCAATCATGGTGCCGGTTTTTCGGTTTGCACGCGAGAAGGGACGGCAATCGACATGCATCAGCAACCAGCGCCAGATCGCCGTCTCCGTGTTGAGCTTCGCCCAGGATCACGACGATCATCTGCCCTACGCCACTGACTTCTGGAATACGCTGTCGCTCAACCAGTCGCTCCTATCCTGCCCATCCGATCTTAACGAAGCCATCAACTCCTATGTGATCAACAATATGCTCGCCGGCGCGCGGTTAGGCAACTTTCGGCGCTATCAGGAGACGATGGTGTCGGCGGACGGCATGCACGTCGCCGACGGCACACCCGGCAATGCTGCAGGACTCGCATATACCTTGTCCGACCTGACGAAACGTCACCAGGGCAAATACATAGTGAGTTTCCTGGATGGTCACGTCGCGATGACCGATATCCCACCCACGCTGTTCGAACTGCCGCGGCAGGAGAATCTGGTCGTGTGGCTCTCGGCGGAGCGCGGGGTGACACGCAATGCGTTTTCATCGGTCGTCGATAAGTGGACCGATCAATCCGTTCATCATTACGAATTGACGGCGCTGAACGAGAAAAATGCGCCTCAGCAGGTGTCATCGGTCCCGGAATTGGGGGGAAATCCCGCGCTACTCTTCACGCCTCCCATGGGACAACCCGGCATCTTAGCTACTCCCGATCTCAGTAATTACTGGGATGCCGAGGAAGGCACGATTTTCATCGTCTACCAACCGACCGGCAATGCGCAACAGGAATATACTGTACTCGACCAGAGCAACGGCGATACCGAACAAGGCACACGAGTGAAAACGAACGGCGGGGGCAACGGCGGGAATGCCGCCGCTGCCGGCAGCGGGCGACGCGCCAATGGCGTCAGTTATGCCGGCGGCGGAGCTGTGAAAGTGTCGCTGAACGCAAGCGCGGCCACGATCACTGCCGGAGACAGCGTGACGTTAACCTGGACATCCACCGGCGCCACTGCGGTGTCCGGTTCCAACTTCGGCGCCGCCACCGTCAACGGATCGGTAACGTTTGCGCCAACCGGCACGACCACCTATACCATTACTGTAGGCAATAATGCGGGGAAGGACGATACGGACAGCGTGACGGTCACCGTGACGCCGCCTGCGCCCACTGTCTCCTTGACGGCATCACCGACGAATATTCTCGACGGCGACACCAGCACGCTGACCTGGACATCGACCAATGCCACCGGCGTCGTTTCCTCCAACTTCGGCGCGGCCACCATCAACGGCACGCTGGAGGTGACGCCTACGGCCACCACCACCTATACCATAACTGTAACCAATGGCGTGCAGCAGCGTACCGCGCAGGTAACCGTCAATGTGTCGAAAGCAAATGTCACGGTGAATCTCGTCGCAACCCCAACGGCTATTGAGCCAGGTCAGAGGGTCACGTTGAGCTGGACATCCATCAACGCGACGCACGTCGTTTCGTCTTCATTCGGCGCCACCGCCGTATCCGGGACGGCGATCATTACACCCACCGTAACGACCACCTTTACGATTACCGTGCGGCACGGCGCATCACAGACGGATACCTCGACCGCCACCGTGACGGTGGTCGTGAAGAAACCCGTGCCGACAATTGCCTTGACAGCCGCACCGTCTTCCATCAAAGAAGGCGACAACTCGACGTTGCAGTGGTCGTCCACCAACGCGCTTGGTGTCATGGCCTCCAACTTCACCGCCAACGACGTGAACGGCAGCACGGTAGTGACGCCGGCAGCCACCACCACTTACAGCATCACCGTTACGAACGGTGAACAGGAAGTGACCTCGACAAGTACCGTAGTGGTGGGGAAGGCAAACCTAGCGGTTACCCTCAGCGCCAGCACGGCGAACGTGACCGCCGGGCAGGGTGTCACGTTGACCTGGAGTTCGACCGATGCCGAGATCGTCACCTCGTCCAACTTTGGCGCCGTGTATCTCAATGGTTCGGTGACCGTCATACCGACCGGTAAAACAAAATACGATATAACCGTGGCGCGGGGCACGAAGAAGGCCAGTGCCAGCGTGACGGTTGATGTGACGCCCACCGCCGATTACACCGGAAAGATCTCCTGGTTCCGACCGGATGCCACGGTGAGTTATCCGCCGAATAACTTGCCGTATGACACACCGATCTGTCTGACGCTGGTTTCGTCGAAAACCAGTTACATCGGATATCACAACGGGATCGCCTGGCCAGCCTATAGCGGCGGACCGAATTGGCTGACGCCCAAGCAGTTTTATCTCGGCGGCAGCCCACACGGCAGCAATGCCAATCGGCGTACGTTCCGCGGTTCCGTGGCTGAGGTGATCATTTACAACCGGGCGTTGACGGATAAAGAGCGCAAGAGCATCGAGCAATACCTGATCCGGAAATACGGATTGTAAACCGCGACACGCCGCCGGTTACGTTCACGCCCCCGGGGAACGCACTGTTCTCCGGGGGCGTAAATGTTGTCCAGTGATGCAGGCGATTGCACGTCCGGCGGATAAACGCCTGCTACCCATCGACCGAATACCATTGCAGCCGATTATCTGATCGGGTAGGATATACCCGTACAGGATATCCTGCTTGCATGTCAGGTTGGCGATGAATATAACAATTCGTATGGAACGTTTGGCCTGGACGGCGTGCGACAACGTCCTCTCAAAGCGTGGACGCATGGATCTGCACCACGGCATCAGTCTGATGCCGTGAACCACAAAGGAGCACGACATGACCTCTCCACTGCGTGCCGGGGCGGCGAAGACCGTGATCTCGCCGGAAAAAGGCATTCAAATCGCGGGTGACATCGGGCGGCACCGCCCATGCTCGAATGTGCTCGAGCCGTTATACGCGCGGGCGCTGGCACTAGAGCACGCCGGGGAACGCTATGCCATCCTCTCTATCGATGTGTTGGCGATCGACAATCCGTGGGCGGACGAGATTCGTCGGCGTGCACAGGAGACGTATCAACTGGCGCCTGAGCGGTTGATCATTCACATCACGCAGAACCATGCCGCGCCGAGCATCGGCAATCATTTCTGCCGGGATAGCTGTACGTTGTTACCGGATGAATACGCATGGCTGCGTGGCGGCGATCCGCGTTATAACGCACCGGCGGTGACCGGCTGCGTGGATGCCCTCGGCATGGCACTCGCCAATATGCAACCGGTGACCGTCGCCGTCGGTCGCGCCATTGATGGGCGCGTAGCCTTCAACCGCCGTTTCGTGCTGCGCGACGGCACCACGGTGTGTCATCCCCCGCAATGCAGCCCCAATATTTTGCACGTCGAAGGTCCGACCGATCCCGAAGTTGGGATTGCGACCTTCACCAATTCGGAAGGGCAAGTGATCTCCGCGCTGTTACATCACACCTGTCACCCCTGTCACGGGTATGGCGCGAACGACGCGCTGGCCGGCTGGCCCGGTGCGTGGTGCGATGAGATGGAAGCGCACTTTGGCGCCGGTTGCACACCGCTGGTGATCAACGGCTGTTGCGGCAATGTGCATTACGTGAATCACGCCGATCCGCATCCGTTGTGGGACCACCGGATAATGGGACAGATGCTGGCTGACTCGACGCGTACGGCGCTGGCGCAGATGACGCCCGTTGATGCAGCCACCTTTGCGTGGGCGCGCCGGGTGCTGCCGCTGCCGCGTCGCGAAATATCTCCCGCGCTGCTGGCTGAGGCACAGCGCATGCTGGCAGAGCACCCGACGCCGCTATGGCAGGACGACAACCACGTGCAGGTGAGCTGGGATTGGGTCTACGCGGTGGGCATACTCGACATCGCCGACGAACGGACCACGCATCCGCATTACCCGTATGAAATGCAGGCCTTGCGGCTGGGCAACTTCGCGCTGCTGTCGTTAATGGGCGAGCCGTTCGTGGAAGCGCAATTGCGTATCAAGCGCGAGTCACCCTTCCCATTCCTGCAAATCGCTCACATGTGCAACGGCTACCTGGGCTACGTGCCGACCCGGCGCGCCTTTGCCGGCGGTGGCTACGAAACGCGCACCGGACGCGGATCGCGATTGGTGCCGGAGGCACTTGAAATGATCGAAGACGCCTCCGTGGAATTGCTGAACGCTGTACGGGAGAACACGTCATGTTTTCAACACGCATAACACTCATGCTGGTCCTGTGCGTTGCATGGGGTGCATTGGCTCGGGCCACGGTCACGTTGCCGGCACTAATCAGCGATAATATGGTGCTGCAGGCCGGCAAACCGCTCCCAATCTGGGGTATGGCGGATCCCGGCGAGCAGGTGACGGTCACGCTGGCAGACGACACCGCCGTCGCGACCGCTGACGCCGCCGGCAAATGGCAGGTACGCCTGAAAGCGCGCCAGGCTGACGGCATGCCGGTGACGCTGACAGTCGCGGGCGCCAATACGTTGACGGTAAAGAACGTCCTGGTCGGCAGCGTGTGGATCTGCTCCGGGCAGTCGAATATGGACTTCGGATTCAACGGTTCGCATAACGCGAATACCGAACGTCCGGCGGCGAATTACCCGAAGTTGCGCCAGTTCACCGTGGGACACAAACCCTCGCCGTTTCCGCAGGCCAATTGCGTCGGGAAATGGGTGGAATGCTCACCCGCGACGGTGAATGCCTTCAGTGCGGTCGCCTATTTCTTCGGACACGACGTGCACCTGGCGACCGGCCAACCGGTGGGCTTGATCAAAACCTCCTGGGGCGGCACGGCGGCGCAACTCTGGACCAGTCAGGAAGGACTCGCGGTGGAGCCGTCGCTGGACGTCCTGGCGAAGGAAGCGGAAACAGCGGCGAAAAATTTTTCGCAGGTGATGGAGCAATACGAGAAAGAGATTGTGCCGAAGTACCAGGCGGACCTGCTGGCGTATAACGAGGCGAAAGCCAAATTCGACGCCGACCACCAGGCCTGGGTCGATGCGAAGAAAAATGCCGCGGCGGACGGACCGCCGGTGCCGGAAGAACCAGTCCTCACACTGAAGCGGCCGTCGTGGCCGCCGTCGCCGAAAACCCGCTTGAACGTGAGCAGCTTATTTAACGGTATGATAGCACCGCTCATCCCTTATGCGCTGGACGGCGCCATCTGGTATCAGGGTGAGGCAAACGTCAGCAATCCGAAGCAATATCAAATACTTTTCCCCGCCATGATTCGCGATTGGCGCGGCCGATGGGGGCAAGGCGACTTCCCGATGTATTTTGTGCAGTTGGCCAACTACCTGGCGCGCAAACCCACGCCGTCGGAAAGCAATTGGGCGGGATTGCGTGAGGCACAACTGAAGACGCTGGCGTTGCCGAAAACGGGCATGGCGGTGATTATCGATATCGGCATGGCCGACAACATTCATCCGACGGACAAAATGGACGTCGGCCATCGACTGGCGCTGTGGGCGTTGCACGATGTATTCGGCAAGCAACTCACCTATTCCGGCCCGTTGTATACCGGCATGCAGGTTGAAAACACTGCGATTCGCCTTAGTTTCAGGGAGATCGGCGGTGGATTGACCATTGGGGCCGCGCCGGGAATGACACCGGATACCGTGCTGAAAGGCTTCGCCATCGCCGGCACGGATAAGCGGTGGGTGTGGGCGGACGCGCGGATCGACGGTGACACCGTGGTGGTTTCCAGCGACAAAGTGGCACAACCGGTCGCCGTCCGTTATGCATGGGCGGATAATCCGGAGTGCAACCTCTACAACAAAGACGGCCTGCCCGCCTCGCCGTTCCGCACGGATGACTGGTAAACCGGCGCGAGAGGACGACTATGCCGCCGGCGTTCGTGACACGTGAGCGCCGGCGGTGATTGCGACCGTCACGCGGTTTTTACGTGCGGCAGCGCATACTGGAACAGCCACGCATACAGCTCGGGATTCGTGCAAGTCGTGTGCCACACGGCATGGTCGCCTTCCGGGTCGATGGTGACGCGCGGATGGCTGTGCGCAGTTATCGCGCGACATACCGCGCGGAACCGCGACAGCGCCCCTGTGGCGGTTGCCGGGTACCGCCGGTTATCCGATCTGGTCGGTGGTGACGGCACAGCGGAATCCGGTCGTGGGACGGCAATGCGCGGTACGGGTGTAGAGAATATCACATTCAAAACACCGGTAGGTGCAACTGAGATATGCATCAAACGCACACTGCCAGGATCCACCGCGCAGGACATGTCCGCTGGCGGTCGGCACTCGACGGGGTGGGGTGCGTGCCGGCTTGCCGTCATACTCGCCTTCCGGACTCGCCAGGCACCATTCCCAGATATTGCCGATCATGTCCATCACGCCAAACGGGCTGCGATTGGCCGGATACGTTCCGACCGGTGCCGTGGAAACGGCATTGCCGCCATGCACGCAATTATCCGCGACCCAGGTATCTCCCCAGGGCCAGCGACGTCCGTCGACACCGCGCGCCGCCTTCTCCCACTGCGCTTCCGTCGGGATGGCGGCGTGCGCCCACGCGGCATACCGGGTGATGTCTTGCCAGTTGACGTTCACAATCGGGTGGTCATCCTGCCACCCCCATTCCGGAGCGTCGGGCATTGTCTCCTCGGTGGCCAGGCAATACGCGCGATACTGCGCCACCGTGACCGGATACGTATACATCCAGAATCCCGGCAGCCAGACGGAGCGCTGCGGCTTCTCCTGCGCAAACCATTCAGGACGCCACCCCGGATGCTGCTGAAGAATTAGGGCAATATCGGCATCCGTGGAACCCATCGTGAAATCACCGTCCGGAATCCAGACCAGTTCTGCCTGATCCGTCGGGTTTATCATGTGCTCGTTTGCTGTTGAAATCATCGTCTATTCCTCATGCCCCTGCTGCCCAAGAGAACGACAGAGCAGGATACAGGGACGGCGCGTTGAGTCGGCAGGCGTTCAGGCATTGCCCCCAATCCAGTGCTGCGCAAAGCATTTGCGAAAGTGAAAGCCATAAGCGGCAAGCTCAATGGCGAGAGGGAGGAGGCGCGGATGCCGGAAAAGGGACCAGAACACCAGGCGCCAGAATTGCCCGCGTTCCTGTTCGCGCAATCCCAGCACCCAGGCGCACCGGACACCGGCGAAAACGCTGGTAAGCGCACCGTGCGTCAGGCAGGATGAGGCGGGGTGAAAGTCGTGCAGGAAGGCTTTCACGCGCGCATAATAGGTACGCGGGGCATAGATGGATTCGATGATGCGGCGATACCCCTGCAGGAGTGTGTCCGCATTCATGGTCGGAATGAAGTTGAGCGTGCAATCCGTATTGTCGCCGCTCATGTTGCCGGTCAAGCGTCCTTCGTCCTGCAGGCGCCGATACAGGCGCGTTCCCCGCGGGGCGTTTAACAAGCCCACCATGGCTGTGACGATGCCGCTTTCCTGAATGAAGCGCGTCATGCGATCAAAGATGGATGTGGGATCGCTGTCAAAACCGACGATGAATCCCGCCTGCACCTGCAATCCGGCCTGCTGAATCGTCTTGATTCCGGCGATGAGATCGCGATGCGTATTGGGGATTTTGTTACACTCTACCAGGCTCTCGTCATTCGGCGATTCAATGCCGATGAAGGCCGTGGTGAACCCGGCTTGGGTCATCAGCGCTAGCAACGCCTGGTCATCCGCGAGGTTCAACGAAACCTGCGCGTTGAATATGAAGGGGGAGCGCCGTCGTGCCATCCAGGCGATAATGGCCGGAAGCACCTCGGTTTTCACCCGGTGTTTATTGCCGATGAAATTGTCATCGACAAAAAAGACGTGTCCCCGTCCGTCAAGTCGATAAAGTGCATCCAGTTCGGCGAGAATCTGCGCGGTGTCTTTCAGGCGGGGCACTCGTCCGAAGAGCGCGGTGATGTTGCAGAATTCGCAGTCGAAGGGGCAGCCGCGCGAGAGTTGAATGCTTAATGCGGCATAATACCGGGGATGAATCAAATCCCAGCGCGGAACCGGCGTGTGCCGCAGGTTTGCCATCTCGGGTGAGGTGTAGCAATGCCGTGCGGCGCCCCGGTGGAAATCCGCTAGAAATTGCGGCAGCGTGACTTCGGCTTCATTCAGCACCAGATAGTCGACGTCCGCGAATTCGTCAGGGGTGGACGTGAATAACGGACCGCCGGCGAGGATCGGCACGCCGAGGGCGTTGCAGCGCTCGATCACCGCACGCACGGAACGGGTTTGGATCGACATTGCGCTGACGCATACTAACTCCGCCCAGCGCAGATCGGCATCATCGAGCGGTGTCACATTCATATCCACCAACCGTAACTCCCAGTCCGCAGGGAGCATGGCCGCGACCGTCAGCAAGCCCAACGGGGGATAGGCTGCTCGCTTCCCGATAAACTTCAAGGCGTAGGTGAAATTCCAAAAAGTGTTGGGATATTCCGGATATACCAGTAATGCTCTCATGATCGCCTCCACGCGTGGATTACAAGCGAGATGCCTGGTGTCTCACCCGAGACGCGGGAAACGCGGATCCGCGCGATTCCAAGACCAGGCAACGATCAGGAGCAGAAGGGGATTGGGTGATGCGAATGCGACAGCCAGGTGGGAACATCAGCATCCACTCGATTCCGAGGAGCAGGTGATCGAATTCAATTGTCCACTAATCATTATACCACAAAAATGCCAAACGACTCGTTACCGGGAATCCGACTATTTCGCGGGCATCCCTTGCCGGTTTATATCCGCGTGCCGGATGGGATGACCGCATTATTGGGAATGATCACAATGCCGTCGCGGACGTAATAATCCGTGCCATCTTCATCCGGCTGTCCGGTATGATCAGTGATGATGACGTTATGCCCGATGCAGGCATTCTTATCAATGATCGCTCGCGTGAGATGACAATTTCGTCCCACGCCGCGCGGAAGGATGTCGGTGATATCATCCTGACCTGCGGTGAGCGATGACAGCAGCGAACGAATGCGATGGGCGGGACCGTAGTTATCCTGCCCAAGCATCACCACCTGATCCAATACGCTATCCCGTCGAATGACCGAGCGCATGCCAATCACGGAACGGTTGATGCGGGATTGCCGGATGAAACACCCCTCGCTGATGGTGCTGCGGGCGATGTCGACGTCGTCCAGTTTGGTGTTCGGGATGAAATGCGGCTGTGTAAAGACCGGTTCGCCTTCGTCATAGAAGTCAAAGAGTGGCTCCCAGGAGGTAATATCCAGGTTTGCTTGAAAATACGAACGAATCGTGCCGACATCAACCCAGTAGCCGACGAACGGATGGACATAGACTGATAGATGCTGTACGCACCAGGGGATGACATGCTTTCCGAAATCATCCATCTCATTATCGAGTGCCAGTCGTAACTGATCGTCATTGAATACGTAAATCCCCATCGACGCCAGGACGACCGGACCGTTAATGTGGATGCCAAAAGGTGCAAGGTCTTCCCCGGGGATAATCAGATCATCCAATTGTTGTGGAGTCGGTTTTTCGACAAAATCAATAACGCGGAAGTTCGCGTCGATTTTCATCAGACCGAAGCCCCCGGCCTCTTCGGGACGTTTTGGCGTGACCGCGAGCGTCACCTGTGCGTCCAGATGTGCATGGGCAGCCAGAATATCCTGATAATCCATTCGATAGACCTGGTCGCCGGATAAGATAAGCACATGCGAATATGATGGATCGTTCAGATGCCAGAGATTCCGACGAACCGCATCCGCCGTACCCTGGTACCAGGTGGTGTTATACGGGTTTTGTTCCGCGGCCATGATATCGATGAAGCCATGCGAAAAATGATCCAATCGGTACGCCTGTTGAATATGGCGATGGAGGGAATGGCTGTTGAATTGCGTTAACACCGAGATATGGGCGATACCGGAATTCAGACAGTTACTGAGCGGCACATCGATCAAGCGGTACTTGCCCGCGAACGGCACGGCCGGTTTAGCGCGATCCTTCGTCAAGGGGAATAATCGTGTGCCGGCTCCTCCTCCGAGGATCAGGGCATAGACGGAACGGGGATCAATTGACAATATTACCTTCTTTTACTGCCGTGCTCATTAAAAGCTTGCGGTAGGTCTGTGCGCGTCCGGTGGGATGCTGCGCATTCCCGCGCAGACGTGCACCGCGAGGGAGCAGCATCGGCGCTGTTTATCCGATGGTCGAGGTGTGCGGGCGAGATTTCCGGCGTTCGTGTCGGGCATTAACTTAACTATTCGCTGTTAGTTCGCATGTTCCTGCCGACGCGCAGGAAACAAGTTTCGGTATAATTGGTCAATCGTGATCTTTTCTGGTATTATAGATATGGGGAAATTCCCCACAGACCGACAAAGATATGCTTGATTTGGCCCCGTTCCGGTTGTTCTCGCTCCGAGTAGTACATCCCGTCACGCCTTCCAGATCACCACACCGATGCGGACTGATTTTGGAAGGAGTAGATAAAATGAGCTACACAGACAAAACCCTGACTTGCCGCGATTGCGGCCGTGGTTTCGTATTCACCACTGGTGAGCAGGAGTTCCACGCCCAGAAAGGATTTACCAACACCCCGGGGCGTTGCCCGGATTGCCGCGCCCAGCGCAAAGCGCAGGACGGCTATAGTAGCGGCAACGGGCGACACGATGGCGTCCGCGAGATGCACAGCGCCACCTGCGCCACCTGTGGGAAATCCTGCCAGGTACCATTCCGGCCGAACGGGGCAAAACCCGTCTACTGTTCGGATTGTTTCCAGGGACAGCGTAGCACCAGCAGCAGTTCACGCTGGTAATACTGCCATCCCTACTGGCACCGCCCTCGCACCGCGGCACTGCCGTGGTGCGAGGGTGGATGATACCCAGTGCACGCCGGAAAGGCCAATTATGCGTATAACACGATATAACGCACAGGCCATTGGGAAGATGGTTTCCATGCGTTGCCGCCGCAGCCCGTCCAATCGCGACATGATTGTGATCGACAACGAGAAACTCGATCAGGTTTATCTCTATGAGTATGCCGACCTCGGCGACGTCATGATCTTTTTACAGGATGTCATGAACATCGACATCGTCGCCTCGCCGCACCCGCCCATCACCTACAAATTCCTCGTCAACCACCAGACTACCGGTTCCATTTATCAAATCGCCCATGAGGATGATGAGAATCGCGATGACTTCCACGCCTTTTTCGCCCCACGGGAATCCGAGGAAGACTGATGGCGTCAACATCTTGCACATACTGACCTGGTTGAGGATTATAACGAAAATGCGCTGCCGCGACATCATGATTTGGCAGCAAGGAAGGCCGTGATGTCATGGAAGCTTCCGTGATCGCGATCTATTACTATGATGGCAACTATTATCTGCCGACATGTGTGCGCTCGCTGGAAGGCATGACCGGTTTTACCGAGCCCATCGCCATCATTCCGGCGGATGATCGCGCGGCACTGGCGGAAGCGATCGAATTGCGCGCGATCGCCGGCAATGCGATATTATCCCGGGCCGACTTCCGTGCCACTTCGGACACCGTGCTGCTTGCCGCGATGCGCCTGACTATCCGGTTGCACTTCTATACCGGGACACAACGCTGGTCCATAGTCGAGGACAACGGCGCCTACACTCTTATCCCCTTCAAACCCGCGCCTATCCGCGGCGTCGTCGAAGACGTCGCGCATGCCGTATCGTTGAATCCTGCGACCTTTGCCGTCGAAGCAACCGACTTGATCAACGCACAGCGCGGAGGGTAATCCGAGGAATCAGTGCGGGTGCCCGCTGGTGAGCGCGAGGACGATGGCGCAGAGGGTTAACACGGCGCCGATGGTACGGTAGAGGTAAGCGTGCCAGCCCACCCGTTCTACTTCACTGTGGTGCCCCAGCACCAGCAGCGCCATCAGCAATATCACCAGCAGGTTGCGCGCGTTGTAGAGGATGTTGATCTGCGTGATCTGTTTGCCCAGCGAGAAAGCGGTGAAGAACGCGTATTGATACGCGAACGCCGACAGTGCACTAAGCCACAGTGCCCACTGCGTGGGCCGCAGCACGCCCAACGCGCTGACGCGCATCAAGCTGAAGTCGCCCATCATGGGGGAGCGCAACAGGGAAAGCACCAGCAAGCCGCACAACGCCAGAATCCCCTGCAACGAGAGTACGTAACTGGTGACGCCCCAACTACTGCCTTGCCAGAGATTGAGCGCCTGTTTCAGCAGCAGGTCGGAGATGGAGAAGACGCCCGCCGCTGCTATCATCATGAGTACGCCCGGCCGCAACAGGTGGTATGGCCGCAGGTTCCAGCGATCTGTCTGGCTGATGAACGCGAGGCCGATTACACTGATCACGGCGGCCGCCCAAATGCCGGGGGTGACGGCTTTATCGAGCAGCAGCGGTTCCAGCAAGGCGAGGAAGATGACCTTCACTCCCAGCATCGGCACCACCACCGAGGCATCTTCGCGCACCAGCGCCCCCATCATCAACGCGAAGCCGAGTAGCCCGATGATGACTACTGCCCACACGTAGGGCATCGCCACGGCTACCGGAGCAACGTGTCCACCCAGGATGCCGACGACGGCAATCACGCCGCAGATCCCCTGGAGGAGAAATGCCGCCGGCAGCGCGTGAATCTTTCCATCGGCCACCAGAAACTTCGTTGCCACGTTGTGCACGCTGTTCAGGAAAGCCGCGAGGAAGGTGGCCAGAAATACCCATTCCATCGTACGGTATCAATACGCCGTCGCCGAATCGCTCTCCTGCAAAAACCGCAAAGTGGGCATGTCCCGGTGAAGGGAGATTGTAGTATAATAGAGCAGACGGATAAGTTCGTCATACTGGAGGAAGCTCGTATGCGATTCCTGATTTATCTCCCGGCTGTTCTGCTGCTTAGCATTGCTGGGTGGTGTGCCCCGAACGCATCCGCCAAATCAGCCGTGCCCAAGCTGCCCCCTTACGTCATGGGCGTGGCGGGAAAGCTGCCCGGCGAAGCGCGCATCAACCGCAAAGATGAGGCGGTGATGGTGTGGGTGCCGGCGGGGAAATTCCTCATGGGCACCTCCAGCAAGGAATTCGAACGCCTGTGCAAGGAAGTTGCCGCCGGTACTGAATTTTGGCAGGCGGAGACACCGCAGCATCTGGTCGAACTCGGCGGGTACTGGATCTATAAATACGAAGTGACGGTCGCCCAGTATCGCAAATTCTGTACGGCGACAAAGCATGCCATGCCGATCAAGCCCACCTGGGGCTGGCAGGACGATTATCCCATTGTCAACGTTTCCTGGGAGGATGCCGCCGCGTATGCGAAGTGGGCAGGGGTACAGTTGCCGACCGAGGCGCAATGGGAGAAAGCCGCGCGTGGCGACGATGGCCGCATTTACACCTGGGGCAGCATCTGGGACGGGAGTAAGTGCAACAATGTGGAAGGCGGGCCCGGACAGGTGATGGCGGTGGGCAGCTTTACGACCGGTGCCAGTCCCTACGGCGCCGAGGATATGTGCGGCAACGTGTGGGAATGGTGCAGTGATTGGTTCGACAAAACCTACTACCACTCCACACCCGCGCATGAGCCAGCCGGCCCGAAAACCGGCACGATACATTCCTTGCGCGGCGGCGCCTGGACCAGCACCAGTTATGGTGCGCGCATCGCTTCGCGCGTTGGTTTCGATCCCGAACTCGATTACCTCAATTACGGCTTTCGCTGTGCCGTCGTGCCGGTAAAACAATATCAGCGTGTACCTCGGTGAGTATGAATGGTAGTGTTACGGAATGACGATGACTGCTGAAACGATTCTTGTTATCGACGATGAGGAACATATTCGTCGTGCCTTGCGCGGTATGCTGATGGCCAAAAAGTACCAGGTGCTGCTGGCCGCTTCCGGCGAAGAAGGCTTGAGTCTGGCTGCCGATGCCACCCCCGACCTGGTGATCCTCGATCTGTCTCTGCCGGGCATGTATGGGCTGGATGTCTGCCGGGCACTGCGCGGCTGGTATGGCGGTCCGATTCTGGTGCTGTCGGTAATCGAGCGTGAAGCGGAAAAGGTCGCGGTGCTGGACAATGGCGCGGATGATTACGTCACGAAACCCTGCCGCACCGGCGAGTTGCTGGCACGCGTGCGCGCGTTGTTGCGCCGCGCGACGGCGCCGCCCGTCGATCCGCTGATCACGGTCGGCGCGCTGACGGTCGATACCGCCCGCCATCGCATCACGCTGGGCGGTACTCCGCTCCACCTGACACCCATCGAATACACCATTCTCAGTCTGCTGGCCCGCAACGCCGAGTGTGTTGTCACCACTCGCACAGTGCTGACGCAGGTGTGGGGTTCGGAAGCCGACGGCGACGTACGGACGCTGCGCGTGCATATGAAAAATCTTCGCCGCAAGCTCAACTCCCTGGGTACCGACAGGCGGTATATTGTCACCGAGCCGGGCATCGGCTTCCGCTTCTGCATGGATGAGCAAACGTAAGCGGTCATACAAATATTGACCGCCTTTATGCAATCTTCATGCCGTCCCCGTGTATCTTCACGTCTCCTTTACACGCCCTGTGTTATTGTTGAGTATGCCGCTTGGAACATGCGGTGCCGAGTGAGGTACAGGAGTCGATTCATGCTCGATCAATCGTCTCCAGCAACCAGCACGGGAACCATCGCTGAAGGAGTGCTGTCATGATCCATTGCGAGGAGTGTGAATGGTTCTATCGCTCAGCTCTCACCCAACGGCGATTGTGTCGGGCGACCTTCCAATTGGTCAGCGCGGACAGCATCGCTGAGGGGTGTCAGCGATTCGAATCACTCTGGTCAATCGGACGTATTGACGACAAGCCAAGCGAAGATGACATCGACGCGGCATGCCGAAATTGAGGGGTACGCCGGTACGTACAGTTTGACGCGGCTGCCAGCGCCGGTCAATCGGTTCCTCCGCACGATCGGGATGCGGAATATGGCGCAAGGAAACGCAGGGCAACACCCGGACGGAGTGAAGAGAGGCGCCGGAAGTCTCGGTAACTCCGGCGCCGGGTGATTCGATGGGATATTCCAAGTGCCGCCGCATCGAGATTAGAAGAACGGCGCCAACGTCAACGTGGGCGTTCCCCGTCGAGTGCGTGTCCCGCGGACCATCGCTACTCCGTTCGAATTGATGATCATGGTCAACTGCGAACCATCCGCCGCCTGTCCACCAACGCCCTGGTAAACACCCAGCGCCACATCCAACGAGGTGTTCGCGGAATAGAGACCGGTATAGGAATCCGTTAGCGACGCGCTGCTGGGAATGCTCCAGGCCGGATTCCAATTGGCGAGGCCGGAAAAGTCGGGAAAGACATAGGTATTGCCCAGATCCGCCGCCCGCTCCGGCAACACAATGACCGCGCCATCCAGTCCGGTGATGCTCCATCCCAGCAAATAAAACAGCGTTCCACTATACGAACTCCAGGCGTAAGACGGCAGCAGATTGCCGCCCGATGTCTGGGTGGCGACCGGTGAGGAGTTGAACGCAGGGGGTGGGGTGACCGCGATGTCCTGCGCGGCAGCGAAATAGCGATAGTTTACGAAGGTCGATGTCGCGGAGAGCTGGCCGGTGATGGTAGCCCGATACAGATCACCGGCGATCAAGCTTCCCGTTGGCACTGTGTCGTAATTGACAGCACCGGTGCCATTTCCCAACATTACCTCGGTACCATTTTTTGTCACCAGGTTGATCAGGGCGGAACCGAACGTGCCACTGACGCTGTTGGTGGTGGTGAGCGCGGCGGCATTGACGCCAGTGAAGTCAATATTGTGACCGGTAATATTGCCCGTTACCGGCACGTCGCGCTCGATGTAGAGCATGGGTGAGGCGCCGCCGGTTTCCAACGCGCACAGATCGCGTAAACCTCCGGGAACATTACTCAACGAATAGAGGCTGGGTACCGGGGCAAATCCTTGCACCGTCCCCATTGACACGATGGCGAAGCTGCCGGTGCCGATCGTGTTACCCGACACGCTGTACCTACTGGGCGTTATGGCACTTTCACCGCTCGTGGGCAACGAAGTGCGGCTGGCGAGCATCACATGGACGCTTGGGGTGCCCGCGGCTGGCGCCGTCACCTGCGCGATGCCGTAATGGCCGCTCGGATCGGTGACAGTTGGCGTGTACGTGCCTGGTGTGGTGCCCAGAACCTGCCAGGGACCGTTGCCATCCTGGAAGGCCACCCAGGCCGTGTCCTGATCCGCGACAAAGGTGATCGGTTCACCACCGCCGTTACTCACGCTGACGCTGGCGGAAGCGATCTTGTCTGATTCGATATCTTTCACGCGCACGGTGGTCGAGCCGGCGGCCACGGCGGTCACCAGCCCCGTGGAATCGATGGTTGCCACTCCGGTATCAAGTGAAGACCATTGCAGCTTTGAGGGGGTCAGCAGGATCACGGCATTGCTGCTATCGAAGGCGGTTACGGTCAGTTGATCGGTTTGAGCGGGCAATAATGCCAGTGACGAGGGAGTGAGCGTCAGGTGATCGATGGTGCTATCCAGCGTCAGGGATTTACTCATCGATTGACCAGGACCAATGGTGAATGATGTGGAACCGATAGCCAGCACCGTGCCCGTGGCGCCATAACCGGAATACGCCGAGGCGTTGATATAGACTTGCCCTTCGGGGATTGCCCAGAACTCAAACGTTGTCGTGAAGTTCTGGCCAACCGATTCAGGACGGTCGGCGGATTTTGTGGCGTAGTATTCGCCGTACGCACTCAGATTGATCTGCAAGCTTTGCGCGGCATCGGGAATCAAGCGTCCGCGTTTCGGCCATTGGAAGGTCAGTGTCAAATGACCCTTGCGCGAGAGTGATGAGGCATGATTACTGCTGCACCCGGTCACGACCAGCGCCAGGAAGGCGAGAAACACACTGCCAAGCACGAGGATTCGCTGTTGCATCGTCTACTCCGATCCATGCATTAGGGCATGTATGCATAGCATGCATTAAAGCGAATATTCTCCGGACAAACGATATTACCTTCCGGCATGCAGGATGGCCGCTCTCAAATAATTCTTATGGTAGCGTTTCCAACTGCAGCGCGCAGGCGCCACGGCTGAAGGTGACCACCCGGCGCTGCTCCTGCACGGTAGCGAGTGCGTGCGTGAGAATCGCCATGCGTTCGCGGCTCGATTCATAATCCTTGCTGCCCGGTTCGGCAAAACGCATCTCGTCCTCCAATACCATGCGGTAGAACTCGAAGCGCTCCGGTTTACCGTAGTACTCCCGGTCGAGATAGGCGCACATCTCCTGGGAGTGCGCCTCGCGCACCAGCAGCGAAACGCACCCGCCTTTGCCCGCGCCGGTCAACTTGCCGCCCAGGTAGCCCGGGCCACGCTTGGCCACGCTCAGCAACAAGTCGAGTTGCGGATTGGAAACACGGAAGTCGAAGGTGAGGGCGTCCTGCAGGTCATCCACTAATACGCCGACCTCGGTGCGATAGACATCGTATGTCGGCGAGTCGGGAGTGATCTCGCCTGCCGCCACACGCGCCTCCGCCTCATGAAAGATGCATTCCAGCCGCCGGCCGATGATGTTCTGCCGGTGGAAAAAGCGTGCGGTGGTGCGTACGTGGTAACCGCCGATGCTGCGGCGCGGGCGCGTATAGAGGCGCTCGATGGTTTTGGCATCGATGCCCAGAATTGCCGCAGCTTCTGTTGGACGAATTTTCACCGGCAACAGCGCGATCAATTCTTCCACCGCCGCGTTTGGCACGCCGAGGATATCCTCGTGCAAACTGCCGAATTTGCGATAATTGGCCGCGATCTGTTCCCAGTAGTCAGGGCGACTGTCCAGCAGCGGCGTCGCGTGTCCCGGGGTGAAGCCAAACCGGTCATGCACCAGTTGTGCCAGCCAACCAGGTGCCGTCGCCCCACGCTGTACCGCGTCATGCGCGGCGGCGATCACCAGTTTCGCCAACTCGTCGCCCAATTGTATCCACCCTTTGCGCATGTTGAAGCTCTGGTTGCCCCCGGCGCTCTTGTTCACTTCCCACAGCGAGTTCGCGAGCACCACATGTACGCCGCGCAGAAACGGCAGCGGGGTGGCACTGAGTTCGCATTGCGAATGGCGATTATAGCTGACACTGTTGGCCGGATTGAGCAGGATAGTCATCTGGTCGTTTGCGCCGCCGTGCGTACCCACATACCACTCGGCTTCGCCCAGCAAGCGGCACACCTCGGTGACGGTCCACGCCGGCAGCCTGTCGTGATTCGACAACCATAACGCCAGGAAGGAAAGAACCACCACCGCCGACGACGAACTGGTGCCGGCTCGAAACGGCACGGTGGCCGGACCGAAGGTGATGTCCGCACCGCGCAGCGCCAGGGTGGGCTGTTCCCACGCGATGCGCAGATATGGGCTGAGCACGTAGTTCAACCAATCGCCCTGCGTGCGTCCGTGATACGGGAAGAGCAGCGAGCGTGTATCCCAGCTATCCGCCATACCCACCGACGCACGCGTAGCAAACGGTGCCTCGGAGAATCGGGCGAATTCCTCCGCGATGACGAGGTGTTGCGAGGGGAAAAGCGGATTGACGTTGCCGACATTCAGCACGCCGTCTTCGCGCACTGACACCGCGACCGGAATGTCGCCGTCGATGGTGGTGGACATGTGATCGCCGTCACACATGTCCAGATATTCGAGGAACGCGTTCAGCCGTCCCGGTGCTCGTAACAGCCAGGTGGGGACGTTGCCTACCCGTTCCAGGTGGCAGCGCACGGTCTCCGCCAGGCGCCGACGCTGCGCGGCCAGATATTGCGGGTCGGTTTTGACGTAAATATCATGTCCCAGATATTGGTCAAGGACAGATGAGTCGCGTTCAAGCAATGCGACGATCTCAGCCGCCGGCATCGGCACGGCATGGGCGGCAAACAGTTCGGACATCGGGTGGGCGCTCCTTCTTCGGTCACGCTCTTGCGTGAACACCTCATCATACCATCTCCGAACCATAACATGTCAACGGACGAATCCACCCATGCTCTTGCTATCGCTCACGGAGAGCGCCGCCAGCATGTTGTATCCCAGCGGACTATGCTGCTGAGAATCTCTCCCGGTGTTATGATAATGGCGACGATCATGCGGGAACACCCAACGTTTTTCGAACGATATGGATACCTGATCGCCGTGGGATGCATCCTTGCGGCGACGATGCTCTTTGTCGCTGGCCGTGGTTTGATCGACAAAAGTCAGTGGCCGCTGCTCTACCTGCTGGTGATCGGCCTTGTTGCGGTCTTCTGCGGCGTGCGCGCGGCGCTGACGGCGGCACTGCTGTCGTTTTTTGCCTGGAATTATTTTTTCATTCCGCCTGTACAGACGCTGCATGTGACCGACACGAAAGAATGGCTGGCGCTGGCGGTGTTCCTGATGGTGGGAATGACCATCGGCACGTTGGCAGGCCGCATGCGTGAGCGCGAGGCGCGCATGCTGGCGCGCGAACGCGAGACGGCGGTGCTGAATCGGCTGAGTGCGCACCTGGTCTCGCTGGTCTCTACGCTCTCGATGACGCGCGTGGTGCTTGAAGAGATCGCGATGATCACCGGTGCGCGGCACGTCGCGATATTCTTGCCTGATCCCACTGGTGAACCGCAATGCATCGATACCTATCCCGAGGGGAAAACGACCGATCCGCAAACGCTGATGCTGGCACGCTGGGCATATCGCTGCCGGACAGCCATCGGATTGCCGGCATCGCAACACCTCGGCAGCGAGGCTGCCGGGTGGCCGGTTTCCAAATCGTATGCCGATGTGGCCGGTGGTGAGATGCGGCATGATCTCTACCTGCCGTTGCACGGCGCCACCCAACTGGAAGGCATGCTGTATATCAGCGCGCGTGCGCCAGGTAGCCCCTATACACAGAGCGAAGCACGCTTACTGCTCTCCATCGCCAACCTGGCAGCGGCGTTTCTGGAGCGCCAGCGATTGGAACTCGCAGCCACCCGCATCAATGTGCTGCGTGAAGCGGATCGGCTGAAGTCAACCCTGATCTCCTCGGTGTCGCATGAACTGAAGACACCGCTAGCCGCCGTCACCGCTACCGTGACCAGTCTATTGGAAGATGACGTCACCTGGAACGTGCCTATGATGCGCGCGGAATTGCACGCTGTCTGTGATGATCTGGGTCGACTGCACGACAGCATCAGCGCGCTGCTCGATTTCGCCCGGCTGGAAGCAGATGCGTGGGAACCACATCGCGACTGGTATGAACTGGGCGAGGTGTTAGGCACGGCGATCGAAAAGATGCCGGAGGCGACGCGGGCACGCATCGTCTTTGCTATTCCCGATGAGCTTCCGGTATTGCATGTGGATTTTCAGCAACTCGCGCGTGCCTTTCAGCATCTAATTGAGAATGCACTCGCGTATTCCCCGCCGCAATCGCCCATCCAGATTGGCGCGCTGCATGCCGGGCGAGAGGTGCAGATGTGGGTGCAAGATCACGGCCCTGGCGTACCGCAGCAGGAACGCACCTGCATTTTCGAGAAATTTTACCGGGGGAGCACAGCCGACGCCAGTCCCGCCGGCACCGGACTGGGCTTGGCAATCACGGCAGAGATCGTGCGCTTTCACGGAGGACGCATCTGGGTGGAGGAAGTACGGCCACAGGGGGCACGCTTCATGATTGCCTTACCGAGCCCTCCTGCAGAAACGGAATCATGCCAATGACCCAATCCGACGCCCAAATTCGCATATTGGTGGTAGATGATGAAGAGCAGATGCGTCGCGCATTGCGCTCTATCCTCAGCGCGCGACAGTATACCGTATTGCTGGCGCAGCATGGGCAGCAAGCGTTGGAACTCACCGCCGAATATAATCCTGACCTGGTGATTCTCGACTTGACTATGCCGGGCATGAGTGGGCTGGAGGTGTGCCGGGAATTGCGCGCCTGGTACACTGCGCCGATTCTTATTCTCTCCGTACGCGGCAACGAGGCGGATAAGATCGCCGCCCTCGACTTGGGCGCTGACGATTACCTGACAAAACCCTTCGCCGCCGGCGAACTGCTGGCGCGTATCCGCGCGTTGCTGCGCCGTGCCATCGCCCATGCGGCGCCACCGCCGGTGGTGCGCATCGACGCGCTGGATATTGACCTGGCGCGCCGACTGGTGACGCGTGCCGGCGAGGTCGTCAGTCTGACGCCAACGGAATACGATATTCTTGCCTACCTTGTACAGCACGCCAACTGCGTGGTCACTACCGCTATGCTGCTGGCGCAAATCTGGGGCGCCGAGCCAGGGGACGATACGCAGGCGCTGCGCGCCCACATCAGCCACTTGCGCAAGAAAATTGAAGCGAATCCCAAAGTCCCACGTTGTCTGCTCACCGAACCCGGCATTGGTTTCCGCTTTGTCATCCCCAGCGCGCAGTGATCTTCACAAAATCATCACATCACTCCCGGTAATCTTCACAATCCCTTCACACCGGTTCTGCTACCGTGCTCATAGTACACTGAGCGATGCCGAAGCGTCTGCCCCGTCTGGTTCACGCGCGACGCATTGCCGTGGATGAACCAGGGGATCATGATGTTGGCATTTCAGACGAAATATCCGTTCTTCTCACTACCCGCGCTCAAAGCCTGGTTGCGAAAAATTCTGTTGGGCAATCCGTTGGCATCCTCAATGGCGCAGGCACACCGATTGCCTATCTGGCTGGCATTGCCAGTGTTCGCATCAGACAATATCTCCTCTTCAGCCTATTGCAATCAGGAGATTCTTATCGTGCTGGCCGGTGTCTCACTTGCCGGTGGTGGATCGGCGCTGGGATTGCAGATATGGATCACCCTTGCCATTGCGCTTGTCATGGTGATTGTGGTCACCAGTTATCGCCGCGCGATCTTTTTGTATCCGACCAGCGGCGGATCGTATACAGTAACAAAAAGCAATCTGGGCCCCTTCGCCGGACTGGTTGCGGGGGCGGCGCTGCTCATTGATTATATTATGACTGTAGCGGTGAGCGTTAGTTCCGGCGTCGATGCCCTTACGTCGGCATATCCGATGCTGCTGTCGGAGAAAGTGTTGATCGCAGTGCTATTAGTCGGCGTGCTGATGCTGGCAAATTTACGTGGCGCATTGGAATCCGGTTGGATATTCGCCTTGCCGATGTATCTGTTCGTGCTCATGATGGGCAGCATGATCGTGACAATGCTGGTGCATGTTATTCTCGGCGGTGGTCATGTCCCGTCGATGGGTATCGATCCGCACTTGCCGCCTCATTTGCGCTTGCCTGGCGACATCATTCTGCCCCGTCCCGGCGCCGCGCTTGGTCTTTTCCTCCTATTGCGCGCTTTCGCCAACGGCAGTTCGGCAATGACCGGCACCGAGGCAGTGAGCAATGGTGTTTCCGCGTTTAAAGCGCCTGAAGCGAAAAATGCTGCGACCACGCTTGTAATCATGGCCTGCATTTTGTTATTCCTGATGCTTGGCATCGGTTTCGCCGCGCATATTTACCATGTGGTGCCATCAAAGACTGAGACAATCGTTTCGATGGTAACGCGTGCGACCTTCGGCTACTCAATGCCCTATTATTTGACGCAACTGTTCACTTTAGCAATCCTGATGGTGGCGGCGAATACCAGCTTCGCCGACTTTCCGCGGTTGCTGGCATTCGTGGCGCGTGATGGATTCGCTCCCAAGGCTTTTTCCGTGCTGGGTGATCGACTGGTCTTTCACCGTGGCATTATTACCCTCACCATCATCTCGGTGGCAGTGATTATCGCCTTCAAAGCCGATGTCACCGCGCTCATCGGACTCTACTCAATCGGTGTGTTCCTCTGTTTTACGTTGTCGCAGCTCGGAATGGCAAAAAAGCTTGGGGCAATGCGAGAACGTGGATGGCGCGGAGGCGTGATCCTTAACCTGGTGGGCGCCTGTGTCACCGGTTTGGTAGCGGTAGTGGTGACGGTGAGTAAATTCACTGAAGGAGCGTGGATGGTGCTGGTGCTGATTCCCATTATCATCACGGTGTGTTACGTCATCAAGCGGCACTATGAGTGGTTTGAAAATACCATGACGCTTCATTCGTATGATTATAATCCGCTTACCGAACCGTCGGAACCGTTGACAGTGCTGGTGCTGGTCTCCTCTGATATCCATCGCGGCATACTGGAAGGATTGGAATGCGGCCGGGCAATTGCCGCCGGCAACGAACAGTCGCTACTGCGTGCCGTGCATGTTGAAATTGATCGTGACAAGACCGCGCGCCTGCGCCTGCGTTGGGCACAGTTTGTTGAACCCTACCTTGGGCACGCCATCACGCTGGACATCATCCCTTCGCCGTATCGCTGGCTTAGCGAGCCGGTGCTTGATTATTTGAACAGTATTGATCGTCTGCGCGACAACGATCGTATCGTGGTGGTGCTCCCGGAGTTTGAGACCGGCAACCCGCTGACACATTTTCTGCATAATTTCACCGCGAAGCGGCTGCGAGACGCTTTGCTGAACCGCCCGAACATTACCGTCGTCTCCAGTCGTTTCTTCATGAAGCCTATGGCCTGGCGGCTGGGACGGGGTGGGTTGGTCTATTGAACGCGATAGTTGTGGATTGTTAATCAAACGTTAACGTTCTATACTGCCGGATACCCTGCGTCGTGAATTAAACTTCGATATAATAGTAGAGTATCTGGCGAAAATTCGGATGTTTATCCGCCTCTTCGCTGGAATTGTTGAAAGGAGAAACACTATGCGTTTCCAGAGCAAGCGTGGGTTCACGCTGATCGAACTGCTCGTGGTCATC
>CAYYJR010000035.1:0-23882 GCA_964472305.1 uncultured bacterium
AGGCGATGACCGCGGTGTGCTCGGTGGGGCTGGACATGATCGCCATCCCCGGCGATACGCCGGCGGAGACTATTGCCGCCATCATCGCCGACGAGGCGGCCATCGGCGTCATCAACCAGAAGACCACCGCCGTGCGTCTCATCCCCGTGCCCGGCAAGCGCGTCGGCGATCACGTCGAGTTCGGCGGCCTGCTCGGCCACGCGCCCGTGATGCCCGTCAGCACCCTCGACAGCGCTCCCTTCATCCGGCGCGGAGGGAGGATTCCGGCGCCGATTCAGGGGATGAGGAATTAACTCCGCATTGTCTGCGCGGCCATTTTCATCGTTTGTTCACATTAGTATCATCGCGGCGTAACACCCGGGTGTTATGCTGTAGGCGGGATGCAGGATGGAACGGCATAGGAGGTGCGCCGCCAGGAAGGTCAGTCCAGGCACCGTTGTAGTTGCGCTGGTGGCCACGGCGCCGGGGGAGCAGGATGCTCCCCCGGTGTATTGCGTGCCACCGCGAGCCGCGGAGGCGGAAGCGTGCCGGCCCGCCGCACAATCCCCCGCGAAGTGATTGCTACACCGCCGGCTCTTCGAATCCGATATCCCACATCGCCGCCAGGTCGCGCTGCGAATAGGCGCGGAAGGCGATCAGCGTGTTGGTCGAGGCGATGCCGGGAATACTCTGCAATTGTCCCGCCACCAGGTCGGCCAAATCCTCGTGCTGTCGCACGCGGGCGATGGCGACGATGTCATATGCGCCCGCCACCGAATACGCCTCCGCCACCCCCGGCAAGCGGATCAGCGCCGTCGCCACTTCCGGCGTGCAACCCTGTTTTGTCGTCACCAGAATAATCGCCGTTACCATGTGGTTGTCCTCCGGGCACTTCTTTCTGCGGGGTCGCGCAGCTTCCTTTTTTAGCTCGGATGTCGGTCCGGTCCATCCCCGGACCTGCCGGCGCGGCAGCGCGCCGATTCACGTCCGACAGCTCCGCTTCGATTCCGCCTACTCGAATGCGCTGGTCACCCGCACCGTGCCAAGTTCCGCCTGGGTAAGGGTGGCCGTCTGCCCGTCGAAGGTGAAGGTGACATCGGACGCGACGATGCCGCGATACGGGAAGAGCAGCGTGGCCATGCGCACCGGCAGCGCGCTTTGCGTGACAAGCACCAACGCGGGAGCCGGCTCGATCTTGTTGTAACCGTCGGAATACCACCCGCCGCGCGGTTGCTGTTGGCCGCATTCAACCCGGGTCTCCATGAACGGCACTGTCGCATGGGTCTGCAAGAGCAGGTTGGCGTCAGGATACTCGGTATACACCCGCGCGCCGTCCAGCCGCAGCGTGCCGGGCGCGAACTGGAAGCGCGATGCAAGCTGGTGCTCGCCGCCACCCGTCACCTCGTCAAAGATAATCCAGCAGCGTTCGCGCAGGAAGACGATCTCGCGGCGATGCGTCACCGCGATGGACGGCTGGGCGCCATAGCCCAGGTTGTAGATCCCGGAGGCGCGTATCTCGCCGTTCGTCACGCGCCAGCCCAGGTCGATCGGCTTCCGGGCAATCCAGGTGTCCGGGTGCGCGCGGCTGTTCTGCCCCTGACCATCCACCATGATGGTCGAGTGCGCGCGCGTGCCGGTCAGATAATCGTAATACGATGCCGCGCTGTGGTCATACAGGTGACGGCCGGGATCGACGATGAAGTTGCGACCATAGGCGAAGAGCCAGAAGCTCAACTTGTCCTCATGCTGGTGCGAGCGCCCGAAGGGACCGGCGTCGAAGGCCAGGTACAGGTCACCCTGATCCTGACGCTGGCGGAGAAAGGCAACGCCCGCGTACGGGAAGACTTCCGGTCCCAAACGCGCGGGCGGCGTCAGGTATTCTGCCAATCCCACTTCGGGCAGCAGGCGTGACAGGGGGGGCACGGCGGATGGATCGGCATCATTGAACGACACTTGTTTGCTGCCGTCGGGCACCACCGTCTGCTGGCAGTAGTGCACGATGCCGCGCAAGGCTTGCAGCGTACGGGGTTCGAGTTGGCGTCCCAGCGCGCGCAGCGACCGGATGGCGCCGAGGAGATTACCGAGCACGCAATAGTGATAATGTGGGGTCAATTCGTCTTGCACGCCGTCGGGACGTACTTGCGCATCGATCTCGTTCGCGAAGGTGCGGATGCAGTAATCGGTATAGCGCGTGGTGTCGCACAGCACCGGGAAGACTGCCAGCGTCGCCAGCATGCCCATGCATCCGATGGTTGTCCAGTTGCCGGAATGGCCATTGGTGACAATCTCCAGGTAGGCCAACTGGTCGTGCAGCGATTTCAGGATGCGCAGCAGTTCGAGCGGCGTCACCTGGTCGAATGCCAGCAACCGGCTGACGCACGTACTCCAGCCCGTGCAATGGATGGCCTGGTTCAGGTACGACCCGAAGGCATACGGCGTGCCGGTAAAGGCGCGCGCCATGTCGCACTGGTCGATCCACGCGAGGACCAGCTCGATCGCCTTCCGGCTGTAGCGCGTGTCGCCGGTCGCCTGATACGCCTGGGTCAGTGGACCGAGATAGGAGAAGCGATTGAGATCATGCCCCCAGTGCGCGGTGCCCGGATTATCATCCCAGTCAATCGTCGCGGGTAACTGGTACGCTTCGCCATAGAAGGTGAAGCGGTTCGTCAACGCCTCATCGGCGACTGTGCGGACACTTGCCGTCAACTCCGGCCTGACGGGAACCGTCTCACGCTGTTTGCATGCGGCGAAGACGGCTTCGAGTGCGCGCCCGGTGTCGCCGGCGGCGCGCGCCCCCGATAATCCCGGCACGGCGCCGGCATCCAGCAAGTCGAGCGCTCGCACGATGAAGGCATCGTCGGTCAGTCCGTGCTCATCAAACGATCCGAGCGCGGCAAAGACCTGCTGCCGGTCGAATGTAGCCAACCGCGGCAGATCGGTACGAGAGTAGACGGTACGAGTGGTCATGGGTGATTCCTCCTTGGGGAGCGGGCGTGCCGGGTGTCGGCCATGAAGACCTGTCGAGTAGCGATATCGCCTATTCCTGCTGCCTGTCTTCTTCTACATCTCGAACCGGCATGCCTTCCATGGTTACCGATGTATTCAGCAGGGATTGGACGAAATTGTCGTCAACGCTGTCATCCTGGTGCAAAACGTAGAAACGGACTTCCACTTTGCGCCAGGAAAGCAGAAGAAAGACCCGCATAATACGCCGGTATACCGCATTGCCGGCCATCTCTCCGTCATCCCGCTCGTTATAAATGGTATTTTCTTGACATCTTCCAGGCGCTCCGGTAGCATGAGACCCGGACTTTTACCGGATGGGAAGATTGATGGCGCTGCCGTTTGAACTGCTCTCGCTCGATTTGGACCTGACCTTGCTCGATGATACGCACCGCATTTCGCCGCGCAACCTGTCGGCGGTGCGGCGGTGTCGTGAGCTGGGGGTGAAGGTGGTGGTCACCTCCGGGCGCATGTATCGCTGCACGCTGCCATACGTGCTGGAATTAGGCGCGGAGGTTGCGCCGACCATCACGTACAACGGCGCGTTTATCAAGCAAGAAACTACCGGCGAGGTGCTGCTGCACGAGCATCTTGACCTATCCACCGCGGGAATGCTGGTGGATTTTTGCGCCCAGACCGGGTTGAATTTGAATTATTATCTGGATGATTCGCTCTACATCGCCCGTCCGAATGCGTGGGCCGATCTTTATGCCGCCCGCACGGGAGCGCCACTCAATCCGGTGGACGATTTGCGCGTCTTCGCTGAACGGGCACCGACCAAGGCGTTGATCGTCGACGATCCGGAGCGCATCGCCGCGCTCTATACCGAGTTGGCACCGCAATACGCCGACCGCGCCTACGTGACGATTTCCAATGTCGAGTACCTGGAATTCATGCCGTCCGGGGTGGATAAAGGCAAGGCGCTGTCGGTGGTGGCGGCGCATTACGGCATCCCGCGGGAAAAGGTGATCGCCTTTGGTGACGCGGACAACGACACGCCGATGATTCGCTGGGCGGGCATGGGGGTGGCGATGGCCAACGCCAAGCCGGGTGCATTGGCCGCCGCCGACCGCGTGGCGCCGCGATACGATGAGGACGGCGTCGCGGTGGTGCTGGAAGAAATGTTCGGGCTGACGCCTTCTCATGCGTGATATCCGCCGCGTCGGTGCGGGAATCGGGAATACTCATATCATGGCTATGCATGTGGGTATCATGACAATTGAGTTGGAGATCACCGACGCCATGACACTGAAGGATAAACGGCAGGTACTCCGCAGTTTACTGGCGCGGATTCGCAACACGTTCAACGTCTCTGCCGCCGAAGTCGGGCACCTGGACGCGCATACGCTGACCACGCTGGGCGTGGCAGCGGTTGCCAATGACAAAGGATACGTACACGGCATGCTGGAGAAGGTCATCGCGATGATCGAGCGCAACCCGCGCGTGCTGTTGCTGGACTACCACACCGAGATGGTGTAACGCAGGGAGGATGCGATGGTATCGACACGACCGCAGCGCGTGGCGCGCGTCATTAAAGAGGAAATGAGCCGCATTATGCGCGAGGAGATGAACGACCCGCGGGTGGGATTCGTGTCCATTACCCAGGTGGAGGTCTCATCCGACCTGCGCATGGCCAACATTTACGTCAGCGTTTACGGCACGCCCGAAGAGCAGCAGCAGTCCATCGAGGTGCTCGAGCGCGCCACCGGATTTCTGCGCAGTCTGCTGGGCAAGGCGTTAGAGATGCGCTATATCCCGGCGATTCAGTTTCACCTGGATCATTCACTCGAACACGGCGCGCATATTTTTGAGCTATTAAAGCAGGTCGAACAGACAACCCCCGTAAAAGAGAAGGGAACAGAGGATGAGCAGTCCTGAAGTCCGGCGCGTGGCCGACACGCTGTTGCAATACCCATCATGCCTGATTGCCACGCACATCAACCCGGAAGGCGATGCTATTGGTTCTATGCTGGCACTGGCTTTGGCGCTGGAACAACGGGGCATAAAAGTCATCTGTTACGACCGCGACGGCGTCCCTGACATCTGTCGTTTTCTGCCCACCTGGGAGCGCGTGACGCGCACCTTGCCGGAAGAATTGCCTCCGCTGGTGGTCTTCGTGGATGCCGACCGCCTGGAACGTTGCGGGTTAAGCCTTGAGCAGTTTCCCGGCACCGAGACATTCGTGCGCATCGATCATCACGTCGGCGGTTCCAGTGACCTGGGCCCGGCGCTGGTGGAACCTCACGCCGCGGCTGCCGGCGAATTGATCTTCGCGTTGCTTCCGGATCTCGGCGCGACATTGACCCCGGAGATCGCCACCTGTCTGCAGACCGCACTGATGGTCGACACCGGGCGATTCAGCTACACCAATACCACCCCGCGCACGTTGCGCATTGCCGCCGAACTGGTAGAGGCGGGCGCGGATGTGACGACCATCGTTGAATGGACATGGGGGCGGGTCAGCTTCGCGGCGACCAAATTGCTCGGTTTTGCGCTATCCTCCATGCAATCAGGTAAGGAAGGGCGCATCGTGTGGGCGGTGCTGCGTCACGCGGATTTTCTCTCCGTAAACGCCAACGCGGAAGACACCGAAGGCATTATCGACCACGTGCGCACGGTGCGCGACTCTGAAGTGGGCGCCCTTTTCTCGGAAAAGCGCGGCGTAGTGCGCGTGAGCCTGCGCTCCAACGGCAAGGTGGACGTGGCTCGAATCGCCAAATTCTTCAACGGCGGCGGACACATGAAAGCCGCCGGTCTCACCTACGAAGGCTCCATCGAACACGCCGTTTGCGACGTGTTGCAGGCACTCGAAGCCGCGGTCGATGGGGGGTAGTTCCCCTCCTCACTCATTGAAGCTTCACTGTATCCATTGGAACCATCAGTTTGTTTTCCCGGCATTTTTTCGTGCCCGATGGGCACCAGCAGTACAATGAGTGTAGTCGGGTGCGGATACGTCGGAGTTCTTTTCCGTTGAGGGAAGCCTGGGTCCGTAAGCAAACAACCTGCTCGGTGAGTACATGCCGCGAGCGCGTTGACGAGATGAACCATCGGATGGCACGCCCAGATAGCCTCGAACCGCCGACTGCTAGGCCCGGCGCGAAAGATCGTGTAGAATATCTCGCAGCCCCCCGCGTCGGGTGGGCTCTCGCGAAAGGATGTGGCATGGCCGACACACAGCAGGTCATTTATTCGATGGTGCGCGTGGGGCGCATTTACCCACCCAATAAACAGGTGTTGCGCGACATATCGCTCAGCTTTTTCTATGGCGCCAAGATTGGCGTCCTCGGGTTGAACGGTTCCGGGAAAAGCACGCTGCTGCGCATTATGGCCGGCATCGATACCGACCATCTCGGTGAAACGATGCTCTCCGACGGTTACACGGTAGGCATGCTGGAGCAGGAACCGTACCTGGATCCCGCCAAGACGGTCAGGCAGATCGTCGAGGAGGCGGTGCAGCCGCTGGTAGACCTGGTGGCGCGTTACGACGCCGTCAGCGCCGCCTTCGGGGACGATGACGCGGATATCGACGCCCTCATCGAAGAACAAGGCCGTCTGCAGGAAGAAATCGAGAAACACGACGCATGGTCGCTGGATCAGCGGTTGGAGGTCGCGATGGACGCGCTGCGCTGCCCGCCGGGTGAGACGCCGGTGGGGGTGCTCTCCGGCGGCGAACGGCGGCGCGTGGCGTTGTGCCGTCTGCTGCTCACCGAACCGGACATCCTACTGTTGGATGAACCGACCAACCACCTCGACGCGGAGTCGGTGGCATGGTTGGAACGCCACCTGCGCGACTACCAGGGCACGGTGATCGCCGTTACCCACGACCGCTACTTCCTCGACAACGTGGCGGGGTGGATTCTGGAATTGGATCGCGGCCACGGCATCCCATGGAAAGGCAATTATTCCTCGTGGCTGGAGCAAAAACAGGCACGGCTGGCGCAGGAGAAACAATCCGACAGCAAACGCCAGCGCACGCTGCAGCGCGAGTTGGAATGGATTCGCCTGAGTCCGAAGGCGCGGCAGGCGAAGGGGAAAGCCCGCGTCACCGCGTATGAAAACCTGTTGAGCCAGGAGACGGAGGGACGGCGTGAGGAGTTAGAGATCGCCATCGCTCCCGCGCCGCGGCTGGGCGAACTGGTGATCAACCTTGACGGCGTGACGAAAGCGTACGGCGATCGCCTGCTGATCGATAACTTCACCGCCCATATCCCGCCCGGCGCCATCGTCGGGGTCATCGGTCCCAACGGCGCGGGAAAAACCACGCTGCTGAAGCTGATCACCGGCGCGGAACAACCGGACGCCGGCAGCATTACCATCGGACAGACGGTAGAGATGTCCCATGTGGACCAGAGCCGTGAAACGCTGAACGGCGAGCACACCGTGTGGGAAGAGATTTCCGGCGGGCAGGAAACGCTCACATTGGGCCAGCGCACCATGAACTCGCGTGCCTATGTCGGCAGCTTCAACTTTCTCGGTACCGACCAGCAGAAGCAGGTGAAAAATCTCTCCGGCGGTGAGCGTAATCGCGTGCAACTGGCCAAAATGCTGGCACGCGGGTCAAACGTTATCCTTTTCGACGAACCGACCAATGACCTCGACATCAACACGCTGCGCGCATTGGAAGAGGCCATCGAGCAGTTCGCCGGCTCCGCCATTGTTGTCAGCCACGACCGCTGGTTCCTCGACCGCGTCGCCACCAACATCCTTGCCTTCGAGGAAGACGGTTCCATCACCTGGTGCGAAGGCAACTTCAGCGATTACGACGCCGAGCGCCGCAAGCGCCTGGGCGTCGCCGCCGACACCCCGCACCGTATGCGGTATCGCAAATTGACGCGGGACTGACCAAACGCGCACCAGCGCTTTCCGTGTTGATGCCGTCGTGTGGTTCGATTCCATTGATTGCCGAATGACACGTTCCGGTGTATAGTGAAGGCAGTGCCTGCTATCCCCCATAGCCGGTCATCCGACACGGAGAACAGCGATGGCGCACATAGGGCGAATCGTGATCGCGCTGGTCGTGATCATCTGTATAGGCGGGGTGCTCGGTTGCGCCGTCAGTGGCGGAACGGGGGGCAACGGGTTGATTGTTACGCCATCGTCGACCACGCTGCAACCGGGCGGCACCCGCAGCTTCAGCGCGAATGTCTCGGTGGCATGGAGTGTGCTGGAAGCCGATGGCGGCTATATCAGCAACTCCGGCCTGTACGTCGCGCCCGGCGTCGCCGGCACGTATCATGTGGTGGCAACCAGCATGGACGGCAGCAAGACCGTCTCCGCAAAAGTGATCGTTTCGAGCAGCGGCAGCGTGAGCGGATTGGTGGCCGCCCCAATGGCTGACGCCGCCACCATGAATTACCCGAAAGGCGCGACGCTCGTTCGCTGGCCGTCGATGGGCATCCGTGTGATGGCGTATCTCCTGTATCGGGATACCAACCAGTCCGCACCGATCGCGGTCCTGGACGGATCTACCACGTTTTACATCGATTCCGCGACGCCGTTGCCGTCGCCGGATGATATGATGGAAGACACGCAGGTGTCGATTCAACTCGATCAAAATACCGGCTTCCTGGAGAATTTCGATTTTACCACGACATATGCCCAGAGTCTGGATGATCTGAAGAATCCTGAGATGCAGTTCACAAACGCCAGCCTCGATATCACCTGTCATCGCGTGCCGCTGAAAGCCGGGGAGACGTGCGGATACCAGCTTCGCGTCCTGTTTGTGGAATACGATCCAGGCAGTCTGACTGATCCGTTGCAGCACCCCGCGGAATACCGTCTATACCTGGGCAACAAGGGTGGAACCAGCAATCGCATTGCCCTTACCGAGCCGCCGACGCTGACCGTGCCGGCTGACCAACTGCAACCACTTGATGACAACTATTCGTGCACGCGAGTGCCGGGGGCACTGCTGTATACGCTGCAAATTTCCACGGATCCGGTGTTCCTGCCCGGGCGGACGCAGACCGTGGCCGCGCGGGTGGACAGCGATCAGTATGTGGTCGGCGAATTTCCCTACACGCAGCTCTGGACAGCCTTCCCCGCCGCCGGCCAGCGTATCATCTACTGGCGCATGGGGGCGCGCATTGCCGGGCAGGCGCTGCCGGTCGCGCTGACCGATACGGTGCAGAACGGATGGGTTTACTCGACGCCGAATATCTTCCAACTGCCGGAATTCCCGCCGCCGGGACCGTGAACGCTTACTCGTCGCCGTGGTATTGTTGCGCAAGGTACCGCAACTCGTTGTCGGGAAGAGGCTGCGGTCCACCCAGCGTGTAAGCCGCCAGCAGCGTTTGGCAGGACAGTTCCAGCGTATCGAGGATATCGTACGCTTCCCACAGATCCTCACCCCAGGTTAGCACGCCGTGATGCGCCATCAGGTAGGCTTTGCGGTTCGGCTGCATCAGCCGTCCGACCAATTCCGCCAGCTCCGGCGAGGAGGGCGGCGCGTACGGAATGACCGGCACTTCCGGACCGAGAATGGCATAGGCCTCGGAAGAAGAGCGGGTATCGATGGTTTTGCCTGCCTGCGCGAAGCCGGTGGAGGCGGGCGGGTGCGCGTGAATGATGGCCCCCGCCGACGGCAGCGCCTGATAGGCCATCAGATGCATGAAAGTCTCGCTGGAAGGGGTGCGCAAACCTTCCAGCGTTTCGCCTGATTCCGCCACCCGCACCAGGTCTTCCACCTCAACCCGCGCTTTATGCAGTCGGCTCGGTGTCACCCAGAAGCTGCCGTCCGCGCGGCGGATACTGAGGTTGCCGCCGGTGGCGGTGGTGAAATTGCGTGCGGCCAGCAGATGGCACGCTTCGACGAGGGCTAGACGCGAATCAACGGGCATAGGTAACCTCATAAGATGTGTACTGCCCATAGTATGCCAGCCCACGAGTGGAATGTCCAGCGGAATAGACGGTCGCATCAATCTCGATAATCGCGCAGAAACGCTTCCGCCCAGGCCGTCAACGTGCCCGCGGTGAGTTGTTCACGCATGGCGGTCATCAATTGCTGGTACAACGACAGGTTATGGTAACTGAGTGAGCGGATCGCCAGGATCTCGCCCGCCTTCAGCAGGTGGCGCAGGTAGGCGCGCGTGAACGTGCGGCATACGGCGCACGAACAGCGCGAATCGAGCGGGCCGGCATCGGTTTCATATTGCGCGTTGCGCAGGTTCAGCCGGCCTTCCCAGGTGAAGACGGAGCCGTTGCGGCCCATGCGGGTGGGGAGCACGCAATCGAACATATCCACCCCTTGCAACACCCCGCGCACCAGGTCGGTGGGAGTGCCTACGCCCATCAGGTAACGCGGTTTCTCCTCCGGCAGCACGGCGGTGGCAACGTCGAGCATCGTCCACATCATCTCCTTCGGCTCGCCCACCGACAGCCCGCCAATGGAGTAACCGGGAAAATCCATCGCCGTCAGTATCTCCGCGCTCTCGCCGCGCAAATCCGTCTCGAAGCCGCCTTGCACGATGCCGAAGAGTGCTTGCCCGCCGGCCGGGTTCCACGCCTCCCGCCCGCGCGCAGCCCAGCGGTGGGTGCGCGCGGTGGCTTCCTGCGTCTGCGCGCGCGTCGCGCCCCAGGCGATGGGCTGGTCGAATGACATGATGATATCCGCCCCCAGCCGCTGTTGCGTATTGATGGCCTTTTCGGGACTCATGAAGTGCTCCGAGCCGTCGATGTGCGACTTGAACGCCAATCCATCCTCGCTCACCTTGTGCAGCGTGGATAGGCTGAAGATTTGATACCCGCCACTGTCGGTGAGGATGCCGCCGTCCCATGCCTGGAAACGATGCAGCCCGCCCAGCCGCTCGACCAGTTCGACGCCGGGGCGCAGGTACAGATGGTAGGCGTTATTAAGGATGATTTGCGCGCCCGTCGCGCGCACCTCGTCCGGGGTCAGGCTTTTGACGGATGCCTGCGTGCCCACCGGCATGAAAGCCGGCGTATCGATCACTCCGGCCCGGGTGTGCAGTTGTCCGCGGCGAGCGCGCCCCTCGCGGGCGGAAATCGTAAATGAGAACAAAGGATTCACCTCATGCATGGCAAAAAGTAATCGATGATGTTTTCGCCGATAGTGCTGGGTTTCGTGCTCGGTATCCTTAGCGCCGTCTTTTTCGCGCTGTATATGGTGCCGCAAAAATTTATCAAGGTGGATAATACCACCTTTTTATGGGCAATGGGGATCGGTGTGTTAATTTGTGCCCTGGTTCCCTACGCGATCATGGGCTGTCCGCATCGCGCCACCCTGCCGATGCTCGGCGCCGCGGTGACGTGCGGCGTGGTTTGGTGCCTGGGCACGCTGGCTTTCGCCGCGGGCATACAGCGCGTGGGGCTGGCACTGGCGACCCCGATGAAAAATACCACGGGGGTACTCGGCACGCTGGTGGGATTGGTGGCATTTGCGGAATGGCGGACCACCAGCCCCGTGTGGTGCCTGCTCGGCAGCGTGCTTATCGTGTGCGCGGCCATCGTGATCGGCGTTTCCGGCAAGGCGGAAACGCCGCGACGCGCGACGCTGGCGGGCATGGGGTTCGCCTTGCTGGCGGCGTGTTGCTATGCCAGCTACCTCTACCCGTTGAAGCGCACCGTCGCCGCCATCGGGTACTGGGAGTTCGCGCCGTGGATGGCGGTGGGCATCGTCATCATGGCCAGCATTGCCGTGCTGGCGCGTCCCGGCGGGCTGCGTGATTTTCGTCGCTGTCCCCTGCGCGATTTCGCCATCTCCGCGCTGGGCGGCGTCAGTTGGACCATCGCGCTCTTTTGCCTCATCGGCAGCATGGCGCTGGTCGGCCTGTCCGTTGCCTGGTCGCTGGCCCAGCTCAACACTGTGCCCGCGGTGGCATTGGGCATCGTCTTTTTTCACGAAGTGCCGGTGCGCACTCACTGGCCCAAGCTGGCGCTGGGTTTGCTGGCAGCCACGGTCGGAACAATTTTACTCGGGATTTCGCAGTAGCGATTTTCCCGTAACGGCAGGGGATTTCATTGAGCAGGTCAAACCTATTGACCTAATGACTAACCACCTGGCGATGTTGCTGGATGGCGTGCTGTCGCTGCTGTTTCCACGGCGCTGCGAAGTCTGCGGCACGCTGCAGGAACCGGTCGTGTGCGCGTCATGCCAGGAGGCATTCACGCGCATCGCTCCGCCGCATTGCCTGCAGTGCGGGCTGCCGTTCGATCCCCTGGCGCAATCCTCCACCCATTGCGCGGAATGCCGTGAAGATCCGCCACCCTTCGATGCCGCGCGTGCCGCCGGCCTGTATGGCGAGGGACTGCGGTTGGCCATCCACCAGTTTAAATATGGTGGCGTCCGCGCGCTGGCTGCGCCGTTGAGCGCACTGATCGCACGGGTGGTAACGCCGCCGTTCGACATTGATTGCTTATGCCCGGTACCACTGCACCCCAAGCGCGAGGCGATGCGCGGCTACAATCAGTCGCTGTTGCTGGCCGAGGAAGTGGGAGTGCACTGGCAACTTCCCGTGGCGGCGGACATCCTGACACGTATTCACAACACACCGCCGCAGATGCAGTTGCCCGCTACCGAGCGCCGGCGCAATGTGAAAGGCGCATTCGCGGTGGCCGATGGCACGGTACGCGACCGCGCCATCGGCCTGGTCGATGATGTCTTCACCACCGGATCCACCCTGCGCGAATGCAGCCTGGCCCTCAAACGCGCCGGTGCCGCGCGGGTGCTGGTGATCACCGTGGCGCGCACGGTGACGGGAATCAGACCGGTGCGTGTTCCCCTGCGGGATGAGGCAGCGCATGATGCAGGGAGACGCCATGCTGCCGACAGTAGGTGACCGGTGTGTTAAAACCGGACAAGCAGGGCGATTCCACCACGGCGATGGTCCACTTCCGAACGTGCGGCGGGGGGAATGCGACGTGAGGTGGGTAGCATGATTCCGGGAGGCGTGTGATCATGCAGGTTGCCTCATTCATCCTGGTGAATGATCGGTTGCTGCATCACTTTGAAGATCAAGTGGAAGCAGCAATGAAGCGTGTCGCCACGCCCGCTGCGGTCTTTCTGAACCTGGTTCAGATGCGTCTGCAAGAGCTGGGCGCGGAGCATCCGATCAGTATCCCGGTGAGCTCGCTTTTTCCCCTCGATCAGGCTGCCGAACGCCAGCACGAGCAACTGCTGAGCGCTTTCGAAGATCCGTCGCATCCCTCCAGACTGGGACGCATGGCGCAACATGCCAACGTCCCGCTGTATTACATCTCACCCGGACGCGTGCGCCAATTTCTGCAGGTGCTGGAAAAACTGCGTCTGGCAACCCAACTGCGCCCGGACGATGTGGTCGCGCTGTTGGGCAAGCGCATCTCGCACAGCGAATTGCCCGCGGTGGCACGGCTGATCGATCAATTTCGCCATGATCTGTACCAGGTGTACCTCGACGCGGCGATGCAGGGGAAAGGCGTGCTGGTGCTGGTGGTCAGTCAGGCGGAGATCATGGCCTCCGATGATAGCTTCCCCCGCGCGGCGTAATCCGCAGGCTTGAGCGCAACTCTGTCGCCTTGACAGACCCTTACCCGGATGGTTATAGTGCCGGTACGCGAAGTGTTTCCACCGGCGGGAACAATCGTTCCTCGTCAGCCGTCATACTGCAATAACATCAACAATCTGCATCTCCGGGAGGTACCAATGACTCGATTCTGCCTGTTGCTGACCTTGCTGGGCGCCATGGCGGCGCTGTGGGCGGCGGAATTGCCGATCACCGACGTGGTGCTGTTTTCCAGCGGCGTGGGGTATATCCAGCGCGCCGGCACGGTGAAGGACGATGCCACCGTACAGTTGGCATTCAAACCGGAACAGATCAACGACCTGCTGAAGTCGATGGTGCTGCTCGATTTGGATGGCGGGAAGGTGGGCAGTGTCGCTTATGGCGCCAAAGACCCGATCAGCAAGACATTGCAGGCGTTTTCGATCAATCTCAACGATAATCCGACCTTCGCTCAATTGCTCAATCAATTGCGCGGGGTGAAGGCGGAGGTGATCACCACGGCGCCGATTGTCGGTATCATCCTCGGCGTCGAGCAGAAGGAGATAGCAGTCGGCAAAGACGAAAAGGTGATCACGGTCGATGTGCTGAACCTGCTCACCGACAAGGGATTCAAGGCGGTCCGCCTGGACGAAATTACCTCATTGCGCCTGCTCGATGACCGGCTTCAACAGGAATTGCAGGACGCATTGAAGGTACTGGCCACCGGGTTGGACAATCAGCGCAAACCGGTGCTGCTCAGCTTCATCGGCAAAGGCGAGCGCCGGGTGGTGGTCGGATACCTGACCGAAACCCCCATTTGGAAAACCTCCTATCGGCTGGTGCTGGGGCCGAAAGAGCAACTGTTGCAGGGATGGGCGGTGGTGGAAAACACCTCCGACGCTGATTGGAAAAATATTCACCTCTCGCTGCTCTCCGGTCGTCCGATCAGTTTCGTGCAGGACCTGTATACCCCGCTCTACATCAAGCGTCCGGTGGTGCGACCGCAGTTGTTTGCCTCACTGGGGCCGGTGCAATATGACGCCAGTCTGGAACGAGATAAGGATGGAGCCGAATCTGCTGTACCCGAAGAGCAGGTGACGCAGGCCGGTAAAAGAGCGAGCGCTCCCATGGCCGCGACGCCCCCACCCGGCTTTTCGATGAATGACGGCAAAGCCGGTATGGCGGGTGATGACGTTTCGCTCTTCGAGACTGCCGGTACGTCCGTCGCCTCCGCGGCAGCGGCACGCAACCTGGGGCAGGCATTTGAATATGCCATCAAAGATCCAGTCACGTTGCCGCGCCAGCAGTCGGCGCTGATCCCTATCGTCACCGGTCCGGTTGCGGCGTGGAAGCTCTCCATCTACAACGCCGACGTGCATGCCAGCTTCCCGCTCTATGGTTTGCGCGTGAAAAACACCACCGGCGTGCACCTGATGGGCGGACCGATCACCGTGTATGACAACGACGTGTATGCCGGCGACGCTACCTTCGAAGATCTGCAGCCGGGAGAACAGCGGCTGGTTTCATATGCCGTCGATCTGGGCGTGCAAGGGGAACGCCAGGAGAAATCTGGAGTGCAGGAGATTGTGGCGATCAAGCTGGTGAAGGGTAATCTGTCCATCACCCGCAAATTCCGCCGCACCATCAACTATACCTTTGCCATCAAGGACGGCAAGGATCGGAAGCTGATGGTTGAGCACGCCTACCTGCAGGGGTGGGAGTTGGTAGCGCCTAAGGTATTGGACGAGCGCACCGCGACGCTGTATCGCTTCCTGTTGCCGGTCACCGCGAAAGACGGCGCAAAGCTGGAGGTAGCCGAGGAGCGCACGGACGTGCAGCTCACCCGAGTTATGGACACCGACTCCGGCACGCTGGTCGCATACATGCAGAATGGCGTGATTAGTCCGGCGGTGAAGGAGGCGTTGCAGCAGGTGGTCGAGATGCAAGGCAAGCTGCGCAACCTGCGCGGCACACGCTCGCAGAAGGAGCAGGAGGTTAATCAGATCAGCAACGACCAGAATCGCATCCGTCAAAATATGGCGGGACTAGATCGCACCTCCGATCTGTACAAGCGTTATATCGCGACCCTTGATGAACAGGAAACGCGCCTGCAGAACCTGCGCAAGGAGATTGCCGAGTTACAGCAGCAGGAAGAGGCACAGCGTAAGGAATTAGAGGGGTACGTCGCCCGTCTCGACCTGACGTAAGGTATGGACCGCAGACATTCCTGCCTGCGAGTGAACACACCGCCCTCGCGGTTCAGCGCGAAGGCGGTGTGTTGCTGCCAGGTAATCCCCAACACGTTGAGAACACCGGTTGTCAATCCTGTCCCCTCATGCGCGTCACTTGAAACAAGGCGTCGGGTCCTTGTCCGCGCACCGGGCACAGTAGCGGGGAATCAGGCAGGAAGGATACTCATTCTTCCATGACAGCGTTGTGACGCGGCAGCAGCAGCGAGATGACCAGGCCGATTATCGCAACCCCCGTTGCGAGGAAGAACGCGCTGGCAAACGAGTGCGTCTGATCGGCCAGTTTGCCGGCGATATATGGACCTACGGCCTGGCCGATGCCGAAGAACAGCGTGATAAAGCCCAGTCCGGCAGCCGTTAACCGCGCGCCCAGCAGATCGCCACACGCGGCAGCCATAATGGCAGGGATGCTCCAAGCAGTGAAGCCAAACAGCACGGCGGAGACCAGCAGGCCGGCCTGGCCGCCCGGATGGGCAAACAGCGCGAACGCCGCGGCCTGAATGAGGAAGACGATCGCCAGCGCGGCGCGACGACCGATATGGTCGGAGACCGCTCCCCAGAGGAAACCACAGAAAAGACTGCACACTCCGACTAACAGGAATAGATGGCCGGCATCACTCTCGGAATAATGGAATTCAGCCCTCAGGTACTTTTGGAAAAACGTCATGTAGATGATGTAGGAAAAGCCGAAAGCCGTATATACTGCCCCCAGATGCCACACCGCGGATGACCGGTACAGGCCGCGCCAGGTGATGACCGGCGTGCCGGGCACCGTGGTTGCCGGTTTCGCGATGGGATCGCGCAGGAAAAGCCCCACCAGCAGCGCGGTGGCCAGCGCCGCCAGGCCGAAAAGTTGCCAGCAGGTATGCCATCCGGCCAGCGTGGGTGCGGTCAAAATGGGTGGTATCGCCAGGCCGGTGATGATGAGTGCCACCGAGGAGCCGGCCACCGCAATGCCGGCGGCTCGTCCGCGCCAATGCGGCGTGAACCATGCCGACCACATGCCCATGATCGCCACGTTCGCCGCGCCGCTGCCCAGGCCGGTTATCCCACGCCACAGGCAGGCGGCGCCCAGGCCGGTCACCATGCTGGTGCACAACATCGCGACGCCCACCACCGTGAGGCCGATTGTCGCGACGATACGCGTGCCGAAGCGCGATGCCAGCGCCCCGCCGATCGCTGCCAGCAGCAGATACCCAAGCAAGTTGACACTCGCGATGATGCCTGCCTGTGCGTTGTTGATGTGCAGGTCGCGGGTCATCTCTTGCAATACGGTCGTGTAGCCGAAGCGTGCCAATCCCAATGCGGCAAACACACCCAGCGTGCCCACCGCGAGCACAACCCAGCGATACCCCGAGGTGGATGATTGCGCAGGGATGGCTGATTCGGTCTGCATTGTTGACGAACTCCGCAGGGAAAACGATACCGGTATATTCCGGTTGCCGATTTTAATCCCTTTTTCGTGAAGGCGCGGATATCCATTGTGACGGCGACGTGGTGTTGGCTCCTTGCATGCTCGCACCACTTCCCGCGATACCGCTGGCCTGCGTCGGTGATGAGGTAATTCGAGATCGCGATGAGTGGGGGCGGCATGAACTCGCGCGAATCGCGAACAAGGCAAGGCCGGTGAGGATGAGCAGCGCGATCATCAGGCGCATCGGAACACCTCCAGTTTGATCGGATGCAGTTCGATGTCGGTGTAATGGTATCGTGGATTGTCGATCAGTGAAAGATGGTGATGACGGTAATGTTGTCATCACCTCCCGCGGTGTTGGCGGCGCCGATCAGCGAGTAGACCGCTTCGCGTGGGCTGGCGCAAAAGCGCATAATGCCCACCATCTCGATTTCCTCCAGCATATCCCATAACCCATCGGAGCAGAGGATCACCTGGTCGCCTCGTTGCAGGGTGAGGGTCGTGAAAGCAGGATTCAACGGCTCGCGCGAGCCGAGAATCATTGTCAGGCGGTTGCGCAGCGGATGCGCGCGCACTTCGTCTGCACTCAGGCCTTCGCTTTCCCCCAGCATGGCGGCGAGGGTATGGTCGCGGGTGAGTTGTTGAATGCTCTTGCCGCGCAGCAGATAGGCGCGGCTGTCGCCGACGTTGGCGATGTACAGTTGATCCACGTCGAGGATGGCGACCACGGCGGTGGTGCCCATGCCGTTCCATTCCGGGTGGTCGTCGGCCAGTTGCAGGATGGCGTCGTTTGCCGTGGCCAGCGCGGTGTTCAATAGCATTTGCACCGCCGCGCCGCCTTCACGCAGCGCGGTGCGCAGCCGTTCGGTGGTCAATTCCGCGTGCAGCACGCGAATCGCCAGCGCGCTTGCACGCTCTCCGGCGGCTTGCCCGCCCATGCCGTCGGCCACCACGAACACGCCCCGCTCCGGCGCGCACAGCAAGGCGTCTTCATTGCCCGAGCGCTCTTCGCCAATATCAGTGCCACCTGCCGCCCATGCGCAGTCCTGAACGATGGAGGTGGATTCGGAGGGATCAAACATGCTTGAGGCCTTCCTCGTCAGGATGCGCCGGCATTCTTCGCCGACTGAGAGCGTCGCATCGCGGATTGCAAATTCCAGCGGCAGCCAGCCAGATAAGCGCGCATGCCGCGCGACGACTCCAGCGCGGCGTGTACCTGCAGCGCGGTCCAGCGGGTGGAGCGTTTGGGAATGAGGCAGCCATGAATGATCTCGTCGAAGGGATACGGAAGATCGACGGGCAGGTTGGGCTCCGTCTGCGTCACCGCGAACAGCGGGTCGCGGTCGCTGCGGTAGGGATGGGTTCCCGTGAGCGCTTCCGCCAGCATCAACCCGAACGACCACATGTCCAGCGCCGGGGTGACAACACCCTCAAAGCCTTCGGGTGGCATGTAACGTTCAGTGCCGTATTTCTGGCTCGCGTCCTTCACCCGGCGTTCCATCGGATAAGTGCCGCCGAAGTCTGACAGCTTCCAGCTGTTGTCAATGCGCAGAATATTGGCCGGTTTCACGTCGCGATGCACCAGCCGCCGCGGTTCTTCGTGCAGGTAGACCAGCGCCGAGACGATGTCTTCCGCGACCTCGCGCACTTCTTTCAGCGACAGCGGCCCGCGGCGAATGCGTAAGTCCAGCGTGCCTTCCGCCAGCTTCATCACCAGATAGAGGAACGGCGCGCCGTCCACCTCGCACTGTCCAGCATCGAGACCGCGCAGAATGGTCGGGTGTTCCAGGCGCATGCTGGCGATCAGCTCACGCGTCTGCTGCTCGTGCGGCACGTGGGGATCGGGGGGGATGACTTTCACCGCGACAGCTTGCTCGGGCTGGCCGTTGGCGATGGTGCCGGCACGGAACACGCCGGCAAAGCTGCCCGCACCCAGCAACGCATGCAACAGATATTTTCCCGCGACGGTCTTGCCTTCGTAGTGCTTCCACTCGCTCAGTGCGCGCGTCGCGGTGTATTGGCGATGACACTTGGGGCAAGTGACGGTTTGCTTATTATACTGTTCATCTATGCTTCCGCCCAACCCGCAATGGGGACAACGGATGGCCATCTTGCTCATCGCGATCCCCCTCTGTCATGGCATCGATCTCGCGTGATGGGTGTCATTCTCGGTTTCCCTGCTTCCGTCATGGTTGCTGCAATGAAAGTATCGACCTCGTGATATGGTATCTGGCGATATTATATTCCATCCTTAGTACATTATACAACTAATCGACTAGATGATCCTTCTGCGAGCATACACGGTCGTTCCGCGACGATGAACGTGAAAAACAAGCGGTATCCATGGAAAAGCGCGCCTTTTTGCCTCGTTGAATCCTGCCGGACCATCGGAACAGGGGACGCGATGCCGCGATTAGACCCATACGACGAGATTAAAATTTAGTAAAATGGTAAACGTGGGAACCTGCCGCATGATCTCCCGTCCGCCAGCCAAACGGTGCGTGGGTGGTCAAATTGCGGCAGACCCTTTATAATAGACAGCATCGATGATAGATAGTTGCAGCAGCGAGGGAATTTTCGTATGGAGTATCAGGTTGAGCAAAGCGAAGAGGTGATCGCCGACACGGCGCCGGTAGAATCGACCGCGTTGGTGTCAAACGAGACGGACGGTCTGACGCCGGACACCACCTTCCTGCGCGTGCTCAACGGCCCGGGTCGCGAACTGCGCTTTCCGCTCAACGGTTCGCGCATGGTCATCGGCCGCAGCACCCCGCCCGAGGTGGTGGTTAATATCGACCTCACCAAGTGCGAGATGGGCCAGAAAACGGTGATCTCGCGTCGCCACGCCTTGCTGCAATGGGAAAACGGCATCCTGCTCATCCGCGACCTGGGCAGCACCAACGGTACGCTGGTCAATGGTGAGCGCCTTTTCACCGTCGAAGACGAACGCGGCAAGCGGAAACCCTCCGCGGCGAAAAACCTCAAAGACGGCGACCGCCTGATGATCGCGAATGTTGAAGTGCGCATCGAAATGGCGAAGGACTGACGGTTCCGACGTGTCCCCTGTCGCGCGCTCATCCGCGTGTTACCCCATCCCTTTTCCCCGATCCATATTCCGATACTGGATGGCTTCCGCTATGTGGGCAAGGCCGATGCCGTCGCTTTCTTCCAGGTCGGCGATGGTGCGGGAGAGTTTGAGGATACGGTCATAGGCGCGGGCGGAGAGGTGGAGCTGGTCGATGGCGGTGCGGAGCAGCGATTGCACGTCGTCGGTGAGCGGGCAGGCGTGGTGCAGGTCTTTGGGGCGCATCTGCGCGTTGCAGGTGACGGGCTGGCCGGCAAAACGCCGGCTCTGGATGTCGCGGGCACGCTGCACGCGCGCGCGCACGGAGACGGACGGTTCGCCGCCACGGGTGGACAGCAACTCCTGCTGGCGCAGGCGCGGCACCTCGATGTGGATATCCAGCCGGTCGAGAATAGGGCCGCTGATGCGCTGCTGGTAGCGGGCGACCTGGTTCTGGTTGCACGTGCAGGCGCGCGCGGTGTCGCCTAAATACCCGCAGGGGCATGGATTCATGGATGCGATCAATTGCAAGCGCGCGGGATAGCTCAGGTTGGCTGCCGCGCGCGAGATGGTCACCACGCCATCTTCCATCGGCTGGCGCAACACCTCCAGCGTATGACGGTCGAACTCGGGAAATTCGTCGAGGAACAACACCCCGTGGTGTGCCAGGCTGATTTCGCCGGGGCGGGGAATACTGCCCCCGCCGACCAGTCCGGCGCTGCTGATGGTGTGGTGCGGCGCGCGGAACGGGCGGTGGCGCACCAGTCCGCAGCCGTCGGGCAGCATGCCGGCGATGGAGTAGACTTTGGTGATATCCAGCGCCTCGTTGAGCACCAGCGGCGGCAGAATGGTGGGCAAACGTCGTGCCAGCAGCGTTTTGCCGCTGCCGGGCGGCCCGACCATCAGCATGTTGTGCCCGCCGGCCGCCGCTACCTCCAGCGCGCGCTTTACGTGTTCCTGTCCCTTCACTTCGGACAGATCCACGTCGAATTCCAGTTGCTCGGGTGACCAGTCCACGCCGCCCGCCAGTGGTTGGCGTGCGGTCGGGTTGAGGAACAGTTCCGCCGCTTCCGCCAGCGAGGCGACCGGATAGACGGCCACTCCTTCGACCACCGACGCTTCCGGGGCGTTCTCGCGCGGCACGATCAACGCCGTCTTCCCCAGTGCCTTCGCGCACAGCGCCATCGGCAGCACGCCCGACACCCCGCGCACCGAGCCGTCCAGCGACAGTTCGCCGGTGACCACGAAGTGCGCGATGTCATCGTGTTCGACCTGTCCGGACGCCATCAGGATGCCCAGCGCGATGGGCAGGTCAAAGCCAGGGCCTTCCTTGCGGATATCCGCCGGGGCGAGGTTGACCACCATGCGCACGTTGGGGGGAAATTTGAATTGCGAGTTGCGGATGGCCGACCGCACGCGCTCGCCCGCCTCGCGGACGGCGGTGTCCGGCAGACCGACAATCAGGAACTTCACCTCACCGGGCGCGGTATCCACCTCGACCTGTACCAGCGCGGCATCGATGCCCAGGATGGCAGCGGAATCTACTTGAGCCAGCATAGGACAGATGTTCGGCGCAAGCGGAGCAAGCTCCTGCTAACGCTGGGCATATTTGTAGTAGAGAAATACTGGCGCGATGCTGCCATCAGAGGTTGTCGGCAGCAACAGATACCTTGTATTGCAATATTAGCAACGAAACGAAAAACCCGATCTCTCTGTTGTTAGCTGGGATTTTTCGCTTTGGCATTCGCTCCTCAACGCGTTGTTCTAGCAGCCTGTCGGAGATGAGCTTACGAAACACCTTGTTCGTTGAGCGATGCATTTGTCAACCGGCATTGAAAATTGACCCACCATCGGCGTCCAATTTTGACCCACCCCCGGCGGTCAGTTAGGCAGCGCATTCCGGGTCTTAATGCGCCAACTGTCATTGCCCGTCTCCAGGATGTCGCAGTGGTGTGTCACCCGGTCGAGCAGGGCGGTGGTCATTTTGCTATCCCCAAAGACCTGCGGCCATTCCCCGAAGGTCAGGTTAGTGGTGATCACGAGCGCGGTGCGCTCGTAGAGTTTCGCGAGCAGGTGGAAGAGCAGCTGCCCGCCACTCTTGGAGAACGGCAGGTAGCCCAACTCGTCCAGCACCACCAGATCGAGGCGGGCTAGGCTGTCCGTCAGCTTCCCACCCCGACCCGCCAGTTTTTCCTGTTCCAAGAGATTGACGAGATCCACCACGTTGAAGTAGCGGCCCCGCGCCCCGGCGATGATCACCTGGCGGGCGAGCGCGATGGCGAGGTGCGTCTTGCCGGTGCCGGTGCCGCCAATGAGCAGCACGTTGCGGTGGGTGGGCAGGAAGCTCCCGCCGTGGAGCGCCCGCACGAGCGCCTCGTTCACCGGGGAGGCGCTGAAGTCGAAGGCGGCCAGGTCCTTGTCCATGGGGAAGTCGGCCACCCCGAGGCGGTCGCGGATGCTGCGGGTGGTGCGCTCCAGCCGTTCCGCCTCCAGCAGCGCCAGGAGCACGCGCTCGGGGGTGTGGCGTCCCTGGAGGGCGGCGGCGAGCGTCTCGTCGAGGGCACTGCGCATGCCGGGGAGGCGGAGCTGGTCCAGCAAGGCGAGCAGTTGCTCACGCATGGCGGCCTCCCGTCAGCAGCACTTCATAGCGGCGGCAATCGGCCACGGGGGGCGTCTGCAGCGTGGGGAGATGGGGCGGCAACGCCTCCGCCGGGATGGGGGGCGTCTCGTGGAGGCGGCTGAGCAGGTTCAGCACTACGGCCCGGCTGGGGGCGCGCATGGCCAACGCCTCCGCACAGGCCGTCTCGACGGCGGCCAGCCCGTAGGTGGGCACCGCGCCCAGGATGCCGACGAACTGCCGGTCGCCCTCCGCATGGTGTCCCAGCGCTTCGCGGAGCGCCACGAGCGACGCGGGCAGGTCCCACTCGCGGAAGGGCGCGCCATTGCGCAGGGCGCCGGGTTTGCGCGCCAGCACCGGCAGGTAGTGCCAGGGATCGTAGCTCACCTGCCCGCGCCCGAAGGCGCGCGAATGGTCGGCGATGACGGCGCCGTCCTGCACCACCACGATGCGGTCGGCATAGGCGCGCAGCAGCGCCGGGCGGCCCACCGCAGCGGCCTGCACGCTATACCGGTTGGCATCATAGGCCACCAGCGCCGTGGACGAGATACGCACCGGCTGTTCCTTGCAGCCATCGAACGGCGCGGGCACCGCCAGGAGGCGAGGCTGTTCTTCGGCAAAGACCTCGGCCACCGTGCGGTCCCGCTGTTCAGGGTGCCGGGTCCCTGCCGCCAGGATGCGGCAACGGTCGGCCAGCCAAGTGTTGAGATCGGCCAGCGTGTCGCACTGCAGGCGGGGCACGAAGAGGCGTTGGCGGATGAAGCCGACCTGGTTCTCCACCTGCCCCTTCTCCCACCCCGCTGCCGGGGTGCAGGCCACCGGCTCCACCAGGTAGTGCGAGGCGAGTTGCAGGAAGCGGCGGTGGAAGGTGCGATCTTTGCCCAACAGGATCTTCGTCACCACCGTCTTGAGGTTATCGTAAATGCCCCGCCGACAGCTGCCGCCGAAGAACGCAAAGGCGCGCACGTGGGCATCGAGCAGCATCTCCAGGCTCTCCCGGTGGTAGGCCACACAAAACGGCATCCGTGTATGTGCCACAATAAGCATGTCTCAATTGTAGCAGGTTAGCGATGTATGT
>CAYYJR010000036.1:0-22113 GCA_964472305.1 uncultured bacterium
TGCGCGCGCATGGCCGGCAGCACTGCCTGGGTAAGGAAATACGGCGCGCGCACGTTCACATGGTAAAGCCGGTCGAATTGAGTGGGCGTCGTCTCCGCGATAGGCCGGAAGTCGGTGATGCCCGCGTTGTTCACCAGTATGTCGATCCCGCCCAGATACTCGACGGCCTCTCGTCCCAGCCGTTGTACCGCCTCCACGTTGTCGAAGTCCGCGCCGAAGGCTTCCGCCATTCCGTTGGCGGCGCGAATCTCCGCGACCGCTGCCGCGGCGCCATCCCGGCTGTGTGAGTAATGCAGCGCCACTGCTGCTCCGGCATGGCCGAAAGCCAGGGCAATACCGCGCCCGATGCCCGTGCCCGCGCCGGTGACCAGCACGCGGGCGCCGCTGTAATCATACTGGATATTCACTACGTTCTCCTCATGAATGTCACACGGACCGCGAGAAGCACAATTCCTGCGCCCACATGATCACATTCAATAATAGTCGGTCGGCAGCCGGTTGCCAGCCGCATCACACACCTATTACGTATCCTGAGCCGACTGCGATGGCCCCCAGTCCCTGCGCCGGGGGCGACGGCAGGTAGGCAAAGACGCGCATCAGTAGGAAGGTGCTCAGGATCGGCAGCGTCGCCGCCAGCACCGTGCCGCCCACGCGCCACGATGGGAAGCCGGCGGCGATCTTCAGTATCGCGGTAATGCTCACCTGTATGATGAGAAAGAACAACAACCAGCCGATGCCGCGGAGCGTGTGTGGCATTATGCCCGCCCTTCCGCGTGGAACCACGGCACGACTGTTGCATTCACTGGATGCGCGGGCGGCTTCCCGGTCAAGACCTCGACCACCGCCCGCGCACCATCCCGGTGCGACTCGGCGGAGGATTCCTGCGAATACGCGGCCACGTGCGGCGTCAGTAGGACGTTTTCCAGTCCGAAGAACGGGTGGTTGGTGGGAAAGCCACCCGCGGCGAAGACGTTGATACCGGCGTAGACATCCAGTGCGGCGAAGCGGATAATCCCCTCGCGCAGCGCGGTCACCAGGTCGTTCTCGACGACCAATTCCCCGCGACCGGTGTTTACCAGTACGGCGGTCGGTTTCATGCGCCGGAATTCGCGCAGGCCGAGCATCCCGCGGGTTGTCGGCAGGAGTGGGCAAAGCAGCGCCAGGTAATCGGCCTCTGCCAGCACGGCGTTCAAGTCAACAGCGGTAACGCCCTCACGCATCGCGGCATCGGGGGTGAGAGCCGGGTCGTGCGCCAGCACGCGCATGTCGAACCCCCGCGCCCGCCGGGCGACCGCGCGTCCAATGCGGCCGAAGCCGATCAGTCCGAGCGTCTGCGTGGAGAGCCGGTGCATGTTATCCAGGGCATGCGGTTGTTCGCCCCGCCGCATCGCCGCCGTATAATACGGCAGGCGGCGCGTGACTGCCAGTAGCAGGGCCAACGTGTGATCGGCGACCTCCTCGGTGCAGAAGTCCGGCAGGTTGACGACATAGATGCCTTTGCGCGTCGCCGTGGGAATGTCAATCTTATCAACCCCCGTGCCCAGGCGGGAGATGACCCGGCAGCGGGTTAGCGCGTCGATCACCGGACCGTGCAGGTAGGCGGCGACGACCATGATGGCGTCGGCGTTGCGCGCGGCGGCAAGGATCTCCTCATCGGTTGCTCCTTCGATCTCGATGACCTGGGCATCAATTTCGGCCAGAATATCGCGCTCCACGGCATCCATCGGCGCAGTGACGGCATTCAGGCGGATGACCAGTGGCCTCATGCGCGCACCTCCGCAGGGGAAAAGATACGACATTCTCCCGGCTGCATCATCAGCGCGGTAATGTTCTTCAGTCCTCGCGCCTGCGCGAGGAAGCGAGCCGGATCGCCGCCATGCTCGGCAAACATCCCGGTGTGACTGCCGATGCACCAGTGTGGCCGCACCCGTGCCGCCAGCATGCAGGCTTGCGCCTCGTTCAGGTTGCCGTAAGCGCCGTTGATGGGCGAGATCATGACGTCGACGGTGGGCAGATCCGGCAGCATGCGCTCCGGCGCAAAGCCGCTGTCACCCACGAAATACAGGGTGACAGCACCGGCGCGGATGACGAATCCCACCGCGTCCGGCGCCAGGTCGGCGTGGTCGGCGTATACGGCGCGTATCGCCAGGTCCTGGAAAGTGCAGGTCTCACCTTCGCGCAGGATGGTCACGCGCTCGCGCGTGACGCCGGCATCATGCAGTGCCGTCGCGCAGTCCGGGGCGGCGACGAACCGCATGCGCATTCCCGCCCACGCCGGCAGCGCGTCGAGATCGAGATGGTCTGGGTGGTTGTGCGTGACGCCGATGATGTCGACGTCCAACTCCGCGGGCGTGATCGGCGCGGGGATCAGCCGTTTGAAACCGGCCAGTCGTTCGACACTGTCGGTCAGATAGGGATCGATGGCAACCGTCGCTCCCGCGCTCGTTTTCACCACGAAGCCGGCCTGGGCGAGAAAGAATACCGCCACCTCGCCTGCGGAAACGGCCGTCTGCGCGATTTGCGCGGCCAGCGTCATGATATGCTCCCCTGGGGCGTAAAGTCGACTACTGCCGAACGCGCCTTCTGCAGTTGCCGGGCGACGCCTTGCCACATCGCCACGACGTCGCTGCCGCACCAGAACATGCGCATGCCTCGCTCTGCCCAGAATCGTACCCACTCCGGATCACCGCCGGCAATACCGGGCAGCACGCCGTATCGGCGGCAGGTGTCGATCACGCGCTGCACCGCGGCGGTATACGCGGGATGCTGCCACTGGCCGGGAATGCCCATGCCGATCGACAGGTCGTCGTTGCCGACCACCGCGATATCGAGGTGCGGCACGGAGAGGATCTCTTCGAGGTTGTCCAGCGCTTCGGCGGTTTCGATCTGGATGCCAATCACCACGTCACGGTTCACATGCTCGATCTGCTCGGTCACCGATCCCCAACCGATATATTTCCCTACCGGGCAGGTGGAGCCTCCCAGCCCGCGCTTGCCTATCGGTGGATACTTTACCAATTCAACAACACGTTCGGCATCGGCGCGCGTGCGAATGCGCGGGATGAAGATGCCGTCGGGCGCCTGATCGAGTACGCAGCACACGGAAGCGTAGGCGTCGTCCGGCGGCCGCACCATGACCGGCAAGCCCAATGCCCGCGCCAGCCGGATATGCTCCAGCACTGTGGCATTATCGAAATGCGTGTGCTCGCGGTCGATAATCACCACGTCATATCCCGCCTCATGGAACGCCTCTATCGCTGAACCCGAATGGGAATCGTGAATCATTCCGCTATACAACATCTGGCCACTGGCGACTTTTTGCCGCAGCACATCCGTGCAACCACGCATAATGGCTCCTTTCCGCTGACTCGCTTTTCGTGATTGTACGTTGAAACATCAGGCCTGTCATTGGACGATCTGATCATGTCATGGTACTCTTTGATGCAGATGGAAAGGGCACGATAATGTTAAAAACTGGTGTGCCATATCAGTGGATTACCTTGCGCCGGTTATGCCGGCGTATCGTTCAGGCGGTGCCGTCGATTGGACTGGCCGATCATCATATCCGCCTGCTTGAATGTAAACCGTACATCATGCTGCCTGGGTGGAAGATGGGGGTGCATGCGCACTCGTTCTATGAGGCCAGCATCCTGTTGGAAGGGGCGGCGGTGTATGCCTCGGAGCCGCCACAGCGCCTGGAACCCGGCCACCTCATCTTTTACAGTCCTGAAACCTCGCACGCCTGGGGCACGCCGGATAGCCAGTGCCTGCGTCTGGTGCTGTGGTTTCAGGTCGAACCGGCTGTGACCGTGCCCGTGCCGCCGGCTTGGCCATGCTGGCCGGAGCAACTCGATGAGATCGCCCAGTTGCTCGCGGTGGCGCAAACGGCCGCGCCGGGCTGGCATGATCAGGCCGCCGCCTGGCTGGGAGTGCTCATCGCCCGTCTGCTGACACTCGGCGTCAGGGCTTCCGCGCAGGCGCACAAGACGAACCTGATCGCGCCGATCGATGCCACGGTGCGATTTATTGAAGATAATTTCGGTCGTCAACTCACCCTGGAGGACATTGCCGCCCACGCCGGGATGAGTATTCCGCATCTGACACGCACCTTCAAGCAGGCCACCGGGGAGTCGGTGGTCGAACGACTCATCAACCTGCGCATGGACCGAGCGGCTGTCCTGCTCACCGAGACCGATGCTCCGCTCGCCATCATCGCCCGGCAGGTCGGCATTCCTGATAGCTCCTATTTTTGTCGCCGCTTTCGCCGCCACTTCGGCACCTCGCCGATCGCCTATCGGCGCGCGATATTGCACGATAAAGACGTGACCATTCGTATGCCAAATGCTTGAGACGCGCACGGCCGCCGTGTAGATCGAGACACTGCCCCGCGAGGTGGATGCATCTATCGATTGATACCAACAGTCCCATGAGACATCCGTGAATCGTATGGTACGATGTGTCCCCGGTGTTACTTCACGTAGACGAGACCGTAATGGTATGGTGGGAGATCAATCGTACCGGGAATCAGCGGATGGAATCCGACAGTTTCGGCCCAGGCGTGACACTGTTCGGGACGCGGGCGAATCGTCATCGACGGACCGCGCGGCGTACTGGCATCATAGTTCCAGTGCATGATACCGACGCGTCCCCCTCGTTGGAGCACCCGATAGGCCTCCTGCAGAAAGTGCAGGGGATTTTCCGCGTGCAGGATATTGAACAGCATGACATAGTCGAGACTCTCTGCTGGCAGTCCTGATCCCTCCGTTACCAGATCCCGTGCCGCTGTTCGGATATTGGTGAGATGCGCTGCCGCGGCATTTTCTTCAGTGAACTGTACCATCGCTGGCTCGATGTCGATAGCGTGGATGACACCCGAAATGACTTGCGCTGCCGGGATGGTAAAGGTGCCGTAGCCACAGCCCACCTCCAGGACATCGTGACAACTTGAATCGAGCCGTAACATCGAGAGGGCGTATGGCGGATCAAAGAAGGTTTTCCAATAATTCTCTTCCGGCATGCCGCTCTCACGTACTTTCATGACAGCTCCGTTCATCTCGTAAAAAAATATTGCTTCTGCGCAAGAATGAAAATTACCCAGTTTTCCCGTTTCGCATTCCACAGCAAGATGACGTATTGAACCGCACCGGCGGTACCCACTCATTCAGACCAGGCCACCACGTCCGTGCCGACTCCCACCCCTCCGCCATGGTGGCAACGCCTCCTGCGCACCTTCACCCGATAAATCATGTGATATCTTACCAAAATCATGTTGACAGTTTTGTTGATACCACACATGCACAGTCATGCAATTTCAGGTGCAATTCGGAGGTTTTCCGCGGTGTCACGAGCATGGATTTGAGCGGGAAGGGTGGTGCGCCCGTTGGGACTCGAACCCAAGACCTACGGATTAAAAGTCCGTTGCTCTACCAGCTGAGCTACAGGCGCACGTGACAATTTCGACAAAACACCCCGCCGGTGGCGGTAGGATGCGACATGGATAGTAGCAAAACAGTTGCGATCTGTCAATGCGGTGGGCGCACGGAACGGGTTCGATCTCATCTAGGGCGATGCTGAGGAGCATTGGTATCCGAATATCGGTTTGGGCAATAGGTGAGAGCGAGGCGACAGCTGCGGTTCGGGTTGCGTGCGATCATCGCCCGCGGTGTGGCGTGGCGCACCATCGGCGCTGTCGATTCGTCCGCCATCGCTCCTCACGTCAGTCGCGCAGCAGGCGCAGCACTTCCATGACGTTGGCGGCGGGGCGGCCGGCGCGGATTTCACCCGCCATAGCCTGCAGCACTTGCGCGCTGTGTGTAAAAAACCGGTGATAGCCGGCGCACAGTAGGCTGATGGGCACGCCGTCGGTGTCGGGACGCACGCGATGCTTGGGACAATCGCCGCCGCAGAAACGGCGTACCGTGCACTGGCGACAGTTGATAGACAGTTCGGCTTTGCTGGCACCGAAGGCCACCTGTTCCGGACCATCCACCAGCGCGGCGAGATTTTCGGTAGTGATGGTGCCGCGCAGGTGTTCGCGAGCGACGAAGTGGTCGCAGGCATATAGATCGCCGTTGTGTTCCACCGCCAGCGCGCGTCCACAGGTAGGCGCGAAGACGCACAGTGACGGCTGCCCGCCCAGCCACACGCTCAACGCCGATTCGAATAATTGCACGTAGACCCGTCCGACATCGGTGTGCGCCCACTCGTCGAAGAGAGCGCACAGAAAGCGGCCATACGGCTCCGCGCGTACGCTGTGCGGTGTCACCTTGCGACTGCCCGGCGCCTCGCGCTCAACAATGGGAATGAATTGCATGAACTCGATGCCCAGACCGGTGAGATGACGGTACACCTCCAGTGGGCGCTCCACGTTGACGCGGTTCACCGTCACCAGCGCGTTATATTCCGCTCCCTGCCGTTGCAGCGCGCGCAAGCCGTCCAGCACACGCGCATGGCTGGGCTGGCCGCCGCGGTCGCGGCGATAAGCATCGTGAAGTGTCGCCGGTCCGTCGATGCTGATGCCGATGAGAAACTGCTGTTCGACGAAGAAGGCGGCCCAGGCGTCATCCACCAGAACGCCGTTCGTCTGCAGTGCGTTCACTACCCGCTGGCCGGGACGGGCGTACTGCCGTTGGAACGCCACCGCCTTCGCAAAAAAGTCGCGTCCCATCAGCAGCGGCTCGCCCCCCTGCCAGCCGAAGGTCACCTCTACACCCGGGTTGGCTTGCAGGTAAGCAGCGGTGATCCGCTCCAGCGTAGCTTCATCCATACGCGTAATGCAGTCGGGGTAGAGCGCGCTTTTCTCCAGGTAATAGCAATATTGGCAAGCAAGGTTGCATGCGGCCCCGGTCGGCTTGATCATCAGATGAAAGGATTGTGAAGCGCGTGATATCATGGCGTAAGTCATTTATACACGATAAGGACGGCCGGCAGCAATACCACGCCGGTGAAGGTGCGCCGCTGATGCTTTACGTGCTGTCGGTGGTTGTGCCGGACGCAGATTTGCACGCCAATGGTGGACCCGACTAGCAGGGCGAGGACCAGGGTTAGCCCTGCGTGATGCGCCCTGGCGTGCAGCAGGATGCCGATGAGTGCCGCAACCAGGATAAGCACGCAGCAGGAGAGTGATGCGATCAATGATCATCGACGATTTTATCATACGCGGGAAGGTGGACGCTGTCCAGCGGGGAGGGAATCGCGTTGCGGAATCTTTTGTTCCCCTGCTACGGCGCACTGACATCGCAGAGATGCTGCTCGTGCAGCGGCTCCCGGTATCTTGCCGCCAGTTCTGGATACTCAGTCAGCGCAGTATATCCCTTTTCATTAAGGGCATATACGCCGCGGGCTATCCGCTCGAACCAGCCGTAGACATTACGTGAGAGGATGGTGAGCGTCTTTTCGCCGGTAGCGCGCGCACGCAGCGCCCGAGGTGTTGACGGACCCAGCACGGCCAGGCAAACGGCCACCTGGATGGCGTTCTCACGATAGGCGGTCACCAGCTTGCGCCGGCAACTGCCACCCTGGTTGTAATCCGCCGAACGGCGGTCGATCTCCCGCAGCACCGCACGCAGGGTGCGCTTCTGCCGGCGGCGCGCGGTGGGCAGCGGATGGAAAACCACCTCAACCGCCGGCTGGCCTCCCACCAAAATTAAGCCGACCTCCAGTCGCCGCAGCACGTCGTGGATGCCTTTCGTCTGCGCCAGCCAACGCCGCTTGTTGGGTGGGCGCGGGATAGCCACGTAGACAGCCTCGGTGATGCGTTGGCGCGCCACCGCCTGCGCCAGCAGTGCCAGGTTCAGCGCACGCTTCAACTCGATCACAATTAACTCGTCACCCTTCACCGCCGCGATGTCGCAATGCCGCACCTCACTCCGCACGGTATAGCCGTGCGCGACCAGGTAATCATGCACCGGCTGATAGAGATCGGTTTCGGCAATGGGCGCAACGCGTTTCGGCAACGAGGCATCCTTGTGAGCGAAGAATAATCCACCAAGTTATACACCGGAGCAGCGGGAAGGGCAACCCCCAGGCATAGACACGAGCGCAAGCCATGGCGTAATACGGCAGGAGTTTCCTCCATCACGCGGAAAGATGACGTCAGGCAAGGGAGGCGGTATGGCGCTCACCGTTCGTGAAATTCAACAGGGGCTTGACCAGTTCGCGCCGCCGGCACTGGCGGAGAGTTGGGACAACGTCGGCTTACTGGTCGGCGACGCGACGCGCGAGGTGCGCACCGTGCTGGTGGCGCTGGACGCCACCGCGGGGGTGCTGGCGCAGGCGGCGGAAATGGGGGCGGAACTACTGGTGACGCACCACCCGCTGCTGTTCACCGCGCACAAACGGCTGGTGGATGATGGCGGCACACTGAGCCTGGCGCTGCAACTGGTGCGCGCGGGTCGCAGTCTGCTGGCGTATCACACGAACCTGGACAGCGCGCCGGAGGGATTGAACCACCACGTCGCCGGCTTGTTCGGGTTGCGCGCGCTGCGCCCGTTGGCGCCGTCGGAGGCGCGCCCGCTGCTGAAGCTGGTGGTCTATGTGCCTGAAGCGCACGTCGACACCGTGCGCGCCGCCATCAGCATGGCGGGGGCGGGGCATATCGGACGGTATGACGAGTGCACCTTTGGCGTGGAAGGCATCGGCACTTTTCGACCTGAGGCGGGGGCAACGCCGTTTATCGGCACCATCGGCGCGTTGGAGCGCGTGCCGGAGATCCGCCTGGAGACGGTGGTGCCGCGCGCGGCGCTGGGATCGGTGCTGCGGGCCATGTTCGCCAGTCACCCCTACGAAGAAGTCGCCTACGATCTGCTGCCGTTAGAGAACGCCTGGCCCGGCGCGGGGCTGGGACGCATCGGCACATTGGAAGCACCCACCACCGCCGGCGCCTTCCACGATCGCGTGCGCGAGGTGCTGGGTGTTGTGCACCCGGCGCTTATCGGCGATCCGGCGCGTCCGGTGCGTACGGTCGCCTTGTGCACGGGTGCAGGTGGGGATTTCATCGAGGCGGCACGTCGCGCCGGGGCTGATCTTTTCCTGACCGGCGAGGTGAAGCACAGCCAGGCACTGCTGGCGCGCGACCAGGGTCCGGCAGTGATCGACGCCGGTCACTTCGCCACTGAGCGTTCCGCCGTGATGCTGCTCGCGCGTGAGCTCGCCACGCGCTTCCCGGCGCTCACCGTGGCGCAGGCGGAGGAGGTCGATCCGCGGAGTTAAGCACTCTCCTCCTGGTTGATGTTCGTTGTGTATCAGTACGAGCGCGGTGAAGAGTGAGCGTTCAGGTTGACCGCGATGGCGCTCTTGCTCTTTCCGCCGTCGCAGGGTAATATTGCATTGCATTCGCGTGTGAGAGGGGGAACCCGATGACAGCGACCGGAAGCCTCTATCCGTTCATCATACGACAGGCGCAGCGCGGTCTGCCGCCCCTTTCCTTCCTGCAGGATCGTTTTAGCGAGGTGGAAAGCTGGCGTGTTCAGACCGTCGACTATCTGCGTTCGTTATTGCTCTACGAGCCCGAGCCGGTCGAGCTAAGCCCGGAACTGGCCGACTACACTGAATACCCCGACTACATCCAGCAGAAGTGGTATATCACACCTTCGCCGGGCGAGCGCATGCCGGTGCTGTTGTTGCTGCCGCGCCTGCTGGATGGTCCCGCGCCCGCGGTACTGGCGCTGCATTGCCATGGCGACATGTATTACTTCGGGAAAAAGAAACTGGTGGAGGAAGAGAACGAACCGCAGATTCTCACCCAGTATCGCCAGGAGATGTATGGCGGCATGGCTATTGCCAACGAGATGGTGCGCCGTGGCTACATCGTGGCGGTCAGCGACAGTTTCTACTTTGGCGAGCGACGCCTGCTGGTGCCGCCTCCCGCGGAGATGCAGCACGACTTTCTGTTGGCACCGGAAGGCTCCGATCACTGGATCGCGTTGTTGGACCGCGTCTCCGCGCAGATGGAAAGCACCATTGCCCGCTCGTTGACGTGGGCGGGCATCACCTGGCCCGGCATCATCGCGTGGGACGATATGCGCACGGTGGATTTTTTACTCACCCGGCCGGAAGTGGATGCCGCGCGCCTCGGTTGCGTAGGGCTGTCGCTGGGCGGGTTGCGCGGAGCGTTGCTGGGCGCGCTTGATCCTCGTGTGCGCGCGGTGTGCATCGTTGGCTGGATGAGCACGCTTGCCGAGATGCTCGATGAAGCAGTGGATCATCAATCATGGGCGGGATTCATCCCCGGGCTTGCACGCGTGCTGGATTGGCCTGATGTCGCCGGTTTGCACGCGCCGCATCCGCTGCTGGTGATGCAAGGCAGTCAGGACGCGCTGTTCTCGCTGAACGGGTACCAAAAAGCGGCGGAGCGCCTGCGCGCCATTTATGCGAAAGCGGGCAGTCCGGGCAACCTGGATATCCGTCTGTTCGATTTACCGCACGTCTTCAGCCCGGAAATGCAGCGCCAGGCCTGGTCATTTTTTGATACCGCGTTCGAGATTGCGCCGCGAGAGAGTTACGCCTGATTTCCTTCGTGATTCGTCCATTGCGCCCCTGCGGAAACCGCACCGATTTTTTAGCGTCACCCGCACGGATTGTGGCTGTAAACATCGGGGAGAATGCACGAGCGGGTCAGCGTGTGGAGGGCGGATGTCCGCTCAATTCTTGCTCAACCGCCAGAATTTTCGCACTGTTCGGCACGTGTGATTTTTGTGCGCGCTGGTTGACATTGCGCGGATATGCCACCTATAATGGCACGAGAAATCCGACGACGTCTATTCAGGCGTCATGGCATACTCGACCCCCATGGATAAGCCATGATGCAATTGGAATTTGAATTCATTGACAGCAGCGCACGTGTAGAACCGTTGCGAAAGGGGAGCGAAGTGATTAAGTTACACGATGGCCAGGCCAAGATCAAAGTGGTCGGCATCGGCGGCGGCGGCAGCAATGCGGTGGACCGCATGATTGAAACCGGGCTGTGCGGCGTGGAATTCGTGGTGACCAATACCGATATGCAGGCGCTGGCGCGATCCGCCGCCGAGCGCAAGGTGCAGATCGGCGAGGATGTCACGCGCGGCCTCGGCGCCGGCGGCAATCCTGATATCGGTCGCCAGGCTGCGGAAGAAAGCCGCCAGGATCTGAAAAATATTCTCGATGGCGCGGACATGGTGTTTATCACCGCCGGCATGGGCGGCGGCACCGGCACCGGCGCCAGTCCGGTGATCGCGGAGATCGCCAAAGAGTTGGGCGCCCTCACCATTGCCGTTGTCACCAAGCCGTTTCGGTTTGAAGGTCGTCGCCTGAACGCGGCGATGGAAGGCATCAGCCGGCTGAAAGGCAAGGTCGATGCGCTCATCACCATCCCGAACGAGCGCCTGTTGGGCGTGGTGCCGAAGAATACCAGCATGCTGGAAGCCATGCGCTACGCCGACGAGGTGCTGCGCCAGGGTGTGCAGGGGATATCCGACCTTATCACCGTGCCCGGATTGATCAACCTCGACTTTGCCGACGTCAACACCGTGCTGGCCAATGCCGGCACCGCGTTGATGGGCATCGGGGAGGGCGAAGGCGAGCGCCGTGCCGCCGAAGCGGCACAGGGTGCCATTTCCAGTCCGCTGTTGGAAACCTCGATGGAAGGCGCCACGCGCATCCTCTTCAACATCACCGGCAGCATGAACATGAGCCTGAATGAAGTGGACGAGGCGGCCAACATCATCGCTACCGCCGCCGGCATCGACGATGCCAACGTCATCTTCGGCATCGTGTTCGACGATCGCATGGAGGACCGGGTGCGCATAACCGTGGTGGCCACCGGCTTCACCAGCGACCCGCTGGAGGATGCCACGCGCGTGCTGAACGCGCCGTCCATCCCCAATGCGCCGGCATCGGAAGGCGATCTGGAAATTCCGACTTTCCTGCGCCGCCGCTGATCCCGTGCTACATCGCTCCCGCGCTGCCCGCTCCGGTGCCTGCCACCGGGGCGGGCAGTCGCGTTTCCTCTGTACTCGCCCCTTCCCGAATCTCGGCGCTGTCGGATGACAACCGATGGTGCTTGGTGCGGGAAAATCTGGTACACTATCAACCATGCAACCGCGACGGCGTGCACGCCATCACGGGCCGGGAGTCGTTATGACGCCGCATCGTGTGAACCAGGAGAGACATCCGCAAGATTTTGTGGTGGTGACCGGATTATCCGGTGCCGGCAAAACCCAGGCCGTCCACTGTCTGGAGGACATGGGCTTTTATTGCGTGGACAATATGCCGCCGGCACTGGTGCCGCAGTTCGCCGAATTGTGTGCCCACTCGCAGGGGCGCGTGGCGCGCGTCGCGGTGGTGATGGATATCCGCGGCGGCTACTTCTTTGCCAGCATTGCCGAAGTCATCGAGACGCTGCGCACACTCGGCTTCAAACCGCGGTTGCTTTTCCTGGAGTCCGCTGAAGAGACGCTGTTGCGGCGCTTCAAGGAAACCCGGCGTCGCCATCCGCTCGCTACCCGCCACCGCACCCTGCTGGACAGCATCCGCCTGGAACGCAAACAGATGCAGGAACTGCGCGCGAGCGCCGACAAGGTGATCGACACCACCGACACTGATCCGAAAACGCTGAAGGAAGAAATCGCCGCGCTGTTCAACGAACGGGTAAGTGGTGGGCGCATGCTGGTGAACGTCCTCTCCTTCGGCTACAAGCATGGCGTGCCGATCGATGCCGACCTGATGTTCGATGTCCGTTGCCTGCGTAATCCGCATTACGTGCCCCACCTGCAACCATTAACCGGCGCCGATCCCGGCATCGAAGCCTACGTAATGGAGGATGCCGTCTCGCGGGAGTATCTGCAGAAACTCAAAGAGCTGTTGGCGTTCTCGCTGCCGCTCTACGGCGATGAAGGAAAATCCTACCTGACCGTAGCAATCGGTTGCACCGGGGGGCATCACCGCTCAGTGGTGTTTGCCCGCCTGCTGGCTGATTACCTGCGTGAACAAGGCTATGAAGTCGTGGTGGAGCATCGCGATCTGAAAAAATAATGCGCCGCGTATGAACCCTTTCCCACCCGCCGCTGTTCGCCACGCTCGCCGCACGCCGGCATGGGAAGAGCAGTGGACCGGTGTCGATACACGCAATGCTAGTGTAATTCAGCACAATGCGATTTCGCTTTTTGGGTTCCTGATGGCTCCGTCGTTAGCGGAACGTGGGGTGCAACACGTGGTAGTCCACTTCCATGTGTTGCACCGGGTTGATCACATACGAAGCCTCCCCTGTCCCGTGGGGAGGTTGGCGGAGGACCCGCCGGAAACGCAATGTATCGTTTGTTTTTACCAGGAGTCCGCATTAAACGGTATATCCTGCTGAATCTGGCAGGCATGGTCTGCTTCGCCTTCGGTTTCGCTTTGGCGCTCGATCCGTCCTCCGCGGTCCTCGAATCTTCCTGGCTCTGGCAACTCTGGCGGACGTTGGGACGCGGCGAGATGCCATTGTTTCTGCCCCCGCTGGCGGGCGCGGTGGGCATGGCGCTCGGTATCGGGTTGGTGGTCACCGGCACACGGCGGCTGGTGCGGGCGTTCACCCGCGTGGCCAATCCGCATACCACCGGGAAGCAACTGGTGCTGGCGCTGTTGGAAAAACATCATGCCACCCCCCGGCTGCGCATCCTGGGTATTGGCGGCGGCACCGGGCTCTCCACCGTGCTGCGCGGTTTAAAGGTCTATCCTGCTGAGTTAACCGCCATCGTCACCGTCTCCGATGACGGCGGCAGCTCCGGTCGCCTGCGCAGCGATCTGGATATCCCCCCACCGGGCGACATTCGCAACTGCCTGGTGGCGCTGGCGGAAACCGAGCCGTTGATGGAGCGGTTGTTTCAATACCGTTTCTCCGCCGCCAGCCGCGCGCTGGAAGGGCATACCCTGGGCAATCTGATTATCGCCGGGTTGTGCGACATGGGCGGCGACTTCAAAGAGGCGATTCGCGAGGCCAGCCAGGTGCTGGCGGTGCGCGGCGTGGTGTTGCCCTCCGCCAACCGTCCGCTCATCCTGCGCGCCACCATGGACGACGGACGCGTGGTCGAGGGAGAAACCGCTATCCTCGCGCACCGCGGCGTCATCACCTCGCTTACCATCGACCCGCCGGACGTGACACCGCTGCCCGAGGTGCTGGAAGCCATTCGCGCGGCCGACGTCATCATTCTCGGCCCCGGCAGTGTCTACAGCAGCCTGCTTCCCAACCTGCTCATTCCCGGTGTGGCAGAGGCGTTGGCCGCTTCACCCGCTATCAAATTCTTCATCTGCAACGTCATGACCCAACCCGGAGAGAGCGATCACTTTACCGCCGCGCGCCATCTGGAAGTGGTGTTGCGCCATCTGCCTTGCGCGAATCCCTTCGATTACGCGGTGGTTAACCTGCAGCGTCCCACGCCTGACATACTGGCGTTATACGAGGAAAAGGGACAGCAACTTGTCGAACCAGACCTGGCGCGTCTGCGCGCCCTGGGTACCATACCGGTCACCGGGCACCTGCTGGCCGATCTACACCTTGCCCGCCATGATCCTGAAAAGCTGGCTCGCTGCATCCTGGAAACCGTCGTCCGCGAAACGAACTGGTCGAATCTGCTGCAGCGTCAATAGGAGTTCGATATCGTGCGTGTCCCAGCACCAGCCTTCGCTTCGTCTTGCCTCTGGTGCTGCGACACCCGCACGCAGTAGCGGCGGTACAGCACCATGCGCCCAGTCGGTATTCTCTGCGAATTTTCATCATTTTGTAACACCGGCGTAATCAGGTTATAATCCTTATGTCGGACACTATACCCAGTGCAACCGCGCCGCAGGATGGGGTTGCACGGCATCGAGGTTGTTCGGCCATGTCCGCAATGCCGGCGCTCCCCCGTGCCCGCTTGCGTGCCGCCCCACCGCGGGCTCACTGAACACCTCCCGTATTCCGAATATGCCTGCCCCGCGGCACGGGCCGCGGAAGGAAGGATACCGTAATGCAGACGATCCTGACTGTTGCCGCTATTGCTGCCAGTCTGCTCGGGATGGTCTATGCCGCGCTTAGCCGCCGCGCCGTCCCTGCCGCCCCACGACCGCGCGAATTGACCCCGTTGTTGTGGGGTATCGTGCTCGTTGCGGTCGTGCTGTTTCTGTGCACGCTGCCCACCGCTCCACCGTTTGCCACCGGATTGACGCTCGGGTGGGGGTGGCTCATCGGCGCGGTGCTGGGGCTCTACGCGCTGGCGATGGAAGCGAGGAACGGAGGCGACGCACCAGGCGCGGCGCGCGTGACGGGCGCACTGTCGACAGCGTGCCTTGGTCCCGCGCTGGTGCTGCTGTTGTTCCGTGGTTATCCCAACGAAGCGTTGCTGGGATGCGCGCTGGGAGCGGTGATGGTTGCCTTTCTTGCGGCCGGCCTTGCACGCACCCTGTTCGCCGCCGCGGCGGACATAGCCGGTGCCCGCGACTACTTTCGCGGCATAGAGCTGTTTGCCTTCGCCATGGTGACGGTCACGGCGGGCGCGCGGTTGGGCGTCGAGCATTTTCCGCACGCGACTCCCGGCGACACTGCCGGCGGCTACTGGGTCTTCCCGGTACTGGCGCTGGCGGTCACCGCGCTGACGCCGGCGTTGTGGCTCCATGCGGGCAACGAACGCCTGCGCCGTTGGCTGCCGTTGCTCTACGGCATCACCGCGGCGCTGGTGGCGGTAATCGTCACCGCGGTGGCACAGGCGCGCTTGCTGCCGGCTTTGTCGTGGCCTTCGGTGGTCGCGGGTGCGCTGGCCATCGGCTTGATCGCCGTTGCATTGACGCGTGAAGAAAGCGTGGCGGAAGATCCGCAAGCAATCCGTCCGTTGGGGCTGGCGTTCGGACTGGCGCTGTTCATGCTGGCAGTTATGATCGTTGCCTTCCGCGGCCTGCATGGCTACGGCCAGGCGCTGGTGCTGCTCGGTGCGCTGCCGATCGCCGCTGCGCTCTACCTGTCCGCGGATCGCGTCCGCGCGTCGCTGGTGCCGGCGTTGGGGCTGGGCGCGGTAAGCCTGGGCGTGCTGCTGACGCTGTATCGTGTCTTTCTGGAGCGGGCGGGACGCGGGTGGACGCTGGATTTCCAGCAGCATTACGATTTGTTCGCCGTGCTGCTGGGCGCTGGAGCGATCTTCGGTCTGCTGGCCTACAACGCGCGCGGGCAGGAAAGGCTGCACCGTATGTTGACCGCCGGTCGATGGCGACCCGTCCTGTTGCTGGCGCGACAGGCACTGTTGGGGGCCTTTCTGGCCCTCACGCCGCTCGTGCTGGCGGCGTTGTGGGGCGGACATGCCATCGGCGCCTTTCTGGCCGGGCTCATCATCGGCGAGGCGATGTGGATGCTGTTGGCGGCATGGGTGGCAGGCGAGGAACGCGTGAACGTGCTGATTTCCGCGCCGCATCTGTCATGCCTCGTTGCCGTGCTTGCTGCCGTGCAGTTCGCGCCGCTGGTGCTGGCACTGGCGCTGTCGAATACCGTGAAGGTGGTCCTTGCCGCCGGCATCACCATCATTTTGGTGGGGTGGGTGCTGGCGGAGGGAATATTTGCGGCGCGGCGGAGCGGGAACGAGTAGCGTCCAGCAGATCTTTCCGGCCGTTGATGACCGGGCTACATGATGTGGGTGAACAGGGAGTACGGCGATGAAGCTGCCGATCTATCATATTATCCTCGCGCTGGTGCTGCTGGTGGTGGGTGCGATGGTCACCTCGCTGCTGGCGGCGGAGACGCCGCACGGGCGGCTGACGGGTACGCTGGTTTCCGCCGACACCGGCCAGGCGCTGGCACACGTGCCGGTGGCGCTGACCAGCACCGACAAGGCGCAGCTTACCTATCGCACCACCACTGACGCGCAGGGTCGCTTTGCCTTTCGACACTTGCCGGTGGCGCAATACTCGCTGACCGCCGACACCAACGCGCATCAGCAACCGGAGCAGGTCATCGCCATCAAGGAAGGACGGCTCACCGACGAATTGTTCGAACTGCAGCCGACCGATCCGTTCCTGCGCGTGCTGCAAAGCCAGCGCGTGTTCACCACGCGCGAGGCAGCCAGGCTGCGCTGCCACGGCTTCGTGCCCACCGATACGCTGACGGTCACCCTCTACCGCATCGCACCGACGGCGGCGATCGCCGGGTGGCATAGTTATTTGCCAAATGCGCTCACCCTGCACGGGCAGAACCTGGAGACCGCCGATCTCGGCGCCATTCCCGAATTGACCGTGGCGGGCACGCGCCGGGTGGCGGTGGGCGAGAAGGCCCGTGACGCGGAAGGCGTGTTCCGCCAGGAGGTGTCGCTCGGGAAATTGCCGCCCGCCTTGTACCTGATGGTGGTGCAGGCGCTGTCGCTCCGCACGCTGGCGGTACTCGCGGTGACCGACCTGGGGTTGGTGGTGAAGGCGGCGCCGCAGCAGGCGCTGATTTATTCGGTAGATATCGAAACCGGCGCGCCGTTGCCGGGCGTCGAGGTGGACGTGCGCTCCGGCAAGAAGTCGCTGGCACGTGGGAAGACCGGCAACAACGGATTGCTGGCGTTGACGCTGCCCGCCATCGAGGACTACGAGGAAATTACCGCGGTAGGGCATGCCGGCGACTCATTGGCCATCGCCAACCTTTATGCCTATTGGAACACTCGCGGCGATGCGATGCGTGTCTATTCGTATACCGACCGACCTGTCTATCGCCCCGGTCATACGGTGAGTTATAAATCCGTGCTGCGCGAACTGCACGGCGATACATATACGGTGCCGTCGCCCACCACCGTCCGCGTGCGGGTGGTTGACGGGCGCGAGAACATCGTGTATGCCGGCCAGCAGACCACCAGCGCCTACGGCTCACTGGCGGACACCTTCCCCCTGTCGGCGAACGCGCTGCCCGGCATCTACACGCTGACCGTGTTCGCCAACGGCGGCTCGTACGAATCGTCCTTTTCGGTCGCCGAATATCGCAAGCCGGAGTTCGAGGTGACGGTCACCACGGCACGCAAGCGGTATCACCGCGGCGAGACGGTGCAGGCAACCATCGCGGCGCACTACTATTACGGCGCGCCCGTGCCCGACGCGGAGGTTGACTACTACATCACGCGCTCGCCCTCCTGGTACTATGGCGAAAGTGAGACATGGGATGCCGACCTTGATGAAGCGGATGGCAGCGGCGGCATGGATTACGGCGAGGGCGAGATGGTGTCGTCGGCGAAAGGACACACCGATGAAAACGGCCGGTTGGCGATCTCCTTCCAACCTGGGAAGCAGGATGCGAAGGCGAATGACAGCGAGGACTGGCGTTACACCGTGCACGCCATGATTACCGACGCGGGTCGGCGCATGGAAAACGGCGCGGGGAGTGTGTTGATCACCCAAGGCGAGTTCCGGTTGCAGAGCGAGGTGGAAGATTGGGTGGCGGCACCGGGGCAGGCAGTCAAGGTGAGCATCCACGCCATCGATTATGATAACCATCCGGTGGCAAGCGTGCGCGGCACGGCCACCTTTGCCAGGGCTGAATGGGACAACGGGCAAGAACAGTTGTATGATCGAGTGACGCAGGCGTGGACGACCGACGCGGACGGCCGCGCGACGATCACCGTCACTCCGCAACGCAACGGCGATTACCGCATCCTGCTCGCCACGGCCGATGCGCAAGGCAACCGCATCACCGGCACCGGGTGGCTCTGGGTGATGAGCGGCAACACCGCTTCCTTCAACTACCCGTATCAAGATCTGGACGTGCGCGCGGATAAAAAGCTATATCGGGAAGGTGACATCGCGCAGATCATCGTCAACACTCGCCATACCGGTCAGATGGCACTCGTGACTATTGAGGGTGCACGCATTCTCGACAAGCGACTGGTAGAGTTGAAGGGAAAATCGAACATCATCGCGGTGAAGATTCGTCCGGAGTTCCTGCCTGTTGCCCGCGTCAGCATCAATTTGGTGCGGCACAAGCAGCTCTACTCGGGCGACGCCATTCTCAACGTCTCGCGCGAGCGCAAGGCGTTGCGCGTAACGATCACTCCCGACAAACCCGTCTACCAACCCGGCCAGCCGGCGGTGTATCGCGTGAAAACTACCACGCCCGACGGCAAGCCGGCGCCGGCGGAGGTGTCGTTGGGGGTGGTGGACGAAGCGATTTACGCCATTGCACCGGAGAACGCGGAGAATATCGTCTCCTTCTTCTATCCCAAGCGCAATCTGGAGGTGCAGACGGCGTTCTCCTTCCCGGAGGTGTATCTGTCCGGTGATGACAAGGCCGGCTCGAAGATTCGCACGCGCCGCTTCTTCCCGGACACCGCGTTCTGGGCGCCGGCGACCGTCACCGATGCTCGCGGTGAAGCGTCGTTCCACTTCACCATGCCTGACAACCTGACCACCTGGCGCGCCACCTGTCGGGCGGCCACGCGCGAGACGCGGGTGGGGCAGGCGACCGCCACCGCCCTGGTCAACAAACCGTTCCTGGTGCGAGTGGAACCGCCGCGTTTCTTCACCCAGGGCGACCGGGTGCGCATCGCGGTCGTGGCGCATAACCTGACGCAAGGCGATCTGCTGGCTACGGTGGGGCTGGAGAGCAAGGGATTGACCCTCGACGGCCAATCACGCGTACAGGTGCGCGTACCCGCCGGGCGCATGCAGCGGCTGGAGTGGCAGGCGACGGCGCCCGACATCGGTCGCGTCTCACTACGCGCCTGGGCGCAGGCTGGGCAGTTGTCCGACGCGCTGGAACTGACGCTGCCGGTACTGGCCAAAGGCCGCATTTACGTGAATACGCTCGCCGGACTGGTCAACGGCAGCGCGGAGCTGTCCTTTGATGGCGCGACGGGGAAATCGCCGGTCATCCCCGGAACGCGGCGACTTACCGTGCGGCTGACGCCGTCGCTGGCCTCCGCCATGCTCAGTTCGCTGGATTACCTGGCACACTACCCGTATGGGTGCGTGGAGCAGACGTTGTCCGCTTTCTTGCCCGACGTCGCCATATTGCAGACATTGCACGCGCTGCATATCGCCAATCCATCGCTGGAAAAGGCGTTGCCTGACATGGTGCAGGCAGGGTTGCTCAAGCTGTATGCCATGCAACATGATGACAATGGCTGGGGGTGGTGGGCGTATGATGAAACGAATCCATGGATGACCGCCTACGTAGTCTACGGCCTGGTGCAAGCGCGGGAGGCAGGTTTCACGGTGAACGAGCGCATCCTGGCGAACGGCGTCTCCGCGCTGGAGAAGATGGCTGCCAACACCGGACTCGATGCCGAAACACGCGCATACCTTGCTTACGTGCTGACGCTGGCGGGCAAGACAGATGCCGCCGGCAACGTGGTGGCATTTTACCTGGGACCGCAAGGCAACTATCGGCTGCGTGGGGTGAATGACTGGGGCCGGTTAATGCTGGCACAGGCGATGCATAATCTGGGCCACGATGACAAGGCGCGCGCCATCCTCACCGACGTGTGGAGCCGTTTTGCGCAAGGCAACGTGATGACGCCGTCGGGCGAGCACTGGTGGTCGGAAACCGATCTCGCCGCCGCGCTGCTCTCCTCCGCCTGTGCATTGACGCCACGCGATCCGCGCCTGCCCGAGTTGGTGCGCTGGTTGATGGCGCATCGCAACGACAACCATTGGTCTTCGACGCGCGACACGGCTTTCGTACTGTACGCGCTCAGTTGTTACCTGCGCACCACCCAGGAGTTGACGCCAGATTTGCAGGCGACGGTGACGGTGAACGGGCGCGTGATGGCGACCAGACACTTCACCGCCGCCGATGTCTTCACGCCGGAATATGAATTGACGCTGCACCCGGACGAAGGATGGCGCGCGGGTCCGGTGAACCTGCGCATCACCACCACCGGCAGCGGGCGCCTCTACTACACCGCCGAGTTGCGGCAGGTGGTGGCGCAGGACCTGACGGTACCGGTGCGCAACACATCCACGCTGGTGGTGGAGCGCAGCTATCGCAAGTTCACTCCCAGCCGGATGCCGGGACGCTCGAGCGCGGAGGGAGCCGTCAGCACGGCGCAGACCACCTTCGCGGCGGGCGATATTATCGAGGTGACGCTGACCGTGCGCACGCAACGGCACAACGAGTACCTGATGCTGGAAGATCCGTTGCCGGCGGGGTGTGAGGCGAATGATCGCGGCCCGGTCGAGCCGTGGGAATGGAGTGATTGGTGGTGCGATCAAATCGTGCGCGACCAACTGACGGGATTTGCGCTGCGCCGCCTAGACCCCGGCGCCCGGCGCATCACCTACTATATCACCGCGCAAACACCGGGTCGCTTCACCGCCCTGCCCCCGCGTGTCTACGACATGTATCACCCCGACGTGCACGGCGATGGGATGGCACAGACGATCACGATCAGGCCGTAGGGTGCATGGAATCGTTCATACGTTTTCTGAGTTAGAGCGCTGAGCGTAGTGCAATGACGGTCAAATTGATGGCATAATTTATTGGCGGATGTTAGGCATAACGAAATGTCGCAGTCTCAATCAATTACGAATAGACGGTTGTAATTTTCGTTTTATGATTTTGTGATGATTGAGCTCGCCTTTAGTGTAGCTATCACATAAACGTTTGGGAAAAAAGTCATCGGATAAAGGACATTGATACGCATCATAAAAGCTACAAGCGATAATCACTTTATGATTTACAATACGAAGTTCTTTAAGGATCAAATCAATTTTAAAGGAAAAAACCTTATTCTGCTCAAGGATTGCAAAATATACCGGAATATTATCGCCTGTATACCTCTCCAATGATTGCGGTGGGTGTGCATTGAGTAATTCGATACTGACTCCAGCTACGGACCAATCATGTATTCTTGACTTAACACCATGTCCATCCCTGTCAGAATAAACTCCTAATAGTTGAGATAGCTCGAAGTCAATATCACAATCACATTCTATGCTTTTATAAGCATGAGGCGGTAAGTGTTCGACAATTTGTTTGGGGATATATCGTCCGAAACGGCAATTAGTATCTTTTCGAAGACATGGATGTGGATGGTTAACGCCCGCACTTTCAAAATAGTAGGCGAACTCTTTGTTTGCTACATGGCGACAGGATTTGTCCGGATTAATTTTGGTCCCTGCCATCCAGTCAATGAATTGCTGACAATTATAGTCCAATGTTTGCCGATCTGT
>CAYYJR010000037.1:0-21913 GCA_964472305.1 uncultured bacterium
CTCCAATTAATTGGGCGTGTACCAACCGAACTCCAAGCAGGCGGCATAAACGGCTTCCAGGTTCGCCATTGGCACGTTGGGCGGCAAGTTGTTCGCTTCTTGCAGGATGAAGCGCCCGCCTTGCATGATACCGGATCGGAGAATATCCCGCGCCGCCGCATAGCAGTCCTCCGGGCTGCCCGCGTGCAACAGATCGACGCGCGGGCCACCGGATATCTCGACATCGTCACCCAGTTGCACACGCAACTGCCCATGATCGACCGGGAAGCCGGTATCGAAGGAGATCACGCCCAGGCGTTCGCGAATCAGTGGAAAGTGCCGCGTCGCATCGCCGCACAGGTGGATCGAGCGCCGGTGATCCGCCGCACGGGTGGTGCTCATGCGACGATAGGCGTACTCGTGGAGTGGCAGTATGTATGCCTCGTACATGTCAGTGCTTATCAATTGGATAGAATCATCCGCGAGCCACCCCCAATCGGTCTGGAGCGGCAGGCCTTGCAGGGTCGCCAGTGCCTGGTTGCGGATGATCACCGCATCGGAAATATGCTGCATCACCGCCACCGCGCGCTCCGGTTCTTCGCCAAGCAGCATGAAGAACTCAGCGCCGAAGAGATTGGTTGCGACGGTGAGCGGCCCATCGAATCCCAGCGTGAAGGGGAGCACCGCACCGCCGCGTCCGAGATAGCGGAAGTCGGTTGCCGCCTCGACCAGGGTTGCGTGGAAAGCGAGGCGCTCGCGCAGCCAGGGCGTTGTCAACGGACGCGAAATATCCTCGGCCAGAAAGGAGTCGATATCATCCAGGGTGAGGAATTGATGCGTCGAAGGCACCTGCCCGGGTGGAAAAGACACTTCGCCGCCGAAGAATGCTGCATCGTAGACATTCTGGCATTCGAGCGAAAAGACCCACCGCTCCGGCAGCGTATTCGGGGCGTCGCAGACTTGACTCATGACGGTTGCCAGGTACTCGCCGAAACGTGCCTGCACTTGCAACATGGTCAGGGGATCATGGAAATATTGCTGGTAGTCGATCCCCGCGGAATTCAGCGTCGGATTGAGCAGTAACACGCGCGAATTGGCATTCCAGCGCAACGGCACGCGCAACGGACGCCGTGCGTGATAGGCATCCCAAACGCGCGTTTTTTCGTCTGACGAGATCTGGCGCATTAGCCGAATCCTTGTTTTGGTTTACGCTGCGCTGTTCTGGCGCAATAGGTGTCAGATGGCACACGCTCTAGTGCAACACGTGGAAATGGACTTCCACGTGTTGCACCCTACGTCCTGCCAACGACGAGGTTACCAGGAGACCAGAAAAAGCGGAATCACATATTGCAGATTTGCACTAGTATGGACGCCGCTTGCATCGTCACGACATACAAAATCCAGTCGCCGTAATCGGTCAATGGGATCAGGTGAAAGGGTTAAAGGTATATGGGGTCGGACGGTATTATTTACCGTCCGACCCCATTATCTGTAACGCCGTGTCATCTGTCGTTCTCTCCGTGCGATGCGCTATTCTTCCGTTGAGGCGTTGGGGGCGACCGGGGTGCCTTCCATGTCGCGCAATTGTTCTTCCAGCACCTGGCGCACGAAGAAGGTGTTGCCGACGATGCGCGTGATGCGCACGGTGGCGAAGCGGGGAAGGTTCACCTGTTCATCGCTGCGCGCGGGGCTGACATAGCGGCTGCCCATCGCGACGTAGGCGACTTCGCCCACGCCGACCGCCGGGATGGCGACGGTAACCTCGGCATCACTGCCGATCAACGTATACAGGCGCACTTCGCTGCTGCTCTGCATGCCGCCCAGCAGGCGATTGAAAAAGGCGATCAGCGCCCATGCCAGCAGGAACCCCGAGGCGACAGCCAGCGACAGGCCGAGATATTTCGACATGCCAGGCGCGATGGTGGTGAGCAGGACGCCCGTTCCGCCGAAGCAGGTGAGAAAGAACGCGACCACCAGCGGGGAAAAAGGACCGAACAGCAGTGGGCCCGCGTCCGCCGACGCGCCGGATGCCTCACCGTGCCCGCTGCCGGTGACGCCGTAGTCATGGTTGAATTCCCCGTGCCCGCCGCCCATGTCACCCAGGTGCAGCCCGAGATCGGCAAAGCCCCCCATGAGAAACGCCGCGAGGGTGTAAATGATGCCGACAGCCATGCAGATGCCGTAAACCATCATGAGATAGTCCATGCGTCTTCCTCCTGCCCAGCGCAAGTTGGTTTATTATACCATAAGTCATTCCGTCCGGTGGGGCAGCCCTAATTCCCGCGCGAGTTGCGCCAGCAGATGCTCCACCCTCTCGGCGGTGGGGCCGCGGTCGAGTGCGTCGATGTCGGCGGCCAGGCACTCGCCGCTCAGCGAGCGGTATGATGCCGCCCGGTCCTCGCCGGCGCGCAGGCGTTGCTCGGTCATCGCGATGGTGGCGTGGCTCGGCAGTGCCGACAGGCCCTCCAGCGCGAGCTGCTGTGCATGGGCCAGGTGTTGGCGCGCGACGAGTAGGCGCCGGCGCTGCTGCAACTCGGCAAGCCGGATCTCCAGAACCTCCAGCAATCGCCACAGGTTGAGGGTGTCCTGGTGGTGTCGCTGCCAGCGGTCCGCATACTGCCGCGCGTGTTCGACGGCTAGCAGGTGGCGCTCAACCGCTTCACGCGCCCACGCAGCGCGACCCAGGCTCAGCGCGCGACGGGCATAACGCAGCATGCGCGCCGCCTGCCACTCCGCGTCGTCCTGCAAGGCTGCCAGGCGCCGTTCTTCCTCCGCGCCGGCCAGCGCCTCCGCGCGCGCCTCCGCCAGTCGCTGCTCGATAGCCTCGCACAGGCGCGCCAGGGTACGCTCCGGTTCGCGCGTTTCGCGGGACATGCGCTGGGCGCGCCACCAGCGCCGCGCGCGCTGCCACAGGCTCATGACGTTCGCCCATCCCCTTCCAACGCGCGGGGTGTCTCCTCCGCCTGATAGTCCAGCTCGCGCCGCAGGATGCTGATTTCCTGCTCGATGGCCAGCGTTTCCTCGGCGACAAGGAACGCGTCCACGCCATCGGGACCGCGCAGTTCCACCAGCGCCTGCGCCCGATGTTGCTGCGCGCCGATCTGCCGCGCGATGCGGTCGAAGTCTTCCAGGGCTTGTTCGCCCATGGTCTGCCGCAGTGTCTGCGCAAGCGTCTGTTGCGCCCGGGCGGTATCGACCTGCGCCAGCAGTTCTTCCCGCGTCATGCGCGCCTGCTGCAGTTGCTGTTCCAACTGCTCCAGCAGACCGCGCAGGTGCGCGACCTCCGTAGCCTGCGTTTGCTGTGCCCGGGCATAAAATATCGCCAGCGCGTCTGCCGACCGCCGCCGGCGCAACGCCTCGCGTGCCAAAGTCTCTTCCCCCGCCTCCAGCGCCCGCAGCGCTCGCTCCCGCCACTGTTGCGCGGTCAGCACGGCATCCGCGGCACGCCGGGCCAGGCCTTTTTCCGCCGCCATCGCCGCCGCCACCTTCTCCCGCGCCAGTTCCAGGTGCTCGCACATCTCCAGCACCAGGTAATTCAGCATCGCCACCGGATCCTCCAGGTGATCGAGCGCCTGATGAAGGCCTGCGCCGATCACGCGGTGCATGCGCTTGATCCAAGCCATAATCATTCCTTTCGAGACACCGCCTGCCCGCCGGTCTGTCGCGTTACGCGCCGCGGATATCCCCTTGTAACCGGAGTGTAGCCATCGCGTGTCCGTCGGCATGCCTTTTTCGCGGCGAATCCCGCACCAAAGCACGCGCCGCGGCAGGAATTTGTTGCGCGGGGGGCAAACATTGAGGAAGAGGCTCGATTTGCGAGCCGGGAGGATGTTATGCCGATCATCGATTGTTACGGACAACTCGGGCCGCAGCCCTATCCGACCCAGGCTACCAATCCGGATGCGCTGGAGCGATTGATGACGCGCTTCGGGGTGGATATGACCTTCGTCGCCGCGTCAGAGGCGCTGCGCGGGTCCATGCGTGCCGGCAATGCCTGGCTGGCGGAACAGATTGCCGATCGGCCGCGTTTTCGAGGGTATTGCGTGGTGAATCCGCTGATGCTGGAAGCATCGCAGCAAGAGATGCGCAAATACCTGGTGAAAGAGATGTTCGTGGGCGCCATCATTCACGAGGGGTATATCAAGCGCCCGCTGAACTCAGAAGCGATGCATCAGTTGGTGAAATCGCTGTTGCGTTACGATAGCCCGCTGTTGCTGCGCATTACCGACCCGCGCGAGATTAACGATCTGCAGGAAATCGCCCGCAACTTTCCCACCCAGCCGCTGGTGGTGATTCACATGGCGAATGAACACTGGCCGATGGCTATCTCGCTGGCGTCGAAGATCCCCAGTGTGCACCTGGAAACGGGCGGGATGGTGGCGGATTTCGATAAGCTGGCGGAAGCGCTGGAGGTGGTGGGGGCGCATCGCCTGCTGTTCGGGTCAGGCATGCCGCTGATCAATCCGGTGTATTCGCTGGGCATGATCCGCGACTCAACCATTCCGGCCATGGAAAAAGACCGCATCCTGGCGCGCAACGCCAAAAAGCTGTTCAATATTCCGTAGCGCTCGGGGCCGATCCGCGCGCCCGTGCGTGTCGGGCGGGGTAGGGGTGTTGCCGGCACGCCGGGCATCGCCGGCGGATCAGATCTTGTCAAAGCGCTCGACATCGAGCACGAAGAGGATGGCGCCGCCCACCACCACCTTCACCGGACTGGGAATTACCGTGCCCACCGGTTCCATGGTGGGAGGCATCACGTTGACGTATTGTTCGCGGGTTTGACAGCTTTCGCGGATTACCTCGATGGCCTGATCGACCTGGTCTTCGTCAACCCCGATCATCAGGGTCACGTTGCCTTCGCGGAGGAAGCCGCCGGTGCTGGCGACGTTGGTGAACTGAAATCCGCTTTCGAGCAGGGTGTCCTGCACGTGACGCTGATCCTTTTCGTGGACCACTGCGATGATCAGTTTCATGAGCCCTGTCCTCCTTCGCACGTATTATCGTGCCGACATCCGGCCAGTGCGTGCCGCACCGCGTTTTGCACCGCGTCCGGCGATGCCGTGCCATCGATGAGGGAGACGGCGGAGTCCTCCGCGGCCAACCGTCGATAGCCGGCGATCACGCGTTCCAGGAACGCGCATCCTTCGCCCTCGAACCGATCGCGGCGCTCGCCGATGCGCGCCAGCACCACATCATAGGGTACGTCGATCACGACCGTCAGGTCGGGGCGCAGCCCGCCGGTCGCTACCCGGTCCGCGGCGGCAATGTCCGCCAGCGGCACTCCGCGTCCATACCCCTGATACGCCAGCGATGAAAGCGAGAAACGATCGGAGATCACCAGCGCTCCGGCATGCAGCGCGGGAGCGATCACCTCGGCGACATGCTGTGCACGCGCCGCCAGAATCATCAGCAATTCCGCGCGTGGCGCGCAGGTGATATCGGGATCCAGAATCAGCGCGCGCAGTCGTTCGCCCAGCATCGTCCCGCCCGGCTCGCGTGTCAGCACGACCGTGTCGCCCCGTGCCCGCGCCCACGCGGCCAGCCGTTGCGCCTGGGTACTCTTGCCGCTGCCGTCAATCCCCTCCAGCACGATGAAGCATCCATGGTGGGCAGCAGAGGTGTCGGAAGGTGAAGGCATGGTGTTGTATATTAGCAACAAATGCCGTCGTGCGTCAAGGTTGCGCTTTCTGTGTGTCGTTGCGCTTTCGGTGTGTTACGGCTTGCTAAGCACGAGAGGGATTGCCAAAAGTGCCGCCGGTCGGGACAACAGCCCCGACCGGCGGCGTCACGCGCGTCTCTCATCGCGTTGTTACAATACCCGCTGCCGGATCACATCGATCTCAATGCCGGCGCGCAACTGTTCCGCCGGGAATACGCCGATCGATACCGTGTTGAGCACCAGCGCATACTGGTCTTCCGTGCCATCCATCACTAACCGCAGCGGAGTGGCGGACGTTTTGCTGTCGTCCACCTCCAGCAGCAGGCCGTCGGCGCTGAATTGTGCGCCGATGATCTCCGGGCCGGACAACGGGAACACTTCCTGAAAATCCGCCTGCACCAGCACGTCGCCAAAGCGCGGTCGTGTTTGGCCGAGTACCAGCGATTGTTGCGGCAGCGGCAGCGATTTCAGCGCCGCCATGCCGCGATAGGCATATTCCGGGGTGCCGGTCAATTGATAGGCCTGCAACAGCAATAACGGCAGCCACAAGGAAGCCAACTCCCATTCGCTCCCTTCGCCGAATACGCCGAGTGAGGATTCCTCGGGAGCGCCCAGCGTGCACTGGTGCAGGCACAGGCGATCCAGCCAGCACAGTCCGTCTTCCAATCGTTGCCAATCCCCCGCGGTCGCCGCGTTTAAATGGTGCTGCACCACGGCGGCAATGGCGGCGGGCGATCCTTCCCAGCGGAACGGTTGCCAGTCGTCGATGTCGTGCACTGGCGGCAACTGGGGCAGCGACATGGTGGCGGGACGCGCGTCGCTCTGGCTGACCAGCGTTAAATCTTCATGGCTGCCCAACAAGCGCACCACTTGCTGGAAGCCGCGCCGCTGCAGGGCGCGGGCGTCCAGACACAGGGCAGCGGAAAGGCGCACAGGAGTGGACAGGTTCCATGCGCGCGCCCCGCCATCCCAGATGCCATACTCGATACAGGCATCATCATCCACCCGGAGCTGCAAGCCGAGTACCTCCGGATCGCCTTCCATCAGGTCGGAGACCAGCGCGGCAAAATGCGCTCCGTTCTGCAGAAATGCGGCCGGATTTGTAACCAGCGCATCGTCCAGCACCGGCGTCATCGGCCAGAAGGCATCCGGGTCGGCGCCGGTCGATTGCAGATGCCAGCACTGCGTCAACCGCCGGCATGGGCCCTCCGCAATGCCGTTCACCGTCAGGCGGAGACGGCACCAGGTACTCTCATCCACCAGTTGCGCCGTCATGCTCAGCGTGGCTTCTCCCAGGTGGCCATGCAGCATCACACCGTGCGTCCGCCCATCCTGCTGCACCGGATCAAACGCGAACAGGTTGGCCGCGTGCTGCACGCCGGCAGCACTGGTGTATCGGATATCATCGCCGGAGATCGCGCAATACAGCGATCCCCATTGCATCTCTGCGTCACGCGCGTCGATAATCAGACCGAGCGAGTGTCCTTCCTGCACAACCCGCAACCGTAAGAGGCCATTGTCACAAATCAGACTCCCAATGTCGTTTTGCCGCCGTTCGTGCTTTGACAAAATCATCCGTGTCCTCTTCCACCAGCAAATGGCGGGGGAACCGTATGCGGATGTGCCGGTGTCGCCGGCATCCGCTCATCAGGTAATTTATTCCACAGATTCTCATGATTTCTGACGCCGGCTATGCGGGTTGAACGGTGGAATCCTGGTCCGGCAACGGGTTTGCGCCACAGGATGATTATCGTGGGTAGATCGGGTATAATAGCCCCATTCCCGGTTGGAGGTGAAGTATGCGGATGCGCCTGGTATTGCTGTGTGCCGTCGTCGCCTTGCTGACGGTGGCGGGCTGGTCGAAGGCCAAAAAGGAAAAAATGGACGCGCGGGCATTCATCGCCCGCTCTGACGCGCAGTATTATTACCCGGAGGCGCACGGCGTGAACGATCTGGTGGTCGATATCATCGTCGATCAGTTTGCTGATCTGCCGGGCATGAAGGATAACGCGATCACTTTCTACTACGCCGGAAAAGATCGCCAGACAATCAAGGTCTCCAAAGCGCCGCCACAGGACGACAAGGTCATCGCGATACTCAACGCGCTCGGTTCGTTAAGTGAGTTCCTCATGGCGCAACCCTCCGCACCCACCTTCGCGGGATTGAAGGTGAGCGTCCAGCCGGTCACACGCCTGATTGCCGGGCACTCCAATACCCGCTATTTCCTGCTCGTGGGCAAGACGGATGCCAAAGATGCGCCCGCGCAGGAATTTCACGTGCTGCTCGATGCGCAGGGATTGGCGTATCAATTGGAAAACGTGACGAAGGATGGCGTCACCGTCGCCGCCACCCTGGAGAACGTGCGTGTCGGTAACCTGTGGCACATCGCGAAGGTGACCACCCGCCAGATGACCAAAGACGGGCCGTATTGGAAGATCGAGACGGTGACCTATGCCGATGTCGAAACATATTCCTTCCCATCCATAGTGACGGTGCAGTATCGGAATATGATCAACGAACCGGTACCCGGCATGCATGACATTACCATTCGCCTGCGCAATTTCCGCGTTAATACCGGGGCCGCCGCCGCGTTGCTGCCCGCGAAGGAAGCGCCCAAGCCGGTCACTCCCTGACAACCTGCGGGACAGCGCATGCTTTGTTCGTCACTCCGCCCGCGGGAAACAGGAAAAAATGAAAAATTCCTGAAACTTCTCCCGCGCACCGGTGTCAATCCAAGTGGAGACCGCTCCGGTGAAAGTGAGGACGAACGCCATGCGTTGTCCCGAAACCGCGAAAATCTGGATACAGGAAGATTTAACCGATCCGCAACGGCTTGCGCATCTGGCGGGGTGCCCTGCCTGCCGCGCGGAAGCTGATCATGTCGCGCGTCTCCAAGCGATGTTGACCCACTTGCCCCAGGCCGATGCCCCCCTGTCCGTCGATGCACGCCTGCGCACGCTGGCGGTGGAGACCGGCGAGCAACGCCTGAGTTGCGAACGTACGCTCGATTTACTGGAAGCTTGGCGCGAAGACGAGTTGGATGCCGTGGGGCGCTTCCTGGTGGACGATCACTTGCTCTGGTGCCCGGCCTGCGCCCATGCCGCGGAAGCGGCGGATACGCTGAGCGTGTTGCTGCACGGACTGCCGACACTGACTCCGCCGGATGCCATCGCCGAACGTATTGCCCATGCCCGTCTGCCATGGTGGCGCCGACTGTTGCCGTCGCCGGCCCCGCGGCCGGCCTGGGGACGCGTGCTGCCGGTGGCCGGCGCGATGGCCGCGGCCATGTTGTTGCTCACCTTCAGTCTGCAGTCGCCGCCGCCGAACCAGGACACGACCGCAAAACTCCCGCGGTCCGTCTCTCCGTCGATGCCGGCGCCGCCGCGCATTCATTACACGACGCCGGTCGGCCCGTTCAACCGCCGCATACCCGGCGACATCACGGTTGCCTCGGTGCCGCACACCGGCGCACCGCCGGCGTGCATGACGGTGCATGAGGAAGTGGCGACGGACATCGTTGTGCCGGTCGCGGCCCCACGCACCCCGCAATCCATGGACAAGGCCGATATGCTGTTGTCTTCCCTGTTGGGCGCCTCGCGCAAACCCGCGCCACCGTGGGCAGTGCGCCCAGCGGTGGATGACGAGGAAATTGCCGCCAAGCCCGGCAGCGAGATGACCCCGGTTCTGATGGCGTTCGCCCCCGGCGAACCGTCTGGCGGATCGCCGGAAGTGGTTTACGTCGCCACGGCGCGCGACGCTCTGGTCAATATCACGCGGGAAGAGGCGCTGGCGCAGAGCGAGGAATCGCTCTCGGCGCTGCCTGATTCGTTGCGCATAGCCAGCGCGATGCAGCCGCCCGTGCGCGTGGCGATGCCACCCTCCACCGATGAGATCAGCAAGTCCCTTTCACTCGACCTGCGGGATAAGACGCTCACCAAACCTGCGCCGATCACGTTACGTGACGAACGCTCGCTGAAACGACCTGATGGGGTGTTGTTTACCATCCAATAATGGCACATCGGCGAAAAGAATCGGGATTTCACCGGTCTTCAATACCGGCATGCGACACGACTACATGGACATCGGGAATAATACCTAACAATGGGAGAAGTGATCGTCAGGGAGAGCATACACGGACCGTGTGCCAGCCGCCTCTGTGCGCAATGGTTGGCGGCGTTGGCGATTATCGCGCTGACCATGCTGCCGTGCCGCGTGCGTGCATTACAGGGGGAGGCGCCGGCGGATGCCGCGCCGGCAACCCCGTTCACCCCAACCGTCGTTTCGCCGACCTACTTTGAAAAAGCTACGGATCCGCACTCGCTGAAACAGGAAGACGGCTGGCAGGTCGGCGGCATCAATACTCACTTCGAGAAACAGGATGGTGGCGAAGCGTTGAACCTGCGCGGCGGATTGTTCTTCAGCCGTCGCCTCGCTGCCCGCGGTATTCTGGATACCGATACGTCATTCTCCGTCAATCGTTTCGGCGCGAACACCCTGGGCGGCACCCAGACGGCGTTTCTCCCCGCCTTGCTGTTCGGCAATGCCGGCGGCGACACGGGAACCGCGGACCGTATTATCGACCAGGAGATGCATTATCAGGCGCATGGGCTGAACCTGACCGGGTCCTATACCGACGTCGACAAGGATTTTCAGGGGCTTGACGTGCTGAAGCGGCAGATGGCGCTCACCGATCCCACCAGCGCGGGTCGCCTCGTTCTGGGTCGCTCGCAGCAGAGTTATCACGTGGATTACACCGGCGTGCGCGGACTGACGTTGTCGAGTGAATCCACCACCATGCGCTACGACAACGCCGCCGATAAAGCGCGCGACGGGTTGACCAATACCCGGCAAACCAACGCCATCGCCTTCGCGCTGGCGCCGCGGCAGCAACTGCAGTTTACACAGACGACCACTACCGATGATTGGGATCAGGCGAAGGCGAAGAAGGCCGGAACGGAAACGCGGTCGGAGGCGTTACGCCTCACCAGCGGCGTGGCGCAAAAATCGACACTGTCGCTGGGCCAGACACTCACCGAAACGACGACCGGCACGCGGCAGACCGATGTCCGCCAACGCGACATGACGCTGCAATGGAATGAATGGCGCGGATTCGCACTGCAAGGCACCTATACCAATCGGCTGATCGCGCAGTCGAAAGAACAGACCGACACACTGGGCTTGACGGTGACCACCGCGCTACTGCCGAATATGCAATTGACCGGCAAGCTGATGCAAAGCACGACGAGCAAGCCGGCAGGCGCGGTGGGGGCGCATACCGATCAACTGGACATGACACTCGTCACGAACGTCTGCTCCGGATTGCAGGTGACCAGCCAGTTCCAGGATATCGACGCGTCGAACAAGAACGTTACCCGCCTGCAGGATCAGCAGATTGCGTGGACGCTTTCGCCGCGCTGGAAACTCACTTCGCGACTGCTGAATTCGGAGAATGCGAAGACCGGCGCCAACGACCGCACCGAGTTCCTTCTCAGTGGACAGGTGGGCAGCAAGGCGCGCCCCGCGCAGATACGCCTGCTGACGCGCGACGAGGAACTGCCCGGCGCGGCGCAGCAACAGCGCCGCGAGCTGAGCTATACACACGCGCTGGACGACACCAAGGCGCCGACAACCCTGCAGGCGCAGGTCGGTGATTACGCGCTGGCTCCGCACGTGGGCACGCTGCAACAGGATATGCTGTGTACGCTGCAGTTGCTGGCGGCGCATCCCACCCCGCGAACCACGCTGTCGCTCGGTGTGTACGACGGTCCGGTGCTGGGATCGCGCTACCTGGCCTATCGCGCGTGGGGTCAACGGCCACAGGGAAACCTTGAGGTGTGGTCGGCGAAGGAGTTCGTGCATTACCGCGAGCAAGGCGGCGAACTGGTGCAGGCGCTGACGGAGACCACGAAGCTGGTGGTGAAGGAACAGCGCGGCAGGCGGGAGGATACCGGACGGCTGGAGACGCGGGAATACGGCGTCGAGCAGCGGTTGGGGATGCTGACTCTGCTCGGTGGACGGCGCTACACCACCACGACCTCTACCGCGACGACGTTGGAAGAAAGCTGGTGGCGATTGGCATTGACGGAGAAGCAACCGTTGCCGGAGTGGGCGGTGAAGTCCACGCGCGACGCGGTGTTCGAAGATACCGCGCAATGGGGATTGACGGTGTTGCCGGTATGGGTACCCACACCCGCACATGGATTGACCATAGACCGCCGCTTGTCACAGGTGGCCGGCAGGCCGACCGACGAATATGCGGTACAATATGCCGACATGCTTGGGCACTCCTGTTTCGTGCAGGGCTTGTTCGAGCAGGACCCGCGCAAAGCAGGCAATCCCTCCGAGATCGACCGGGTCGAGCGCAGCATGGTGCATATAGGGTATGCCGTTCGTCCGGCGGTGCAGGTTTTTGCCCGCTATTTGAGCGAAGATCGGCAGGATACGGTGAACACCCAGTGCGTGCGAACGATCGGCGTAGTGGGACGTCTGTCGTCGCGGGTGCGGCTGCAACTGCAACTGGATGCCATGCGGCGTCAGACGGTCACCGGCAAGGCGGCGGGTAATGCCTATCTGCTCGCGTATGAGCGCACGCTCAGCGCGGACGACAGTGTGGTGCTGAAATGCCGCGTGAACCCGTCCGCGTTATACAAGCCGGAAGACCGCACCCGCCTGGAAGCAAGCTTCCGCCGTGTGTTTTGAGTGAACGGGACACTATGATTTCCATTGTTATACCCAGCTTTAACAAGGTGCAATATACACAGCGCTGCCTGGACAGCCTGCTTTTTACCGTGGACGCGGAATATGAAGTCGTGGTGGTGGACAATGGCTCCACCGACGGCACGGCGGAATTTTTGCTCGATTTTCGTCGGCGCGCGGCGGAGGCGGCTATTCCCGTTACCGTGCTGCTGCACGACCACAACGTCGGCGCTTGCACTGCGCGCAACCAGGCGCTTGCCCTCTGTCGCGGCAGTGAAATCGCTTTTCTCGATAATGATATTGTGGTGCGTGACCGGCGCTGGCTGACGATGCTGCGCGCGTCGCTTTACGCCGACGAGACTACCGCGCTGGTTACCCCCAAGCTGCTCTTTCCCTTCCCACCACTGCAGATCGAGCACGCCGGCATCGCAATCTCACCAACCGGCGTCGTCGGCTACCTGGGTCGCGGCGCGCGGCGCGACGACCCGGCATTTAATTCGCGCCGCGAGTTGCAGGGATCGGCCAGCGCCTGCGTGCTGGTGAAGCGCGCGGTGTTGGATCAGGTGGGCGGCTTCGACGAAATCTTCAATCCGGTGCAATTCGAAGACCTCGATCTGTTCTATCGCATGAAATCACACGGGTATCGGCTGTACTACGAGCCGACGGTAGAGATGTATCACTTCGAGAACGTGACCACCAATAACTCGCCGCAGATCAATTTTAAATACCAGACGGTGAAAAACGGCCTGGAGTTCAAACGCCGCTGGCGTCACCTTTTCGCTGCTGAAAACGGTCCTGCCGACGACACCCTCCGTTGGGCGGATATCCCCCGCCGCCGCATTGACGAAATCGGCGAGTTGGAAATGCGGGTATAAGGATTGTCCACTCTCCACCACATCCATGCTCAACGGGTGTGATCCCTTCGTGAATGCGCCATGCACGTCACATGCCGCATCCCACCGCCGGGTACGGTGTGTGGGGGAACGGAGCATGGCGAAATTACTGCATATCCTGGCGCATCCCGATCCGGCGACATCGCGCTCGGCGGAGATTGCCGTCGCCTTCCTGGAGAGTTACGCGGAGACGCATCATGACGATGAGATCGTGCTGCTCGATCTGTATCGCGAGCAGGTGCCATACCTTTCGGCTGCGCATCTGCGGGCAATGAGCAAGCAGGGCGCGCCCGTGTCGATGGACGAGGAGGAGCAGCGCGCCTGGGCGGAGATGCTGACAATGATCAGCTACTTGCGGGAGGCGCAGAAGATTCTGGTAACCTCGCCGATGTGGAATTACACCGTACCCGCCATCCTGAAGGCATTTATCGACCTGGTGGTCGTAGCCGGGCAGACGCTGCGCTTCACCGAAAGCGGTCCCGTCGGCTTGCTGACCGGGCGGCGCGCCATGCTGATTTCGACCTACGGCGGCATCTATTCCGCGCCGGCAGTGGCGGGGGGTATTACCACGACCCATTATGTACGTGCGGTGTTGGAACTGATGGGCATCGAAGTGGCGGGCGAAGTCGTGGTGGAAGGCACCAACTACCTGCCGCCGGATGTGGTCAAGCAAGTGATCGATGACGCCGATGCCCGGGCACGCACATTGGCGAAAACGTTCTGATCCGACCTGGATACTGAGACATCCATGACCCCGTCTCATCGCCGTCGCGCGGTACTGTCATCCGCTGCTGGATGCCGGGTGGCGATCCGTTCCAACAATCATGCGTCACGCATCATTGACACGGTCGCACCCCGGCTTTCCGCAAAATGGCAACCATCGGGCACCAGTTCGTGAAGCCGGACTGCAACAGATTCACGCCAATGAAGGCGGTGAACCACAGCCAGTTGGGATGGACGTAATGTGCCAGCATCAGGCTCACAAGCAGCAGCAAGCCGGAAATAAGGCGTAAAGCGCGTTCGATGGTCATGATATTGTCCTCCGAGCATGAGTTATTGCGTGATCGACGCCGGTTCGGCGGGAAAATCGCCGAGGGCGAGACGCAACTGTACGATGGCTACCTGCTGGTCAAACTCGGCCAGCGCCTGTTGCGTGCGGGCGTTGGTCAGCGCGGTTTGCGTCGCCAGTACGTCGGTCATCGGCACCACCTGGCTTTTATAGCTGACGTCCGCCATGCGATAGGCCTCCAGCGCGGCCTCCAGCGCGGTGGCGGAGGACTGCGTGCGGCTCTTCGCCGCCTGCAGGTTGAGCAGCGCATGCTGCACCTGCATGGTGATGCCTTGTCGCAGCGCTTCGTCTTTCGCGGCAAGCTCGCGCAGTTGTGCATCCAGCTCTGCCGCTTGCGCGCGGGTTGCGCCGCCATCCGTCAGTGATTGCTGCAGCACCAGTCCGACCGACCAGTGGCCGATCTCCGGATATGTGCTCGGACGCTTCAGGTCATATTGGGCCTGCAATCCGAGATGCGGACGCGTTTGCCCGCGTGCGGCGTCCTGCCGGGCGGCGGCGGCGAGTTGATAGGCGTGCAATTGTTTGACTTCCGGTCGTTGCGCCAGCGCGGTAGCAGTCGCCGCAGAGAGATCGGCTGATGCCTCGACTACCGGCTCCGTTGATGCCAACTCGATTGGGGCGGTGGATGGCAGGTTCATCAAGCGCCGCAGGTTAGCCAGCGCCAGTTGATACCCATTTTCTGCCTGCGTGAGCATTGTCTGCGACGAGGTTAGCTCCGCGCTGGGGCGCAACACGTCGAGTTTCGCAACCATCCCCTGCTGGTGCAGTGTGGTGGCTACGCGCACGGCCTCGGTAAGGGTGGTGATCTGCGCGCGCATCACTTCGATCATCCGCTCCGCGCTCAGTGCCTGGTAATAGCCGACCGCTGCCTCGGCGGCGATTTCCTGCCGGGTACGCGCGAAACCGTGCAGCGAGGCTTCCACCCCCTGACGCGAAGCGGCAACCATGTGCTCGATCATGCCGCCGGTGTAGAGCGGCCATTGCAGCGTGACATCAGCGAAGGGATTTGCAACCTTGCCGAACGCCATCGTGCCCATGCCCGACACGGTAAATGACGGGGTTTGATCGAGCTGGGAATAACCGAGCTGTGCCGTCGCCTGTGGACGCTGTTGCGCCTGTGCCGCGTGAACCCGCGCCCGCGCCGCGTCTACCGTCTGTTCCGCCGCCTTGATGTCGGGATTGGTTGCCAGCGTGCGCGCAATCACCGCCGACAGGTCATACTGCACCGGCGCCACCACCGCGGGGTGCTGCGCGAACACGGCGCCGGTAATAATCATCAACCACCATGTGGCATTGAGCGTGCTTTTCATCGTTCTATTCCTCCGCATGGATTACCCGCGCACCGTGGCTTCCGCGGCTGGTTTCGCGGTTGTGTTCCAGCGCCGGTGCGACAGCGCGTAATAAATCACCGGCACGGTCAGCGGGCTGAAGATCACCGCCGCCATTTCGCCGGCCATCAGCGCCAGCGCCATCCCCTGAAAGATCGGATCGAACAGGATGACGATGGCTGCCACCGCCACCGCCAGCGCGGTGAGCAGAATTGGCCGGAAGCGGGTGGCACCCGCGTCGATGCAGGCATCGACCAGCGACATCCCTTCCCTCAACCGCAACTCGATATAGTCGATGAGAATGATCGAGTTGCGCACCACGATGCCGGCGCCGGCGATGAAGCCGATCATCGAGGTCGCGGTGAAGAACGCGCCCATCCACCAGTGCGCGGTGATAATGCCGATGAGCGAAAGCGGGATGACCGCCATGATGCTGATCGGCGTCTTGTATGATTGGAACCAACCGGCCACCAGCGCGTAGATGAGCAGCAGCACCACCGCGAAGGCGATGCCCAGGTCACGGAAGACCTCATAGGTGATCTGCCATTCGCCATCCCATTTCATGCTGTATTTCTCGGTGGAAAACGGCTGATCGATCCAGTATTGTCGCAGCCCGTAACCCGGTGGCGCCTGGATATTTTCCAGCGCGCGCCGCATCTTCAGGATAGCATACAACGGACTTTCTTCGCGCCCGGCCACGTCGGCGGTGACATAGACCACCGGCTGAAGGTTCTTGTGATAGATATTCCGCTCGCGTGTCACCGGCGTGATGGTCACCAACTCCGATAGCGGTACCAGCCGGCCATCGGCCGCCTGCAGTTGAATCGCCTGCAAGCCGGCCAGATTGGAGCGTGTCGCCAGTGGGATGCGCAGCGTAATATTCACCGGGTGCTGCTCCGCAGGAAGGTGCGCCAACCCGGCGGACGCGCCATGCACCGCCATCGCCAGCGTTTGGGTTACCTGGGCGGTATCGATGCCGTTCAGGCTGGCTTTCTCTTTGTCCACGGTAAAGCGATATTCCGGCATCGCATCTTCGATATAGGTATCCACGTCCACCACGCCGGCGCTGCCCTGCATTCGCTTTTGCACCTGGCGGGCGAGATCGATCTGCGTCGCGTAATCCGGGCCGTAAATCTCCGCCACGATGGTGGAGAGTACCGGCGGACCGGGTGGTACTTCCGCCACCTGCATCACCACGCCGTGCGCTTCCGCGATGCGCTGCAACTCGGCGCGCACCGATTTGGCGATCTCGTGACTTTGTCGCTTACGCTCTTTGCGATCGACCAGGTTCACCTGTATGTCGGCGACGTTGCTGCCGCTGCGCAGGTAGTAGTGGCGCACCAGTCCATTGAAGTTGAATGGCGCGGAGGCGCCGGCATACACCTGGTAATCGGTCACCTCGGGAATCGCCGCCAGGTAGGCCGCCATGTCCGCCGCCGCCGCGCGCGTTTGTTCCAGCGTGTAGCTTTCCGGCGCGTTGATCATCACCTGGAACTCCCGCTTGTTATCGAACGGCAGGATCTTCATGATCACCATCTTAGTCGGGATGAGGATGAAGGACAGCGCCAGCAGTCCGGCCAATCCCACCAGAAAGGCGAAACGCTTTCGCCCATCGGTCAACAGCGGTCGCGCCAGGCGCTCGTAAAATCGCCGCAGGGGTCCATCACCATAGGCGTGCCCGTTGTTGCCGGTATGCGGTTTCGTTAACTCGCCTTTGAGCAGCCGATAAGCGGCCCATGGCGACACCATGAAGGCGATGAACATCGAGAAGATCATCGCCGCGCTGGCTCCGACCGGAATAGGCATCATATACGGCCCCATCAACCCGCGGACGAAGGCCATCGGCATGATGGAGGCGATGACGGCGAAGGTGGCAAGGATTGTCGGATTGCCCACTTCGTCCACCGCTTCCACCGCCACCGTCAACGGCGAACGGCCGCGATTCTCCGGCAGGCGATAGTGGCGGGCAATGTTTTCCACGATCACGATGGCGTCGTCCACCAGGATGCCGATGGAAAAGACCAGCGCAAACAGCGTCACCCGGTTCAGCGTGTAACGATACAGGTAGAAGACCAGCATCGTCAGCGCCAGCGTCACCGGCACCGCCAATCCCACGACGATGGATTCGCGGATGCCCAGCGCGATGGCGATGAGCACCACCACCGAGAGCACCGCCAGCAGCATGTGGAACAGCAATTCGTTGGATTTCTCCGTCGCGCTGTCGCCATAGTTGCGGGTGACGGTCACCTGCACGTCGCCCGGCAATCCGGCGTGCTGCATCTCGCGCACTTTGGCCAGCACGGCGTGCGCCACGTTAATGGCGTTTGCCCCTTTGTGCTTGGCGACCGAGATCGTGACCGCGTTGTAATTGGTACCCGGGGTGAAGCGGGCGGTGTCGATCCCAACCGCCTTGCCGTGCGGTCCTACGCCCAGCGTGACATACCGGTCGGGGTCTTCCGCGCCGTCGCTCACCGCCGCCAGGTCGCGCAGGTAGATGGGCTGCCCGGCGAAGGCGCCCACCACCAGCCGCCCGACATCGTCGGCGCCGGTGAGGAAGTTGCCGGTTTGTATCATAATCTCGCTGTTCCCGTTGGAGATCGAACCGGCGTCCATTTGCTGATTGGCCCCTTGCAGTTGCTGGTAGATTGCTCCGGGCGACAGGTGGTAACCCGCCACGCGGACGGGATCGAGGTCCACGCGAATCTGCCGTTGTTGCCCGCCGATAATGGTGGTCTCCGACACGTCGCGCACCTGCTTGATATTATCGCTGAGCAACTGCGCGGCCATGCGCCGCAACTCCATCGGGGAGTATTTATCGCTCCACAGCGTGAGCGCCAGGATGGGCACGTCATAAATGGAGCGCAGCTTCACCAGCGGCGGGGTGGCGCCCGGCGGCAGGATGTCCGGGTGCGAATTCAGCTTATGATACAGCTTGACCAGGCTTGCTTCTTCGTTCTCGTTGACGTAAAAGCGCACGATCAGCATCGCCTGGCCGGGCATGGAGGTGCTGTAGATGTATTCCACGCCCTTGACTTCCCAGAGCAGCTTTTCGAGCGGTTTCACCACGCGCGTTTCGACTTCTTTGGCCGTGGCACCCGGATACGCAAGCATGATATCGACCATCGGCACCACGATCTGCGGCTCTTCCTCGCGCGGCAGCGCCAGCGTGGCCATCAGCCCGGCGATGATCGCCGCCGCGACGATAAGCGGCGTGATCTTGTTATCAATGAATTGTTGGGCCAGTTTGCCGGCTAATCCTAATGGTTTGCTGCTCATCGGGCCACCTCATCTCGCTTCACGACCGCGCCTTCCGTAATCCGGTCGGCATGCGACGACACCACCCGCTGCCCGGCGCGCACGCCGCTCAACACCTGCACCAGGTCGCCGTATTGCTGTCCCAGCTTCACCAGCGTATAGCGCGCTTTGCCGGCATCATCGACGATAAAGACGCCGGTCAGGCCGTTGCGCTCCACCACCGCGGTCCGGTGCATTGCCAGTTGCCGGGCATACCCGGTGGTGAGCGACAGCCGTCCGAAGAGCCCGGAGGTGACGCCGGCGGTGCGCGGGAGGTCGACCTTCACCGTGAAGGTGCGGGTGCTCGGGTCGGCCGCGGGCACGACCTGCGCCACGCGCGCCGCCAGCGTCCGGTGCAGCGAAGCCAGGGTGACCGTCGCCTCCATGCCCGGCCGCAGCCGGGTTGCGATGCTTTCCGGCGTACTGCACGCCAGTTGATACCGGGAATCATCTTCGATGGTCAGCAACGGCATCTGCGGCATCGCCATGTTGCCCGGATCCGCCTTGCGTGCGGTAATGAGTCCGCTGAACGGCGCGGTGATGGTGGAATAACCCAGCATGGTCTGCGCGCCGGCCAGCCCGGCCTTCGCCTGCGCGATGCCGGCGGCGGCGCGCGTCACGTCGCCGGCGCTCACCGCGTCGCGCTCCCGCGCGGCGATGGCGGCGCGCACGCCCTGCGTCGCTTGCTTCACCGCCGCTTCCGCGGCGCGGATATCCTCCCAGCGTCCACCCTGATGCGCCATCGCCGCTTCCTGCGTGGCCTGCGCCAGCGCGGCCTGGGCTTGCTTGACTGCTTCTTCGGCGGTGGTCACGTCTTCCCGGCGGCCGCCCTGGTGGGCCATTGCCGCCTCCTGGCGGGCTTGCTCGTAGCCGGCGCGCGCTTGTTCGACCTGCTTCTCCGCCGCGGTAATTTCCTGCGTGCGGGCGCCTTCCTGCACCACGCTGGCCTGCTCCTTCGCGATCGCCAGCGCCGCGTTGGCCTGGTGCATCGCCGCCGTCGCCTGGCGCACGCCTTGCTTCGCCATCTCCAGTTGCAACGCGGCATAGTCCAGCTTTTGTTTCGGAATAATGTCCTGGTCGTAGAGGTTTTTCATGCGCGTATAATCGGCCTGCACGGTCTGCAGATTGGCATTGGCGCCGGCCAGCCCGGCTTCCGCCTGCGCGACCTGCTGCGTCGCGATCACGGTGCCCTGTTCCGCCTGCCGTTTCTGCTGGCTGCGCGCGCCTTCTCGCGCCAGGCTCAGGTACGCCTGCGCCTGTTCCAGCGCCGCTTTCGCCCGCTCGACGGCCTGGTCGGCCTGCGCCACCTGCTCGGGGCGCGGTCCCTGCCGGGCTTTCGCGAGTTGCGCCTGCGCCTGTTCCAACGCGGCATGCGCCTGCTGCACGGCGGCGTCCGCCTGTCGAATCTGTTCCGGTCGCGGTCCCTGCCGGGCCTTGGCCAGTTGCGCCTTCGCCTGCTCCAATGCCGCGTTGGCCTGCTGGATGGCGACCGAGGATTGCGTGCGCTGCATTGTCAACGCCGATTGCGCCTGGGCATACGCCGCGCCGGCGCTGTGCACCGCGGCGTCGGCCTGGCTCACGTTGGCGGCCAGATCCCCGGCTTCCAGGCGCGCCAGTACCTGCCCCGCGCGCACGTGGTCGCCTTCCCGCACGTAGACGGCTGCGATGCGTCCCATCACCTTCGGCGACAAATCGGCGCGCTGTATGGCGAACACCGTGCCCGGCGTTTCGGCGATCACCGGGAACGGGCGTTCCGCCAGTGTCGCCACCGACGCCTGCACGGCGCCCACCGTCGCCGCCTCGCTGGGGAGGGTCTCCACGCGCTCCCGGCGGCATCCCGCCATTCCCAGCGCCAACAGCACGCCCGCCATCGCCGCGCCCCGGCTCACGCGTGAAATCGTGTTTCGCCTCATCGTTGCTCTCCTTCATCGTCCGCACGCTTCCCGGCAGGGGAAGGTGATCAGTGGATATAGTATATAACCATATAGTTACACAGTGCAAGGCTTTTTAAACATGCCAGTGATAATTTTTATGCGATCAAGGGGACAAGGGCGCCATGAGCTACGCGTGGGCTGGAACTATCCGCAAAGTGGCGATGCCGGGCATGGGGGGCGGACGATAAGCGAATTGGTCAACGAAAGCATGACCTGCGAAGCGCGCGTGGATTCACTTCGACCCAGACACGCGCACCGGTACCGCTGAGTACTGGCTGGTCCCCGGTGCCGGTAACGAAGACCCGCGAAGGAATCCCGCGGGGCGGGGACGACGAACAGATATTGAAAGCAATGAGAATGGTTTGGAGAAAGATATGCGGGAGGCACAGGATATTGTTGAACAACGTATTATACGCCTGACAATATAGCAGGAAGGTACATTCTCCACTTTATGAAAGTGTAACGGGCGGGTGAATCGAAGCTGATTCTAGTATAGCTATCGCTTCGTGATACATGTCAGTATCAAGCTCATTGAGAAATGTATCATCATATAGCACTGCATGGAAGTGTACGAATAAATCAGATATTTCATTTTTTGTTAAATAGATTGATGGCATCACTGGTTTGTCATGCGTTATTAGCAATTCAGCATCAAGGCCTTCTCGAGTAATTAGATTTAGATCAAGCACACTCTTATACAAAGGTGACCCTGGGTATGGTAGCAAGTAGGATAAATGAGCTAAATGTGGTCCATATTTCCGAAGAGTTAATGCATAGTCAATTGTCTCATTGAAAGTGCTATTTGATTCGGAAGGAGCGCCAATCAACCAATTTGTCTTTACAATCGGAGCAGCTTTAAAAGCTATCTCAATAGCAATATCACATACCGATAAATCAAATCCTTTTGCATACGACTTTAAAATCTTCTCACTCCCAGATTCTATCCCAAGCCACAAGCATCGGCATCCTGCATCACGTATCAAACTGGCTATTCTGCTACATGCAACGAGACTATCAGGTCTAACATTAGCATCAAATTGGATATTTGCTCTGCTATCAAT
>CAYYJR010000038.1:0-21040 GCA_964472305.1 uncultured bacterium
GATGACCACGAGCAGTTCGATCAGCGTGAACCCACGCTTGCTCTGGAAACGCATAATGTTTCTCCTCTCATTGATTGTTGTTGCCCGTTCCGATATCCCGATCCCGAACGGGCGAACTTAATTCACAAAGCTATAATAGCATAATCTGCAAGGGTCGGTGAGTCTTTGGACAAGAAAATAGGTTAATAATTGGTTAAAGTCGGTAAGTAGCAGAATTCGCATATCGTGCTTGTGATAAACGAGCGGTGGACAATCCGTGCCCTGGCTGCACCTGCACGGGGCGAACGCGTCAAAGCGAGGCGAGACCTGGATTGTCCCCAGGGGCGCTGGTCGTCGATGCGCGTCACGCAGCAATCCGGCGGATTGTGTTAGCAGGCGGGGGAAGTCGCCGAACGATATCGAGTGAGCAAATGGGCGATGCCGATCTGCATCTCCCGAGGGGTGATGGCTCCACCGCGCATGTCTTCCATTTGCAACAAACGGTTGAGTTGTTGCAGCATCTCCTGGTATGGCATCGCTTGCGCCGCCCAGTAGTCGATGGAAGCGAGTAATTGTTCCGTACGCCGGTGGGGGATGGCCTCAATGGCACCCATTACCATGCACACCACATCGTCCAGCACGGTGGTGTGGCATTCGTTTTCAGAATCGAGCGCCAGATAGGAGAAGACGCCCGACGGCTCATGATAGGTGATATTAATTTGATCTGTTGAGCCGCCGGGCAGTTCATACACGATGGCCAGGTTAGCCACGGCACCGTTGTCCGCATCCCATCGGCTGTATTGCGAACGGAGGTTGCCATACGGCACCTGGTGCAGGTGTGGTGACAACACCGCAGTAATCCGGTCAGCCCAGTCCGTAACGCCAGCAGATGTCGTGCATGTCATGCTTGACCAAACATTTCCCCGCACAGGAGCGGAACGACGTCGGTATATTACTTCGGCTCGATCATCAGGCGGATGGCGGTGCGTTCCTGCCCCTCCACCTCCAGGTCGGTGAATGCGGGACGGCAGATCAGATCGATACCTGACGGTGCCATGAATCCACGGGCGATGGCCAGTGCCTTCACCGCCTGGTTGAGGGCACCTGCCCCGATCGTTTGCAATTCCGCGACCCCTTTTTCACGAATGACACCGGCTAATGCGCCTGCGACCGAATTCGGATTGGATTTGGCGGATACACGTAAGACTTCCATGGTGCGCTCCTTAGTATAGCATTGACTTGATGTGTAGTACCGATTCGCGTTGTCAAAGACGAGTGTGAATCGGAATGTCACGTGCCGGATCGGGTTGCCGTTCGGCGTCGTACGGTGGCACAGGGCCGGGATCCGACGCGGAGTGTCTATTCCGATCCAGTCCGAGTTACCTGTTGCCGTTGGCGAGACAGGCACTCACATTATAGGACGTCCGCCGGGTTAGAATGTCGGAATCCCCTGACAGCGATGGTGATTACCGTGCAGGGGGGGACAAAATCCTCATCTCCTCCAGATAGTGAATTTGGATGGTGCGACCGGTCGCATCTTCGATATCGAGCAGCACAGCGCTGACGATAACCGGACCACCGGCTACTTCAAACCGCGACGGCATCCAGGTGAGAAAGCGATTGATAATCACCTCGTTTTTCACCCCCAGAATCGAATCGCGCGGTCCGACCATGCCGACGTCGGTGATGAACCCGGTGCCGGCAGGCAGCACACGTGCATCCGCGGTCGGCACATGGGTGTGCGTGCCCACTACGGCGCTCACCTGCCCATCCAGCATCCATGCCAACGCCGCCTTCTCGCTGGTGGCTTCGGCATGCACATCTAACAGAATACAGGGTGTTTGCTCTCTCAGCAAGGGGATAAGAGCCTGCGCGCATTGAAAGGGATCATCTACCGGGTCCATAAAGACGCGGCCCAGTAAATTGACTACCGCCAGCGCGGTGTCGCCGACCGGAAATACCCCATAGCCGCGTCCGGGGACGCCGGGTGGATAGTTCGCCGGACGGAGCACGCGCGTGGTGGACGTCAACAAGCTGACCGCCTCTTTTTTATTGAAGGTATGATTACCCAGCGTCAGCACATCGATGCCGGCGTGGAAAAGCTCTTCCGCGATGGCAGGGGTGATGCCCATACCTCCCGCGGCGTTCTCCCCGTTGGCCAACACGATATCGGGGTGATGGCTCTCCCGCCAGCGCGGCAGTACCGCCGCAACCGCGTCACGGCCGGGGTGGCCGACGATATCGCCAAAAAACAGGATGCGCATGTCCGCGTTCCTCCGGTCCGCCCGTGGCGTCACCCGTGCGTCGCCGCTGATATCATTCCATATTGTCGGCGCTTCCGGGTGCCCGGATGCCGTGCCAGGCGGTTTCCGCGTCCGTGACCAACTCGCCGATCATGCGCAAGCCGTCTTCCCAGAACTCGCGGTGGGCGATATCGATGCCCGCCAGCGCCAGCAGTTGCGCGGGGCGCCGTGAGCCACCCGCGCGCAGGATGTCCAGATAGCGCGGCACGAAGTGCGCGCCTTCCTGCTGGTATCGCGCGAACAGCGCCATCACCAGCAGTTGCCCGAAGGCATAGGCATACACGTAGAACGGTGTATGAATGAAGTGCGGAATATATCGCCACCAGACTCGATGGCCCTCGCCCATCTCCACCGCGTCGCCGAACATCGCCTGGCTGTGTTCCTGCCAGAGCGTATCGATCTGTTCGGCGGTTAACTCGCCTTGCGCGCGACGGGCGGCGTGCACGCTCTGTTCGAAGCGATAGAGAGATGTCTGGCGGAACACGGTGGCAAAGATATCTTCGATCTTTCCCGTCAACAGCGCCAGCCGCTGGCGCGGGTCCGTGGTCTGTGCCCGCAGCGCGGTGAAAGTGAGCATTTCACCGAAGACGCTGGCCGTCTCCGCGGTCGCCAGCGACGGGTAATACTGCAGGAAATGTTGTTCCGCGGCCAGCAGATCATGTATCCCGTGACCCAGTTCATGCGCCAGCGTCATCACATCGCGCCGCTTTCCCTGGTAATTCATCAGCACGTAGGGATGCCAATCCGGCGCGATGCCGGCGCAAAAGGCGCCGCCGCGCTTGCCGGCGCGCACCTCGGCGTCGATCCAGCGTTCATCGAAAAAGCGGACGATCATCGCGCCCACGGGTGCGGAGAAGCGGGTGTACGCCTCCGTCACCATGCGGCGCGCGTCCTCCCACGGCACCCGCGCTTCGTTCGTCAGCATGGGCGCATAGCGGTCGTAATGATACAGGCGGTCCAAACCGAGAATTTCCCGTTTCAGCCGATAGTAACGCGCCACCGTGGGATAATGCGCCACGCAAGCATCGAGCATGGTGTGCACGGTGGCGGTGTCCACCTCATCCGCATGATGGCGTTCGGCTTCCGGGGTGTCGAAATGGGTCAGCCGGTCATCGACGGCTTTGTCGTAAATGAGGGTGTTGGTGATGAAAGTGAACAGCCGCCCGCGCTCGCACAGGCCATCGGTCAGTCCCTCGGCGGCGGCACGGCGCACCTCCCGGTCGGGATCAAGCAGGCGCGACAGGATTTCCGATTCGTTGAGCGTGCGTGTCTCGCCGTGTACGGTCATAGTGAAGGTTGCCGCGCTGATAGTTTCGTCGAACAGGCGGCTGAATGCCTCGCCGCCGGTGGTGGATTTCGCCAGCAGGATGCGTTCTTCGGGTTCACTTAACCGGTGCGGACGCGCCAGCCGCACGTGTTCGAGATAATGCCGGTAGCCGGCGGTCACCGGATCAGTGTATAACGTTGCGAACGTCTCATCCGGGATGGCGATCAGCTCCAGTTCGTAAAAGAGCAGGTGCTGATGAATCGCAACCCCGCGCTCCTGCACTTTCTGCAGCAATGCGCCGTGCGCGGGTGCCAGCGTGTCGCCGGCGAACAGCAACTGCGTAAAGGCGTTCGGGAATTGCTCATCGCGCAGGATGCGCTCATACTTGGCCAACGCGTCGCCGAATTCCGCCGGCGTCAGCGCGCTCACCCGCCCGCGGTAGTTGGCGGCGAATTGTGCTGCCCGCTCCTCCAACGCGCCAAGATCAGCATCGAGCCGGACATCATCCGCGCCCGTGTATAAATCCGTTAGATCCCAGGTGACCGGGGTAGGCATCGCCATCGTCTGCTCCTCTGCCGTGTCGAACATCTCTTCATTCAGGTGACCGACCGCAAATTCCTGCTCGGAATACCGAATACTGCGCTTGTTCCATGCAATATGCCCGCTTTTCGAAACAGAATAACGGGGAAACATGCGGAAGATGACACGATGACCGGGTGAAGGGATGACCGGATGAGAGGGTATCATCCCGTCATCACGGCATCCGTTCATCCGATTACGCTTTCCCGCGACCATCGAACCAGTAGGTGCGGAACTCCTCGAAGGCACAACACAGCGCGTCGATGTTTTCCGGCGGGGTGGGAGGATAGACGCCGACGATGAGCTCAAGGCCGCCCCGGGGTGAGCCGAGTTTGCGCACGCCTTCTTCGACCAGGTCACGAATCTCCCGGCGGGTGCCAAAAGGCACCACGCGTTGGCGGTCGATGTCCAACCGGATGCAGATGCGGCCGTCCACCGCGGCCTTGATCTCATCAATGCCGTTGCACAGATCCTGCGGATTGCAGATGGTCACCCCGGCGTCGATCAACTCGTCGATCAGTTCGATCATATGACCGTCGCTATGCAGCGAAACATGGCACCCGGCCGCGCGCAGGGGTTGGAAGAGCTGCTTGTAGGCGGGAGTGATCCACTGGCGAAACATGGTCGGGTTGATCATCGACGCCGTCTGTGTGCCCAGGTCGTCCGCCGCCTCGAATACGTCCACCCCCATGCGCAGGTATTGCTGGATGATGACCCGGTTATACGCTACCAGCATCTCGATCAACTCGTGCAATTGCGGTTCGTCGGTGGCAAAATCCATCATCAGGTTTTCGAAGCCGCGCAGGTAATAGAGCCGCATGAAAAAGAAACCGTGGTGCGTGTTGCCGGCGGTCAGTTCACCGCGGGCTTTGCTCGCGGCGACGGTACGGGCGATTTGTACCCAATCCACCTTGCCCCAATCGTCCTGGTGCAGCGGATCGGGCGGATGGTACCCGGGAAATTTGCTCCAGTCGTCCAGCGGGCATTCCGTGACCAACCCGACCATGCCCGCGAAATGTTCGTGCCATATGCAACCCCAGTTATCGGTGTGCTGCCGGTCAATAGCCAGGATGCCGTGGGGGTCGGTGCCCAGTTTGTGATGCACGCCCTTTTTGAAATTCGGGAACAGGATGGGATGGCGCGCAAGCACGTCCTCCACCTCTTTTCCGTATTGCGCCCAGGTGGAATCGTTTACGGCTACGATGGTGGGCATCCACTCCGGACCCGTCATCGACGCATTGCGTAGAAAATTTTCACGTACCGATAATGCCATGTATCCTCCCGTGGTGAGTGACAAGTGACAACGGAGCGGTGATATGTCACAAGTGCCGGGCAAGGCTGTCTCAGGTTGCTGTGCGCTATCGTTCAATTCTACTCGGCGAGGCGGATTCCTGCTGGCTGCGGTGTGTGTGACGCGGCTACACGGTGGCGGTATGCAACGATGGCTGCCCGGACGATGCATCAGCGCATCAAGGCAAGGGGAGGAGTTGCCGGCGGATACACTTCGTGAGACCATCCTGGAAAGAAGCATCCTGCCTCATATCCTGCGCAGACACCATGCATTCCGCCGGCAGCAAATGCAGTATGACGGATTTCCGTGACAAAATCCGTCCTTCTGCCCGAAGGTATAAGATTTTTCTCGAAATAGCATCCTTACGAGGTTAACGTCAGGTCAAGTGGCGCAGGCGACGGGATGGGCAGCAGCAGGTCGCGCAGGAATTGTCCGGTATAGCTGGCGGGCACCCGCATCACCTCTTCGGGAGTGCCGGTAGCCACGATCTCGCCGCCACGGGCGCCGCCTTCAGGGCCCAGGTCGATGAGGTGATCCGCCTGCTTGATGACGTCCAGGTTATGCTCGATGACGATCACCGTGTTGCCGGCGTCCACCAGCCGCTGCAGCACGCCCAATAGCTTCTCGATGTCGGCGAAGTGCAGCCCGGTGGTCGGTTCATCAAGCAAGTAGAGTGTCTGGCCGGTATCGCGCCGCGCCAACTCGGTCGCCAGCTTCACGCGCTGTGCCTCGCCGCCGGAGAGGGTGGTCGCCGGCTGCCCGAGGCGGATGTAATCCAGTCCGACGTCCGCCACCGTCTGCAACTTGCGCTTGATCTGCGGAATGTTTTCGAACAGTCGCAGCGCTTCCGCCACCGTCATGTGCAGCACGTCGGCGATCGTTTTTCCTTTGTAGTGCACCTGCAGCGTCTCGCGGTTGTAGCGCGCGCCTTTGCACACTTCGCACGGCACGTAGACATCGGGCAGGAAATGCATCTCGATTTTAATGATGCCGTCGCCCTTGCACGCCTCACAGCGTCCGCCCTTGACGTTGAAGGAGAAGCGACCCGGCTTGTAGCCGCGCACGCGCGCTTCCGGTGTCTGCGAGAAGAGGGTGCGAATCAGGTCGAACATCCCAGTATAGGTGGCCGGATTGGAGCGCGGCGTGCGCCCGATAGGCGACTGGTCGATGTCAATCACCTTGTCCAGATGTTCCAGTCCGCGAATCTCCTCATGCTTGCCCCACAGTGTGCGTGCCCCGTGCAGGCGGTGGATCAACCGCTTATACAGAATATCTTCCATCAGCGTCGATTTGCCGCTGCCGGAGACGCCGGTGATGGCGACAAATAGTCCGAGCGGGATCGTTACATCGATGTTTTGTAAATTGTGCTCGCGCGCTCCGCGAATCTCAATGAATTTGCCGTGCGGCTTGCGCCGCTTTTCCGGCACCGGGATGCGCCGCGTGCCGACGAGAAACTGGCCGGTGAGCGATTCCGGACAGGCCATGATCTCCTCCGGGGTACCGGCGATCACCACGTGCCCGCCATGTTCACCCGCGCCGGGACCGATATCGACCACGTAGTCCGCCGCGCGGATCGTATGCTCGTCGTGCTCGACCACGATAATGGTGTTGCCCAGGTCGCGCAAGCGCACCAGTGTCTCGATCAGCCGGTCGTTATCCCGCTGGTGCAAGCCGATGGAGGGCTCGTCGAGGATGTAGAGCACGCCCATCAGTCCGGAGCCGATCTGCGTAGCCAGCCGGATGCGCTGCGCCTCACCGCCGGAGAGCGTACAGGCGGCGCGGTCGAGAGTGAGGTAATCCAACCCAACGTTGAGCAGGAAGTTCAGTCGCGTGCGAATTTCCTTCACCACCTGATGACCGATCATTTGCTCGCGCGGTGTGAATGCCAGCCCGGCGAACCAGTGGCACGCCTCGCCGATGGACATCGACGTGGCATCGGCAATCGAGCGATCGCCGATGGTCACCGCCAGCACTTCCGGCTTCAAGCGTCTGCCGCCGCACGCCGGACAGGGTTTTATGCGCATGAATTTCTGCAGGTCATCGCGATATTCTTCCTTCTCCGTCTCGCGGAAGTCGCGCTCCAACAGCGAGACCACGCCCGGCCAGCGGGCATCATAAACGTGCAGCCGACCCACGGAGTTGTGATAACGCGCGCGGAATTTCCGCTCGTCCTTGGTGCCGTGCAGCAGCAGGTCGAACACTTCTTCTCCCAGTTCGCGCACCGGGCGATCCATGTTGATGTTCATGCCCTGGCATAAAGCGGTGAGCAATGCCCAATACCAGCCACGACGCCCACTGCGCCAGGGAAGGATGGCACCGTCGTTCAGCGACAGCGTGGTATCGGGGATTATCAGATCTTCATCCAACTCGTCTTTCGTGCCCAAACCCATGCATTCCGGGCACGCGCCGTAGGGGCTGTTGAAGGAGAATGCGCGTGGAGCCAGTTCCTCGAAACTGATGCCGCACTGCAGGCACGCGGCGCTCTCGCTGAAGGTGATCTGCTCGCCATCGACGATTTGCACCGCGGCGACACCTTGGCCGATCTTCAATGCCGTCTCCAGCGAATCGGACAGCCGGGAGCGAATACCCTCTTTCACCACCACGCGGTCGACCACCACCTCGATGGTATGCTGTTTGTAACGTTCCAGGTCGATCTCGTCGCCCAGGTCGAGTACGGCGCCGTCGATGCGCACGCGCACGAAACCCTGGCGGCGGATGTCGTCGAGGATGGCCTTGTATTCACCTTTACGCCCGCGCACCACCGGGCCGAGGATGAGCAGTTTCGTGCCTTCCGACATAGCCTCCACCTGGTCGACGATCTGTTCCAGATTCTGCGCGGCGATGGGCGTGCCGCACTGGTGGCAATGCTGGCGCCCGATGCGCGCGAACAGCAGGCGCAGGTGGTCGTAAATCTCCGTCACCGTCCCTACCGTCGAGCGCGGATTGCGCGTGGTGGATTTTTGATCGATGGAAACCGCCGGCGACAGGCCTTCGATGGTATCCACGTCCGGCTTGTCCATTTGTCCGAGGAACTGGCGCGCATAGGCCGATAACGACTCGACGTAGCGGCGCTGCCCCTCAGCGTAGATGGTGTCAAATGCGAGCGATGACTTGCCCGAGCCAGAGATGCCGGTGAGGACAATCAATTGATCGCGCGGCAGATCGAGGTCGATGTTTTTCAGGTTGTTTTCGCGTGCACCGCGAATTCGTAATTGGTTTTGGGCCATGATGAGTGCGTTATCCCGCTTTTCGACAACATTGTCGGGCGTCGGCGTCGTGATGCCCGCGGTCTGGAATCCGTCTATTCTAACACATCCGTGTGCCGGTTGTCGCGAGGTTTCACGGGGGTGCGCCGGAACTGCTGCCGAGGATTATGGCGATAGATGACCGCACATTGGACGGGAATTGTCGCACGGGTGTGTGCAGGATCGTGAACGCGGGGGACACAAAACATGTCGTTTACGATGATTCGTCACCGGGTGGAGGACTTCGCACGCTGGCGGGCAGCGTTCGATTCCAATGAGCAATGGCGCCGGGCCAATGGAGAGATGCATTATTACGTCTTCACCGATGCCGATGATTCGAATAGGGTGACTCTGCTGCAGGAGTGGGTCGATCTGGAACATGCCCGGCGTTTTATCGCCAATCCGGAGTTGCAGGAGAAGATGCGCCAGAGCGGAGTCAGCGAACAGCCCGAGGTGCATTACCTGAACGAAATTGAATCATCCTATAAGCAGTGAGGCACGGAAGCGGTATTCCGCCACGGCGCGATCACTCCTTCCCGCCGCGTTTGCGCAGTACGTCGGCGACGGTGATGACGTTCAGGGTGGTCGCCAGTTTCAACGGCGTCAACTCGCCATCCGTCTTCGCGTTCACCTCGGCGCCTTTGTCAAGCAGCAGTGGGCAGATTTTGTCACCGAGTCCGTTCAGCACCGCCAGGTGTAGAGGTGTCAGACCGTTGCCGGTCTTCGCCTTTGCATCCGCGCCGGCATTCAGCAGCGATTTCACCGCGGCGGCATCGCCCAGCAACGCCAGCAGGTGCAGCGGGGTGATGCGGTTCATCTTCATCTCCGTGATAGCTTTACCCGCGTTGAGGGTGAGGAGGAACTCGTCGGTCACGGCGTTGGCGTCGGCGCCTTTAGCGAGCAGTAGTGCGATCACCGCGTTCGGATCGTTTCCGGTGGTGCGCGGTGCCAGCATGGCGCAATGCAGCGGGGTGACGCCGCTGGCGGCTTTCGCGCGCACGTCCGCGCCTTTCTGCACCAGCAGCTTCACCAGCGGAAGGCGTCCACTTAACGCGGCCAGGTGCAGCGGTGTGATCTGCGCCAACTGGTAGCTCAGGCTGAAGCGCGGCGCGATGCTGTTGCGCAGCAGGCAGGTGTCGCTGCCGGCGAGATTGACATTGCCGCCTTTGTTGATAACATAGGCCGCCATCGTCTCCGTGCTCGCGCCGGTCGCAGCCAGCAACGGCGTGACGCCGTCGTCATTTTTCGCGTTGATGTTGGCGCCTCTGGCCAGCAGGCGATCAATCACGAGCGTGTTGCCGGCTTGCACGGCAGCGAGCAGCGGATTCGCGGTGGTGATTTTGATCCCGCGGCCGGTCAGTGTATCGACAACAGACGCTGACCCGCTGCGTGCTGCCGCGGTCAGCGCCGCATCGCCGTCGTATTTCGTGCCGTGAACCAGCAAGTAATCGACCACGTCAGCCAGTCCCTGTTCCGCCGCGGCATTAATGGTTTGCGTATCGCGTGCCGCGCCTTTGTCCAGCAGCAGCTTCGCGGCCATTACTTGCCGCGCACCGATTGCCACTTGCAGTGGAGACAATCGCTCCGGACCCGTGGCATTGATCGCGGCGCCGGCGCCGAGGAGGAATTTGATCATCTCTACACGTCCCAGCCGGGCGGCAAGGTGCAGAGGCGTCCACCCGCTGCTGTCCGGTGTCTCCAGCAGTAGCCCCTTGCTAAGGTGGCGCGCCGCCAGGTCAGCGCGATCACTGTAGACGTCCAGGTGCAGCAGCGTCATCACCATCCCCTTCGCCGGATCATCCAGCGTCAGCGTCAGTTGACGGTTGGCCATCGCCTGGGTGAAGACCAGCGTCCAGCCGGGCGCGGCGCGTTTCGTTTCCACTGGCGCTTTCGACCAGCCCGCGGCCGTGATGAACTGCGTCGGCACGTAGATGGCGTCGCCTTTCACCTCGACCGGCGGGGTGGGGAGCCGGTATTGTTTTCCATCGATAGTGAAGGTGGCACTGTTCAACTTGAGTTCCACCGTCTTGCCATTCAACGTCAACGCGGCGGTCTGCTCCGTTGGGGTTACGCGCATCGCGGCGCCATAACTGTCCGCGATGAAATGCAGCGGCACCATCATCTGGCCATTTTGAGCGAACAGCCGCTCGGCGAACGCCCCGCGGATAAGCAGCAGCAATCCGCACATCAGCATGATACGAGTTGACATTGCGGCAACCCCCATACTAACCATACATTCGAGTTGATACGGTATTTTCCTGCCGTGGGTTGCTCTTTCTGCCCGTGCTGCGGCTCGAACGCGAGCAGTAGTACGGGGCAAGCATGGCCAATAGGAAGCGCACCCCGGCGGGGGGACGCCGGGGTGCGCTGCCGCATGATACCGATTGGAACGGCGCTTACGGTTCGGGTGCCGGTGTCGGGGCCGGTACGGTAATGGTACCCAGGTTCGTTTGGAAGCCGGCTTTCACCGTCGCAGTCGGGGAGAGGGTGGCGGTATTGGTACCATCCGACACCGTCACGGTGGCGGTGTAGTCGCCGGCCGGAATGCCATGCAGGTAGAAGATGCCCGGCGTGTCCGCGGTGACGTCCAGCGTGGTCTGGTAGACCGTGTTGTCCGGACCGGTGATGCTTATGGTGGCGGTGGCTGGATAAGACCAACCTTCCGCAAAGGCGATAGTGCCGGTCAGGTTGCCGGTGGTGCTCGTGTTCACCATGCGCAGAACCGGTTTCAGCATATACCCGTGGCCATTGGTGGGGGTGGCAAAGCTGCCGGGTGCGCCCAGATCGAAGTCGATCAGTGCCGTTTCCATCACGTTTTCGCCGATGTCGATCGGACAGTGGATGTGCAGCTTGTTGCTCGGTACCTTCAATTCCAATGGATTCGTATCGTCATTATTGAGCTGGACGGTATTGTTCGCGCCCAGTACCAGCAAGATGCCATCGTAATGCCCGGCAGGCACTGTCAGATTAGCCAGCACCAGCAAGTCGGAGGTAGGCTTGTTGGCAAGGTCAAGCAGATTGATAGGGGGTTTGGTGCCATCATTCTGGTAGACGGTTACGCTATCGCCGGCTGCGGGATCCTCGGTTTCGACATCCGGCAGATCGCGGACCAGGTCGATGCGGGCGATATCGACATAGATCCCTTTGACGCCATCCAGTGGCGCATCGGCGAGCAATAGCTTGAAGTTAGTGGAGGATTTTCCATCCCCACAGCCATTCAACAGCAATCCGACGACTGCAAACAAGGCAGCCCACAGCACGATCTTCTTCATGGTAACCTCCCACTCGTTGTGTTAGTCTAATGTTACTATACCATATCTAGCGCCAATAGTTTGATGGTATAAATTAAAATTTTCAAAATATTTATCGCCAACTCCTGTTGCGAGGTGGAAATAATTCAACCCCGCAGCGACAAACGGGTGTATATCCGTATTGCCAGTGGTATACTCCACGTAACTCCGGTTTCCCCCCTTTCCCTCAACAGAGGTAATCCATGTTGCGTTTCCCACAGTGGCATCTGGTCATCGTATTGCTGTTGGTGGCCGTGTTGGGCATGATCGCTCGTTTGGCGCGGAGCGAAGAAGGGGCTGTTCCAGGCTCCGCTCCCCCCCCACCCGCGCAGGTGCAGGATGTGGCGCCCACCCTGGTGGAGGGATCGAAACCCGCACCGGTCGAAGCCACCCCCGCGGCACCGGAGGCCGTCGATGCATCCCGACCGCCATCCGCGGTGTCGCCGGTAGTCGGCGGTGCAGCTCAACCGCCGTCCGCGGAGGTGCCGACGGTGCAACCGGAAACCGTGCCTGCGCCTCCCGCGGGAGAAGTTCCCGCGCTCCAGCCGGAAGCGGAAAAGATGCCGGCAGCCGATGAAGTGCCTGCCGTGCAACCGGAAACACCGGCAACCAAGGCACCCGACACGCGGGAGCAGGAGCAAATCACCCGCAACCTGGGCGCACTGGAACAGGTTAGCTTGATGAAAGAAGAACAACGTTTCGTGGAGTTGACCAACGTCGAACGGAAAAAGCTGAACCTGCCGGAGCTGATCGTCGTCCCGCTGTTGGTCACCACCGCGCGCGACAAGAGCAAAGAGATGCACGATCTGAAATACTGGGGGCACGAATCGCCGGATAAAACCAAACGCACCGCGCTGCCGCGCGTGTTGAGCGCGCTGGCGGACAAACCGGTGTCGATGGTGGTCGGCGAAAATCTCTACTATTGCAGCCGCGTGCTGCTCGATCAAGGTCATCAGGCGCTGATGAACAGTCCCACCCACCGGAAGAACATCCTCAATCCCGAGTATCGCTATTTCGGCATTGGCGCCTACATCGGCGACGACGGCCAGTTTTGGGTGACCGAGCACTTTCTGGCCATACAGTATTGATTCGCGTTATCTCTGCTCAATCCCGAAATAAACAACGCGGCCTGGTGAATAAAGTCACCAGGCCGCGTGCGCATTGGTCGGTGCGAGATCTTAAGCCGGGTATTCCTTACGGTTGGCTTCCATAGAGAGCAGCACCGGCTTGTCGGGAAGTACGCTTTCGATGGCGGTGACGTCCAGCGGCTCGTTTGCGAGCGGCAGGGCGACCTGGCCGCGCTCGATGACCGACTTCACGAAGCCCATCATAATCTCGAAGCCCTTGTACGCCTCTTCCAGCTTGCACGGATGATCCTTGGTGCCGTCAAGGTAGTCGGCCATGTCCTGAATGTAGGGCGGCATGTCGAGATCGTAGTTCATGCAGCCGTCGCCGCTCCACGCGCCGGACTTCGTCACCGCGCGCCAGCCGCCGCCAGTGAGCGCTTCCGCGAATCCGTCGGTGCCTTGCGCGCCGATGCGGCACTTGCGCCACCAGTAATCGACTTCCGGCACGTCAGGCGCGCCGGCGCCGGTCTCGATGATGCCGCGCACGCCGTTGGCGAACTGAATGATGCCGGCGATGTAATCCGGGGAAGCGTGGATGTCGCTGAACTTGCCCTTGCCGGCGGCCTGTGCCATCACCCATTCGGCATCGGCGTTGCCGTTGTACCAGCGCGCGTAGTCGATCATGTGGGTAATCATGTGCATCATCCACCCCGTGCTGTGGCCATATACGGTGTGCACGCGGCCCAGCGCCCCGCTGTCGATGATTTCTTTCACCTTCTGGTAATGCACGCCGTAGCGGTGCTGGTGGCTGACCACCGCCTTCACACCGGAGGCGCGCACCAAATCCATGATCTGCCGCGCTTCGTTGATGGTCAGCGCGACCGGTTTCTCAAACGCCAGCAGCCTGGCGCCATGTTCGACGCCGATCTTCACCATCGCATAACGCAGATTCGGCATGGTGGCGAAACAGAAAACGTCCGGCTTGATCGCCGCGGTCATCGCGGCGGCGTCGGTGCCGATCATCGGGTTGCCCAGATCCGGCGCGGCTGCTTCCAGGCGGGCGGTGTCGATATCGCAAATGCCGGCGACTTCGAAGCGGGGATTGGCATGGAACGCCGATGCGTGATGCTTGCCGCGCTTGCCCATGCCGACGACGACGACTTTGTAGACTTTGTCGCTCATGTGATTACCTCAACAAAAGACGGAACCCCTCCCCCGACCCGTCCCCGGATCGGGGACGAGTGACATAACGGGCGCGCCGTTACACACATGCCCCTCCCCGGTCCGGGGAGGGGCGAGGGGAGGGGTTGAAGTAGGTTTTACCCGTTCTGCTTGCACCAGGCGATGACTTTTTCGATGGTGTAGTCGATCTCGTCCTGGGTCAATTCGGGGAACATCGGCAGCGAGACGCAGTTGGCGGCGTTCCACTCGCTGTTCGCCTGACTGCCAACGATGCGGTATTCCTTGCCCCACGGGAAGTTTTCCTGCTGGTGGATGGCGATGGGGTAGTGCTGCTTGGCGTCTACGCCCTCGTCATTGAGGAATTTCGTGAATTCGTCGCGCTTGCCGTTCAGCGTCTCGACAACGTACAGGTGATACACATGGCGGTAACCCGGCATCGTGTAGGGGAGCTGAATGACATTCGCGCAATCGGCCAGGGCTTTAGTATACATGGCGGCAATTTCGCGACGGCGATCCGACCACTTGGTGATGTATTTCAGCTTGACACTCAGGAATGCCGCGTGCAGGTCGTCCAGGCGACTGTTAAAGCCGTAGGAATGGACCGAGCGCTTCAGTGAGCCGTGATTGCGCAGCCGCTTCACTTCGGACTGCATGTCGTCGCGGTTGGTGGCGATGGCGCCGCCGTCGCCGAAGGTGCCCAGGTTCTTCTGGATGATGAAGCTGGTGGATACCGCGTCGGACAACTCGCCGATCTTAAAGTTGGCGCCCGCGGCGTCGATCGCCTGCGCGCAGTCCTCGACCACGATGAGGTTATGCTTTTTCGCGATGGCCGCGATCTTGTCCATCTCCGCGCACTGCCCATACAGGTGCACCGGGAAGATGGCCTTCGTCTTCGGGGTGATCGCGTCTTCGATCTTGCTGACGTCGATGTTCTTCGTCTTCGGATCGCTATCCACAAATACCGACGTCGCGCCGGCAATCCAGATCGCTTCGGCGGTGGCAAAGAAGGTGTTCGTGGTGGTGATCACCTCGTCGCCGGGGCCAATGCCCAGGGCCAGCAACGGCAGCCACAGGCCATCGGTGCCGGAGTTGATGCCGACGGCATGCTTGGTGCCGAAATATGCCGCGAGTTCCTTCTCGAAGCGTGAGAGCGCGGGCCCCATCACATATTGACCGGACATCATCACGTCTTCATACGCTTTGTCCAACTCGGCCTTCAAGTTCAGATATTGACGCACGTGGCCGTAAAAACCGACCTCCATCTTGACTGCCATAATTCGGTATGCTCCTCTCGTGAAAATCGAAAAATGGTCGTCCACGCAGGCATGGACGACGATTCTGGGTAACGGAAACAGCATGACTGCCGGAAGCGGTGACTCCTCTTCCGGGTAGCCGTGCTATTTTCCGCGAAAATGCCAATTCCGTCAACCCGTTGGCGGTGCAATACCAGTGACATGTGACGGGTGCGAATCGGTCGGTGTGTCTATCGTTCACGGGCGTATGCCTGTCCGGCGGAGGAAACGCCAGGTGAGTGTGATCGCCACGGCATCCTGATGATCGCAATCGATGCGGCCAATCATGAGCCGCAGGAGGTGCGCGCGTACTCAAGCAGCATGCGAGCACTGCCCAGCGAAACCAGATACAGCGAACCACGCCGCGTCATCGTGTAATCGTCACTTTATGAATGGTGCGCGGTGCATCAGGATTGTGGCCTTTCAGCACAGCCAGCGAGTGAGCGAAGATCTGGCCGGCAACGATGGATGGGAAGGGACTGATCACTTCGGGCACCTCCAATGCTTCGTTTACCGGGAAGGCGATGTCGGCAATCGCCAGCGCTTCCGGAGCATTGCCGATGACGACGGCCTCCGCGCCGAGCGCTTGAATCTGCTGGATAACGTCGAGCACCGAGGGCAGCGTGGCGCCGCGGTTGGCAAAAGCCACCACCGGATAGCCTTCCTCGATGATGGCGATGGGACCGTGTACGAAATCCGGCGAGGCGAATGGCTGGGCGCGCAGATATGAGGTTTCGCGCATCTTCAACGCCAACTCATATGCGGTCGCCAGATTGTAGCCCCGTCCCAGTACCACGCATTCGCTCAAGTAACGGAAGCGCTCCACCTTCGCACGAATCTGGTCTTCCATGCGCAACACATCGAGGATCAGGTCGGGCAGGCGCTCCAGGTCGGCGCGCAGCGCCTGCTGGCGTCCGATGGCGGCGGACAGCAGCAGCAGCGCGGCCATCGAACTGCTGAAGGTTTTTGTTGCCGCTACCGCCAGCTCGGGTCGCGCGTGCAGTTCGATGGTATGGTGTGCGGCGGCGGTCAGCGGTGAGTTGCCGACGTTCGTGATGGCCAGCGTGTCCGCACCGCTTTGCCGGGCGGATTCCAGCACGGAAATGACATCCGCCGCTTCGCCGGATTGCGAGATGCCGATGAATAGCGACCCCTTGACATGCACCTGTGCCTTATAGACGCCGAAAATCGATGGCGCGGCCAACCCGACCGGAATGCCGTTCATCGTTTCGAACAGATACTTGCCGTATAAGGCGACATGATCCGACGTACCGCGCGCGGCAATAAAAATGCTGCGCGGCGGGTGGGCGTGCCAGCCTTCCGCCAGCGCCCAGATGCGCTCCAGTTCCGCGCTGACCAGTCGCGTGATGGCGGCTGGTTGCTCGCGTATCTCGGCAAGCATCTGATGGCCGGGGTGCGTGGTGTCCTTCGTCATCGTTCTCCCTCTTTCACCGATCCGGTGGTCGGCGTCACATGTGCGACCACACACTTACTCAATTGCGCTTCGCGATGGAAAAATCCTGCCGGAATTTTACGAGAATGCTCTCGTCGAGTGACCAGCCAATGCTGGGTGCTGACACCGCAATTCCACCCGAAGTCAAGCTTCACTCGACAGAGCTGTCGGTGTTCACTTCGCGACCGGCGACATCCCCTCCCAATTCGACCATCGTGTACCTGTACAATCCGAGAGACATCTTTGCGATGAAAATGCGACATGCATTGCTCTCCCTGTCGTAAATACCGGGCAACGCTTTCCGGTGACGCCATGGCGCAGGTTACGGCATCGTCAACGACGGGGACGGATGGAGCGGAGGGATCACCATGAGGACCGTGAGTGCCGCAATTTTTGTCTTGACGTGGCTAGGACTACTGATCGGTCTGTTGGGTGTATCGCCGTGCCGGGCTTTTACCCTGGCGCCGCCGCCGGAGTCGCTGGCCGGGCTGGTGCCCGGCGTCAACGGATTGGGCGACGCGGTCGGGATGCACGGCAATTTCGATGTCTGCCTGCCGGGCGTGGCGGAATACTACGCAGGCGGCGAGTCGGCGTCCAAAGCCTACCAGTGGGTCGTGGGCGATGTTTTGGGGCGTCCGGGCTTGACGGTGGAAACGTCGCTCGGTTCCGGACAGATCAGCCTGGTGATGGTCGACATGTTCCCCGGGATTCGCACCTCGCGCGGATTGAGCGTGCTACAGCCGGAAAATGCGGCGGTAGCGCTCTACGGATTTCCCGATTTCGCCTATGAGATGACGATGGTCGATCCGCCGGTGCGCGAATTGTTTTACCTCGATCACGGTTTGATCGTGCTGATGCGCGAACTGCCCGGTCGGCCGAACTGGACCATCGTGAAGCTGATTGTGACCTATCCACTCTACCTGAAAAACGCGGTGGCACTGCGCACCCGCGAAAGTTTGGTGAATGGTCACATTGTTGATATTACGGATTCGTATCGGGTGTGGGCGCGTATGGCCCTGCCATAAGGAGATGGCCCAACCCAGTCGAGAGGAGGAACAGGTGGTATTGCAGCAACGTTTGCTCGTATGCGCCCTGGCGATTGCACTGGGTCTGGCCGGTGTGCGGGCCGAAAAACTCACCCCGCCGCGGGAAAGTCTCAATGGACTGCGTCCGGGAACCCTGACCGTTGACGACCTGACCAAGCAGCTCGGGAAGCCGGCGGTTACGGATAACGGCGGCCTGCTTCATTTGTATGGCGGCGCCGAGAACAGTAAATTGTTCGGATGGTTCATGATCCAGAATCCCGACTACACCGTGCCGGATCTGGCGGTGGAAACCGCGAAGGACAGCAATCGGGTAGACCTGGTGATGGCCATCGGCTACGATGGGCTGAAGACGGAACGCGGGATCACCTGCTTCCAAAGTGAGGACGACCTGATCAAAGCCTATGGGAAGCCCGATTTCGTCTTCGCGATCCAGATGCGGGGATTCGTGTTGCGCGAGCTGTATTATCCCGCACTCGGTATTTCCTTCGACCTGGCGCCGACCGGACCGACATCCGATCGCGACGTGGTGGCGATTTACGTGACCTATCCCGAGTACCTGCAGCGCGCCATCCAACTTCGCAAGGATTATATCAAGCAAGGCACCGGGAAGGACGTAACCTATCTCTATGATGGGGGCGCGGCGACATAACCGGCATTCGACATGTACCCAGCGGGGGGCAATGCCGCCCCCCGCTCTTTTACGTCCGGACACCGTTTTCGGTTGGGCACGTTCACACCGCGTCTCCGCTCGTGACCGTTCTTGCCCCCGCCGCGCGGTCTGTTCCCGCATCGGAACGCCGTCAGACGTTCGCGGCTGCTTGCGCGTCGAAGTGCGCCTTGATCTCGTCCAGGCGGTCGTTGACCTTGCTCACCGCTGCCAGCAACTGGTTGATATAGGGACGATCGCCCAGCAGCGCCACCTGTGACAGGCAGACGCCCTCTTCGTTCACCACGCGCTCGGTCACCGGCAGGCGCAACTCGGCGTAATGCTGTATGGTTGCCGGATCGCGAAACGGCACCGGGCTGGTGTCGTCATACAGGTTCATGATGCGGTGGTTGTAGACGGGCGCGTAGGTGCCGGACAGGGAGAATCCCTCCGCGGCCAGCGCGGAGAGGTATTGCCAGCGGTGAAGGCCGGGTGTCCGGGTTGCGTCGAAGTGCAGCGTCATCGCGTAATAGGATTGTCGCGTCACGCGCGGGTCGGCATGTGCCGCGCGCAGCGGGCCGCCCACGCGGGCGAAGCCTTCGCGCAGCAATGCGGCGCTCTCTTCGCGCCGGCGCAGTTGATCGGGCAGGCGCGTCAGTCCGCCGCGCAGCAGCACCGCCTGCATCTCGGTGGCGCGATAATTATGGCCATAGCGGTTGCCCGGCGTGCACAGGTCGGGCATCCACCCCACGTGCTTGAGGTTGAAGACGATCTCGTAGACTTCGTCACTGTTGCAGCTCACGCCACCACCTTCGCCGCAGGTGAGTACCTTGCTCTGTTGAAAGCTGAAACTGCCGGCGTCGCCGATGGCGCCCGCACACTGGTCGCGCCAGCGGCTGCCGTGCTGGTGCGCGACATCTTCCACGATTTTCAGGTTGTGCCGCGCGGCGATGTCGCACAGCGCGTCCATGTCGCACATGCAGCCATACAGGTGTACCGGGATGATGGCCTTCGTGCGTGGGGTGATGGCAGCTTCTACCGCGGCGGGATCAATGCAATAGGTTTCCGGATCGATATCCACCAGCACCACGTTGGCGCCGATGTCGAGGGCGGCCTGCATGGTCGCGACCCAGGTCAAGCCCGGCACGATCACCTCGTCGCCCGGCTTCACGCCCACGCCTTGCAGCGCGCACTGGATCGTCACCGTGCCGTTGGCCAGCAACTGGAAATGCCGCGCGCCCAGGAATGATGCGAATTCCTGGCAGAACGCCGTCTCGTGCGGACCCATCCAGCTCCAGCACCCGCTGCGCACCACCGCTTCCATCCACGAGACCTCCAGGTCGCCGGACACCGGCCATTGCGGTGCGGGGAGGGTGACGGCCGGATCGCCGCCGGTTAACGCCAGAGAAGAGGATGCGTTCACGCCGTGCTCCTTCGTCTGCGCCGCCTCCCATCCGACTGGTGGAGCGGCGGAGAGAATATGATGCTTCCCATCTTACGGTCTTGCCGGGTGATTGCCAATCCACCAGGATTGCGAAGAGTTAACCATTCTTGCTATCATTACATCATGGCGCGGGTAAATCGTTTCTTCACCGATGCAATGCTGGCGATTCTCTGCCATCCGGAACATTGGCGGCTGATCGCGTCACAGTGCCCCCCGGACGTGCCGCCGGTGGCGGACGCTGCCCATCGGGTCTGGATGGCGAAAAACACCCATCAGCACGCCCACCAGGAGGTTGTGCTGTTCCTGCGCGGTGAAGGCCGTTACGGTTTGCAGGGCGAGGTATATCCCTGCGCGCCGGGCACGGCGCTATTCCTGGACGCATTTGAGGAGCATGACCTGAATTACCCGCCGTGGGCGGCGGATGGAGAGCACCTGTGGATTGCCGTCACCCGCGAGCACGCCATCGCCCGCCTGCTCTCGGTGCGTAACGGTCGCGCCGTGCAGCCCGACCACTGGCACTACCTGCTCGGTCAACCCGCGCCGGCGGACGTGGTCGCGCCCCACACCGCCGCACTACGCCGCTTCCTGGTGCTGTCGCGCGTGGTCGCGCTGGTCGCCGCTCTCGTGACCGAGGGGTATCGCGACCCGGCGGACGAATCGCTGGAGATGGCGCAACGCCGCCTGATGGCGACCATTTGCCGGCACATCGCCGATACTGCCGGCAAAGGCGCCAATCTGGATCACCTCGCCCGCCTTGCCGGTTACAGCAAATTTCATTTCCTGCGCATCTTCAAACAGCACACCGGACAATCGGTGCACGCCTACATCGATGCCTGTCGCGTCCGCTCCGTCACGGCCATGCTGCACGCCGGCTTCAGTAAAAAAGCCATCGCCGCCGCCCTCGGCTTCTCCTGTCCCGCCGCCTTTTCGCGCTGGCATCGTAAGCAGCAGGGGAG
>CAYYJR010000039.1:0-18248 GCA_964472305.1 uncultured bacterium
CCTTTCGTGGGCGCCCACGCGGACGTGAAATGCGCGTGTGCCCGCCGGGCAACAGGTCATCATCTGAGCATAGGCAGACTTGTCAATAAATACCGTCTGTCCCCAATTATGCTCCAATTATGCCATGCCGTTAATGTTGAATGTTGATGCGTGGGTAAATAACATTACGAATTTTATTTCCCATTAATCCTGTTTGCAGTGGCTTTTACAGCATTAAAAGCTAATACCTTATTCCCATATCTGAGTATGATTGCCCGACCGTCGTCTCTCCAGAACACTGACCGTCCTTTGGGTAAACTTGCGTAATCAACCTTCTCTGGTGATTCCCATAATTGCGAAGCCATCCCTGCATTATCAAATAATAAAAGCATTATTGGTCCCGGTAAAGCATGATCGGCAAAGGCGGCAACAATAACGCCTTGATCGTTGACATCAGTATACTGGAACCAGTAATCGAAATCTTTTCTATACAATGTATGCCAGAGAACACCTGGCTTAGCTACATCAACCAGACCGATGAGACATTCCCCGCTGAATGTCAGCCATCGACCATTCGGTGAAAGCCGTAAGTTTTGCCCAGACCAGTCAGGTATTTCTATCTTAGCCTTCGGCGTGCCGTCATCCAGGGAGAGGAGAATAAGCTGGCTTTTCTTCGTTGCTCTGTTTTGTATAGAAAGGATGACGCAATTTGCGCTTCCTGAAATACAAACCTGCTCAACCATCCAACCTGGGTCGAGTACTTGTTTCCAGCGGATGTTCCCTTGAGATGTCAGTAACCAGCAAGTGGGTGATTTTTCATTTGCTAAAGCTACGGCAACCACCCACTCCTTGTCAGCTATTGCAGTGTCAGCACGGTATCTCCCTCTAGTATTCACTTTCCATTGGGGTATCGGCTGTCCTTGCAAATCGAAAATTTGAAGTGGCCCAGGTAACAATCCTTCGGAATCCATCGTGTGACACAGTATCAAACCTGCTTCATGACATAAATCAACACTATAAACGGCTGGAATTGAAATTGTACGTTCTGGACCTGGCCGGATAATTCGCAAGGAATATGCTCTACGTTTGGTTTCTCTTGATATGATCGCAAGGCGTGTTGGCTGCCATCCAATATCGCTTATCGGAAGAGATGATTGTTTTTCATCTAGTGAAATTACATTTTCTTTTACCTCTCCTGTTACTGAAACTTCAAATAGTTTATTTTTTGTCTGCGCCAACAACCAACCATTATCACCAGTCCAGAGTTCAGTTATTGACTCTGGGAGCGCAGCTAATGTAGTGACATCATTTGCTGCTTCCACTCTTTTACAGATAAAGCAAAATAACAAAATAGCTATTAGTCCTATAGACCCGAACACAGTTGGATGATATTTTGCTAGCATTCAAACACCTCCTCGGGACGGTATTGGGGACAGACGGTATTTATTCGTCGCCAGTATTCGACCTGCCGTGGACGTCCACGCGGACGTGCAATGCGCGTGCATCCGCTGCGCGCTCCCAGCGCGCGCCAGCCGGGTAACGGGGTCCGCATCCGAGCATGCGCAGATTTGTCAATCAATACCGTCGGTCCCCGATACCCCATTATACCTCATAGTAAGCCGATACTGATAACACTGTTTCTCACTGTCGGGAACAGTCGGGGGGGAATTGAGGGGACTATTGGGGACAGACGGTATTTATTCCTCGCCTTTACTCGTCCTTTCGTGGGCGTCCACGCGGACGTGCAATGCGCGTGCGCCAGCCGGGTAACCTGTCCGCATCTGAGCAGGCGCAGACCTGTCAATAAATACCGTCTGTCCCCAATTATGCTCCAATTATGCTCCACGCGTCGCGCAGGATGACCAGTTGCCGCATTTGCGCTATAATCGCGCAAGTGCTTGCCAGGAAGGACGACGATGGCGTGTTCCCCGCCGACGCTGCCGGTGTTGATGAAAGAGATGCGCTCGCGCATGCGCGGCAACCGGACGGCGTGGTTGCTGCTGACGTGCTGCGGGCTGGGGGTGGCGCTGGCGCTGGTGATTCTCACGCTGAACTGGCCGCACCCCGCCCTGCGGGAGCGTGTAGGCGCGTACCCGACCGGCATGGCCGAAATCGGCTCCGCCCTGCACCTCGGCATCACGTTGTTCGAGGGGGTGCTGGTGCTGCTGCTGACGCCGGCGCTCACCGCGGGGGTGCTCACCAGCGAACGCGAGCGACAGACCTACGAATTCCTGCTGCTCACCCGCCTCTCCGCCGCCGGCATCGTGGCCGGCAAGCTGCTCTCCGCGCTCAGTTTCCTCGTCCTGCTGCTGCTGTGCCTGCTGCCGGTGGTCACGCTGGCGTTCATCTTCGGCGGCGTCTCGCCCGACCAACTGCTGGGCACGCAGGGCATCCTGTTCGCCATGCTGCTCGCCTACGGCGTCGTCGGCGTCGCCTGCTCCGCGCGCTGCCCCAAAACCTCCACCGCCGTCGCGGTGGCCTACGCCCTGTGCCTGGGGTACACGCTCTACCCGTGGCTGATCGCCCTGAGCATCGAGCTGTTCGGCCACGCGGATGATTTGTTGATGATCCACTGCTTTCTGTTCGGGGTGGGCAGCGTGACGCTGGCGCTGTGCTATGGCGTCCTGCGGCTGTGGCGGTCGCGCCTCGCAAGCCTGCTGGCGCTGTTGCCGATCGCGGCAGGCCTGGCGTATGGCTTCGTTTTGCTGCTGCGCGCGGCGCCAAGCGACGGCATCATGATCCTCTTCGGCAATCCGCTGGGCACGCTGGCCATGGTGCTGAACGGCGGCAGCCCGGACAGCAACGGCGACACGCTGGGCCATCCCTGGACCTTCCTGCGGTGGACTTGGCAGCCGACCGTGCCGCAATCCCACCTGTGCGCCTACGGCGCCCTGCTGCTCATCGCCGTCCTCGCGCTGGCGCACGCCGTGCGCCTGGTGCGGGAACACCGCCAGCCGCGAGGGTAGCGCGTGAGGCGGTAGCGGGTAAATGGGCTCAGCGCCTCTTTGTTCAGCAGAAGAACGTGGCAGGCGATGATGTCTGTCACGTCCCTCTGTCTGTGCTCGTCAGCGATTCTCAGTCTGGAAACTCGGCCGTAGCGGGCGCGCGCTACCGACCAAGGTACCGACCAGGTGGTTGAGGGCAGGATGCCCGTATCGAAACCACACCGCCTTGTCCGCCGGGATAAATAGGCTCTGACCCCATTTTATCCGCTCGCTGACGCCAAGAGGAAAGCGCGCGTCGCTGCCCAATTACTAGAGGACGATGCGATGACGCGCCTGGTCGGCTGAGGATGAGCGCGTGCTGACAGCACTGCGGCGACGGCACGGTGGCGCACAATGCTTTTGCGTATCCGAAACGGGACGAGCATGAAGATATGGTACAGGCGATTACTGCAACTGGGACAGGCGGCCGGTGCCGTGATCCTGTTGACGGCGGGGGCGGCGATGGCGTTTGATATTCCACGGATCGATGGAGATGACTGGGACCGGGCCTTCCGCCTCGAGCTGCTGGCGCCGGTCGATACGCCGCTGCGCGCGCCGGAGGAGTTCAGCGCGTCCGCCCGGCTCGGGTGGAACGACGACGGGCTGCGCGTCCGGGTGACGGTCGTCGGCACCGTCCGAAACGAGTCGGCGAAGCTCAACGAACTCTGGAAAGGCGACTCGGTCGAGATTTATCTTTCGCCGGCGCCGGACAGTCCGGACCGCTGTCAGTGGGTGATCGCGCCGGGATTGGATCCGCGCTTCCCGGAACCGCGCTGGTTTCTGCACGATTACCGGATGGCCCAGCGGCTGAAAAAGCTGCCGGCCGCCGTCGCGGCGACCAGCCGCCGGACGCCGACCGGCTATCAACTGGAGGTCACGTTGCCGTGGGCGTCCTTGGGGATTGTGCCGGCCCTCGGGCGCGAGGTGACCTGCCAGATCATGGTCAGCAATTTCCTGCAAGACGGCCAACCGCAGGATCATCTGGTCTGGTATCCGATGTACGGCGCCTACAACGACTCGCGCAAGATGGTCCGCCTGCGCCTGGCCGCGACCGCGGCGGCGCCGGTGCGGGTGCGGGGCACCAGCCGGGTGGACCTGAGCGAACAACGGATGACGATTGCCGTGCTGGCCCCCGCGGCGCTGGCGGGCAAGACGGTCAGCGCCGGCACGCTGGCCGCCGCGCCGCTGGCCGCCGGCGCCGACGGCTACGCCCACGCCATCTTGAGCGGGCCCCTGCCGGATCTGTATGAAATCCCGCTGGAAATCGACGGCGACGTGGTGGACGTAGTGCCGCTGCGACTGCCGCCGGCCATGAGTCCGTCGCGGCGGATGACGCTGGAAACGGAGCTGAAAAACGGCGCGCTCGACATTGCCGCCGATTGCGCGGTACGCCGTCGGGTTCCTGGAGGGACCTGGGAGACGATCGCGCCGGACGCGCCGCTTCCGCCGGGCCAACTGTGCGAGTATGCGGTGTCCCGGCCTGGCGATTATTCCGCGGTGGATTACTTCTTTGCCGGGACCGCGGTGCCGGCCGTGGAACGGCGCGGCACCGCGCTACTCGTCGTCGAGCAGACGGCGGCGAAGGAACTTGCTCCCGAGATCCAGCGGCTGCTCATGGACTGGGTGGGGGACGGCTGGGAAGTGGGGAAGCAGGAAGTGGCCGCCCACCAGACGCCGGTCGAGGTGAAACGGCTGATCCAGGCGCACCCGGCCGACGCGGTGCTGCTGCTCGGGCGGGTGCCGGTGCCTTATGCGGGGAATTTCCTGCCCGACGGGCATCCGGACCACTGCGGTGCGTGGCCGGCTGATGTGTTCTACGCCACCGGCGATGAGGGGTGGACCGATACGGCCGTGCACCAGACCGACCCGCAGGTCAACGCCCGGCAACACAACGTGCCGGGTGACGGGAAGTATGACCAGAACGTGATTCCCGGGCCGGTGATCCGCGCCGTGGGCCGGGTGGATTTCCATGACATGCCGGTGTTCGGCGCGGACGAGTCGGCGTTGTTACGGCGCTATCTCGACCGGCTGCACGCATACCGGCAGGGCACGCTGGCGGTCGAGGAACGCGGCTGGGTGCTGAACAGTTTTTACGGCCACCCCGAGCGGTTCGACTACAGCGGCTGGCAGAACCTGACGACACTCCTCGGCGCGGCGCGCGTGTCCGACGCAAAGTGGCCAAATTTTCCGCGGGCGACGCAGCTCTGGTTTGCCGGGTGCGGATCGGGCGGTCCGGACTGGATGGCCGGATTCGGAGGCACGAACGAACTCGTCAACCGCCCGCTGAACGCGGTGTTCACCCTGTTGTTCGGCAGTTACTTCGGCGACTGGGAGCTCCCGAACAACCTGATGCGGGGAGTGCTGGCCGCCGAGGGTGGGGCGCTGACCTGCGGCTGGGCGGGCCGCCCGCAGTGGTACGTGCATCCGATGGGCATGGGCGCGCCGATCGGCGACGGCTTGCGACTGACCCAGAACAACGGCGCCGATGGCTACCTGCCGACGGGCGCGTTCGCGCGCGGGGTGCACATCGCGCTGCTCGGTGATCCGACGCTGCGCATGCACCGGGTGCCGCCGCCGACGGAACTGCGCGTGGGCCGCCGCCGGCGCATGTCCGATCTGAGCTGGCATCCCTCGGTCCAGTCGGGAGTGCGCTACCATGTCTACCGGGCGGCGCAGGCACTTGGGCCTTACGAACGGTTGACCGATACGCCGATCGCCGCGTGCGAGTACCGGGATCGCCACGGCGCGCCGGGGCAGCACTACCTGGTGCGCGCCGTGGCGTTGCAGCACACGCCGACCGGCAGCTATTACAACCTCAGCCAGGGCGCGTTCCCAAGCCCGGACCTCAACGCGTCTGGCAGGCGAAAGACGAGTCACTGATCCTTCGGGACGAACACCCGGCCCATGGCTCAGCGCGGCTTTTTTGTTGCCCGTTGTGGCGGGTCTTCCATGCGGGCAGCATGGCATAAAGACGGAATACAACATGCGGTACGCAATGATAGGTCTTGCGGTCGTGGTAGGGATTGCCCTGACGCACGCTTGGGCCGCAGAACAATCGAACAGGGGGAGGGCGATGAATGTGTTCGTCGAAAGGCGGGAAGTGGCTGTGATGCTGGTGAACTATTTTGAGGAGATGTGCCGCCCCAAACCGTTCGCGCTGCGCACGGGGGAGGAGCGCAAGGCGCACCAGCAGGCGCTGCGGCAGCGGCTGCTGGAATGCGCGGGGCTCTGGCCGCTGCCGGAGCGGGTGCCGCTGGATGTCCGCGTCTCGGCGCCGCTCGACCACGAGTGGTGCACGGTGCGCCGCGTGGCCTATCAACTCTGGCCCGAGGTCTACAGCACGGGCCTGCTCTACATGCCGAAGCAGTTTGCCGACAAACCCGCTCCCGCCATTCTCCGCCCTCACGGCCACTGGGAGCACGGCAACGCGGACCCGCAGGAACAGAAGAGCTGCCTGGTCCTGGCCAAAATGGGGTACGTGGTCTTCGCAACGACGCAGAACCACTACGAGGATCTGCCGCTGGGCATCTCACACCAGACGCTGATGATCTGGAACAACATCCGCGCGCTGGACTATCTTGCCGGCCTCCCGGAGGTGGACGCCACGCGAATCGGGGTGGCTGGTTGCTCGGGTGGCGGGCTGCAGACCCAGATGCTCCTGGCGGTCGACGCGCGCGTCACGGTTGCCACCATCGTGGGCATGACCTGCGACTACCGCGAGATTGTCTTCCCCGGCGCCGCCCACTGTGACTGCAACCATTTTCCCAACATCATGCGCCACACCGACCAGCCGGAGTTGAGCGCCCTGGGCCTGCCGCGCGCCGTCCAGTACCTGACGATGAATGACTGGACCGGTTCGTTCGAGACGAACAACTACCCGGCTCTGCGCAAGCTCTACGCGGCCAACGGTGTTGGGGATCGCGTGGACTGCAAGTACTGGCCCACCGGCCACGACTACGCCCAGCCCAAGCGCGAGCGGATGTACTGGTGGATGGAGAAGTGGCTGCGGGGCAAGGATGCCGGCGGCGCAGTTCCCGAGCCCGAGGTCAAGACCTTCCCCATTGAGGAACTGGAGAAGCTCAAGGCCGATCTGAAAGGCGACAAGGGCTTCGGCCAGATCAGCCACCTCGTCGCGCAGCGGGCGGACGGCCCCCCAGCGTTCGCCAGCCGTGCTGACTGGCAAGCGTCTCGCCGGAAGATGCAAGGGGCGCTGCGCGAGATGCTCGGTGAGCCGCTGCCCTCCGGCGGCAACGCAAAGGTGGTCGGCACGGAGGAACAGCATGGCTTGTCCATCGAGCGGGTGCTTATACCGAGCGAAGGCACCATCCTGGTGCCCACACTCGTGATCCGACCGGCCGCGGGCGCCCGCACCCTGCCCGTGGTCATCGTTTGCGGCGACGACGGAAAAGACGGGCTGCTGACCGATGAGCTGCGGACCGTGGCCAGCGGCGGGAGCGTTGTTGTCTTGCCCGACGTGCGGTTCACGGGCGAATTGGCGTTTGGGGCGATGCCCGGCCTGGCGGATGGGTTGCTCACGTTCAAGCGCGCTTGCCCGATCGGCGAGGGCGATGCCGCGGCGTTTGAAGCCGCCTGGCAACGCAACGCCCTGCTCTGGGGCCGCCCGCTCGCCGGCATGGCCGCAACCGACCTGTGCGCCGTGCTGGACTATGTGACCGGGCGGAAGGAGGTCGACAAGGCCAGGATCACGTTGCGCGCGAAGGGCAACGTGGCCTTTGCCGCTCTCTTCGCCGCGGTGCGCGACGATCGCGTGGCCACGCTCGAGATTGACCTTGGCGGCCGTTGCTTCCGCACGCGGAACGCCCCCGTGGTACCCTCCATCCTCCGCTACGGCGACGTGGCGCAGTGGGCGGCGCTCCTCGCCGACCGGCGGCTGACCCTTGCTGGTCTGCCCGCTGAAGGCGGCGACACGGGCTCACTCAAAAAGGCTTTTCACATCGCAGGCAACGACGAGGGATTGCGCCTGGAACAGTAGGTTTGGGCCCACTGCACAGCATCACGACTGGCGAGGTCCGGTTACGTGCAGCCCGCGGGTATCGCTATAATGGCTGCAGGGCATATGGCTCCATCGTCGCCTTGGGCGACACGGTATGCGGCTATCATAACGGGCGCTTGACGAATTCTACCGTCCCAGATTGGCATTCACATCGTTAAACGGCATCTTGCATGCAAAGGAGCACACACATGCATACACGGACATGGATTGTGACGGCATTGAGTGGTCTGATGCTGGCTGGAAGCGCCAGTCTGTTACAAGGAGAAGAGACCATGAGCTCAGCTATAACCAGTATTGAAACGCGGGTATTCAACATCGTCGAACACGGGGCCAAAGCCGATGGTAAGACAGTCAATACCAGGGCGATCCAGGCCGCGCTCGACGCCTGCGGCGCGGCGGGCGGCGGCACGGTGGTCGTGCCGGCGGGCACCTTTGTCACCGGCACCATCTGGCTGCGCAGCCATGTGGAGCTGCACCTCCAGCACGGCGCGGTGCTGCTGGCCAGCCCGGATCAGGACGACTACAACAAGGAAGACGCGTATCCGCAGAACTGGGGCGGCGGCCAGGAGGAAGAGTGGAATGCCACGCACCTGATCCTGGCCGTCGAGGTGGAAGATGTCGCGGTCACCGGGACCGGCACGATCGACGGCAACGGCCGCGTCTTCTTCGAGGAGCCCAAGCTGATGAGCTATTCCGCTAACCTGTTCAGGGATGGCGTGGCGATGGCCAAGGATAAGCAGCGCCTGCGGCCGGGGCAGTTGATGGTGTTCTGCGAGAGCTGCAACATCCGACTCCGGGATTTCACGATTCGCGACACCCCCTCCTGGAGCATCTTCCTGTACGGCAGTGAGGACATCCAGGTCCGCGGAATCACAATCCGGAACCAATCGACAGGCGCCAACACCGACGGCATCGACATCGACTGCTGCCGCAACGTGACGGTCAGCGACTGCAACATCGACACCGGCGACGATGCCATCACCCTGCGCGCGGCGCCTCACTCGCTCAAGGACAAAACCCGCGTCTGTGAGAACATCGTCGTGAACAACTGCGTGTTGGCTTCGTCGGGTGGAGCATTCCGCATCGGAGTCGGCGACGGCATCATCCGCAACGCGGTGATCTCGAATATCATGATCACGCGCGCCGGCTGGGGCGTTTACTTCTGTTCTGCGTATCGCCCAAAACAACCCGGCGTGTCCATCTCGAACATCACGATCCGAGACGTCTACGTGCGGAACACGGCCCATCCGTTTGTTATCAGCATGAATACCGACGATGCCACGGCGCCCATGGAAGACATCGTGATCGACGGATTCCACGCGGAGTGCTTTGCCCCGGCCTATCTCTTCGGTTCCGCCCACAGCCGCCCAAAACGCGTCCGCCTGCGAAACATCGACCTCACCGTCGTGCCGCGTCCGGACACCAAGATGAAGCCGGAAGAGCTGCCGGAAACGCTACTGTCGTTCGTCGGGGCTGACGACCTGCGGCTGGAAAATGTCCGCATAACCTGGAAGACGACCGACCCGGGCTGGATCCGCACGCTGGTGACGCGACATTGTACGGGGGTGGTGATCATGGAAGATTGCCGGCTGACCGAGCCGCCGCCGGTGACTGCGGACAGGTGATTGGGAGGAATCATTTATGCATGAAGAAGTTTGTCCTGTGGTGATGGCGCGATCCTTACCGCGTATTTGCCATGGAACGCAAGGATGCATTTCAGCACGGCGTGGACTGCCTGATCCTCGCGATGCCGTTGCCCCCGGTCAATGAGGGAGTCATGGGCGAGGCTGAGTAGCGAGCGTGGCGACCCACGGCCAGCGTCCTGAACCCGGCGCGCGGCCCGCTGCTTCAGGAGCAGGCGTTGCAGCGCGCCCAGCGCGAAGGTTGGCTTGCCGGTGCGGCACTGGATACTTACTACTATTTTTCCCATGCCGCAGGACCATCCGCCGTGGACGTTGCCGAACGTGATCATGACGCCGCGCATTTCCGGCTCCAGCGGCAGGCCGTACTTCCTTCAGCGGACATGGGACATCCTGGTACAGAGTGCGGAGCGACTGCAGCAGGGATATCCGCTGTTGAACGAATTGACCTCAGCCCAACTGGCAAGGGAGTAAGTGATGCGCATTTCCGTTATCCAAAGTCATCGTTCGCGCCTGTATGGGTACGATCCCGCCAATCCCGGCGACTGCGATCTTGCGGTCCTGCGTGCGGCCGCTGATGCGGACATGGAGCATGTCTTCGGGCTGTTCGGCCAGGCGGCGGCGGAGAAGACCGATCTGATTGTCACCACCGAAACCATCAACCAGATCATCCAATTCCATGACCGGCGCTACGATCTTGCCGAACTGGCCGAGCCATTGGACGGCCCCCTGATGGAGCGCTTTTCCGGCTGTGCGCGACGGCATGGACTGCACATCGTGGCCGGGTTGTTGACGCAGCGCAAGGGGCTGGTCTACAATTCGGCGGTCCTGTTCGACCGCGGCGGTCGGATCGCCGGTGTGTTTGACAAGGTCCACCTCCCGGTTGGCGAGGTGCGGGTGACGGCCGGCGACACCTACCCGGTGTTCGAGACCGACTTTGGGACGCTGGGCATGCTCGTCTGTTGGGATCTGCAGTTCCCCGAAGCCGCGCGGGCCCTGGCGTTGGCCGGGGCGGAACTGATCGCCTGTCCCACCTGGGGTTGGCAGAAGCTATACGGCTGCGCGCGGGCCCTGGAAAACGTGGTGACCGTGGCCGCCGCCATCGGCGTCATTCCCGGCCAGCCCGTCTGGGCGGATTGCGATCCGAGCTGCGTGATTTCCAACGAGGGCAAGGTGCTCGCTGAGGCGCTGTCGCACGGGACGCATGTCGTGACCGCCGAGGTGGACATTCAGACCGCGCCCCCGTTGCCGCCATACTACGTGGGCCATACGGCCATGACGGATATGCGCGAGGTCAGGTTGAGCCAGCGAAGGCCGGAAACATACGGGCGAGTGACGGAACGAAATACGATGCAAAGCGAAGGGGAAGTATGACCAGACGTGAACGATTGATGGCAACCGTGAACGGGCGGCCCGTGGACCGCCCCGCGGTGAGTTTCTACGAGATCTCCGGGTGCGAGGACATGGCCGATCCCGACCCGTTCAACATTTATTCCGACCCATCCTGGCGGCCGCTGATCGAACTCGCCCGCGATCGTTCGGATCGAATCGCCATGTGCGAAGTGCACTGCCGAAACGCGCCGCCGAACCCGATGTGGGAGAACGCGACGAGCGATGTCCGGATGGAGAACGGCAGTCGGTTCATCACCACCACAATCCGGGCAGGCAAGCGGACGCTGACCCAGCGCACGCGCCATGACCCCGACGTGAACACGGTATGGACGATCGAGCATTTCATCAAGGAACCGGACGACTTGCAGGCGCTGCTCGAGATCCCCGAGGCTCAGCCCGGCGGCGAACCGGATATTTCGGATGCGCTGCAACTGGAGGCAGCACTGGGCGACAGCGGAATCGTCATGCCCAGCATTGGCGATCCGTTGTGTTCCATCGCGTGGATGTTCGATATGGCCGAACTGACGGTGATCGCGGCGACCGAGCGGGAGATGTTCCACAGACTGCTGGATCGCGCGGCACGGCAGAGCTACTGGTGGATGGAGACGGCGGCGCAGGCCTTGCCCGGACGGCTGTGGCGGATCATCGGGCCGGAGTATGCCTCGCCGCCCTACATGCACCCGGCATTGTTCCGTGAGTATGTCACCCCGCACGTGCGGCAGATGGTGAATTCGATTCATGCGTACGGCGGGTATGCGCGGGTTCATTCGCACGGGCGCCTGCGCGACATCCTCGACCCCATTGCGGCAACCGGGTGCATGGGCCTCGATCCCATCGAACCGCCGCCGCAGGGCGACGTGGAACTGCGCTATGTCCGCGAGCACTACGGGCAGCAGATGGTGCTGTTCGGCAACCTTGAAATTGCCGACATCGAGAACCTGCCGACACCGCAGTTCGAACAGAAGGTCCGGCAAGCCATCGCGGAAGGCACCGCGGGCGAGGGACGCGGATTCGTCCTGATGCCCTCCGCCTGCCCCTACGGCAGGAAGCTGTCGTCGCTCTCCCTGCGCAACTATGAGAAGATGCTCGAAATTGTCGAAGGGCTTTGACTCCGACGGTATTGGGGACAGACGGTAGTAAATTTTCGCCAGTATTCGACCTTCCGTGGGCGCCCGCGCGGATGTGAAATGAGCGTGCGCTGACCGGTCAATAACTACCGGCTGTCCCGAATCATGCAATACCCACCTAGCACGGAACTATGGTCTTACGCCACATTTCTAAAGGGAGGGATTACCGATGGGCAATACGTTCTATTACACAATTACAAATCACAAACTCAATCCGTGTACGGTGAATCCTGAAGATGGACAAACCTATGATCCATGTTCGGTTTTTCGTGGAGAGGATATTCCAGCAGTCCCCATTCGATTTCGTCACTTTCTGGGTAGGCAGCCGAAAGATGTCCTTAGGTAATCAGATGCTATATTGTACGTTGTCTCGGATCGGTTCCTCAATATATTGCAGGAGCATCGAGTCACTGGATGGTCAACATTTCCAGTTGTTGTTTATGACAAGAAGGGGAATGAACTCACTGGATATTACGGCTTGTCGGTGGTTGGGAGAAGCGGACCAATCGATGACACCCAACGTCGTATTGAATATCGGGTTTCACCGTTCAACCCTGACTACCGGTATAAGGTGGGGATCGGACTGTATTTTGATTTCAATACCTGGGATGGGAGTGACATCTTTACCCCACAGGGTGGAATACTTCTTGTCGTTGAACGTGTGAAAGCGTTACTCGAAAGCGCAAAAGTCAAGGAGCTTACATTTTACAATATCGAGGAATTTGAGATGGACATGGGGCCAGCATAAAGATGGTGACGGGTATTGGGGACAGGGTATTGGGGACAGACGGTAGTAAATTTTCGCCAGTATTCGACCTTCCATGGGCACCCGCGCGGATGTGAAATGAGCGTGCGCCAGCCGGTCGATAACTACCGGCTGTCCCGAATGATGCCTATTTTCTTACGGGGAGTGAGTATGCGCTATCTTATTCGCATGTTAACAAAAAATTTTATTGCATTTGCAATAATATTGTTCGAAGTTCAATCTTATGCAAGTATGGTATTAGAATTGCCAAACGGGTACAAATATTATCCGATAACAGATTTAAATAAGTTGGTGATCGTAAATACCACTGAGAAGAATGTTAAACTAACTAATCGCAATCATTCGTTATTGTGCATGATAGATAATATATTCTATTTTGCTGATGGTGAAGCCAATATTTTTTTACTTCCACCGATTCAATATAATGATCAAATCTATGTACCCGAAGAATGTATTACTGCTCTGAATATCACTGCTACTCATGACCGGAATACTATTTTACTTCATACTGATGAAAAATCTAATATAAAATGCTTGGTTGAAAAAGTCAATCCTCCAATTCATATTTCTGGTATACACCCAGTTGTTGATTTTTCAAATCAATGCTTAATAGGAGGTATCATTGATAAACAGTGGAAAGAGAATAATGAATTCAAAAGTAGAATTACAGGTGATGAGATATATTCATTGTACTCTTTGACCAAACGCTTATCATCCGCGCATGGCGGAAGAATATATGAACCATCAGATGAGGGAGAGGGCGGCACTGGTATTTTTATACAGACAGATACTATTACCAACGCGATAGGCATTGTTGGCCAGTGGAATGCGATGCCAAGCAAAATCACTAAATTAAACAATAACAATAAGTTTTATAAAAATGAAATGCGCAAACTGCTTTCTGAATATAGTATTAACTTATCAAAAGTAAATATCACCCAGTTATTGCAAGCTGACATTGATAATGATAATATTAAAGAGATACTTATCTGCATTGAGACAGATCGTCCGGGATACAATAATACGGTCGGGTTGCAACTTAATGATTATTCAGCCGTAGTCATTAGAAAATTTGTAAATGGTAAAATTATAACATTCGTTCCAATGGGGATGATCTGCAATAAAAATAGTAAGTTTAATGATGCAATATTGCCGATACATTTTAGTATTATTGGTATATTAGATATCGACGGGGATGCAATTCAGGAGATTCTAGTTAAGATGCAATTTACTCAATACCAAGCAACATATATTTTCAAGTATTATGATAATAATTTCTGGAGCATGATAACAGGTGATATGGGTGATTAATGGGTATTGGCGACAGACGGTCTTTATGCTTCGCCAGTATTCCACCTTCCGTGGGCGCCCGCGCGGATGTGAAATGAGCGTGCGCCAGCCGGTCGATAACTACCGGCTGTCCCGAATGATGCCCTCATTTGGACGCGACACGTGGAGTTCGCAACACGCGTGCCGCGGCAATCAGCGGAGCAGTGAGGTATACGCATGAATCCCATCTTACCGTTGCAGTATTTTATCCCCGACGTCGAGGCGCACGTCTGGCCAGATGGCCGGCTGTATTGTTATGGTTCACAGGACATCGGGGGCAATTTGAGCTGGTGCAGCCACGCGTATCGTGTCTTCTCAAGCGATGATGTCATCCACTGGACGGACCACGGGGAGAGTTTTGCCACGCTCGGGCCAACGGCACAGACCCCCTGGTTTACCGGAGAGCTGTTCGCGCCTGACTGCGCATATCACGACGGCACCTATTACCTCTATTTCTGCCAGAAGGACGGCAGTGAGGGCGTGGCCGTCAGCGACCAGCCGCATGGGCCGTTCCGCGACGCCGCGACCATCCCGGTCGTGCACGGGGATGGCATCGATCCCGCAGTGTTTGTCGATGACGACGGACAGGCCTACCTGTACTGGGGACAGGGGCGCTGCCGCGGCGCGCGCCTGATGCCGGATATGCGACACATCGACGAGTCGACCTGGCATCCTTCGCTGCTCGATGAGGCCACGCACGGTTTCCATGAAGGCAGTTCCCTGCGTAAACGGGACGGCAAATACTACCTGGTCTACTGCGACATCTCCCGCGGCAAAGCGACCTGCCTGTCATATGCGGTCGCAGACTCACCACTGGGGCCCTTCACGAAAGGCGGGGTCATCATCGATAACGACGGGTGCGATCCGGAAACCTGGAACAACCACGGCTCCATCGCCGAATTCCGGGGGCAGTGGTATATCTTCTACCACCGGTCGTCACAGGGATCGCACTTCAACCGCCGGGTGTGTGCGGAACCCATTGCGTTCGATGCCACCGGCCACATCGCCGAGGTGGAGATGACCACGCAGGGCGTCGAAGGCCCTATCCCCGCCACGCGTGAGATCGAAGCGACTCGCGCCTGCCGCCTGAACGGCAGTCTGCGCGCGCAGATGGCGTGCGATGGTGCCCGTGGCGAGCACTACCCCGAATATCTCACTCGCATCGCGCCCGGTGACCGTGCGGTCTATAAATATCTGGCGTTTCATCCCGAGCTGACGCAATTCCAGGCGCGCGTGGCAACCGCGACGCACGGCGGTGTGATCGAAGTGCGCATTGACGGGGAAGACGGCGCATTGATCGGTCAGTGCGAAGTGCCGCCTACCGGCGGATGGCAGACCTGGCAACAGGTGTGCTGCCCGATGCAAAGGGTCGAAGGCGTGCATGCCCTGCACCTGTGCTTCCGGCAGCGAGACAGCGACAGGAGCGACCTGCTGATCTGCAACCTGGAGGCATTTTCGTTTTCGTAACGGCGCAACCCTGACGGCAAACGCACTCGCTGAACGCTTCCGCGCATGCGTGGACCACAAGACATCGGCGCGGATCCGATGCTGTCCCCAATACTCGTCTGCCCGTTTGAATAAATGGAGGCAGAGCCCATTCGTTTCTTCCCCTTGCGATGATGCAATAAATAGGCTCTGACCCCATTTTTCCCGCGGACGTGACATGAGCGCGCGCCAGCCGGGTAACCGGTCAGCATCTGAGCAGACGCAGACCTGTCATTAATCGTCTGTCCCCAATGATGCTATGCTACCGACCATAGGTACCATCAGTCAATAGAAGTCGTATCGCTACGGCAATATCCCAATGTGTGATTCGCTCTCACGCTTTCGCGTAGTTGCTGGCACCCGCCCAGTCAATAAGCACGACCGGTTCATCGCCGACAACCCAGGCATCGTGATTCACCGGGAGTGCGGTCACCTGGCCAGGTTCAGAGTCGAGTTCTGTGCCGTCAGCCATGACGATATGCAACCGTCCGGAAAGCTGGTACTGGAAATGCGGGGCTTCACACCATGCCGTCTGCGCAATGGGCTTCACGTGCTCTGACCAGCGCCATCCGGGCTCCAGCGTCAACCGTCCGACCACGCCACCCCCGATATTTACCAGTTCCAGCTTGCCTTTCGGGAAGGTGCGCACCTCGTCCGGTTGCGCAAAATCTTTCTTCTCAGCTTGCGCCATGCTTTTTACCTCTATCGTATGATACCGCTGAACGGGAACGATTATCCGCAAAGACTGTCATTTGTGCAGTACAGATGACGATAAGGTTGCATTACCCAGGAGATATTGGGGACAGACGGTATTATTCTTCCCGCTGCGCGCTGCCAGCGGCTGTCACCGCCAGCAAATCGATGCCACCCCGCAGGTGTATCAGCGCCCGGGAGAGAAGACAACGGGGGCTGACTTTTGAACGGTATTGAACCTGCCCCCAATTATGAATTGGTTCGCTCTTTCACAACTATTCTTACATCCTTACGGAGATACAAGGATAGAAGAGGGCTTACCAGGTGATATGCAATACCATTCCAACCCCATGCTGTTGAGCGCATTTCGCCTGCTCAATGGTTTCACCCAGTTCTTCGATGAGCATTTCGCGGTAGCGGGCATCGCCATAGCTATTATATTGAAATAGGCCTTCGACTTCGTCTTCCGGTATTGCACGTAAGATGTTGCGCCAGAGCGTTGCCCAGTCCAGTAATTCGGTAGGTACAATTGGAATTAGCACATCATCCTCTGCGGAATTGATGGCGTCCTTAGTCGGTTGGAGAAATGAGGGGAAGAAAGCATTCTCCGGTGGGGCAGCCTCTGCATAATCTTCCGGTGTCATTTCAAAATCTCCCGGCGATAGATCAATAAGATCACACCAGCCCTCGACCGACACCTCAGGTGCCTCAAACACCGACAGGTCCTTCACAAGTATTTTCTCTTCTGCCTCAGGATCAAATGGAACTGTGCCATCAGCGTAGTGGAAATGGAAGAATAGTGAACTCATGACCGACCCCTTTTTCGGTATTGGGGACAGACGCAATACCGTTCAAAAGTCAGCCCCCGTTATCTTCTCTCCCGGGCGCTGATACACCTGCGGGGTGGCATTGATTTGTTGGCGGTGACAGCCGCCGGAGGCGCGGGCGGGGTATTGGGAGATGCGGCGGCGCACGCCGCGGGGCCGGCGGGTGCCGCGGCTGGAGTCCACGCGCTCGTCCAGCACCTCAACAAGAAGGCGCCGATACCAGAGGGACCACCGCCGAGGGGGGAAGGGCCGCAGCCTGCGGCAGGGTGCGGCGCAGCACACGCACGGTGTGGGTGAAGGAGAGCCGGTCGGGGTCCTCCTCGGCCTGCAGCGCGGCGTCGTGCATCACTCCGCGCACGACGTAATGCGCGAGGAGCAGCCCATAGATCTCCTGGCGGACCAGGTCGGCGGTCTGACTGCGCAGCACGGCGGCGTTCCCCCCGCGCAGGTGCGTCTTCACCTCGTCGAGCACCCCTTCGTGCTCCCAGCGGTCGTGATAGCAGGCGGCCAACGCGTCGGCCGGCGCGTCCGCGGGGTCCAGGATATTCGTCAGGAGGCGATACCGCGGTTCGGCGTCGGGGACGCCGGGCAGGGTGTATTCAATGACGCGGACGCGAATGCCGCGCGTGCGCCGTGTCCGATCCTGGGGCGCGGGATAGAGCGTGGAGAGATAGGAGCCGTCGGGCAAGCGCTCCTCCACGGGCAAGTCCATATTGCGCCGCAGCCGGCACAGGACGTCCGCCCCGGTGGCCGTCACCTGTGTCCAGAAGGGATAACCGACATACCCACGGTCCAGCAGGCACAGCATCCCGGGGTGCAGGTGGGCGAGCAGCGGCGCGGCGAGCGTGCACTCAGCGTCCCGCCACGCGCCGATGTTGGCGGCGAGGATGGCGTGGGTGCCCAGTTCCACCAGCCCCTCCAGCCGCACACAGGGGAAGGCACTGGGGCCTTCTTTGGAGCCGGTTTTGCCGAAGGCCGCGGTATTGCTGGCGGTGTCGGGCACCATCAGCGT
>CAYYJR010000040.1:0-12417 GCA_964472305.1 uncultured bacterium
ACCGGTGGGCGGTGCCGGCGCAATCTTTGTGAAATCCTCCGGCCGGCTCTTGCTCAAACGGTGGGGGATGCGGTATAATTTGAGGCGTTGAACGGTGCGGGTCAGGTCGCGCTGCCGCGCTCGACAACACCACGGTGATCAGACCAGAGTGCGATGGCACACGGGTAAATCGAATCTGGCCAGCATCACGACGAAGGGCTGGGGACATCACTCTCCCCAGCCTTTCGCTTTGCCGGGGGAACCGATGCGCATCGTTCATATCGCCGCCGGGGCGGGAGGCATGCATTGCGGCGCCTGTGCGCGCGATATCGCGCTGGTACGGGCGCTGTTGGCGCGCGGGCACGACGTGCAGGTGCTGCCGCTTTACACGCCGCTGCGCCACGACAGTCCCGGACCGCTGCCGGCCACCGGCCTCTTCTTCAGCGGCATCAACGTCTACCTGCAACAGGCGTACGATTTCTTTCAGCGCTCCCCCGCGTGCCTCGACGCGTTGTTGAGCCACCCGTTGCTGCTGGAGCTGGTGGCAAAATTCGCCATCTCGGTCGATCCGGTTCATCTCGGCCCGCTGACGGTCTCCATGCTGGCCGGGGAAAACGGGCGGCAGCGCAAAGAGTTGCACAAGCTGTTGGCCTTCCTGGAGCGCGGCGAGCGCCCGGAGATCGTGGTGCTCACCAATTCGCTGCTTTCCGGCATCGCCCCCGCGCTCAAAGCGCGCTTGCGGGTGCCGGTGGTCTGCCTGTTGCAGGGGGAAGAGACGTTCGTCAACGGATTGCCGGCGCCGTACCAGGCGGAGGCAATGCGCTGTCTGCGCGAAAACGCCGCCGCCATTGACGGCTTCATGGCGCCGCACGCGACGTACGCGAGCGAGATGGCCGCGTTTCTCGGGGTGTCGCCGGCGAGGGTGCGCGTCCTGCACGCCGCCATCGATCCTCTGCCGTATCACCATGCCGCGCCGCGTCCGCGCGATCCCTTCGTGATCGGTTATCTGTCCGTCATCACCCCCGGCAAAGGGCTGGACCTGTTAGTCGAGGCGTTCGCGCGGCTGGCCAGCCAGGGGCATGAGTCCGTCCGCCTGCACGTGGCGGGCAAAGTGATGGACAAGCGCTATTGGGAGACGCTGCTCAACCGCCTCGCCATCGAAAAGCTGACCGCGCGGTTCCATTATTTCGGCGAAGTGGATTTTGCGGAGAAAGTGGCGTTTTTCCACCAGTGCAGCGCCTTCGCGCTCCCCAGCCGCTTCGATGAGGCGCGCGGCATGGCGATGCTGGAAGCGCAATCCGCCGGCGTGCCGGTGGTGGCGCCGGCGGCGGGCGTTTACCCGGAGATGCTCGGTCTCACCGGCGGCGGCGTGCTGATTCCACCCGGCGACCCCGCTGCGCTGGCGCATGCCCTGGCGCAGTTGCTGGCCGCCCCGGACGCCGCCGACGCCATGGGCGCCGCCGGGGTGGAAGGCGTCGCCCGTCACTACGCTGCCGCCCGCGCGGCCGTGCAGGCGGGCGAACTCTACCGTGAGGTCGTCGACGGACTGCTGCCCGCTCAGGCGTGAGCCGCACGAACCGCGCTTACTTTAAATCCAGGCACGCCAGCATGCGGGTGTTGCGGATCAGCAGTTTGCCGTCGGCGACTACCGGCGCGGTCCAGCTCTGGCCGCCCAGCGGCCGGATGCGCCCCAGCTCCTGGTAGCTTGTCGGCGACGCCCGTACCATCACCAGATCGCCGGTGTTGCCGCACATGGCCAGCAGCACGCCGTCCAGCGCGATGACGCCGCCCTTTTCGAACCCGCGCGCTTCCCACAGCACCTTGCCGTCATGCCAGGGATCCAGGCACACCAGCCGGCTGTCATCGCTGTTGCCGTAGAGCAGGCCGTCGATGGCGATCGGCGTACTGAAATGCGCGTGCATGTTCAGATTTTCCCAGCGCTTCACCGGTCCTTGCGCGGTAATCTCGAACAGCGCGCAGCCACGCCGGTAATTGCTGGTGATGAAGACGAAGTTCTCGCCGACGATGGGCATTGCCGCGTTCACGTCATGGGGAGTGCGCCACTCGGCGCTCCACAGCAGCTTGCCGTCCGCCGCGCTGACGCCGTTCAAGCGCGTCGCGGAGAAGATGACGTATTGCTTCACGCCGTTGATGGTCGCGAGCACCGGGGTGGCATAGCCGGGCTTGTCGTCGCCGCCGCCTTGCCAGATCAGCTTGCCGGTCGCTTTGTTGACCACCGCCACCAGGCCGTTGGGCGCGCCGGGAATCAGCACTAGCCGGTCGCCGTCGATGACCGGCGACATGGACATCTCCCAACTGGGCCAGCGGGCGCCCAATTCGCGCGGCATATCCACCGCCCAGATTTTGTCGCCGGTTTTCGCGTTCAGGCAATGCACCATGCCGTGACGGCTGATGGTATACAGTTTGCCGTTGTCATAGGCCGGCGTCGAGCGCGAAAATCCGTAATTATTGTTGACGGCGTCCGGATAGGCATATTCCCAAATGTCCTTGCCGGTAGCCAGCTCCAGCGCGCGCACGACGTCGGCGGCGCCGCGGTGGTCGATGATAAACACCATGCCGTCGGCGACCGCGGGGCCGGCGTATCCGTTGTCGGTGAGCGGGATTTTCCACAACATGGCCGGCGGTTTATTTGCCCAGTCCTTGTTGATCCCCGTTTCCGCGGATTTGCCGTCGGCGGTCGGACCCAGGAAGCGCGGCCAGTCAGCCGCCTGCGCCAGCGCGACCAGGCAGCAAATTGCCAGCAGGCACGTGATGAGACGACGCATGGGATCCCTCCAGTTGTTACTTCAAATCCAGACAGGCCAGCATTTTCGTGTTGCGCACGATCAGCTTGCCGTCGGCGAGGATGGGCGCGGTCCACGATTGCCCGCCCAGCGGTTTCATGCGGCCCAACTCCTGATAACCGGTCGGACGCATCCACGCCATCACCACGTCGCCGGAGCGACCATCCATTACGATGAAGGCGCCGGCCACGGCGATGATGCCGCCTTTCTCAAAACCGCGCTGCTGCCAGCGCACGCGACCGGTGGCGAGATCGAGGCAGGCCAGCCGGTTTTGATCGCCGCACGTGCCATACACGACGCCGCCGGCGAGAATAGGGCTGGCGAATTGCGACTGCATCTCCTTGTTGACCCATTTCGCGCGGGCAATGCGGCCATTCACCTCGATGAGCGCGCAGCCGTGCCCGTAACCGCTGGTGATGAACACGGTGTTGCCGTGCACGATGGGGGTGGCGGCATTGACGTCGCAACCGGTCTTCCAGGGGTAGCTCCACAGCAGCTTGCCCGAGCCGGCGTCAACGCCAAGAAGATTATACGCGGTGAAGACCACATATTGCTTCACGCCGTTGAGCATGGCGGCCACCGGGGTGGCGTAACCGGGCAGATCGCTGTTGCCGCCTTGCCAGAGCGTTTTGCCGCTGTTTTTGTCCAACGCCGCCACGGCGGCGTTCGGTCCGCCGGGGCAGACGATGACCTTGTTGCCGTCCACCAGCGCGGACATCGAGTAATCCCACTGCGGCTTCTGGCCACGGAAGTCGGCGACCAGGTTGCGCGACCACAGTTTCTTGCCGTTGCCGGCGTTCAGGCAGTGCACCTGACCAGAGCGGCTGATGGTATAGACTTTGCCGTCGCTGACCGTCGGCGTGGCGCGCGCAAAGCCGTAGTTGTTGCCCGCCGGTTCGTCATAACTGAACGACCAGATGTCTTTCCCACTATTCAAGTGCAGCGCGCGCACCACATCCTGGGCACCGCGATGGTCGACGATGAACACCTTGCCGCCCGCCGCGGAGGGTCCGGCATACCCGCCATCACTCAACGCGGTCTTCCACAGCACCTCCGGCGGTTTTTGTCCCCACACCTGGTTGATGCCGGTTTCCGGTGAAATACCGTTCCGATTCGGCCCCAGGAACTGTTGCCAGTCCGCCGCGAAGGCCAGCACCGGCCACAACAGGCCGAGTGCCAGCAGCATGGTCATGGTCAGTGATCGCTGCATACAGGATCTCCCGTGCGGGTGAGTCGGCGTGCGAATAGACGTGCTTGTTTGCTGTTGCCCCCACCCGGACATGCGTATTGTACTGTTCACCCCGCGGGAGCGTCAATGAAATCATGAGGAATGTTGCACAACCGGCGCATCTCCTGGTAGCATACGCAATAATTGGGAGGGAACGCATGCGACAGGCGGAGTTGTTTCCACGCGCTTACGATGGCTGGCGCCTGTATGGCCGGGTATGGGAACCCGACGAGGCACCACGCGCGGTCGTGTGCCTGGTGCACGGCATCGGCGAACACAGCGGGCGCTACGGCGATATGGCGGAGACGCTGACCAACGCCGGATATGCGTTGTTTGGCTTCGACCTGCGCGGGCACGGCCGCTCCGCGGGGCCGCGCGGGCACGCGCCTTCGTACGCGGCGTTGCTGGATGACATCGCACTGTTGCTGGAACAGGCGGCGGAACGCTATCCTGACCGCCCGCGGTTTATCTACAGTCACAGCCTGGGCGGCAACCTGGCGCTCAATTATCTGCTGCGCCGCCATCCGCCGCTGGCCGGTGTGATCGCCACCGGCCCGGCGCTGCGGGTGGCCATGCCGCCGCCGGCATGGAAATTGGCGTTGGCGCGCGCGTGCTACCGGGTGTGGCCGACGTGCACCTTCAACAACGGCGTCGCCCCCGCCGACTGCACGCGCGACACTGAAGTGTTCCTGCGCAACCAGCATGACCCCCTCGGCCATACCCGCGCCTCGGTGCGGCTCGGTCTGGATGTCCTCGATCGTGGCGAGTGGGCATTCGCGCGCGCGGAGAAAATCGACGTCCCGCTACTGATCATGCAGGGGAGCGAGGATCGTGTGATCCCTATCGAGATGAACCGGGAATTCGCCCAGCGCGTGCCCGGCGATTGCACGTTTAAACTCTGGGACGGTTTATTACACGAGTTGCACAGTGAGGTGGACCGGCGTGAGGTGTTCGCCTACGTCGTGCGCTGGCTGGAGCACTGTCCGGCAAACATCGGGGTTTGACGCGTACACCGTTCTGCAAATGCGGCAGTCCCGTGTCATGCACGGGACTGCCTTGTTACGGGATGGATCATCAATGGCAGGGGATGATCACCAATGGCGGGCACTGGAGACTGACCTGCGTCGTCGGCGGGCATTCCTCCAGACTGACTTGTGGCGGAGGCGCGCACCTGTTGCCGTATTTCAGGCTCAGACCGGCAAAGAAGTTATGTTCCCTGGTCGAGATCGGTCCGAGCGGCGAGGTGTTGGTCCAGCCGACCTCCACGCCGATGAGATTGCCCACGGGAACGCGCAGCACCGCGGAGGTGAGCGCCTTGGACTCACCGAGCCGGCGCAACCGCGTCTGGTACTCCGCCGCCAGGATGGCGTTGCCGCAGGTAGCCACGTCAGCGATGGCGAAAGCGCGCAGTCCACTCTCGCTGATTTCCGGACAGACCTCCGTTACCTTGAGCCGCGTCCAGTTAGCGCCGACAGAGAGTCGAACACCACTCATCTTTTCCTGGGAGCCAAACGCGTGCGTATGCACCACATAGGCTTGCGAAGTCGTCTGGTTCTGTTTCGAGGAATCCGTCACCAGGCCGCCGATGGCAAATCCGGGTTTGCCGAAAAGAGGGAAACCATATTTGGCGTGCCCCCCGATGGTTTGAAACGTGTTGTTGAAGTCGAATAATCCCCCGAATTCCACACTGCGCGTAGGCGCGAACACGGCGCGGGTCGGTACCAAGGTTTCATCATCCAGCATGTAGGCTGATGATGCCATGCTGAACGGTGAATTTCCTCCGATGTCTGCCGTCGGCAAGGCCGCGGCGCCGGTCGGCCCGAAGAGGGTGGGGTAGGCATGAGCGCCTACCATTGCCAGCAATAACATACTTCCGATCCAGATTTGCTTGATCACGACATGCTCCCTTCCGGCATTCTCCATGCTGCCGTTGCATCGGTCATTGCATCTACCGTTTCATCATTTCCCCGGCACGTCGCTTTCCACGTTGCGAAACGCTACATGCGACCGGATTTTTACCGGCAGGTGAGTACCCGGCAGATGCTAATGGCGCACGGGCATGACAACGTGCTGATGCCGGTGAGTGAGAGTGGTGGTTGCATAAGAGCAGGCAGCCGATGACCCGGTGATACCGCCTGAAGAAAGAGGAATCGTATGCGACAGACCCTGTGTTATGCGCTGCTGTGCCACCTCGGTATGCTGCTTGCGATGGCAAGGTGTAATCGCGCCACAAAAAGTTCGCAAGAATCCCTGTTATTGCAAGCAGCCATCGGCAACGATACCAAAACCGTCGTCACGCTGCTCAAGGGTGTCGGGAGCATCAACATTCAGGATAACAGCAAGCTGACACCGCTGCATCATGCCGTGCGGCACGACAACGAAGCGATGGTGGTCGCGCAACGGTCACCGGGAGCGTGTCAGTGGCGCAACCGCTGCATCGCTTACGATAACACCCCTGGTTCACGCATGGACCAGGGGTGTTACGGCATTCAGGAGTAGCAATCCTCTCCCTATGGCGCCGTGTTCTCCAATCCGGTGGCCAGCACTTCGGCGATGTCCTTCACTTGAATATGTTCGTCGGCATGCACGTCTTTCATGCCGTCTTCGAACATGGTCAAGCAGTAGGGGCACGAGACGCAGATGGTATCCGGCTTTTCATGCAGCGCTTCGCGCACGCGTTCCAGGTTGATGCGCGTGCCCAGGCTCTCTTCCATCCACATGCGCCCGCCGCCGGCGCCACAACAGAAGGAGTTGGCATGGTGGCGCGGCATCTCCGCCGGCGCTGAGCCGGTGGCAGCGGCAATCACGTCGCGCGGCGCCTCATAGACATCATTGTGCCGTCCCAGGTAGCAGGAATCGTGGAACACCACGTTGCCCAGTATCCCGGTCACCTTCGGCGTCAGCTTTCCATCTTTTACAAGTTGCGCGATCAACTCGCTATGATGAAGCACCTCGACATTCAACCCGTATTTCGTGTAGTCATTATTCAGCGTGGAGAAGCAGTGCGGACATGGGGTGATGATCTTTTTCACTCCGCGCTCGTGGAAGAGTTTGACATTCTCGCGCGCCATACGGTCGAACACGTATTCATTGCCCAGCCGGCGCAGGCTGTCGCCACAGCACTTCTCGTCTTTCCCCAGTATGCCCCAGGAGACACCGGCGGCATTCAGCAGCCGGGCCACCGCCAACGAGACTTGCTTGTTGCGCGAGTCGAAGGCGCCCGCGCAGCCGACAAACAAAAGATATTCCGTGTCCGGCGTGAAGGGCTGCACGTCAATATCCGCGCACCACTTGGTGCGTTCCGACGGGGCAATGCCCCACGGATTGCTGCGTTGTTCCATATTCTCAAACAGGTTGAGCAATTCTTCCGGGAACTCCGCTTTCATCTCCACCAGATGTCTCCGCAACTGGAGAATTTTCGGCATTTGCTCGATGAACACCGGACAGACATCCAGGCACGCACCGCAACTGGTACAAGACCAGATGGCGTCTGCACTGATGCTGCCTTCGCCGCCGTCGCCGATCAGCGGTGTTATGGGAGCCTGACCCGCCTTCACGCGTGCTCCGTTGGCCAGCAAATTCGCTTTAATGTCGTGTATCACCTGGCGCGGATTCAGCGGCTTGCCGGTGAAATTGGCTGGACAGGCATGCTGGCAGCGCCCACATTCCGTGCAGGAGAAGGAATCGAACAGGTCTTTCCAGGTGAATTCATCCAGTTGGCCTACGCCGAAACTGGCGGTGTCGGGAGTGAACTGCTCGCGCGGCAGCACGTTTGCCTTCCCCAAACGGCGCAGGAAGCAGTTGGGAATGGCGGTGAGGATGTGCATGTGCTTGCTGTAAGGCAGGTAATTGAGAAACGCCAGCAGCACGACGGCATGGATCCACCAGGAGATGGTCGCCCACTGTTCCAGTGTCGCCGGCGCCTGGCCAAGCAGGCGGTTGGCAATCAGCGTGGAGACCGGCATCAATCCGGTCAGCGGTGTATTGCGTAACCAGGCCAGGGTAATCTCGCAGGCGTGACTGCTGAAAAAGGCGATCATCAGCACGGCGATCATGCCGAGGATGACGAAGGCGTCGCGGCTGCGCGCTTCGATGTATTTCGGCGGAAAGAACAGGCGGCGTGCCATTGCCAGCACGATGGTAATCAGCGTCACCAGGGAGATGATGTCGAAGAGATACGACAGCGCGGCATGCAGCGGCGTGGGCAACTGCGCCAGGCTGATGTGCCCGCCGGTGATGCCGGCAATCACGAATTCGGCATTGGCAACGAGCAGCACCAGGAATGACCAGAAGATGAAAAAATGGTTGAGGCCGAACGGATAGCGCGACACCGCCACCCGTTTCTGACCGAAGGCGTAGACGAGCATGTTCCCTACGCGATCGATCAGGTGATCGAGACGATCTTCCGGTTTCCCGATAGTCAACAAACTGAAACGTTTCACGCAACTGGCGACGAAAGCGACGATGCTCACGAGCACCAGCGCGGCAAAGAGCAATGGGTTGGACATGCATCCCTCCACAACGAGACATCCGGCGCGCCGGGATTACTTGCTGGTCGACAGATTCGCGGCGGAGCCATCCGCACGCTGTCGTTTCACTTCTCGAATCCGGCTGATCAGCGCCGGAATCACTTCGAACAGGTCGCCCACTATGCCGTAAGTAGCCACCTCGAAGATGGGAGCGTCTTTATCGCGATTGATGGCGATGATCGTGTCGGAATCCTGCATGCCGACCAGATGCTGAATGGCACCGGAAATGCCGCAGGCGATGTAGATAATCGGGCGCACGGTCTTGCCCGTCTGCCCCACCTGGCGTTCCGCCGGCATCCATCCCGCGTCCACTGCGCTGCGCGAGGCGCCGACCGCGCCGCCCAGTTCGTCGGCCAGTTCCTGCAGCATGGCGAAGTTTTCTTTCGCCATCATGCCGCGCCCGCCGGATACGATAAATTCCGCGCCGCCGATGTCGATGCTGTCCGCATGGCCGGCATCTTTGATGATGCGCAGCACCTTGGTCACGATATCCTCTTCCCGCGGGGCGAAGTGGTCGCGGATCACCTCACCGGTGCGGTCGGGTTGGTGAGCCGGCATCGCCATCACGTGCGGGCGGACGGTGGCCATTTGCGGACGCTGGCGGAGGCAGAGAATGGTCGCCATGATATTGCCGCCGAAGGCAGGCCGGGTTTGCATCAGGTTGCGTGCCTCGTCGATGGACAGTCCGGTACAGTCGGCGGTGAGGCCGGTCTTCAGTCGCGTCGCGACGGCGCCGGCCAGGTCGCGGCCCAACCCGGTCGCTCCCATCAGGATAATTTCCGGCTTGTATGTATCGGTCAGGTGGCAGATCGCGTCGAGATACGCCTCGGTGCGGTAATGTTTGTAGACCGGTTCGTCGAGCAGATAGACGCGCGATGCGCCATACGCAAACGCCTCATGGCAGAGCGATTCCACGTTCTCGCCCACCACCACCGCGCACAGGCGCACACCGAGCGCTGCTGCCAGTTCGCCGCCCACACCCAGCAGCTCCCAGGAGACTTTTGCCGGCTCACCGTCGGTTTGTTCGATAAAGACCCACACGTCGCGATACCCGGCCAGATACTTCGCCAGCGTGGCTTCTTCGTCATCCACGTCCGGTTCCGGGGCGGCAGCGGCGACGCCTTGCTGTTGTGCCAACTCATCGAGGATTTTCTGCTCTTCTGGTGTGAAGAACATCTCCAGCGCGGTGGCCGGACACACCTTGACGCATTTGGTGCAGCCGATGCATTTCTCCAACAGAATGATCGGCTCACCTTTCTCGTTCATCGAGATGGCATCGACCGGACACGCGCTTTCACAGCGCGCACCGCACGCGATACAGGTATCGGAAAGCAGGCGGGCCTTGCCGCGCGGTTTCTTCACGGGTTTCTTTGTCTCGTCCATATACCGGTCCTTTTTCAGGTGACGTCACGCGGACGGTCATGTCTACAATGGCAGCAGATCCTTGCTCAACAACTTCTCCACTAACAGGCGAGCGGCACCCTGCGGGTCATCCGCGCCGTTACCGAGCATCTCGCCTTTTTCACGCTCCGGCGAGAATATTTTTTTCACCTGGGTGGGTGAGCCTTTCAAGCCGATGCTCTCGACATCAAGCTTGAGCACGCTATTGTTCCAGGTGGTGATGGCAGCCTGTTGTGCGGAAAGGCGTTTGGGGACCGTGGGATAACGCGGCTTGTTGATCTCGCGCACCACGGTAATGATCGCGGGCATCGGGGCTTCCACGATCTCATGTCGTCCTTCCAGTTTGCGACTCACCTGCACCGTCCGTTTGGTCAGATCGATCGTTTCGATGTGGTCCACCAGGGTGAGTTGGCTCATCTGCAAGCGGGTGGCGATGCCGGGGCCAACCTGGGCGGTGTCGCCGTCAATGGTTTGCTTGCCACACAGGACGAACGCGAGTTCATCCTGTTCGGCCAACTTGCGGATAGCCTCCGCCAATACACGGCTGGTGGCCAGCGTGTCGGCGCCGCCGAAAGCGCGGTCGGAGAGCAGCACCACGTCGTCGGCGCCCACCGCCAGCGCCTTGCGCAGCGTGGCATCGGCATTGGGCGGGCCCATCGAAATGACCGCCACGCGAAAGCCGTATCGATCTTTCAGACGCAAGCTCTCTTCCAGCGCATGGGTGTCGAAGGGGTTCATGATAAATGGCACCCCTTCCCGGATGAGGGTATTGGTCACCGGATCGATCTTCACCTGGGTGGTGTCGGGTACTTGCTTGATGCACGCGACAACTAACATGGGCACGAAACCTCTCTGTCTCCACCGGCATTTGCCGGTTGTGCGACACGGGACAAGCACTATAACGCTCTCTCATCGCACGTCGATGAAAGAGCGTTACTTATTATATACGTCAGAAATACGGGACAGCAACCCGTTTTCCGGCCTGCGCGTAGAATATCGGGGGCTTTTTGTGAAATAGATCACTACAGGCCTTTGCTGTCACTTCCCTGATTGACGGCACTTTCCTTCTAGCAAAATATTATTCGTCGTGGAATAACGTGAAATTTTTCGCTATTTTAGCATACCAGCAATACGAAGCGCAACTCAGTGGGGTGGCAGCGAAAAATCAACGGTGACGTCATGCCGCGAGAAGGACAATGCCCCGCTGGAGCGAAAGCTGAAAACAGCGCCTTGCACGGAAGGCACTCGGCCGCCAGTAACAGAAAGGAATGTCATGGCTGTGACTCCCGCGGAAACTCTCGCGGCCTGCGACTCGCTGGCCGCACTCACCCTCCAACAGATCATGCAGCGTGCATATCGCCGGCATGTGGTGGTGCCGGCATTCAACGTTGCCTACCTGCCCATGCTTGCACCGATCGTGGATACACTGCGCGCCACAGCATCGTTCGGCCTGGTCGAGGTCGCGCGCCCCGACATCGAAATGTTCGGCGCGGTGGGATATGCGGCGGTGGCTGACGAATTCACCACGCATGCCGACCGGCGCTTCGTGCGCCTGCACCAGGACCACGTGCCGGTTATCGATGAAACGCAGCAGCGGGTGGAGTGGCAGCCGTTGATCGCCGAAGCGCTGCGCCTGCGCTACGATGCCGTGATGGTTGATGGCTCGCGGTTGGAATTGGACGAGAATATCGCGGTCACCCGCGCGGTGGTGGCGATGGCGCATCCGGACACCGCGGTCGAGGCTGAATTAGGCGCCGTACTCGGACACGAGGCCGGCCCGTTGCCTCCTTATGAAGAACTGTTCCGCTCCGGACGCGGCTTTACCGAGGTGGCGGCTGCCCGTCGCTTCGTGGAAGAAACCGGCGTCGATTGGCTCTCCGTCGCCATCGGTAATATTCATGGAGCCATCAGCGGTGCGGCGAAAGATACCAAAAAACTTACTGCCCGCTTGAACATCGAGCACTTGCGCGCGATTTCCGATGCGGTAGGCATCCCACTGGTGCTTCACGGCGGCTCTGGCATCGACCTGGCGTGCGTGCTGCAGGCGATCGACAACGGCATCACCAAGATTAATGTCGGCACCGCGCTGCGCCAGGCATACGAAACTGCGTTGCGCGAGGATGGCGATGTGCAAGCCGCGCGTGACGCGGTGGCCTGCGCGGTTGTCGACCATTTGCGTGATTATCAAATCCTCGGCAGCGCCATTCGGCTCGCAGCGCCTTCAAGCTGAACCGGTGATTCGCAAGTCACCCTTCAAGACCATCGAATCCCCCGCACTGCACAGTGGCGGGGGATTCGCGTCGGTATACCATTACGAGAATGCTCTTAATCATTCCTTAAACAATCGTTAAGGTGTAATTGAGGAGAGTATGGTAACGATTGCTTACTTTAGTGGAATAGGGAGTAATACAGCCGGGTGCAGACTATGGTGGACCCCATTTGTCGACAGCGAACCCTCCCGGTTCTTAGGTGGATT
>CAYYJR010000041.1:0-9061 GCA_964472305.1 uncultured bacterium
CGCCTACGCCCTCCGCAAGAACACCGTGGCCGTGGTTTCGGACGGGACCGCGGTCCTGGGGCTCGGGGACATCGGGCCGCTCGTGGCCATGCCGGTGATGGAGGGCAAGGCCATGCTCTTCAAGGAATTCGGCGGAGTCGATGCCTTCCCGGTTTGTCTTTCGACCAAAGATACCGAGGAAATTATTGCCACGGTGAAAGCCATCGCCCCCACCTTCGGCGGCATCAACCTGGAAGATATTTCCGCCCCGCGCTGCTTTGAGATTGAAGAGCGCTTGAAAGCGGAATTGGATATCCCCGTCTTCCACGACGACCAGCACGGCACCGCGGTGGTGGTGCTGGCGGCGCTGCTCAACGCGCTGAAGCTGGTGAACAAGCGCATAGAAGACTTGAAAGTGGTCGTTTCCGGCGTGGGAGCGGCCGGCGTAGCCTGTTCGAAGATGCTGATGGCCGCCGGCGTGCGCAATATTATCGGCGTTGATACCCGCGGCGCCATTTTTCGCGGGCGCACCGAGAACATGAACGTGATGAAGGACTGGTACGCGGAACACACCAATCCGGACGGGCTGCGCGGCAAACTGTCCGAGGTCATGAGCGGCGCCGATCTGTTCCTCGGCCTGTCCGGACCGGGCACGCTGGCGGTGGAGGATGTCAAGCGCATGAACGAGCGCGCCATCGTCTTCGCCATGGCCAATCCGGTGCCGGAAATCATGCCGGAGGAAGCCGGTCCCTATGTGGCGGTGATGGCGACAGGGCGTTCCGATTATCCCAACCAGATCAATAACGTGCTGGCTTTCCCGGGCATTTTCCGCGGCGCACTCGACTGCCGTGCCACCGCTATCACCGAGTCGATGAAGCTTGCTGCCGCGCAAGCCATCGCCGGCGTGGTCGGCGACGATGAACTGCGGCCCGATTATATCATCCCTTCCGTCTTTCACCCGCAGGTCGGCCCTTCCGTCGCCGCCGCCGTGCAAGCCGCCGCCATTCGTGACGGCGTCGCTCGCCTTGGGGGCGGTGAAATGCCGACGTTCGATGAGTTGACGCGGTAAGGTGGAACTGTAGTGGCTGGTGTTGAGTGATTCGGATTCTTCGGCCTGATTGCACGATCAGGCCGATTGCTTTCATGGTGTGATTGGCTCTGCCATCGAAGCGATCTTATCTTGTTCTCAAACTTGCCGTTTCTTTTGCTGTTCGCGAAGTGGACGCGAATTGATCGCCGGAAATGTACCGGATTGTTCTCTGGCATAGGACATGCCGAACAATGCATGAAGATCATGCGCGATGACATGTCCAGGCACATATTAATAACACTCCGGTTGATCGTGGGCACTCAGGATGACGAAAACATAACTATCATTCACATGTAGACCAGCGTCTTCTGGGTTATGCCGGGCAAGGGGATACGATATCCCTCCGACTGTTGTGGCGTGAACATGGCATGCTCCTCGTGTCGTATTCTACTCGATGCATCTCGCTACCGATAGCCCCGCTGCCACTTGACGTCGGCACGTAAACCTCTTACGCTTGGGGCATGCTGGCAAAACGTGTGATTCCCTGCCTGGACGTGAAGGATGGGCGGGTGGTTAAAGGGACGAATTTTCTCAACTTGCGCGACGCCGGGGACCCGGTGGAACTGGCAGCGTTCTACGATCGAGAAATGGCCGATGAGCTGGTGTTTTTGGACATCACCGCCTCACACGAACGGCGAGCGACGATACTGGATATCGCCGCCCGCACCTCGGAGGAAGTGTTCATCCCATATTGCGTGGGCGGCGGCATCAAGGCAGTGGAAGACTATCGTGACCTGTTAAAGGCGGGCGCGGACAAAATTTCCATTAACACCGCCGCCGTGCAGCACCCGGAACTGATTTCGCAGGCGGCAGAGCGTTTCGGCAGTCAGTGCGTGGTAGTGGCGATTGACGGCAATAAAAACGCCGAAGGCTGGTGGGAAGTGTATTTGCACGGCGGACGTACGCCGACCGGCATTAACGTGATTGCCTGGGCGGCGGAAGCTGAGCAGCGCGGCGCGGGAGAGATTTTGCTCACCAGCATGGACGCCGACGGCACCAAAGCCGGATTCGATATCGCGCAGACGCGCGCGGTGGCCGACGCGGTGAACATTCCCGTCATCGCCTCCGGCGGCGCGGGCCACCCGGAACACCTGTACCAGGCGCTGACCGCGGGCGGGGCCGACGCCGCGCTTATCGCCAGCATTACCCATTACGGCGAATATACCATCAAGCAACTGAAGGATTACCTGCGCGAACGCGGCGTGACGGTGCGTTAAGGGACGATTCCCGACCGACCGGTTGTCTTTACGCACATCACGTCCGTGGTCGAGGATTTATGGAACACTAATTCTGGAAGCCGGATAAATACTCAGCACTTGCGAGGGTAGCAATCATGACAGAAGATCTGCGTGAAGGCCGAAAGTGGGATTCCATCAAATGTGACTGGCTGGGGAAAATTGATGTGAATCACCTGATGGGGCGGGTGAAGGTGCCGGGCGGCTGGTTGGTAGTGGTCAAACTGACTTACAGCGCTTTCGTCATCACCGTTACGTTTTATCCCGATCCCGAGCATGTATGGGACGGGAAAGCATTGAAATAGCAGTTTCGTCGCAAGAACAGGATATGGGGTAATGAAAATGTGGTGCGACACATTTACCGCAGATCATCCACCCCTTAGAGCACAGTATGCGCTGGTTCGGTTTCGGCACAGCATTGGGCATTAACCTTGGCACCTCGAACGTGCTGGTGTACCAGCATGGGCGGGGCATCGTGTTGCGTGAGCCGGCGGTAGTAGCGGTGACGCGCAGTGAAGGCAAGCTGGTCGCTATCGGGGCGGAAGCGCGGCAGATGCTGGGGCGCACGCCGGGAAATATTCAGGCGGTGAGCCCGCTGCAGGCCGGCGTGATCGCCAACTACAGCGTGGCGACGGCGATGCTGCGCTACGTGATTGACCGCCTGTGCGGACGCGGGCGCCTGGTGCATCCGGACGTAGCGATCTGCCTGCCATGCGGGGCGACCGGGGTGGAGCGCCGCGCGGTGCTGGATGCCGCGCACGAGGCCGGCGCGCGCCACGTCTACCCGCTCCTGTCGCCGGTGGCGGCGGCGCTGGGCGCGGGATTGCCCGTGACAGCGCCGCAAGGCAGCCTGGTGGTGGATATCGGCGGGGGCACCACCGATATCGCGGTCATCTCGCTGGGCGGCATGGTCACCGGCGGCGCGGTGCGCGTGGGCGGGCAGAACTGCGACGAGACGATCATCCGCTACCTCCGCCGCGAGTATAACCTGCTCATCGGCGAACGCATGGCGGAAGAAGTGAAGATGCAGATTGGCTCCGCGGAGCGGCTGGAGCGCGAGTTGACCATGGAGGTGCGCGGACGCGACCTGATGGATGGCCTGCCACGCACACTGCGGCTGAGCTCGGAGGAGATTCGCAACGCGCTGGTAGAGCCGTTGACTGCCATCAGCGACAAAATCCGCCAAGTGCTGGAGCAGACGCCGCCTGAACTGAGCGCCGACATCATGGAGCGCGGCATGCTGCTGGCCGGCGGCGGCGCACTGTTGCGCCATATCGAACGTTTTCTCTCCAAACGCACCAATGTGCCCGCGCGCGTGGCCGACGATCCGCTGTGTTGCGTGGCGCTGGGCGCGGGGTGCTATCTGGACACGCTGCGCAAGCGTGAAGGCGCCTGGGAGCCTTCCGCGCCGTCCGTCACCGGATAATTTGCCGCCTGAAAAGGGATTTCATGCGGCAAATGCGAAATAATAGCGCATCGCTGACATTGGGAGTCGATGATGACAGAGGAGTCGGAGCTCAGGCTGCCTGAAATCACGCCGAATACCGCGAATACATTACCGTCACCCCGCGCCGGGCGGTGGAGCGCCGTGTTGGGTGCGCTGCTCTACCTGGCGTTTTTCAGCGGCATGACGATTTTTAACAATTTGCACTCCGCGTTGCCGCCGATCGCGTGGGTCGTGCTGGCGCCGCTGACCACGGTCGCCTATATCGTCATTCTCGTCAATACCATCCGTCTGTTGTGCCGTTTGTCGCTCACGGTTCGGCAAGAAGCGCTGCTAATGTTGCTTGCGCTGCTGCTCTTCCTGGGAAGCAATCCGGCGACCTACAACATTGTGAGTCGTTTGTGGCACCACGAGCCATGGGAGGTGATCTTCACCAGTACGGTCACTCCCGACAGCGTCCCGATCCTCGGGGTGTTCGTGCCCTTCCTGCTCATCCTCACTGGCGTCTTTGGCGGGCAATTGCTCTCACGCATCATCCGCGAGCGCGCCATGCTGGTGCCGGTGTCGTTCATTGCCGCCCTGGTGGACTTCTGGGGCGTCTATTGGGGGCCGGTAGGCGCGGCAACGGAGAAGGCTGGCGCCGCAGTGACCGCCATGGCCACCGCCGCCACCGCCGCCGCGACGGTGCCGGACGAAGTACTGGCGGCGATGCCCAAAGAAATGCAGGTGTTCAGCAGCGTATCGCCGCCGGGGAGCATCGGCATCGGCGATTTTGTGTTTCTCGCCTTCTTCCTCACCTGCGCTTATCGGCTGGGCTTTTCCGCGCGGCGCACCATGTGGGGCATCTTTTTCGGCCTGCTGGTCACCTCGATGTTGTATGCGCTGAATGGCCAGCGGATATTCGATTTCCCGATACAGTTCAGTTATCTGCCGGGTTTGATCTTCATCTGCGGCGGCGCGTTCCTCGCCAACCTGCGCGACTGGCGGTTGAGCCGGCAGGAATGGAGAATGACCGCGGTCGTGGTGCTGCTGCTGGTGCTGCTGCTGGTGGTGGGTTTGGTCAGCGGATTCGTTATCAATAGGATGAACGAACCGCATATCTTTCCCCCGTCCGAATACCGTTTGAGCGCTCGTTCAGTTGACCGGGTGATCAGCGGAACACTGGCAAAAATCAAAAAAGAGCATCCCGACGATTCCGATGTCATTCCGCTCTACGCGGGATTTCGCTATGATGGGACGCTGAAATTGTGCCAGTGGTCGCTGCTGGTGCTGGTCCGTGACCGCCCGATCAGCTTACGCAACTCGAGTGACGAGGAAATCGACGGCGTACTCGCGCAGAAACCGTTCGACGGCTGGAATGTAATTCACTTCCGCTCGTCGCCGCCGGATAAAGCCTTTGCGCTGTTAGCCCGTCAGAATGAAGGCGATGAGTTGAACCAGGTTCGCTATGCCCGCGGCATCTCGAAAGACCGGTTCGCACAGTTGAAGCATCTGGACACGTTTGCGCAACTGGCCGGGAAAGGGAATGGATTTATTATCCAGATCTTCCCCGAAACCACCAAAGTCGCCAACGAAAAAGGAAAGGTGCTCAAAATACTGCCCACACCGGTACGCCCATATCACCCGTAACGCTGGACCATCAAAGCCATGGTCTTGCGTTCCGGGGCTTGCCTTTGCTTCGCTTTTCCGGCACAATACGGGCATGGCAACACAAAAGTCTTTTCTGCTCGATATGGATGGCGTGCTGGTGCGCGGACGCACGGTGATACCGGGAGCACGCGAGTTTGTCGGCCAATTGCTGGCGGCGAAGATTCCGTTTCTGGTGTTGACGAATAACCCCATCTATACTCCGCGCGACCTGCAGCACCGGCTGGCCTCGGAAGGATTGGAGATTCCGGAGGACCATCTCTTTACCGCCGCGATGGCCACGGCGCAATTCCTCGATCATCAGCGTCCGAAGGGTACCGCGTTCGTAATCGGCGAATCCGGGCTCACTGAGGCGCTGCACGAAATCGGCTACGTGCTCACCAGTGTCAATCCAGAATACATGGTGCTGGGCGAGACCACATTTTATAACTTCGAGCGCATCTCCCAGGCGATTCGGCTGGTCGCCGGCGGCGCGCGCTTCATCGCCACCAACCCCGACCCAAACGGCCCGTCGGAAGAAGGCATCGTTCCCGCCTGCGGCGCCATGGCCGCGCTGATCGAGCGAGCGACGGGAGTAGTGCCCTATTTTATCGGTAAGCCCAATCCATTAATGATGCGCAGCGCATTGAACTACCTGGGCGCGCATTCGGAAGATACGGTGATGGTGGGGGACCGCATGGATACCGACATCATCGCCGGCATGGAAGCGGGTATGGAAACGATTTTGGTGCTCTCCGGCGTCACGCGCGCGGACGAAATCGAGCGATTTCCCTATCGTCCGACGCACGTGTTGCCTTCGGTGGCGGCGATTCAGCCCGGATAACACAACCCGGTCGAGACTTTGCAGTCTCGACCGGGTTGTTGCAGGATGGAGCCGGGTCCGCGGACAAACTCCCGGATCGCTGTCTGGACACAGCATCGATGTGGTGAGACATCGTCGCTATGAATAGCAGCATGGACGCGGCCTGAACTTTTCCACCTCTCGCATCCCTCAATCCGATGATAGCACTCGCGCTCCCCAGTGCAACCCTGCAGACGTCGGCATTTCATGACCATGTCGTGGAAGGTGGACAACGCATGCTGTCGAAGTGCAAACACGAGGTGACACGATGAGCGGAATGGATTTGACGGGTCGAGTGGCGCTGGTGACAGGTGCCTCGCGCGGGATTGGTTGCGCGATCGCGCGAACACTGGCGGCGCGGGGCGCGACGGTGGTGATTACCTATCGCGAACAGGCGGAACTCGCAATAACGGCCGTGCGCGACATCATGGCGGCGGGAGAGGCGCATGCCATCGCCGTCGCGCTCGATGTGCGCGACGGCCAGCACGTGAAAGATGTGCTGAAAAACATACAGGAGCAGCTCAGTCCTATTGCTATCCTGGTGAACAATGCCGGCGTCGTGCGCGACAACTACCTGCGCTTCATGACGGAGGAAGAGTGGAATGACGTGCTGCAGACAAATCTCACCGGCGCGTTTCACTGCGCGAAGGCGGTACTGGCGGGCATGCAGCGGTTGAAGTGGGGCCGCATCATCAATATCAGCTCCGACGCCGCCTATGTGGGAGACGTGCGCCGTGCCAACTACGCCGCCGCCAAGGCCGGTCTGCTCGGACTGACGCGCGCGCTGGCTCGCGAGGTGGCAGGGCAAGGGATCACCGTCAACGCCGTTTGTCCCGGCATGATCGAAACCGAAATGACGATGGAGATGGAAGCGAGTCGCCGCGAAGGCTTGCTGCGCGGCATCCCTGTCGGCCGTTTCGGCGCTCCTGACGATGTCGCCGCCCTCGTCGCCTTTCTGGCTTCCCCCGATGCGTCCTACATCACCGGACAGGACTTTTCGGTAGACGGCGGATTGCATATGGGGTGAGCAGCAACTTTCTGTCGCATCAGCATTCACCCTGAAGGCATGCAGACATCCTGATCAACGCAACCGCCGTTCAATAAGGCGGCAGCAATCGTCGGAAGCCATGGCCCAGCACAACGAGCAGGAAGAGCAGGTTGCGAGCCAACAGCGCAGGTGGAAAAACGGGGAGTGAGCGCTCGCTGACACCGGCCAGCGCGCGACCGAGTTGTTCCATCCAAGCCACATCACGCGGCCACTCCCACAGGCCGTCGATCCAGGCGGCGGGGATGCCGTCTTTCCCCACGCGCGCGCCGATGATGCCGCCCACTATGGCGGCAGTCGTATCCGTGTCGCCGCCGCAACGTATAACCGCATCGACGCCGGCGCGAAAGTCGTCGGGAAAGCTAAGCCAGGCGTGCAGCACCACCGGCACGGTATGATAGACGTAGCCGCTGATGCCTTTGCCCAGTCCGAGCTGCCGCGCGAACTGTTCGGTATCCAGCCCAGCCTCCACGGCGGCGCCGGCCTTTTCCGCCAGGCGCACCAGTTCGGCCCCCGTGTCACCCAATGTTTCGCGAAGTTGCGCCAGGTAGGCGCGCGGGGTGACAGCCTCCGTCGCGTGGGCGGACAGGGAGGCCGCAAGTGCCACCGCGACGGCGCCGTATTCGGCTTTCGGATCAGTATGCGTCAATCGCGTCGAGGCGCGTACCAGGGCACGGAGCTGTGTCACGTCGCGAGTCCAAACCCCCAGAATCGCGCTGCGCATGGCCGAGCCGTTGCCGGCGGAGAAGACGCCGCTGCGCTCGGGCGGGATGCCTATCCACAGCCGGAGCAGCGCGCGCAATGTGGCAAATCCGATGCCGGCTGGTGCGCCCAGCAGCCACATGCGCAAGCGCCAGGCGAAATACGTCGTGAAGGCATTTACCTCGCCATTGGTGACCAGCAACGAGCGCGCCGTCAGCAATGTGTGCTCGGTATCATCCGAGACCATCCCTCGTCCCCAGAGAAAACGATGTCCGGTGATCTCGCCATACATGCGCTGGAGTCGCCGCTTCGTCAATCCCTCGGCCGGCAATCCGATGCTGTCGCCGACCGCCGTGCCCAGCAGGCAGCCAATGTAGCGTTCCGCAAGTTGTGTTGCCCTCATGTACGGCATAGCCTCTCACCGTGAGTGCACAGCTACTGGTGTTCAACCCGTTTCGCGATGGGATATCGAATCAGTGTTTTCGGCACTTTCGCTGTCGGGCGTGTCAGGTATTCTTCTTCATGCATGCCGGCGATCTCATAGCCGTTATCGGTAATGAACGCATGCAACCGCGCTACGGTGTCTCCCTCGGTGCTGTATGGTCCAAGGTGGAGCACCTGTGCCACGGTGCCGTAGTGCCACGTCTCGATGCGCACTTCCAGCGTGGGATCCTTCTGCAATAGCATTGTCGTTCCCGCGGGCAACGGCAGGCCCCAGCAGCCGGTCCATTGTGCTTTCGGTTTCAGGTGCGCATCCGGCCAGCGTGCCCGCAACGCGCTTACCGTGAAGTTGATCCCTTGCTTTTTCAGGGCAAATTTCAGCGTATACACCGTGCCGTAGAGCGCGCGCAATGCTGCTTCCGCCGCCGTGTTCGGATCACCGACTGTTGTCACCACAGCCAGTAACGTATCCGGCATCTCCAGAATGACCGGATCGATTGTTCTCGATCGTAGCATTACGCACCTCCACTGACTCCATCAATATACATAGCATTGTGAAATAACCTATTATCCTTCAGTGTTTTATTTGAACTATTACACTTGATAATTCTGCTTGAACGGCTTCCATCAGATAATA
>CAYYJR010000042.1:0-4559 GCA_964472305.1 uncultured bacterium
GTGTCAGCGCCATCTCCAGATCCGCCCAGATATCGTCCACGTCTTCCAGGCCGACGGACAGGCGGATGAGACCCGGCGCGATGCCGGCTTCGTCGCGCACGCGGGGGGACATGCCGCGATGCGACATGCGCGCGGGTTGAGCGATCAGCGTCATCACGTCACCCAGGCTGGCGGCGATGGTGCACAACCGCGTGGCGTCGATCACCCGTCCGGCAGCGTCGCCGTCCTCCAGTTCAAAACCGACCACGCCGCCGAAGCCGCGCATCTGGCGATGGGCCAATTCGGCTTGTGGGTGGCTGGCCAGGCCGGGGTAATGCACGCGCAACACGCGCGGATGACCCAAAAGGCGTTGTGCGATTTCGCGCGCGTTGGCGTTGTGGCGCTCGATGCGCAACGGCAGCGTGGCCGCCCCGCGCAGCAACAGGAAGGCATTGAACGGGCTCAACGTCGCGCCGCCCAGGATGTTTGCGGCGCGCACGCGACGCAACAGCTCCGTCCGCCCCAGCACGGCGCCGCCCAGCGCGTCGCAATGCCCGCCGATATATTTCGTCGCGCTATAGACCACCAGGTCCACCCCGAACAACAACGGAAGCTGGTTGACCGAGCTGGCGAAGGTGTTGTCGATCGCCACCGGCACCCCGCGGTCATGCGCCAGTTGCGCCACCGCTTCCAGGTCCACCAGCCGCAGGCACGGGTTGGACGGGCTCTCGACGTAGACCAATCGGGTGTCGGGACGGATGGCGCGAGCGACGTTGCCGGCCTCGCGCGCGTCCACGAAGGTCACGCCCAGCCCCCACCGTTGCAGCGGTCCGTGCAACAGGTCGTAGGTGGCGCCATAGATGCTGTTCGCGCAGACCACGTGATCGCCCGAGCCGCACAGCCCCATGAACAGCGCGCTGATCGCGCCCATGCCGGAGGCGGTGGCCACACAACCTTCCGCGCCGTCCAGCAACGCCAGCTTACGCTCCAATGCCTCGGTAGTGGGATTTTCCAGCCGGGTGTAGACGTAGCCTTCTTCCAGATGCGCGGAGCGCGCGACGGCCTGCTCCACGCTGTCGAAGGCGAATGAGGCGGTTTGGAAGATCGGCGTGTTCACCGCGCCGGCAGCCCGGTCGGGTTCCTGTCCGCCGTGAATAGCGCGCGTCGCTTCCCCATGGAAACTGGTCGGATCGAAAGGCATGGCTCAGTCTAGCGAATTTGCCGACTGTCGTCTATGGACAAGCGAGCGTTCGATGGCTTTGCTACCGGCTCTTATAGATGTAAAGCACCGAGCCGGGTTGTTCGTTGATTTCGATGGACAATCCCTTTGTCATGTAATACGCGCCGTCCGCCACGCTGCCGGTGCGGGTATCGACCTCCTCAACAATGTAGCTGGCGGCCGGATCCAGATCGCGCAGGGTGATGTCGATGCGCGAGAATGGGCTGTCCTGCCGACGCAGCGCGAGCACCATCCCCTCGCCCAGGTCGGGTCGATGAAACTGCCATGCAGCCCAAACCTCGTTGGAGAGACTGAAGGAGAGCAGCGGGTAGAAGTCGCCGTAGAAATATTTGCGCACGTGACGTTGTTCCACCATCATCTTATGCAGCCACTCCACCGGAAAATCGGCGACGGGATCGCGGGCGTATATTTGCGAGGTGACGACGATGCCCGGTCCCAGCGCGCTGCGGAAGTGATAGGTGCCGCCGGTGTCGTAGCAACCGGTGTGCAACGGTGCCCATAGCGACAGGCCGTGCGTCTGGCCCTGCATGCCGGTCGGGTCGAAGCCCGGATAACATTGGTAGTCGCTGCGCCACAGCGCGATGCTGCGCCGCAGCATCTCCAGGTCGATGCGCCGCCCACCACTGGAACAATTATCGATCACCAGGCCGGGGAAGCGTGCCAGCAGCGCATCCCAGAACGCGTAGAGTCCCTGGATGTGGCGGATTTCGCTCATTCCCACCCGGTCAGGGGCATCCGCCGCCTCCCAGAACGGCGCGGGGTCGGTATTGAAATCCTGGCGATAGCAGGTGACGCCGCCGGTCTCAATCACGTCGCCGACCAACTGCGTGAGCGCCTGCCGCGCCTCCGGATTGCCCAGATCGAAGAGATAATTGTCGCCGATGGGTCCGTGCAACCACTCCGGATGCTCGCGGGTGAAGTATGTTCCGGTGAACACCCGCTCGGGCTCCAGCCACAGTACGAAACCCAGTCCCATCTCGCGCAATGCGTCACCGACGGGGTGCAGGCCGTCCGGATAGGTGGTAGCGTTGGGCCACCAGTTGCCAACGTGTTTTGCCCAGTCGCTGTTAAACACCGTGGAATCTTCGCGGAACGCGCCGTCGCCATGCCAACCGGCGTCGATCCAGAAGTTGTCCATCGGGATGTCGTGCTCCACCAGCCAGCGTGCTTTGGCGATTTGCTGTGGTGCAGTGTTCTCCCCCCACACCGCATAGTTCATCGGCGCGCGCAGCAGTTCGCCGTTGGGTCGCGGAGTGTAATGGGCGAGAATGAGCTGGCGCAGCATATTGTGTCCATGCAGGCGTTCGCCGTCCCAACAGAGCCACAGGATGCGCGGTGTACGAATCTCTTCTCCGGGGTGCAGCGTCAGGTGCGTGTGCGCCATGCCGGCAGATACGCGTATGCCTTCGGCGTCGCGCGTGAAGTCGACGACCCAGCCGCCGGTCCAGCCGATGGCGCCAATCAGCCCCGTCTCACCGAGTTGCAGGTTGAAAAAAGGCAGCGTGCCGTTGGATGAGCGTCCCAGCAGCGAGGCCAAGTGCACCGTGCCTCCCGCGTCCAGCGGTGTTTCCAGCGGTGCGAAATCATCACGCCGGCATTCGCTCCCCCGTGCATGATGAACGCGGCAGTCCTGCGACTCCGCCACTTCGACGCGCAGGTCCAGCGGTCGGATGTCGGCAAGGATAGGCGTATCCGTGCTGCCGGTGTTTTTCAGCGAGAGCACCCATTCCATTGCGGGAAAATCGTCGAAGCGGATCATCTCACACCGAAGTTGCAATCCGGTAGCCGGGTCGGTCAGCGTGAGCATCCGCGGCGTCCACTCCGCCTGCCAGTCGGCAACGAGCGTGTTCAGGGTCTGCCCGCCGTAGCGGAACGAAAACGGCAGCGTGGCGCCGGGAGTAAAGTGCTGTTGCATCCAGGCAGCGACCTGTGCGAATTCGGTCGGGATGGGACGTGATGACATGCGCTGCTCCTCGCTTCTCAATGGTCTTGCGATGACTTGTTCGCTTTTTCCACGGCATTTCCTGCCGCTGCAGATGCCGTACCAGCCATTAGCCGCCCGCGTTCCAGACGCCTCGCGTGACAAGAGGTTTCAGTATGAGGGTAAAGCGCGGTATAATAGCGGGGATGGACTTCACCACTGTTGCAGACCTGGACCAATCTACCGCTTCCGCCACCCGCGGGAGTGCTAGCGGAAAGGCTATTGGGATATGAGCGACACTCTCGCGGGCACAGCATCCGGTCGCAAGCCAAAAATATTCGTGATGTATGCCAACACCGGCGGCGGTCATATCAGCGCGGCTCGTGCCCTTGACGCGGCGATCAAGCTGCGATATCCCGATCAATACGAGGTGATGCTCCTGAACGTGCCGCTCATCTCCGGTAGTCAGCGGGTGCAGATGCTGTATGACAGCTACAACCTGATGCTGCAAGCCGACCCGCGCTACGCCAAGCACGGCATGCGGTTGCTGAACTCCTTTAATGTGGAAAAGGCGGTCATCCCGTGGGTGCGGCGCGCCTACCAGAACGTGCGGCGACTGGTCGAACAGGAACAGCCCGACATGATCGTCTCCGTGCACCCCATCCTCAATCACGCGCTCATTCGCGCGCTGAAGGAGTGCGGACGCTACGCGCAGGTGCCGTTTGTTATTGTCTGCACCGACCTCACCGATCACTTCCTGAAGGGGTGGGCCAATCCGGAAGCCTCGCTGGTGATCACCTTTACCGAGTTGGCCAAGCGACAGATGGTCGCCTATGGCTTGCCTTCGCAACGGGTGCAGGTGCACAAGGGCTTCGCGGTCAATCCGTCTTTTTTTCTGGATAAAACATCGAAGGAAGAAGCGCGCGAATTACTGGGGCTGCGTCCCGATATCTTCACCGTCCTGATTTCCATGGGCGGCATGGCCATTCCGCGCAAGACCACCGCGGTGGTGCGGGCGCTGATCGCCAGCCAACTCCCGCTGCAACTGCTGGTGATCTGCGGCATGAATCGTTCCCTGAAGCGCAAGATGCACTACGTTGCGCGCACCGCTCCCATCCGCATGCACGTGCACGGCTTCACCCAGCGCATCGCGCAGATGATGACCGCCGCCGATGTCATGATTACCAAACCCGGCCCGGGCACCATCATGGAGGCGGTGATCAAAGAGCTGCCGTTGCTGCTGGACGAGGTGACCGAGCCGATGCCGCAGGAAAAGGGTAACCTCGCCTTCGCCGTCGAGGAAGGCATTGCCATCCGCCTGACGAACTACCGCCGATTGCCGAAGATTATCGACCGGCTGATGAACGATCCCGCGGAATTCAACGCGTTACGGGCGAATATGCACCGGATCAAGAACGA